>NZ_CANLEA010000019.1 GCF_947489565.1 uncultured Kordia sp. | reverse complement strand
AATATAAGCAGCTTTTTATTCCATCCAACTTTTTTATAAACCTTTTTTTGCCTTTTTTTTAACCATCCTTTTAATGCCTTATTTATTAGCTATTTATATCGCAAACTTTTTTTTGACTTTTGTCTATTTGTCTATTTGTTGATTTGTTTGTTTGGCTTTTGCTTGGTTGTGGGTTAACGATTGAGGCATTGTTGAAGCTCCTCACTTCGGCTACCCTTAGTGACCTTGCTTTTTACTTTACTTAGTAGATTGCATTACACTATATACTATATACTATTAGTGAGAGCGACTGGCGAAAGCGTGACCCTTTGTATTTTATTTAAAAAGACAAAGGGAAACCCCATTAGGTCTTTGGTGTTGGGTGTTGGGTGTTGGGTTTAGATATCTGATTATTTATTTTCATATAATACACATATATATTGTACAGGATTTTGGTTCGTATTATCTTTGCCTGCTTAATATTTATTTTTGTATGATAAAAATTACATTGCCAGACGGCTCAGTTAGAGAATTTGATTCGAGTGTGACTCCAATGGATGTTGCCAAGAATATTAGTGAAGGTTTTGCAAGAAACGTGATTTCTGCAAACTTTAATGGTGTAACCGTAGAAACCACTACTCCACTTACGGAAGATGGAGCTCTTATATTATATACCTGGAGAGATGATGAAGGAAAGAAAGCTTTTTGGCATTCTTCTGCACATATTTTAGCGCAAGCAATTCTGGAATTGTATCCAGGTGCTAAATTATGGGTTGGTCCAGCTATTGATAGAGGGTTTTATTATGACGTAGACATGGGTGATACCGTGATTACCGATAAGGATTTTAAGACGATTGAAACGAAGATGCTTGAGATTGCAAGAGGAAAGCATGATTTTAAGATGCGCTCTGCAACTAAAGAGGAAGCATTATCCTATTATAAAGGTAGAAATGATTATAAGGTAGATCTTGTAGAAGGCTTGGAAGATGGAACGATTACTTTTTGTGATCATGATACTTTTACTGATTTGTGCCGCGGTGGTCATATTCCAAATACAGGTATTGTAAAAGCCGTGAAAGTAATGAGCGTTGCAGGTGCTTATTATAAAGGTGATGAAAATAATAAACAGCTAACTCGTATTTATGGTGTTTCTTTCCCTAAACAGAAAGAGCTAAAAGAATATTTGGAGTTATTAGAAGAAGCAAAGAAACGCGATCATAGAAAACTCGGAAAGGAATTAGAATTATTCACATTTTCACAGAAAGTTGGTCAAGGATTGCCTTTATGGTTACCAAAAGGAGCTGCTTTGCGTTCGCAATTGGAAAATTTCCTTAAGAAAGCACAGCAGAAAGCTGGTTATGAAATGGTCATTTCTCCACATATTGGACAAAAAGAGTTGTATGTTACTTCTGGTCATTTTGCAAAGTATGGAGAAGATAGCTTCCAAGCGATTACAACTCCAAAAGATGATGAAGAGTTTTTATTAAAACCGATGAACTGTCCGCATCACTGTGAAATTTATAATGCAAAACCATTTAGTTATAAGGATTTACCAAAACGTTTCGCAGAATTCGGTACGGTATATCGTTATGAACAAAGTGGAGAGTTACATGGATTGACTCGAGTTAGAGGATTTACACAAGATGATGCACATATTTTTTGTACACCAGATCAACTAGATCAGGAGTTTAAGAATGTGATTGATTTGGTAATGTATGTGTTCGGATCGTTAGGATTTGATAATTTTACAGCTCAAGTTTCATTGCGCGATCCTGAAAAGCCAGAAAAATATATTGGATCTGACGAAAATTGGGAAAAAGCCGAAAGTGCCATCATTAATGCTGCGAAAGAAAAAGAATTAAATTATGTAATTGAATATGGAGAAGCTGCATTTTACGGACCAAAATTAGATTTCATGGTCAAAGATGCACTTGGAAGAAGTTGGCAGTTAGGTACGATTCAGGTTGATTATAACTTGCCTGAGCGTTTTGATCTTACCTATAAAGGTAGTGATAACGAATTGCACAGACCAGTAATGATTCACCGTGCTCCTTTTGGAAGTATGGAACGATTTATTGCAATTTTATTAGAGCATACAGGCGGAAATTTCCCATTATGGCTCATGACAGAACAAGCAATTCTACTACCTGTGAGCGAAAAATATGAAAATTACGGGAAAAAAGTTTTAACTTTGTTAGAAAATAACGAAATTCGCGCCCAAATTGACAATCGTAACGAGACTGTCGGTAAGAAGATTCGTGAAGCAGAAATGAGCAAAGTTCCTTTTATGTTAATCATTGGAGAACAAGAGGAAAAAGATGGCACAGTTTCTGTACGAAGACACGGGGCAGGCGATATCGGAACTATAACTATGGAGGCTTTTGCTGAATTAGTCAAAGAAGAAGTAAAGAATAGCTTGAAACCATTTAATGTTTAACTTAAAATTTTAGAACCATAGCAATACGAAGAAAAAGAAGTAGAGCTCCTAGAAGAGAAATCAAGGAAGATCCACACAGAATTAACAGAAAAATTAATGCTCCTGAAGTACGACTTGTGGGAGATAATGTTGAAGTTGGTGTTTATCCAACAAGGAAAGCACTCGCCATAGCCGACGAACAAGAGTTAGATTTAGTTGAAATTTCACCTAAAGCGAATCCTCCTGTTTGTAAGATCATGGATTATAAAAAGTTTCTATACGAACAGAAAAAACGTGAGAAATCATTAAAAGCCAAAGCATCAAAGGTTACTGTTAAGGAAATTCGTTTTGGTCCTCAAACAGATGACCATGATTATGAGTTTAAGAAAAAGCATGCAGTTAAGTTCTTAAAAGAAGGAGCTAAATTAAAAGCGTATGTGTTTTTCAAAGGACGTTCTATCATCTATAAAGATCAAGGGCAAATCTTGTTATTAAGATTGGCACAAGAACTTGAAGAATATGGAAAGGTAGAGCAAATGCCAAAATTAGAGGGAAAGCGAATGATTATGTTCATCGCACCAAAAAAGAAATAATGTTTCTACTCCGCTCAACATAATTAATGTTAGTAGAGTTGAACTGAAGAATAAGCGAAATATTTAAAACAACTTAGGAATTATGCCTAAAATGAAAACAAAATCCAGTGCTAAAAAGCGTTTTAAGCTTACAGGTTCTGGTAAAATTAAAAGAAAGCACGCCTTCAAAAGCCACATCTTAACAAAGAAGTCTAAGAAGCGTAAGCTTAAGTTAACGCACAGTACATTAGTACACGAGAGTGACGTTAATAGTATTAAAGAACAATTACGTTTAAAGTAATCCGTTCTTTCGGTTAAAACAATTTATAAACCCTGGAGTTAGGCCTATCAATATTGTAAGTTTTTAATTTGCAATTTAAGAAAAGACTAAGTGTCGATGATCGACCGCCTACTACAAAAAATCATTTAAAATTATGCCAAGATCAGTAAACGCGGTTGCTCGTAGAGCCCGAAGAAAAAAGGTATTAAAACAAGCCAAAGGTTACTTTGGAAGACGTAAAAACGTTTGGACAGTTGCAAAGAATGCGGTTGACAAAGCTATGAGTTACTCATACAGAGACCGTAGAAATAAGAAAAGAACATTCCGTGCATTATGGATTACTCGTATTAATGCAGGTGCTCGTTTGAATGGAATGTCTTATTCTCAGTTTATGGGGAAAGTAAAAGCTAATAACATCGAATTAAACCGTAAGGTTTTAGCTGATTTAGCTATGAATCATCCAGAAGCTTTCAAAGCAATCGTTGATAAAGTAAAATAAATCGTCAAATAATATATATTTCGCTTAGAAAACCGACACTAAAAAGTATCGGTTTTTTTTATGCTCTTATTTTGCAGTCACTCTTCACATCCGTTTAGTATCAACCAAACTCCACTCCTATTTTAAATAGCAATAGAATCATCTCAAAAATTATTCAACTAAAAAATTAGTTTAAACTAAAACTTTAGTTATATTTGTTTGTAAACTATTTAAAAATGAAGAAACGTATTTTTTTACTACTTATAATATGTATTGCGAATCTGACTTCTTATGCGCAAGAGTCAAACAATCACCCAAAATTATTAGCAGCATTTAAAGCGCAAAATTCGCTAAACCTAGAAACTTCTAGAGAATTGTTTAGCGCATTATTAAAGGAAACAAATGTATCCAAGAAAGATAGATGCATTGCGCTACGAAAGTTAAGTCTGCAAGATTGGAAGTTTTATAAGGATTATAATCAAGCAAAAAAAAGACTCATGGAAGCCATACAAATTGGAGATTATGTTTCCGAAAGCTATGTTGTACTGAACAGAATTGAAAGTGAAGCTCACAATTATTCGAACGCTTTAGTAGCTGCTGAGAAATCTCTTGAGACTGCAACTTCTGCTTCCGATAGTACCTATGCTACGTATTTATACAGTAAGACAATATTAAAAGAAGCCACAAACGTAACGCTTCAACAAAAACCTATTGACACATCCAAACTACGCAAAGCGTCTACTCTATTACAAAAGATATTAGCCAAAAACCCTACACATGTTAATGCCGCTGAAGTTTTACTAGGTGTGTCATTACTTTTAAAAGACGGATCGTTGGCACTGAAAAGTTGGTTGGCATATTATCGCTTTGTCGATGTAAACGCTGCGTATTCTTATTTAAAAGAACCTGCAAAATTACTGTCACTTGAATTACCTATGTGGAATTCAGAAACCTCAAATTTTCAACGAACAAAAGCGATTATTGTTTCTTTAGCGAATTCTAGATTTTACGACTTTGCCAAATTAGTAGCTCTAAGAGAAAACGATAGTATACAGGCGAAAATTAAAGCTGATTCAGAAATTCAAGATATTATACATTACACCAACTATCTCAAAAAATTAAAAGATACTACAGATGAATACTATCGCTTGTCTGCCATTGAGAAAAATGAAGATGAGAATACTAAAAATAGAGAGGCTTTTATTAGCAATTTTAGAGTTACTAATGATAATTTAATGAATACATTATCCATTTTCAAAAAGAAAAGTAGTGAATATAGCATCCGTGAATTTCGAGAAAAACTGAGAACTCATTTCGGAACTGTACAAATTATTGCTTCTACTAGCAGCTCAAGTACGTTAGGAATGATCATGGGACATATTGTAAATGAACGAACGGAAACCATTAAACAATACAATCATGAAAGCGATTTTACCTTTACAGAAATAGATATGATGGTTTCTAATGGCTATCCAAGTTGGTTTTGGGAAGATCGTGGCGCAGGCGGATTTGCTGTTGAAGATGGTTTTTTACGTGTAAAACAACTTTTTAAATCATTACCTATTAATGCTTGGCAACGTATTACGGATCCGGTAAAAAGAGGGAAAATCGAAAAAGAAATTGCTGAAAAACTATTCAGTAACAGTACCGATGAAAAAACTATTTTTTCGGGTTTATCTCAAAAGCTAGAACTGGATGCTTTGAATGATTTATACAATACATTAAAAACACAAGGCTATACAGGCATACAATTACAATTAAAATTTATTGAAATGTATGAAGCCTACAGAGACAGAGCAACAATGTTTGCACATGAAGGACGTCATTCGTTAGATAAAAAAGTTTTGAAAGATAATTATAGAGCTTTAGGATCTACTGTTATTGAATATCGAGGACGTTTGTCTCAAATAGTATTTAGCAACGAACCACGATTAGAATTAGCCAACATGATTGATGGTGTAAATAATTCTCCAACGGGAATGTCTAACAAAATGATTGTAGATGTTGCCAAAGAATGGATTCTCAAAAATCATAGTGAAATCAAAAATTATGATGCAACGCAAATACCAATTTCACAATTGTACAAGCTTAGCAATGCACAAATTATTGCTTGTTACAAAGCTGTAGATCCTTTTTATATCGATTCAAAAAAATAATTAATGTGAGTTCTATGATAGTTACAACTGATTTTCATAGAACTCACGCTAAACAGAATATTCTACACAAATTATTGAATGCCAAACTACTTACAATTTAAAAATAGAAAAAACGCATATACTTCTAAAAATCACACAAAATCCACGGTATTCGTTATACATTTTTTTTCAATTTCTTTGCATATTTCTGCATAAATTCACAAAAACAAAAAAATATCTTCAATTTAACCCTTAAAAATTTGATATTTTTTCAATTTATCATATTTTTAGGTCGAATTCCCCTATTTATTGTTTATGACTAATATTCTATCGAATACAATGGTTGATAGTGTAGCAACTGTATTGCAAGAACACCAGCATGCTGCCACTTCCGAAACCTTCTCCCAAGGAGAATTGTTCGGGCTATTAGAGTTGCCTTTTTTAATTATTGCGCTCGTCTTTTGTTTCTTAACAGCAAAACGACTTCGCGGCGGAAAATTTGGAAGAGGAATGAACCTAATTGCCTGGGGATTTTTAGTTATGGCAATCGGACACCTTCACATGCAAGTAGATCATTTGTACGGTTACAACTTATTTAATGAGTTACTTGGACATGCTATTGGAAAAATCGTTTGGTTTACTGCATTGATTGCAACTTGGGGATTATCTGCTTTAGGATTTTATAAAATATATAAGGCTAGCAAGATTTAGAAATGTCCTATCTTAATAAATTTTTAAAACGTAACGTACAGAAAGCTACCAAAAATAAGAACGCATCTCTTAGCGTTACAATTTCTGCCCTATTAGAAGATGTAAAGACGCAGCTCTACAAATATTACGTTCATTACGAATTAAGCTCTAAGCTTAAGGTATTTGACAATATGTTTGAAGATAAACGCATTGAAAATTTCCCCAATTTATACTTAGAGATTGAAGATTTTTTAGCGTTACAACCAGATACTAAATTTAATAAAGCGCAATTTCGTCAAAAAATACTGCAAAAATTCCCCTTACTGAACGATGCCGATGAAATACGTACCATATTTATCTCAGATGATCATACACAAAAAGTAATCTTATCAGAGTTGTTTTTGAAAGATGTATTATTGAAATCAAAAGACCTACTCGGAAATTTTAATAATAGCTTTTTAGTCGAAGCTGAAAATCTACTTGTCAATTCTCCATTGTCGTTTGAAGTAGTTACGCAGCAAAAAGCATCCTCTATTTTAAAAGAACTCTTTGAATATTCGAATTTAATACAAAAGAAAATTCAAGAAAGTCTTGGGGTAAATGCAATGTTGAGCATCTATAATAACGCCTACAATAAACACTTTAACAACTACTATTTACTCGAAAACTTTACCATAACTGTGAATTTAGTCCCCGAACAATTATTGGTTGCAGAAAACGTAAACCTACCAAGCAAAGGGCAATTGCATCGCTTGCTTAAATCTCAAATCTCAAGTTTGGAAGATATCAATTCTAAACTAAGCAAAGAGATTTTTCAAAAGTCTCAAATTCAAAAAGAATTAGAAGAAAATGAAAAGCTCTATTCTGCGGTAATTCACAACTCATTAGACGCAAATATCATTTTTAATGTAGATGGAATTATTATTCGATCCAATAAAAAAGCGGCAGAATTCATCAATGCGCATGAAAACCAAATTAACTTTTATAAGCTTTTGCCCGCAGCGTTTTCTGAAAAACTGAAAGCGATTATTGAAAAATTCTCTCTCAATACAAATGCAGGTTTAGCACAAGAATTTTTTGAATTTGAAATCTATGAGAATAATGAGATTATCTATTACAACTTAAAAATCAATCCAATATACATCAACAGTAAAGTGTTGTTTTTCTGTGTGATTCGTGATATATCAAAAGATATCAGAAACATGATTCGTATTGAAGAAGCGCGTGTAATTGCAGAGAAATCTGCCAAAGCAAAGACGACGTTTTTATCAAATATGAGTCACGAAATTCGAACACCTTTGAATGTAATTCTCGGTTTGTCTGAATTGTTCAATAGAAAAGATTTTACGGGAAGTGAAAAAGAATATGAAAACATTGAAGCTATCCGATTTTCTACGGAAAATTTGTTGATGATTGTCAATGATATTTTAGATTTTTCTAAGATTGAAGCCGGAAAACTGAATGTACAGAAGGTAGATTTCAATTTTACAGAACTCATTTCCAATCTTCATAAAGGATTTAAGATTAAAGCTGAAGAAAAAGGACTCGATTTTACCATGAATATTGCCAATACGATTCCTAAATATATTGTGGGCGATCAATACCGATTGAGTCAAATTTTGAACAATCTAATTGGAAACGCCATAAAGTTTACCAAAAAAGGCTTTATCAATATCAACATTATTGCCAAAGAACTTAAAGATAAAACCATTCAATTGTACTTTACCATTGAAGATTCTGGATATGGGATTCCGAAAGAAAATCTCGATAGCATTTTTGAAAGCTTCTATCAGTCAAATCACAGTGAAAAAAAGCCAGAAGGTACAGGTTTAGGTTTGAGTATTACCAAAGAATTAGTCTCGCTTTTAGGCGGAAAATTAACGGTAAAAAGCAAACAAAATGTTGGGACAGCCTTTCATTTTGATCTTAACTATACGGTCAGTGATTTGAGCGATGTAGAATTGCAAAGCACACAAAACATCAATCACAATTTGCGTCACAAACGTATTTTAGTGGCTGAAGACAACAAGTTGAATCAGTTGTTCATCAAACAATTGCTCAAAAAATGGGATGCAGAAACTACGATTGTAGAAAACGGTCAAGAAGCTGTGGAAGTCGTAAAAATGCAAGATTTTGATTTGATTCTTATGGACATTCAAATGCCTGTTTTAGACGGTTTGGAAGCAACTGCGGCCATTCGTGCTTTAGAAAAAGAGAAAAAAGACATTCCAATTGTTGCCTGCTCCGCCGATGTATTTCCTGAATCAAGGCAGAAAGCAGAAGAAGCTGGCGTGAATTACTATATCACAAAACCCATCAGCGCCAAGTCAATCAATGAAATTTTATATTTACTAACGACTAGCAATTAACAATCTAAAAGCGAACTCTTTCAAGTTCGCTTTTCAATTTCATATTCTTTATATACAATCTCTACACGTAGGCATTTCCGTTTGTGTAATACAATCTATCAAAATACTTTCGCCACATGTTTTATAAGCTTGTGTCTCAAAACAAATATTAATACCGTTTACATCAAGCGTCAATATGCATGGTTTTGCCAAAGACTCAATATTATTTCCTCCTCGTTGATGCAGTGCATCTAACTTAGAAATTGTTTTCTTGTTGAGTCTAAATTTTGTGAATTTGTCTTTTTTCATAATAAAAGTTTTAAAATTAATAATGCTGCTAAACAACGTATAAATACTAAGCTTACAAATTGGTTATATCCTAAATTGAACGATTTATGTTGGCACTTTTTGGGGAAAACGAACTAAAATTCAAAAAAAAGCGAACCGAAGTCCGCTTACGTTTATCCTATGAGTTCAATTCTTTGAATCCCTGTCAATCCACTTCCCCCGTAAATAACTTTGGGATTTTCTAGTCTAAACTTCTCTAGTTTTTCTAACATAACTATGGCTTTTAAAATTAATACTAAACTCTTTAAATACTATATGTCCTAGCTTGTACGCCATTTCCAGAGATCATCAGTAGCTGTATAACCTCCTTGAATAGCATGTAGATTTTCAATTGAAAATTGTTCTAATTTTTCTAACATCATAAATTGTTTTTAAATTAATACTATACTAAAACTACTTATAAAGTATCGAACTAAAAACAACTGCTGCCCCAAATTAGATGATTTGTGAACGTAAAACAGTAAGTTTTATACACAAAAAAACCAGCAACTTAAGTTTAACTTGCTGGTTTGTTTATCGTATTTTTTGTCTGTTTGAAACTCTTTAATATTCAAAACCTAAATTTCAAACACTAAAGAATCTGTCAAAATCAAGTTTTCTGCTTTTTCTTTTTTGCCGCTGGAAATAAGATATTATTTAAAATTAAGCGATATCCTGGCGAATTTGGATGTAATTCTAATTCTGTTTTTGGATCTCCTACTCTATGCTGATAATCTTCCGGATCATGTCCGCCATAGAATGTAAAAAATCCTTTTCCTTTAATTCCGTGAATATAACGACCTTCTCCATTGGTTCTATTCTCTCCTAAAATCAATACAGATGGTTTTATTTGTGAACGATCAAAACTTGTTGTTTGTCCCATAAAACCTTTAACTAATGCGGTATGATTTTGACACAACATGGTTGGAATTGGATCCCATTTTGCTGAAAAATCCATCAGCGTGAAATAATCTGCATCTTTTATGATGCGTCGTTTTGAAGTCATATCAATCGAAGAAAACTCATATTTAGTCGAGCTTCTCTCTAATTCAAAGTTTGTAAACGCAAAAGTTTTATTGAAGTCTATCTTATTTTGATAATTTCTATCCGACACATCGCCGTCAAACATTGGCTCGCAAATATCAACACCTTCTGCCGCCAACGCAATATCAAAACTATCTGTAGCACTGCACATGGCAAACATAAATCCGCCACCAATTACATAATCACGAATCTTTAAAGCAACATCGCGCTTTTCTTCTGAAACCTTTGAATATCCTAACTTTTTCGCCAATGCTTCTGCTTCCTTCTTCTCTCGAATATACCAAGGTGCCGATCGGTAAATACCATAAAACTTTCCATATTGACCTGTAAAATCTTCATGATGCAAGTGCAACCAATCGTATTTTATCAAATCATCCGCCAATACTTCTTCATCATACACAACTTCATATGGAATTTCAGCATAGGTCAACACCATCGTAACGGCATCATCCCAAGGAACATTTCCTTTTGGAGAATATACCGCAACTTTTGGCGCTTTTTCCAAAATAACGGCTTCCTGATTTTTACTTGGACTCGCAATTTCTTCTAAAATAGTATTCGTCTTAGCATCTGATAAAATCTCATAAGAAACGCCGCGAATCTTACATTCCTTTTCTACGGCATCAACCGCAGGCAACAAAAATGAACCGCCGCGATAATTGAGCAACCATTTGACTTTAATCTTCTTTTCGAGCGACCAATAAGTAATTCCGTACGCCTTTAAATGATCTTTTTGTGATTCTGAATCCATCGGAATCAGAATATATGAAGCATAGCTACTTACCGAAAACAGTAAAAGTAGTATGAGTGTACTAATGTTTTTAATTTTCAACTGCATGATATTTTATACAACGGAAAGATACGCAAAAATTATACCGCTGTAAAGATTTTATCGTTTCTGTAACAATTTCTATCAAAAATTACGCTTCATCTCTTTAGAATCAACAATTATACAAGTCTAAAAACGTGCTCATTAGAAGCCTAAAATATGGGCTTAAATACTGTAAAATAAGGGCTCACATAAATTCACCCATTAAAAAAAGGGGAAAACACTGAATCAAAAAGCATAAAAACACTCGCAACTAAAAACCCGTATGGAAGTAGTTTTACCACTCTAATATTAACTACAACTCTTTATGGAAAATACCGTAATTATTAACTCTATAGGAAACGCAACTCCTGGAGCTTCAAAAGTATTGTCGGAAGCTTTAAAAGTCCCACAAGACTATATACTGAAACTATTGTACAACGCACCATCTGTTTTATTTCAAAAAGTAGATAAAGATACAGCGCAAAAAGCAGAAGACACACTTACAAAACTAGGTTTAGATGTGTCAGTTTGTACCAAAGATGACGAAATCGATTTAAAAACTGAGTCTATTGATATCAGTGTAAGTCTCGATAATATTTTGTCATTACCTAAGGTCATTGAACAATTGGCTGTATTCTTAGGATGCAAGCAATCGGAAGTATTAAACTTATTGTTGAATGAACCAAGTATTGTACTTGGAAATGTATCTGTAGCAACGGCAGAAGCATTACAAAAACGTACGGATGCCAATGTGCACTTCTCAAATCCGCGTAAAGATGCATATACAATTCTTATCAGTAAAGAAGCTTCGGATGTAAAATTGCGAAATATTGAAAAAATTCTAAAAACAAAAGCTGAAGAAACTCCTACTGCCTATGTAATTGAAAATGTATCGTACGATCATTCGCAGTTACTGTGGAGACAATACCAATCTGACAAAGCTGTAAAACTCTTAAATCAAAGTCATCAACTAGTATCTATTCTTTTAAATGATTTTGATGTTTCTAAAGAAGCACATGTCAATTTCTTGGTAGAAAAAATTGGAATGCCCGCAGAAATTTTAGAAGATATACATGCTGCACTTCCTATTTCATTATTTGAAAATGTGAATAGAAATCAAGCAACAACAATTAGTGCTGATTGTGCTTCAATAGGCATGATCACAACTATTGAAAAAGATTTCATCTTTAAGAAAAAGCTACAAGTTTCAGCCATTGAAGATGCTGAAAATGTCACTAAAATCTTGGCACAATTCATTGCTCAAGAAGATTTACCAAAAGCAAATGCAACCAACTGGACGAGCAAAGAAGAAGTGCCGCCATTAATTGCACGATACCTTTTAGCACAATTAGAACAAGTACAATGTAACCCAGAAATCATCAATTAGTCATGGAAAAAAATATGCTACACTACCGAATTGCAGAACGTGGAAAAATGCACGCTTTAGACAAAAACTATAAAGAAGCATTACGCCATTATAAAGAAGCAATGAAAATGTCACAACAAGAAAAAGATAGCGAACTCTTTTTTCAACACTACAGTCAGTGCGTTATGGAAACCTTAGAACTTTCTGGCGCACATGATCAAGTGATTGAATTTTGTGAAAACTATCGCTCATTCTTAAAAGATAAAGAACAAAGTGTTTTCGTGAGAAAGCACAATGCTTTTGTAAGCGAGCGTCAAGCAATTCAGCATGTATTAAGAGAAGAACAAGACGAAGCAAGAACATTGCTTCAAGAGATTCAAAAGGATCTCGGAAGAGGTAAACAACCTATTACAGATGAGCTTTTAGGTTGGTTGCAAAGAGGATACAAAGTCAATAGAGACCAATTGACCAGACTCCAAAAAAAACATAATTATTTTATTGTGAGAAAAGAATCAGTAAACACCAAAATTGCCATGGATTTACCTGAGGGCATTTCTCCATTCTAACTTTTAAAAACAGAAAATGGCAGACGTACAAACATTTGATCAGGGATCAAAAATACTACAAAACGTAGACGTTAGTAGTATGGTAACTGCGCTCGCCTTGGGTATTGCAGAAGCTCAAGAGCGGCTCGACACGAACTCGGTTTCGCAGCTTATTCGACTTTCCGAAAGTAAAGTAGCTGGGAAATCATTATTAGAATTAGGGTTTCAACCCGCATTTTATGCTTTTGATTATGCTGATATTTCAGCATCCATCAGCTTAAAAATGGCAGTCAAAGAAGAAGTTGAAGTAGACTTTAGCTTATCGGTGGATTATAAAAACAACACCACTTTTGACAAAGATTTCTTTAATCAATTAAAGCAAAACAAAAGCAAATCTTTAAGCAAGTATTCTAAAACGCAAAAAGATATTTCGTTACAAGCAAAAACTTCAGAAGATGTTAGCATCAATGAAAAATCATTCAAAATTCACAAAGAAGAAGGTTCGTATTCTAAAGTAGAGAAAGCGAAAGAACAAATGCGTGATGAAGCGAATGAATTGCGCGTAGAAAGTGTTATTGAAGACGAAAGAAAGCTTGAAGAAAACAGCTCAACTGCTGTGTATATTGCAAAAGAAGAAGGTTATGTAGTTATTACAGAACCGTACATTCACACAGATACAGAAGGTTTATTAAAACTAGATTCTTCATCGTATCCTTCAAGCAATCCAAAACCAGAAATTACACTGAAAGGTGGTAGTCCAGGTAAAAAATTCACCAAAGAAACCGATTATGCAACCACTCTTGGAAACGCAAGAACTGCTAACGGAGGAACTGTGGTGGGAATCAACGCAGATGGAATTCACCGATCTGGAGGAAAAAAAGTACATGAATTTTTCTTTGGTTGGGACAAGTATGATATGAATTATACCTATTCTAACGGCGTAAAATCAGATGCTGTAAATCTAGCAGATGTGACAGCTTTAGCTATGCTTTTAAAAAGAGACACTTCTTTAAATATTACTGTCAAAGGATATACTGATGGAAGCGGAAGTACAAGCGATAAAAATGCTAAATACAACGAAGCTTTAGGTCAAAAAAGAGCAAACTCTTTTAGAAGTGAGCTGAGTAAAATTGCAGGTGTTACCTTTGATGACACTCGTGTAAAAACAGAAACTGAAGGTGAATCTTTAGCCAACGGAAGTTCTGCAAAAGATGCCAATATTCGTAAAGTAACTATTGTATTTCCTGCAGGTGCACCAGACTATATTCTTTTCAATGGAGGAGAAATTACAAAAACTGGAGCAGCTCCAAAAAATACAGGACCAGACCATTTTGTATATGTAGAAACTTCAAACTCTAGTGCCAATTCAGGTTTAGACATCACTTTTAAATATGGAGGAAAAACCTATGTATTGCGCGATACGAACGCGAATCAACTATCGTCTTTAGTGAATAGCAAAGGAAAATATCAAGAGTTATACATCGAAAAAGTAAACGAAACGTATTACCTATTACACGAAGAAACGAAGATCAACTACTTTATTCACTCTAAAGAAAATAAAGAAGTCAATGTAAAGGTAAATAATGAGGCTTCCGCCGATATGAACAAAGAAACCACAAAAGTATATGTGGGTGAAACACAAAACGAATTTTCGAAATTAAAACAATCTCAAAAAGATTTTAAAGGAGATCGTTCGTTGGCAATTAGTGGTTCATTAGATGTTCGTTATGCACGTCAGTTCAACATGTCTGTAGAAGGAAATGCTTCTGTATCGGCACGTATGATTTCTGTACCGCCACCAACAGCATTGGAAAATTATATTCAATCGCTGACAAACACAAACACAAATTCAAACTAATTATTGATGAGTACAACGCCTAAAGTAATACAACAAATTACCAACGCTCCGTTGCCAATGATGCTGGAAAAGCTCGGAATGTCTATTGCCAATGCGCAATCGGCTTTAGATGCGAATTCCATTCGTTTGGCAAATGAATTAGCCGCGGTAAAGATTAATCTAGGCGATGAAGAATACAGTTTATTAAGCCTTGGTTTTGCACCCACATTTTACGCTTTTACAGAAGCTTCTGTAGAAATGAAAATGGAATTTTCTATGGCTGAATCTGAAAGCTACGGAGGCGCATTAGGATTCAGCTATGGAAATAGCAGCAACTCCAACAATAGTTCTAGCTCAAACAATAGTAGTAGTGACAGTACTTCTACACAAATGTTTGGCGTATCTATATCGGCTCATTATTCACGAAAGTTTTCTTCATCAGCAGAAGGCTCCTCATCAATTGCAGCAAAGATTGTATCGTTGCCTGCACCTGATATATATCTTGAATTATTAAAAGCAACAATTAACAAAGAAGAGTAACAAATAAAAATTATAACATATGTTTCATAAAAATCCAGAAATAGGGCAAGAATTACTAAATGTACCTATGGGACAAATGATCGAGAGCATGGCAACATCTATTGCCAATGCACAAATGGCATTAGATTCCAACTCGATCGAAGTAGCAGAAATGATGGGAGGATTAAGTCCTGTGAAATCTACTATTAACGGAAAAGAATTTATCAATTTCAAAGACAGTCGTGTGTTCTTTGGAAAAGAAAAAGTACAAACCAGTGATGCTGTTGAGTTGTATAACTCTAACTCAGACGCAGCCTACAGAGCAGCGATCATCTCTAAAATTGATGCTAATGACATTGAAGACGGATATGACAAATCTGTTGTAAACGTAGACAAAAGTCCTATTGGTGCGAGTGACGCTGTATTTACTCCTGACGATCAGAAGAATGCAGATGTTTACTACAGAAACGGCGGAAGTTGGTATGAATACAATGCAGGAACTGGAGTATATGCTTCTATAACGGCGCCTACCATTGTACCTGGAAAGAAGATGAAAAAACCAGAAAAGCCAGAAAAAACATTGTACTTACCACAGCGTTTGTCGATGTTAGAACTTGGGTTTGCTCCTACTTTCTATCAATTTGTAGATACAATTATCAAAGTATCGATCAGTATTAAGTTTACACGAGAAGGATCATCTTCATACCAATACCAAAGAAACTCAAAAAGTACAGACAGAAGTGCTAGTTTTAGCTGGAGAAGAGGTCTTAAAACCAACAAAACTGTGACAACAACACAAGTAAATGCTGGTTTCTCTCAAAAGTATAGCTATTCGGCAGAAGGTTCTAGTTTGTTACAAACGAAATTAGTTCCAATCCCGCCACCAGCGGCATTAGAAGAGCGTGTTCAACAACAAATGGCAATTGCTAGAGAAGAAGAAGAAAACTAGTATCCATGGGTAGAATCACCAGAGAAATACAAAATGCACCCTTACCCGAGATGATTAAATCTCTGGGTATAGGGATTGCAGAAGCACAGAGAGCTTTGGATAGAGTTTCTATGGATTTAGCAAAAGAACTTGTAAATACCAAAGTAGAAATGGGCGGTGAAGAATATAGTTTATTGGCTTTAGGCTTCACTCCTACATTTTACCAATTTGTAGATACATTTTTTGAATGTAAAATGTCTGTTTCTATGATGGAATCAAGAGAGTTTGGAGCTTCCGTTTCGGTAACTGGAGGATTTAATGTAGGATTTGCAGCTGTAAGCGCCACCGTTTCTGCTAGCTATTCGCAAAAATACCAGTATTCAGCTGAAGCAAGTTCTTTAGTGAGAACCAAATTAGTAACCGTTCCAAATCCACCCGTTTTTGAACAACGTTTACAAGCGTTGATTGAAAATGAGTTGGAAAGTAAAAGACCTTCAAATAATTCAAATACCAGTTCATAAAGATGGCTAAACATTGGAAAAGCTTTGTTAAAAAAGAAGAAACTCCGAAGAAAGAAAACGCAGCTATAGAAGATATAGCTTCGTTGCTTTCTCCTGAGGCAAAAAAATCAGACAAATCATTAGAAGATGTTGCCGAATTTAATTCGAGTTTAAAATCATTGATTGAAGAGCAAAAACAGCTCGAAGATCAAATGGCAGAACTTACTGGTAAGAAGCAAAAGTCAAATACAGATAGAAAGTATGAGAATGATATAAAATCAATTGATCAAAAGAAGAAAGAGGAAGCCGCAGCCGAAGAAAAGCTTAGGAAACGCAAAGAAAGTCATCGCAAAAAAAATGATGATCGTTGGGAAGTAACACCTTCGTTTAACAAGAAGAATAAAGAACGAGAAATTTCTAGTGTTCCGCCCGTTTCGCAAAAGAGAAAAAAAGCGAAACCAAATACAGGTTTTATTCATAAAAAGAAAGCTGCAAAACCCGAAGTTCGCATTCCAAAAGTTCAGCGTAAGCCTGAAACTACCATTGTATCAAAGAAAAAGAAGCAAGCCACAACACTACTTGCATCTATAAATAGAGTTCAACAAGAAAAAAGGTCTGTTGAAGATTTTACGAAGAAAACCAAAAAATCCGTAGCTAAGGTTTCTTCAAAATCACCAAAAAAACCAACTGTACAAAAGCTTTCAAAACCAAAGCCAAAAACGCAAAAACCAAAAAGGCAAGAAAAAACACTTTTACAGAATGTCGGGAAACGAAAAGTAAGTACGCCAATGCAACCACGCAAGAAACCTACTGAAGCGGTTTCTACAGCAGTGAAAAAAGGCGCAAAAAAAATCGATTCGTTTGTCAACAATCCGGCGCAAAAAAAGCAAGTACAAACAGTAAAATCTACTGTAAAAAAGGTTTCTAAAGCAATAGACACATTTGATAGTGTAACCAAAAAAGTATCAAAAGGTATTGATACGTTCAATACAATTCGTAGTAAAGGAAATGAAGTGCAAGCTGGCATCAATAAAGTGGCTAGCGTTGTGAAATCACCTGAATTGCAAACCTTTAGCAAAAAAGTTTCCAAAGGAATGGACATTGTCAATAAAACTGGAAAGAAACTAGACAAAGTGAATCAGTTATTCAATACTGCTAACAAACGTTTAGAAAAAACCAAATCAGTGACCAATCTATTTGAGAAAAAGCTAAAAGCCGTCGATTTTATAAGCGGTCAGGATACCAATACGAAAAATGGGTTCGATTTTGATTTCATTCAACAACAACAAACAAAAAAAGAAGAAACGCAAAGCTTTAATGTTGCCGATAAAAAATTAAATGTTGATTTCAATACCATCAAAAATATCAAAAAAGATATTGACACATTGAAAAACGTAAAAAAGCAAAAAGACAGTTTCGCATTTTAAAAATATACACATGAGCACAGCAAATAACGCATTAACCTTAAAACAAATACTATTAGGAATTTCTGATAGTTTGAATGAGGCGCAAAATCATTTGAGGAATGTAAAACCTTATGACGAATTTGGTAGACCCAATACTTTGTATACGTTGCCATATTTAGATTTCAATTTACAAGTAGAAGCTGAATTTGAGAAAGAAACAAGTACTGAACCTACTGCGGTAGCGGGAAGAACGGCAGCGCTCTCACATGCACAATCATACCAGAAAGGATATTCAAGATCGTTGGCTTTTAAACCTGTAGCAAGTGTAGCCACAGATACGAAAGAAACGAACAAAGTAACAAGTACCATTTCTGGGCGATTTATTGCAGTAGTTCCGAATGAAGGATTGCCGCAAATGATTATCAATGCTACACCAAAAGCGACTTCTAATGTTCATATTTTTGATATTGATGTAGAGGTGTTTAATGCTGCTGGTGAAAAGATTTCTGATGCATTGGTTGAATTCAATTACAATCAGCAAAAGACAGAATTGTTAAATCCGAGCGCAACCTTAAATCATGGAACTTCTTTCTTAAGTACTAGTGAGATTCGTACAGACGTGAATGGAAAAGCGGTAACACAAGTAAAAGTAGATGGTGTTGACTTCACTAATGGAAACATTTTAATTATAGAAGTGAACGTTGGAAACGTACTCACTAAAATTTCAATTCAAAAATAGTCATGGCAATTAATATACAAAGTATTCAGTTTAAGCATCTGTTGTATGATGTAACTAATAAGCCTGCAAAAGCCGTGAAGGTACAAGTGCAGTTTTACAATGTAAATACAAAATCGTGGTTGGCACTTACGAGCGCACTTGCTTTAACGAGTGGAAAGTTGGCGTATACATTAACGATTCCTTCGAGAATTTCTACAAAAAATCAAACAATACGCGTTGTTCGTGAAGTATTAAAATCTGGAGGTACACCTTCGTTTAGAATTATCAGAGTTTCACAGTCGAGACTTCCTGAAGTCATTGCTACAACCTTTAATGCAACTATTATAGGTGATTCAAAAATTACCATCGATTTTAATAAAAGTTGGTTGTTAGATTCTAAAAAATACATCACAAAAAGTGATCATGTAGTGATAGCTTCCGAAGTTCCTATGTTTGAGCTCATGAACTCAATTCGCGTGATAGAAGAAGAAAAAGAAACCGCAGTTGCACAAGTTTCAGGACTCAATGCAACGATTATTTCTTTGTCTGACGAACGTGAATCGTTACGTACACAATTGTTGTCAGCACAAAATACTGTTCAAAACAGTTCACAAGAAGTAGCCGATTTAAATCTTAATTTACAGACAGTAACGGCAAATTTAGCCAATGAAAGAGCACTGAGAGAAACGCTTGAAACGGATAAAGCAAACCTAGAAACAGCACTTGCAACACAACGTGAAGAAATGGAAACCATGGAAGTTTCTGGAGATATTCGCGCTATAGAAATAGAGAGAGATACTGCTTTTGCTCAAATTTCTGAATTAAACGAGAGTGTAGCTTCTTTGTCTAATGAACGTGAAATGCTACAAACACAACTTTCAACGGTTCAAAATGATATTGAAACCAAAGAACAGCAAGTAGCTGATTTAAGTGTCGATTTACAAACTGTGAATGCAAACTTAACCAATGAACGTCAACTGAGACAGACACTGGAAGCAGATAAAGCAAATTTAGAAACACAACTTGCGGCACAACGAACGCAGATTGAAAATATGGAAGCTGTCAGCGTCAGCGGAAGCAATTTTGAAGTGCTCTACAACGATTTACAACAACAAGTTTCTGTCATTACGATAGATAAAAATAATTTAGAGCAGCAAGTAGCAGACATTTCTATAGAAAGAGATAATCTGCAACAAGAAAAAGTATCTTTCTTAGCTAGTATTTCTCAATTACAAACCTCCGTACAACGAGAAAAAGCCTTAGTGACTGCCAAAGATGTTGAACTACAAACACAAAAAACATTGGTAACTACTTTGGAACGTGAAAACGGAAAGCTACAAGAACAACTGGCAGAAGCTCAAGATTTCACAGTGACAGATCATCCAAATAAATTATCTGCTGCCAAAGTATATAGTAGTATTGTAAATGATGTGGTAAAAGCCGATCAAGAATTAATCAATTCTAAATATACGCTTGCCAATGTCTCTTTAAACCTTAAAACTACGGTTGAAAAAGGTCCTGACGGAACTGTGTTTGGTTTGTTAGATTACGAATCTGCCAAAGATGTAAGCAGCGCAGCCATTAGTGATATTAGCATTGACATTGTGCCTACTGGCAATACAAGCACTACTGTGAATCAGAAAATGCCGAATATTTTAGGATTGACAGAAACTGCTGTTAGAAAGGTATTGCTCAACAATGGCTTAAAACTAGATGCTGTATATCATGCAACTAATGATAAATCGCTCATTGAAGGACAATCTTTCAAACAATCGCCAGCACCCGATGCAGCCGTTGAAGAAGGACAAGAAGTAATAGTAATTTTCGCAAAACCAATAAACTAAAAAAATTATGTCAAGCAATTCATACGATTATGTAAAAGATGCCTTTGCCGCACCTCTAGGAGATTTTATCGCTTCCATTGGAGAAGGTGTTGGAGAAGCACAAGCCGCACTTGACGAAGGTTCGTTAAGACAAACATTAGAAATATATAATAGTGATCCTGATAAAGGTTCCGAAACCTTAAAAATGCTCCGTGAAGTTGGTTATCAACCTACATTTTATACGATTCCGAAAACGACAGCAAAAGCAAAAATTTCCTTATCTATTTCACAGCAAAGCACTGGAAATACACTTCAAAACGGACGTTCATTTCGCCCAAAAATGTATGCAACTCCGGTGAATGCTTCCAATACAAATAAATATAATTTGGGATTGAACGCTACAGCGGAAATTGAATTTGATATTGTGCCAGTGCCGCCATCGGAAGCACAAATTATTCGCTTTTTGCCAAATATTATTGAAAAAGAAGGCAACGTAAAGAGAACCTTTGGAGAGATTAAAACCTTATTGACTGAGTATGGACTTGGCTATGAATTTGGTGATCATGTAGATGAAGAAGCTATTACAGACGAATCTACTTTTGATACGCAATCGCCAGCTTTTGATGTCAACAAACCGAGCATGGTTCGTGCAGATGATATCATTACATTAGATGTCAATGCTCCTGATCCTGATGATGCTTAATTGGTATTGAGATATTAGTATTGAGTATTGAGTATTGAGTATTGAGATGTACATTATTTAGTGGTTCACGATAGAAGAACTGCAAAACAAATAAAACTAAAACGGATCACAGATTTGCCTCTCGAACTGACGTTGACAAAATGTAAGATAGACATTGAATTCAGAACGTCATTTCGAGTAGTGTGCGTAAAGCTGAACTTGATTCAGTTTCTCATAAAGGCTTAATCTAAAATATAAAGAGTACGTTTTAAAACATTCGTGTATTCGTGGTTAAACACTTAAAAATTTAGAGCCTTTTTATAACACATCTTTTATCACGAATTCACAAATAGTGTTTAATTAATAGCTCAACTTATAAGTATTCACACAAATAGTCAATACAAACTAGTAGTTTTTCCATCAAAAATAATTTAGATAAAAGCACACACTAAAAAATTCGTGTATTCGTGGTTAAAACTTAAAAGCAAGACGGTTTTTAACAACACTACCTTTGTCACGAATTCACAAATAGTCTTTAATTAATAGCTAAACTTATAAGTATTTACACAAATAGTCTATACAAATGGTTTTCCAGCAAAAATAATTTACATCAAAGTACACTCTAAAACATTCGTGCATTCGTGGTTAAAAACTTAAAAACTAAAAGCCTTTTTATAACACATCTTTTGTCACGAATTCACGAATAGTGTTTAATTAATAGCTAAACTTATAAGTATTTACACAAATAGTCAATACAAACTATTTGGTTTTCCAGCAAAAATAATTTACATCAAAGTACACTCTAAAACATTCGTGCATTCGTGGTGAAACTCTCAAAAACAAGACGATTTTTGACAACACTACTTTTACCACGAATTCACGAATAGTGTTTAATTAATAGCTCAACTTATAAGTATTTACACAAATAGTCAATACAAACTAGAGGTTTTCCAGCAAAAATGATTTACATCAAAGTACACTCTAAAACATTCGTGTATTCGTGGTTAAAAACTTAAAAGCAAGACGGTTTTTAACAACACTACCTTTGTCACGAATTCACGAATAGTGTTTAATTAATAGCAAAACTTATAAGTATTCACACAAATAGTCTATACAAACTATTTGGTTTTCCAGCAAAAATGATTTAGATCAAAGTACACTCTAAAACATTCGTGCATTCGTGGTTAAACACTTAAAAACTAAAAGCTTTTTTAAACTTTTCTTATCACAAATTCACAAATAATATTTAGACGCTATTCATTACTTCTATTCTTTGATTTCAATTGAAATTCAGTTAGTTTTAGCTTCAATAAAACTTACAAACAAGTACCAATCATGAAAAGAATCATATCTCTATTAGTCCTGATTTTAGCTCTTCAAAGTTGTAACGAAATAGAATTCAAAAACGGAGGAAATTTCATAGCAGAAAACAATGATTTATTTTATGCGCTTCAGATAAATTCTGAAATGGACTCTATACAAATCTTTGTCTTAGATGAATGGCCGATTTTAAATTCAGAAACTCTTGCCAAAAAACAAAATCGAGAAATGTCTGTTAAAGGAACAATCAACATAAAAGATAATACAATCATAATCACGGAACTTGAAAGTGACTATCCTCCATCAGAAAGATCAAAACTTACGAATTTCACTATCAAAAACGGAAAAATATACGCTGATTGTAAAAACTTAACAGGATATATTTTTGGAAAAACGAATCTACAGAACTGTCCATCAGAAAAAATTGAATTTAGCCGAATGAAAAACTAAGTCCATACAATACTGCTTATAAAAAACGTTATAGCTAATAAAACTAGCATGACCATAAAAACCCAGTTAACTCGTCTATTCTTTTTTTTATCATTTTCAGTGCTCATCATTGGTTGTAAAAGTGTAGCACAAAAAGTGAATACAAACCTAGATACCATATATTCCTGTTCAGAATTTAAAAAAAGTACTCCAACTGCTGAATGGGAAGAATTTTCAAGCCTTTTTACAGCAAACAGCATAAAATCTGAACGTTTTGAAGGACTCAATCAAGATGAAAAACATTTTTTACAATCTGCAAAAGAAGCAAAAGCTTGGGATTTATTTGAAGAAGCTACGACATTACTTCAAGCTGATAAGAATAGAAAAAAAGCAAACAATCTTTTTACCAAAATTGCAACTGATTATCCTCAAACATACTATGCAAACCAAGCAAAAGAACTTTCAAATCTTTTATCTCAAATGATGATTGAAGATGCAAATTGGAAAGAACCATCGGACATAAACGATTTATCATTACATCAACAAATTGAATATCATATTTACCAACTAAGAAATATTGCTGCAGAACAAATAGGACAGCCAGCTAATTGTAGTGTTTTTGATACTCCAAAAGGTGAATACAATGCTGCTATAAGTTTAAAAAAAATAGGAAAACCTGCCATTCCTTTTTTAATCAATTTACTAGACGATAGAAGACCATTATCCACAATTGGTTATTTTAGAGACTTTTATCCGACAAGAACTATCTTAAGATATCAAGATGCGGCTGTTGAAATATTAAATCAAATAACTCAAGAAAGTTTTTATACCAATACATGTACAGCATGTTATTTTTCAACGGAATCTTGTGAATTTAGAACACAAAAATGGAATGACATTAAGAATTGGTATAACAAAGAACCTAAAAATAACTGATACGAAACTATAGAAAACAATCATGAACCAAAAAATTGAACCTATACTACATGCATTAAGCGAAACTCCAAGATTGTTGGCAGAATTGATTTCTGAAATAGATCCAGCGCTTTATAAAAAGGAAATTATCAAAGGAAAATGGTCCATTCATGAACATGCAACACATATCGGAGTTGGCGATATGTACGGATTTCAAAAAAGACTCCAAGATTTTAAAGAACACGAAAAACCAATTTTTGAACCTTTGTCAGGAGATAATTTTGATTCAACCTTTTTTATTGAATTGGATTTACAAAAAACCATCACTGATTTTTTTGACATGCGAAACAAAACCATCGAACTCGCCAAAGAATTTAACGCAGACGATTGGAACAAATTGGCAATGCATCCAGAATACAAAACTTATACGCCGTATATCATGCTCAGGCATTTGTTAATGCATGACCACAATCATTTGTACAAAATTGAAGATATGGGCTTTGGAATTGGACATGTGAAATAAGGAAGTGAAACCTTCGATGAAAGTGAGTATGAACGTTGTATTGAAACGTCATTACGAGGAAGAATGACGAAGTAATCTGTTTTTAAGTCAATCAAAATAGTTTTCCTAACAAACAGATTGCCACGAATTTATTCTAAATTCTCGCAATGACGAATCATAAAAAAAAGTATCCTATTTTAAAATGTCATTTCGAGCGCAGTCGAGAAATATTTGATATGAATACTCCTTAAGAATCTCGACTGCGCTCGAAATGACATCATATTTTCAAAAACAATCTATAGTTTTATTCCTAAGAGTTGTTCCAAGGCTTTGAATGTAATCACTTTTCTATTCTTTTGAAATGCTTTCTGATCAAATTCTTTTGAAATCGGTTCCACATTGGTTGCAAAAAACAACAATTGATCGCCATTTTCAACGTAACCCACAAACCAACCATTATGCTGATCGCCTTCAATAGACCAACCCGTTTTGCCGCGCAACACGTAGTTTTCCGTCTCTTTGAGAATCATGATTTCCTTCACAATTGTTGAGGTTCGATTTGAAATGGGCAAGCTTTCTTGTTGAAAACGCTTTAGGAAATCGATTTGTTGAAATTGAGTAATCGTTGCATTTCCTGTCAGCCAAAAGTTTTCCAAATTTGTTGCGTCAACTGTAATGTTTCCGTATTGCAATTTTTCTAAATATACATTCATTCGCTTCACTCCTACTTTTCGTGCAACTTCTTGGTAACACGGAACACACGAACGTTGAAACGCTTGTCGCAACGTTAAATCGGCTTCCCAAGATTTGAACATGCGTTTTTCTCCATTCCATTTAAAAATACTGTTTTGATCTTTAACTTCTTTAGTTTCCAATCCAATAATAGAATTTGGAATTTTATAGGTAGAAGCTGGCAATTTTCCTGTTAGTGCCCATTCAAAATTGTTGGAATAATATAATTCTTTCTTTACATCGTACACTAAAATTGAACCTTTTAAGTCCACAGAATCCATGATTTTTTGAAATGCTTCTTTGTGGATGAGATTATTTTTTATTTCTGGAACCACCGTAGTTTCTTCTGGTTGTGAAAGCTTTTTCGCTTCTTCTTTACAAGCGAAACACAAAATACAAAGCAAAAAGATGAATCGTTTTTTCATGGTTTTTCTTTAAGATTGATCACAATTCCCCCAAACCTAGCTTCTTCTGCTACAAATTCTTTATCATCAATATAACAGACATCCAATTCGTATTTTTCTTGTTGATTTGTTTCTGAATAATATCCTTGACAACCATAACCGCCGATGTGTGAATTAAAGAATTCGACACTTCTCCCATTCTTATCAGTCACTTTTGGCAAGCATTCATGACAAATTGATTTTGGGTATCGTTGAATAAACCCTAATCTTTCAGAACCACAATTTGCACAATAAGCTTTTAGTTTCTGACTTTCTTTCAGCACCAATTCGCTTTTATCTTTATACCGAAATAATAAATTATCCCATCCTGCAATACTATAAATTTCTTTCTCTGAAAATTCCATTTCTCGTCGTAATTTATTTGTTGCTTGTACAATAAATGGTGCCAAAATCTCAATATGTTTTTCTAGATTCTCAATTGTGCCTGCTTGGTATTCCACATACCATTTTTTTGATTTGGTGATATACTTCCAAAATTCGAATAGAGAACGAAATTTTTTAGTGTAAACATGTTTTGTTTTGGCTTCAGCATGTGCGTTTGTATTGATTCGATCTGGAAACATCACAATCGTTTTCTTCATCTTTTTCAAATAATACACATTCTTGGAATCAGAAAGCACGTAATGCACATATTCTTGCCTTTTGGAATTATCCTTAGTGCCAAATATTTTAGAAAATAAACTCATAAGAAAAAGTCACGTTCTGATTTTTATTTTGAAGATACTATTAATTAAAAAATCACCCGAATTAAAAGGCTATATATTTTAATTTTTATGCTTCAATTCTACTTTTCTCCCATCTAAATCCTGCACTAAAGCCGTTAATCCCCAAGCTGTTTCTTTTGGTTTGGATAGAATTTTCCATGTAGAACTTTCTAACATTTTGATCTTAGCTTCTAAATTTGCAACGTCAAATCCTAATCTGGTAGAATTGTCTGCTTTTTGTTGAGATTTTGTAAGTGGATAAATTTCAAAGACAAATCCGTTTTGTTCAGAAGCATAATGAAATGGCCCGTTTCCATGTTGATGGTACTCAAATTGAAAACCTAATTTTTCATATTGATCTTTCAATACTGCTGGATTTGGGGTTCGAATGACTAATAAATTTAATCGCACAATTGTAGTTGAATTGGTTTAATTAAAATCGTAACTGCTTCATTCCGGAAGTCAAAAATGGCATGATGGGCAAACAACTCATCACTTTGATATCTTCCCATACAGAACTTTCATTGCCTAAAAATGCTAAAATAGTTTCAATTGGACGGTTTTTAAAGATGGTTGCAAAGATTTCTTTTCCTTCCAATTTCTCTGAAAGAATTACTTCCAACAATGTTCGGTCGTACCATTGATACATCTTGTCACGAAACGTTACTTGCGGATTTGGATATTTTCCTGCTTTCAATAGTTGGATGATATTTTCCGTATGCTTTTGCACAAATTGAAACGTATATCCACTACTCGCTTTCGTGAATCCGCCCGCAGTTCCTAAGTTGATAATATTTTTTTGATTCGGAACCTTTCTGGAGAATTTTGCCAATGACATCGGAATAATTCCAAATTCCGTATGAAGAATCTCGTAATTATCAATCTTTAAATAGTTTTGAATATATTCTTTGAGTGCCGTTTTGTATTGTTCTTTTTCAAGCACTTTTTCAGTGAATAAGGTATATTCAACCAAAGCCTCTGTTTCACTCGTTGGCAATACGTACATAAATGTGGCGCCATGTTCTTGCGACAATCGAAAGTCCATCAATCGACCAACATTTTTATCAAAAACTGGTGCTTTTGTTTGAATCACCCAACCTTCAAAATGTTGTAATAATGAATTGTTGGTGTCCATTTTTGGATAGAATAAACTTGTAGAGTTGAACACGTAATTCGCAGTATACGCAGAAGTTTCAGTTGTAACTTTACCTATTTCGTTCTCCGTTGTAATTGCAGTAATATTTTCAGAAACAAAGGTTACATTTTCAAATTCTTTGGCAACTTTCAACACATGGTTATAGAAATCAATTCCTTGAATCATTTTATAACGGTATTCCGACATATCGAATTTGCGCTGAAAATCATCTGAGAGAAATTCGAGTGTTTTCCACTGATGTGTCACAATGGATTCAAAGAGTCCGTTTCCTTTTTCCCAGAAACACCACGTACGATCGTTTTTATTTTTTTGCGATTTATCTATGACTAAAATCTGCTTTGCGCTTAATTCAGAATCTTTCAGCATTCTGTACAGCAAACTTAATCCTGCACATCCTGATCCTGCAATTATATAGTCATATTTCATGTAATTGTTCTATTTTGTTTGTCACTCCTGCGTAGGCAGGAATCCCAAGAATTTCAAAAGTGGATTCCGCATCTAGTGCGGAATGACAACTGAAATTCAATCGTAAAAAACCTTAGTGTCACTTCGATAATGCTCGATTTGACATCTTATTATTTTACTGAATACTTCCATTCGATAAAAGAAGGCACATCAGAAAATAGCTATTACAAAAATACGGATTTCTTAGAAAGGAACTTCGTTATCGTCTGGATTAAAATCATCATTCATAGAACTCCCGAACGCTTCATCTGCACTTGGAAAAGTATCTGGTTTCAATGTATCATCGTTTGCGGCATCGTTCATTTTCGAATGGAATTCAAACGGCGAATCAAAGGTTTCTAAGTTATCAAACTTACCTAAGTGTCCTAAGAATTTGAGTCGAATGTTATCCAAACCACCATTCCTGTGTTTTGCTACAATGAATTCTGCTTGTCCATCAGTTGGAGAACGTTCTTCATCATCCCATTCTTCAATTTTATAGTATTCTGGACGGTAAATAAACGATACAATATCCGCATCCTGCTCAATCGCACCCGATTCACGTAAATCAGAAAGTAACGGACGTTTGCTTCCTCCACGTGTTTCTACCGCACGTGATAACTGAGATAAGGCAATTACCGGAACGTATAATTCTTTTGCTAATGCTTTTAGGTTACGAGAAATCATCGAGATTTCCTGTTCACGGTTTCCTCCTTTTTGACTTCCACCTGCGGTCATTAACTGCAAGTAATCAATCATAATCATTCTAATTCCGTGCTGCGATGCCAAACGACGCGCTTTTGCACGTAAATCGAAGATGGAAAGCGATGGCGTATCATCAATAAATAAAGGTGCTTTTTCAAGTCCTTTTACTTTTACATTTAATTGTTCCCATTCGTGTTTGGCTAGTTTTCCTGTACGAAGTTTTTCAGAAGACAAACCAGTTTCTGATGAAATTAAACGTGTAATTAACTGTACAGAAGCCATCTCTAAAGAGAAGAATGCTACGGGTATATTTTGGTCAACCGCAATGTTTCGTGCCATCGATAAGGTCAATGCCGTTTTTCCCATACCTGGACGTGCTGCGACAATAATTAAATCACTCGGCTGCCATCCGGAAGTTAGTTTGTCTAATTTGGTAAATCCGGTCGGAATACCACTCAAACCTTCTTTATTGGAAATTTCTTCAATTTTTTTCTTGGCTTGAATTACCAAACTTTGCGCCGTTTCCGACGATTTTTTAATGTTTCCCTGCGTTACTTCATACAAGCGTGATTCTGCTTTATCTAATAATGAGAAAACGTCTGTAGTCTCATCGTAAGCATCTTCAATAATTTCATTAGAGATTTTAATCAAACTACGTTGAATAAATTTCTGCAAGATGATACGTGCATGAAATTCAATATGTGCCGAAGAAGATACTTTTTGTGTGAGTGAAATCAGATAAAAATCGCCACCAACAATTTCTAAGTTTCCATTTTTACGAAGCTGCGACGAAACCGTCAACAAGTCAATTGGCTCAGAGTTTTCAAACAGTTGAAAAATGGCTTCATATACGTGTTTATTCGCTTCTTTATAGAAAGCGTCTGGACTTAGAATATCAATTACCTCATCAACACCTTTTTTGTCAATCATCATTGCACCAAGTACAACTTCTTCCAAATCGATGGCTTGTGGAGGTAATTTTCCTTTCTCAAGGTTTATTAAATTGCTTTTATCAGTTTTATATGTTTGCTTAGGGTTTACATTTTCCATGACTGCGAAAGTAACTAATCCTTTTACTTTTTAAACTTTAATTTATAATAAGAAATTGTTGATAAGTTCTTTTTTTTGTTAATAAGCGGAAAAAAAATCCGAAGTCTTCACTTCGGATTTTTCGTCTTCCCTATGTAGTATAGGTTTATCCTTTAAATTCTCCCATTTTGGAATACTTTTCCATACGAGAACTTACTAAATCTTCTTGTGATAAGTTTTTTAATTTGTCATAATGTTCAACAATGGCATCACGAACTGCAATGAAGGTTCCTTCACGATCTGTATGTGCGCCACCAAGTGGTTCTTGGATGATTTCATCAATTACTTTGATTTTCATTGCATCCGTTGCTGTTAACTTTAAAGCGTCTGCTGCTTTTTCTTTGTGTTCCCAGCTTCTCCATAAGATAGATGAACAGTTTTCTGGAGAAATTACAGAATACCAAGAGTTTTCAAGCATTAATACGCTATCTCCTACTCCTATTCCTAAAGCTCCACCAGAAGCACCTTCACCAATAATAACCGTGATGATTGGTACTTTTAAACGTGTCATTTCTAAAATATTTCTTGCAATTGCTTCTCCTTGTCCGCGCTCTTCCGCTTCTAATCCTGGATACGCTCCCGGAGTATCAATTAATGTCACTACAGGAATTCCAAATTTTTCTGCAGATTTCATTAAACGCAATGCTTTTCTATAACCTTCAGGATTTGCCATTCCGAAGTTTCGGTACTGACGTGTTTTGGTATTGTATCCTTTTTGTTGGCCAATAAACATATACGATTGATCACCAATTTTACCCAATCCACCAATCATTGCTTTATCGTCTTTTACATTACGATCTCCGTGTAATTCTAAGAAAGAATCTCCACACAATGCGTTGATATAATCTAAGGTATACGGTCTGTTTGGATGACGTGACAATTGTACACGTTGCCAAGCCGATAGGTTTTTATAGATATCTTTTTTGGTTGCTTCTAATTTTTTCTCGATCTGTTGACATGTTTCTGTAACATCAATGTCACTTTCATCGCCAATTGCTTGGCATTTTGTCAATTGATCTTTTAATTCCTTAATAGGTAGCTCAAACTCTAAATATTCCATGCTTTGAGTATACGTTTAGTTGTTTCAGTTTACAAATATAAAACTTTAATTTAGGAAATATCAATGCCATCTCCTGATTTTCTTTTTCTACGATTTTTTAGGATTCCATTTGCTAAAACTGTCGCCACGACAAGCAAGCTTCCGTAGTAAAATCCTGGGCTCATTTTTTCATCTATTGGGAATAGAATTAAGGCTAAAATAATTCCGTAAATGATTTCTAAATTATAGGTCAACACCACTGTATATGGGCTTATATAGCGCATGATGTACGTGGAAGCAATAAATGCATACGCCGTACAAATTGATGCTAATATAAAGATGTATATCCAATCGTTAGTTTCTAAAACAAAGAAGTTTTCTTTCATGAATCCATCTGCGGCAAACGCTAAATAGATAGAAATAAATGCCACTCCACAGATAAATTCGTAAAACGAAATGGTCGATGCATTGTGACTTTCTACAAATTTACCGTTCAATACCGAAAATAATGCGGATAAAAAAGCAGAAGAAACTCCTAAAAGAATTCCGTTGATATATTTAAATTCTGTATTCAAAATGATGGAAACTCCAACAATGACAATAATTCCAAATATAATTTCGTACCATACAATTTTTCGCTTGTAGACTATCGGTTCTATGAACGAGGCAAAAAACGCACCTGTAGAGAACATGACTAGCGTAATGGAAACATTTGATACATCGATAGCGCCAAAAAACGTAATCCAATGCAATGCGACGACAATACCCGCAATGGCAAACTTAAAAAATGTTTTGAGCGAAATTTTTAGTTTGATTTTTGAGATTTTGATAAACGCAAACATCAATATACCTGCAATGAGCATACGAAACCAAACTAGTGGAATTGCTTTGATCGTAATTAGTTTTCCTAATATTGCTGTAAAACCAGCTATAAAGACTAATAGATGTAGATGTAAATAGTTTTTGAGTTTATCGCCTAGCATTGTACAACAAATATAGGGCTAATACACCAAAGACAAGATTAGGAACCCAAACTGCTAACATTGGAGAGAATCCAGATTTTTCTGCCATCGTGCCAAATATCTTATCAAAGAAAATGTATATAAATGCTATAGAGATTCCGAAAGCAAGGTTGATTCCCATTCCTCCTCTACGTTTCATAGAAGATACCGCAACCGCAATAATGGTTAGAATAAACGCCGTAATTGGCAAACTCCAACGCTTGTATTTTACTAGTAAATGCTTGTTGACATTTGGCGAACCTGATTGTTTTTCTTTCTCAATGAATTTATCTAATTCTTGATAGTTTAAGGTTTCTGCCATATACGTTACTGGCGTTAAATCTTCTACATCAAACGGGAAAATAGTATCTAACTTTCGTTCGCTAATTAAACTATCATTCATAGCGCCCACAATACGTTTTTTATAACCACGCAATGTATATGTACTATCTTCTGGATTATATTTTATGGTACGCGCTTGTAGTTTATACTTCAATAGATTGTCCTCAAAATGCTCTAACGTAAAATGATCTCCACGTCCACTTTTGAAGTTAAACGTTTTTAAATAGATAAAATCATTGTTGGTGATTTGCTTATAGATTTCGGAGTTGTCACGTATTTTTTTACGTCCTTTTTTTATGTATTCAAATCGAAATTCATTGAAACCTTTACTGGCATTGGGAACAATGTACATTCCCATCACAAAAGCAAAAACTGCTACAATTGTTGCTGCCACTAAGAATGGACGCAGGAAACGTAAATAAGAAACTCCTGAACTTAAAATTGCAATGATTTCGGTATCATTCGCCATTTTGGACGTAAACCAAATCACTGAAAGAAATAAAAATATAGGAAATAAGAGATTGGCAAAATATAGGACAAAATTCACGTAATACATGATAATTTCGTCTGTTGGCGCTTTGGTAGCCAACATTTTATCAATATTCTCAGAAATATCAACCATGATTCCAATAGGAACAAATAGCAGTAACATTACAGAGAATGTTAGTAGATATTTTTTAATGATGTACCAATCTAATATTTTCATGCGCTATATTATAGACGTTTATCCATTTGTTTGACCATCTTGTTCTTCCATTCATTAAAATCTCCCGCTAATATATGTTTTCTCGCTTCTCTAACCAACCAAAGATAGAATCCTAAGTTGTGTATGGTGGCAATTTGTTTTCCAAGCAATTCATTTACAGTGAATAAGTGACGTACGTATGCTTTTGAATATTCTAAATCTACGTATGTAATGCCCATTTCATCAATAGGAGAAAAATCGTCTGCCCATTTTTTATTTTTGATGTTGATGGTTCCGTGTGCTGTAAATAACATTCCGTTTCTGGCGTTACGTGTTGGCATCACACAGTCAAACATATCAACACCTAAAGCAATATTTTCTAGAATATTGATTGGAGTTCCAACGCCCATTAAATATCGAGGTTTGTCTTCGGGAAGAATTTCACATACTACATCTGTCATAGCATACATTTCTTCAGCAGGTTCTCCAACCGATAATCCTCCAATGGCATTTCCTACTGCATCTCGTGAAGCAATAAATTCTGCTGATTGTTTTCGTAAGTCTTTGTACGTACTTCCTTGAACAATTGGGAAAAATGCTTGACTGTAATCGTATTTGTAAGGTGTTTTTTCTAAATGTGCAATACATCTGTCCAACCAACGATGTGTCATGTGCATCGAACGTTTCGCATAACGGTAATCACATGGATATGGCGTACATTCGTCAAAAGCCATGATGATATCAGCACCAATAGTACGTTGAATTTCCATGACATTTTCTGGCGTAAAGAAATGGTATGAACCATCAATATGTGATTTAAACTTTACACCTTCTTCTTTTATTTTTCTGTTGGCAGATAAAGAATATACTTGATACCCTCCTGAATCTGTCAAAATATTACGATCCCAATTAATGAATTTATGCAATCCACCTGCTTTTTCGAGAATTTCGGTTTGCGGACGTAAGTATAAGTGATAGGTATTTCCTAAAATAATATCAGGATTGATATCTTCTTTCAATTCGCGTTGATGTACACCTTTTACCGTTCCTATGGTTCCCACTGGCATAAAAATAGGCGTTTCTATCGTTCCATGATCGGTCGTCAGTACGCCTGCTCTTGCTTTGCTTAGTGGATCTTTTCCTTTTAAATCAAATTTCATTATCGTATCGCTATTGCCTACTAATTGTTTGTGTGTTACCGCGAGATTCTTCTGGCGAAAGCCTAAAAAATATTAAAAAATCGCATTACATAGCGGCTTCATCAGTTGGCAAATATAGGTAAGATTTACTGATGATTTCGCTAATGAAAACTTAAAATTTAATAACTATAAATTATCATTAAGTATATCAAACTATTCTTTACAAACATTTGTCAAGAATTTTAAGAAAATGAACAAGCGGTTTCTTCTTAATTTCTTTATTCTTCTTTTTAGATTCTGCAATAATTCCATTACAATTACTAAATAACTTTTTTAATGTTTTTAAAGTTTTTTTGTTCGTTTTATGTTGAAATTTATACTTAATAAAGTTACTTCCTTTTTCTGTGACAAAAACTAAATGGTTATAAGAAGTCCCAAGGGTATTTCCATTTGGACCACTCGTATTAAATATAAATTTTAGACCTTTTCCATTAAATGAATAGTAATTGTGATTTTCACCTTTAAAAATTAATTTACTGGCTAGCGGAGTATCAGATCCTTTTTTAGGGTTATATAAAATTTTAAATTCAGCATAATGCTTTTTAGTTATATCAATTCTCTCTCCTGACTTTAAATTGGGATACATTTGATACATGCCCTTTAGACTTTTTCTAAAGTCTCTAATAATTGTAATATTATCAATATTGGAAAGTTTATATTCTTTACAATTCTTATAATTATTATCGCAAAGTTGAATTTTCCTATTTTTTTTAGGGTTATAAATTCCATACAAATCTACTTTCCCTTCTTTAATATTACCATTTGTGAATTTGATGATGTCTTTATCTATTTTTTCTGATTGATCTTGTGAAAAAACTAATTGTGATAAAATTAAACAAGCAATAAGTAATAGTCTATTTATATTCATGATTATGTAATTTTTACAAATCTAAATAATTTAAATAAAAGTAAAGAGTGAACATCTGAAATAAAAATGATCGTTATAATTTGAAAAAACATTTCAAAACCCGAACAACCATTATCAATTCATTATCAAACATTTATACACTTTTTTAGACTTTGTAGTTTATTCACAGTATTTCGTTAATAAAAGCCTGCAAAGTTCTTTTGTTAACGCTATTTTATGACTTACTTTTGGTGCTTTACAAAAACTACTAACAAATACACAATGTCTGATAACAAATCGTTAGAAAATTTAGTAACTCAAGTACGTAGAGATATCTTGAGAATGGTACACAAAGTAAATTCTGGTCATCCAGGAGGTTCACTAGGTTGTGCCGAATTTTTAGTCACTCTATACAATGACATCATGAAGCTGAACGATGGTTTTGCTATGGATGGTAAAGAAGAAGATGTTTTCTTTTTATCAAATGGTCATATTTCCCCTGTAATTTATAGTGTTTTAGCACGAAGAGGCTATTTCCCTGTAGACGAATTGAATACGTTTCGTTTGTTAGATTCTCGCTTGCAAGGACACCCAACTACGCATGAAGGTTTGCCTGGAATCCGCATTGCTTCTGGTTCATTAGGACAAGGAATGTCGGTTGCTATTGGAACTGCTTTGACGAAAAAGTTAAATGGTGACAATCACTTGGTATATTCTTTACATGGTGATGGCGAATTACAAGAAGGACAAATTTGGGAAGCTGCTATGTATGCCGCTGGAAACAATGTTGACAATTACATCGCAACGGTTGATTATAATAAGAAACAAATTGATGGTGCTACCGATGATGTATTGCCTTTAGGTTCGCTTTCAGCTAAGTTTGAAGCTTTTGGTTGGGAAGTATTAGAGATTGAAGACGGAAACAACATCCAAGCAATAAAAGACGGAATGGCCGCAGCAAAAGCGAAGACTGGAAATGGAAAACCTGTGGTTGTATTATTGCATACGGAAATGGGGAATGGTGTTGATTTTATGATGAACACACATGCTTGGCACGGAAAAGCTCCGAATGATGAGCAATTGGAAAGCGCTTTAGCTCAAAACCCTGAAACTTTAGGTGATTATTAAATCGCAACTAAATTTTCTATAAACGAAGTTTAATCAAAAAATAGATATCCACTTTCGTGGATAATGAATATGAAAAAATATACAAACACAGGTAGTAAAGATACACGCTCAGGATTCGGGGATGGATTGACTGAACTTGGAAAAACGAATCCAAACGTAGTTGCACTTTGTGCAGATTTGACAGGATCGTTAAAAATGAATGCTTTTAAAGACAATCATCCAGAGCGTTTTTTCCAGATTGGAATTGCAGAAGCAAATATGATTGGAATTGCCGCAGGAATGACCATTGGTGGAAAGATTCCGTTTACAGGAACTTTTGCCAATTTCTCAACAGGTCGTGTATACGATCAAATTCGTCAATCTGTAGCGTATTCTGATAAGAATGTAAAGATTTGTGCTTCACACGCAGGAATTACGTTAGGAGAAGATGGCGCAACACATCAAATTTTAGAAGATATTGGTTTGATGAAAATGTTGCCAGGAATGACCGTAATTAACACTTGTGATTATAATCAAACCAAAGCAGCAACGTTAGCGATTGCAGATTTTCACGGACCTGTATATTTACGTTTCGGACGTCCGAAAGTAGCAAACTTCACTCCTGCCGATCAAAAGTTTGAAATTGGGAAAGCTGTACAATTGACAGAAGGAACAGATGTTACTATTGTTGCGACTGGACATTTAGTTTGGGAAGCATTACAAGCAGCAGAAACATTGGAAGCCGCTGGAATTTCTGCGGAAGTGATTAACATTCACACCATAAAGCCATTAGATGAGGAAGCTATTTTAGCCTCTGTTGCTAAAACAGGTTGTGTAGTTACTGCTGAAGAGCATAATTTCCTTGGCGGATTGGGAGAAAGTGTAGCACGTACGTTAGCTTTACACAGACCAACTCCACAAGAATTTGTTGCTACGCAAGATACATTTGGAGAATCTGGAACACCAGCACAATTGATGGAAAAGTATGGATTAAATGCTGCTTCGATTGTAAAAGCGGTCAATAAAGTTATAACTAGGAAATAATAGATTCTAAAATAAATCGTTTCTACTGTATAACATTAAACATTAACATTATGAAAAACAACCTATTATGTTTTGCACTTCTGTTTGTTTCGGCAAGTTGTTTTGCGCAATTTGGAATCAAAGCAGGATTGAATTTTAACTCCAACGGAGAGTTACGTGAGATTGTTACTGCAGGAGAAAATATTTTAGAAGATAGCGGGGATGCAAAAATCGGTTATCATGTAGGCGCGTATTATGAAATTAATTTTAGCAAGTTATACCTTCGTCCAGAAGTTGTATATACTGCTACAAAAAGTGAATACGGCTCTAATGCTTATGATATGTCTAAAATTGACGTTCCAATTTTACTTGGAATAGATGTTATTGGTCCGTTGAGCATATTTGCTGGACCTGCATTTCAATATACACTAGATAACGATTTTGAAAATTCTACTATTTCTGATGTGCAAAATGATATTACGGTAGGATTCAATTTTGGAGCTGCTGTAAAATTCGGAAATATTGGATTGGATGTACGTTATGAAAGAGGATTTTCGCAAAACGAAGCTAATATTTTAGATTCAAATAATATTGCAGTTGGTACCTTAGATTCGAGACCAAGTCAATTGATATTTAGTCTTTCATTACGATTGTAAGATTGAACCTTTTGAAAATATATACGAAGCACTTCTTAACGGAAGTGCTTTTTGTTTATTATATTTTATAATCATCTATTAAAAAAGCTTCTAAACTGTTCCAATCGGAATTACCTTCAGAATATCCGTCCCATGGATGCGCATCTTCAAACCAATAATATGTATGTACGCCTTTAGAACTTTTATCACAGTTTAAAAGAATCACTTGTTTATCTCCTTGAGATGCAATACTTATATGCAATCTTAAGACATTTTCTGTAGTTTCCATTTCTTTAAAATCTTCGCCATATAAGTCTAACCAGTGCCTTGTATCGCTTATGACCAGTCTCTCTCCGTGAAAATAATCCCAACCATTATGCAAACTTCCTCCTATACTCTTTAAAAATTGAATATATTCATCTGGAATTGATAAGTTTTCCTTTATATACTCTTTGCTAAAAAATGGAGCGAATAAGTCGCTGATACTTTCTATGAATTTTTCCAAATTGAAATCTTCCAATATGTCAGAATATTGATAAAATCCTTTTGAAATAAGCTTTTGAACTAAAGGACTATTTAATTTTTGTTCTTTCATAACTATATAGAGTTCAAATTCTATTTGTACATGCTTAAAGTATAGTATTAATAGCTAAAATAGGAAAAGAAAACTACATGATTTGGCTCAATTCAAAGTAAAATGGGCTTCTCTAGAAAATTGATCATACAAAAAAACACTTCCGTTAAGAAGTGTTTTCATTGTATAGTTAGGTACTAAATTCTTTTAGTTATTATCTAAATAATCTGGAGTACCATCTCCGTCTGTATCTGTTAAAGTTACCGTTGTAATGGTCGTTACTCCAGCAGCATCTGTATCTCTAGTTCTTACAATTTCATTGCTAGCATACGTTGGCTCTGGATCTCCAGGATTTAACGTGTATGTATCTTGTCCTACTTCATTTACTGTTAGGGTTCCATCTCCGTCATCATCAGAATCTCTAAAATCAGGAATTCCATCTCCGTCTGTATCATCATTTGCAACATCATTATTTCCGTCTCTATCTTCCATTGAAGACAATAAACCATCTGAATCAACATCTATATATGTAGCATCAAATATATTGAAAGAGAAGATTAATGGAGAATATGCATCAATTCCATCTTGAGGAACACTGAAATATCCTAGTCCTGAAGGGAAAAATATAGCTCCTAGTCCACCATTTCTAGCTTCTAAGAAACCGTCTCCACCTTCCACAATACTTTCTGCGGCATTAAATTCAGGCAAACCTAATTGAAAACCACGTACTGTACTTACAGCAGCTCCAACTAATAATATATTTTGTTGTGTAATTCTGAAATCAAACGTTTCTAAATCGAGTGTCTGACCTCTATATGTCAAATTCACCTCATCAAAACTTGTAAACGTTTTTCCTCCACCTTGACGTAACTTTAATACATAATACTTATAATCTACATCAAAGTATGTAGTTGTACGAACTTCTACTTGATCAATTAAAGGTGTTTTATCTGCATTAGCGCCTTCAATTTTACCAAATGTCATTGTAAAAGTATCATTTGCTGTACTTTCAGGATTCGTAAAATCAAAATCTTCATAATTATAGAAATGTGTACTTAAAAATTCCACAAGAGCAGCATCATCTTCTATCTGCTGTTCACCTCTATCACGTAGCTCTGCAAAAGAAACTGGATCGTCATCACTTTTACACGATAAAACAATCACAGTCGCGATTATTGTTAAAAAGGTAAATTTTACAAACTTCATCATTGTTTTTTAAATTTTGGGTTGCAAGATACAATTTTATCCTACTTTTGTATATTCTTTAACGTAGTTTTTAGAGTTTTTGTATGAGGATAGATAAATACCTTTGGTGCGTGCGTTATTTTAAGACCCGAAACATTGCTACAACAGCATGTAAGAAGGGACACGTAAAAATAAATGGCGCTACTGTAAAGCCTTCTCGAGATGTATATCCTACGGACAAAATTGAAGTCCGTAAGGAGCAAGTTTCAAGACATTTAACCGTACTTGATATTCCACCAAATCGTGTTGGTGCAAAGCTTGTTGATATTTATAGAGTTGATACGACGCCAAAAGAGAACTTTGAACATTTAGAATTGTTAAAACACGCCAAAGATCATTATCGCAAACAAGGAACTGGAAGACCGACTAAAAAAGATCGTCGTGAAATTGATGAATATCTAGATGATACTTTTGACGATGATGAAAGTAATTCTTAATTTTACTCGATAATCAAGCATTTAAATGTTCTGAGCTTTGCCTCTACATCGTTTACTTAAATTTTTGAAGTCATGACCGTAACGGGAAATATTATACTCAATCACCAGCAAATTCAACACAAAACACGTCGTATAGCTTACCAAATTTTGGAATCGAATGTGAATGAAGAGGAAATCATCATTGCAGGAATTGCGAAGAATGGATTTGTTTTTGCACAAAAGATAAAAGCTGAGTTAGAAAAAATTACAGACGCTGCTATTACCTTGTGTGAAGTTAAGATTGATAAGCAAAATCCGTTACAAACAATTACGACTTCTATTCCAAAAGAAGCCTATATTAATAAGCCTTTAGTTCTTACGGATGATGTTTTGAATTCAGGTACGACTTTAATTTACGGCGTAAAGCACTTTTTAGACGTTCCTTTGAAGAATTTTAAAACTGCTGTACTTGTAAATAGAAATCACAAGAAGTATCCTATAAAAGCAGATTTTAAAGGAATTTCATTATCTACTTCTATCCAAGAACATATTGATGTTGTTTTTGCAGAAGAAGACACAGCATATTTAATCTAATTGTGTCTTAATTTCTTCTACCAAACTTTCTATTGTTTTTTGATCTGTCAAAATGCTATGCGTAGCTTGTTGATAAAACGCATTACGTTCAAACAAATGCTTTCCAATAAATTCTGGTAAGTCTTCATTGGCAATCTCACTAATCAAAGGTCTCTTTGCTTTTTCATCTTTCACTCTGTTGATAATTTCTGGAATAGAAGTTTGCAGATAGAACGTTTGCTGCGTGTATTCATGAATTAACTTCATATTATTCGCATAGCACGGCGTTCCGCCTCCTAAAGACAAAATCATTGGTTCTTTTGTTTCTAATACTTCTTTCAAATATTGATGTTCTTTCATTCGGAAATAAATTTCTCCTTTCGTTTCAAAAATCTCAGGAATTGTTTTTTCCTCTTTCATTTCAATATAATCGTCTAAATCGAGCACGGGCAATTCCAATTCGGTTCCCAATAATTTTGAAACAGAACTCTTTCCACTTGCCATATATCCTAAAAGTATTATCGTCATTTCTTCTATTATAATTTATTTATTTTTAAGCGCTTACAAAAATCAGAAAAAAAAAGAGAAAATTATATTAAAAAAGACTTGAAAAATAAAATTATGATGTTATATTTGCACCCGCATTCAAGGAATTAATATTAGTTCTTTTTGAATGACCTGGTAGCTCAGTTGGTAGAGCATCTCCCTTTTAAGGAGAGGGTCCTGGGTTCGAGCCCCAGCCAGGTCACAAAATTACACTACAGAGGTCTATGACCTGGTAGCTCAGTTGGTAGAGCATCTCCCTTTTAAGGAGAGGGTCCTGGGTTCGAGCCCCAGCCAGGTCACAAAAGGAGTTAAGCATTTGCTTAACTTTTTTTATTTTTGCAAAGCACATAATACCGAAGTGCTGGAATTGGTAGACAGGCATGGTTGAGGGCCATGTGTTCATTAGAGCGTGTGGGTTCGACTCCCATCTTCGGTACTAAGAAATTTCTTCTTAATAAAAAATCCTAGCAATTGTGTTGGGATTTTTTTGTTTGTAAAACTAATACTAATTAAACATCGATAGTCGATTACTATCATAGTTTGTTATTAATATTTCTTGTCAATATCATTGATCCTACTGTTTTTTAAATTTCTTTACGCTTATGTATTTTTTTTCAAACTCTTATCTGATTTTATTAAATTGATTATTTAATTCTAAATAATATTCATATGAAAAAACAATCTTTAAAAAGGTTATCTCTCAACAAACACTCAATTTCAAATTTTAAAGCCTCTCAAATCAGTGGAGGATCAGAAGGAGATCATGCTGACGAATCGGGTGTTGTTCGTCCCTACCCTACAGATGAATGTCCTACGAACATTTGCCCATCTACTGAATGGTATTGCACTGTTATCATCACATTTACTTTGTAAGTACTAAAATAAAGAAGGATTGTTTTTTAAACTTCCTTCTTTATTTTGAATGCAGTGACTTGTGTTCTTTTTTGATGACTTAAGACAATGATTTTATCTCTTTTTCTATAAAAACACCTAAAGTCTATTTATTCAAGCCATTTTCTGAATTCGCTAGTAGTTGAAGCACTTGTAATTAAATGCTGCTTGTAGTTTTTGATAGAAATAGCCAATCTATCTCCAAAATAAGGTTCAATTTTTTCAATAAAATTAATATTAACGATCTCTCCTCTATTGATTTGAAAAAACTCTTTCGGATTAAGTTCTTTGATTAAATCTGACAACTTGTAACGAAATTCATTTTCTTTTCCCTTCTCATCAATAGCGATACACTTTCCAGAATTCGATAAAATGGCTCCTGTATTTTTTGTAGTTAAGATTTTTAGTTCTGTTTTGGTTTTTATGATAATACGTTCTTTGTAATTCGTATCTAATCCGTGAATTGCCTCAGATATTTTTTTCCAATCAACTTCATTGTTTTGTAGATTTTCATACTTTTCCATGGCCTTGCCAAACTTGTTATAACTAATAGGTTTTAACAGATAAGCGATTCCGTTTACATCGAAAGCCTCTTGGTAAAAGGTGTTGTAAGCCGTTGTGAAAATGATAGGAGATTTTATAATATTGGTTTTCAATAGCGAAAATACATTTCCATCTAACAATTCAATATCAGAAAATACTAAATCTACTTGCGCATTCGTTTGACTCCATTTTTCGACTTCTTCTTTACTTCGGAGCGATGCTACAATTTCGATTTTGTCATTGTATCGCAGTATATGATCTGAAATAATTTCAATATTAATAGCTTCGTCCTCTATGATTAATACTTTCATATTTCAAAAATTAATGGAATTTCAACAATAAATTCAGTATCCGTTTCAGTAAAAACTACTTCTTTTGTAAAATTGATTTGGTATTGACGTTTGAGATAATTGTTTCCCACACCTGTTCCCAAGGTAAAATCTACTTTATTCAACTTGTTTTTGATGATGATGCTTTCCGCTGTGCTAGAAAGTGAAATGAATAATGGAGCTTCAGCGCTTGCTTTGTTATGTTTGATTGCGTTTTCTACACATAATTGCAATGAACATGGAATGACAAGTCCTTTTGGATTTTCAATTTCATTTATAATTTGATACGCTTTTCCAAAACGTTTTCCCATCAAACTCATATATTTTTTTATAAATGATAACTCATTCGTTAAATCGACTAATTGATGATTTCCATGCTTTAAGTAGTAACGATATACATCTGAAAAATCATCGATAAAATCTTCCATTTGTTCAGGATTCTTTTTTGCTAATCCTGATAAAACACTCAAATTATTGAATAAAAAATGTGGTTCTAAATTCTTTTGTAGCATTTGTGATTGAAAAATTGCCTTTTCTTTTTCGGTTTCTTCTAATTCTAATGCGATTTTTTGAGATTGTCTGAAATATAAAAATGCAGAAGTAAGTGCAAAAACATCACTAAAGAATATAGTGACTGACAACATGTTAAAAAATCTTCCTATATAATCATACGACTCATTATTAAGTGTTGTCCACAGTATATAATCGATAACAAGTCCTACACTATTAAATAATATAAAAGATAAGGCATAGACTTTTATAAACTTTAAAATTGTTTTTGAAGTATCAATTTTATTAATGAGTTTCCAAGAAACAAATACCGATATAAATGAAACTATAGAAAATAGTAAAATAGTTAGATGATGGTAATAGTCATAAAAATCAATATCACCTTTAATTCTAACATAATAGAAAACAAAAATTTTAACGGCATTGCTTATAAACAATAATGCTAATACAATTAAAATATGCTTTAGTTCTATTTTTTGATTGAAAATCTTCACTTGCTTGTGATTTTAGGTTTACAAAATACATTTTTAGTTTAAGATAAGACTGTTTAAAGCTCCAATACTTTAAACAGTCTTATTGTGAATTAGTTATTTTTTGCTCTGTCTTGTTCTTCTTCGTTTCCAGAGTTACGTTGCTTCACTTTTATTTTTTTATTGCCAAAGCTATAGTTCAAGCTAAATTTCACACTTCTAGTGTCAAAATAATTATAGTACGTTTGGTCAATTCCATTGGTTTTGGTATTTACACTCGTTGCTCTACGTTTTAAAATATCATTGACAGCCAATACACAATTTAGTTTTTTATCGAGTAAGGAAAACTTTAAACCCAGATCAAGACTCACCATTTCTGATATTGAAAAATACATTAATTTTTGTGGAGTAGCATAGATGAACGTAGTTTCTGCTTGAATTGTTTTTGCTTCGTTTAAATGAAATGTATTTCTATTGTAAAACTGAAAATTCCATTGGCTTAATAATTCAGCATCTAAATCAAATCCGTCTTTATAACGCGTGTCCATTTTTGATAATGTTGCTTGGGTTGTAGTATTCCACCATGGAGTCGGATTGTATATGAAAGTTTCAGTTAATCCATAATTAAAAGCTGTATAAAAATTATCGAATGTTACTACAATTCTTTGTTGCGCTCCGTCTTCTGCTTTGATAATATTGAAATATCCATCATCTACATAACTCACAAATGCTTTACTAATAAGTTTTCCTTTGTAAATGTGAGTGAATTCTAAATTATCAGAAATTTGTGGTCTTAAAAACGGATTTCCTTCTTGATACGAAATTGAATTGATATAGAAACGAAACGGATTTAAACGTTCAAAACTTGGTCGTTGAATTCTTTTGCTATAGCTTAGATTAAACATATTTTTTTCACTTGGATTGTATCCTAAAAATACAGATGGAAATAGTTTGTTGTATGTATTGATGTCCGTTTGATTGTTTGTTTTTGAAACTCCTTTTGTTCGTGTATTTTCAAAGCGAAGTCCAATTTTTGCTTGCCATTTTTCATTTAATGGTTTAGACATATCTGCATATACAGCGTTGATATTTTCAGAATACATGAATTCATTACTTTGCGTAGGATCAAAAACTGGAATGCCTGTAGTAGTATTGTAAAAGGCAACATCACTATCCGTTTTTGTAACAGTACTTTTAACTCCATAAGAAAAGCTTCCCCATTTGCTTGGATGCTCTACATCTATTTTTCCACTATAGTTTTTAATGTTTTGATTGGTGTTATTTCTTGCTTCAAAATAGTTTTGATTTGTGATAAATTGTTCACTGCTAAAGTTTCTATCGAAAGAATTTTTAAAATTAAAATAATCGACATCAATAGCTAATTTTCTACCAAGTGTATCTAATTTTTGAATGTAATGCGCATTGATTGAATGGTTTTTATTAGTTGTATTAGCATTCCCTTGATTTATTGTAAACGTTCCATTTCCATCGTCTGTACGTGTTCTTCCACCATCGTTTATGCTTTTATCTTCAAACGAACCAATATATGAAATTCCAACTGTAGCATTATCGGTTAACTTATAATCTAAACCGAGTCTTCCTGAAATCATATTTTCTTTATTTTTCATGTCAAGATTTGTTTCGGTAGATGCCGATGGGTAAATAATATCAAATTCATTAAACTGTGCTGTGTGTCCTTTTGTTCCATTCAATGATGCAATTACACTTACTTTGTTTTTATTATAGTTAAATGTATTTCCAAAATTGAATAATGCGTATGTTGCTTGCGTGTAAGAAGTTCTAATTTGATTATTCCAACTGTTTTCTTTTGATTTTTTTAAAACAATATTGATAAGTCCGCTATTACCTTCAGCATCATATTTTGAAGGTGGCGTTGTAATGACTTCAATATTTTTAATATCGTCGGATGCAATGGTGTTCAAATAAGCAGTGAGTTCATTTCCTGATAATTGTACAATTCTATCATTAATCATTACGCGAACATTCCCTTTTCCTATAATAGCTAATTTATCCGTTTCTACATTTACACTTGGTGTGGCTTTTAATGCATCAAGTGCTGTTCCTCCAGTACCAGCAACGGTATTTTCTACATTAAAAATTAACCTGTCTACTTTTTGTTGAATGAGTTTTTTACGTGCCGTTATTACAACTTCTTGTAGTTGCTGTCCTCCTTCTTCTAAAACAATTGTTCCAATATTTGATTGAGTAGGGTTTATTTTCTTGGTGATAAATCCAACAAAACTAACTTCTAAATATATGTTTACATTTTTCACTTCAATAGAGAACGCTCCATGTTCATCAGAAATCACTCCAGTAATTAGCGAATTATCAGTTGTATTTTTTGCAACCACATTCGCAAATGAAATAGGTTGATTTTGTTTGTCGATTATTTTTCCTTTAAAAGTCTGCCCAAAACTAATAGAGCAAATAAAAGTGATTAAAAATGTAATTATAGTTTTCATAGTGTGTAATATTTCATGATTAATAACACACCAAAAGTATCTTGAAGAGGCAGTTTTTGAAATAGCATTGCAATGAATTGAGGGAAAAATGAAATGAATTAGTGGAAAACGAAAGATTGGTTGTTGTTAGATTGAAAAGTGTTCAATGTAAAAGAACTTTAAGCTCATTTTAATAAGCTAAATCCTCTATCAAAAAAGTACGATTGTAGAAACTTGAAGTATTAAGAAATTCTTCTAAAAATTAAATCCCAACATTGCTGTTGGGATTTTTCAATTTTCATAAAAGTTTATAATACCATCAAAGTATATTATAAATCTATCTTCTTATAAATTTTAGATTGCCAATTTTTAAAATCACTCGTATAATATTTAGAAAAACGCTTATCAGATACTCCACCAGCTATGTTTGTGAAAATAGTTTCTGTTGACATATCTGTAACCATTCGGAAAGAAGGAGCAAAAGAAGTCTGTCTTCCATTACTTTTATAGACTTGTCCTTGATGAATGGTGGCTCTTCCTCCAGGTAAAGGATATGGACCTTTATTAAACCCTAAAAACTTAGGTAGCTTCTCTCCTAGTAAGATATCTGTTAAGTAAAATTGATTGAAATCTCCCCAAGGTTTTGCTTTGGTTTGTAAAGCTTTCTCTATTGCTTCTCGATAGATTTCCGTTTTGGTTTTATCGCCAAACCATTTGGATTGATCTGCTAATAAAATAGCATCAAAATTGGCGTAAAAATCAATATAAACGCCTGTTTCATTTTGTAAAAAGTCATTCACATCTTTACCGAGTACTTTCCCAAATACTTCTGCGTAAAGCGTTCTATAAATTTGTTCAAATAGATATGCACCTTTTGAATCTGTATCATAGCAATAATCCCAATGTTGAAGAATGTCCCCATTTTCAGTTTTCGGGAGTAACGTTTTTATAAAAGGCATCATTTTTTCTGCTTGCAATGAATAGGTGTCATAATGCATTTCTTTTATAAAATCTACGGTAATTTTCTCTTCTGCTTCTAGTATTTTACATATTCTATCCGCTCTGTAGCTTCCCATGGTTATGGTATGCGGATTCACCTTTCCATATTGACTCAAATTTTCATTCGCTGTCGCAATAAAACCTTCTTTAGGATTATAACGTCTTGGTAAATCAGAATGCGGATAAAATCCTTGCCAATCATTTTCCTTTTCCCAGCCAATTAGCGGTACAAATCCATTATTTCCATTTTTTCGTATCGGTAATAAGCCTGACATTTGATATCCAATATTCCCTTGAACGTCTGCAAGTACCCAATTAAACGACATTTCTAGTTTTCCAAGAACTTCCATTCCTTCTTGCACACTTTTAGCATTCCATAGCTTTAAACCGCTTTTTATTGAATCTGCACCTCCTAGACTCCCTGACCAACGATTTGCTAAATAATATCCTTCTTCAAAAGGATTCCCTTCCAAAAATCCGTGGTCGTTTTCATAAACTATAAACTCAATATCTGAATCCTTTTTACGATGTATCATTTCTTTACGAACTGTAAAATCGTGCCATGCACCATCTTTCAAGTATTTTCCATCTTTACACTGTTCTATCCAAGAATCCATCGCATCCATAAAAGTATAGGTTGCTCCCCAAGACAAGTCTTTAGTTCTCCCAATAAGCATCGCGCTTATCCCAGGCATTGTTGCGGTATATGCTGCTTTATCGTCAAGTTCAAATTGCATTTCATACCATACCGTAGGAATTCGATTTATTTCCAAATGCGGATCATTAGAAAGAATCGGCATGCCGCTTTGCGTTTTTTTACCTGCCACGACCCAATTATTGGATGCCATTAAAGGAGCAATCATAGCATTCCATTTGACTGCATCTGGAATAATTTTTCCTTGTAATTTTATTTTCTTGAGAATCTCTTCATCATACGTATCTAAAATATCTGGAAACAGTTCTTCAAGCATTTCTCTTGGCGTATCCTTTTGTACCATTTCTATAAAAAGTCGTTCTATTTCACCTTGCGATTGTGCTAAAGTCAAATATCCGCTCATTCTTCCTAACAATAGGATATCTGAAATTTCCCAATCAAACTTTTTATATTTTAAAAGATTTTTAAATGCCCAAGGAGTTTTTTTAGAAAACGATACTTTGACACCTTCGCAATAGGCCTTTAATTTTTCGATTTCTTCTTTGGTGAATTTTTCTATTTCGCTTTCAAGATGACCATTCCAATTCATTTGTCTAAAAAAACGATCTATTTCAAGCATTTCAGGTTCATTTGCCAAATGTTCTGAGGCAGTTCCTTGTCCTAAAATGCGCATTAGCAACATTTGTGATCCTCTATCCATTGCATGACAATATCCCATTCCGAAATAAATATCTAATTCATTTTTAGCAATCACTTTTGGGATTCCTTGTGAGTTTCTGGTAATGGTAATTTGTTCGCTGCCTTGAATATTCATAGTATCATTTTGACTAAAAATACAACTTTTATAACAAAACTATAGCAGCATTCAAAGAACAAGAATGTTTATTAAAAAATCTGGCAGTTATGTCAGTTTTTTTGGTTTATAAAACAGGATTTTGTTTTTTATATTTAAGCTTAGTTTAATCCAAATTCTTAATCATGAAAACAACGAATCTTAAATCATTAGAGCTTAAAAAGAAATCAATTGCTAGCATTACTTCCAATGAAGTAAAAGGTGGCTTGACAACAATTCAAAACATTACAAGATCCTGCCCACATATTTGTGGTTCTAAAAAATAGAAACGTATCAGAGCATAAAGGCGGACTTTGGTTCGCTTTTTTATGTAGTAACTGCAAATTCTCCATCAAAAAAGATCGATTATAGTAATCTCAACAAGCATGTTGGGATTTTTTATTTTCTTTAATGCTTTCATAATACGATTCCGTATTTTATTCGGTTTGTATTTGTTAACTTTATCCAACATTAACAGAAAAATCAAACAAACCGATGAAAAGATTAATATGTATTTTTTTGATATGCATTTCATGTCAAAGTCAAACCTCCGATAAAAAGCAAGATTTAAATGAAATTCAAACGATCGAAAATGGTTTGTTATTAGGAATACAAGTAGAAGGCGATCCTGTAAAGACGTTTAATATTGTGGATCGAATGAACTTCTATAAAGTTCCTGGAGTGAGTATCGCTGTTGTAGAAGATGGAAAATTAAAATGGGCAAAAGGATACGGAATTGCAAATTCTAATACGGGAGCTAAAGTTGACGAAAATACGATGTTTCAAGCAGGTTCTATCAGTAAACCTATAGCCGCATTAGCTGTATTACAATTAGTTGAAAAAGGCATACTTGATCTTGATGAAGATGTAAATAATTATCTGAAAGATTGGAAAATTCCTGATAATGAGTTTACAAAAAACGAAAAAGTCACGCTTAGAAGATTACTGACGCATACTGCTGGTGTAACGGTTCACGGATTTCCGGGTTATAAACAATCGGCTACATTTCCAACGACAACTCAAGTTTTAAACGGAGAAGGAAATACTTCTAAAATATTCGTAGACACTGTTCCTGGTTCAATATGGCGTTATTCTGGCGGAGGTTATACTATTGCTCAAAAAGTGATTGAAGATGTTACGCAGCAGTCATTAGAAACCTATATGGCTAGTAATGTGTTAGAAATTATGAACATGGAAAACAGTACGTTTGAACAACCGTTAGCTAATCGGGAAGCCAATGCAAGTGCAGCGTATGATTTTCAAGGAAAAATAATAGATGGATTGTGGCACAATTACCCTGAGAAAGCTGCTGCAGGTTTGTGGACTACGCCATCCGATTTAGCAAAATACTGTATTGAAATTCAAGAAATTTTAAAAGGCAAAGAAAATGCGGTTTTACAAAAAGAAACTGTTGTTAAAATGCTTACGAAGCACAAAAACGATTGGGGATTAGGTCCTTCGTTACATTCAGGTGAAGACTTTTTGATATTTCGTCACGGTGGAAAAAATGCTGGTTTTACCAATAGATTCCTCTCGTTTACAAAACGTGGATATGCTGTGGTTATTATGACAAATGCGGATAATGGAAATAGTCTGATTGACGAAATTTCAAGAGCAATCTCTAAACATTATGACTTGGGAATAAGTGACACAAGAACTGTTAAAACCGTCGAATTAAGCAACGAAGAACTCAGCAAATTCACAGGTAAATACAAGCTAAATTATCAAGTTCCCAATATTGGTGATTATTTTATTGAAATAAGCATTAAAAATAATAAGCTATTTGTGAACGATCCCAACAATGGAGATACCAAAGTTCTAACAGCTTTAGGAGATTTAAAATTTATTGATTTGACTATAGGCGATCAAGGAACATTTCAAATTGAAAACGATAAAATTGGCTTAGTTTGGGGAAATAATAGATTCCAATTCTACAAAGTGGATGAATAAACAGTTTAAAAAATAAAATCTAAATAGACAAAGTTCTTTTTTGTGTTTCTCACAGTAAATATCTGCTTGTGACTTGTATCGTAAGCACTTGCATGCTTAGTATTTTTCAAAAAAACACTCACGTAATCAACTGTATAAAAGTTAATTACGGAATTACCGTACATGATTTACAATTTATTGTTATACCTTTTCCTACAACCAATATTATATATCATGAGAAAAAAAAGTCTTAAAAGTTTAAACCTCAACAAAAAATCTATTGCCAGCTTTCATATAGTTGGTGGTTCACACGCATCGTTAGTCATAACTACGCATTCTATTTCTTGGTGCAATTTAATTGGTTGTCCAAGTGAGTTTATAACAGCTTGTGATCCGTCAGAAGATGATACATCCTTAGAGTATAACACAACAGGTTCCGTTAACTGTGCGCCTCAATCATTATTTGCAGATTGTACTTCAGTAGCAGAGAGTATCGATAGTCCGTGTTAAGAATTTAATTTAAAAACGAAAAGTCCCAGTCATCAAAGCTGGGATTTTTTATGTTTTCTATCGAGTTAATGAAAAATGTCCAACTTTCCTAAGACCATTTTTAAGTAAGATTGTTTTCGTGTAATGCTGTGATGGTTTTTCTATACATGATTTATCATTAGTTTTTATACTTTACAAGTATTATAAACCCAAATTTTTAAATCATGAAAAAAAGAAATTTCACTTCATTAAGACTTGCTAAAAAAACAATTTCCAGCTTCAGTGCTAGCGAACTAAAAGGTGGCTGGAGTACAAGAACTAGGAATACAACTACTGCACGCACTGTTCGTGGATGTGATTAAAATTTGGCGGCTTCTACAGTCGCTTCTTCATTCTTCAGCATACACTAAATAATTTATATTGAATTTACTGTAATCCTAATCCATGTGTTTTTGCTCGTTTTCAATGATCGTTTCGGTATACATTTTGTGACCTTTTCTATTGAAACCGATTAAAATTGAAATTATGAACACAAAAAACACATGGAAAGTTACCATTTTATGTGTGTTGACAAGCTTTTTGATGAAAGCCCAACACAATTGTAACGAAACACTTTCGCTTTTTGCAGAGAATGTAAAAACAAAGCGATACGCAGAAGCCGCACCACAATTAGAAAAACTTCGAAAAGATTGTGCTACCACAAATTATGTGATTTATGCATACGGTGAAAAATTACTCAATTATGAATTGAAACAAGCCTCCGACAAAAAACAAGCAGCTTCCTCGTTAATTCAGTTGCTAAAAGATCGATTGGCATTTTTTCCTGAGAAAACTAAAAAAGGAGTCTTTTTACCAAAGATTGGCGCTTTGATGATTAAATACAACATCGGCACAATTGCAGAACAATACAAATGGTTTGACGATGCTTTTACTCAAGACAAAGCAAATTTTACGAATCCAGTGAATTTGTATTATTACTTTGAGTTGTATTACAAGATGTATCAAGCTGGAACATACGGGATTTCGCTTGAAAATCTTATGGAAAAGCATGAGCTTGTAAAAGAAAAGTTAGCTTCTGAAAAAGAAAAAACTCCGAAAAATAAAGAAGCTATAGAGAAACTCACCACCAATATGAATGTGTATGTTGAAAAGGTGGCGACTTGTGAAACTTTGATTCCGATGTTGGAAAAAAAGTTTGAAACCAATGCCACCAATATCGGTTGGCTTCGAAAAGCCGCTGGACAGTTAGATGCTAAAAAATGTGAAGATGATGCATTGTTTGTTGAAATGGTTGAAACAATTGACGCTATAGAACCCAATGCGAATTCAAAATATTATTTGTATCAAATTCATTCTCGCAAAGGCAATTCTGAAAAAGCGGAAATGTACTTGACACAATATATTGAATTGGAAACGGATGCTGCTAAGAAAGCGGCGATGTTGAACAAATTAGGCAAAACTGCTGAAAAGAAAAATCAGAAATCAAAAGCACGTTCGTATTATTTAAAAGCTGCAAAAGCTGATCCAACTGCTGGAAGAGCGTATTTAAACTTATCACGCTTGTACGGTTCGAGTGCCAATGCTTGCGGAACGGATGATTTTTCCAAAAGAGCCATTTATTGGAAAGCTGCCGAAACTGCTCGCAAAGCGGGAAATGTTGATAACGCTGTTAAAGGTGAAGCGAGTAGTTTGGCGGCAACCTATATGCAATCTGCGCCAAGTAAAACCGATATTTTCAAAAAAGGCTATAAAGGTGGCGAAAAGATTTTAATGAATTGTTGGGTTGGCGGACATGTAATTGTTCCCAATCTTTAACAAAAGATAATTTTAGTATAGAAAAAGATCAGTGGTTTTGCTGGTCTTTTTTTTGATTTAAATACGTGTCATCTAATGTTTTGGAGATTGCGATAGCTTCTTGAATGATTGCTGTAGGATATTGATTCATTTCTAGTATTCTGATCGCGTTTCTATTTTTGAGTTTTCCTTCTTTCAATTTGTAATCAAAAGCTACCGTATTTTCTTCTACAATTTCACTAAAGTGGTACAATTCATAGTTTTCCGCTAGCATGTCCGTCAATTCAATATCGTGCGTAGACACCAATACTTTATTGTTATTTTTAGCTAAAGCGGATAAGACAGCTTTTCCTGCCGAAATACGTTCTACAGTGTTGGTTCCTTTAAATAATTCATCTAATAAAAACAGATTGATCGTATCTTTTTCACTTTCAGCAATCATTTCTTTGATGGTGATGACTTCTTCAAAATAATAACTTTTGTCATTCATTAAATCATCACTAATACGAATTGCAGAAAATATCCGCATGCACGGGAACGACATCTGTTTCGCAAAGCACGTATTGATAGTCAAACCTGTAATCACGTTAATTCCAACTGCACGAATGAATGAGGTTTTTCCTGACATATTAGAACCTGTAAGTAATAACGATTTATCACGCAAATCAATATTGTTGGTTACACAATTACGGATTAATGGATGGTGAATTTCATCTGCGCAAGTTTCACTTTTTGAAGTAATTGTTGGAATACAATACCTTACTGCGCTTTCTCGCACAGAAGCAATTGCAATCAAAAAGTCTACATGTCCCACAAAAGTGAAAACAGATTCTATTTCGTTTCTTTTGGTTTCTAATTTTCGTAAAACTCCGAACAAAAGTAACGGCTCTATAAGAAATGTGATCTTAAAAATTTCAAATACAAACCATGCGAAAATGGCAAATTCTCCCTGTAAGTTGGCTTCCAATTGAAAAAACGACATTTTGTTCTTTACACTACGAATTACTCGTATTGCATCTGTTAACTTTGGTTGTAACTTTTGCAAATTTTTGTTTGTAAATAAATGTCCCGCAACTGCATTTAATCGAATTAATTGCGGAATAGAGTTTATATACTGTACCAAATTCTTTTTATTCCAATAGTGAATGATCAAATTGATGCAAAAGATTGCCGAAAAAACACCAAAGAAAATAGGCTTATAAAAAGAAAGTACAATGGTTATGAAACTAAGAAAGCTTAGTATTTTGATGCTTGAAAACCATTTTGGAGGTGAAATGTGTGATTCTTGAAATAAAGCTCGTACATAATAAGCATCTTTATGATTGAGTTTTTCTAACTTTTTCTGAACTTCAATTCTTAGTTTTTCATTTTCAGATAATTCAGAAATAATCGCTTCATCTAATTCCATTTGTGCTGAATTTGGATGAATAGTTCGAAGTTTATTGTATAAATATTGTTGTCCAATTTTAGAATGTGTTCGATCTAAAAACATGAATAACTCATCAAAATCTAAATCATTACAGGTTTTATCTGAAATGACCTGATGTGCTTTTGAATGATCTTTGTGAAGAAAGTATTTTTCAATCTTAGAAAAATGGAAATTCTCATCTTTTATACTTCCATAAGAAGCTTTGAGTCGCTCTTCAATTCCTTTTTTTCGGCGGAATGTAAACTTTGAAAAAAAATATTTGAGTTGTAGTGAAATAGTGTTGATCATTGTGCAATTAGTATCATATTTGCTTGTATTGTTACAACTGTAGACATGTATAATTTTTCGTTGTTTGTTTTAGAATCAACACGTATTATTTCTCTTCAAACTCAGGACAATCTATACGAATGTCTTGACTTTTTAAGGTTGCTTGAAGCAAATTGCAATAATCGGTATTATCATTCTTTTGGTAGAATTTACACGCGTAGCAAGTTCGCTGAACCGTTAGTATTTCACTTTGATTGAGCTTGTAGATTAACGAACTTAAGGTATTGAAAAAATCATCTAACTGTGCTGTATCAAACGAATCGACTTGCGCTTGTAAAGGTGCTGCAAAATCATTGGTTTCTGCTACAATTGCTTTTCCTGCGGCTGTTAATTGAATCGTATAGCTTCGTTGATCGGTTGGTGAATGATCTTTGAAAATCATTTCTTTTTTGACCAATACTTTAATCGCATCACTAATCGTAGGTTTGGTGATATTAAACTCTTTTGCCAAATGACTCACATTGCAAAGTTCCGATTTGTGAAAAGCGACAAAGATTAGAATTTGAATTTGAATTGGACTCAAGCCAATATGTTTTGCCTTCTTCCAAAGTAATAGTTTAAAAACTTCTGAAATACGCTCCAATCCAGTGACAATTTTACTGGAAACATCTTGAGAAACGTTTGGATTGAATGTGTTTTGATTGTTCATAAGAAAACCTGCCGAATTTAGTTTCGACAGGCTAAGTTAGTAATCCTAATTAAATTAATTACAATTTTCCATTTCAATAATAAAATATCCCTTTTGTGCTATCGCCGAAATGACTTCATCGGAAGCCTTTTCGATATGACAAAATTTACATTCTTTCGCAGTTAATTGCGTTCCTTCTATAGCTTTCGATTGTAAATAATCGTTCCCATACGAAAAGATAGTATCTTCCGCAGTCACATCACTTGGCACTAAAATATCAAAGTGCATCACACGATCATCGGTACGTTGTACGTATGTATCCCAAACTGAAACTTTCATAATTACTGTACTTTATAAGGTAATGACAAATTTCCGCTCGCAACACTAAATACTTCATACACGCCTAACATTGGTAGATTTTGTTTGCTCGTATTTACTTTCATAAAGGCAGCAACACCATCGTAGTTAAAATCTGTTTTATTGTTAATTCTGTAATCAGGAACAATGACTTTGATGGTGTTCTTTTTAGTCACCACAGGATAACCTGGAGAATCCATATACATAGGCATTCCTGGATTTGTTGGTGGCAATACAACCGTTTTATCATCTTTTTTAATTTGCTTTACAGAAAGTCCGCCAGCTACACGTTCGTCCTTGTGCAACACTACCCAATGCGGATGCCAAATGATTCCGTCGTTGTCAAATATGTTATCTGAATTTTCATCCCACAATGGTGTGTCATCAAAATCAGGATGCGATGTGAGCGCTAATGCTACAATTCCGTCGGTCATGCTGAATCCAACATCTGTTGGTTTCAATGTTGTTGGAAAAACGTAGCCTAACACTGGAGCTCCATCCAACTGTCCTGCTTTTTTAGGTTGTGTCTTTCCTGCGTTTCCGGTAACGTTAATTTCCCAAACCGTAACTGCTAAATCTGTATTGTGTGTGACTTTTACATTTTTAATAGCAAAATCATCATTTTTATATCCGCTTTCTTGCGCACAAGAAACCGTACTTGCTGCAACAAATAGGACAGCACTTATTACTACTACAATTGATTTCATAATTTCATTTTTATATTTAAATTAGGATTCCTAACTATTTAGATTAAAAAATTAAGCTTTTACATCCTCTATAGAAGCACCAAAGTTAAGATGTAATACATTTTTTGTAGGTGTTAGCAATGCAGGAACAGACTTCACTCCTACGGCTTCTGCTTCTGCAATTCTGGATCTTTCTTCTCCGATATGAACAATTTCAACATTCTCTGCTCCTATTAAATTGATAATGTCGTGTTCTGCGCTTACACATACAGGACAACCTGCATGATAAAAAATTGATGTACTCATGTGTTTCTTTTTTTAGTTTTGCATTATTGCGGAACAAATATAGTTAGGATTCCTAACTTAAACAATTAAATTTTGAAATTTCATTCAAACCCATGCTTCTTTCTCAGATTAAAAAGCGGCTTCAACCCTTTTATTATCTGACATTTCGCATTGATTTGCTTGTGCTAATTCTTTTAGAAAAATTTTATATAAGATTCCATAAATGAGATCATTTGTATCATTTATTTGAATTTCCATAAGAGAATAAGTTATGTTCCATATGTAATGTATTATTAGTTCAGTAAATTCTATGGAAGCTTTAAAAAATAACATAAGTAGTTGTGGCTAATTGACCTAAAACTAAATTAATCACGTATCCAATACACAATAAAAAGGCAATCCAGAATTGATAATTTTGCTCTTCGCGTTTCACGAATCCAACAATCAAAAATATCACAGCAGTTACAAATAACAACAAAGAAATCATCACTAGATAGTTTATTATTCTTATGAACTGCTCTATATCATGTGAATACAAATTAAAGTTGAATCCTAAAAAAAATAGTACTATCTGAATAATCAAAATCCAAATTGTAAAACGGAATGCCCATTTATAATAGTTAAGTTTTCCCATATGTTTATTTTGCTTATAAGTTACTCAACATATTCCAAAATATCGCCAGGTTGACAGTCTAAAGCTTTACATATGGCCATTAAGGTTGAAAAACGAATCGCTTTGGCTTTGCCATTTTTTAAAATAGACAAATTGGAAAGCGTCACTTCTACCTTTTCAGAAAGTTCGTTGAGCGACATTTTGCGTTTTGCCATCATGACATCTAAGTGAACAATAATTGCCATAATTTATACCGTTAGTTCGTTTTCTTTCTGCATTTCCACTCCTCTTTTGAACAGTTCTGCCAATACATATACAATTCCTGCTAAAAAGATATATTCGCTCGCAAAAGGTTCTGCATCAATTTCTGCATATTTATCTAACAATATCACATGTAGGTTGTGTACCATTGCTAGTATCCAAACCACAAAAATGGTGATACTTATTTTTTGTAAAATCTCAACAACAGCAGTGGTAAAAAGCTTTTCTATATTGATGGCACTTAATAATTTCGCCATAAACAAAGCAATGTACGCTTGTAATAAATACAACAGAATGTAATAAAAAACAATGACAGTATAGTGTAGAAAACTTGCATCTGCGTAGCGAGACAAATCCATGCCTTTGTATAAATCTTTAGAAGCTTCCGGATTTTGGATACTTACACCGAACGACATGATAATAGCGCCTGCTTTGATTAAGAGTCCAATAAAAGCTAACCACGCAAGGAAACGCATGAGTTTGAGTAGTTTTTCTGTTTTTGATGCCATGAATCTAGATTTTCAATTACACATCAAATAACGCTAATTTATTATTGAAAAACAATAAATATTTATTCTTATTTAATAATTATCCTTTTCAAAAAATGATTAATCCTTCCAAATATCAAACTCGTTTTTAAGGGTATTTAAAATTTCATTCATGTAAATTAATTCGTCAATTTCTGGAAAATGTTTCAAATAACTTTCAGGATTGCTATAAGTAAACGTGTGTGACTTTTTATTCGTTTTACTTTGTATAGTGTACGTTTCTCCGTCTAAAATTGCTACTTCTGAAAACATTGTTTCATATTCTACTTTTGTTTTCCCTTTTCGTTTGTATTTTAATCGATTTATTTCACCTCTTTTTTTGAGTTTCCACTGAATTTTATCTAAACTTGGTAATTCTAAAATATAACTTCGGACTAAGTTTTTAAACACAAACTCCAATTCATTTTTAGCAGTGAGTTTTTTACGATTCGTTTTCAATTCGGCTCGACCGATAACTTCATCATAATGTTCATAAAAATCTGCATTCCACTTCCCTTTCTCCGTTTTATACATTCTAAAAAGAGAACTGTAATTGGTGATTCCGCCACCAGTATAGATTCGAATTTCAGTTGGATATGTGAGTGAATCTGACAGTTTTAAATCCTTGTTGATTTTTGAGATGTCTGCTGTTACCAAAACTTTCTTTCGATTGGCTTCTTCTAATTTCAAATTTATAGAATCATTCAAACGAGCTCGTTCTGCAAAAGGCAATACGCCCATATAACACGGAGTTGATATTGAACTACAACTCACCAACACAAAAGAAATTAGTAGATATACAAAAGGTTTCATACTCAAAACTACAGTTCGTAATTATGGTATGAAACCTTGAATGAGTAAACCTCTTATTTGACTTAGTAAAGTTATGAATTTGCCAATGCAGCATTAAATTCGCGAATCAATTGCGCGATGTCTTCTTCCTTGTATTTTCTGGAAAAATGTACCGGAATTGGTTCTTCTATGTTGCACGCTTTCATAATTTTACCAGACATGGAAGCGTAACTATGGTAGTTTGCGTCTGCCAATTCTTTGTCTTCATCTTTATAAAAACTCTCTACAAATACGGTTCTCGCATTCGCGAAATGTGCTTTGATTTTCGCATGATTGTCCGCGTTTGCGGCATGATCCATAATAATTCCCACAACATCTCCTTTTTGAATGTGCAACCATTGAAACAACTCGTTTGCCTTAAATTCTTGATCTTCCACTTGAATGATCTTTTCTGAATCTTCTTGCTCAAAAGCATCTTTGAGTTCTTTTACCCACTTTCCTCCTTTAAAACCGCTTGCTTTGATATCAATTTTTACGGTATCAAATTCTTGAAATTTATAGGCTAAAGTTGGAATTTTATGATCTAACAAAATACCTGTTACCTGAAAATCTTTTTCTTCAAACAACACATTTCCGTTGATGGTTTTGAGTTTTTTCAATTCCCAAGTTGGCGGCTCTACTTCGTATACCGCGATTTCATTTTCGGAAACCAATTCTCTGATTTCGTAACTAATGGCACCTTCTTGAATTAAATTCCAAGAATAACTACGAATGCGCGCCTGTACTTGTGTTGCCAAACCTTTAGGTCCGCAAATAACAATACGACGCTGAATTCCCAACTGGTGACGAATCACAGAATCGAAATTCACAAAATGATCAATATGCGTATGACTGATAAATATAGCATTCGCATTTTGAAATTCTTTTACGGTAATTGCTGCGGCATCTCCGCATTCACAAAGGTAATTCCAAGGATGATTGTCTGGACGTACCATAATAGCAATATCTTCTGCTATCTTGCTTTTTACTTCTGCTGTAAACATGATGTAATGTATATAGTATTTTTTATTTTTTGATTAAATAGTGTAGAAAATTAAATTCCACAACCAGCTTTACGAACGAGTTCGCAACGGTATTTTCTGTATGTAAGTTTGTAATTAACTTAGCGCTCTGGTAAGTACGGCTGCCAGTTCGTATTTGAGTTCATCTGAAAAGCCCGATAATCCTGGAATGTCATTGTATTCTACAATATGTAGATTTCCGTTTTCTTCTTCCAAAATATCGATGGCAATAATATCGGCTCCGATAGCATTTTGCAACATTTTCAAATCGTTTACCAAGGCTTCTTCGGGTTCAAACTCTTCAAAATCGGTCGTTTCAATATTAGCTTTCCAAAACTTGCCTTTTCGCGACATTGCCCAAACTTTATCGTTAATGGCGATGTATCGAATATCACGCACATAGTTTATGTATGGTTCTACGGTAATATAATGCTCTGTTACAAAAAGTAAATCTTGAATGTCTTGCCATTTGCGTTCATCTTCTACCAAAACTTTCCCAAATCCACCATGATAATTCCCAACTTTCACAACAAAAGGGAAATCCATTTTAATGTTTTTTAAGTTGGTAGATTTTGTCACCACGTCGAAGTCAATCACAGATAAACCAAGCTTTTTTATAGTGGCTAACATTGACAAACGGTCAAATCCGATCTTTAAAGTTTCAGGAGAGTTCACACAAGGAATTCCTGCCAAAGCAATCAAATCTAAAGCAGTCGTTTGTATTTCTGTAGGCTTTATAGCTCCAACACGCCACAAAATTGCATCAGGTTGTACAACGCCATCACGATCAGCCACAAATAACTTTCCCGATTTTAAAATCCAAGAAGTATGTTGAATAGATTTTTGAACCACAGTATATGCAGGCAAAATATCTTTCCAATATTTTTCTCCGTTAACGACTAAAATTGTTTTCATGACACATTGTACTACGCAATTTGTATTGCTAAATTCTTCTCATATATACTTTTCTGCCTCTATCGATCGTAATATAAATCGTTTTGGCATCAATCCAAGTGACTTTAAAAGTACCTTCACCAGGACGTTTTTCTGGCGAACTTATAGTTACTTCTTTAGTTTTGGTGTTGTATTCCCAGTTTCCTTGTCTATCAGTAGTTGCAAGAGACTTTCCACCTTTTAATACTCCATCTTTCATAAATTCCATCCAATTTCCTCCTGCTTCAAAGATTTCACCTTCTGCAGATTCCATTTTAAACATTTCCCACTTTCCTAGTAAAGAATCTGTTTTTTGAAAAGATAAAAAACTAAAAATGATGACAACTAAAAATACTGTTTTTATAGGTTTCATGATGATGGGTTTTATAGAATTAAAGCGGCTAATATCAAACTTTTCGAGATAAAAAACATTTTTCTCATGCACAAATTTATAAAATCACTTAAAATTTGTGTGTTTGGTTATTTTTTAGTGATCAATGAAATGTATCAAACTATTCTTTGTTTTGCTAAAGACACTTCTAAATGGAAGGCTTTTCCTAAAAAAGTAGTAACGTTTTTTTAGGACGCGTCCCATGCTATGTTAATACTTTTCCATACTTTTACAGTATGCGCGCATATCTAAAATACATTCGTACTTTTTTAAGAGCTTCATTAATATCACTGCTGTTTGGTGCGTGCTGGGTAATTACTTTTTATGGTTTTGATGAATATGCCGTTACCAATTTAAAACATTTGAAAAACGATTTCTTTTTTGATATTGTGTTATTCTTTTTAAGCGGTTTGGTAGGTGCTTTTCTATTTTATTTAATCATGCTTCTTCTTGGCAAATTGAATACTTCATTTACAAAATAATAATCAAAACACTTCACAAACTTTACATTCCTACCTCTCCTAACAACTCACAACATAAACTACTCATAATAAGTATTTTATCTGAATAACGATTACGTAAAAACGTACAAATGATACGTCTAAAACCTACTTTAAGAGCAGTCTTTTAGTGTACATTTAAGTAACCAAAAACAAATAAATATTTTAATTATGAAAAAAACAATTTTCAATCTGTTAATGGCGGGAATCGCTTTATTTTCAGTAAATGCTTTACAAGCACAGGTTACTAATTTCGGAACTGGCTCAGGTACTGGAGGTACTAATGCTACGTACGTTGGATACTTTTCAGGTCCTTCTGCTACAGCTTTTAACAACAGTTTCTTTGGGCATTTTAGTGGTAGAGCTACAACTACTGGAAGCAATAACTCTTACTTTGGATCTCAAGCAGGACGCGATGACTCTGTGAGTTACAACAATACATTTATGGGTTCAAGTGCAGGAAGATCTAGTAAAGGAAATAATAATACTTTTATTGGAGCTTATACTGGTAGAATCAATACTGGTGGTTATAATACTACTATAGGAAGTGGTGCAGGACAAAATAATACCGATGGATTTCACAACACCTTGTTAGGAGCCGCTGCTGGATATTATAATGCAGAAGGATTTGGAAATGTATATGTTGGAAACAATTCTGGATTTGGATCTAGCGGTGCGCCAGGTGGAAACTATAATGTTGCTGTTGGTACTGAAAGTGGTCGCGTAATTAAAGAAGGAAAGTACAATGTATTTTTAGGCTATCGTTCTGGATATAACAATTCTAGCGGTTATTTAAATGTTTTCTTAGGAAATGACGCTGGATACAATGAAACTGGAAACGAAAAATTGTACATTGATGTGACAACCACTTCTACTCCATTAATTTATGGTGAGTTTGATCAAGATAAAGTAGGAATCAACACGAATCAATTGCCAAATAGTGTTGGTGGCGCAAATACAAGTGCATACAGTTTATACGTTAAAGGAGGAATTTTAACAGAAGAAGTACGTGTGCGCACAGGTTGGGCTGATTATGTTTTTGATGCAGATTATGATTTACTTCCAATCAATGAAGTAGAAAGTTTCATTAAAGAAAATGGTCATTTACCTAATGTTCCTTCTGAAAAGCAAGTTGAAGCACAAGGTGTTGAATTGGGAGATATTACACGTATTCAACAAGAAAAAATAGAAGAGTTGACACTTTATATCATCAAACTACAAAAACAAGTTGATGCATTATCTGAAAAATTAGACAAAGAAATCAATAAAAAATAAGTGCTATCCTTAAAACAATAACATTATGAAAAACTTATCTATATATATACTAAGTTTTCTCTCTTTTGTTTGGTATTCAGGTATAGCCCAAGAAAAAATTGACGAAAATTTACTAGAACAACTCAAAACGAAACAATCTGAAGAGCAAGTTTCATTTATTGTAATGCTCTCTGATCAAGTAGAGTTAACTGAGTTAAAGAGAAATCAAGAAAGTCTAACAAGACAACAATTACATGAGCAAGTGGTCACCATGCTTCAAAACAAAGCTGGAAATACCCAAAAAGATCTTGTATCCTACTTAAGTATGCAAAAAAGAAGAGGCGATATAAGTGCCTTTCAACCACTTTGGATCATTAATGCCGTACTCGTAAAAGGAAAAGCTAAGACAGTCGTAGAAATCAGTCAACACAAAGACGTTGCGTTTGTATATTTAGATTATCTCATTACTTCTATTCTTCCAGCAGACAGAACAACAGCTGCTTCCATAAGCACTTCTGGTGTTGAACCTGGAGTTACGCTTATCAATGCAGATTGTATGTGGGCGCAAGGATATACAGGAGCAGGACGTTTGGTGTCACATTTAGATACTGGAGTAGATGCAAGTCATCCCGCATTGACAACAAAATGGCGTGGAAATGCTACGGGAGTTACACCGGGAGAAGCATGGTTTGATCCAAATGGACTCTCGCCTACGTATCCAGTAGATTCTGGTTCGCACGGAACTCATACCATGGGAACAATTTTAGGAAGTACCACCGGAGATATTATTGGTGTTGCGTATGATGCTGAATGGATTTCTGCAGGTGTAATTGACATTGGCGGTATTAGCAATACGATTTCCAATGCATTGTTAGCGTTTCAATGGACTGTTGATCCAGATGGAGATCCAACTACGGTAGATGATGTGCCAGATGTAAGTTCTAACTCTTGGGGATTAAGTCCAATATACGGACATGTTCCATCGGCATGTGACACTACATTTTGGTCTGTAATAGATAATGTAGAAGCAGCTACAGTTGTCGTTGTTTTTGCCGCTGGAAATGAAGGAGGATTTGGAAGCAGTACACTGCGAACGCCTTCCGACAGAGCTACGACAGCGTATAATACTTTTTCGGTTGGCGCTTTAGATGCTACAGGAGCAAATATTGCTTCGTACAGTAGTAGAGGTCCTTCTACCTGTACCGCAGATCCGCTTTTGGCTATAAAACCAGAGGTTGTTGCACGTGGATCATCTGTTAGATCATCAATACCTGGTGGTGGATATTCTTCTTTTAACGGAACTTCTATGGCTGCACCACATGTAGCTGGAGCAGTTGCGTTGTTAAGACAAGTAGATCCAAATGCCACTGTAGATACTATTAAAGATGCGTTGATGTCAACAGCCATCGATTTAGGAACTACAGGACAAGATAACAATTACGGTCACGGATTGATTGATGTCTGCGCAGCTGCAGCATTATTAACTCCTTGTCCTGTTTCATTAAACATTACTACAAATGTACTATCGGGAACAGACACGCAAGAAGCTTCTAATGATATTACGGCTTCAAATACCATAAGTTCAGGGGCTACCGCGATTTATCATGCGGGAACAGAAGTTGTTTTAGCACCAGGATTTGATGCGTTGAATGGTTCTGTTTTTAGAGCATATATTGAGGGATGTACAGGTTCGTTTGTAAGTAGAAGCAATGATGAACCAATCGCTTTTATTGATGAATCTCTTGACCAAGAAGTTTCTGAAGAAGAAGTGCAAAAGATCTATATTGCTCCAAATCCAAATCAAGGAGCATTTTCTGTGTATTTTGAAGAAAAAGAAAGCGGAATACTTCAAATTCTAGACTTTAAAGGAGAATTGATTCAATCGATTGATTTTGATAACAAGGATAAAATTTCAGTAGATATTCAACGAAGCTTACAAGGAATGTATTTTGTAAAAGTTCTTACCAAATCAAAAACATTTACCGAAAAAATTATCAAAAAATAAGTAGTTTACACAAAATAAAATACCCTAAAAGGCGAACTCGCAGTTCGCCTTTTTTAACATAAAGCACTGAAATACTGTACAAATACATCAAAATTTATCAATTTGGACAGCAAAACGGTCGCTATTTATAAATACCGACTAGCTTTAGTTTTTCGGCATTCTTGTTCTTTATAGTTTTAACCTAAACATTTTAAAACTTATCAACATGAAAAAAAGAAAGTTAAAATCATTAAGCCTAGAAAAACAAGTAGTTTCTTCTTTAAACGAGACCATCGTTGGTGGTGTAAACAAGACTGATGGATTTACCATCACTTGTGCCAGACCGATCGGAAATTGTACTATAGCATTGACGGTTCAACCATTAGTATGTTACTTATATTCAATACAGTACAATTGTGAAACATTGGAAAAATGTTAATTATTGAGAAATAATTTTTAAAAGACTATCAGAAATGGTAGTCTTTTTTATTTAGAACCATTCTTAATAAAAGGAAAGTGAAATAAAGCAAGTAAAATACCGATAAAATTAGTATTTTTGTTTAAGCTATTTAGAAAAAGGATAAACGAATGGATGCTGTAAAAACAAAGTTTAGTATAAAAGATTTGGAGAATCTCTCTGGAGTCAAAGCACACACTATTCGTATTTGGGAAAAGAGATATGATTTACTGGCACCTGAGCGAACAGATACAAATATACGTACTTACGACATAAAGAGTTTACAAAAACTCCTCAACATTACATTACTTTATAAAAACGGATATAAGATCTCAAAGATTGCTCAAATCCCTGAAGATAAGATTCACATTCTTGTCAGAGAGATTGCTACTGAGAAAAATATCCACAACCAAGCATTGAATTCTTTTAAGCTATCAATGCTTAATTTTGATTACAGCCTTTTCTATAATACTTACAATAAATTATTAGCCGAAAAATCTTTTCGTGAGATTTTTTATGACACATTCATTCCTTTATTGAATGAATTAGGTGTCTTGTGGCATACACAAACCATAAATCCAGCACACGAACATTTCATCTCAAGCCTAGTAAAACAGAAGATTATTCTAAATACAGAACGTATTCAATCTTTAGAAAAATCAAATAAGACCAAAACTTTTGTTTTGTATTTACCTGAGAATGAAATTCACGAAATTGGGTTGTTGTATTTAAACTACGAATTACAGCTAAAAGGCTATCATACCATCTACCTTGGACAAACGATTCCGATAGACAGCTTGACAAATGTGCATAACTTTTTTCCAGAATTGCATTTTATTTCTTACTTTACGGTAACACCGTCAGAAGATAAACTTGAAGATTACTTGGATGAGTTTAATGAACAGATAGGACTTGACAATAATCATTTATGGCTTCTTGGATACCAATCTAAGCATGTCAGGAACACAAAAAACTACAAAAATCTTAAGGTTTTTAAGTCTATCATTGACTTAGTTGAAGAAATCTAAAATTCAATTTTATTTTTGTTTAACTTTTTACTACATTTGTTAAACAATGAAATTAAAAACTATAATTATAGGTTCTGGATTTTCCTCCTTATCTGCTTCTTGTTACTTAGCTCAAGCAGGTTATGATGTCACTATCCTTGAAAAAAACGCAACCGTTGGCGGCAGGGCTAGACAACTGAAAAGAGATGGATTTACTTTTGATTTAGGACCTTCTTGGTATTGGATGCCAGATGTTTTTGAGCGCTTTTTTAGCGATTTTAATACCAAACCTTCTGACTTTTATCATTTAGAGAAACTCAATCCAGCATATGAAGTGTATTTTGGAAAAAACGATTCCATTCGTATTGAAGATACTTTAGAAAAAATATGTGCTGCTTTTGAAGAAGAAGAAAAAGGAAGCAGTGCTAAACTCCGAAAGTTTATTTCAAATGCTGAAGACAATTATAATGTAGCCATCAAAGATTTGGTTTACAAACCTGGAGTTTCTCCTTTAGAATTAATCAACACGAAAACAATTAAAAAGATTGGTCAGTTTTTTAGCAATATTAAACGTGATGTTCGCAAAGAGTTTAAGAATGACCGATTGATTAAGATATTAGAATTTCCTGTATTATTTCTAGGAGCAAAACCGAGTGATACACCTTCCTTTTATAGTTTTATGAATTATGCCGATTTCGGATTGGGAACTTGGCATCCTGATGGCGGCATGTACAGCATTATTCAGGCAATGGAAACCTTAGCAAAAAGCTTAGGTGTAACTATTAAGACGAATGAAAATGTCGTAAAGATTGCTGTAGAAGGAAAACAAGCCACAAAAGTACTTACTGAACATGGCGAATATGAAGGTGATATTGTGCTTTCTGGAGCCGATTATCACCATTCAGAAACCTTGTTAGATACAAAATATCGTCAATACTCTGAAAATTATTGGAGTAAGAAAACATTTGCACCTTCTTCACTCCTATTTTATGTAGGTTTTGATAAAAAAATTGAAAATGTATCGCATCATACTTTGTTTTTTGATGTAGATTTTGACGCGCATGCACATGTAATTTACGATAAAGCCTCTTGGCCAAAAGAACCTTTATTTTACGCCAACTTTCCTTCAATGACAGATTCAGCAGCAGCGCCAGAAGGAAAAGAAGGAGGATTCTTTTTAATTCCTATTGCGCCAGGCTTGGAAGATACGCCTGAACTCCGTGATCAATATTTTGACATTATTATGGACAGATTTCAGGAAATTACGCAACAAAATATATTAAATCATGTTATCTTTAAAGAGTCCTTTTGTGTAAATGACTTCGTAAAAGAGTACAATTCCTATAAAGGAAATGCATACGGAATGGCCAATACGCTGCTTCAAACTGCATTTTTAAGACCTAATTTGAAAAGTAAAAAAGTATCAAACTTATATTTTACTGGTCAATTAACAGTTCCTGGTCCTGGAGTTCCTCCAGCGTTAATTTCTGGGAAATTGGTAGCCGAATTAATCACCAAACATCAACCAAATACTCATGAAAGCACTATTTGATTCTGTTTCTTATAATTGTAGTACGCTTGTTACGAAATCGTACAGTACGTCTTTTTCACTAGCGACGAAAATGTTAGCACCTTCTATCCGACAAGACATTTATAATATTTATGGTTTTGTGCGTTTTGCAGATGAAATCGTAGATTCTTTTCACGAGTACGACAAAGAATTTTTGCTAGATAAGTTTCAAGCAGATTGGGATTCGGCGATGGAACATAAGATTAGTTTGAATCCAATTTTAAATTCATTTCAACACACGGTTCATAAATACGACATTCCAATACACTTGATTGATGCTTTTATGAAAAGTATGCGTCAAGATTTAGACAAAAAAGTATATTTAACAGACGAAGAATATAAAGAATATATTTATGGTTCGGCAGATGTAGTAGGTTTGATGTGTTTGAAAGTATTTGTAAAAGGAAATGAGGAAAAATATGAAGAGTTAAAGTCTTCGGCGATGTCTTTAGGTTCAGCATTTCAGAAAGTGAATTTTTTACGTGATTTAAAGGCAGATTTTGAAGATTTGGATCGTACGTATTTCCCAGATGCTGATTTAAAAAACTTGGACGAAGCATCCAAACAAAAAATTATAGCAGAAATTGAACACGATTTCAAACTCGGTCTGGAAGGAATTGCAAAATTACCTATGGAAGCAAAGTTTGGCGTGTTTACAGCATATAAATATTATTCAAAATTATTACATAAGTTAAAGCGAACGCCTTCTAAGAAAATTAAAAACACACGAATTCGCATTCCGAATTATCAAAAAATGGCGTTATTAGCAAAGTCGTATGTAAATTATCAGTTAAACTTGATATAAATTAAAAACAATGAATACCCTTATTTGGATCACCGCTTTTTTAGCAACTTTTTGCATCATGGAATTCATGGCTTGGGCAACGCACAAGTACGTAATGCACGGTTTTTTATGGTCGCTACACAAAGATCATCATCACAAAGATCACGATTCATGGTTTGAACGTAACGATGCTTTTTTCATCTTTTACGCCATTGTAAGTATTGGTTGTTTTTTACTGTGGAAATTTGAGATATTTTGGTTAGGATTGCCTATTGGACTTGGTATTTTTGCTTACGGACTCGCCTATTTTATTGTACATGATATCTTTATTCATCAGCGTTTCAAGATGTTCCGCAATGCCAACAATTGGTATGCTAAAGGAGTTCGAAGAGCACATAAAATTCATCACAAACACCTAGGGAAAGGTGATGGAGAATGCTTTGGAATGTTGTGGGTTCCTCGAAAGTATTTTAAGCGAAAGTAAATTTTTTAAGCAACTCATTTATTCTTACTTCACACAACAAGTTTTTAAAAATTAACACAAGTTATCTTTTTAAGGTAAAATGTGATGCAAATCGTTTTCTTACATTATCAAAAGAGCTCTCATATTCTACACTAAACCAATAATCACTTGTTGGCATTTTATTGCCATGATACGTTCCGTCCCAACCAATTTCATTTGGACCTAGTATTTTTAATAACTTTCCATACCTATCAAAAATATACACTTTCGCATTTGGAAAACTAGATCTACATTGAATGTTCCAAGTATCATTATATCCGTCTCCGTTAGGTGTAAAAAATTTAGGATAATCTAATATGCTTATGCTTTCTGAAATTTCATTACAGTTAATCAAATCTCTAACGTAAACCACATTATCACATCCAGAAACATTAGGAAATATATTGGATATTTGCCATGGTCCGTTATTTAAACTATACTCATAAGTTCCGTTTCCTGTAACGTTTACTTCTATAGTATCGTTTCCAGAAAATGGTGATTCCGTAATCTGTCCTATTGAAATTGATTCAGGAGGATATGATCCAATAACCGTAGTGGTAGATTGTGAAGAGCATTGGGTAAGAATATTAGTTGCTACGACTGTATAATCGCCCGCAGTTGTAGGCGCAAAAGAACTATTTGTTTCTCCAACAATAAGATTAGCATTAGTCACTGTTGAGCCATAATACCATTCAAATGAATATGTTGCCTCATTCAACAATGTCTCGATTGGAGGACTGTTTAAAAAAGGGGCATTTATAGCGTCAATACTATTTCCATCTGCATCAAGACATAGTACATATTCATCTTCAAGCGTAATTTCTGGCAGTAAGTTAACTACTAATTGAAAACTTACACTATCATCTACACATGTTGAATCATCATTATATAAACTCACAAAAATCTCTTGAGGATTGACAGTATTCGTAAACGTTATCAAATCGGAACCAAGAATTTCGTCTAATCGAGCAGCATCTCTATAATAGTGAACTGTAAAGTCTGATGCTGATTGTGTTCCTAAAATGGTTGCATTCTGAGAAGTCAAATCGAAACTTGCAAAATATCCATTACTTTGATCTACACACACTATCATATCTTCTGGCTGATTTGCTACAGGAAGTGTGTTTGCTAATAACAAAAAGCTAATTTCATCATTCACACATAAAGTTGTATTATTTTCTACTCTGACAAAAATTTCTTGTGGGTTAGATGTATTGTTAAATGAAGTTACATCTGTAGCACTGATTTCATCTGTTCTAATAGCATTTGTATAATATCTTACTGTAAAATCAACATCAGATTGTGAACCTAAAATAGTTGCGTTTTGAGTCGTTAAATCAAATAATCCAATTCCATTATTACCAGCATCATCACAAAATTCCATATTTACAGGCTGATTCGCCAATGGATTGGCTACTATACTAACGGTTGTTTCAGACGAAACATAATCGGGACATCCTATACCAACAGACGTAACTGCTCTAAATTTTTGTCCATCAACAGCATTATCATAGATTAATGGATTACTTGTTGAAGTAATTTGACTCCACGAGTTGCCATTATCAGTAGAGGTTTCCCACGTAGTAACACTACCAACATTATTGGAAACTACAATAGCAACTTCTGCACCTTCGCAAGCTGGCGATGGAGTAACTACCTCAGCTTCTCCACCATCGGTTAAGGCAATAGGTGTTGTTCCTAATAATACTTCTCTAATTGCCCAAGCCCAGAGATTAGCCCAAGCTCTTTCTGAATTATAGAGTATTGAAGTACTGCTTTGCATTCGAGAATCTTGAAAAAATCCAGTATCAGCTATAAGTATATCATTATACCTTGTATCATATAATATCGTTGCATCTCCATTGGCATTTCTACTCAAAGCAGGCGCAATACAACTTGATAAAAAATAACCTTGTGAGGTTCCAGCTTGTGATATTTGTGACACAGACCCAAAAGGACCTGAAAAAATATTAATATTTCTAGCATTATCATCTACTGTTGCCGTTGATGGATCGACATTATCATCAGTTAAAGGAAAGCCAAGTGCCGTAGAAACTGGATTGCCTAAAGGTTGTTCTGCAATGATCATGACCTTTTTTTCTTGAGCAGACCATGCTTTTAAAATGTCAATTTCTGATTCCGTAAAAGAACCGCTATTACCAAAAACAGAACCAATAAAAATAATATCATACGAATTTAGCTGACTTACACTAGTAATAGAATTAAGATCCCCAAAATCACTTGTTATATTTATACTATTATGAATAATTCCACCAGGTCCAAAATTTGCAGGTTCTAAAAGTTTCTCCCTTGCATAATCTAATTGAGTTCCTTCAAGTGAGAAACCCTGATATACTGCATATCTACTTCCATATGTAGTTGGAATATTTAAAACCTCTATTGTTTGGGCTTTTACAGATGAATAGGAACAGATAAATAGTAGTAAGAGTGTTTTACACAATAAATTTGATATACATTTTAGCATTCTACAGTTTTAAAAATATGAGTCAAACACCAAAGTGATGTTGATATAGAGGTAAACTTAAGTTTTAGTACACTTAGTTATTAACTTTATATATGAGATACATTTTTAATAAATAGGTTGCGTAAAATATTCAGGTTTTAGTATTTACAATAAGCTTTATAAATCTTATTTCTGTTTAGCAAGACATTTCTGTATTCTTTTCATGCCTAAATGAAGTCCAAAAATAATTTCTCCAGTTGTTATTTTAGATTGCATTTCTTTCACTATTTCCGATTCCATAGAATCATCTATATATTTATTAAGATTTTTTCCTTTTACAATCCTAACTTGTCGTTTTTTCAGATTTAATATAATTGACAAATAATCTGATTTATCAAGGCGAATTCCTTGATCATGAATAACTTCAAGATTTGCAGTATCTAAATTATCTTGAATAGACACCACATTCATAGTAAAAAGATCTGGTTTATATTGATTTAACAATTCCATAATGACCAAACTATCAAATTTTTTAAATCCAATTTTTTTGATTCCAACAGCAGACTTTAGTTTATAAATGAAGTACTGTATTTTCTGAAGAACTTTTATTTTAAATACAGTGTATTTTAATTTCCAATTCATTGCAAAAGAATATAAACAGCTTACTCCGCTAACGAAAAAGCCAACAATTCATCTATTTGATTGCGAACGTTTGTACTATTCCAATTGTACGATCCGACTTCTTTCATGACAATATTCCCTTGATCGTCAATTAAAAACGTGGTTGGAATTCCTGGAGATATTAATTCTTTGGGTTCATTTGCTTTTGTGTAATACACAGGTAAGTCATAGCCATTCTTTTCTAAATACGAATTTACTTTTTCTTTGTCATCATTCGCCAAAAACACAAACGTAATTTTATCGCCATAATCTTTATACAGATTGTTCAAACTTGGCATTTCTGCAACACATGGCGGACACCAAGTCGCCCAGAAGTTTACCAGAATGATGTCTCCTTCCATTTCCTTGAAGTTTACTTTTTTTCCGGAATCATCTACCAAATTCCAATGAAAGTCGCTTATATTTACTCTTTCGGCTTCCTCAATAGTGCTTGGACTGAAGAATAACATCTTAGCTTGATTTAGTTTAACTTTGACAAATGTTCCAACAGGCGTAAAAATGATCAATGCAATAATGACCACAAAAATAATATTGCTCCAATGTTTCCGAGTAAGTTTCATATGTGCTTTTAAAAAGTGAAAGATACGGATTTAGTCGTGAGGAGTCACAAAACTTTCAGCATGGAGTGTTTCTAGAGAAAAGAGATTGTTCATTAAAAAAGTCACTTCAAAGTACTTTTCGAAAGAAATTGATATCCAAACGTATTCCTATTGAAACCTCAACACTTTCATACTTTTAGCTATCTTTAATCCCAATGTAAAACGATATACAAACAAGTCATCTCTCATTAAAAAATGTATTCTAAGCACATATTCATCTTTTCAATAATCGTTTGGCTCGCATTATTTGCCCAAGTTGGTTCTAAAAATTTTGAATTAGATGTTATTAGTTATCACTTGACCATTGAGCCTGATATTGGTAAGAAATACATTCGAGGTACAGTTGTCATTAAGTTTCAAATCGAAACTAATGCGAATACTGTAGTCTTTAAATCAGGAAATCTTAGCATCGATAAGGTGACGGGAGACAATGTCATCAGCTTCAAGAATAGGAATGGTAATGTAACCATAAAACTATCGGATAGAGAAAAAAAGGAAAACGAACTTACCATCGATTATCACGGAAATCCAACAACCGGACTTTTGTTTGATTCAGATAGTGAACAAGCCTTTACGGTATATTCTACAAGCCAATGGATGATCTGCAATGATGCACCTGGAGACAAAGCCTTATTTCATTTAAATATAACTGTTCCAGCAGATCAAGACTGCATTGCTAGTGGCGAATTAGTAAACCGATCTCGAAAGAAAAGTAAAATACAATATTCTTATCAGCAACAGTATGAATCACCTACTTACACCTACGGATTTGCTATTGGTAATTTCAATCTAGTGGAAGAAAAATCTGGAGATGTACTACTGAGATATTACTCACGAGAGTATACTAACAATCAGCTCAAAACTATCTTTCAAGAAACGCCCAAGATAATTTCTTTTTTTGAAGAGAAATCTGGTGTGAAATATTATCAATCCACGTATTCCCAAATACTTATTGGAGCGCATTATCAAGAAATGTCTGGGTATTCAACCTTGAAAGACAGCTATGGAAAGTTAGTATTGAAAGATAGCACTGAATCCAATTTGATTTCACATGAACTGGCGCATCAATGGTGGGGAAATCGAGTTACTTGTAAAAATTGGAATCACTTTTGGCTGAACGAAGCCATGGCAACGTACATGTCTGCTGCATATAACCAACATCGCTTCGGAGAAAAAAAGTATCAATCCGATATCGATTCATACTACAACGTATATAAAGCCATAAAAAAGCGAGGGAACGATAAACCGCTGGTGTTTGCAAATTGGTCAAATCCGACCAGTGATGACCGAAACTTAGTCTATTTTAAAGGCGCGTATGTATTGCACTTATTAAGAGAAAAATTAGGTGATGAGGTATTTTGGAAAGCAATCAAATTGTACACTACCAAATATTTTGGAAAGTCAGTCGAAACTATTGATTTTCAGAATGCTTTTGAAGAATCATCAGGTGTAGAATTAGACGACTTTTTCAATGCATGGGTTTACAAGAGCTAATCTTAGCTATGAAATTATAGTAGTAAAAATAATATACAAACTAAATTACTTGTATTGAGATTTTTGAAATGAAGAATATTTAATAATCTAGCAATATCTCAATGTAAAAAAACACGCTATCAAAACTGATAACGTGTTTTCAATCTAACGATAATAATCATAAAGATTATCGCACTATTGTTCCTGTTGGGAACGACGAAGCGTTCAGGTTAAGATCGTGTGTTGCTGGCGCAGTATCGTTTCCTGCTGTTCCTAATAGGGGCTTTAATAGGAATGGTGCAGGACTGTTATCTGGGCTAGGTTCTACAGAGATTACTACGGTACGTCCGCGTACATCTAGTGGAAATGTAAAACCTGCAGGGGCATTGAGGAAAAAGTCTTCTCCTGGAACTGGAGGTCCAACTGTATTTTCAGCTCCGCTGAAACCGTTAAACTCATCAACAGCTCCAAGTGTTGTAAAAGTTCCAGTTGTTAAAGGTCCAACTCCGTCAACTACAACCCAACCTTCGTATTTCCAACCATCTGCTAAAGGAGGTAAGTTCAAACCTGCTGTTGGCGGCATACCTGGGTTACCGAACCAAACACCATATTGATCGTTTCCGTTATTTCCAGCGCCTGGCATTTCATCAGTTGGAGTTCTTAAAAAGAAATTTCCTGAAGCACTGTTAAAGTCTCCATTGCTTGTTACAGGACCTAATCCTACAGTTGCTGTGTTTCCTGAGAAATCACCTGCTAATAATTTTGTTGGTGCTGGTGCTGGATCTGGATCAACTGCTGGCTCAATTGACAATACAAATGCCGTTGCCGAAGCTAATTGATCTGAGTTTATTGCAAAAGAAGTTCTTGATAAAGCTCCTGAATCATTTACAGTAAATGTTCCCGTTGATACTGGGCTTCCATTTACAATAATCCATCCTTCATAAACGAAGTCTGCACCAAGATTTTCTAATCCATTAAGATTTACATTTAAGTTTGATAACGCAACTGTGGCATCATCATCATTACTACATGAGATAGCGAAGAGTCCTAGCGCTAATCCCAAAAACATTTTTTTTATCATTGCGAGTATTTTTTATGATTATGTTACAAATGTATTGCAGCAAAATCACGTAAAATGTTAGCTAGCTAACACTTCTGAAAAAATTTGCTTTTTTTTCGAAAAAAACTCACTTTTTAAAACGCAACTCACTAAGAATCAAATGTATTTTAAATAATTAAATATCAATTATTTAAATAAGTTTATCTGAATTAAAAATTTAACAGATATTAAAAACCCGAAACTGTCATGATGTCATGTCAATTTCGGGCTTCTTTTTGGCTAAAAACTTAACCTTTTTATTGCTTCTAAATATAGTGTTTTTTTAATGTATAAAACGAATTTCTTTTCGATTAAAATCTATAATATTTGCTTCTTTTAATTCGTTCATAATGATATTTAATGTAGGACGCGAAGTACCAATTAAGCTTGCAATATCTTTTTGCGTGTATGGATGATTCACCACATGATCACCTGTTTTTGGACATTCATATCCGTACTCTTCACACAGTTCTTTTAGGAATTCTAACAAGCGTGTTTTGGTGTCTTTGAATAATAATAATTGTAATCTTCTTTCTAATTTTTTGATACGAAAACCAATGAACTTATAAATCTTTAAAGTAAAAGTTTGATTGTCTCTCATTAAGTCATGCATCGTGTCTACAGATATCTGACATATAGATGTTGAGTTGTCTACAGACTGTGCAAATTCGTTTCGTTTTTCCTCTCCTAAAATTGCTTTTTCTCCAAACAATTCGCCTTTTGATAAAATTGATTTTACCACTTCTTCTCCATCTTCCGTATAGTATCCTAACTTTACTTTTCCTTTGTCAATTAGATATACTTTATTGGCAGAATCATCTTCAAAATAAATATAATCTTGCTTCTTATACGCGTCAAATTCATGGCTTTTTTTATACTTTTTGAACTTGTGCGGACATAAGATATTAAAGAGATTTACATCATTAAAATACCAAAGAGAATTCATAGTTGTGTTGTTACTTTTTTAGGCTTTACCGAGGTTATTAATTCAGAAGTCGATAAAAAATATAAGAACTTACAGTTTAGACAAAAAAAACTCCAACAAATTTGTTGGAGTTTTCTTTTATTATATGTTCTGTATATTACACGTGCAATGCTCTATCTTCTGTAGCTGCTAGGGCTGCTTCTTTGATGGCTTCTGCAAATGTTGGATGTGCATGTGACATTCTTGCGATATCTTCCGCAGAAGCTCTGTATTCCATCGCTACTACAGCTTCCGCTATTAAATCGGCTGCTCTAGCGCCAATCATATGTACACCTAAGATTTCATCTGTAGTTGCATCTGCTAAGATTTTAATAAAACCATCTAAATCCATACTTGCTCTACTTCTACCTAAAGCACGCATTGGAAATTGTCCTGCTTTGTACGCAACACCAGCATCTTTTAATTCTTGCTCAGTTTTTCCAACAGCAGCAACTTCTGGCCATGTATAAACAACACCTGGAATTAAATTGTAATCGATATGTGGTTTTTGTCCTGCAATAATTTCTGCAACCATTGAACCTTCTTCAGAAGCTTTATGTGCCAACATAGCTCCTTTTACCACATCACCAATTGCATAGATGTTTGAAACGTTTGTTTGTAAATGAGCGTTTACTTCTACTCTTCCACGATCATCTAATTTTACGCCAGCTGCTTCTGCATTTAATCCGTCTGTATATGGACGACGTCCTACAGAAACTAAACAGTAATCACCTTTAAATTCTACTTCTTGACCTTTTTTGTTATCTGCTTTTACAATCACCTCATCACCAACACGTTCTACAGATTTTACACCATGAGATGTATTGATTTTGAATTTTTGCTTTTTTAATACTTTTGTTAATTCTTTAGAAAGTCCCGCATCCATTCCGCCAATAATTCTATCAGCATATTCAATTACGGTAACTTCTGCTCCAAGACGCTTGTATACTTGACCTAATTCTAAACCAATAACGCCACCACCAATTACTAAAAGATGTTTTGGAATTTCTTTCAGTTTTAATGCTTCTGTTGAAGTAATAACGCGTTCTTTATCTAAAGTGATAAATGGCAAGTTAGAAGGTTTACTTCCTGTTGCGATGATGATATTTTTCGCTTCAATTTCTTCCGAAGAACCATCACTTTTTGCAATGTTTACATGTGTAGCATCTTTAAAACTACCCAAACCTACATATACATCTATTTTATTCTTTTTCATCAAGAAATCAATTCCGCCAGTTGTTTGATCAACTACAGCTTGCTTACGCGCAATCATTTTTTCAAGATTTACTTTTACATCTCCTGAAATTTCGATTCCGTGTGTATCAAAGTGTTTGATAGCTTCTTCATAATGGTGTGAAGAATCTAGCAATGCCTTTGATGGAATACAACCTACATTTAAGCAAGTTCCACCTAAAGTGCTATATTTTTCAATAATTGCAGTTTTCATTCCTAGTTGCGCACAACGTATTGCAGCAACATATCCACCGGGACCAGAGCCAATTACAGCTACATCGTATGAATTCATATTTCTTGTGTTTTTTGAACTATTTTGTTTTTCAAGAATACAAAAGTACAACTATTTTAGGGTTGTGCAATGCTTTGATGTTAGATTGTTAGATGCGTGTTGTTCTTAGATATTTAGACGCGCGTTGCTTTAGAGCGCTACGCTTTTAGACTTGCTTCACTTTGGTTTTAGCTTTTTCTTTCGGAAGTGTTTTGTTTTAGGAAATACAATTAAACATCATAATTAGTAGAAAAATAATATCAAACAAAAAAGGTTCTTTCTATTTTTATGATATGTTTGTCTGATTACCTATTCAAGCAAAATAAAGCGCGCCAAAAACTTATAAAAAAATCTCAGATAAGAAAGTTATCTTACCTGAGATTTCATCCGTTTTTAAGACTGTAACGTATAAGGTGTAAATGAAGAAGTAAAACTTATCTTCTTGCGTTTGGAGCAGTAAAGCCGCCTTTGCTTGTGTTTCCGTTAGTCCCAACTGAATTGTTTCCTCGAACTGCAAGTATTCCTGCTACGTGTGGAGATGCCATAGAAGTTCCTGAAATTCTGTTGTACTGACCGTTTAACCAAGTTGACCAAACATCTGTACCTGGTGCCCATCTATCTACTGATGCTCCAAAACATGAAGAACCATTTGGAGTGATGCTACGAGTTAAGTTACCAACCATCCAAGTACGGCTCGTTTGTAAACGTTGTGGAGAGTAGTATAGCGTGTTGTCATTGCTATTACCTGCTGCCAAAGCTCCGTAAATTTTGTTATCTAATGTTGTAAATGCATTGTCTATTGCTTGATTTGTTCTTCTCGTACGGTATCCAACAGAATAGTTAAATACGTCTCCTGCAAGAGAATTATTATACGTATAATCGACACCCGCAATAATTCCAGCATCAGAACCAGTTCCTTGTGTTCCTCCAAGAACTTTAATTGCTACTAATGTTGTACCATACGCTACTCCAATAACACCAGAACCATTCGCTTTAGCTCCAATTGTTCCTGCTACGTGTGTACCATGACCGTTTCTGTCAACCCAGTTTTCTCCTGGAAAGAAACTTGCAGATAATCCAGTATCAATCGTTAAGTCTGGATGTTGATCAATTCCTGTATCGATTACAAATGCATATCTATTTGTACCTGCATTGTCGCCTCTACCTGTATAATCTACGCCCCATGGTAAAAAGTCTCCACTTGGCAAGAAACTGTCAGCTTTGTTGATTACTTCGCTTTGTGTTGGTAATTTTACTCCTTGAGGATTCTTTGGCTTAGGTAAGTTACTTACAACTCTACGATTTGGCTCAATAAAATCGATAGTTTCGTCTCTTAATAAAACCTCTACATCGTCAACAGATAGATTTTTAGCATGAAAACCTTGAATAGCACCCGTGTAGACAAATCCTAGGTTTTTTTCACTTCTACCAATTAACTTTAATGTAGCTAATGATCTTTCTTTGTAGTAATCTTGAACTTTTTTCAGTTCTGGAGTTAATCCTCTTCTCGTAGCAGCATAACTCATCTTACTAGTTGTTGCATCTTTTTTGTACACTATGATGTATTCACCTGGTATAACTTCCGCTTGGTCTAGCTTTTTTGCAAGCACATCAGATTTTCCCTCTATCACGTCATCGGTTGTTGTTACAGTATCCGTTGAACAGGATGTGATAAATACTAATAGTAATACATAGAGTAATTTGAAATTGTTTTTCATGTTATTTAATTTATTGGTTATGCACAATATTATCTATATATTTTCAATGCTAAAGAAAAGTTCTACTTACTCTTTTTATGGTTTTTTTATTTTTTTAACAAAAAAAATATTGATACATTAAAGAACATTGTTAAAAAAAACAGCTTTAATAAGGATAAAGTTACGTAAATGCAACTAAGTTGCATTTTTTGTTAGAAATATTACATACTGCATAAAATATCATAAATTTATCATATGTCGACTTACTTGATATGTATTTTTCTTAGGTTTTTAGATTCGAGTTACTCTTAAAATGCTTCACTTCGATAAACTTAATACTAACACTTTTAGATTATTCTATAAAGATTCCCGCAACCTTGAGTACTTCGTTTTGTACTTCTAGATTTAGAATTAACTCTTTGTCTGTTAAGATTAGGATAAGCTCATCGCCTTCTAAGCGTACTTCTGTTAGTTTTTTGTTTTTTACTTTCTCATGAATTTTAGCAAACATTTCCAGATGTTTTTCCATAGAGATCATTTTTGCAAAATGATCCATGGTTTGTGTTTCTATAAATTCTTTCCAAGCAACTTTATCTTTTTTCTGAATTGTACTTAAAAAAGTCATTGCCAATTGCTCTAATTCCACTTTATCAAAATCTCCTTCACGCGTTTCGCCTAAGTCAGTATTGGGTTCATAATCTTTTCTAAGTATGATTCCTGCAATTTCCATGTTGATACGTTCATAGTCTGCTGAAATAGCATTATTCGCAGAAAAAATGACAATGTCTTCCGTTAGATATCTCCAAAAATCTGCAAAGAATACACCGTTTCCTCCATTATGAGCTATCAATTCTGTGTTTCTAGGAGTTGGAAAAATTGCCCAACCATAACCGTAATATGAACCTGCATCTTCGCCTTCTTCAATATACTTGGTGTAATATTTTTGCTTGGCATTTGTACTCAGTATTTTTGTTCCAACCAAAGCTTTATGCCATTTATACATATCTTCAACTGTAGATAATATACCTCCATTTCCTTTTAAATGCCACGACGGACCGTTTGCATCCCATTTTTCATTTGGCTTCCCAAACGTTTTGGTAGTTCTGTAACCAACAGCTATTTCTTTTGGATTATAATTAGGGCGTTCGTATCCAGTTTGATCCATTTTTGCAGGCTTCCACAAATTCTTATACAAATAGTTTTCATAGGTTTCGCCTGATACTTTTTCAATAATCATTGCTAATAATGTATATCCAACATTTGAATATTCATACGCTGATCCGACATTGAATGCAAGTTTTTCTTTGAATGTTTTATGTAAAAAATCAGCTTTTGTAATGTGTTCATAATCATCTCCAATAGCAGGTGGCAAACCAGCTGAATGTGTCAATAAATGGTGTATTGTAATTGCTTGCTTGTCTTTGGGAACGTTCTTAAAATATTTAGAAATTTTATCATCAACCGCTAATTCCCCTTGCATTTCCAGCTTTAAAATACCTGCTGCGGTAAATTGTTTCGTGATAGATCCGATATCAAAGACCGTTTGTTTTGTGTTTTTGACATTTTTTTCTCTATCTGCCAATCCATATCCATCTGAAACTAGCTTTTTACCTTTGTACGCCACCAAAACACTTCCCGAAAACCCTTTTTCTCCTAGAGTATTTAAATAGGTTTCAATTTTCTTTTTCACTTCGTTAGGCGTTGAATTTTGCCCTTTGCAATACGTATAAAACATAAATACACATACTGCTAATACTACTTTTTTCATACTGTTCGTTTTTTTAGATTCTATTCGAAAGTACTGGTTCAACTCAGAGTTCACAATAAAATGGTATAACACTCCTTTTTCATGGTATTTTTACATTGTTTTGTTTTTTTATACCATTTAAAAGCACGTTTGTCACATATTGGATTTAATAGAAAGGCTTTTCCTTTTTTAAACTTATTTTTGAATATGAAAAAAATCATATCCATAGGTTTAAACATCGTGTTTTGGACTATTTGCGCTTGCGTTATTTTCATGATTTTCAGTCCCGTAAATCGCGAAGTTGAAATTGTTGACGGTATAGAAACTGTTACCATTGAGTATGATACAATGGCGATTTATGGAAGTTCAATTGGCATACTCATCAAAATGATTTTGTATTACTTTAATGTCTGTTTTTTATCAAGATTCATCGATCAAAAAGCATTTGGCAAATACATTATTTTTCTTTTGTTAAGCACATCCGTTGCTTTTTTAGTCGATTATTTAAAGTTCGGATTTATCTATGGTTTCAACTTTTTTATGTTTGAAACATTTCTGGTAAATATATGGTTGTATATCTTTTTTGTAGGAACTTCTTTTGTGCATTTGATGGTTTTGCGATGGCAGAAAGAAGAAGCTTTGAAACAACGCTTAAAAGAAGATCGATTGGCCGCCGAATTGAAGCTTTTAAAATCTCAGATAAATCCTCATTTTTTGTTCAATGCGTTGAATAATATGCTATCTATTGCCGAAAAACACCAGCAAACAGAAGTTTCCAGCAGTATTGCACAATTGTCTGAGATGCTTCGTTTTTTATTATATGCTACAGGAGATGATTTAATTTCTGTTGAAAAAGAAGTGCATTTTATAGAAAGTTACATCCAACTTAATAGACTGCGATTTGATGAAAAAGATCCGATAGACATTCGTTTTACGGTTGATCCAACAGTGTTAGATAAAACCATTGCCCCTACCGTTTTTATTCCTTTGGTTGAAAACGCTTTTAAGCATGGAATTTCTATTTATGAACCATCTTTTATTCATATTTCTTTGCATCTAGAAGCTTCTGAGTTGATTTTTGAATGTCGCAATTCTATAGTCGCAAAATCTAAAAATGATACTTTTACTAAAGAAGATTCTGGTGTGGGATTGCAAAATGTAAAAAGAAGATTGGCTATTTTGTATCCTAATAAACATTCATTGACTATTAAAGAAGAACAGAACACTTATGAAGTCATCTTAAAACTAAATACATGATTTTAAAAGCTATTATTGTAGATGACGAGCCAAAAGCGATAGAATTACTTGAAAATTATTGCGATAGAATTCCCAATATTGAGTGCATGCAAACATTTCGAAATCCTGTAGAAGCACTACTTTATATAGAAAAGCAAAAGCCCGATATTGTTTTTTTAGATATCAATATGCCCAATTTATCAGGCATACAAGCCGCTAAGATTATTCCGAAATCTACACATATTATTTTTACGACTGCTTATTCTGAATATGCCGTGGAAAGTTATGAATTGAATGCTAGTGATTATTTATTAAAACCCATTACATTTCAACGCTTTGTAAAAGCTATCGATAAGTTAAAACCGAATCCTATTCCAAAAGAAACAAAGATTTCTGAGCGCATCATCATAAAAAGCGGATATCAGACATTTCAAATTGCAACAGAAACAATATTGTATTTAGAAAAAGAAGGCAATTATATGACATATCATACAACTTCAAACAAAATTTTAGCTAGAGAAAGTGTTTCAGAAGCATTGACAAAGTTACCTGCTAACTTTATTCAGGTGCATAAATCATATATTATACAATTAGAACGCATTGAAGTATTCGATCAAAATCATGTAATTATCAATACGGTAAAAATTCCAGTCAGTAAAAGTTACAAAGCTATTTTAAAAGATCGATTGAGATAGCTTATACTGGAAATCCTAACATTTCGCCCATTCCAACCGTAAACAACCAACATCCGTAAATGGCATGTTCTATGGAAACTAGTAAAGAGGAACGTGTTTTTTGAAATGTAAGCGCAAACAAAATTCCACCTAAAAAAGTTAAGATTAACACCAGCGTATTATTAAATAATAAATGCGCCAGACAGAAAACTATTGCATTGACGAATACAAGTAAATTCTTGTCTTTGAATAACGATTCATACCGTGCAAAGAAAAATGTACGATATATCAATTCCTGTGGATATACCGAAAAGATACTGTATACAAACAGAATGACAAGCCAAAGCAACGGTTTGGTGCGAACTACGATAAATAATTTAGAAGCATCTGTAAAGTATACATATGCAATGGTCAGTATGCTAATTGTGACTAATAACACCAGTGTGCGTCGCCAAAATTGTTTCCAATCTAAAAATTTACCAATTTTAAATTCTTGTTTTTCGACTTTGAGTAGCATCCAAATAATATATATAAAGCCGGAAACTACTAAACCTGCTTTGATGTAAGGTGAATACTCCAATACCAGACTTACAGGCAATACAATAAATAAGATGAAGAATTCTGTAAGTTTGTATGAAGTACGTTGTAACTGCATGTTATACTGTTTTTTCTTTGATTTCTTGTTGAATTTGTCTGGAGGTTTTTCGAGATCCATCATGACTCCAACCTGGTGGATAAAAAATATATTTTAATCGCTGTTTCCAATTTATATCTGGTCGTTTCACATCTTCCCAAATCGATTTCCATTCATGAAAAACAATATTTACAGGTCCTTTATCTTCTATTGTTGAGGTTAAACCATATTTAATGGGTTCATAATCGTCTTCTTCTTTTTGAAACGTTCCGAAGATACGATCCCAAATAATAAGAAACATTCCCATATTTTTATCCAAATATTTCCCGTTAGACGCGTGATGTACTCTGTGATGTGAAGGTGTAACTAAAATCCACTCTAAAACGCCCATTTTCTTAACAGATTCCGTATGTATTAAAGTCCCATAAATTTGAAGTATTGCATATACTCCAATAATGTGCAAAGGATGAAATCCGAATAAAGCTAAAGGTAAGAAAAATATATAACGGTATAAGGGTTGAAATACTGGCGATCTAAATCCTGTAGAGATATTAAAATGCTCTGAATTGTGGTGTGTTACATGTACAGCCCAAAAGAAACGACTGTAATGATCTACATAATGATGTACGTAATAGGCAAAATCTTGCAATAGAAATACCATAATCCAATAGGTGATTCCAAATTCAGGCGCAAAATCAAAAATTCGATAGTGATAAAAGAAATACAAAACTCCAAAGGCAATTCCTTTCATTAAAAGATCTAACAAAAAGTTTAATGTTGCCATATAAACATTTGTAGCGGTATCGCCTACGGTATATAATTTTCGCTTGATATAATGAGAATATACCATTTCTCCTATAATAGCTGTCCCATGTATAGGAATGCTCAGCATGTATAAAAATTCTTGCGATAAATAATTCTCCATGTATTCCTAAAAAAATAAAAATAAGAAATTTCTGTATTATACAGAAATTGCTGTTGTATGTTTTACCTCTCCAATGACAAATATACTATGTGTGTTTCCAATATTGGGTATTGCAGTTAATTTTGTGACCATAAAGTCGCGATACGCCTCCATATCTTTTACTAAAATTTTTAAAATATAATCGTAATCGCCACTTACGTGATAGCATTCTAAGACTTCTTCCAGCTTCGTAATCTCTCGTTCAAATTTCATTACAAACTCTTTGGAATGCTGGGTCAAACGCACATGACAATACGCCATAAAACTTTTGGCTATTGGTTTTTTGTCTAATAAAGCAACATACTTTTTAATAATACCTTCTCTTTCAAGTTTCTTAATTCGCTCATATACAGCAGTTACAGAAAGATTAAGTTTGTTAGAAAGTTCTTTATTGGTTTGCTTGCTATCGGTTTGTAATAACGCAAGTAATGTTTTATCGGTTTGATCAAGTTTTAACATGTAAAAAAATCTATAATTCGAGTTTTAAAAACTATCATTTAGCAATATTTTCATTTATAAGTTAAATATATAGTTTTATTTTCTTTTATTTCAAATAATCATTGATTTTTATTCCTATTATATTGAATTTTGATTGTCAATAAAAGGTATTACTATGAAATTTAATCCCGCAAATAACATTCAAGATTTACAGTATTTTGGCGAATTTGGAGGCGTAAACCCTTCCATTTCCGATTCTTCTACCTATACATTTCTTTCAGCAAAAACTATGTTTGATACTTTTGAAGGCAATGCGGATGGTTGTTATTTATATTCTAGACATACTTCGCCAAGTAATTTGTATTTGGGCGAAGCATTGGCTGCGATGGAAGGAACAGAAACCGCTAATGTTTCTGCTTCCGGAATGGGCGCTATTACACCGGTATTATTGCAATTGTGTAAAAATGGCGATCATATTGTATCTAGCAGAACTATTTATGGTGGAACGTATGCTTTTTTAAAGAACTTTACACCTCGATTCAATATTGAAACATCTTTTGTAGATATTACAAAACTAGAAATGGTAGAAGCTGCCATTACCCAAAATACGAAAGTGATCTACTGTGAATCGGTCAGCAATCCTTTGTTGGAAGTTGCTGATATTTCGGCACTTGCCAAACTAGCAAAGAAATATAACTTACAATTGGTGGTTGATAATACTTTTTCTCCATTATCGATTGCTCCAGCAAAATTAGGAGCTGACGTTGTAATTCACAGTTTAACGAAATTTATCAATGGAGCAAGTGATACCGTTGGCGGCGTAGTTTGTGCTTCACAAGATTTTATTGATCAATTGCGCAATGTAAATGATGGTGCAAGCATGTTATTAGGTGCAACGATGGACAGTTTGCGTGCTGCTTCTGTATTGAAAAATTTACGCACATTACACATTCGCATGAAGCAACATAGTTATAATGCTATGTATTTGGCAAAAATGTTTGAAGCTGATGGTTTAAAAACGGTATATCCGGGATTGTCATCGCATCCATCGCATGAATTATTTAAAAGCATGATGAACGCTGATTATGGCTTTGGCGGAATGTTAACCATCGATGTTGGCAGTATTGATAAAGCCAATGATTTGATGGAATTAATGCAACAAAAAAATTTAGGATACCTAGCAGTGAGTCTAGGTTTTTATAAGACACTATTTAGTGCTCCAGGAACTTCAACTTCCTCAGAAATTCCAGAAGATGAACAAGCCGAAATGGGCTTAACGGATGGCTTGATTCGTTTTTCGGTTGGTTTGGACAACGATATTCAACGAACGTATGTCATTATGAAAAAATGTATGAAAGAACTGAATATCCTGGAGTCTGCAATGGTATAATATTGCAAAGTTTAGTTTACGGTAAAAAAGGAGCATCGAAAGGTGTTCCTTTTTTTTATTTTTTTTAAGTTTTATTTATGATTCCCATAAAAGGTTTGGTATAAAAAATGTACTTATAAAACAAATCAAAATTCGAATATGAATTATAGATTAGGCCTTCTAAAAACCTATAATTCCATGCATCTATCAAAGCACTGAAACTACAGATTCGTTAACAGTATTTCTGCTAAAATCGATAATCATATTGCGTTCTTTGAACATTATTAACTTTAAACAATATTATTATGATTTACGATGTTTTAAACCCAGGCTTTGGTCTAAGTCCTATCGCTGCTGATGGAACTACTGATGATAAAGTCAATTTTCAATTAATTATTAACCATGCTAATTCTCAAGGCGGTGGAGAAATCATTCTCCCTGGCAACAGAACTATTTTAATATCTTCACAATTAACTATCTATAGCAATTTAACGTTTAGATCTTCACATGGAAAAACTGTTATAAAAGCACTTGCCGATGGAGTATATTCTTTTATGAATTTTGCGCCTCAGTCAACTACATATTCAGTAACAATTGATGGTGTTGAATTTAATGGCGGTGGCTTTAACACAACTCACGGACTAATATTTTTATCTGGCGCAAATGTAAAAGTAATCAATTGCGATTTCAAAAATTTCAATCAAGGTTATCAAGCGATCATGTTTAAATTTTCAATAAATAATGTGATTATTAAGAATTGTACATTTGATAATTTAAATAGCGGAATATTTTTTCATCAAAGAAATCAAAATTTAAGAATTGAAGATAATCATTTCAACAACCTAAATGGACATGCAATTCATTTACAAGGTTCACAAACGGCTGCACATTATTGTAGTGATGTAATCATACGAGGAAACCACATTACAATTAGCCCACAGCCACCTAACGAACCTGGTATACATGGTATTTATATGACCTGTGCCGATACAGATTTTGATGGCACTTCTGCTCATCATGAAAATATTATAATAGCAGATAATACTATTATTGGTCCAAGCTTAAGCTTTCCTGCAAAGGATTCAACTGTACAAGGTGGCGCTGCTGATTTAATTAGTTTGAAAGATATTATTCGATTAAAATGTTATGGAAATACAGCTCGAAATGGTGGTGACTTAGGTTATGCAATTGAGCGTTGCCATTACGGAGTTGTTTCAAACAATACTGCAGATCAAAACAACAGATGCGGAATTTCTATTTTTGGTTCTTCTCATATTTCAGTCACAGGAAATGTATGCGGAAACAATGAGCAAGATTATGATGGTGAGAACGGAAATCCACCATACGGAGGAATTCGTGTCGAATTTGATAGTGTACATGTCATTTTAAGCGGAAACCATCTTTATGGACAAGGAGTTGGCGTTGGCACTCAAAAATATGGAATTGTAGTTAAAGAAAATTCAATTCCTGCCTCTGATTCAACAAATCCTACTAGAGCTCCATTCAATATAAAAATTGGAGTAAATCATTATTCAGGAAATTCGTTAGGTGACATTTACAATGAAATTACAAGTACCATCATTCAAGATGCTAGTGCTAGTGTTGCTCCTTAGAATATAAAAATCATGTTTAAAAAGGAGCATCGAAAGGTGTTCCTTTTTTTTATTGACCTACAAAAATAAAAGAATTTACCTAGGTATTAATACCTGATTAAAAAATATTTATATCCCGTTACGGATTCCCGTAATTTTTGCTGATTCTTTTTAATTATTATTAGCACTGAATAGAATTTAATACTAGAATATCAACGTATGCCTAAAAATGTTTACATATTACGGGAGCGAAAGTCGAATGGAGAATTACATCTTTTTTTAGCAAATCCAACAGAAGAAAACGAATGTCGCGCACATGAAAAGTCTATTTGCGGACGCATGGACATAAATGAAGATTCACGCACTATTTTTTCCTGTCAACCTGAAGAACGCGCACGTACACAGTGTGCCAAAATAGGTCGTGATATTTGTACCACTTGCGTAAGCCATTTGTATATGGATAAGATTTAAAATGTTACAGAAACTATTTTTTGATAGTTTTGAGCTAATTTTTAATTTTCACGAAAAGAATATTCCCCTATACATAGTTCCTCTCTTAAATCATGATCATTTAATTTTAACTGTATGAGCGACACTACTTTGTATACACTAAAAGAAAGCATTAGTGAACAATTGCATGTATTCAAATCAAAGAAAGATACTTCTGGTGAATGTTTGACCGTTTCAAAATCTGTTTGTAATAAGATGCGCTATAATGAAACTATTAAAACTCATTTTGCATGTCAATCAAAAACTGTTGCACAAATAAAATGTATGGAAATTGGCAGAGTGATTTGTGAGACTTGCAAACGTCATTTGCATAGAGATTAAACATATTACTTTCCTTTAATTCGTTCCCAAAAAATGCCTAAAACATCCCAAATAGTGGTGTCTTTATCAAATCGAGGTCTTCCGAAAGGCTTCATATTGAGTCGATCACCATCTATAAAAATTGCAAATGAAAACACTGCAGATTTTCCATTTCCAGTATCAATTGACGGATATCGCAAATCGCTGTACATATAGATTCCATCTTCTTTTTCCTCTAAATTGTAGTAATCATTACTAAACCAAGCCAAACTTGCCAAGTCGGGATTTGATTTTGGAATTAAATCATGATTTTTAGGAATTGTTTTCCAATCGGTAAAAACATCTTTCGTATCAAACAAAGAATAAAAAGCAACATGATATTCTGTTTCGGTTTCCGCAATTCCATACCATAAAATATTATTCAAAATACTTGCTTCGGTATTGTAACGCTGATAGGTAATTCCTTGTGCTGCCATCGATTTTTCAAAAACTGAATTGATATAGAATTTATTTCCAATCGTAAATAACATATATACAGAACTAATTCCCACACCAAGTTTTAACCAAAATTTTCGTTTCGGATTTGTGCGTCTGTAAAACATTAGCACTATCAAACAGATTAAAAAAGGCAATGTATATAAAGGATCCACAACAGAAATATTACTAAAAGCAACGCGATAATCACTAAAAGGCAAAAACAATTGCGTTCCATATCCTGTAAAGCAATCTAAAAGTGGATGTGTAAAGATGGACAAGAAAAACAGCCAAATCCAATCTTTTTGTGTGGTTATTGTTTCATTTGCATACTTATTATGCGATCTAAAAAGGAATTTAGTTTTTTTAAATTTCTCAAAAAATAAAAATACTGATTTGATAATTCGATTCTTTTTACCACTTTCATATCCTTTGTATGTGAGCCAACCAAGTAAAAACGAAGCTAATACTGCAAAAAGTATGGAATGCATAAATCCTCTATGGAATAACATTGCGTCAATTTTATTGCTGTACAACCAATTTCCAATAAAAACATCCAAATCAGGAATAGTTCCACCAATAGCACCAAAAAGCAATGCTTTGTTGCCTATTTTTTTCCCCATTGCTGCTTCTCCACAGGCAGCGCCAAGTACAACTTGCGTTAACGAATCCATAAATTCATAGTATTTCTAAGTTTGCAAAGGTACGTAACCAAAATGATTTGCATACTTCTTTACAAAATCGTAACATTACGCTAGGAAACTAACCTTACAAACTATGCAAGAAGAAAACAATATTTCTGAAATTCAGGCAAACGACCAAACCATTATTAGCAATAAAGAATTAAGTATATGGGAAGCTTTACTTCCCGTGATAGCCTTAGTAGGTATGCTTGCTTATAATATTTATGTTTTTGGGGATGATGCACTAAGCGGTAGTAATCAATTCGTTCTTTTATTAGGAGCCGCTGTCGCTGCAATTGTTGGCTTTCGGAATAAAGTTTCTTATAAACGAATGCTAGAAGAAGTTGCAGAAAATGTAAAATCTACTACAGGAGCTTTATTAATTTTGCTGATGGTAGGTTCTTTAGCGGGAACTTGGTTGATTAGCGGAATTATTCCTACGATGATTTATTACGGTTTACAAATATTAAATCCAACCATATTTTTAGTTGCTTGTGTTGTCATATGTGCTATTATCTCTATTGCTACGGGAAGTAGTTGGACAACCTCAGCTACTGTTGGTATCGCTTTAATAGGTATTGGTGAAACTTTAGGAATCTCTACAGGAATGACCGCAGGAGCTGTACTTTCTGGAGCATATTTTGGTGATAAAATGTCTCCATTGAGTGATACTACAAACTTAGCACCTGCAATGGCTGGAGGAGAATTGTTCAGTCATATCAGATATATGGCACTAACAACAATACCAACAATAGTAGTAACGCTGATTATTTTTGCCATTATTGGACTAAATATAGATACAACAGGAACTCCACAAATTGATGATAAACTAGCTGCTATTGATGGAGCTTTTACCATAAGTCCTTGGCTTTTCATTGTTCCCATCATTGTAATTATCATGATTGTTAAAAAAACACCTCCTTTAATAGCATTATTAGTTGGATCATTATTAGGTGCAGCAGCTGCATTGATTGCTCAGCCTGATATTGTTGCCAGCATAGCCGGATCAGATTCTTTAACCTTTGAGTCTGCTTACAAAGGAATCATGAACGCATTAACAGTAGATACAAGTGTTGAAACTGCTAGTACTGAGCTTAATGATTTATTCACAGCTGGAGGAATGAAAGGTATGTTGGGCACTATTTGGTTAATTATTTGTGCGATGGTTTTTGGTGGTGTTATGGATGGTATTGGTGCATTGGCAAGAATTACCGAAGCTTTATTAAAAATGGCGACAAGTATATTTGGATTGTTTGCAAGTACCGTTGCGAGTTGTTTAGCATTAAATTTAACAGCATCCGATCAATATTTAGCTTTAGTTGTTCCTGGGAAAATGTTTAAAAAAGCCTATGAAGATAAGGGCTTAGCTCCAGAAAACTTAAGTAGAACCTTAGAAGATTCTGGAACAGTAACGTCTGTATTAATTCCATGGAATACTTGTGGAGCATACCATTCTAAAGTATTGTTTGGAGAAGCGGGTGTTACTTCTTATATACCTTATGTATTTTTCAGTATTCTAAGTCCATTTACAACGTTGATATTTGCAGCTTTTAAGATTAAAATAAAGCAATTGACTACCAAAACAGCTTAATTGTTTTTTATACACATAAAAAAAATCCTCTCAGTAGAGAGGATTTTTTGTTTATAACAATCGATGTTTCCGTGCCTTTTCTACAGCTTCTATTTTGTTGTGAACTTGGAGTTTTCTATAAATATTTTCAATATGCTTCCGAATGGTAGATGGAGACACAAACAGCTTTTCAGCAATTACCTGATAGCCCAAACCTTTGCTCAACTGTTCTAGAACTTCTTTTTCACGTTTGCTAAGTTTGATGTTCTCATTTTCGACATATTGCGGGACTTCTGCGGTTTGTAATATTTTTAATGCTTTCATTGCTATACTCGGAGTCATCGTTGCGCCACCTTTCATGACATCCAAAATTCCTTTGTGCAATTCGTCTGCGGTAGCTTCTTTGAGTAAATAACCATTTGCGCCCGATTGAATGGATTGCAAAATATTTTCATCATCATCAAATACAGTAATCATCACAATTTTAATTGTAGGAAAACGCTTTTTAATGATTTGAGTTGCTTCAATACCATTCATGTTTGGCATTTTTATATCCATCAAAATCAAATCGATTTCTTGGTTATTTTCTAGCTTTTCCACCAATTCTTTTCCATCTCGAGCACGAAATAGATACTGCAATTCTTCTTTAAAAAACGATAATTTTTCAATCAAAGCATTGGCTAAAAAAGTATTGTCTTCCGCAATGGCGATTTTATAATTCATAGATGATTAAATTTTATCTGCAACCGTTTTATCAATCGTTAAATGTATCGTAGTTCCATGATTTTTCTGAGAAATGACATTCAGTTTCCCATAGATTTCTTCGGCGCGTAATTGCATATTTTCCAAACCATTTCCAGCAGCATCTTCAGTTGTATCAAAACCTTTTCCGTCATCAGAAATAGCCAATACATATTGATCATTTTTTTCTTGAAAATGAATTGTGATTTCTTTGGAATTTGCATGTTTTATAGCATTGTTAATCGCTTCTTGCATGATTCTAAAGATATTAATTCCGACCAACGAAGAAAACGTAGTGCTTTCGGAAACTTCATTGGTAAATTCAATTTCAGCACCTGTTAAAATGCTGGCTTGTCCGATATGATTCATCATACGCTGCTCTAAATCTTCAAAATGAATTGCGTCCATGTTCATTGCCCAAATCGTGTCTCGCAACTGATTGATCGTATTTCGAGTAAAGAAATTAATATTTGACAACCGATCTAGAAAAGCTGGATTTTCATCTTTGAGTCCGTATTTTAAATTGTCAATCGAAGAAATAATAAAAGTCAATTGCGAACCAATATTATCATGCAAATCACGCGAAATTTTCAAACGTTGTTCGTGCAATTTATTCTGTGTTTCTACTTTGATTAAGGCATCTTTCAATTCGTTTTCTTTCTGTAATTGCCTATTTTTTAGCTTTTGTTGATTATACAATAAATATCCTAACGCCAGCAATACCAATACGCCAGCAATCATTCCATAAATCGTAGTGTTTTTTTGAGATATGCTTGCATTTTTCTCTGCTATTTGCGCGCGTTGCAATAATATTTCTTTCTCTTTTTCAGCCGATTGGTATTTTTCAAAAATTTCATTCGTTGCTATGGTTTCCTTTTCTTTTTGAATGGTATCCTGCAATTTGATAGTTTCTTGATAATACTGCGAAGCCTTTTCAAAATCGCCCAATTCTCTGTAAGCATTTGCCATTCTGCGCACTGCCTTACTTTTAATCATTGCTTGATCATCATCTATATTATCTAAGGCAATAGTATACGCATCTACAGCTGCTTGGTATTTTCCTTGATTGTAATAAGCAATTCCTAATAGTTGAATGTTTTTGGCGCGGTGTTTTCGAGCATTAAATCGCTGGTAAATTTCGTCTGCTTTTTTTAGATATAACACTGCGGAATCGCTTTGTTTTAATTGCTGATAGGTTTTTCCTAAACTATTATAACTTGTGGCCAATCCTTTTACATCATTCACTTTCTTTTTGGTCACCACCGATTTTTGTCCATAATATATACAAGAATCCAATTGTTTCAGCGCAGAGAAATTCATCACCATATTCGTGTACGAAGCGCCAATTCCATACGTATCCTTAGTTTCCTGCCTGATGGCTAAACTGCGTTTATGATACGTATTCGATTCTTTGTGACGTTCTAATTTTGAAAGTAACAAACCTATATTATTCAAACTATTTGCCTGTCCTCTTTGCTGCCCTAGATCTTTGAATATTTCATACGAACTCAGGTAGTAATCCATTGCCGTTTTGTATTCTTCTTTTCCCCAATAAATCAAGCCTTTATTATTATACACCGAAGCCATTGCGTCTTTATCCGCTGCCTTTTTAGCGATTTCATAGGCTTCATCATACCAAAACAAGGAACTATCTTTTTTTCCCACAATATCAAAGTAAATTCCCTTTCGCAATAAGGAACGTGTCTTTAAAAAAGTATTTTCAATCGTTTCACTTTTTTGAATGGCAATTTCTGAAAGTTCACGAGCAATTTCCGGCTTAGAATACGCATATTTAAAAAACACTTTATGTAGGTATTGCACACGTAGAGAATCGTTTTCCATGGCTTGCGTAACATTACCAATGCTATCTATAATTGCTTGATTGGTTTGTGCAGTTACTTGTAAACACAGTAACAACGTAACTATTTGCACAATACTTTTGGTGAATGTATTCATTGGTTCATAATTAGTTAGGCAATCGGAAATTAAGGTACAGGCTTTTAAGTACAATTCCAAAAAATGATGATAAGTCGTACGCATATGATCTAATTACAAATATCCGTCTATCTCGCTTTTTAAAGAATACGACATCTGCCCTATTTTTGAAGTTTCTGTAAAAAATAAATGCTTTTTTTCTCCTCGTTTCACACACACAATTTACTGGTAAACAATCGCTTAATATGTACCATAAACAGTTCCTATGGATTGATAGGAAAATCAAATTTTCTTTGTAAAATTCTCTTCGTTACTTATCTATATTTGCAGCCGTTAATAACATAAATTTTAAACACAAAATAATATGGCTTTCGTAGGAAAAAAATTCCCAAACTTGAATGTTGATGCAATGAACGAAATGGGAGATACTTTCAAATTAAACATCTTAGATGAAGCAGTAAACAACAAGAAAAAAGTATTGTTATTCTGGTACCCAAAAGATTTTACATTTGTTTGCCCAACAGAATTACACGCGTTTCAAGCTGCTTTAGGAGAATTTGAAAAAAGAAATACAATTGTAGTTGGAGCTTCTTGTGATACTCCAGAAGTACACTTTGCATGGTTAAACACTGAAAAAGATAACGGAGGAATTGAAGGTGTAACATATCCTTTATTAGCTGATAGCAATCGTAACTTATCTAGCATTTTAGGTATTTTAGATATTACAAACGAAGTATACGACGAAGAAACTGGAACGGTTCAAGTTGAAGGTGACAACGTAACATACAGAGCTACCTACTTAATTGACGAAGAAGGAACTGTTTTCCATGAAGGAATCAACCATATGCCAGTTGGTAGAAACGTAAACGAATATATCCGTTTGATTGATGCATACACGCACGTTCAAGAAAAAGGAGAAGTTTGTCCAGCAAACTGGGAAGAAGGAAAAGAAGCAATGAACGCTAACAGAAACGGTGTTGCTGAATATTTAGCTGCAAACGTTTAATTACACTAGTTATGGTTCAAGAATTAAATCAAGATAACTTGCAAGAATTGGTTGCCAGCAACGATACTGTTGTGGTACAATATTCTGCTTCTTGGTGTGGAAACTGCCGCATTATGAAGCCAAAAGTTAAGAAACTAGCTCGTGAGTTAGAAGGAGTAACTTTTGTGATTGCTGATGCTGAGAAGTTTCCAGAATCAAGACAATTGGCTACTGTAGACAATTTGCCAACATTCGCTACTTTTAAAAATGGAGCGTTTGTAAATCAAGTTCAGACTAACAAATTCGATGTTCTTAAAGAACTTGTTGAAGAAGTTGCTTAATTAATTAGAATAAGATTTCCATTTTTACGGAAATAAAAAACACGTTTTTTAATGAAATTACCTGTAATTAAACACTTAACACAATTTATTGCTGAAAATGACGAAGATTATGTTATTGAAACTATTGACACGTTGGAAGCACTAACCGAAGTTCCATCCTTAAAAGATGAAGAATTGGACGTTATTGGTGAATTGATCTCAAATATGTACGGCGCTATTGAAGTACATAAAATGGAGAAAGAAGGAACGCCAAGAAAAGAAGCGTTGAATAGTTTTATGCAACGTGTTATGGGTTCTATTGATAAGTAATAAATTGTACTATACATAAAGAAATCGTCTATAAATTTTACTTTATAGACGATTTTTTTATGTATCACTAGAAGTTTACTTTATCTAAGAAAAAAACAAAAAAAGAAGCTACCTTTTTAGATAGCTCCATTACAAAGAATTCTTTATTGTGATCTCTGTATTTATAAGGATTATATCAAAGGATTATACAAATCACTCAAGATCTGGTTCAGAACCAACTTGTGTACTTATTTCTCCTCCATAAATCATTTGAGGGCTTTGCATTTCATAAACTTCAAACTTTTCTCACATAGCAATATATTTAAGATTAATAACTTAAATATACGAATTAAAACAAAAAGAGCTGTCTTTTCTGACAGCTCCTTTTAATACTTTTTGATGTATATTAATTACACATCATATCTATCTAAGTTCATTACTTTCGACCAAGCTGCTGCAAAATCGTGTACAAACTTCTCTTTAGCATCATCACATGCATATACTTCTGCAATAGCTCTTAATTCTGTATTAGAACCAAAAATTAAGTCTGCACGTGTACCAACAAATGTAATTTGTCCTGTTTTTCTGTTACGTCCTTCAAACACTTGATCGTCATCAGAAGTAGCAGACCAAGTATACGTAAAGTCCAATACATTTCTAAAGAAATCATTTGTCAAACTTCCTACAGTATCAGTAAATACACCATGATTAGATCCGTTGTAGTTTGCGCCAAGTACACGCAATCCACCAACTAAAACTGTCATTTCCGGAATTGATAATGTCAATAAGTTAGCTCTGTCTACCAATGCGTCTTCTGCAGCTGTTTGGAATCCAGATTTTAAATAGTTTCTAAATCCATCTGAAGCTGGTTTTAAATTATTGAACGATTCAACATCTGTTTGTTCTTGTGAAGCGTCTCCTCTACCTTGTGTAAAAGAAACTGAAACATCTACTCCAGCACTTTTAGCTGCTTCTTCAACACCAACATTTCCTGCAAATACAATTAAATCTGCCATAGAAATTGTGCCGCTAAATTCGTTTTGAATTCCTTCAAGAACGCTCAATACTTTTCCTAATTCTACTGGATTGTTTACTTCCCAACTTCTTTGTGGCTCTAAACGAATTCGTGCACCATTGGCTCCTCCACGCATGTCAGAACCTCTAAAAGTAGAAGCGGAAGCCCAAGCAGTTTTTACTAATTGTGAAACTGTTAAAGTTGACCCTAAAATTAATTTTCTTAATTCTAAAAGATCTGAACCACTCAAAGTATAATCTACTGTTGGAATTGGATCTTGCCAGATTAATTCTTCTGCTGGAACTTCTGGACCTAAATAACGATCTTTTGGTCCCATATCACGATGTGTTAGCTTGAACCAAGCACGTGCAAATGCGTCTTCAAAAGCAGCATGATCTTCGTGGAAACGCTGTGATATTTTTAAATACTCAGGATCTATTTTCAACGCCATATCTGCTGTAGTCATCATCAATGCTTGCTTCTCGTTAGGATCACCTGCTGTTGGCGCCATACGTGCATTTGATGCTGCTGTTGGTGTCCATTGATGTGCTCCTGCTGGACTTTTCGTCAATTCCCAATCATAATTTAATAATACATCAAAGTAATCTGCATCCCATTGTATTGGATTTGGTGTCCAAGGACCTTCAATTCCACTCGTAATCGTATCATTTAAGACACCTGTTTTATATGTATTTTTCCATCCAGTACTCATTTCCTCTATAGAAGCTCCATGTGGCTCTGCTCCTACATACTCATCTGGATTTGCAGCTCCATGCGCTTTACCAAATGTATGTCCTCCAGCAACTAAAGCAACTGTTTCTTCATCGTTCATTGCCATTCTTTTGAATGTTACTCTAATATCATGAGCGGATTTTAAAGGATCAGGTTCTCCATTAGGTCCTTCAGGATTTACATAAATAAGTCCCATGTGTACGGCTCCTAAATGATCTTCTAATTCACCTGTTTCGTAGCGTTGTTCATTTCCAAGCCACTCATGCTCCATTCCCCAGTATATATCTTGTTCTGGCTCCCAAACATCAGTACGTCCTCCAGCAAAACCAAACGTTTTAAAGCCCATTGATTCCAATGCACAGTTTCCTGCAAGAATCATTAAATCGGCCCAAGAAATTTTTCGTCCATATTTTTGTTTCACAGGCCATAATAACAAACGAGCTTTGTCTAAGTTACCATTATCTGGCCAACTATTTAATGGTGCAAAACGATGTGTTCCTGTTCCTGCGCCTCCACGTCCGTCTCCTACTCTGTAGGTTCCGGCACTGTGCCAAGCCATACGAATCATAAAACCACCATAGTGTCCATAATCGGCTGGCCACCAATCTTGAGAATCGGTCATTAAATTGATTACATCTTGCTTTAATTCATCGTAATTAATACTGCTAAAAGCTGCTGCATAATCAAAATCTTTTCCCATAGGATCGGACTTCTCTGCATGTTGACGTAAAATATTTAGCTTTAGTTCATTTGGCCACCAATCTCTATTTGTAGTACCACCGCCAGCTACTTTTTTTGTAGTTCCATGTCCAAATGGACACTTACCTTCGTTGCTCATAATTTTTTTGGATGTTTGATTAATTTATACTGTGTTTTTTAAGTGTTCTAAAATTAGTTAATTATATATACATTATTAATAAAACAAATTGATTGTTTTTATTTTATAATAGATTTTTACTATATGTAAGTTGTTAAAAAATTAACGATAATTTACCATTTTTGGATGAGAAAATAGCTATTTTTAGAAATTATTAAAACAAATTAACCATGGCATCAGTAACCTTACAAGGAAACGAATTTCATACTTCGGGAAATTTACCAGAAGTTGGAGCTGCAGCTCCTGATTTTGCATTGACAGCAACAGATTTATCTACAAAAACTTTAGCAGATTATAAAGGATCTAAAGTAGTGTTAAACATTTTTCCTAGTATTGATACAGGAACGTGTGCCACTTCAGTACGTACTTTTAATAGAGAAGCTAGCGAATTAGAAAACACTAAGGTATTGTGTATTTCTCACGATTTACCATTTGCACAAGCACGTTTTTGTGGTGCAGAAGGTTTGGACAATGTCATTAACCTTTCTGATTATAAAAGTGGAAGCTTTGGAAAAGATTACGGTTTAAATTTTGTTGACGGACCTTTAGAGACATTACATTCTCGTGTGGTGGTGGTTATTGACGAAAACGGAACTGTAAAACATACTGAGCAAGTTGCAGAAATTGTAGACGAGCCTAATTATAAAGCAGCTTTGGAAGCATTATTAGATGATTAAATTCATTAAAGGAAGAATAAGAGGAGTTGGATATGCGTTTAAAGGCGCATATCTGCTCATTACCACTGAAGCTAGTGTAAAAGCTCAATTTTTCATTGGTGTTTTAGTGACCATTGCTGGATTTTATTTTGAAATTTCCAGAACTGAATGGATTGTCCAAATTCTTATTATTGGACTTATTATGAGTTTGGAAGGACTCAATACTGCCATTGAAGAAATTGCAGACTTCATACATCCCGAACATCACAAAAAAATAGGACTTATCAAAGATTTAGCTGCTGGAGCCGTATTTATCTTTGCTGTAGCAGCCGTTATTATTGGTTGCTTCATCTATATTCCAAAAATGATATAGTACACTACCGAATTCTCTATTGTTAAAAAAACATAAAAAACTACAGTCGCTTTCTTTTTTTTCTTACCTTAATGATATCATTCAATCAAAAAAACAATTATCATTATGAAAAAACAAGAGCTAAAAACACTGGCACTTAACAAAAAATCAATTTCTAATTTAGAAAATGTATTGAAAGGAGGAGTCGCGATTCCTAGTTACAAAGAATGTCCACAAGCAACGGGTTGTGTTGGACCAATTCGAAAAACATGTGGTATCATTAATTGTGAAATCAAAACCGATTTCTGTGCCTAATGAAAACATAGCGGGAGCAATCCCGCTTTTTCTTTTTCAAATGTTTCATCATTGTGCATTTAAACATATAAAAGTTCTTCATTCATATTCCTAAAATCAGATTCACAAACTCTTTGCGAAAAATGTCAGTTTAAATGTCAGTTTTCAAGCAACTTCTTTTTATACATTGTTGACTTATTAACTACAATATTCCACATTATGAAAAAAAGAAACCTAAAAAGTTTGGACCTAAACAAAAAATCAATTTCTATTCTTGATAATCTTGTAAAAGGTGGAGCTGCTCCAATTGAAAGTCTCATAGGTTGTGCTAACACAGGTTGTGTTGGGCCTATAAAACATACATGCGGCATTATAAACTGTGATCTAAAAAACGAAGATAACAGAAGCTAAAAAATGAGGCGGGAGAAATCCCGCTTTTTTATTGATTATTAGTTTTTGTAAATAGACTTCATAAAAATAATAATCATGCTAGCTTTTGTGCTTCTTCCAAAAATAAACAGATAACTACTTATAAAAAATGAGTTTTTAGTCAAATCAAAAGAAATCAACTATAAAATAGAACATATCAATAATGTGAATGTAATCATTTTAACCTCATATATATCTGTTCTAAAAATACTTTAAAACAGGACTTATAATTCATAAATCTAGACAAGTAATTATTTTTCCTACTTCTTTTTAACCTAATTTAGTTCCTTTATAAACCATAAAATTTAAAATCATGAAAAAAAGATCAATTAAAAATTTATCTTTAAAAAAGACGACCGTTAGCAAGTTAGATTCTGACCAAGTACAAGGAGGAAAAGCAGCTTCAATAACACTTTGGAATTCTTTACTTATTTGTGTTACAGAAATTACAAAAGGATATTGTCCTTCTTTAACATGTCCAAACGAAGAATAAAACTCTTCTAAATATTTTTCACCTTATTAAAATAGAATACTAGCGGGAGCAATCTCGCTTTTTCTTTTTCTTACATTTCTTTGTATAAATATTTGCTTCAAAGCACAACTTCACTCCTATTCATTATATATACTCGTATTTTACGGAAAAACGTTTCGCATAAAGATTAATTTTAAATATCTTGCGCAGTAAGCATAATTTGCATTTTTTGCAGTAAATAGCAATCTCTAAATGGCAAAGAAGAAAACCGAAAAAAAATCTAAAACAACAAAAAAAACTTCTAAAGGTTCTAAATTCAAAAAACCTGACTTTACTTTTACCCGACAGCATCAAATTATATTGGGGAGTTTACTCATGTTATTTGCAATTGCCTTGTTTGTTGCTTTTGCTTCGTATTTTTTTACGGGTCAAGTCGATCAAAGTGCGTTAGCAAATACCGATGGCACAGCTCAAACACAAAATTGGATGCAAAAGTTTGGAGCTGGCATTAGCAATTTCTTTATCTATGAAGGATTTGGAATTGCATCATTTATATTTGCAAGTTTACTATTTGTCACTGGCTTGTACCTATTAATGGATATCAAAAAGAAGTTATTTAACAGATGGTTTTGGGGAAGTGTTATTGTAATTTGGCTTTCTGTCTTTTTAGGATTCTTCTTTAACTCAGCGCCTATTTTAGGAGGAACTATTGGTTTTGAAATTAACTCGTATTTACAAGTATATATTGGTAAAATTGGTGTAGGATTGTTGTTAGTTTTCGGAGCCATTATCTATGGTGTATTTCGTTTGAAGCTTACGCCAGAACACGTTACCGAATATATCAACAAACGTAAATCTTCTATCAAAGAAGATTTTGCAGAAGAAGAGATTCCAACGGAAACCACAGAAAATACTTCAACAACTGAAGAAACAACTCCAACAGAAGATACTGTTACCGCTGAAATTCCAGAAACAAAAGACAATACAACAGAAACTGAAAAGTCAGAGTTTGAATTATCGGTTGAAAATGTACAACCAACGATTAAAAATCATTCTGTAAGAGATACCACAAATAAAGATTCCGATGTAAAAGACACTTCTTTTGAAGTAGAAATTCCAAAAGAAGAAGAAGAAACCACGATTCAAGTTGAGAAGATTGTAGAAGAAAAAACGGTTACCGAAAATTTGTCGGACAAACTTGTCAAAGAACACGGAGAATTTGATCCAACCTTAGAATTGGGTAATTTCCGCTTTCCAACCATTGAACTCTTAAAAGATTATACCAACGGTAGTTCTATCACCATCAATCAGGAAGAACTCGAAGGAAATAAAAACCAAATTGTGACCACGCTTCGCAATTACAAAATAGAAATTGCAAGTATCAAAGCAACAGTTGGACCAACGGTAACGCTGTACGAAATCATACCAGAAGCCGGTGTACGTATCTCTAAGATTAAAAATTTAGAAGATGATATTGCACTTTCATTGGCTGCGTTAGGAATTCGTATTATTGCGCCAATGCCTGGAAAAGGTACAATTGGTATTGAAGTTCCCAATAAGAAACCTGCAATCGTTTCCATGCGTTCGGCAATAGCTTCCAAGAAGTTTCAAGAAGCCGAAATGCAATTGCCAATTGCGTTTGGAAAAACGATTAGCAACGAAACTTTGGTAGTTGATTTAGCCAAAATGCCGCATTTATTGATGGCGGGAGCAACTGGACAAGGTAAATCGGTGGGACTGAATTGTATTTTGACTTCTATCTTATACAAAAAACATCCTGCGGAAGTAAAGTTTGTCTTGGTAGATCCGAAAAAAGTGGAATTGACATTGTTCAATAAAATAGAACGTCACTATTTAGCAAAACTTCCAGATTCTGAAGAAGCGATTATCACAGACAATTCTAAAGTAATTAACACGCTGAATTCTCTTTGTATTGAAATGGATCAGCGTTACGATTTACTCAAGAATGCCTTGTGCCGTAATATTGTGGAATACAATACAAAATTTAAAGCTCGAAAGCTGAATCCGAATGACGGACATAAGTTTTTACCATATATCGTCTTAGTGGTGGATGAATTTGCCGATTTAATCATGACGGCAGGAAAAGAAGTAGAAACACCAATTGCTCGTTTAGCTCAGTTGGCACGTGCTATTGGAATACATTTAATTATTGCGACACAAAGACCTTCTGTAAATGTAATTACAGGTATGATTAAAGCGAATTTCCCTGCCAGAGTCGCTTTCCGCGTAATGTCGAAAATAGATTCTCGTACCATTTTAGATAATTCAGGAGCCGATCAATTAATTGGTCGTGGTGATATGTTATACACACAAGGAAACGATTTAATTCGTATACAATGTGCTTTTGTAGATACGCCAGAAGTTGAGAAAATCACTGATTTTATCGGAGCTCAGAAAGCGTATCCTGATGCCTTTATCTTACCAGAATACTCAGGTGAAGAAAGTGGCACAAGTCTTGATATAGACATTTCAGATAGAGACAAACTGTTCCGTCAAGCAGCAGAAGTTATCGTAATTGCACAGCAAGGTTCGGCCTCGTTATTACAACGAAAATTAAAATTAGGCTACAATCGTGCAGGGCGATTAATTGATCAATTGGAAGCGGCTGGAATCGTAGGTCAATTTGAGGGAAGCAAGGCGCGACAAGTGCTTGTTCCAGATATTTTAGCTTTAGAACAATTATTAGAAAACGAAAAAAATGGATAAAATGAAAAAATTAGTTTTAGTGTTGGTATTAGGAGTGTTTACATTGAATGTAAGTGCGCAAAATGCTCAAAAAGCAAAAAAACTATTAGATGAAGTTTCCGCCAAAGTAAATAGTTACAACAATATTCAGATCGACTTTAAATATGAGTTGAATAATAAAGAAGCAAATACCAAGCAAGAATCGAAAGGAAATGTAACGCTTGAAGGCGATAAATATTTGCTAAACTTTTTAGGTTTTACAAAAATCTACGATACTAAAAAAGTATATACAATTGTGCCTGCAAACGAAGAAGTAACTATTTCGGATGCCGAAGATGATGAAACAGGATTATCTCCTTCTGAAATGCTTACCTTCTATAAAAAAGGATATTCTTACGAATGGGATATTTTACAAAATGTACGTGGCAGAAAAATTCAATACATCAAATTAACTCCAACAAACTCAGAATCAGATATTAAAAGTGTTTTATTGGGAATTGATGTAAAAACAAAACATATTTACAATTTACTAGAAACAGGAAAAAATGGCACAAATACCACTTTAACTGTTAATTCTTTTAAAACGAATCAGCCTTTATCAAAAAGCTTATTTATATTTGACGAATCGAAATACGAGGACTATTATATAGATAAAAATTAGGCTACTTGAAAATACTTGATAGATACATACTTAAGAGTTACCTCTTAACGTTCCTTACCGTGTTTGTAATATTTATGTTCATATTTATATTACAAACCGTTTGGCTTTTTATAGGAGAATTGGCAGGAAAAGGACTGGACGTAGGAATCATTTTAAAATTCTTACTATACACAGCGCCTAAGCTAATTCCATTAGTACTTCCATTAAGTATTTTAGTATCTTCTATTATGACTTTTGGTCGATTTGCAGAAAGCTATGAATTTGCTGCAATGAAATCCACAGGAATTTCGTTACAACGCGCCATGCGAAGCTTAGTAGTATTTATTGTATTGCTTGGTATTGGAACGTTTTTCTTTAATAACAATGTAATTCCTTGGTCAGAATTCAAACAATACAATCTTCGTAAAAACTTAGCAAAGAAAAAACCTGCTTTGGCCATTGGTGAAGGTGTTTTTAACGACATCGGAAACATCAATATTAAAGTAGATAAAAAATACGGTGATAACGATCAACTGCTAGATAAAGTAATTATTCACGAGAAATCGAATGATAAGAAGAATCGTGTGGTATTAAAGTCTAAAAGTGGTGAGCTGAAAAGCAGTCCTGATTCCGATATCTTACAAATGGTATTGTTTGATGGAAATCGTTATGAAGATGTAAAATCTACCGATCCAAAAGAGATTTTGCGCTTGCAACACGCCAAAGTTTCGTTTGAAAAATATACCATGAATATTGACTTGCGTGAGGTAAACAAAGTCGATTTTAATGATGAAAGTAATGGAACCTATAAAATGTTTACTGTAGGTCAATTGATTGATACAACTGCGGTTTACGAAAAGAAATACAAGCAAGAAAAAATAGGTTTTGGTGACAATATGTACAAACGTACTGGAATTGTGATCATTGAAAAAGATTCTACCAACAGAGTTCCTTTGGACTCTATAAGTACTACTGACAATATTCTGGATGTACTTTCTTTAAAGAATAAAAAACGTGCCTTAGATATTTCTATCACCAACATCAAAGGACGTCGTACAACACTTGAAAATACGGAGAATCGCTTTAAGCGAATGGAGAAAAAGATGAATCATCATAAAATATTTATGCATGATAAATTTGCCGTTGCCATTGCATGTATCATTCTATTCTTTGTCGGTGCGCCGTTAGGAGCTATTATCCGTAAAGGTGGAATTGGATTGCCTATGGTTATTGCCATTTGTTTGTTTTTAGCATATCACTTTATTGGAATTTTTGGAAAAAACAGTGCCGAAGATGGAAGTATTCCTCCATGGCTGGGAACGTGGCTCTCCACGATGATTATGTTTCCGCTGAGTATTTACTTTACACGTAGAGCTACTTCTGATCAAGGATTGTTTAGTTTCTCATTGAAAGGGTTATTTGTGAAACTTACTGAAGACGAAAATGAAGCTAAAACTACAGAATTGGCTGTCATTACAGAAACTGACAGACAAAGTACTGATAAGTTAACTGCTCTAAGTGACACACAATTAATGGATGTCGTTCAAAACTATCGCAAGTACAACTACAGTGATGGCGAACGAAGTTTAGCTATTGGAATTTTAGGCGATCGTGGAATTACACAAGGACGACTAAAAGTATTGGGAGTTTTTGAAAATGACACTAATAAGGATATTGAAAAAACCTATTCTTCATACTTAAAAGCTTCAAAACTTTCATTCTTCTATTATGTCCCATTTATTATTTCAGCGCTTTCATTGCCAATTTTAAATAATAATATGGAATTGAAAGACTGGATGTTTTATGGCTTGCTTGCCTCAGCAATTATCTTTGGAATCTTGTTCATTTACAGATTTGTGCGTTCCAATATTTTCTTGCGTAATATTATGGATGGCATTGGCGTAAAGGCTAAGAAAAAAGCGAACATTCAAACCATTTCTATTATTGGTTTTGTATTTTACTTTGTTACATTCTTTATCGTAAGATCGCGTATCAAAAAAGAAATGCACAGAGAAACTAAGAAGAATCTATAAACCTTCTATCCTTTTGGGTAACAGTAATTTGGTTTTGTAACTTTTATACATAACCAAAAACTTTATATCATGTTACAAAACATTTTAGCGCTAGAAGACGTGCAAGAATTAGACAAAAAAACTCAAAAAGAAGTTACTGGCGGATTGGTATGCGCTTGTCTTTATTTTAATGGAGAAAAATGGGTTTGCTGCTAAAACAGTGTATCTTTAAAATTATTTTTAAGTTCCTATCCTATTTATTATTTATAAGTATTGTAGGAACTTTTTTAATGAAATGCATCTCATAATTTTGTCCAATACTCATATCAATCTTTACTATCTTTTTATAAAGCAGATTGAATAAGAATCCTTATTTTTGTGAGCAAATTATATTCAAAATGACAGCAACTACAAAAGTGAAAGCCGAAACGCAATTACATAGCATCCATGAAGCCATTGAAGACATCCGACAAGGAAAAGTAATCATTGTAGTTGACGATGAAAATCGTGAAAATGAAGGTGATTTTTTAGCTGCTGCTGAAAAGGTAACTCCAGAAATGATCAACTTTATGGCAACGCATGGTCGTGGTTTAATTTGTGCGCCTTTGACAGAAAATCGTTGTAAAGAATTGCAATTGGGAATGATGGTGAGCAACAATACCGATCCGATGGAAACTGCTTTTACCATTTCTGTAGATTTGAAAGGAAACGGTGTTACGACTGGAATTTCTGCTTCCGATCGTTCTAAAACGGTGCAAGCTTTAATCGATAAAAACACAAGACCTTTTGATTTGGCACGTCCTGGACATATTTTTCCGTTAAAAGCGAAAGAAGGTGGCGTATTGCGTAGAACAGGTCATACAGAAGCTGCCATTGATTTTGCACGTTTGGCTGGTTTGCAACCTGCTGGTGTCATTGTAGAAATCATGAACGAAGACGGTACCATGGCACGTTTGCCACAATTGCTGGAAGTTGCTAAAAATTTTGATTTAAAAATTGTTTCTATAGAAGACTTAGTGGCGTACCGAATGGAGCACGATTCTTTGATTGAGAAAAAAGAAGATTTTAATGTACAAACACGTTTCGGAGAATTCCGCATGCGTGCGTATCTACAAACTACCAATAATAGAGTCCATATTTCCTTAACCAAAGGAAGCTGGTCAGCAGATGAACCTGTACTCACACGTATCAATTCTACTTTAGTAAATGATGATATTTTAGGAACTTTGACCAACAACGCTGATAAGAAATTGGACGATATGTTCCGTTTGATCAATGACGAAGGAAAAGGTGCTATTATTTTTATCAATCAAGATCACAGTTCGTTGAATTTATTGCACAGAATCAAAGAATTGAAAGCCTTACAAACAGATGGCGAATACAAAGCGCCAAAGATTAAAATGGACTCAAAAGACTTCGGAATTGGAGCGCAAATTCTACATGACATCAATATTAGTAAAATCAAATTAGTGACCAATACACATCAAGAAAAACGTGTTGGTATGATTGGGTATGGTTTGGAAATTGTAGATTATGTTTCTTATTAAATAGGTCGCTATCGCTGTTAGATATTAGATCGCTGCGCTGTTAGAACGCTTTGCTTTTAGATGTATTGAATAAAATGATGAACTCAAAACGTCTTTTCGAGTGATTTTTGTAAAAAATTGTATCGAGAAATGTTTGATGTTAGACGCGCTGCGCTCTTAGAACGCTTTGCTGTTAGATTTTTAGACTTGCTTTGCTCTTGGACATGCTTTGCTTTTAGATATGATTGGGCAAAATTATAAACTCAAAACGTCTTT
>NZ_CANLEA010000018.1 GCF_947489565.1 uncultured Kordia sp. | reverse complement strand
ACTTCAAATTTAAAAGCGTCAGTTCGAGTGAATTTGTGGAACAAATTTGTATCGAGAACAGCTAAGAAATCGTAAAGCAATGTATCTTTTCAAAGTATATCTCGATACAAAATCTTTGCAAGATTTCACTCGATATGACGGAATGGTAATAATAGAGAGAAGAATTCAACTTCAAATTCAATTTCAAGTTCAAAAAAACGTAAATTTGCCGCATGGAATTCTCCTCAAAACTCTTAGAAAACGCCGTCAACGAAATTTCACAATTGCCAGGCATTGGAAAACGTACTGCTTTGCGATTGGTATTGCATTTACTGCGACAGCCAGAAAGTCAAACGTTGCATTTAGCAACTGCTTTGCAAGACTTGCGAACGGAAATCAAACACTGTAAAAGCTGTCATAACATTTCGGATGTAGAAATTTGTGATATCTGTATGAATGGAAATCGCCAACAAGATATCATTTGTGTGGTAGAAGACATTCGCGATGTCATGGCGATTGAAAGTACCGCGCAATACAAAGGTTTGTATCATGTTTTGGGCGGAAAAATTTCACCTTTAGATGGAGTAGGACCACATAACTTGACGATTTCAAGCTTGGTGGAAAAAGTAAAAGACGGAAAAGTCAAAGAAATCATATTTGCACTGAGTTCCACAATGGAAGGTGATACCACCAATTTTTACATCTATAAGCAAATAGAAAGTTACGAAATAAAAACATCTACTATTGCACGTGGAATTTCGGTAGGAGACGAATTGGAATATGCCGATGAGGTGACTTTGGGAAGAAGTATCATCAACAGAGTTCCGTTTGAAAACTCGCTGAAAAGCTCTTAATTTTCAATAGCTATGCAACTTTCAGTCATCATTCTCAACTACAATGTACGCTACTTTTTGGAAGCTTGTGTCAGAAGTGTACAAGCGGCAATTACGACGCTTGACGCGGAAATTATTGTGGTCGATAACAATTCGCCAGACGATAGTTGTGAGATGATGCGAAATACGTTTCCAGAAATTCAACTCCTAGCAAACACGGAAAATGTAGGTTTTGCCAAAGCAAACAATCAGGCGGTGCAACTTGCTAAAGGTGAATATGTCTGTATCTTAAATCCAGACACAATTGTGGCAGAAGATACCTTTACACAATTATTACAATTCGCAGATGCTACAGAAAATCTAGGAAGTATTGGTTGTAAACTCATTGATGGAAGCGGAAAGTTTCTGCCAGAAAGCAAACGCAACATTCCCACGCCAATGGTTTCTGTGAAGAAAATCTTAGGCAATAAAAATTCAGGGTACTATTCAAGCTTAGAAGAAAACGAAATTGGCAAAATAGATATCTTGGTTGGTGCGTTTATGTTGATGAAAAAAGAAGTTTATGATGCTGTTGGCGGATTTGACGAAGATTATTTTATGTATGGCGAAGACATTGATCTCTCCTACAAAATCAAAAAAGCGGGTTTTCAAAACTACTATTACGGCAAAACTTCGGTGATTCATTACAAAGGAGAAAGCACACTAAAAGACAAAACCTATGCAAAACGCTTTTATGGCGCAATGCAATTATTCTATAAAAAACATTTCAAAAGGAATTTGGTGTATGATGTGGCGGTTACGCTTGGCGCGAGATTGATTCCGTTAGTATCACCATCTGAAACAAGTACCAAAAAAGAAGTCCAAAAATATATTATTGTAAGTGATTCGGCGGAACGTTTCAAGCAAATACAAGCGGTGTATCATCCTAAAAACTGTGTGCAAGTTGAAAACTTAGGGCATTTTTTTCGTCAAATAGAAGGTGAAAAGAATATAGAAATCATTTTGGACAATCATTTTGTGGACATGAAAGATAGCATTCAAATCTTTGAAAAACAGTTTGGATATTACAAAATATTACCAAAAAACAGTACTTTTATCGTCGGTAGCGATTCCTCAAAAAACAGAGGAGAAGTGCGGTTGCTGAGCGAGTTGTAGTACGCTTATTAAATAAGCAAAAGAATGGAGTTTGAGAGCGTTGAAGTAAGGCTACTGAACTAGTTGAAGTAAATTAAAAATAATTCAACAAAAAACGATATTATTTAGTATTTTCGCAAAATAAATTAAAATAACATCTTTAGATTAAGGATATGGCAAAATTTGAACTAAAACTTCCACAAATGGGAGAAAGTGTTGCAGAAGCAACAATTATATCATGGCTCAAAGAAGTTGGTGACACAATTGAAGCTGACGAAGCAGTGTTAGAAATCGCAACTGACAAGGTAGATTCTGAATTACCTAGTGAAGTTGATGGTGTTTTAGTTGAAATCTTACACAATGTAGATGATGTTGTAAAAGTTGGTGATACAGTAGCTATTATTGAAACTGAAGGAGAAGGAAGTGTAGAAGCAACGCCAGCACCAGCAACCAAAACTGAAGAAGCAACTCCAGCAGCTGCGGAAGTAGCAAAAACAGTAGCAGTAGCGCAAGAAACGGTACACAATGATTTTTCAACTTCTGAAAAATTCTATTCGCCGTTAGTCAAAAACATTGCAAAGGAAGAAGGAATTTCTGTAGAAGAATTAGACGGAATTGCAGGATCAGGAAAAGAAGGAAGAGTTACTAAAAATGACATACTAGCATACATCAAAAATAGAGGAACTGCAGCAGCACAACCTGCGGCAGCACCAAAAGCAGCCGTAAAAGAAGTTGCAAAAGCAGTAGCTGCTCCAAAATCAGCTCCTGCAACACCAGTTTCTGTAAATGGAAGTGACGAAATCATAGAAATGACGCGTATGGGGAAACTCATTGCACATCATATGGTAGCTTCGGTACAAACATCAGCACACGTACAAAGTTTTGTTGAAGTAGATGTAACGAATATTTGGAACTGGCGTAAAAAAGTAAAATCGGCATTTGAAAAACGTGAAGGTGAAAAACTAACATTCACACCAATTTTCATGGAAGCGGTAGCAAAAGCATTGAAAGATTTCCCAATGATGAATATTTCTATAAATGGAGATACTATCATTAAAAAGAAAAACATCAACTTAGGAATGGCAGCTGCATTACCAGATGGAAACTTAATTGTTCCGGTAATCAAAAATGCAGATCAGTTGAATTTAGTTGGTATGGCAAAAGCGGTGAATGATTTAGCTGGAAGAGCCAGAGCAAACCAATTAAAACCAGATGATATTCAAGGTGGAACCTATACAGTAACCAATGTGGGTACTTTTGGAAGTATTATGGGAACGCCAATTATCAACCAACCGCAAGTTGGAATCTTGGCTTTAGGAGCTATCAGAAAAGTTCCTGCGGTTATTGAAACACCAGAAGGTGATTTCATCGGAATCCGTTACAAAATGTTCTTATCACATTCATACGATCACAGAGTAGTGAATGGAGCACTTGGTGGACAATTTGTAAAACAAGTTGCAGATTATCTAGAAGCTTGGGATAGTAATAGAGATATTTAAGAAAAAGAAAACTATATAAGTAAAGAGCCTTCAATTTGAAGGCTCTTTTTGTTTTTACTAAGATGCTAATTGTTGCAATTCAATAGTGCAATACGCATCGTGATGTGCCAAATGATTTTCTGTCATTTTATCAGTATATCCTTTAGGATCATTTACGTTTACATATGTTTCTCCACTTCCGTATGGATGATTGTATGAAAAATTATATGCTTTTCCCGAACCATCTTGAAAGGTAAAAGAAAAAGAACCTTGTGGTCCAACCAATCCAGAATTTTCTGCGTACACAACGCATTGTGCGCCATCTGTTAAAGTTTCGCTTCCACTTTTCACTTTTGGAGTGGTTCCATGTTGATGAGTTACATTGTCGAATTTTACGGTGGTTCCACAATTGTTGACTACTGTAATGCTGATAGGTCTAGCTGCCATAATAATTTATTTATGAGGTTAATAATAGTGTAATATTACTATATCAATTACAAGTTTTTTATAGCAAAAATTCGTGTTTATAAGAAAAGGTAGTTCTACTGTTTTAGAGTTATACAAATAGTCATAAATACTTGGTTTTATGTGAAAATGTTGAATTGAAAAACTGTAAAATTCAAAACCATTTATGGACTAAAGAAAAGACAAACGTCTGATGTTCAAAACCAATTTATTCCAAATATATATTCCTTTTGGAAATAGTAGTATAAGATGAACAAAACCCAAAATGATAGCGCCTGGAATCATATTGACTGAAATTATCTTCATTAATTGTTGGGCAAAAGAATCGGAAACGAATTCGTTCACAATAATTCCAGTTTCAGTAATCTCTATCTTAGTCGCAATAAGTAAAAAGATAGAAGCAAAATGAAAACTATTTGCAAAAAGATGCAAAATATATTCCCATTTAGGCAAACCTCCAATAGATTTTCTACTGTCAGTTTCAGCATAAGCATCGATTCCTAAAACAATAAAATCTATAGTAATAAGTACTATAGAAATCCAAAAACTAGTAGCATCTGTATTGATAAATAATAACCATACTATTAAAGGAAATAATAGCGCTCTGATAGTGTGTACTTTGTGTTCAAATATGCTATCCTTTCTATTAAATAATTCATACTTCCATATATGTAAATAAAATCCATCGTAGGTTGCAATAACCATGAACAATAAAAGGCATAAAGCACTTAAGTAATATAGTATTTCCATTCGTTGAGTTGTTTTAAATTTTAACAAAAATCAGCGAATAAAAAATAGAATCAATTGACATATGTCACAATACTACTAGAGTAGAATTTTAGATCGAATTCGACTTACTGTTTCTCTTGAAACTCCGATATAAGAAGCGATATGTTGAATGGAGACACGTTGAATAATTTCAGGTTGTTTCTCAAGTAAATGAAGGTATTTCTCTTTGGCAGTTTCAAAACTCATAGCATTAATTCGTTCAGACAAACGTATACATTCTCTCTCTGTTAATACGTTACTGAGCGATTGCCATGCATAATCTAATTGGTATAATTTTATTAAATTATCATAAGATAGCGTCACAACTTTAGCGTCTTCAATTGCTTGAATATATTCTGTAGAAGCAACACGATTTACAAAACTTTTGTGAGACAATGTGATGGAGTCTTCCATGCAAAAACAGGTATTTACTTCGTTTCCATCTTTTAAAAAATAAGTTCTAAAAAGGCCTTTTTCGATATAAGCTATCTGATGACACACTTTCCCTTCTTTAAGTAAAAAATCCCCTTTCTTAATTTCCTTTACCACAAAATAGTCCAATGCTAAACCAAAAACATCTTCATCCATTTGGATAGCATTTGTGATATACGATTTAATTTTTTGAAAATCAGGATTCATAATAGAAGACAAAATAACATATTCAATAACAAGTTCAAAATCAACAAAAAGCTAACCAAAAAAACAAACAGCGCACACTGAGCGAAGTCGAAGTGAAGTACTCTATTTCTTAAGCATCTCAATAAAAGAAATTAAATTCAATCCTTCATGCAATTCACCTTTTACTATAGCAATAGGGATGGAAGAAATCATAACATCTTGTCGTTTCATTTTTGAAATTGTATTCCAAAAAAACGTTTTATAACGCTCGTTTTCGGAAATATCAAACGCTTTGTGCGGAATTCGGTTTGCTTTCAGCATGCCAATCAATTTTTCGCATTTGGCACATTCATCTTTAGTAAAAATGACGGTTTCTCCAGCATCAATAATCTTTTCAAGTGATTTCCAGTTTTTTACTTTCACCATATTGACATTTACTTCTTGAAGCTTATCTTCAAAGGAATGAAAATACGTGTATTCGGGAGTTATATTTTTAAGTGGAATCAAAGTAGTAAGTAGTACTTTTGTTTGCGCAGGAACTTTCTTAATCACAGGGCGATAACTGCTTTTTCGGAAGCCTTTTCCATCAATCTTAAAAAAAACTTCTTTTGTTATTTCGGTATGATTAATGGCGTAAAATGTAATTTTCTTTTTGCCTTTTTCTTCTACAATTTCAATAGCTTTTGCTTGCGCATTTGTTGTAAAAACCCAACAAAAACATAAAACAAGTGTTGCTACAATAGACTTCCACATATCCACTTTCCTCTTATTGTTAATAATACATTAAAATCAATTATTATACCACAAAATAATTTTATTTGCCCTGTAATAATGGTAAATTTACTGTTTTAAATAAAATAATGGAATTAAAACTAAAAAATCCGATCTGCTTCTTTGACTTAGAAACCACAGGTATAGAAGTGGCGAAAGATAGAATTGTAGAAATCTCTATACTAAAAGTATATCCTAACGGAACTAAAGAGAGTAAAACTTGGTTGGTAAATCCTGAAATGCCAATTCCAGCAAGTGTGTCAGAAATTCATGGAATTACTGATGATAAAGTAGCTAATGAACCAACATTTAAGCAGATTTCGAAAGAAATTTACAATATGATTAAGGACAGTGATTTGGCAGGATATAATTCAGATCGATTTGATATTCCATTACTTGCAGAAGAATTATTACGTGTAGATATTGATTTTGACATGAAGAATAAAGTCTCTGTAGATGTACAGACTATTTTTCACAAAATGGAAAAACGTACGCTATCTGCCGCATATAAATTTTACTGTGGAAAAGAATTGGAAGGCGCACACGGAGCAGAAGCAGATACAAATGCTACGTACGAAGTATTGAAATCTCAATTAGATCGCTATGAAGAACTGGAAAATGACGTCAAGAAACTAAGCGAGTTTACAACACGAAAAAAGACCGCTGACTTTGCAGGATTTATCATTTTTGATAAAGATGATGAAGAAATTTTCTCTTTTGGAAAACACAAAGGGAAAAAAGTAGAAAAGGTATTGGAAGAAGAACCAGGATATTTTGGTTGGATTCTCAATGCGAACTTTCCGCTGTATACAAAAAAAGTGCTGACGGCAATTAAATTAAGAAAGCTGAATACAAATTTTAAAAAGTAAAAATGATATTGAGCAGGGCTACCATACTACTCATTTTATTTTTACAGATCGGTTTTGCGTACGCACAAAAAAATATTGCTGGAACAATTCTGAATGAAAAAACCAACAAACCAATTGCGTATGCACATTTAATAATTCCATCTGAAAAACGTGGAACTACAGCCGATGCTCAAGGGAATTTTGAGTTCACAGTGCAAGAAGATTGGATTGGGAAAGTTTTAAAAATTACTTGTGTTGGTTATGAAGATAAAAAAATAGCTCTTAAACGAGAAAAAGGTTTGGTGATTTACATGAAACCATCAGTCGAATTCTTAAGTGCAGTACATTTATCTCATAAAGAAAAAGAAAAATTAATACGTGTCAATTCATTTCGTGGAAAGCGTAGTATTGGCTTAGGAAACTTTAGTGGAGGAGCATATCCTTCTATGTTTGCAAGGTATTATCCGTTCAATGAAAATTTAGGGAATGAAAACTATTTAAAAGAAGTTTCCATATTCTTCTTTAAGGAAAGGAGACATGATGCAAAATTTCGATTGCGTATTGTTTCATCCACAGTGAATAAAATACCAAAAGACGATTTGCTCGATCCTGTTATTGTCGATATAAGTTACAAACAGTCAAAAGTAAAAATAAAAATGCCAGCCAATGGAATTGAAGTTCCGAAAGAAGGTTTTTTTGTAGTGGTGGAGCATTTATTTATAGAAGAAAATGCAGTAGAAGAAATAGTGCATTTGCAAGTAAATGATTCTTTAAAAATAAGAAACGTAAAGCAAAAGCGATACGCACCAATATTTAAAGGAATTGTGGAAGATGTTGGAGAATCTGTTTCATATTATATGTCAGTGAATGGTTGGAAAAAAGTTCAAATGCTTAAAATGCCGCGTTCTGACTTTAAAAAAAATCAAATAGTGGCACCAGCATTTAAATTGAAATTGACGAATTGAAAATTAATAAAAAAAAGTTGTTATACACAAGATGGGCAACTTTCGTACACAAATACAAAAAATAAGCAGATGAAAATTATTTGCATAGGACGCAATTATACGGAACATATTGCAGAGCTAGAGAATGAAAAACCAGCGGATCCAGTCATTTTTATGAAATCAGATACGTCTATTCTGCTTAAAAAGCAACCGTTCTTTATTCCCGATTTTTCAAAAGAAATCCATCATGAGGTGGAAGTTTTGGTAAAAATTAATAAATTGGGAAAATATATTGATCAGAAGTTTGCGCACAAATATTATAATGAAATTAGTGTAGGGATTGATTTCACAGCGCGCGACCTGCAATCGCAACTCAAAGCCAAAGGTTTACCATGGGAAAAAGCCAAAGCTTTTGATGGTTCGGCAGTTGTAGGACAATGGATTTCAAAAGATCAATTTAAAGATATCAACGATCTTAATTTTAAACTTGAAAAAAACAATGAAGTTGTACAACAAGGTAATACCAAGCAAATGCTTTGGAAAATTGATGAGCTAATTGCTTATGTTTCTCAATACTTTACCTTAAAAATAGGAGATATCATCTTTACAGGAACGCCAGCAGGAGTAGGAAAAGTAAATGCTGACGAACGACTGACAGGATATTTAGAAGGACAACAATTGTTTTCAATACTAGTAAAATAAAAATGGGTTACAATTTAGAAAAAATAAGCGCAATCTCTGATGGCGATCAAGACTTTATAGAAGCAGTAGTAGTAGCTTTTATTGAAGAAATCCCTGAAGACCTTGTTACTTTCGAACAAGAAGTAAAATCAGGAAATTATGAGGGCGTATATCAAGTGAGTCATAAGATAAAGCCAAACTTAGAACTATTAGGGATGGAAGAATCTTTCGAACTCAATCTAAAAATATTGAGTTGGTCAAAAGCAAAAACAAACATTGATGATATTGTAACTGCTTTTGGTGATGTGCAAAGTCGAATTAATGACAACATCGCAGCACTCAAAATAGAATTCAATTTACAATAATATATGATTGCAGAAATAATCACGATTGGTGATGAAATTCTTATTGGGCAAATTGTAGATACCAATTCTGTATTTATCTCTAAAGCGCTCAATGAAATTGGAGTTTCTGTTCATCAAATAACATCTATTCAAGACGATAAACAACATATTCTAGAAGCTTTAGAAGCTGCCAAACAAAAAGCTGATATTGTCTTAATTACTGGAGGATTAGGTCCTACAAAAGACGATATTACAAAACACACTTTATGTGAATACTTTGAAGATACCTTAGTGCATAATGAAGAGGTATTGGTTCATATAGAAGAGTTGTTTAAAAAGTTTGCGACAACTTCTCCTATATCCGATATGAACAGAATGCAAGCTTTAGTGCCTTCAAAAGCACAAGTATTGTTCAACGAATTTGGTACAGCGCCTGGAATGTGGTTAGAAAAAGAGAATACAGTCTTTGTGTCCATGCCTGGAGTTCCGTATGAAATGCGCGGATTAATGTCCAACCATATCATTCCAAAAATACAACAAGAATTTGAACGTCCTTATATATACCATAAAACCATTCTTACCTATGGAATGGGCGAGAGTAGTATTGCCATGAAAATTGAAGATTGGGAAAATAGCCTTCCTGATTTTATAAAATTGGCATATTTACCAAATACGGGTAAAGTTCGTTTGCGTCTTACAGCTAAAGGAAAAGACAAGCAAAAAATAACGGAAGCAGTTGATGCGTATGCAGAAAAGCTCTATCCGATTATTGGAGATATTATAAATGGAATAGAAGGAAAAAGTAATATAGTAACCCAAATAGGCGACCTTTTAAAAGCAAAAGGTCATACGTTGGCTGCTGCCGAAAGTTGTACTGGCGGACGTATTGCAGTACAAATAACTGCAGAATCTGGTGTTTCAGCATTTTTTAAAGGAAGTGCGGTCACTTATGCTTTGCAGTCTAAAGTAGACATTTTAGGCGTTCCTAAAGAACTTATAGACGAACATTCTGTCGTAAGTGCAGCAGTTGTGGAAGCGATGGCAAAAGGAGCAGCAGAAGTATATCATGCAGACTATGCGATGGCGACTACAGGAAATGCAGGACCAAGTAAAGGAAACTCAGATGTAGAAGTTGGAACTGTTTTTATAGGAATTGCCACACCAAACGGAATTATTTCTCAAGGATTTAACTTTGGGCAACCTCGTGAAAAGGTAGTAAACAAAGCTGTTGCCAAGGCTTTTCAAATGTTACTTGAAGAAATTTTAAAAAACAGTGATTAAATATTTGCTGAGAAAATAAAAAAACGTAAATTTGCACCTCGTTTTTGAATAACTTAAAAGTCTAGTAAAGATGTCAAGAATTTGTGAATTAACAGGTAAGAAAGCTATGGTAGGGAATAATGTATCCCACGCAATGAATAAAACGAAACGCAAATTTAATGCGAATCTTACAAAAAAGCGCTTTTACATTCCTGAAGAAGATAAGTGGGTAACTTTAAAAGTTTCTACTTCAGCATTAAAAACAATTAATAAAAAAGGAATCTCAGCTGTGCTTAAAGAAGCAAGAGCGAAAGGTTTTATCAAGTAATTCAGTCCATATTATAAATACCAATAGCAATGGCGAAGAAAGGAAATAGAGTTCAAGTGATACTAGAGTGTACAGAGCACAAAGCTTCTGGACAACCAGGAACTTCACGTTATATCACTACAAAAAATAAGAAAAATACTCCAGACAGATTAGAGATTAAAAAGTTTAATCCAATCTTAAAGAGAATGACTGTTCACAAAGAAATAAAATAATAAGTCATGGCAAAGAAAGCAGTAGCATCCTTACAAACAGGATCAAAAAGATTAACAAAAGCTATCAAAATGGTAAAGTCTCCAAAAACAGGAGCTTATACATTTGTTGAGTCAATCATGTCTCCAGATAAGGTAAACGATTGGTTAAAAAAATAAGTATACATTCTATACGATGATAAAAGCTACTTTCGAAAGAGAGTAGCTTTTTGTTTTTATACTTTACGTAGTATGACACTTTTACAGGTTTGTCAATTGGGCAAGGTAATTGACAAATTGAAGTATAGAAACCCAATGCAAAACATACACGAATTTTAAGTATCTTGTTTTGCGTTTTTATACAATCCATTTGGTTGTATGTAGAATTAAAAATAGTAGCACAGATTATGAGTTTTTTTAAAAGAATATTTTCATCAGAAAAAAAAGAAACGCTCGATAAAGGATTGGAAAAATCTAAATCAAGTTTTCTTTCTAAATTGACCAAAGCAGTTGCCGGAAAAAGCAAAGTAGATGATGAAGTTTTGGATAATTTAGAAGAAGTATTGGTCAGCAGTGATGTTGGAGTAGATACCACTTTAAAAATTATCGATCGAATAGAAGCAAGAGTTTCTAAAGATAAATACTTAGGAACAGAAGAACTAAACAAAATTCTTCGAGAAGAAATTGCTGGATTGTTATCAGAAACCAATTCTGGTGAAGAAACAGAGTATACGATTCCAGAAAATAAAAAACCGTATGTATTGATGGTTGTAGGTGTCAATGGAGTTGGAAAAACAACGACCATTGGTAAACTAGCCTATCAATTCAACAAGCAAGGATTAAAAGTTGTTTTGGGAGCTGCCGATACATTTAGAGCTGCCGCAATTGATCAATTACAAGTCTGGGCAGATAGAGTAGGTGTTCCTATTGTAAAACAAAATATGGGAAGTGATCCTGCTTCTGTAGCTTTTGATACCTTAAAATCGGGAGTTGCACAAGATGCAGATGTCATTATTATTGATACAGCCGGACGATTGCACAACAAAGTAAACTTGATGAAAGAGTTGACGAAAGTCAAAAAAGTAATGCAGAAAGTAATTGGAGATGCTCCACACGACGTTTTACTAGTGTTAGATGGTTCTACAGGTCAAAATGCATTTGAGCAAGCTAAACAGTTTACAGCGGCAACAGAAGTAACAACATTAGCGGTTACAAAACTTGACGGAACTGCCAAAGGTGGAGTTGTCATAGGAATCTCTGATCAATTTCAAATTCCTGTAAAATATATTGGAGTAGGAGAAGGCATCGAAGATTTACAAGTATTCAACAAATACGAATTCGTAGATTCATTCTTTAAAAAGTAGGTTAGACTCGCTTGGCTTTTAGACGTACTACGCTTTTAGATTGTTAGAACGTGCTCATGCACTTTTAAACTTTTATAGCTGTGCTGATTTGTTTTTTTATTTGTTGATACAATGACAAATCTACATCGCGTCAAGTTGAACTTGATTCAATTTCACATAACAATAAGAAAATATTTTAGGATGTGCTGAGTCATAAACTCAGAACGGAGAACATTCTAAAGAACCATAGGAGAGCGTTTATATAAATTTGCAACAAGCTATTTATATTCATATAAAGTAATCACAAGCTTATACAAACAAAAAAGCTGCATATTTAAAATATGCAGCTTTTCTTATATAAATCTTTTTTCTTTTGCTTATAACTTCGTCAAACGAATAACAACTTCAGTTAACGGTGCATTGGTACACATAGCACTTCCTGTATCTTCTACAAATCGAATGTCAATCGTAGTATCATCAACCATATTGTATGATGCTGGTGTTGCAGTTCCTTGTCCTAACAATACATTAGCACCACCACAATTGAAGTTTGTATCTTGATCATCTGTCACAGTTACAGTACCATCACAATTCAACGTAAAATTGAATGTCATTGTTGGTTGTGTTCCTGTCATATCTAAATTTGCTAAATACTTCACAGTAATGCTTCTTTCTGTATCAGAAACGTTTACAATATCAACAGTTGCAGGATCACCAAAAATTGGCTCGTCTGTATTTCCAATCTCTTGGTACGTATACATTCCTGTATATTCTAAAGAAGGTGTCGTTACATTTCCGAAAGTAAACCATTGACTCTGCGTAGTTGAACTACATAAAGTTCGTACGGCAAATGTATACGTTGTATTTGGACATAATCCGTTTGCTGTGAAATCAGAATTATTTACAGTGCTAATAGTTCCCGTATCTGGTGTAAAGCCTGCTGCTTCACCATAACTTACTTCCCAAGTAGTTTGTGCGTTAGAATCCCAATCTACCGTGATTGAATTTTGAGTTACAGTATCATACACTAAATTAATTGGAGGCAAACATGTTGCAAATCGATACGGTCCAGAAAATGCACTAGAACTTCCTATTTGATCTCCATCAGTAACAGCATTACAATTTGCTCTTACATAAAATTCATATTCACTGTTTGGTTGTAAATTGTTTACTAAATATTGTGTGCTGTTTCCAGTAGCAAATAAATCTGCTTCTTCTAAATTAAATCCTACTAAACCATATTTAACTTCCCAAGCAATTTCGTTTCCTCCTGGCATCCAAGTTAAAGTAGCACCAGTTTGTGTAATATTTGTGGCACCTAAGCCTGTTGGAGCTGGACACGAAGTACGGAATTCAACAGGTCCAAACCAGTCGTTATTTGCTAAACTACAATCTGACTTTACATAAAACTCATAAGAAGTTTGTGATGATAATCCTGTGATGTTAATACTTGTCGTAGGTGTATCGATAATCGTTCCTGCATCCGGATCAAATCCTGGAGTTCCCCAAGAAGCAGTCCAAGTAACGCCTGTTACGGGTAAACATTCCCCAGCTTCATTGACGCTACCACACCAATTAAGTCTAGCTGAATTATCGGTTATATCTGATGCAAAAGAAGCCGCTACTGTTTGGCAGGGCTGTATTATCTCAGGAATTTGTACATCATCTGAGCATGAGTATACAAATCCTATTAGTAGAAGTAAAACTACTTTTTTCATAAAATTTTTTTTTCGTGTATGACAAATATATAAAAACAATGAAGAGTTTGACATTTAGAAGCTAAAAAAACAAGAATTCCAAACAGTTAAACTTTTAGATTGTATCTTTATATCCTTAAATAACGCATCAAAATGAAGAAAATTATATTATTACTGACTCTATTTTCATCAATTGCTTGTCACACACAAAAAAATGTGCAAAACGAGAGTGATATTTCCGATATCAGCGAAAAAGAATTTAGAGAATTTAAAGTGTTAGATTCGAAAAATATTGAAAATCAAGATGTTTGGAAGTCAGTTTCTAAACAAATGGCAGATTTTACAGAAGCAGAGTACGAACGATTAAAACCATATATTCTTGAAAAAAATATTTTAGAATTGCACAAAAATCGTGTTCAAGGTGTGTTTACCTATGAGAAATTAGTAAAATTCTACTTATTCAGAATTAAAAAATACGATCGCGATAATAATTTGTCTTTAAATTCTGTAATTAGCATCAATCCAAACGCAATTGCAGAAGCTAAAAAACGTGATCAAGAATTTTTTAACAAAAGATTGAAGCCACTCATTTTTGGAATGCCAATTTTATTAAAAGATAATATCAATACTGAAAATATGCCAACCACGGCAGGAGCAGTTGCTTTAAAAGACAATAAAACAAACGATGCTTTTATTGCGAAAAGATTAAAAGAGGAAGGTGCTATCATTTTAGGAAAAGCCAATTTAAGTGAATGGGCGTACTTTTTCTGTGGAGATTGCCCAAGTGGTTATAGTGCTATTGGCGGACAAACCTTGAATCCTTACGGAAGAAAAATCTTTGATACAGGCGGATCAAGTTCAGGAAGTGGTGTTTCTATTGCGGCAAACTTTGCAGTAGCAGCTGTAGGAACTGAAACCGCAGGATCTATACTTTCGCCATCAAGTCAAAACTCTGTGGTTGGACTAAAACCAACTATCGGATTGCTAAGTCGTTCCGGAATTGTACCAATTTCAAGTACTTTAGATACACCTGGACCTATGACAAAAAATGTAGTGGACAACGCTATTTTATTGGCAGCTTTATATGGATATGATCAAACAGATGGAAAAAGCGCAAAACTCAAATATTACGGAAATCACTTCTATCAAAATATCAAAAGCGGAAATGTATCCATAAAAGGAAAACGTTTTGGAGCATTTACACGCTTGTTAGAAGATACTTTGTATGCTGCAGCCATAGAAGAACTAAAAAAGCAAGGAGCAACCATTGTAGAGATTGACGAAGAAGAAGTTGGATTGCCAAAGTTTATCAACTTATTGAATTTGGATATGAAAAATGACTTGCCAGATTATTTTGCAAAACATGGAAGCAAAGGATTAACATTCCAATCTGTGCAAGATGTGATTAATTTCAACAAAAAAGATTCTGTAAGTACAATGCCATACGGACAAAAATTATTCTACGGAATTGTAGATGATCAGGCAACTGAAAAAGAATTTACAGAAATGAAGAAAGTGCTACATGAAAACGGAAAAACGTTTTTCAACAATCCGATGGAAAAGCATACCCTAGATGGTGTATTATCCATCAATAATTATCATGCTGCGTTTGCTGCGGTGGCAGAATATCCTGCGTTAACAGTACCAATGGGTTATACAGACAAAGGCGAACCAAAAGGATTGACTTTTATCGGAAAGCCATTTACAGAAAAGGAATTATTGGAGTTTGCGTATGTGTACGAGCAAGCTTCTAAAAAGCGAAAAGCACCTAAGAATTATAAATAGTTCAATTTTTAGATATAACTATAAAAACACATCCGTATGATATGCGGATGTGTTTTTTTTGTATGGTTCAGTTTGACAAACTAATTAAAATAATGTCGAAGTTGGTGGGCAATAATAAGTATCGCAACCTCCAAAACGTGAATCGCACCAACCGTGTACAGTATCTCTACATGAAAATGCAGGTTTTGTAATTGGCGGTGGCGGTGCTTGTGTATAAGTTTTACAAGACATGCCTCCCGAAGCTTGTTCTCCACCTCTTACAAACTCTTGTAAATCACTAATTGTTTTTTTCTTTAAAACGAGGGTTTTCATTTTTTTCTTCATGATAAAATCTTTTATGATTAAGTTTTTAATTCGTTTTTAGTCTATTAATAGCAATATGCAGATGGACATGCTGTCGTTATAACTGTTGTTGTACAAAGTCTTGCAAATGTTTCTGGCGGCATTGTTGGTTCACATTCTAGTTCCGTTTTTAATTCGCAATAACGCCATGTTGTTTCGGGTGCGCCTCCACGAACAGCAAGGTTAGAAATAGATTTTTTGTTGAGTTTCAATAATTTTAGATGTTGTTTTTTCTTCATGATTAGGTTTTATATGATTAAATTCTGATTAGTAACATATTTCCAATAAATGGCTTAACGCGTATGTCGACGTCGTGTTTGGATGTTCTTCTTCTTCTTTTTCTATTGGCAGTCCGCACAAAGTATCCTCAGTGTCTCTTGGTGGAGGAGCACCTCCATAAATTGAAAAGTTAGAAATAGAATTTTTGTTGAGTTTCAATAGCTTAAGATGCTGTTTTTTCATCGTATTTGTGTTTAAAATTGATGAGGTAAAGCAACTATTTTTCTCTTAAAACATAAAACGAAGCTGTTGATGCATCATGAATTATCAACCTGTTCAATTGAAGTGAATATTATTATTCGTAGGACATTCTTGATGCTCAGTTGGCGGATGCGCTTTTGTGGTGCCCGTATTTGTATTGCATTCACAATCTACCAAATTGGATGTAGCGCAATCCGTTACAGTTGTTGCATTTGGAATTGTACATTCAGGATAAACGGAAGCGCCTATATTGGGAGTTGTAGTTGCTAATCCTGTAGTGTTATTGTCAACATTTCCTCCGTTTTTTCTGTGGAGTAAGGTTAAATTTGAAATGTGATACTTTGTGAGTGCTAGCCCTTTTAGATTTTTTTTCTTCATAATATTTTGTGTTGAAGGATTAATATTTGATGAAGCAAGAAAATATCGGGCTGAAATAAAAATTATACTATTGATAATTCATGATTCATCAACGGATTCATCGTTTTTGTGAAGATTTTTTAAATATTGAGAAGGATGGATTCCTGTATGTTTCTTAAAAGCTCGTGAAAAAGTCTCTTGTCTTTTAAATCCAAATTCTTCTGCAATTGCTTTAATAGTGTACGATTGAAGTTTTGTATCATTCTTTAATCGCACCAAAGCCGTATTAATTCGCAATTCAGTAATATACGCTGTAAATGATTTTCTTTTGTATCTGTTAATGACTTTGGATAAATAAGTCGCATTGGTTTCCAGTTTTTCAGCCATAAAGCTCAAATTACATTCGGTAGATAAGTAATATGCTGTTCGTTCAAAGTGATCAATCTTATCTAAAATTGCGTTCACATTTTCATCGGAAACTGCATCTTTTCGCGAAACTATTTTTTGCTTCTGATCATTTTCTAATTCAGATACTTTTTTAAGAAGTTCCTTAAATTTCTTCTTTACAGATTTTACGCGTATTCTATAGAATAACAGACTGCTTAAAAGAAGCAGCAGTAAAATGATTGATAAAATAAAGTACTGTTTTTTATTTTTTATTTCTTTGTTTAATTCGTCTCCTAAGGTGTCTATTTCTGTTTTTAAAGGAGAAACATCTAAGAGTTCATGAGTTTCATTATTGAGTTTTAAATCTTCGATACTCTGTTTTTTTTCGAGCGCTGAGTATTGTTGAAAATGAAATACTGTTTTTTCAGGTTGTTGATCTTTAGAATAAGCGAGCGCCAAATATTTATGCAACTCTTTTTCATTACCATCTACATCATCAGAAGCATTCATTTTTGCATATGCTTTTTCTAAATAATTGATAGTTTCTGTATAATTATTTAAATGATAAGCACTCTTTCCAAGATAAAATAGAGAAGTTAGATATAAGTTTTCATTGTTAAGTTTTGTAGAATCTCTAATTTGTTTTGCGAGTGAAATACACTCTTTATATTGTGTTCTTTGGTAAAAAATGATTGCTTTGTTCATTAGCAAAGGATAATATGCCCATGGATTAATGGTATCGGAAGAGGCATTCAATCCAGCGTTATTGTATATTTCAGCATCATCGGTTTTTTCCAACCAGAGATATGCATCAGCAATATTTGTAAATGCAACAAGACTGTAATGATCTTTATTTTCTTTACTATTTAACTTATTTACGTCTATCAAAATACTTTTGTATATATCTATAGCTTCTTGAAAGTCTTTATGCTTTTTCTTGATGAAAGCAATATTAATCATTGGCGCAATTACATAAAGATGGTCTTCCATGTTCTCTGCGAGCTCTTTTGCTTTTAAATGCGCGATGAGTGCTTTAGAATCTTCTCCTAATTCAGAAAGAATATGTCCTTCTAAACTGAAGCATTTGTATAAAAACAACGAATCTTTAACAATGGCACCTTGTGTTATGGCTGATTCAATATGTTGTAAAGCCATGGTGTTTTTATCCAAGTTGTGTTGACACATGGAAATATAATAAGAAGTCAGCGCCAATTGTTCGTTATCTCCATTAAGTATGGCGAGTTCTTTGGCTTTGGTAGCGTAGGTTAATGCTTTAGCGGCATCTGTAAATCTAAATTTAGTATATGAGGTCACCAACGCATCAAATGATGCATGGTTTGATACAGTATTCTGTGCATTCACAAAGCTTACACTAGTAGAAGCAAACAATAATACCAACATCAATTGTCTCATAATTAAAAGTCTTTTTTAAAAATCAGAATATGCAGAAAAGGATCAATCCTAAAAATAATTTAAATGATTATCAATGTAGTACATATTATTTTATTAATAACAGTTATGCATAGGTTAACCTCCTAAATTGCGGAATAAAATTTACAATCGATTTTATAAAGCGGTTATTTTCTTTAGATCAAGTATTTTAGGGAAATGTTAGTAAGATACTATACCAGTGTGCTTTTTGGTTTGAAGAATAATTTTGTAGCACATTATATGAAAGGAAGTATATAAAATAAAAAATGCGCTAATAACTAGCGCATGTATTTAATTTTATCCGTTTTCTGGAACATTTGTAGGTGCCTTTTTATGTTTGCCACCTTTAATCGTGTTTTTTTTATTCATCGTTACTTGCTTGTCTGCAAGCGTGTCGTTCGTTAAACTGCGTTTTTTCATATGTAAAATTTTTAAACTAATAGTGATTAAATTCGAAATGAGAAGTGTTTCCTTTTATCCGTTTGTAGGAACTTCTGTCTTTTTTTTCTCTTTACCTCCAACTACACTGTTAATAATAGTAGTCTTGATTTTCTTTGTTTTAAAGTTACTTACGCTTAAATGTTGTTTTTTCATGTGTGAAATTTTTAAATGAATACTGTTTTATTTTGAATTGAAAAGTGTTCGTTTTTATCCGTTTGTAGGTGGCTTTGTTTTAGGCTTTTTATTAAGTCCTCCTTTAATTATATTGAGGGTTTCAATGCTTAATTGTTTGTTTTTGAATGTGCTTAGATTTAAAATTTGATTTTTCATTTTATAAACTTTTTAAATTAATACTATCACAAATCAACTTAAAATGTTTGGTTATAAAAAGGAACGTAAGCCGTGATTATCGAATTACAGGATCAAAAAGAAGTATTTGAAAATAACTTTTAAGAATCAGTTTTTGATGGAGCTTTTTTTGTATTTCGTATTTTAGTTTTTGAAAATTCCTCAACTTTAATACGGTATACTTTTCGTGAAGATGTATTGTTATAATTGCCATTCTCAGTATATCCGCCAACAATATATAAAGTGCCTCATGGAAGAACAATTCCGAAGCCGTAAGCTGTAAGTTTATTGTATATTCATTGAGTTCTTTGGTTGAAGTATTGTATGTTGCAATCGTTCTTTTATCATAAATATATATGATGTTTCCATTGCTAGCTAAGGCTGGTCTTTCAATTCCTTTGAACAATTCACCTTCTTTTTTCCATGCGCCAGTCTTCAAATTAAAAGACTCAATTACTTTTAGCGCTTTCTTATTAAATCCGCCAATTAAATAAATGACATCGTTTACAAGAACACCTTTTGTCTCTTTCGGATTTGGCATTTCGCCCAGTTTATACCAAAGTCCTGACTTTATATTGTAAAAATGAATATCCTTATGATATTGTTTGTTTCCTTTTTTGGTAATTTTTGTAACTCCTCCCATAAGAATGATATAATCACCATATAAAAAAGAAGCAAAATTCACAGCTTGATGCGGATTCACATTATCTTTTTTAACCGTATTAAATTGGGTATTGTAAATTTCTATTACATCATCTAAGTATATATTCTTTCCAGAAATTCTTTTTCCGCCCATTACATAGATGTCATTATTGTAAACATGTAAATTGTGTGAAGATCTGTCTCTAAATTTCAACTCAGAAGTTTCCCATACATCATTCTTAATATCATACACAGTTAAATTCCCAGAATAATTTTCCATAGAACCAGGAACAACGCTCATTTCTGATATAAAATTATTAAATGTAGGTTCAATATATTTATCAGAACTAGTTCGAGCGGCAGTTTTAAAAAGGTCCACTTTTCGCGAGTTTTCTCCACCAATTACATATATTTTATCATCACTAATTCCAGCAGCGAATGCATACACTCCTTTAGGCAAAGAGGCAAGTTTTGTGAATTGAATGTAAGGCTTTAACTTTTTTTCAGCACTGATAAATACTTCCGTTAATTTTCGAGTATCAGGATTCAGGTATATTGTTAACTTTTGATTGTCTGTTTTTGAAATTTCAACTTTTTGGGTAATGTAACCTACATGCGATGCTATGATATATTTTGTGTGGTTTTTTAATTGAAAGGCTCCTTTTTCATCAGTAATCACAACAGATGCATCATCAGAAGTAATATGAACTGCATTTAGCGCTTTTTGCGTGTTTGAATCCACGACAGTTCCTTGAATATTTTGGGCGAAAATATGAAACGAAAAGAAACTTATAAGAAGCGTTATTTTTATTTTCATAGCCTTGGTTTTTCGTATGTAAGATACGGATTAAACACGGAAAACATATATAAGAAATCGTTAAGGATTTAATAAGTAAATTTTTTGATACGTACTAAGTTTACTGAATTTCTTCATTTAGAATCGAACTGATTTTATCAGCAAAATCAACAATCATAAAATGTCCGCCATTTTCAATAACATACGTTTTTTCTCCTTTTTTGGGAATCACTTTGTCTTTAGTTCCATGAATTGTAATGATGTCAGAAGCACTTGTACCTTTTTTCCAAGTAGTAATCGCAGTGATTCCCCAACGTAAAAAATGGGTGTCAGTATCTTTAATAATGGCTTTTAGTAGTTTTTTCTGTTTAGTGCCAAACAGAAAAGCTGCCAAATGAATATTCGGTTTCAAGAAAAAACTAGGAATCAAACGTATAAGTTTCAATTTTCCAGCAATAGAAAATATTCTAGGAAGCTCTTGAACTTTTGCGGCCGAAGAAATAACAAACGTTTTCTTGGTTTCCAGCAATTCATGCATTTCCGCAGCAATCATTCCGCCAAAACTGACGCCCAAAATAACACTATTTGGTTTTTTGTCTATCTCATAATGATCAATCAGTCGTTGCGCATACGAAGCAATGGTTTCTTTGGGAATTGGATCAATCCAATCAATAGCAGTAAAATCATAGTTCAATGCCAAAAAATCAAAAATACGTTTGTCCGCACCCAATCCGCTAATTCCAAAAATGTGTATGTTATGCTGCTGTTTCAAAACGTATATTGTCTACTAAAAATGATGACTGCGAAGAAACAAAATAATGCTGAAGTTCTTTTTATTTTATAGCAAAAATGGAAAAGTATACTCAATTTTGAAAATAAAAAATATGCGTTGAACTCTTGTAGATATTGGTATTGTGTTGATTATTAGGTTTTTGTAAAAAATGTAATTTACCTTTTGGCATGCTAATTGGTAACTATTTCAGCATTAACCATTTAAATAATATCATTATGAAATCAAAACCAATTTTCTTAGGACTTTTAGTAACCTTGTTTTTTAGTGTGTCAATGATGGCGCAAAACCCAGGACATACACAAGATATACGAGATTACAAAACACAAAAAGGAAAACAAATAGCTGTTAAGAAATCTGAAGAAAGACTGAGTAAAATCTGTTCTAGTTACAAAATAACTCGAAAAGAATTGTATAAAGGAGGAACTTGGAAAATACATTTCACAACAAGTTGCGGACATAGAGGAGAAGTACATTTTAGATATGATGGAAATTATAAAACCACGATCTATCATAACTAGATATAAGTAAAACCTAAAAAAGCACACTGTACATTGAGCGAAGTCGAAATGTGGTGTGCTTTTTTATTTTTCAAATAAAGTTAATCGATTAGTAAATTAATTTGTTCCCAAAGGACATTGTCAAAACTAGAAAGTGCAAAATTAGCATCGTCGGCAGCATTTCCCATACGAATTACCACCAAATCTTTGCTCGGAACAATATATATTTTTTGATCGTTTTTCCCCAAAGCGCAATACATATCTTGTGGAGCAGCAGGAACCAATGCTCCGCTAAACTCCAATTGTGTTTGTGGCAAACGATAACTCGATTTTCCATTTAACCACCATAAATATCCATATGCTTCATTGATGTTTTGAGAAGTAGAAGTCGCTTCGTTCAAAAAGCTTTCTGGAATAATTTGTGCGTCATTCCACTTTCCATTGGCAGCAATTAACAAGCCAAAACGTGCCATACTTCGAGTTGTACTCCAATATACATTTGCATTACCAGTTTGAACCCATGCGCCAGTTATGCCAATTCGAGTTTTCAATGTATTTTCAAAATAACTGTCCCAAGTCTGATTGCTTGCTGCTGCAATAACATCTTGTATTTTTACAAAAACGCCATGATATGCCCAACGTGTTCCTGCATCCGAAAGGTATTGCAAATCGCTTGGCGAAATGCCACTTCCCAAACTATCATCCAAACCAGAAGTCATGGATAACAAATCTTTACAGGTAATTAAGTTTTCTTTTTCTAAAGTTGCGCTGGTCCAATTTGTACCAATATGATCAGAAACTTTATCGTTGAGGTTGATGAGATTTTCTTCCTGAGCAATTCCTGCAATGGCTGTAGTAAGCGTTTTTCCTGCACTAGCCCAATACCAAGGAGTGGTTTCGGTATGTCCGTCAAAATAATGTTCAACCACTATTTTTCCTTTATGTAAAATGATAAAGCTTTTGGTGTTTTTTTCTTCTAAATAGTCTAAAAGTGGTTGTAATTGAGTTGCATTCCAATTCAATGTTGACATAGAATTTGTTTCCCAAGTATTTGAATTTAAAGGCGGAAAATACAACGAATCATCAATAGTAGTAGGTGTTTCTTCTGATGGAATATCATCAGTAGCTTCCGAAGAACAATTCAAAAATAATACTAAAAAAAGGAGTGGAACAAAAAAAAGTAGACGATTCATCTTTTAGATTTTCATTTTAAGACTCATAAAAATGCCAAAGGTTTAAATTAGATTGTATCTTTGCCCACTGATTTTTTTGATATGAGAACAAAGACTTTAAAGAAAAATAAGATCAATGTCGTAACACTTGGGTGTTCTAAGAATGTATATGATTCCGAAGTTTTGATGGGACAACTGAAGGCAAATGGCAAAGAAGTAGCACATGAAGAAGAAGGAAACATCGTTGTTATCAATACATGTGGATTCATCAATAATGCCAAAGAAGAAAGTGTAAACACGATTTTAGATTATGTTCAGAAGAAGGAAGATGGTGAAGTCGATAAGGTCTTTGTGACAGGCTGTTTGAGTGAGCGTTATAAGCCAGACTTAGAAGCTGAAATTCCAGATGTAGATCAATATTTTGGGACAACTCAATTGCCACAATTATTAAAAGCACTTGGCGCAGATTACAAACATGAGTTGATTGGTGAACGAATTACAACAACACCCAAAAACTATGCATATCTTAAAATTGCAGAAGGTTGCGATCGTCCGTGTTCTTTTTGTGCGATTCCTTTAATGAGAGGGAAACACAGATCGAAACCAATTGAAGAATTAGTAACTGAAACAGAAAAATTAGCAGCAAAAGGCGTTAAAGAGCTTATCTTAATTGCACAAGATTTAACGTATTACGGTTTAGATCTATACAAAAAGAGAAACTTAGCAGAATTATTACGTGCTTTAGCAAAAGTAGAAGGAATAGAATGGATTCGTTTGCATTATGCGTTTCCAGCAGGTTTTCCAATGGATGTTTTGGAAGTAATGAATGAAGAACCAAAAATCTGTAACTATTTAGACATTCCATTGCAACACATTGCAGATGATATCTTAAAATCAATGCGTCGTGGAACCAATCAAGCGAAGACGACAAAATTGTTGAAAGAATTCAGAGCTGCAGTTCCAGAAATGACCATTCGTACTACATTAATTGTTGGATATCCAGGAGAAACGGAAGAACATTTTCAAACACTTAAAAATTGGGTAGAGGAAATGCGTTTCGAACGTTTGGGATGTTTTACGTATTCACATGAAGAAAACACGCATGCATACAAATTGGAAGATGATGTTCCGGAAGAAGTGAAGCAAGATCGTGCAAACCAAATTATGGAGATTCAATCACAGATTTCTTGGGAACTTAATCAACAGAAGATTGGACAAACTTTTAAATGCATCATTGACCGAAAAGAAGGAAACTATTTTATAGGTCGTACCGAATTCGATTCTCCAGATGTAGACAACGAAGTTTTAATTGATGCTGCAAAATTCTACGTAAAACAAGGTGAATTTGTGGAAGTGAAAATCATTGAAGCTGCTGACTTTGATTTGTATGGTGAGCCTTTGAAATGATAAATTTTAAATGTAGAATGTAAAAGTGTATCAAACGTCATTACGAGGAGTTTACGACGAAGTAATCTGCTTCTTTTTTACGTTAAATCTTAGATTTTAAATATTGAATTGACTTCAAAAAACAATCATTCTCTTTATCACCAATCGTCATATCGAGTGAATTTCTGCTAAGAAATTAGTATCTAGAAATGATAAATGTAAAATTTTAAATGTTGAATGTAAAAGTGTATCAAACGTCATTACGAGGAGTTTACGACGAAGTAATCTGCTTCTTTTTTATGTTAAATCTTAAATTTTAAATGTTGAGTTGACTTCAAAAAACATATTTTAAGACCCAAGACCCAAGACCCAAGACCCAAGACCCAAATCAACAATCTAACAGCGCTCCAGCGCGATCTAACATCTAACAGCGAAGCGGTCTAAAAGCGTAAGCGTATCTAATTAAAGTTCAAACGAATTATTATTCACCATAAAAATTGCATTGGCAAAAAACAGTTTTCCATTTTCCCAAAACGCACGAAACATCGGATTATCTACCATATAAATCATGCTTCCGTTTCCGATTCTATATTCCCCAAAAACTAAGGTGTTTTTAATATGCTTCACGGCTTTATGACCTGCAAAACCAGAAATTACCTTATTATCTTCCAAATACGCAACCGTATATCCGCCTTTCAAATAATCATAGGCATCACTTCCTAATTTCAAGGTAAAGTACGAATCGTCATAACCAAATGCGAGTGGATGTGTAGTATCTACTTTGGTTTTAAAAATGGCGCCAGTAATAAAATTAGAAATGTTTTGACGTTCACTTTTTGCATACGAAACAATTCCGCCTTCAGTTTCTTCCTTACGTTCTTTGTTCGCAATTCCGAAACCTTCTTTCCCTGCAAAAGTTCGCAAGGCACCTTTCATGGCAATAACTTTTCCACCACGAGAAACCCAGTTTTTCAAGGTTTTCAACTGATTACTGTTGAATAAACTACCGTAATTTCCATCAGGTAAAATCAAGATATTAAAAGAATTCAGTGTGCTTCCCGAAAAATTAGCAGCATCAATATTCGTTACAGAGAGATTTAATTCTTGTTCAAAAAAGTACCAAAGTTCTCCAAAACCAAGAGAGTTTGCTCCATTTCCAGACATCACAGCAACTTTAGGCATTTTAATTTCTTTCACATCTGGTGAACCTAAATCAACGCCACTATCTGAAAATCCAGAAGAAACTGAATGAATAACTGTTTGAGAATCATTTGCAATAGAAGTTACTTTTTTATCAAAATCAGGGATGTTTTTATTATCACTACGCGTAATGATTAAAGAACCTCTTTCATACGATTTTCCTTCATAAGAAAACGGTTTCTCCGTAAATCGTACGCGCAATCCATGTTGTAATAATTGACTTAAAAAATGTGCACTGTTGATGCTTTTCCAATGTGCGATATAAGCTGTTTTTTTCTTAGAAAGCATATCTGTCGTATTAAACACAATAGAATCAGTACCAGAATTGGTCGCAGAAACTAAGGCTTTTGAAGCTGTCGTTTTCAATCCATATGCATACGGAATGCTCCACGCAGTAATATCATACGTAACAGAATCACTCAATTTTGCGTTTGGTTCAAACAATACTTTGACCATCTTGGCTTTTGGTTGATTTGTGCTAACGACTAAGGCATTATTAACCTTATTTGACTTCTGAGAATCACTCTCATAATCATATCCTTTTACGATTGTATTGGATGAAAAACCATACTTAATTTCATGTCTGTCTAATAATGTAGTTAATTTTTTAATTCGATCTTGATTTCCTTCCATTACATAACTCTTATACGTAAAATCTTTGTCGTCAAAATACTTTTTGAACTCAGAATTCAACTTGTCTGCATTCTGTGAAGAAATCTCTACTGTAGATAAACCTGTAGTGTGATGGTGTGCAATTCTATCTTTCAAAGTCAACAAATCACCTTCATCATTTATAATTCCTAAACCAGCACGTCCGTGTCCAGCTTGTTCATAAGTCATTCCAATTGCACCATTAAAAGTCGGATACGTATCTCCGTAACTCGGATAAAACAAATCAAAACGTTCGCGTGTAAAATACAGCCAACCTTCTTTATCAAAATAACCTGCATGATTCTTTCCAATCTGAATCTGGAAATTACGTTGCCAATCGGTAATTACTTCATGAAACGGTTCTGCAGCAGGCGCAAAATAATACGGTTCATTAATGCCTTGTTCGTGAAAATCTACGTGAATATGTGGCAACCATTTATTATAAACTTTCAAACGTTGACGCGTTTCTACCTGTGTTGCCCAAGCCCAATCTCTATTCAAATCAAACAAATAATGATTTGGTCTTCCGCCTGGCCAAGGTTCGTTATGTTCTTTTGCTTTCTGATTGCTATTATAAGGAACACTTGCTACTTGATTGTACCAATTCACATAACGATCGCGTCCATCAGGATTGATACACGGATCAATGATTACCACGGTATTTTGAAGCCAAGCTTTCTTGGAAGTAATCAACTCATAAATAGTTTGCATGGAAGCTTCCGTGCTCGACGATTCATTTCCATGTACATTATAACTCAACCAAACAACTGCTTTATTTGCGGTACTTTCAGCAGTTCCAATTCCTGCATTTGCCAAATGATTCGTTCGAATACTTTCCAAATTGCCTAAATTTTCAGCAGTAGAAACATACGCAACTTGCAATAAGCGATGTTCATTAGTTTTACCATACTCTTCCAATTGAACCATATTGGAAGCTTTTGCTAAATACTGATAATAATCGACCACACGGTAATGATTTGTGAATCGTGTTCCCAATTCATAACCTAAAAATTCTTTAGGAGATTGAATATTTTGTGCAAAAAGGGTGGTTGAAATGATAAAAAATGAAAGTAAAGTAAAAATATGTCGTCTCATTACAAATGATAAGTTAAGATAGACATCAAAGCTAACTAATATAATTTTGAAAAAGAATATCTTAACGAAATTTTGAGAAAAAAGCATTTTAAATAACTATATCTTTGCAACTTTAAAATCCTGACGACCAACTATGCCAACTGAATGTATTTCGTATCACGAAACTGGATACTTTTCTCCGTTAATGTGTGATTATTTAGCTGAAAGCCCAGCATTACAATCATTCTATCACCGCTTTCCTAGATTGGAAAACTTTGGAGAACAAATTCAAGAAAAACAACAATCTCGCTTAACAGATGCTTCACAAAGAACGGTGTTAGTAAATGCTTTACGAGCGCAATATAAAGAAGTAGCTGCTTCAGAAAAAACACTGCAAAACATTGAAAAACTAGCTTCTGAAGATACATTCACGATTACAACAGGACATCAATTGAATCTCTTTACAGGTCCGTTATACTTCTTATACAAAATCATTTCTACCATCAATCTTACCACAACTTTACAGGAAAAATATCCTAGCTATAAGTTTGTGCCTATCTATTGGATGGCTTCGGAAGATCATGATTTTGATGAAATCTGTTTTTTCAATTTCAAAGACAAAAAAATACGTTGGAATCGTGAGGCAAGTGGCGCTGTGGGCGAATTATCTACGGAAGGATTGGCAGAAGTATTAGAAGTATTCTCAAAAGAATTAGGCAACAGCAACAACGCAAAATACTTGCAAGCACTTTTTGAAGATGGATATGTAAAACATGACAATCTCACAGATGCTACGCGTTATATTGCCAACGAATTGTTCAAACGTTATGGTTTGGTAATTGTGGACGGAAATGATGTGGCATTAAAACAACTATTCATTCCGTTTGTGGAAAACGAATTAATGCAGCAAACGGCACACAAAAAAGTGTTAGAAACGGCGCAACAATTAACGGAAGTTAGTAATTCGTATAAAATTCAAATCAATCCAAGAGAAATCAATCTATTCTACATAAAAGACGGAATTCGCGAACGCATTATTGAAACCGATGGTGTTTTTAAGGTGAATAACACTTCCGTGAGATGGAACTCAGATCAAATAAAAGAAGAATTACACACACATCCAGAACGTTTCTCACCAAATGCACTATTACGTCCTTTATATCAAGAAATCATTTTGCCAAACCTATGCTACATTGGCGGAGGCGGAGAATTGGCGTATTGGCTTGAATTAAAGTCGTATTTTGAAGCGGTAAACGTTACGTTTCCAATGTTATTATTGCGAAATTCTGTCGTAGTGAAAACACAGAAGCAATCGGAAAAAATGGCAAAGCTCAACATCTCCAATCGTGATGTATTCCTAAAAAAAGATGGTTTTGCCGTTCAAAAAGTAAAAGAACTCAGTGATATTGAAATTGATTTTTCATCACAAAAAGAACACTTGCAACAGCAATTCAAACACTTATATGAATTAGCAGCTCAAACGGACAAATCGTTTACAGGAGCAGTAGCAGCACAAGAAAAAAAGCAGCTCAAAGGTTTGCAACATTTGGAAAAACGATTGCTAAAAGCACAAAAAAGAGTGCTAAAAGACAAAGTCGCAAGAAGTGAAGAACTACGTGAAGCGCTATTTCCAGGAAACTCATTGCAAGAACGACGACTCAACTTCTCTGAATTGTACTTAGAATATGGAGAAACGTTGGTGCCAACTTTGGTGGAACATTTGCAACCGTTATCAGGTGAATTTTTGGTGTTAGAACTCTAAGAAACAGTCATATATATTGTTGTGAATATCATGTGAAAAAATCTTTTTCTTATTGCTTGAAATTTGAAATCTAAATAGTACTTTTGCGCATGCAACACGACAAGGTATTAATATTAGACTTCGGATCGCAATACACACAACTAATTGCGCGCAGAGTTCGAGAACTGAACATCTATTCCGAGATTCATCCATTCAATAAAATTCCAACAAATTTAGACGAGTACAAAGCTGTAATTCTTTCGGGAAGTCCAATGTCCGTAAGGTCTGACGATGCTTTTCATCCAGAACTAAAAGGCATTCGCGGCGTAAAACCATTACTAGGCGTTTGTTATGGCGCACAATATTTAGCACACTTTTCTGGTGGACAAGTAGCTGAATCAAACACCCGCGAATACGGACGTGCAAACTTAAGTTTTGTACAAGAAAACGAACCGTTTTTAGCAGGCATTTCTACAGGAAGTCAAGTGTGGATGAGTCATAGTGATACCATCAAAAAATTACCAACCAACGGAAAATTACTAGCAAGTACACACGATGTAGAAAATGCAGCCTACAAAATAGAAGGCGAAACTACCTATGCAATTCAATTTCATCCAGAAGTATATCATTCTACAGATGGAAAACAATTGCTAGAAAACTTCTTGGTTCACATTGCGAATGTAAATCCAGATTGGACACCAAATGCTTTTGTAGACGAAACGGTGGCTGATTTAAAAGCACAATTGGGCAATGATAAAGTTGTCTTAGGATTGTCTGGCGGTGTAGATTCAAGTGTAGCAGCAATGTTATTGCACAAAGCTATTGGAGAAAACTTATATTGCATCTTTGTAAACAATGGTTTACTGCGTAAAGATGAGTTCTCAAGTGTATTACAACAATACGAAGGAATGGGATTGAACGTAAAAGGTGTAGATGCTTCGGCACGCTTTTTGGATGCGCTAGCAGGAGAGAGCGATCCTGAGAAGAAACGTAAAGCCATTGGTCGCGTATTTATTGAAGTGTTTGATGATGAAGCAACACAAATACAAGACGTAACTTGGTTGGCACAAGGAACTATTTATCCTGATGTGATAGAAAGTGTAAGTGCAACCGGAGGACCAAGCGCAACTATTAAAAGTCATCACAACGTAGGTGGTTTGCCAGATTTTATGAAATTAAAAATCGTAGAACCTCTAAAAGCATTGTTTAAAGATGAAGTAAGAAGAGTTGGTGCTTCTATGGGAATGGACAAACAATTATTAGGTCGTCATCCATTTCCAGGACCAGGATTGGCAATCAGAATATTGGGAGATATCACTGCGGAAAAAGTTCGTATATTACAAGAAGTTGACGCTGTGTTTATTAACGGATTGCGTGAATGGGATTTGTATGATAAAGTATGGCAAGCAGGAGCTATTTTATTACCAGTAAACTCAGTAGGAGTTATGGGTGATGAGCGTACGTATGAAAAAGTAGTTGCATTACGTGCAGTAGAAAGTACGGATGGTATGACTGCCGATTGGGTAGATTTACCATATAAATTTTTGCAAAAAGTATCAAACGATATAATAAATAAAGTAAAAGGCGTTAATAGAGTAGTGTATGACATCAGCTCAAAACCGCCAGCGACCATTGAATGGGAATAATTAATTAGCACAAAGAATGAAGAAGTTTTTAGGATTTTGTTTAGCGATACTGATGACAAGCTGCGTAGCAACTGCGCAACAGTACAAAAATCATAAAGTATCAAGAGGAGAAACGGTGGAAAGTATTGCCGAACAATACAATATTAGTCCAGATGACATTATTAAATTAAATCCTGAAGCACGAAGAGGCGTACGTAGAAATAGTATGCTTATTATTCCTTCAACATCAATTGCAACGACTTCCGATGTTGAGGTTACGTTTACCAATCATAAAGTTAGACGAAAAGAAACCATATTTGGGATTGCCAAAAAATATGGAGTTACGCAAGAAGATATTCTAAAATACAATGAAAAAGTAGCGAAAGAAGGTTTGAAAAAGGGCGATCGTATTGCGATTCCAATTTTTAAAAAGAAACCAACACAAACTACAGAAACTGTTGAAACAAAAGAAGAAGAAACCAACAACGAAGACACTTCTTTTGAATTATATACCATAAAAGCTAAAGAAACGAAGTGGGGAATTGCGCATAGTTACGGACTTACCATTGAGGAACTTGAAGCGATCAATCCAGAGATTAAAGAAGGTTTAAAAATTGGTCAGGAAATCAAATTGCCAATTCGTTCAGAAAAACCAGCAATAGTAAGCGTGGAAAAATATGTGTTTTACGATGTAAAGCCAAAACAAACCATGTATACATTGACGCGAAAATTAGGCGTTTCTGAAGATGAACTCATTCACTTAAATCCAGCGTTAAAAGATGGCTTAAAAGCAGGAATGGTATTAAAATTACCTGTTGAAAAAACAGAAACACTAGAAGTTGTAGATGCGGTTGTGGTTGACAAGTTTAATTTCATGGAAAACGCAAATCCGGAAAATGTATCAAACATTGTCATCATGTTGCCGTTCAAATTGAATGAATTGGATGTCGATTCTGTAAGCCAAACCAAAACGAAACTTAAAAAAGATCGATTGTTAGGATATGCAACGGACTTTTACACAGGTTCATTAATGGCATTGGATTCTATTAAAAAATTAGGCTTATCGGTCAATGTAAAAGTGATTGACAATGGCGGAAATAAAGGGGAAACACAAAGCGCAATTGCAGCAAACGACTTTACAGATATACATGCTGTTATTGGCCCAATATTAGATGCTAATGTGGAAGTAGTAGCTTCTGAATTAAAATCTGATGGAATTCCTGTAATTTCTCCGTTGACTAGCAAAAAGGTAGATCACAGAAATGTGTATCAAACAATTCCAGATAAAAAACTGCTAGAAGAAAAAATGTTGGAATTCTTGAAAAAGAATGGTCAAGATAAAAATGTAATCATCATTGCAGATAAAACGAAAGTCAAAATAAAAGCAACATTGCAATCGATTTTACCAAATCATAAAATTTTCAATCCTGAAAAAGGAAATTTTATCAAACCAGCATTAATTCTTCCACATTTAAAACAAGATGTTGAAAATTGGGTCATTTTGGAAACAGAAGACTTATCATTGATTGCAAATGTAACGTCGGTATTAAACTCTTATGCGACAAGCGATAAACGTAAAATTGTATTACTTACGACAAATAAAAGTAGCAAGTACGACACCAGTGATAATATATACAACAGTCACTTAGCAAATCTTAACTTTCACTATCCATCTATTGACAAACCTTCGTCGTTAGACAATAAATTTGTGCAAAAATACAAGGCTGAATATGGTATTTCTCCAAGTAGAATTGCAACGCGTGGATTTGATATTACCTTTGATATCTTACTTCGTTTAGCATACGACCAAAATTTAGCAAAAAGTGTACGAACTGGTACAGAAACAAGCTATGTAGAAAACAAATTTGACTATCGTAAAAAACTCCTTGGCGGATTTTTTAACAAAGGCGTATACATTGTAAAATACGAAGGATTAGAAATCAAAGAAGTTGAATAATAAAACCTACAAACAACAATCATGACTTCAAAAGTTACCTACACTGGAAGCCTTAGAACGGTTTCAACACATATAAAATCTGGAAATGAATTCATTACAGATGCTCCTACAGACAATAATGGGAAAGGAGAAGCGTTTTCTCCTACAGATACTGTTGCGACAGGACTCGCAAGTTGTATGTTGACAGTCATGGGAATTAAAGCGGCACAACTCGGTGTGAATATGGAAAATACAACCGCAGAAGTTACCAAAACAATGGCTTCAGATCCAAGACGAATTTCTAAAATTGAAGTGCAAATTCACTTGCCATTTGAAGCTGATGACAAAACCAAAAAAATACTAGAAAATACAGCAAAGACATGTCCTGTACATTACAGTCTTCATCCAGATATTGAAAAGATTGTTGAATTTCATTGGAAATAAATGTATAGAATCATAGGTATACTTTGCATCTTTCTACTCGTTCAAGAGGAAGAAAAGATCACGTGGTCACAGCAGAAGAAACTGCATTGGGGAAACTTTGAAGCAGCTCCCAAATACGATACGGATGCGGTAGCAATTACAGCTTCTGGAATTACCTACGGATTTAGCTCTAAAACCTATTCTAACAGTGATAAAGTAGAATATACGACACAAGTGATGGCGCAATTTTACCCAGAAAAATCATGGTATTTAAAAGAACGCGTTAATGATACTGTTTTAGGACATGAACAACTACATTTTGATATCTCAGAATTGTATGCACGTAAGTTTCGAAAACGCATAAAAGAAACAAAGTTTACCAAAAACGTGCAACAAGAAATTGCTGAAATCTACGATCAAATCAACGAAGAATTGCGCGATATGCAAAATGCCTATGATGCAGGTTCTGACTATTCTAGAGATTATGCAGGACAAATAAAATGGCAAAAACTAATAGCGCGCGAACTCAAAAAATACGATAACTACAAGCGATCTCCATCAGATAATGACTGATTTCCCCAACAAAGAAGAGCAACAAAAACTCTTGATAGAACTGGCACATGCCAGAATGCCTTTCGGGAAATACGAAGGTAAATATCTTGTAAACTTACCGGAACGATACTTAATTTGGTACCGACAAAAAGGATTTCCAAAAGGAAAACTAGGACGACAACTAGAACAAATGCTCGATATCAAAATCAATGGTTTGGAACCGATGATTCGAAACATTCAACGACAGTTTGAAAAATAAGAATTCTATGATTCTTTGTATGGATGAAGTTGCTAAAAAAATCATCCCAAAATATTCTTATTTCGTCACATCTCATTTTTAATTCATCACTATTTATATTGTAAACTACCACAATGTCTCGTAAATAATACGCTTTATTTTTTCATGCATATATATTTGGTTTATCCCTAGTGCATTAAGATTTTGATGATGGTGTTACTATTCGATTTGACAACTCTTCATCATTTTTCAAAATGTCAACAGGTTTTGTCTAACATTAAAACAATTATCATTATGAAGAAAAAAAGAAGTATTCAAAAACTGAGTTTTCACAAAGAAAGGATTAGTACATTAAACGCTGTAACGGGAGGAGCTGACGTTACTACAACGATAGTTAATGGAGCCACCAAAGCTGCATCAATAGTAGCAGGTGGTTGTGTTGACACTTGTGATTGTCCCAATGTAACTTATAATTGGATGATATGCGTGGCTCTTAGAACTGAAGATTGTTAAAAACTTAAAGGGATTTTTTAAGCTTTTAAACATCTTTTTTAATAAGTAGTAATAAAGCTATTAGTTTTGAAAACCTTTGAAAACTAATAGCTTTCGTTGTTTGTGTTATAAATAGTTTAGAGTTAATGAACTGAAACATTCAACAATAGTTTGAAAAATAATAAGCTCTTGTACGTTCAATTATTTTAAAACACAATAGTGTATAGATGTTTTATAAAACATCAATGTTACTTCTTTCTAATTCATGATTTTACATATATGTTTGCTGTATAAACATTAAAACATTTATTATGAAGAAAAAAAGAAGTATTCAGAAGCTAAGAGCTCACAAACAAACGATTAGTACACTAAACATGATTGTTGCAGGTGATGGGATAGGAGTTGTAAGAACTTCGATGGGAGGACTGAAGTTTACTAGACAAGTATCGTGTTTATCTTGTCCTTGTGGAGTATCACCTAATGGAGATCCATGAGATATATAAGATCAAATTGTTGAAGTTGAAAAAGTATTATTATGAATGACATTGAAGCTATTTACCTCTAATTTTTTAGATGTAAATAGCTTTATTAATTATGATAGATAGAATATTTATCATTAAATTTAGTAGCATGGAATATAATGAAAGCGCATTTCACCGATTGTCTTATTACACATTAGCACAACCTAGAGCATACTTCATTCATCAAAATATAGTAGATGCGTATGAGACTCAAACGGCTGATGAAACCACAAAACCAATCAAAATTTTATTTGCGCTTAATAGAAAAAGGCTTCTCAGGAAAAGAAGTACAGTTATTTCACATGAAAATGACAAAACGCAAAGTGGAATGGCCAGTAATTACATTACCACAAAACAGAGGAGACATTACGGTTGAAGATGTTCTAAACGCAACTTCCGATACAGAAAAAGATCAAAAGATTCTGCAATGGTATGAAGCTGTTTGGGAAGCATTTGTAGATAATAGACAGGTAATTGCTAATCTCGTAAATCATTATGATAAATAGCAATTATTTTTTTAAAAAGATTTCATGTTGATATTTTATAAAGCGTCAATGTCAATCCTTTCTAATTCATGATTTTACATATATGTTTGGTGAATAAATATGAAAACATTTTTAATTATGAAAAACAAAAGAAGCATTCAAAAACTAAAAGTTAACAAAAAAACAATTAGTATGTTAAACGCCATTATTGCGGGAGATGCAGGAGTCACAAGAACTTCAATGGGTGGAAAACCATATACAAAACATTCTGATTGTACTTCTAATAAAACAGCACACTTTAGTTGTTCAGATACTTGGGAATGCTGTTATGAATGATTTTAAAAACTTGATTCAGTAGTTATCAATATTAAGTATAAACGATTTAAAAATAAGCAATTGCTGAATCAAGTATACTTCTTAGATTGCCATTCATGATTAAAACCCCATCTTACAACTGTAACTACAGAAAAGGGGGTTTTTCCCCTTTCCGTGGTCTTCAAATATTCCATATCTTTAATCATTCCCCTTTTACATATTGTCAATCAGTAAAATAGCAGCTTTTTGAGGTATGATATAAGGGATTTTTTGTTTAAACACACACAATATGATCGTATTATTAGACAATGGACACGGTGGTTTGATTAACGGAACGTATCAAACACCCGGAAAACGTTCTCCAATATGGAGTGATGGTTCTCAATTATTTGAAGGCGAATTTAATCGCGCTGTCGTCAATGGAATCATAGAAGAACTCACAATACTTCGCATTCCGTATGAAAACTTAGCACCAGAATACAGAGATGTAACGTTGGCAACACGTGTACGAAGAGCCAATAAATATGGTTCTCGAAACTGTTTTTACATTAGTGTACATTCGAATGCAGGTGGCGGACATGGAAGTGAAATATTTACATCCGTAAGAAATACTCGAAGTGATGCTATCGCCACTGTTTTTGGAGAAGAATTCAAAAGAGAATTTCCAAACAGACGATTGCGTACCGATTTCTCTGATGGCGATTTAGACAAAGAAAAAAACTTTTATGTGTTAAAGCACACGAAAATGCCAGCCATTCTGACGGAGAACTTCTTTATGGACAATGAAGAAGAATGCAAATCAATCTTAATGACGCGTGAAGGACGAGCAAAAGTCATTCGTTATCACGTAGAAGCCATCAAAAGAGTACAACAAGAATTATTCTAACCTTACATAACAATTCAAATATGAAAACACGTTTTTATGCAGTGTATTTAATGTTAACACTGTTTCTAGTCTCATCATGCGGATCACTTAGAGCACCTGTTTTTGATCAATATTCCTACCAAAAAGGAACGGAACTAAAAGTGGATGCTATCAATTTAATGGACAAGGCAACGATGTCTTACGATTCACAACAAGCGGCGATCGATAATTTTGATTCAGAACTAGCAAAAATGCTTGAATACCAAAAAAATAGAGAGAACAATACCATTTCGTATGCCATGTGGAAAATGATTGCAAATCCAGATAAAAACTTTATCGCAGGATTTTTAAAGCGTTGGAAAGACAAAGGAACACTTTCAAGTTTCTTTATCAATGAAGCCAAAGGACAAGTCACTGAAGCACTGGATTTAATTCTTCAATATGAAGGAAAAAAAGATCCTGCCGCAGAAAACAAACTCAAAGCAATTCTAGGATTATAATAACGACATAACAACATATTAACATGGACTTCAAAGATTTATTGAAAGAACTAAAAGGAAACTTATTAAGTTTAATGGGTTCTAAGTTTGACGACTTAAAAGAAGAGTCAAAAAAGGATGTGCAAGACTTTTTAAAAGCATCCAAAGAAAAACTAGAACGTTGGACAACCTTACTTGCCGAAGGAAACATCACACTCGATGATTACAAGTGGTTGATAGAAAGTCAAAAGGATTTAGTCGTATTAAAAGGATTATACGCTGCGGGTGTTTCTAAAATAAAATTAGGACATTTAAAGAACAGTATCTTAGATACCGTAATTAAAACTGCCATTGGTTTTGTAAAACCTAAAGAAGACGACAACAACACAGAAACGGCATAACACTAAGTTTTTACTTTCGTATTGAATTACAGAAAGTATACAGCACAAAGGATGCATTCTACAGCAAAAAAAAGATTGTAATTTCAACTCGTTTGAACTGCACTTTTTTTGGGAATGCATCCTTTTTACATATCAGAAAACTATAGAAACAACGCTGTAGTGACACATTTTTATTTGTATCTTGGGAATCACAATCAAAACAAAAAAACTATGGGATTATTTGATTTTCTTTTCAAGAAAAAGAAAATATCATTAGAAGATGCAAACAAAATCAACCAAGATTATATTGCGGCAAATCCGGAAAGTAAAAATGAAGAACAGGCATACATTCGAGAAGCTTCTTCAGCAATGACAAGTGGAAAATTTGATCAATCTAGAGCACTGTATCAAAAAATGGCAGTAGATTATCCGGAAAACAGCGGACTCTACTTAAGTCAAGTTGGAGTTGCGTATTATTTTCAGCAGGATTATGCAAACGCAATCAAATATTATATTCAAGCAAAAGACAATGGCGCAGATGCGAATATGATTGATGATAATCTTTGGGAAGTATGTGAAGAAATGTATGAAAATGACAAAAATGATACAGCAGCTATTGAAAAGTATCTAGCACACTATCCAAATGGTTCTTACGTGAAAAAGGCAAAAAAGATTCTATCAAAATAATTTTTCTCAAAAACGATAGCTACGGTAACAGAATGCTGACTCATAAAGTAGATAAAAGACTAAAAAAACCGATTGTAAAAAATAAACTTCTATTTAAAGAAACATAGCGCGCTGATAATCAGTTTTATCAGAAAAAAATACAAAGGTTGAATACACTTTAAAAATAGTTATTCAACCTTTATTAATTATAAATTCTTCTTTGTACTTTTGCCGCCGAATACAACAACAACACAACACATAATTACAATAATGGCAAACACCAAATACATATTTGTTACGGGCGGTGTTACCTCTTCTTTGGGAAAAGGAATAATTGCGGCTTCACTCGCCAAATTACTACAAGCTAGAGGTTACAGAACGACGATTCAAAAACTAGATCCATACATCAATGTTGATCCAGGAACACTTAATCCTTATGAACATGGCGAATGTTATGTGACAGATGATGGCGCGGAAACAGATTTGGATTTAGGACACTACGAACGTTTTTTAAATGTTGCTACCTCACAAGCAAATAATGTAACTACAGGCCGTATATACCAAAGCGTGATTGAAAAAGAACGTAGAGGTGAATTCTTAGGAAAAACGGTTCAAGTAGTACCACATATTACCAATGAAATTAAAGAACGTATTCAAATTCTTGGGAAATCAGGAAACTATGATATTGTCATTACAGAAATTGGTGGAACTGTCGGAGATATAGAATCTTTACCATATATAGAATCAGTTCGTCAACTATTGTGGGAATTGGGAGAAGACAACGCAATGGTAATTCATTTAACATTAGTGCCATATCTATCTGCCGCAGGCGAATTAAAAACAAAGCCAACGCAACACTCGGTAAAAACCTTGATGGAAAGCGGAATCAAAGCAGATGTTTTGGTGTGTAGAACAGAGCATGAACTCTCAGAAGAATTACGTCACAAACTTGCATTATTCTGTAATGTAAAGCGTGAAGCTGTTATTCAATCTATTGATGCCAAAACGATTTATGATGTACCAAACTTAATGTTGGAAGAAGGATTGGATACGGTTGTATTAAAGAAATTGGCATTAACAGACGAAGGAAGACCAGCGTTAACAACTTGGAACAAATTCTTAACAAAACTTAAAAATCCTAAAAGCGAAGTCACAATTGGATTGGTAGGGAAATACGTAGAATTGCAAGATTCATACAAATCTATTTTGGAAGCGTTCATTCATGCTGGAGCAGAAAATGAAATCAAAGTCAAAGTAGAGTCTATTCACTCAGAACATATCGCAGAAAAAACCATTGCTGGAAAGTTTAAAAACTTAGACGGAATCTTAGTCGCGCCAGGTTTTGGAGATCGTGGTATAGAAGGGAAAATTCGCGCAGTACAATATGCACGTGAAAACAATGTCCCTTTCTTAGGAATCTGTTTAGGAATGCAAATGGCTGTCATTGAATTTTCAAGAAATGTCTTAGGGTTAGACAGTGCCAATTCTACAGAAATGAATCCAAATACAGCAAGTCCTGTCATCAACTTGATGGAAGAACAAAAAGAAGTGACGGACAAAGGTGGAACCATGCGTTTAGGTGCTTGGGAATGTGAGTTGAAAGAAGAAAGCAAAGTACATGACATCTACGGGAAATCAATGATCTTAGAACGTCATCGTCATCGCTACGAATTCAACAACGAATACAAAGAAAAATTAGAAAATGCAGGATTAATTGCCACAGGTTTCAATCCGAAAACAGGATTGGTAGAAATCGTTGAACTGCCATCACATCCTTGGTTTGTAGGTGTGCAATATCATCCTGAATATAAAAGTACAGTAGCCAATCCGCATCCATTATTTGTTGCGTTTGTAAAGGCCGCATTAGTACATGCAGAAAATAAACAAAATGTCACTATGGCATAAAAGTGAAAATTGGCTGCTTTTTTGAGTAACAAAACCTCAAAAAAGGAGTCTATTTTAAATAGTAGATAAATCTCGCTCAAAGAGATGTGTATAAATTAAAGATTAAATGGAAGAAAACAAGTTTGATTACAAACAGCTTATAGGATTTGCGTTAATAGCTTTAATTGGAGTTTTTTGGTTAAATAGTGTAAAGCCAACTCCGGAAGAAGAAGCTGCCAAAGCTGAAGCCGAAAAAGCAAAAACAACGCAAGTTGTAACAGATAGTACAGCAACTGCTGTCACCAATAAAATTTCGGAGACTACTACCTTAGATTTAGGAGACTCTTTACAAAGAGCAAAATATAAAAATGCTACAGGAGCTTTTGGTTTCAACGCCGGAAAAGTTTCTATGGATGATGTTACTACGATTGAAAATGAATTGATTTCATTAAAAGTAAGTAACAAAGGTGGACAAATTGTTGAAGCACTTGTAAAAGGACAAAAAGTAAAAGGACAATTTGAAGAGTTAAAAACCTATGATTCACTTCCTGTATACTTAGTAAAAGATGGAAACGCTTCGTTTGGATTAAACTTAACAACGGCAGATAACCGTGTGCTAAATACAAAAGAATTGCCTTTTGAACCAACATATACAGAAAATGGTGGTGTCAAAGTACTTTCGATGAAATTGAAAGTGGCGGCAGACAAATTCTTAGAATACAGATACGAGTTGAAAGACGATTATATGATGGATTTCACGGTGCGTTCGCAAGGACTAAACGGATTCATCAATGCGAGTCAACCTGTAAACATGGAATGGAAACTGAAAAGTTTCAGACATGCAAAAAGTGTAACGTATGAAAACCGTTATACTGATGTTCATTACGAGTATGAAGATGGAAAAGATAGTTACTTAGGACAAATGACCGATGAGGAAAATCCTAAAGGAGTTTCTTGGATTGGATACAAGCAACATTTCTTTACGTCTATTTTATTAACAGATGCACCTTTTAGAAGAGCAGCACTGACTTCAGAAAACATTGTAGATAGCGAGATGGCTGAAAAAGATGTAAAATTCTTAAAAAACTTCAGCGCAACCATTCCTTTAGAATTAAAAGGAGGAGAGCTAAACTATACAATGGACATGTATCATGGTCCAACAGATTACGACACACTTTCGGCGTATGACAGAAACCTTGATGAAATTGTACCATTAGGTTGGGGAATTTTTGGTTGGATTAACCGTTACTTCTTAATTCCGTTATTTGGATTATTAAGCGCGTTCTTACCAGCAGGTATTGCTATTATTGTCATGACAATTTTAGTTCGTTTATTACTATCGCCAGTTACTTACAAGTCATACTTATCGCAAGCGAAGATGAAAGTCATTCGTCCTGAGGTAAATGAAATCAATGAAAAGTACAAGGACGATGCAATGAAGAAGCAACAAGAAACAATGAAGTTATACGGAAAAGCAGGCGTAAGTCCAATGGCAGGTTGTATTCCGGCATTACTACAACTTCCAGTATTCTATGCATTATTCATGTTCTTCCCATCAGCGTTTCAATTACGTCAAAAAAGCTTCTTATGGGCAGATGATTTATCGTCTTATGATACGATTTATAAATTCCCAGAAGGATTTAGTATTCCGTTATACGGAGATCACATCAGTTTATTTCCAATCTTGGCGTCTGTTGCAATCTTCTTCTATATGAGAATGACAACAGGACAGCAAATGAACTCTATGCAGCAACCAAAGCAAGATGGAATGCCAGACATGAGTAAAATGATGAAATATATGATGTATTTCTCTCCATTGATGATGTTATTCTTCTTTAACAACTATGCGAGTGGATTGAGTTTATACTATTTTGTATCTAACTTAATTACCATCGGAATCATGTTAGTCATTAAGAAGTATATCATTGATGAAGATAAAATTCACGCAAGAATACAAGAAAACAAAAAGAAGCCTAAAAAGCAGAACCGTTTCCAGAAGAAAATGCAAGAAATGATGGAGCAGGCAGAAGCACAGAAAAAGGCAAACGCAAACAAAAAGCGTAAATAAAACATACTTTTTATATATAGAAAAGCTCCTCATATTGAGGAGCTTTTTTTGTTTCTACAAGAATCCTTTATACATCCATCTTGACGGATTCATAAAAACATCAAGACAAAAAAATATTTTATCAAGATAAGTTGATCAAAACATCAAGATGAAATTATTTTTTATCTTGATAAAATCATCTAAACATATATTTACTAGTAAACGTAACATATGAACGCAATTGAAACTGAAAAGGAATTTATTACAAACTTCATTCGTAAAGAAAAAAGAGAAAGAAGTATTTGGACGTTAAGTCATAAAAAGAAGCGATCAGATTTTATTGATAAATTCAATCATAATTGGAATGAAATGATAGTTGAAAAGAATGTGACTCAATTACAAGACACATCAGATGCAGAAACCTATGCAACTTTAAAGTCAGAACTAAATTTAAAGGATACAGATATTTGTTATATAATTTCGCATAATGATGCGATTGATGGACAATTTCTGGAATTACAAAATGCATTTAAGCATTGTCAAAATAATGGATTTGCAGAATTAATCATCAGCGAAAACGGAAAGAAATTCTATCTAAAAACAGAGCAAGAATTTGGTGCCGCCGCAAAATTCATTGGAAAAATAAAATAAGATTCGTCAAAAAAAGATCAAAAAAAAGTCTAACAGCGAGCGATCTAACATCTAACAGCGCCAAAGCGCGGTCTAACATCTAACAGCGCGCAAGTGCGGTCTAAAATCCAATCAAAGCCCTTTCTTAAACTTCAAAATACGTTGATACGATTCGTCAATACGCTTTTCAGAAATCTCTCCGTTGGCAATCATCTTCTTTACAATATCAATAATATCTTTTGGAAGAATCATACCGCGACCTTTCATCGGAATATGGTTTGAAAACATCAACACATCTACACCAGCGTGAATTGCCATTTCAATCGATTTTTCAAATCCAAACTGATCGGCAATCGCTTTCATCTGCATATCATCTGAAAAAATAACACCATCAAAACCAAGATCGCCACGTAAATAATCGGTCATAATCTTTTTAGAAAGTGTCGCAGGAAGTTTAGAATCATCCAACTTATCATTCACAATATGTGCTGTCATAATAGCATCTACATTGCCTTCATACAACAATTTTACATACGGAAAAACCTCTTGTTGCTTCCAATACTTACTAACATCCGTGACATTAAAATGTGAATCTTGACGCGAATTTCCATGTCCAGGAAAATGCTTTACTACAGTTTTCACATTAAAATAACGATGACTCTTTATCACTTGACGTGCATGTTTTACAATATCTTTCGGATTTTCAGAAAATGCACGATGATTCTTTCCAATTGGCGGATTGTCAGGATTATCAACATCTAACACAGGCGCATAATTCACATTAATACCTAATTCTAACAAATTGTGCGCAATAATATCACTATAATATTTTGTAGAATCAATTGCATCGACTTCGCCTAAATACTTTGCAGAAACCGTTTTTGGAAAACCATATTTCTGTTTCAATCGGTTCACGCGTCCACCTTCTTCATCAATACTTACCAACAATGGCAATTTTGCATCTTTCTTAAGTGTAGCAACGAGTTTCGTTAAATTTTCAACGGAATTCAGTTTGGCAATATTCTTCTCATACAATAAAACACCACCAAGTTTTTGAGCTTTAATATCGGCTAAAATCTTATTATCAGCTCTAATTTCAGTATCGCCGCCAATACCAAGCATAATCATTTGTCCAATCTTAATATCGAGGCTATCTGCTTTTTTACTTTGCGAAAAAACAGTATTCCCAATACACAAAAACATCATAATACTAATTCCTAACTTCAATTTCATCTGTATTCTTTTAACGGTGACTATTACTTGATAGTTCATATGGCAAAAGTTGTGCCTCTTTCATCGAAATATACATTAAAAATGATGAAATAAAAAGCCGTAGCCACAATGTATTCTAAACTCTTAACAGCAAAGTAACGCTTATTATTGTTTGTTTTTTAAGAAGCATAGGGGAATTTTAAATTTATAATTGTTTTAAATATGTGTTCAATTTGCTTAACGTCTTAACTGTGAATTCATTAAAATTTAAAATTAGACGCAACCAAAAAGCAATTTGTGCATCTACCTTAATAACAACCCGATCAAAATCGCAATATGAAGATTCAAAAATTAACACTCATTGCACTTGTTTTTTCTTTTTTACTTTCGTGTGAAAAGGACAACGAGGCCGCTCCAATAGCTGAAAGTAGTATTTCAGGAAAATTCTTAGCTCCTAACAATACAGACCCAATTGTAAACGGTTTGATTGTAGCTATGAAAGATGAAACTGTAGTTTCTGAAACATTGACAGGAACCGACGGAAGCTTTCGATTGACAGACTTAACAGCAGGAACGTATACGATATCTTTAAAGAAAGGTTTATTCAGTTCGGAAAGAACCGTAGAAGTAGCAGAAGATGATGATATTGATATTCCAAACATTCCTATTGAAATATTTCCAAGAATAGGAGTAGTGACAGGATCTTATGACAATATAGAATCTGTGTTATACGATATTGGTTTGGTAAACCCAATGACACAAGAGCCGTTATTTGATATTATTAATGGAAGATATGCAGGAAGACCTTCGGGCAATGCATCTAAACATGGTCATGGACATGGAGCAAATGCTATTCCTACCAAAGAGAATACATTTTTAGAACCAAATGTTGATTTCCACTTTTCGGATTTAATTGCTTCTCCAGATATGTTAGCAGAATACGATATTCTCTTTTTGAATTGCGGATTGAGAGAAGTGTATACGGAACACAATGCAAATATATTTGATTTTGTAAACAATGGTGGAATCTTATATGCAACCGATTGGGCATTCAAATATTTAGAAGGAATCACGGGAGACGGACAACAATATATTGACTTTTTAGACAATGAAAAAAGTGGAATTTCAATGTCCACAGAAGCAACCATTTTTGATCAAGACTTGATCGATTGGTTACAAGACAATTTTAATATTACAGTAAACAATGACGATACCATATTACTTGATGAATTTATAGGAGGTTGGCAAGTAGTTGATAGTGCAAACGATGCAACAGTAATTAGTTGGTTTAACGGACCTGCACAATTCAGAGATAATAGTGGTACACCAGTTACAGAAAATAAAGACTTGGCGTTTACATTTCAAGTAGGAGAAGGCGGCGTATTTTACTCTTCATTTCATACGGAAAACAACGACGACGGATTCAATACAGTAGACAGAATTTTAGAATACTTAGTATTTGAACTTTCTGGACTGTAGCTAGAAATGTAATATATAAAAAAAGCCTGAGTGTTCTTTCCACTCAGGCTTTTTTGTTTAACGCTGCTGAACTTAAAAAATATAAACTAAGGCAACGTTCAATATGACAAAAAGCTATCTGATGAAGGTAGCTTTTTTATGAATCAAACTTTCTTAATAATCACTATTATTCATATAGTCCGTTATCTAGATGATTTTTAAAAGTAAAAGCTTACTCTTTACAAAATAAAGAATCGGAATTTATTTTTAACTGTCTGAATTTATGTGCTTTATATTATGTTTTTATTCGTGAAAATGATATTAATTTATCATCCTATTTTAAACAAATTGGGTTTGTATTGCCTGTTTTTACTGCTGATTTTAGGTTTTTATGAGATACCTTTAAACAAATTAATTCTTAAAAAAATAATAATATGTTAGAAAATTTAAAGGAATATCAAATCAAAAATCTTGTAACTATTCGAGGAAGTGATCATGATTCAAAAGGTTCAAAATATCATTACAATGATCACAGAAACTAAAGTATAAAAACAATACTATGTTAAAGAATTTAGAAAAATATCGAGTAGAAAACTTCCAGTCTATTATAAGACTACAAGTGAATCTACATTCTATTTTTAGTACTGTTTCGTAATATAAAATGCTTTGCGCAAATCCACTCAAAAAAACTGAAAAAGAAGTATCTTTGTCAGCAAAAAGGGTAAGTTTCGACTTATCGACATAAACAAGTAAATGGAATAGCATGAAACGAGTAATAGTAGGACTCTCTGGTGGCGTAGATTCAAGTGTAACAGCATATTTGTTGCAGCAACAAGGATATGAAGTTATTGGGTTATTTATGAAAAATTGGCACGATGATTCTGTTACAATATCGAACGAATGTCCTTGGCTAGAAGACAGCAATGATGCTATGATTGTAGCAGACAAACTAGGGATTCCATTTCAAACAGTAGACTTAAGTGAGCAATATAAAGAGCGTATTGTTGATTATATGTTTAATGAATATGAAAAAGGACGTACACCAAATCCAGATGTATTATGCAATCGGGAAATAAAATTTGATGTATTCATGAAAATCGCACTAGACTTAGGAGCCGATTATGTGGCAACAGGACATTATTGCCGTAAAGAAACCATTGAAGAAAACGGAAAAACGATTCACAAACTATTGGCAGGAAAAGATGGGAACAAAGATCAATCGTATTTTCTGTGTCAACTATCGCAGGCACAACTCGAAAAATCATTATTTCCTATTGGGGAACTTACAAAGCCCGAAGTACGTGAAATTGCAGCAAAAGCAGATTTAATTACAGCAGAAAAGAAAGACTCGCAAGGATTATGTTTTATTGGTAAAGTAAAATTACCAGACTTCTTACAGCAACAATTACAACCCAAAGAAGGTGTTATTGTAGAAGTGCCAAATGACAAGGAAAGGTATCATAAAGTATTACCAAATTTCACCAATAAAGAAGAAGAACTAGCATTCTTTGCACAAAAATATACCTATCAAAAAACGGACGGTAAAGTAGTAGGAAAGCATCAAGGAGCGCATTATTTTACCAAAGGCCAGCGAAAAGGTTTGGCAGTTGGTGGAACCGTAGAACCGTTATTTGTGATTGAAACTGATGTAAAAGAAAACATCATTTACACAGGTCAGGGAAAATCGCATCCAGGATTGTACCGACGCACCTTATTTGTAACGGATGACGAATTGCATTGGGTTCGTGAAGATATGGCATTACAGCCAGATGAATCTATGGAAGTAATGGCGCGTATACGATACCGTCAACCACTAGAAAAAGCATTAGTCTATAAGATTGAAGGTGGTGCATATGTAGATTTTGAAAATCCGCAAAGTGCTATGACCGAAGGTCAATTTGTAGCATGGTATCTTGACGAAGAATTGATCGGTTCTGGAGTGATTTCTTGAGGTAATTAAAGCGAGTTTGTACTGAAAATAGAGGTGTTTTTTTAAGAAAAATAAAATTAAGAGAAACCCCTTAAAGTAAAATATTAAAATGAAAAAAATAATTATATTCATAATCATATTTATAGCACAATACAGTAATGCTCAAACAGAACACGCTTGGGTGTATTTTGCAGACAAACCTAATGTTGCAGATGCCTTGGCAAATCCTACGACAATATTGACACAAAAAGCAATTGATCGTAAAACAAACCACAATATAGCTATTGATGAACGCGATGTTCCAGTAAACGAGACATATATCTCACAAGTCAAAACTCAGCCTGGAATTATGGTTCGAGCAAAATCTAAATGGTTCAATTGTATTCACGTATTAGGAACACAAACGGATATTGATAATTTATTGAATCTATCTTTTGTGAGTGAAATTGTCTATGCAGACCGCTCTTTAAATACTGCTGGTAGATCCGCTTCTGTACAACGTACCAAACAAATGACTGAAAATTTTGAAACCTCTGTATTATTTGACTATGGAAGCGCTAACAATCAAATTACAATGATAAAAACAAATAAACTCCATGAGTTAGATTTTACAGGAGAAGGCGTTACAGTTGCAGTAGTGGACAGTGGTTTCTCAAATGTGAATACATTGCCTGCTTTTCAACGATTAAGAGATAATGGCGATTTGTTAAACGGATATGATTTTGTAAATCGTACTTCAGATGTGTATGCCTTTACAGGAAGCGACCATGGTACCAGAGTTTTGTCAGATATGGCGGGATATATTGATGGACAATTTGTAGGTACGGCGCCTGATGCAAGTTATTATGTATTCAGAACAGAAGATGTTGCTAGTGAAACTCCAGTAGAAGAATCGTACTGGGTAGAAGCTATAGAACGTGCTGATAGTTTGGGTGTTGATGTAGTAAATACGTCGTTAGGATATACTACTTTTGATGACAGTAGATACAATTATACAACGGATGATATGGATGGAGATACTGCATTTATTACCAAAGGAGGTAATATTGCTGTGGAAAAAGGATTGTTAATGGTAAACTCCGCAGGGAATTCAGGAAATACAAGTTGGGGAATTATTTCAGCACCAGCTGATGGAGATGTATTTACAGTGGGTGCTGTAAATCTTGCAGGGAATTACGCTTCGTTTAGTTCACGTGGAAGAACTCCAAATATTCCTGTAAAACCAGATGTAGTTGCATTAGGTTCGGGATCAACCGCAATAAATGCAACCAATACCATTACTTTTTCTAGCGGAACATCATTTTCAGCACCAATCATTGCAGGATCTATGGCCTGTTTGGTACAAGCATTTCCTAACAGAACCAATCTAGAGTTAATGCAGGCTGTTCGCGAATCAGCATCCATTTATGCAAATCCTAACAATCAATTGGGATATGGGATTCCAGATTTTGAAATGGCATTTCAAACATTGTCACTTCCAGAATTAGATCTTAGGGAAAGAATTCAAGTGTTTCCAAATCCAGCAAAAACGAACCTACAAATCAATTTGCCTGAAGCTATTAGAAATGCAAAACTTAAGGTAATGAACTTAGTTGGAAAAACACTCCAAACGATTACCACAACAACAAATAGTCACAACATAGATATAAGTCAATTAGCAGCGGGAATATACCTGTTACGTATTGAAGCAAACGGAGATACGATCACCAAAAAAATAATAAAACAATAAAAATACACACAACGAATGGCTTTGTTCGAACACAATAGAATTACACAATTATACAAGATACAATATCCAATAATTCAAGGAGGAATGATTTGGGCGAGTGGCTGGCGATTGGCTTCTGCAGTGAGTAATGCAGGCGGATTAGGTTTGCTTGGCGCAGGTTCTATGTATCCTGATGTATTGCGTGAACATATTCAAAAGTGTAAAAAAGCAACGGACAAACCATTTGGTGTCAACGTTCCAATGTTATATCCAAACATTGAAGAAATTATGGATATTATTGTAGAAGAAGGTGTGAAAATAGTATTTACTTCTGCAGGAAATCCTAAAACTTGGACGCCATTTTTAAAAGAAAATGGAATTACGGTAACGCATGTAGTCAGCAGTTCTAAATTTGCTTTAAAATCGCAAGATGCTGGTGTACATGCTGTTGTAGCGGAAGGTTTTGAAGCTGGTGGACATAATGGGCGAGAAGAAACAACAACCTTGACATTGATTCCAAGTGTAAAAGAAAAATTGGATATTCCGTTGATTGCTGCGGGAGGAATTGGAAGCGGAAAAGCAATGTTAGCAGCAATGATTTTAGGAGCTGATGGCGTACAAGTAGGAAGTCGATTTGTAGCAACAAATGAAGCTTCGTCTCATATAGAATTCAAGAAAAAAGTAGTAGAAGCCAAAGAAGGTAGCACAAAGTTAATGTTGAAAGAATTGGCACCTGTTCGTTTGTTGAAAAATAAATTCTATGAAGATTTAGAAGAATTATATACTACTGGACCTTCTGTAGAAGAATTGAAAACCTTATTAGGTAGAGCACGTGCAAAACGCGGAATGTTTGAAGGCGATTTGGTAGAAGGCGAATTGGAAATCGGACAAGTTTCTGCATTAATTGACGAAATAAAACCTGCGGGAACAGTTGTGGAAGAAATGGTTGCTGAATTCCAAGAAAGTATAGTTTCTTTAGATTCTTATAGATAAAAACTCAGTGTAAACATTTTTAGATAGTATTCATCGATGATTCCTGCAAAAGCGGGAATCTATTTCGATGTAATAATCTCGAGAAATTAAGAAACAGAGTATTACACTACGTTCGTGACCGTATCTAAGAGTCTAAAAATCTAAGCAAGTCTAAGAAGTCTACAAATCTAACGACCTAAGTAAGTCTAAAAAGTCTAACTCTCTAATTACCATATTTCAAAATCAACTTTCCAGTTTCATTGCCTTCGGTAGTGCCATCCGCTTTGTAGAGAATATAATCAAAAATATCTCCTTGTTGTACCGTTACTTTTGCTCCAGATTTTAAATCTTTGATATAGAATGGATCGTTTTGAAGAATACCTTGGATTTCTGTACTACGCCAGCGTGTTACTTCAATCCACATCCATTCATTACGACCATCATCAGCTGCAAAAGGAGCTTTCAGTAACAACGTTGCCTGATCTAATCCTTCATTAAATAACGCTCTTAGTTCCGGTAATTTTTCCTTAGCGCGTTCGCTTGCTGCTAAGATTTCATCATTATGATCTACATGCGTAATTTCATCTTCGATACCAAAAAGATTTTTATAGGTCTCATTTTCATAGGCTTGCGTGTTTTCGTAATCCTTATTCTTAAAACTTACCTGATATATAATATTGAGCGGATCACCTTCTTCTTGCGGAACAGAAGTATTAAAATTAACAGTTGCCTTTTTGGTGGCATTCTCATACACAATGTCGTCAATTGCTTTTTTAAATTCGGCACTTTTAATAGCATCTAAATCAATCTTAAGACTATTTATTTTAATTTCATTTCCTTCGAGGAGTAGTTGTGCTATCACAGCTAGTAACTGTCCTGCATTGTTAGAATTAGAACAGGGAGAATCGTCAATTACTAAATCAGGTAAACCAAAACGTTGCATTCCAAACGTAATAGAACGGCAATATTCATATTTTCTGTACGAATGTAAAGTAAGTTGTTGTAAAACATTTGGAATTCCATTTTCCCAAGCATCTACACGATCTCTTTTCCAAGTTTCAGGGATATAATATTCACGTACATCTCCATCATACACAATAAAATCAGTATTTTTTATTTTCTTATATACCCAATCAAATAGCTTTTTGGTATGTGTAAAAACGTCCTTGTTTTTATAATAAAGTACTACAATAAAAGCGTTTTGAGAATCGCCTAATTGATCTTTTTGTTCCTTTGAGAATCCTTCTGCAAAATACTCTAAATATTCCGTGTCATGCGCAGGATAATCTTCTTCAACTTCTGTGATGGCTTCTATGTAAATCATAGTTTTATTAATTACCTCTGGAGATTCTTCCACAAAAACAGCATCGGGAAAAACGGTTTTTAATTCTTTTTCAATAGCGGCTTCATCAAGTGCTGTATCCATCGTATAAAAACCAATTTCAGAAAGTGCACCTTGCGTACTTTGGGCGATTATGGTTAGGGAACTCAGTAAAAAAAGTAAAAAGCAAAAACGTTTCATAAGAATTAAAGTATAAATAATGTCGTAATATACCGTTAAAGATACCTTTTTACATAACAAAAAGAAACCTTATTTAAAAAATATATTATCTTTAATTCGATGAAAATCAAGTTATGAGAGCAAGCGAACAATTTTTAAGTGTACATCCAGTATTGGCAGTCAAAGATGTGTTACAATCATTGGATTTTTATATCAATAAATTAGGGTTTGAAGCTACTTTTGCCGATCATAGAACACATCCAACTTATGCAGGAATCGTTCGCGGAAATGTAGAAATTCATTTGCAATGGCATGATGCATCAGAATGGGAACACGGAATTGACAGACCTATGTTGCGCTTCTTCATAATAAACACCGAAGCTTTGTTTGACGAATACAAAACAAAAGATGTATTTCACGAACATACCAAGCTTAGAGAAACTGCTTGGAATACCAAAGAATTTGCTTTTTATGATTTAGATAAAAACGGGCTAACGTTTTATGAGAATTGTAAGCGTTAATGGTTTTTGGGGCTAAAAAAGGAAGCTAATTTTTGAATAAAACTAGACTTCTCCTTTTCTGTAACTTCAAAAGTTTCTTGTGTATGATATAATTCAATATTTCTATTGTCACGCTCCTTAATATGAGACATATTGATAATCGTATTTTGACTAATTTTTTCAAATTTATACGGAGCTAATAACTCAGAAAATTTAGCGATAGTCAAGCGAACATCTTTATGAATAATTACATCGTTTTTGCCATAAATATGCACGCAATTTTTTTTAGGTTGTTCACTATTTCTATTTCTGGCTTTACTTATATAGAATACTTGTTCTGGGGAAATTCCAATATCTTTATTTGTACCTATCGGAATTGATAAATAAGTGTCGTTTTGCAAAAAACTAGAAGTGTTTATTTTTCCAATTACTTTCTTTTGTAGAATTTTTTCAAACTCTTCCAATTCAAAAGGCTTGCTAAGATATCCTGTAATTTCTAAATTATTGATAATTTCAGCTTGCTTTCCTGTTGTTGAGGTTAGGAAAATAATTTTCTTAGAAGCTGCAATTTTTTCAGCAAGTTGTATTCCGTTATATACAGGCATTTGAAAATCTACAAGTAGAACATCAAACGAGTCAGGCTTAACTTCTTCATAAGCTTTCTTTGAGCTAGTATAGCTGGCAATATGTTCCAATTCGTAGTCAGCAGCAATGCGATCTATTTTTGTTTTTACAAATTGAATCGTTTTTAAGTCATCATCTACTAGTATATAACGTATTTTCATTATGGGAGTGCTAAAGTGAGTTCAGACATATATTGATTATTGGGTATGGTGCTATGTTTTAATGAACTTCCAGGATAATACGTATGTATAAGTTGTTGAAGTGCATTTAATCCAAAGTTTCCATTAATCTCAGAAGGTTCTTGTATTTCTTCAAGCGATAGTTTTTCGGTACTATTTACCAGACAATATTTTAATACATTCTGTTCGTGTTGATTTAGCGTAATGCTTACAAAAGAATCTTCATTATTCAAATTACCATGTTTTAAAGCATTTTCAATAAATGGAAAAAACAATGTGGGTTTAATTTGGATGGAATTCTTTTGCTCATCATTTAAGTAATTTTCCAATTTAATATTAGCATTTGGCTTTAAATAGCGAATCAAATCCAAAAACATTTCTATATATTCAATTTCTTCTGTAATTGCAATTTCTGTTTGATGCAAGGCTGAAACATTGTAATCGAGTAATTTAAATATATTTTTTAAGGCTTTAATTGGAGGAATGCCACTACTTGATTTTCCTATCTTATAATGAACTCCTAAGAAGCTTTTATACTTTGATTGCGCAATTTCCAGATCAATATATATTTGATTAATTACATTTTTGACAAAATGTGCACCCAAACGTGTATTATTTGCTTCTACATTTTTATAATCAATATACTTTTCAAAAGCTTGTTTTTGATGACTTATTTCTTGCCCTAATGTGGAAATATCATGCTCTTTATGCTTTAATTCCTTTTCTAAAGAAACGATTCTTTGTTGCTTTAAAGTGAGTTCTTTTTGAAGATTTTCAATGTTAATAGCTTGTTTCTGATGCTCTTTCAGTGCGACTTTATTCTTTAATAATTGCTCTTTTAATTCATTATTTTCTCGTTTATAAAACCCTTTTTTATAAACGTTATAGGTATTTCTTAAAAATAAAAGGAGTACCAAAATAAGCAGAATAGCAATAAAAAGCTTTGGAGAATCAAAATAGGAAATTAGTTCTTCTAACATGTATTAAATGAGTTGGTTGTGTAAAGTATCTACTGTGTCAATCCATCATTTTCTATAATCACAAAAAGAGATACTTCTATCCCAAATATAACGTGTATGTCCCAAAAAGGAAAATAAAAAATGTACTTATCTGATATTTGATGTAAGAATAAGCGCTATTCGAACTAAAAAAGGCTTCCTGTTGAAGCTAGATTATTAACAATTTAAAAATTATCAAACATGCAAGAATTAGACAAAGAGAAACCACAAATTCATCATCCAAATGATGTGAACAGAGGAAATCAGTTAAATCCAGATCATGAAGAATATCATCGTTCAAGAGAAGAAAATGATAACTAAGATCTCTCTAAGTGGATTTGCTGGAAGCGGCAAATCCACTATTGGAAAAAATATTCAAGAAATGCTAGGTTTTGAATTCATTTCGGTAGGGAATTTTTCAAGAGAATTTGCAAAAAATGAATATGGAATGAACATTAATGAATTTCAACAATTATGTAAACAACATCCTAAACTGGATGCCATTATTGATAACAAATTCAAAGAAAAATGTAATGCTTTAGAAAATATTGTAATCGATTATCGCTTGGGATTTAAATTTCTTAACAACACTTTTCATGTATTACTTAAAGTATCAGATACAGTTGCCCAAGACAGAATTAGTGCCGCAAATCGCGGTAATGAAATTACAACAGCAGTAGCAATAAAGAAGAGGAATAAAGAAATGCAACAACGTTTTAAAATGAAATATGACGTTGACTTTATGGACGAATCAAATTATCATTTAATAATAAATACAGATAATCTGACTTCGAAAGAGGTAACCGATTTCATAATAACCAAATTTCAAAAATTTAATCAAAAATAATAACCATGAATACAATGACACATATAAATAAAAAAAATAGAGTTCAGATAGTTCATCATAAAACGACACAAAAAATACCAAGTGTAAACTTTCATTTGTGGCAACCATGTAATATGCGTTGTAAATTTTGTTTTGCTACATTCTTAGATGTGAAAAATACTATTTTGCCAAAAGGACATTTACCAGAAGAAGAAGCGGTAAAAGTTGTAGAAGCAATAGCTAAAAGCGGTTTTGAAAAAATCAATTTTGTTGGAGGAGAACCTTTGCTTTGTAAATGGCTACCTCGATTAATTCGCAGAGCAAAAACATTGGGAATGACAACAACAATCGTAACGAACGGAAGTAAATTAACAGATGCATTCTTAAAAGAAAACGAAAACTATTTAGATTGGATCGCAATCAGTATTGATAGTTTAGCAGAAGAAACAAATATTAAAACTGGAAGGACCGCTAATAAAAAACCGTTATCCGAAGCTTATTATAAAGATAGAATTCAAGCTATAAAGGCACATGGATATCGTTTGAAGGTTAATACCGTAGTGAATGCATTTAATTATAAGGAATCTATGGTTGACTTCATAAATGAAATAGAGCCTGAGCGTTGGAAAATTTTTCAAGTATTACCAATTGTTGGGCAGAATGATGAAAAAATAGATGCTTGTATAATCACAGATGAACAATACCAAGAGTTTCTAAAACGTCATGAAAACATAAAAGTTCGAGTTCCTGAATCTAATGATGCCATAAAAGGAAGTTATGTAATGATAGATCCTGCAGGAAGATTTTTTGACAATGCTGAAGGAATTCATAATTACAGTAAACCTATATTAGAAGTAGGTGTTAGTGAAGCATTAAAGACTGTAAATTATGATCTTGAAAAGTTTTTAGACAGAGGAGGAGTTTACGCATGGAATTAAAAGCTGAGTAATAGCGCGGTTTCTTTTGGAATGATTCGTTAAACAAACCCGCAGAAGAAAGAAACTGCCATTTCAGTAAATTAATTCTACTTAAGGTCAGGAATAATTATGAAAAATTAATCACTCTCCAATCGTTCCTTAATTTTCTCCAACATTACTTTAGCATTCGCTTTATAAGAGGTTACAATTAACAAATGATTTTTAGAAGCAAGCAAATTATGAGCAGCCACTTTTTTTCTATAATCTTCACTAGTGCTAAAGTAAGCAATCATATCTTGATTAAACTTTTGCTGTGTCCAATCAACAAACCAATCATGCTCTTTAAAACTCTCTAAGTTTTTTAAAACATCATTTTCCAAACGATCATTGCTTTTTTCTAAAGTTGGAATGAACAATGAATATAATTGTGAAAGATCTGTGAGTAAGCTATCTTTTTTATTTGCTTGCGAACTTGTTATTTTTTTTAAAAGATCATACCCTTTGGTTTGAATATTAAACGGTTTATATATGGTAATTAAACTTGCGCAACTTGGACATTCTCTATAATTATCAAGAGTAATTTCTTTATTAATAACACGCAAGCTATTTTTTTGATTGATTTCGTAGTACTTTATAATTTGATGAGCAACCAAAGTATCTAATGCCAAATCATTGACTATTGTACTTAAGGTATTGTTTAATTGAATTTTAGTTTTTCTTCTTTCATTCCAATTGTTGACTTGTAATGCAAGTAAAATACCAATCATTACCAATAGAATTTCTCCAATAGCATATAAAATATAGCTCTTAAACTTATTATCTTTTAAAAGTCGCTTACGAACGGAACGGAAAATTTTTAGCATAATACAGTATGAGTTGGTTATTAATCTTCAGATCTTGGATAATTTTTATACAACCGAATGCCCAATCGTACAAAAAGAAGCACTGCGATAATGATTACAATATTTAATCCTTCCATAGTTATTTTTTTGCGCGTGAATAGGAGTAGCCTTTTCTTAATTTTTTGCCTATATATCCTTCAAATTGAATTGGAATAGAGACGTTTCCATACTTTTTAGTTGACATTTGAACCACAAAATGTAAATGTGGTACAGTTGTAAAACCAGTCATTCCCGAAATTCCGATGGCCTGTCCTCGTGTAACAATATCGTTATTTTTTACTAAAACACCATTATAATTTAAATGTACATAAGAGGCAGTTGTATCATCATCATGTACAATAGTGACATAATTTGCATGACTTACAAAAGCTTTTGAGTTTCCGTACTTTCTAGAATCTTCTTTGGTCTTAATTACTCTTCCGCCACGTGCAGCATAAATTGTATCGCCTATATGAGTGTTAAAATCAAAAGCATAATAATGCGCAGGATGGTCGTTGTGAGAAAATCTGCCAAAATTCCCCTGAATTAATTTTTTAAAATTCTTGTACGGCAATAAATATTGATAGTCTTTATTGGGTTTTACTTTGTCGGGATTACCATGACCAATTCTAAAACTGAAATACTTACCAATAGAAAATGCATCACTTTCTGGATGTGGTTGAAAATTTCTAGGAACTCGAAAAATCCCCGTTGCTTTTTTTTCAGTTTCAATCAGTGTTCCTCGTTTATAAGAAATTGCTTTGGGTGCATTCTTTTTGGGTAAAATTATACAGTAAATAGGAACAGATAGCTTATTTCGAATAGAAAAAAACACGGAATCTTTAGTAGATAATTCACGGTCTATTTCCAATTCAGCTTCTTGCGCATGACACATCATAAAGCTGCAAATAAGTGCTAAAAAAAGAATTTTCATATGTTATGATAGATGATTGAAGGTCGATTGTTATGTTTTTTTGCGTTTGTATCTTTTCCCTTTCTTTAATTTCTTTCCTGCATAGCCTTCAAATTCAATTGGAACAGAAATATTTCCTTCTTCTTCGGTGGCTTTGTGAACCACAAAATGTAAATGCGGGACGGTTGTAAATCCTGTCATTCCTGAGATTCCAATTTTTTGTCCTCTTACTACCATTGCTCCTTTGTCTACCAAAGCACCATTAAATTTTAAATGATAATAGGAAGCAGTAGTGCCATCATCATGTTGAATAATAATAAAATTTCCATCGTTGGCAAACTTTCGAGAACGTCCGTGTTTATTGGAGTTTTCTTTGATTAAAACCACTTTTCCTTCACGTGCAGCATAAATAGTATCTCCTATTTTTGTACCAAAGTCAAAAGCGTGAAACGAACGAATATGATCATGAGAGAAATTTCCAAAATTCCCCTGAATCAACTTTCTTTTTTTCTTATAAGGTAACAAATATAAATACGCATCATTGTGTTTTACAGTGCTTGGATCACTATAGCCAATCTTTAAATCGAAATATTTATATAGATTAAATTTCGTTTGAGTCGTATCAACAATACTCAGTGGAACTTTCATAAAGCTTTCAATCTCTTCCGAAGGTTTTAGTACTGTTTTTTCGGTGTATACAATTGCTTTGGCACTTTCATCTTTTGCATTCATTCGAAAATACATTGGAGAAAGCATGTTGTTTTTGATTTTAAGAACCAATGTGTCTTTTGTGGAATGTATAGAATCTTTTTGAAGTGCTATATGCTGCGCTTGACATACAGAAATGCTGAAAAATAAAAAGAAGACTAGCTTTTTCATTCGTGATAATTTTATTGTTTTTTGTTGAGGTAAAATTGATGAACTTGCCTGCCCAACTCTGCTAAAAACGGAATGCCAATTTCATCATATTCATACGTGTCATCATTAAATATTTGATTTTTATTTACATGAATAGTCGCCGTAATGGTAAACGAAATATCATTTTTAGTATCTACAATATGTGCGCAATCGGTTAAATATCCGTACGCATAGCCTACTTTGTTATATATTTTAATATGTTTTGGCATGGATTCTTTACGGTCGCCAAACATGAAAAACTTCACATAACTATCATAATATTCCGAATCTGTAAATCCTTGTTGTTTCGGTGTTTTGCTCATTACTTTCATCACAAAATCACGATCTTCTTTGGAAAGATTAAACAAAGTTTCTAAACGTTGATTTTCTGGATGATGAAATCGGAACATGAGATCGTGAAGCGTTTGAAGTGGGATATAATTTTTCTTTGAAAAATCCATGGGAGTTGAAATCAAAGAATCATTTTGGTAAAACCCTTTTCCTTTGTGCACTTTTTTTAAATCTAAAGGCGCTATATTTCTATTTTGAGTTCTTTCTTGATGAAACACAACACTATCATTTTTGGTAAAAGTAACGGCTTTGGAAGTTGTGGAAGCTGGATTTGATGTGCTCAATCTGTGTGAAATTCGTGCCAAATAGTATGCTTTTCGCTGCAATTGAACATCAATAGTATCTTTCCTTAAAAATTCAAAAAGTCTATTATACGCGTCATTATCACTGACGGCAAAAATCTTCTGAACTTCCTTTCGAATAGTTGTTTTTATAGAATCACCTTCAATTTGAAAAAGAGTTTCACTATCTATTGATGAAATTCTATTTATTCTTTCTAAGGCTAAAAGCGCAATTGGAAATTTAACGCTACTTGCCGGATAAAAATAATCGAAAGCATTCAGCTGAAAACTAAAGGTGTTTTCCTCTGAATCTGTTACCATAATTTGAACTTCGTGAGCTTCCAGATTTTGCATCACATTCTGAATCTTATCAGTATCAGCAGCTAGCGCAAATTCAATAGGATCGTTGTATGTCTTTTGTTTGGCACAACTCAAGCAGATTAAAAACAATAATAAGCATATTTTTTTCATCAAAAGAGATAGATAAATGTTTCTACAAGATACTATTTTATCTAAAAGAGTTGAAATTTTAAAAAATGTTACAAAAAAAAGTGCCTGCACCACACAGACACTTTATCAACACTTATATTCTCCTAAATCTAACTAAACTTCTTTAGGAACGCTTTTTTTCTTTTTCTTAGGCGAAAGATCAATTTCCACCTGATTTTTTAATATATCTTCAAAATTTTCACGCTTTCGAATGAGGTGTGCTTCATTGTCAAACCACAATACTTCGGCTGGTCGGTAACGAGAGTTGTAATTACTTGCCATAGAGAAGCAATAAGCGCCTGCATTATTAAACTTCAAAATATCGCCTTCGCGGATTTCAGAAATTCTTCTATTATTTCCAAATGTATCCGTTTCGCAGATGTAACCAACGACAGAATAATAGCGTTCGCGACCCTTTGGATTGGAAATATTCTCGATATGATGATAAGAATTGTACAACATCGGACGAATCAAGTGATTAAATCCGCTATCAATTCCAGCAAAAACGGTGGAAGTAGTCTGTTTTACAACATTTACTTCGGCTAAAAAAGAACCTGCTTCGCTCACAAGAAACTTCCCTGGTTCAAAATTGAGTGATAATTCTTTTCCGTAGTTTTGGCAGAATTCATTGAAACGTACGCTCAATTTTTGTCCAAGCTCTTCGATGTTTGTTTGAATATCATCTTTCTTGTACGGAACTTTAAATCCACTTCCAAAGTCAATAAATTCAAGATTTTTAAAGTTGGTAGCGGTTTTAAATAAAATTTCGGAAGCATACAAAAACACGTCAATATCTAAAATATCACTTCCAGTATGCATGTGAATTCCGTTAATATGCATTCCAGTAAGTTCAACAATACGCAAAACATGCGGAATTTGATGAATGGAAATTCCAAACTTTGAGTCAATATGACCTACAGAAATATTGTGATTTCCACCAGCCATGACATGTGGATTGATACGAATACAAACAGGAATGGTAGGATGTTTGCTTCCAAACTGTTCTAAAATAGAAAGATTGTCAATATTAATCTTAACACCTAATTGTGCTGCATGTTCAATTTCTTGAAGCGAAACGCCGTTGGGCGTATACATAATATCTTCGGCATTAAAACCTGCTGCCAAACCTAATTGCACTTCTTGAATGGAAACGGTGTCCAATCCAGCGCCAAGCGATTTCATTAGTTTTAAAATGCTCAAGTTAGATAATGCTTTTACAGCATAATGCAACTTTAATTTTGGTACTGTTTGAAACGCTGTCGTTAATCGTTCGTACTGAGATGTAATCTTTTCAGCATCGTATACATATGTCGGACTCCCAAACCGCTCTGCTATGTGTAGTAAATCTGATTCTTTCATGGTAATTTTTTACGAGTTCAAAACTATAATAAATTGAAGTTACAATAAAGAAAATTAATTAAAATTATAAATATGACACAAAAAGTTACAAATATAACAATTGAGTTATTTGTAAATTAAGGTAACAAAACGCGCTATTGCTAAGCTGTAAACTATTTGCTATTAAATTTAAAATTATGAAAAAAATGAAAAGTATGTTACAGCTTTTATAAAGCGTGTAGTGCTTGCTTTATGCAAAAAGAGCTAACAAACTGTAAAAGAGTTCTTTTCGTGAAAGAAAATATTGCTCTATATTTATAAAATACGAGTTTTAAAAGTTTTTCTTTCATGATAAGCGTAGTACTTTTAGGTAATTAAATTAAAATCATACATTATGAAAAAATTACATTTAAAAAAGTTAGCACTTAATCTTACAACAATTTCTCAGTTTGAATCTGCAAAAGTAAACGGAGGACATCCTACGGAAGAACCAACTGAAGGAGCGCAATGTGCTTCAGATCCTTGTGGACCTAGAAATTCAAAAAACCGTTGTTACCAAAAATAATTCAAGTTACAAAGGCGCTCTGTATTCATAAAAAACGAATTTGAAAAGTTTCTATTTATGAAAATACGCCCTACTTTTAGATAATTAAATATAATAAATCATGAAAAAATTACAGTTAAAAAAATTAGCACTTAACCTAAAAACGGTTTCTCAATTAACTACTAATAAAGTAAGCGGAGGACATCCTACAGAAGATCCTACGGAAGGAGCACAATGTGCATCAAATCCTTGTGGACCTTCAAAAGGAAAAAAAATCTGTAATCTATAGAAGTATCTATAGATTGGTCAATTTATCACTAGAAGAGTGATTATTTATGATGAAAGAGCAAACAAAACTGTTTGCTCTTTTTTAATTGGTACTACTCCGAATTTATAAAATGTAAGACATACTAGTTTTTCTTATTAACTATAAACCATACATTTAACTAAAAGTTTTAATAATCATAAATTTAAAATTACAAATCATGAAAAAAAGAAATGTAAACACGCTCTCGTTAAACAAAAGAAAAATTAGTGAATTGCATACCATTGGAGGACGAAATGGAGAATCTACAAATTGCCCAACAGCTAGCGGATGCAGTTGTGAAACTTGTCGACCAGGATGTGCACTAACAATAAAACCTGTTTCTGACGTTTGTACTAGATAAGCATAAAAACAGTGGTGTAAAGCAAGCATTTTACTCACTTTTTTTATAAAACTATTTTTGAATAATAACTAAGTGATGTTTTATAAAAGGTCACTGATAACAGTTGTTTTTAAAAGTTTTTATACTGAGTTTTGGGTATAAATCAAAACAAGAATACCATGAAAAATAGAATTTCTCAAAACTTAAAACTAAACAAAAAGTCGATTTCTAAATTGCAGAACACTATTCTTGGTGGTGCCGGAGGCGCCAGTTCTGCTCCAATTGATAGAAGTAAAGTACAATCATGTATAATGTCTTGTGCCAATCATTCAGATCATTGTGATGATGGACGCTAATCAAAAAGTTCATAAATAATGATGTATTTATGGTATTATTTTTATCAGAATGAAAAAGAAGAGATTTAAGGTTTCTTCTTTTTTTTGTTTATGGACGAGTGAGAATCACAGTGTATTTCTGGGTTTTTTTTATGGATAAACCGTAATGTGTTGATTGTGAAGCTGCTTACCTTTAAGTATAACCAAAAAATTATACGATCATGAAAAAAAAGAAATTAACATCGCTATCGTTAAACAAACAAAAAATTAGTCAATTAGATGGACAAACTGGAGGAACTGGACCATTTACTACAAATGTACCTACGATGAGTACTTGTACCTGTGTTTCTTGTTTGCCCGGACAATGTGGACCAGACACCTTTTTAGGTTGTCCGCCACAACCAACACTATTATGTACTATTGATTGTACGGTGGACTGCTCATTTTTTACCTGTCCTTTCCCAATTGATAGAGAAATTCCATAGTTCTGAAAAACATAGAAAATCAGATTTCTAAACCTAAATTAGAAGAGTCGTTTACATATACGACTCTTTTTATTTTTTAATAAATCAAAAACCAAAATTAATTGGGTTTAATGCAATCGATTTTTTACATTTGTGGCACTATAAAAAATTTCGTAAAATGAATCTACACGAATACCAAGGAAAAGAAATATTAGCAAGTTTTGGCGTACGCGTTCAAAGAGGAAAAGTAGCATCGACTCCAGCAGAAGCTGTAGAAGCTGCAAAGCAATTAACTGAAGAAACTGGCACAGGATGGCACGTGATTAAAGCACAAGTTCATGCTGGTGGACGTGGAAAAGGCGGTGGAGTAAAGCTTGCAAAGAATCTTCAAGAAGTAGAAGATATCGCAGGACAAATCATTGGAATGGATTTGGTAACACCACAAACTTCTGCAGAAGGTAAGCGTGTACACCAAGTTTTAGTTACAGAAGATGTGTACTATCCTGGTGAGAGTGAAACAAATGAATTTTACATGTCTGTTTTATTAAATAGAGCCACTGGACGTAATATGATCATGTATTCTACAGAAGGTGGAATGGATATTGAGACTGTTGCAGAAGAAACGCCACATTTAATTTTTACAGAAGAAATTGATCCTACACTAGGATTGTTGCCTTTTCAAGCGAGAAGAGTAGCCTTCAACTTGGGATTAAGTGGAATGGCTTTTAAAGAAATGACACGTTTCGTTTCTTCATTATACAAAGCATATGTAGCTTCTGATTCTTCATTATTTGAAATCAATCCTGTATTGAAAACTTCTGATGATAAAATCATGGCAGTAGATGCTAAAGTTACTTTAGATGATAATGCATTATTCCGTCACAAAGATTACGCTGCTATGCGCGATATCCGTGAGGAAAACCCAATTGAAGTTGAAGCTAAAGAAGTAGGATTAAACTATGTTGACCTTGACGGAAACGTTGGTTGTATGGTAAATGGTGCTGGATTGGCAATGGCAACAATGGATTTAATTAAGATGGCTGGTGGAGAACCTGCAAACTTCTTAGATGTTGGTGGTACTGCAGATGCAAAACGTGTAGAAGAAGCGTTTAGAATCATCTTAAAAGACGAAAATGTAAAAGCAATCTTAATCAATATTTTTGGTGGAATTGTACGTTGTGATCGTGTAGCACAAGGTGTAGTGGATGCATACAAGAATATGGGAGATGCTATCAAAGTTCCAATCATAGTACGTTTACAAGGAACAAATGCTGATATCGCAAAAGAATTAATCGACAATTCTGGATTGGCTGTAGAATCTGCAGTACAATTCCAAGAAGCTGCTGATAAAGTACAAGCGGTTTTAGCGTAACTCAAAATTAGTATATTACGTATATTCAATTTATATATTTAAAAAGCCTTTCTAAGTTATATAGAAAGGCTTTTTTTATGGAATACTATTTTTTATTTCTGTTTTATTGGCGACTCTTTTTAATAAATGCTTTTAGACTTTCCAAATCGCCATTAAAATAATCTTCGTCGTTGGTGTAATTTAGAATCTTGTACGTATCCGATTTTTGCCAAAGTACATATCCCTTTTCTTTCCAAGTAATTGGTAAAACAGGTTCTTTTTGCGATTCGTAATCTGCGATCCAAAGAGGATATTCAGCTAATTTATCATTGCGTAAATATTGATCGGCAAAGTCTGTATTTGTATATATGATAGGTTTTATGTGTAGTCTTTCCTCAATTGTTTTCAAGAAAGTTAAAACGCTTAATTGTATTTCTTCAATGGATTGTCCACTTTCAATTCCACCATTTTCAACATCTATAACAGGCGGAAGATCGTTTGGTTGAATATCCTGAATTTGTTGGATAAAAAACTCAGCTTGTTCTATTGGATTATTGATGCTTTCATAAAAATGATACGCTCCTCTGATGAATCCCTTTTCTTTGATAGTTACCCAATTGTGTTGAAACATAGGATCAACAATTCCAATCCCTTGAGTAGCTTTGCAAATAATAAAATCGATGCTGTCCCTATCTTTTTCAAGATCATCTATTTCGTTTCCTTGATAAAAGGAAATATCAATTCCAAAAGCAGGTTTGGTGTTTTCAACTACTGTTACTTTTGGTTGAGGTTGTTTTTTCGGTTCTTCAGTTTTCTCAGTTTTTTTGGGCGTAGTTTCTTTTTCTTTTGAAGAATCTGCACAAGCATAGAAAAATGTCATGCAGATGACTAGTAAGATTTTGAAATAGGGTTTCTTCATGTGATTGCTAATTTGATAGGTTGGTTAGTTGTTTAAATTAAAGCAAATTCAATTTAAATCAAAATGTTTGATAGTTGTATCTATTTTAAGATGTATGCTTCTTTGATGACTCCACCAACTCCAATTGGGTTTTTCATCCACGAGAAGAATCCCATTCTTTTTATTTTTACTGCTTTGCCCATGATGTCTTGTAATCCATAACTACAATATGAAGCATGTGCTCCAGAGCGAATGATCACACTTTTGTATTTTTTGATCTTCCTAATTTTAATTTTCTTTTTGTCTAATGCCAAGAGTTTATGTGCTATTCCTGTAGGATATCCTGAATTTAAATATTCTACAGCATGTTTAAAGCTATGAATGCACTTTTCGGAATAGTTCTCCTTTTGTAAATGAATTCGTTTCGCGATAATTGCAAAAAGTTTGATAGCAGTCTCATAATATTGTGAATCCTTAATTTTTTCAATACCTGAAATGTGTCGTACAATTTCAAAATCGTTTACAGTTGTGGTGAGTACATATCCATCTCTAAAGGTTACTTGAATGCTCTCAAAATCTTCTTCATACTTGTTAAATATATCTTCAATACTACCAAATTGTGCCAAAGCGGCTTTAATGAGCGCGATTGTGACGCAGTTTCCATTTTTATAATCATCTAAACACGCTTTGGTTTCTGGTCGAATGGTAACGACTGTTTGATAAAAGTCTGTTATAATTTTTTTCTCCATGTTTATAATTGTTTAATCGATTTCTACTGCCTAAAACTCAAAGTTTTTTATGTATTCGTGTACTAGGTTTAAAGATGAAATACTCATAATCACTTCCATATTCAAATAAAATAACATTTTTATAAATACATTTTCTGTTGCTTCATCAGAATCATCTCCTTTTGTGTTACTAGCGATTAGCATAGGAAGTGAATTTAGATTAAAACGAGATGTATTCTTCATAAAAATTTATATCTAAATGAGAATTATTGTAAAAGATAACTAAAATAAGAGAAAGAAGTAATTGTTTTAGATTCAAATTTCCGCCACCGTGTCACATCTATTTTTAATAAAAGTGTCATTTTGTCATTGTTTCATCGCACAAAAGTGTCAAAATGTCATTAAAATACAGTTGGAATCCTTTTTGCCATATACAACTCGTATTTAAATAACGAACAAGACAAAAAATCAAACTTTAAAAAACAAATAAGATGAACATAGTAAAAACAAAAAACGTAGACTTTCCTTCAATTTTTGACGAATTATTCCAAACAGATTGGTTTGGTGGAACGGCAAATGCAACCACTGCAAAAGGAAATATTCCAGCAGTAAATATCAAAGAAACTGAAAATGATTTTGTGCTAGAAGTAGCTGCACCCGGAAAAGCTAAAGAAGATTTCATCCTTTCATTAGATCATGATGTGTTGACAATCAGTACAGAAGAAAAGAAAGATGAAACGAAAAAGGAAGATAATTATACACGTAGAGAATTCAGTTTTTCATCGTTTAAACGATCTTTCAAATTGCCACAGTCAGTCAGCAAAAAAGAAATCAACGCAACATATACAAATGGAATTTTACTTGTCGCTTTACCAAAACGTGAAGAGGACAAAGTAAAACCAAAAAGAACTATAGAAATTTCATAATAATTATTTAGGATTGGTTAGTTAATGGGAAAAGGGTTCGTCAAGAAATTGGCGAGCCTTTTTTATGTTTTATTATAACGTTTTAAGAAACATTTTTCTCCATAATTATATATTGTATATCTCCTTTGCTAAACTTTTTGGTTGTTTGTACCATTCCAAATCTTTCATAGAATAAAGTCTTGTCAACTCTGGCATTACACCATAGTTTGTCTATCTTCTTTTCTTTAGAAACTACATTCATTACATGCGTAAGAAGTACAGAGCCGTATCCATTTCCTTGTTCAGAAATTTTCGTTGCAAATTTTCTAAATTGAGCCACATTATTTTCTATAAATAATGATATTACGGAAATAATAATTGAGTCTTTCAAAAGTCCAAAATGGATGCCTTCTTCATCATTATCTAGCATTACAAATTCCTGTGGTTTGTTTGGCCACATTACTTGGTGTCTAAGATGATAAGTCTCTGTAGCATGTATTTCTTTGATTTTGATGCTCATTTTTCGTGGTACTATTTGCTAGAGAATTTGTGTTCCTTGTTTTGCTTTTCAACTATTAAATATATTTAGTAGCATCCTATTTTTGGAATGCATAAATAAGCAAACAATTCATCAGCTATTGCCACTCCTACTTTTTCCGATTCAACATTAAAATACAAAACATCATTTTCGATTTTTATAGGCAATTCATCAGGCATGTTTACATTGTAAATGATAATTTTATTCATCTATTTCTTCAAGTCGGATTTTAAATTCGTTGTCACTTTTCATTTTTGCATACATTCCCATATCATTTTTGTCTGTTTCGGTATCCATCAAAACAACCATTGTCATTTGTACATCAGCACCAACGAAACATTGCTTTTTTATATCAAAATAATACGTTCCATTTCCAATTGAGGAACCTTCATAAGTTCCATCTAATTCTTCGGGAATTTCAAGATTTGAAATATCTATCTTTCCTTTTAAAACGGCACACTCCTTTCCATTAAAACTTTCGATTCCGACAAATTCAAGTGTATTAAAACCTTTTATAAATAACCGCGAACCATTTGCATTATAAGGTATTTGCAATGGAATTTTATCTGTTTCCCCAATTTTGAGTTCTTTTGACGGCAAGGGAAAAATTATATCAAATATGAAGTTGTGATTATCAGATACAAAAGTTCCATTCGGTTTCATGTCTTGAGTTACATTAGTAGGTGGAGTATTGGAAATGGTATCTTTGGCTTTACCATTTTCATCAAACACAATCATTCTTACTTCCATATTAGTCAAACTCAAATCTGCTAGATTATTTTCTTTCACCCTAATGTTTAAGTTTCCATTTCCAATCATATTTGATAAACTTGCTGGCTGATCCTTATACATTTTATTTTCTGAAACTACCATTTGGGAGATGGAATACCTGTATTTTTTTTGTGTACTAAAATCCCAAGTAAATTCGGTTTTGTCATTTTGATTTCCACAACTTGCTATGGTCGCTACGATTAATCCGAATAGTATTTTTTTTATAAATGTCTGTTTTAGCATTAGCTATAATAGTTTTGAGTATGAATAGTTTCGATTTTATACGGGAGGTTTTGGATAAAAAATCAGTCGATGTAAGCGGAACTATGTTTTGTTTTTGTGAGTTAAAAGCAGCAATTATTTATACAAGTTGATAGTCGTATACACTACATTTCAAATACTTTCCAAAAATCAATTTTATCATCTATATTTTGAGATGTTATTTCTCTTATTCGGAACTTATTTAGTCCAATTTTTTCATAGCTGCTTTTTAGTTATTTCTTTGTAAACGCATCCAAAAATCTGGTTCATTTCGTTTTGGGTAGATACTAGCTAACCATTTTAAGAACTCCTGTTTAGGAATAGGAAGTTCAAAATTAGTTGCTTCTCCTGTATGGTTAATAGTATTTATTAGCAATGTGTTTTTAGACACATCTCCATAATCCTGAACGAGATGGCCATTTGTATAAAAATGCCCTAATAAATATTTAAAAGGATCAAAGGAAGTATTTGTTGGAGGACTTAGGTTTATTTTAAAAGCAGCATTTGGCTCAATTATCCTTGGATTTGAACCCAACGTCAAAGAGAGTTCTTCATATTGATCATTTTTTTTGGAAATTGATAGTTTTAATTTAACGGAACCAATAATACCTCGCTTGTTACCTTCATTCGTCACTAGAATATCAAAATTTCCATCTGTTGATTCAAGAAAGGAGAATGTTAAGGATGTTTTTTCTTTTTCAAACATCTTGTTTAATATTGGAAGTGTTGAAGTAAGTACTGTAATTAAAGCAATGAATAAAGCAAGAGTTGAATTACTCGCCTTAAAAAAACGCCTCCAATTTTGATAGTGAGAACAATGAGTGCAATATGAGGCTTGCTTATCAATATCAGATTTACAGTATTTACATTTCTTTTTGTCCATTTAAAATTTTCTATAATTGATTACATTCAACTTTCCATGAGTCTACATTTTCAAATATTAAAAGTATTGCAACTAACGTATGTATCTATCGATTTAGCTTGTTTTTTTTGCATAACTTTATACTTTACTTCTTTAAAGCTAAATGAATTCTAACTATAATCAAAATCATCGAAAGAGTTTTAATCTTTGCAATATTAGTTGAAGTAAGATGTTTAAGTGTTATATCAAGAGCAGTCGAGATAGAGCTTTTGAGTAAAATATTAAATAATCCGATCTTTTATGCCGTAGGTTTCCGCCAGTTTTTTCATCTTCAAATAAAAAGCATTTCTATAGTATTCAGGCAATTGATGACTGTTTGAAAAGTATTTTAAATACCGTGCTTCAAGTTCAGGAAAGTGCTTTTTAATGGCGTTTAACATCAAGGTTTTGCTATCTGCTTTTCCATTTCCAAAAACAGTCAATGTTGCTGGCATAACATAGTTGGCGCCGCAGTTTTTAAATGTACTAAATAGTTTTTCTAAATGTGCCGTTGTATCTGTAATAAATGGTAATAAAGGCATCATACTAACACCAGCATGAAAACCAGCTTGAATTGCTTTCTGTAAAGCTTCAATTCGTTGTGATGGTTTTGGTGCACCAGGTTCAAAAATCTTCCCAATTGCATCATCTACAGTAGAGAAGGAGAAGGTAATCAAAGTGCCTCCAGAAAGTTTTGCCTGTAAATCTTTGGGTAGAATTGCTTGTTGATGAATGTCTTTTAAAATATCAAAATCACGTTCAATCATTGTCGATTTTGTAATGATATGTACAGGAAAACGATATTTCAGAATGATTTCCAAGGCTTTACGAGTCAGCTGATATTCTTCTTCAATATTGATATACGGATCGGTTACGGAAGAAAGCACAATAAAACCATATTCGCCTTTTTCAGCACGTTTTTTTAGTTGTTTTTCTAGCAACTCAATCGCGTTCACTTTTACAGATAAACTTGTGGCAAGATTACTTCCGTATTTACTTCCGCGAATGTAACAATAGAGACAATTATACGAGCAACTTTGATACGGATTGAAGGTATAATCATCTAAAAACCAAGTATCTCTTTTTTTGGTTTTGTTTAAGACAGATTTGACTTCAATTTCTTTGATCATACTTTAGGTTTGTAAATAAGTCCAACAACTCCTGATTCGTAGGATTCTGTAGAAATTAATTCAAATTGTTGATCGTTTAGTAGTTCTCCAAATAGCGGAATGCCTTCAGGAATTACAATAGGCATGATAAAAATTTGCAATTCATCTACGAGATTTTCTTTGAGCAGCATTGCATTGATTTGTCCGCCGCCAATCAACCAAATGTCTTTTCCTTCTTGTAGTTTCAAACTTTTGACAAACTCAATATGGTCTTTAGTTATAAAGCTGACATCTTCATTATCTTTCAACGCTGGATTTGATGTAAAAACGTAATTCTTTTTCTCTTTATACGGAAAAGGAATGTTCCAGCTTAACACCTTTTGATAGGTTTTATTTCCTTGAATCGTTGTGTCAATACTATTGTACATTTCATAAAAACCATAATCAACTCCTTCTTTGTGTGGAATAGCGTCAAGCCAATCAACATCGCCATTTACACGTGCAATTTTTCCATCAATACTGATCGCAATGTGAAGTATTAGTTTTCTCATCAGAATTTAAAGGTACAAAAAACGACCTATTCTTCATTGAAAAATAGGTCGTTTAGCTATTTTATTTGTGGTGAAAAACTAAGTCTTTTTTACATATTTTGTAATAATAACAATATGTTGACCGTTTACACGACCTTCAATATGTTCGGCATTATCGTGTGAAAGTGTAATGTTTCGTACAGGAGTTCCGCGTTTTGCTACAAAACCTGCGCCTTTTACATTTAAATCTTTAATTAAAACCACACTGTCGCCTGCTTGTAATTGCACACCATTTACATCTAAATGTTTGATAGCATTTTCTTTGTCTTCTGCTTCTCCAGTGGCAGCTGCCCAAGTCAAATCGTCTTCATCAAAATACATCATGTCGAGTAAATCTTGTGGCCAACCTTCGCTTTTCAATCGGTGCAACATACGCCAAGCCACAATTTGAACTGCTTTTACTTCGCTCCACATGCAATCATTCAAACAACGCCAATGATTTGCATCCATAGTGTCCGCATCTTCTATTTGAGAAATACAGGTTTCACAGGCATGAACAGATTTTTCTAACTTGTGATCATGATTTGGTGGCACGTGATAAATAGCTAGCTTTTCAGTATTGCCACACAATTCGCAAGCTGCGCCACTACGCTTTTGGATGTCTCTTTCAATGCTCATGTTTGAATTTTGGAATTTGAAGCAAAAATATAGTTTTCACTTCGATATAAAAGATAGATTGTGTATTTATTTCTAATCGATCACTGTGAGATCAAAAGTAGTTTCTAGCTGATGTCCGTTATTGGTGTCTTTTAAGGTAAATGTACAGGTTACAGGATTTTTTATGTTTTTCTTGGTGATTTTCAACGAAGCATACAATTGTTCATTTAAATCTTTTGCATTGACAAGATTTGGAAATAAATCATCATTTAGATTAATCAATGTTCCATCTGCTTCCGTCAAATCAATAGTTGCTTTTATGTTGGCATCTCCATAAGAATCGACTTCAAAACCTTCTATATTTTCAATAAATAAAGCAATCTCTTCATTGCGCTTAATAATATTGTTCGCTATAACAACTTCACGGTTGTTAGAGTATAAATATTGAACCTCATACGTAAATCCATTTTTTTTAGTTTTTAAAAGCGGATTATGAATTACAGAGAAATTTCGTTCCCAATTATAATAAGCGTCACTGTTTTTATCTACAACATTTACCGCTACTTTATACTCATTATTTGGAAGCATTGGTTTTGCAAATAGAACGTTTGTTCGTAGGTTTAAATCCTTTTCTGTATATCCTTGTTCATGAGGAAATAAATTTGGTTTCGAAAGAATCGTGTCACCTTGTTTTGTGATGAGATAAATAGACATATTAGGATATGCTTTGCCATCTTGAAGCGCAAACCCTTTCATTTCATCATACAAAAACACAATTTTTTCACCGTAACTAAACTCAGTTCTGTCATTTTTTTCTGTATGATCCATCACTTTGATGCCTTTGCAGGAAAGTCCATTACTATCTACTGTCACATCTTGAAGATATATATTGGAAACACTAATTTCACAGGAAAAACAAAGACTTGCGGCTACAGTTATAAATAGGATTCGATACTTCATCATTGCTACTAATTATAAATACGAATGATTTCACCGGTTTGCTTTCCATCTACGCTTTTTCTGTACGCATTGATCACCTTTTGCATGGTAATAGGATGGTGTCCTGGGAAATATGCATCGTACTTTTCAACAGCATCTTCTACCAAACCAGAAGAAACTACATTGACACGAATGCGACCTTCCAATTCTAAAATTACGGCTTTTACAAAACTATGAATGGCACCATTTACCATAGCAGCACTTGTAGTCATAGGCACAGGTTCATCAGCTAGAATTCCAGTGGTTAAGGTAATAGATCCGCCTTTGGTTAAATAATTTTGTCCAATACGAACCAAATTCACTTGTCCCATCAGTTTACTTTTAAAACCAACATAATAGTCTGCTTCCGAAAGTTCATCAAATGGTTTCCATTTGGCTTCGCCTGCGGCACAAATAATTGCGTCGAGCGTTCCAATTTGTTCAAACATTGCTTCGATGCTTTCACTATTGCTAATATCAACGGTAACATCGCCAGTAGTTCTTCCAGCAATCAAGACTTCATGCTTTTGTTTAAAATACGCGGTCACTTTTTTACCAATAGTTCCGTTTCCGCCAATGATGAGTATTTTCATAATTGATGTATTAGTATTTAGACATTACGGATGATTTACTTTCGTTCTTTCCGTTGTGAAGTAGAAGGTGTTGATTTTGGTTTGTCTCCTTTTTTGGGCATTGGTCCACGCAAGTGAATCACCAAACCATTAAGGAAGTTACGCAAAATTTGATCGCCGCAATTTTTATATTTTGGATGATCCTCATTACGGAAAAATGCACCCAATTCACTTTTAGAAATTCTAAAATCTACGAGTTCTAATATTTTTACAATATCGTCATCGCGGAGCTTCAAAGCCACACGAAGTTTTTTAAAGATGTCGTTATTTGTCAATGCCATGCGGCAAAGATACTCAAAAAGTGGAGAGTAGCGTTTTTTATTATAGGCATAAAAAAAAGTCTATCGGTTGATAGACTTTTACTTCATTAAGGAATAAAATATATATAGAATATTAAATTACTTTCACGTTCACTGCGTTTAATCCTTTGCGACCTTCTGTTAATTCGAATTCTACTTCGTCTCCTTGACGAACTTCGTCGATTAATCCTGAAATGTGTACAAAATGTTCTTTGTTTGAACCTTCTTCAACGATAAAACCAAAACCTTTAGTGTCATTGAAGAATTTTACTGTTCCTCTACTCATTGTAATAAATTTAAATAATTGTTTTAATTGGTTACAAAGATACTGCCAAAAAAGATGCGCCCGACTTATCGTACGATTTTTTTGCAATGGTTACAATTATTTAATATTGAATTTTTTATTTTTCTGTTGTGAACCCGCGTCGTTTATGAGTTTTTCAATTTTTCAATTTTTCAATTTTTTTCTAAATTTCGCTGTTTTTTTCTGCTTTTTTGTGCTGAAAATGATCGCAAGTGCCTTGTAATGTGGAAAATATAAGCGTATAAAACCCTTGGTTTCTTCTTTTTTTTCAGGGATGTCACTTATTACTTTAGAAGTGTGTAAGATGTATTTTTTGTTTCATTTTTCTTTCAAAATGTTGAGGTATTATTGTAAAAAAAGAGGCATGCGTATTTCTACCTGTTTTTTATTTTTAGAAGTAGTACGCTGTTTAAAATTAAGACATTCTTCATATTTTTATAAAACAATTGAAATATAACCTAAATCTTGTAAAATATGTCATTACCAACACTTGGCACGTATGCACCGACAAATCAAACCATGAGTATAGAAATTACCGGTGCCGATGCAGGAACAGGAACTATAGAAGGAACCTACGAGCACAAGTATACACCAGAAGGAACGATGAGCGTAAATGGTAAGATTGGAGGATATGCTTGGGTGAATAATAATGATGGCGGAAATGCTTCGGCTCCATTCAGTATTAATTTTACGGTTTCGGAACGACCTGATGGTTTTCCATATTGTTTGGTCGATTTTTGGAATGGATTTTATACGAAGTCAAATTCAATTGTCATTACAGGAGTACGTTCGTATGTAAAAGACGATGGAACTACACAGTCTATCGGTTTAGGAACGTTAGAGCTGTATTTAAATACGTAATTGTTTAGTATATATAATTGTTGTGTAAGCGCAAGAAAAAAAGTAATATTTGCCGTTACTAATTTTCTTGCGCTTCTTTAGTTTTCAAGGAATTCTAAATCAATATAATATTCTTCAGCATCAAACGGATTTATATAGATTATGGTTTCTTTCTGCATATAAAAGTGCATGCGTAGCGTAGTGTCGTCTTTCGGAATAATTTCTTCTAATGATATTGTTTCGCCATGGTATTGAAAGTTAAACGTGACTTTACAATAAGTATGCTCTATAATTTCCTCATTATGATGTCCATGGCCTGAAATGGCATTCAATGAAGCAGCATTCGATTGCGGAACGATTTGAGTTTCATAGCGATTTCTTTTCTGAATGATCGCTAAACCTAAATCAAAAGGAATGCGATTGGCAGTTTGTTTAAATTCATGGAGATAATCATTGTAGCGTTCGTTTCCTTTTTCATCTATTTTAGATGCTGCAAAGAGTAGATATACTATATAAATTACAGGAAACGCTACCATAAATGCTCCAATACCTATCAGCGTCCAATTTATTGTAGGCGACTTAAAAGCGGAAGAAATAAATATTGATCCAATAACAACAATTGCCATGGCAAAATAACCACCTGCTTCCAAAAACGCTTCTTTAATATCCATGAATTTTTATAGTTTAATCTATTAATAAGTAAGATTGATGATGGTTTTGTTACAATTTTCAGAAAAATCCATAGTAACTTTTTCTTGAATAAAGATTATAAATTTCAGTAAAAATTACAATTTCAGTAAGTGTATTCTATATTTTTAATGTAGGTGTTTATACGTAGTTTTGTTTTCAAGCAGAAGTACTTTGATAAAGCTTGATTTTAAATTCTACTTTGCAATCCCGTTAATAGCCAGAGTTTTATAAATAAATTATTAATTAATTAAATTTTAAAATTATGGCAGTACCAAATTTAGGAAAGTACAAATCACCTAACAAAACTATCGAAATTGAAATCAACTCAGCAAATCCATCTAATGGAACTATTCAGGCTGAGTATGAAAACGAATTTACTCCCGTAGGTGTATTATCAGTAAAAGGACAACTTGGAGAATATCGTTGGGTAGACAACCCAGGAGGAGGTTCAGGAACAGCACCTTTTACAATCAATTTTACAGCAAGTTCTCGACCAGCTGGCAGACCATACAGTATTACTGAAATATGGAATGGGTATTATACTAAAAAGAATACGCTTTTATTAACAGGAACTCGTGGTTATGTAAATAAAAACGGAGATGTTGTCTCAGTAGGTTTAGGAACTGTTGAGTTTTCTCAGTAAAGATCTTTTTCAATCAAATATATCATCAAGTTTTTTGCGTTATTTTTTAAAGCATGTTCAAGTTATTTTGAATAGGTATTCACAAAAAATGTATGATTAGATTGATTTTTATAAGTGTCAAAGGAAGAGTGATTGTTAGCTTTCTTTGACACTTTTTGATTGTTATAATTTTTCCTGTAACAATTTAATTTCATCACGGTATTTGGCAGCATCCATGAAGTTCAACTCTTTTGCAGCTGCTTCCATGAGTTTACGCTTCTCGCGAATTTGTTTTTCTATCTGCTCTTTCGTCATGTAAGCTATATCTGGTTCTGCAGCCGCTTTTGCTTCGATTGAATCTTCCCATGATAAGCTTTCATCTTTGCTTAATGCATTATTTAAAGACTTGTTTAAACCTTTTGGAGTGATGTTGTGTTCGGCATTGTAAGCAATTTGTTTTTCTCTTCTATATGCAGTTTCATCCATCGTTTTTTTCATACTCTTGGTAATTTTGTCCGCATACATAATCGCTTTTCCGTTTATGTTTCTTGCAGCTCTACCAACGGTTTGTGTCAACGATCGCGCCGAGCGTAAAAAACCTTCTTTATCAGCGTCTAAAATAGCGACTAAAGATACTTCGGGTAAATCCAAACCTTCACGAAGTAAATTCACACCAATCAACACATCAAACAAACCTTTACGCAAATCTTGCATGATTTGTACACGTTCCAAAGTATCTACATCACTGTGAATATAACGACAACGAATTTGAATACGAGATAAGTATTTCGTCAATTCTTCCGCCATACGTTTGGTCAATGTGGTGACTAAAACGCGTTCATCTTTTTCGGTTCGTTGATGAATTTCTTCCACCAAATCATCAATCTGATTCAAACTTGGACGGACTTCTATAATCGGATCTAATAATCCTGTTGGGCGAATTACTTGTTCTACATACACACCATCAGTTTTATGCAATTCGTAATCAGCAGGTGTCGCACTTACATAAATCACTTGATTCTGAATCGCTTCAAATTCTTCAAACTTTAACGGTCTATTGTCCATCGCAGCAGGCAAACGGAAGCCAAATTCTACCAAGTTTTCTTTTCTACTTCTATCGCCACCATACATGGCATGTACTTGTGAAACCGTTACGTGACTTTCATCAACCACCATTAAATAATCGTCTGGAAAATAATCTAACAGACAGAAAGGACGTGTTCCAGGCGCACGACCGTCTAAGTATCTTGAATAGTTCTCAATTCCTGAACAATAACCCAATTCGCGAATCATTTCTAAATCAAAATTAGTACGTTCTTCCAAGCGTTTTGCTTCTAGATGTTTCCCAATTTCTCTAAAATAATCTACCTGTTTCACCATATCTTCTTGAATCTGATGAATGGCGTTTTGCAATACTTCTGGCGAAGTCACAAACATATTGGCAGGATAAATATTGAGTTGTGAATATTTTTCTAGGACTGTATTGGTAGCAGGATCAAAGGATTCTATGTCTTCGATTTCGTCTCCAAAAAAGTGAATTCTGAATGCAAAATCAGCATATCCTGGAAATACATCTACGACATCACCTTTTACACGAAACGAACCACGTAAAAAGTCAGCCGTCGTTCTCGAATACAAACTTTGCACTAAACGATGCAATAATTTTGTACGCGAAATGACTTGATCACGCTCTAATTTGATCACATTCTTTTGAAATTCCACTGGATTTCCAATACCGTACAAACATGAAACGGAAGCAATTACAATGACATCACGACGTCCCGAAAGTAGGGAAGAAGTGGTGCTTAATCGTAGCTTCTCAATTTCTTCATTAATCGATAAATCTTTCTCTATATACGTTCCAGAAGACGGAATGTATGCTTCTGGCTGATAATAATCATAATACGACACAAAATACTCTACGGCATTGTTTGGAAAAAACTGCTTAAACTCAGAATATAACTGCGCTGCCAAAGTTTTGTTGTGTGCCAAAATCAACGTAGGTTTTTCCACTTTTTCGATCACATTGGCAACCGTAAATGTCTTTCCCGAACCTGTAACACCGAGCAATGTTTGATATTGTTCGTTGGTTTCAATTCCAGAAACGAGTTGTTCAATGGCTTGAGGTTGATCGCCTGTAGGCGAGAAGTCAGATACAATAGTAAACTTCATATGGTGTATGTGCTTTTTAATTTTTTTGGGCGTTTCCACAAAAGTACACTTCGGCTCCGCTCAGCGTACTTTTGCGGTCAGGCTATTCGCGTTACACGGTAACTTGCTACTATCCTTAACGCGACATCTTACAAAAATAGCGAAAAGAAACGAGCATCAACCTTCATTGTACATTGAAAAATTAATCATTGACAAAGATAGGATGATGCTCGGTATATTGTCCAGAATGTCTATTATCTGATTTGCTATTTAGTTTTTTTAAAATACCAATAACAAGTTTCGGAAGTTATAAAAAAGGACGTTTATCTTGATCTCCCTGAATCAAGATCCCAGAAATAGAAAAAGAAAAATCCTGCGGCATGTTCAGGTTCAATTCCGTCACAATCTCCAATTCGACTGCCTTTGTAATACACATCTCCGTCACTTTCTACCTTTCCAACTCTTGATCCTTTTACATACACATCTCCGTCAGATTCTATCTTTCCAACTCTCGATCCTTTATAATAAATATCTCCGTCAGATTCTATTTTTCCGATTCTTGATCCTTTTCTGTATACATCACCATCCGATTCAATTTTCCCTACACGAGAACCTTTTACATAGACGTCTCCATCACTTTCAATTTTACCAATTCTACTTCCTTTATAGTATACACTTTGTGCATAACAAGTAGTTCCAATACATAGAAATAATAGAAAGAATACTGCTTTTTTCATTGTTGTTTGATTTAGTTTTTAAAATTTAATAATACGTCTCTGTTCAAAGTTAGGGAAACAATTTTTTCTTTGTAATAGAAATACAGGATGTACTATATATCCTGAAAGAATAAATGTTATTTAGCTTTTTTACTCTAATTTGATGTTTATTCTAGTTCAAAAATACTCAATTCAAAATTATCACCATTGATAGCATAATTTTTATACAAGGCATACAGTTCGTCAGTGCCATTTTTGTTTAAGTCCATCTTACTGAAAATAACGTCTGGCGGAAATTCAAATGTAAGTGTATCTCTTGTGATGAGGTTTTCTGCATCTTTAAAGGTAAGAATATAATTGTTGGTGTTTTCTTTTTCGAAGTATGAAAACTTGACAGAAACTGTGATTTCTTTGTTGTTTAAATTATACATAAAATTCTCAGGAAGCGTGTCAAATTTTGCTAAGTTCCAACGTTGATTTTCAATGACTTTCTCTCTGATAAAATGCTTGTAAAATGGACTCTCTTTTTGAGTGTCTGTATAATTTACATAAGGTTTTCGATTCATAAAATCATACAATGCTTTTCCTGAAAGCGAATCTGCCCCAAAATAATTTCTTCGGAATAAAAAACGATCTAATTCTTGTAATGAATAGCTTTTTGTGGAGGTTTCACAACTACAAAACATCGTTAGTATGATTACGATGCAAATACTATAATTTTTCATCTATTTAGTGCATTTTTTGGTGTGATTCGCTCTAAAATACTAAAAGACAATTGTTTTAAATGGCGATTTTAATTTTTTGAGATAGATTTAACAAAATGATCAATGTTCTCGGAAACCTTGAAAATTTTACTGATATTGTTAAAAATGACCATTTTATACAATTATATGATGCAAAATGAAAATATGTTTGGAGATTTTAAAACATATATGACCATTAAAAAGCATCATACTTATGAAGAAATGTATCCTTCAAAAGCGTTAGAGGATTTTGTAAGTATGTATTGGAAAAGTGAAAATACATCTGATGAAGTTTATAAGTTAACAATTTGCCCAGATGCTTATTTTAAATTAATTTTTCAAGTCGTTGAAGGAAAGATTGTCTCTTATTTTTTAACAGGTTTGTGGACAAATGAAGTGGAAGTTGTCATTCAACCAAAAATGATTACCTATGGAATTAAGTTTAAAATTATTGCGCCTGAATATATCTTTAAACGCAGTATTAAAAGCATTTTGAATTCTGTAGAACAGTTGCCTTTAGATTATTTTAATGCGAATACATTCAATTTAGAAAGCTTTACAACGGTTGTGCAAAGTTTTGAAAATATATTGCTTTCACACTGTCCGCAAAAAGAAGAAATTCGATCCAATAGATTGCGATTGAATCAGTTTTTATATGTCACACATGGCGATGTTCAAGCAAGTGAAGTTGCCAATCAAATTTTTTGGTCGCAGCGTGAAATCAATCGATATCTGAATAAATATTTAGGAATTTCACTCAAAAAATATTTAAACATTCAAAAGTGTTACCGTGCTTATTTGGATATCCGTGAAGGTGAATTTTTCCCAGAAAAAGGTTTTTTCGATCAAGCGCATTTTATTCGTGAAGTCAAAAAACATACAGGACAAACTCCTCGAAAATTGTTCAAAAAGCAAAATGACCAATATATACAATTAAAGAATATCAAGAAGCTCTAGGTTTGAAAAAAAACTTAGTATGCGAATTTTAAAACAGGAAATTTACTTTCCTATTATTGTTGGAATCCATTTTATTTTTTGGGCAATTGATTTGTATTTCTACGCAGGAAATTTTACCGAAGTTTCCTCTGATACGTTGCTTTTTGGAGAACTCACGGACACCACTTGGAAAAATCCCCACCGAATTCTTGGAGAAGTTTTTTCATCTTGGGTTGTCACGGTTTTTGCCTTCAATTTTTTAATGGCTACACGTGCCCGTTGGATTGAGAATTTGTTTGGAGGATTGGATAAAATGTACTTGGTTCACAGAAGATCGGGAATCATTGCTGTTGTTTTACTATTGGCTCATTTTATCGTAGTTCCCAGAGATTTAGTCGCTTTTAATGCTGGAAAACTCTTAGGATTTTATGCTTTTATTTTAATTCTTTTAGGTGTGCTGCTGTCTGCAGCTCCAATCTTTAAACGAAAAATCTCGTATCATAAATGGCTCAATTTCCACAAACTCATGGGTGTTTTTTATGTGCTTGGTGTCATACATGGAATTTTAGTATTGAGTTTGATTAAAGAATTGCCAATTACACGTGTCTATGTGTTTGGAATGGCGTTTATAGGAATAGGAGCGTGGTTGTATAAAGCGTTTTTCTTTAAATTATTCAATAAGAAATTAGGGTATACTATTGTTTCAATTCGTAAGATGGATGCTTCTATTGTTGAAATTGAAATGAAAGCCAATACTAAAAAGTTAGATTATAAAGCAGGTCAATTTGCCTTTTTCACCTTTCCATCTATCCGTAAAGGAGAACAACATCCATTTACAATAAGTAGTCATCCAAATGATGAAAATTTGGTCATCACCGTCAAATCTTTGGGAGATTTTACCGAGAAAATGATCAAAGATTTACAAGTGGGAGAAGCTGTATTCGTAGAAGGTCCTTACGGGAAGTTTTCAAGTGCATATTCAAAAGAAAAAGAACAAGTTTGGATTGCTGGCGGTATCGGAATTACACCTTTTGTATCACTAATTAAAGATTTTTACACACAAAAAGTAACGTTGTATTGGAGTGTTTCCAGCAAATCGGAAGCTGTTTATAAAAGTTATTTTGAAGAAATTGCAGCGCAACATCCATTGTTTGACTTTGTACTCTGGAATTCGGATCAACGTGGATATCTTTCAGTAGAAGATTTAAGTCTGCGAAATCCAGAAACCAAGTCGTATTTAATCTGCGGACCTTCTGGTTTAAAGTCAGCAATTACCAAAAAACTACTTCAGGAAAATGTAAAACGAGCCGCCATTTATGATGAGGAATTTGCATTTAGATAATTATAATAAACATTTATGAAAGAACAAGATTTTAACCCAGCGATTGCCGCAGTCGTTTCCATTCGGCATTTGGTAAAAGGTATTCAGCAGAATTGGTCAGATATGATGGATATCAAGCAAGAATTGACTACGATTCTGTCACTTCATGAAACGTTGGTTTTGAAGTATGGCACTGAACATACGCAAAAAACATGGAAAGAAACCATGCAAATATATCGTGAAAATATAGCTGATTTACAAGTAATTATGTCAGATGTGAAAGCGCAACTTCAAGCTAAAAAAAGCGATAATATTTCAACACGATGGAACAAATATCCAATGTATGCAGCTGCGATTGCAGAAAGTTTTAAAACCTTAGCTGCTTTGGGAAAACAGTGCATTCCTGAAAATGAATTGGCGCGTTGGAATTCAAATTGGGAAATCGTATATAAAAATCATCAAGAAATTCAACAAGATGCAGAAGCTTGTACCATACAATTGCAAATGATTGAAACGTATACGCCTACAGAATTGGATGAATTAACAGAGACGATTTTGACGCATATTCCAATACATTATAGTGAAGCGGAGGCAAAGCAATACACAACGGAATACATGGACGCATACGAAGCAATAAAACAAGAAGCATCTCAGAAAAAAAATCTATGGGATCGATTTCTGGATATTTTGGCGGGTGGCGTTCAGCAAACACCTGCGCAACGTGTAATGATGCAACGTTGGGTAAATGGAGAAAAGGGAGAAGCGCATTAATTTTTTAAACTAATTAATATCAAAATGAACAAAATATTTTATTACGCACTTGGCGGACAATTTTTAGTAGTAACTGGATTGATTTTATTTTTTTCGAATAAGATTGACATAGAAATTGTCAAAATTTTAGTACCAATTTTAATGATCTTAGCAGGAATTTGCTCGTTGTTGTTTTCACTTTATGAGAAGCTGCCAAAAATAGCAAATCAGTTTCACTTAGGACAAGGAATCGGATTTGTAGTGTATGGACTTTGCATTCTTTTCCTAGTAACTTCGTTGCAAGGTTTTTTATTGACAACGATTTACTTTATTATGTTGTTCGGATTGTTTGAACTGTTTTTTGCTTTTGGTGTGTTGAACTCCAAGCATAGCATTAATAAGCAGATATTGATGAGCAGAATTTTAGCAGGAATTGTGAATTTGATTGGAGGATTTATCTTGTTGATGGTTACTTTTGAATCGCCTCAAAAAGGATTATTGTATGCGAGTATTTTAATAGCCATTGGCGGTATTTCTATGTTGATTTTTTCGAGTAAAGTTCGGAAGTTTATTCATGAATAGTTTTTAAAAATTAGCACTTATTTAAAACTTGAATTGTTTCTTTTGCACATTCTAGCCAATGTTTGTTTACATTTTTTGAATTAATCTTAGCAGTTAATAATGGAATAAAAGTAGTATCCTGTAATGCTTCAATGGCTTCTAATACATCATACGAATCTTCATCAAGAGTTTCTAGTTTTGTTTTTAAAATAGCGACAATTCGTTGATCTTTTCGTTTCGCAAGTCCAACCATAGCTTCAAATCGAACATCTTGATCTGTATCTTCAATATTATGCCAAAGTGTGTTTCTAATTTCGGTAGTATCGGTTTCTATTTGTGAGCCTAATCCGAAAGTAGCCCAATTACGAACGTCGTGATGCTTGTCTTTTGCTAATTGAATGAGTGAATGAATAGCTGTTTGCTGTTCAATGCAAGATAGTGCTAGTGCTAATTCGAAACGAACATCGGCATAACTGTGATTTGTAAACGAAGCTAGTTTTGCTATTTGTACTTCATTTAAGTCAGTATTGTTATGTGCAATAGAAGAAAATAGTGCAGCTAATACTTTTGGCGACTGTTCTTTTTGAAGCATAGCAAAGTAGCGCTTTACCGTTTTTTTCTGTTGAAATCTCGGATTGAAACCCAATTGTGCTAAGATGTAAATCCCTAGAATTTTCTCTTTATCTATGGACGATTTCGTCAAATTATAAGCATGATTGTAGACTTCTTCATTGACACGCCTTCTGAGTTCAGTAATATAGTTCCAGTAGTTTTTTTGATTTTTGTTAGATAAAACTCTCGCAATGATTTTTTCAGTTGACCAATGTTGAATATTCATGGAAATGTAGTGCTATCGTTTCAACGTAAAATGTCCTTTTACATCAAACGAATCTGATCCGTCTTTGATTTCTGCTAAGAACCAATAATCACTCGAAGGCATTCTGCGTCCTCTGTAATTTCCGTCCCAACCTGGATCGCTTGCACGCAAGGTTTTTAGCAATTTTCCATAACGATCAAAGATATAAACGACCGATTTTGGAAGTGTTTCGATTCCGATAATGTGCCAAGTGTCGTTGAATCCATCGTTGTTTGGTGTTACAAATTTGATGTAATCAATCACCACAACTTCTTCACTTACTTCGCCACAACCATTTGAATCTAGTACAGTCACGACATGATAGCCTGGTCCTACAAATTCAAATACGTTTGAAATTTGAGGTGTTCCACCATCTAACACATATAAGTAATCTCCATTTCCACTTGCAGTGACTGTAATGGTATTGTTATCTGAAAAGTTTACAACATCAACTTCAACAATGGTAGCCAATTCTGATTCATTCACATTAAAACTATCTGTTGCTACACAGCCAAATTGACTCGTTACTGTTACGGTATACGTTCCGACGGAAGTAATATCAATAGAAGCCGTAGTTTCTCCTGTAGACCAAAGGTATGAGTTTCCAATGTCAGAACCTGCGGTTACCGTTAATGGAAGATCATTTAAACACAAGGTAATGTCTTCTGGTAAATCAATTACAGGCAACGGATGTATAATTGTCATAAATGAAGTTGTTGCATAACAACCTGTTACATTGTTTTCAACACGTGCAAAGATGATTTGCTCGTTAAACGCATTGTATAAAGGTGGCAACGGACTAACATCATCTTCTGCATCTTCAATACTTAAATGGTAACTTACCGTAAATACTCCTGGATTTTGTGTTCCCAATATGGTGGCAGATTGTGTTGAAAAGTCAAATGTTTGTGTACTATTTGCATTGTTGCTAATACACGCTTCCATATCACTTACAGGATTTGCAATTGGATTTGGGTTGATCGTCACATCAATACTTTGCACGAAGAAACAACCTGTCGTGTCATTTTCAGCTCTAATGAAAATCGTTTCCGGATTTGACATATATGAATACACATCTGGAAGCGGATTTGTATCACTTTGAGCATCAGCAGCCGTATTGTAATAAGATAAAGAAACGCCTGTTGGATCATCAATAATAATATCATCAATCTGACGTAAATCTACTGTGCCAGGCACTTCCGAATCACAAAAAGTGGCTTCTGTAATATTGTTGAGTACTGGTGGTAAGTTCACATTCAGCGTAAACGGAACAATTACATAACAACCAGAAATTGTATTGAACAATCGTACAAAAATAGGTTGCGGATTGTTGCTATTGATATAATTTGTAGGATCAGGAACGGCATTGGTTCCGTTGTCAGCATCATCTTGTGTTTCATGATAGCTAATGACAACATTGTCTTGACGAATGTTTAGAATAGAAAATTCAGCTTCTGTCAAATCAAAAAGAACTTGACCATCATAGTCTGTATCACACACGGTTACATCTGGTGCAGGATTTGCTTCTGGAACTTGTACCACATTCAGTGCAAAATCTACCACAGTATGGCAATCAGAATCATTCGTAATTCTACCATAAATTGCTTGTGGATTCGCCGTATTTGTAATTGTATTTCCAATAGGATTTACATCATTTTCAGCATCTTCTGGCGTTAGGTGGAATGTAATTGTTAAGTTTTGTGGAATTCCTGCAGCAATTTCATCTTGTGTCGCTGTTAAATCGAACGTATCGATACCATCATTCGTGATATCGTCACAGACAAAAATATCTGTCGGTTCATTGAACATAGGTGCAGGACTTACTTGAATCACAAAATCAGAAACAGCAAAACAATCAGGATCGGTATCATTTTCAATACGTACATGAATGGTTTGCGGATTTGTTTGATTTGCATACGGCATGGTTTTGTCAATTTCATTGGTTTTGTCCAATGCATCTTGTGCTGTAGGATAGTAGAGTACTGTCATATCCGTTTGACCGTTTAAGATTTCGGCATCTCTAGTTTCCATGATAAAGTTTTCCGTTTGATCGGTATCTGTTTCACACAATTGATAAATATCTGTGGCAACAACTGCGGGAACTATATTGACGATAATTGGCAATTCAACTGAAGCAAAACAACCTGTTGTAGCGTTTTCTACACGTACAAAAGCTGAAGTGCTAGCTGTGTTGAATGCTGTCGGATCTGTAATAATATCTGTGTTATTGGCAACACCACTTCCAGAAGTATGGTACGAAATATTGATGTTTGTCAGATCGGCAATAATTTCTGGAAGACTAAGTGTTAAGTCTACATCTGCAATTCCGTCATTGTCATCATCACACATTAATATTGTAGCAGGATCATTTACTTCTGGAGCTGGTAACACTTCTAACATGAAGGAACCAACATCAGAACAAGATGTATTTGTATTTCTATAACGGAAAAATATTTCTTGCGGATTGGATGTGTTTATAATGGGAGCTGTGATTGAATTTGCAAACGCAGCAGCATCAGCGAATGTTAAAAAGTAAATAACTTCAAAGTCTGTATTGCCCGCTAAAATATCTGCATTAAACATTTGTAAATCTACAACTGCAATAGCATTTGAATTGGTGTCACAAGCTGTGAGTGTACCAACAATTGGAGCAGACACATACGGATTTACGTTCAACTGAATAGAAGATACATCTTCACAACCAGTATCCGTATCTCTTAATCGTATGAATAATTCCTGCGGATTTGACGTATTGGAAAAAGGAACACTAGTGTCTATTTCATTTACATCATTATCGCGATCATCTGCTGTTAAATAATAATCAACAGCGACAAACGATAAGTTGTTCTGCATGTTTGTGGTAATTTGTCCTAAGTCAAATTCAAATATGCCATCATTACTCGGATCATCACAACGGTTTATGCTTGCGATGGTCGTAGCTGTTAAAAGTGCATTAGAATGCACATTGAATTGTGTGATGGTGAAACAACCAGAATTATCATCTACAACACGGATGAATAAGGTTTGTTCGTCCGGATTTGTATTTTGAAAAGCGGTGATGTCTGTGATAGGATTAGCGCCAGTTTCAGCATCTTCTGGAGTCGTATGAACTGTAGTGGTTATACCAGTAAGTCCAGTTGTAATCTCGTCTAGAATATCTGTTAAATCAAAAGTAGCAAATCCATCGTGTTCAGGATCACATGCATCTAATAAGTTTCTGTCTGGTACTGTCAATACAGGAGATGTTCCTACATTTATAGCTAAAGTTGTTGTGCTAACACAACCAGTTTCTGTATTTACAACACGCACAAAAATAATTTCATTGGGTGATGTATTCGTATAATTATTTACAATTGGATTTACATTGTTATCAGCGTCACTTTGTGAGAAGTGGTAGCTTACGCCAAGAACAGGGTTCATTCCTGTGATTTCATCATTGCGAACGGTTAAATCTATTTGCGTAATTCCGTCATCATTGTCATCGCAAACATCAATTGGTGTTGGATTGGTGATTTCTGGTAATTCATTTACGATTAAATTAAAACTTGTAAACGCCAAGCAACCATTATCGATATCCAAAACACGTACAAAAACTTCTTGAGGCGAAGTGGTATTTGTAATCGTTGTTGGAAGTTCATTTGTTTCGTTGTCCGCATCATTTTGAGTTGGATAATAAGTAATGGTATAATTTGCTGGCGGAACTGTAGCTAAGATTTCTGGTTCTTTGACGGTTAAGTCAAAACTTTCAACACCTACGGCGCCTGTATCATCACACAATTCATAATCGGTAATTGGTCCTACAGTTTGTGCTGCATTTAAAGTAACAATAACAGTATCTTCAATGGTACAACTCTCGGTTCCAACAGGAATTGTAATTTCTACACGATATGTTCCTGTTAATACAGCATCATGTGTAGTATTTGTACTTCCCGGAATTGGAACTCCATTTCTAAACCATTGATAGGTAGCTAAAGGATTTCCGATATCTCCATCTAACAGGAACGAGTTTGCACAAGTAGTAATATCTGGACCTAAATCAACCGTAGCATTAAAACTATTTCCTTGGATAAAGATTGCAGAATCTGCATTTTGATCCGTTCCATCAGCCAATACTAATTTGATATGATATTGTTCGTTCGGAATTAAATTTGCAGTAGCAGTTAATACGGTAGTACGTCCATTGTAATTGGTATCACCTAAATTATATCCTTCAAAAAATTCTTCATTTTCAGCTGGACAGAAACCAACAATTTCATCGTGAATTACACTGGTACTTACGGGAATGTTTGTTCCTGGTACCACGGCAATATTTGTATATGGACCTGCACTAGCAGTTGGTCTTATTAAAAAAGCAAAGCTATCTGAAAATCGACATGGGAAATCTTCCGCATATTCTTCAGAAGCTAATAAATAATTAAAACTCACCTGATTGGTAACCGCAATAAAATCAAACTCGATGGAAGTTGCGTTTACGGTATTATTTACACCTAAAACTGCTTCAAGATCAGGATCTGTTCCCCAATTGGTTGTTCCGCTATTCAGTGGTGCTGTAATTACATTTGTTCCAGCATCGGAAGCACGACCAGAAGTCAATACCAAACCATTTGCAAAAGGAAAATTAGAACCAGCTTGATTGAACGCAGCATAGCTCGCAAAACCATCTACATTTCCATTAATAGTGGAGGTGACGTTTGAAATTTCTACACATCCTTGTACTAACTGTTCTACAAGTTGTTGTAGTGTAAATGATTCGTTGGTAGTTACTTGTTGCGCGGAAACTATTTGGTAGGCGCAAATAGTAAAAAGCGTAAGGAATACTTTCTTCATAGGTATGGGGTTAAGTCATATTTGTGACTAAAACAATACAAGTTGGGCTGACTTTATCGTTAGGCTTCTAGGTTATTGAAAATTATGGACAAATATATACATAATTTTAGTGCCTTTGAAACTATTTTTAGTACACAAGACTTATTTTAGAGTTTGCTATTCATCTATACTAAAATACAGAAAATCAGGGACATTCTTATAAAGAAAACTTAATTATTCTGTAAATATACCCAGCCTGTATAAGTTTGTTCTAATAATAAAGGACTTGCCAAGGTATTTTCATCATTTAAATACAACACATAAAAATAAGTTCCTGTAGGAAGTTTTTTATTTTTTGGAGTGCCTCTGTTAGCATATCCATCCCAATTGGACGTATTTCTATTTCCAACAAAGATGAGCGTGCCATATCGATTATAGATGTTTATGGTATGATTTGGATGTGCTTCTAAATTTAAGATATTGAAAACATCATTTTTGCCATCACCATTTGGAGAAAAACCGTTTGGAATGTAAATTTCGCAATCATCCACAATCAAGTCAAAATTAGTAGTTTCCATACAGCCAAAAATATTCTCGACAGTTACATAAATTGTTTGCGGATTGGAAACATTATCATATGCAGTTGGTGTTGTAATTTCATCTTGAAATGTTCCGTCTGAATTTGCAGTTTCGTAATAGGTGAAAATAATGTTTGAAGCAGGATTTATCGTAGTTTCATTCACTGTTAAGTCAAAAGTTACAGATTCGGTTTCGTTCAACTTGCAAGCTTCCAAATCTTCGGGTTGTGTTATTTCGGGACTTTCCAAAAGGAGCAATTCAAAATTTCCTATGGAAGTACATAATGTATTGCTATTGGTAACTTTTATAAAGATTTCTGCGGGATAATTACTAGTACTGTATGCATCAGGATTTATAATGATATCTGTATTGTTTGAAGCATCTTGCAGTGTTTCAAAATATTCGAAAGTAAGTAAAGGATCACTGAAAAAACTTTCTTGAACCGTCAAATCAAACATAATACTTTCAACATTATCGCAAATTTCCAAAGCGGGTAATGTTGGAATCTCGGGCGAAGTAGGTAAGGTGAAAATTTGTGAAGCACTATTGTTATCTTCATTAATTTCATCGACTGTTCCTGTGCCAGTTCCGTCATCATCAACGACAATTAAAAAATCGAATGTGTCTGGAATTGTGGTAGGAATACTCACTGTAATTGTTTGCTGTGTACTTCCGCCAATGGGAAGTGCTACTTGCGTTGCATCAGTGGCAATTAAAATTCCATCTGCATATAATGCAATCGGTGTATTTTGAGGTAAAGCCGCTGTACTATTTGTATTTGAGATGGTATATGTAATTTCTAAATCGCGTGAATCACATTCAGAATCAATCTGATCAATCGTAACTGTTGCATCTGGAAGTTGACTATTCAACACTGTAATAATATTATTAATCATTACGAAATCTTGTCCAGAAGTCAGTGAAATCGTTGCTTCGGTATCTCCAATATTGATGTTATTTTGAATATTATAAACGTCAATATCCATATTGTATAAATCGTTTGCTCCTGTAAAACTATTGGTTCCATTAAAAGCATTATCTGGAGGGTTTAAAGGGAAATTTGAAATGATAGTACCATTTACACGTAGCGATTCATTCACGCTTAAAGCTTGATCGCCTTCCCACGCAATAAACCCTATTTTTGCGCCCATATTGTCAAAAACGTTGAGATTGGTGAGTGTAATTTCCAATTCTTCAGGAACACTTTCCAAACCATCATACACATTGAGTTGATTCAGCGGAAGCGAAGGGTTTTCATAAATAACGGTGATTGCCCAACCTCCAAAATTGGTTCCGCTGGGACAATAAGGACCAATTACAGAAGATAAATCGAATTCACTGACAGTATACAAACCATTTCCTTCTGTTTGTACAATGGAAGTTACATCTGCAAAAGCGGCAAAAAAAGTACGATTCGCATCTAAAGCATCGCTAAACGTACGTTGTGCTGTTACTGGAATTCCGTTCAATTCTATATCAAAATCACCATCATCTGATCCTGCCCAATACAAATAAGCAGCGACCATCGTTTGATCTGAATTGAGTGTTAAGCTTGCGCTAGAACTGGTATTGATGACACAAATTCCATTTGCACCATTTTCAACAGTATTGAGTGTGTTTCCAAGTGCAGTATAATCAAAACGACCGTTAAATTGTTGAAACAAAGAAATTTCTTGGGCGGTTGAATTGAATGTGCAAAAAAAACAACTTAGAAACAGAAGAATACTTATGTAAGTTTGCTTTTTCACACATTTTTTGATTTATGCTTGAAAGTAACAAATTCTTACCTCATAAAAAAAACCGAAGCTAATTTTCTCCAGTTTTTTGTGTATTTCTTTTCTATTTGTTTGATGTGAATTATCTCTTTAAAGTAAAGTGATTGATAAATTCTTTTGGCGAACCATCAAAAGGATCTACATATTCCACTCTAAACCAGTAATCCTGTGATGGCATTGGTGAACCATTGAAGGTTCCATCCCAACCGATTCCTGCTGGACTGATCTGTTTTAATAGTTTTCCATATCTGTCAAAGATGTAAATCTTCGCACTAGGTTGATTTCTAAGTCCTATGATATTCCATGTTGGATGGTACTCATCTCCATTTGGAGTGAAGAATTTCATATAATCAATCAGTTCAAAGGTTCTTACCAGTTCTCCACAGCCATTGGTGTCTCTAACTGTTACGGTGTGTTCTCCTGGTTGTAAGTCTAAGAACTCTCCTGTATCTTGCCATTCTCCATCATCTAATTGGTATTCATACACGCCTGATCCTCCTGTTGCTGTTGCTATTACATTGTGTGTATCTGCAAAGGCTGGTGTGGTAATCTGTACATCTAAGCTAGCTGGTGCTGAGGATGCTTCATACGTCACACTATCACTGTAACTACAGTTCGTTGGGAAGTTTCCATCAGTAATCACTAAACTATAGGTTCCTGCCGTAGTTACTTGTACTGTAGCGGTGTTAAAGATTCCATTTGGAGTATTCCATAGATAAGTAAAGCCTGCTCCTTGGTCTTCTCCGATGAATGGTCCATCTTGGGTGGTTCCAGTAGCTGCATCCACACATAAGATATCATCTGCTGGTAATGTGAAGACTGGTAATGGATTCACCTGTAAGTTCACTAGTACTGGATCAGATAGACAGCCTGTAATGGTTTGTCTTACCCTTGCATACAAGGTCTGTGGATTCGATGTGTTGGTATAACTCGTTGCATTAGCAATCGCATTGATATCAGCATCTGCATCTGTAGCTGTTTCATAGTAAGAAACCGCCATGTTCAATTGTCCATTAATGATATCTGCATCTAACGTCGTTAGATCAAACACTGCGGTATCTTGATCTGCCTCATCTACCGCACATAGTTGATACGTGTCTGGTGCTGTTGCCGTTGGGATTGGTTCTACACTGAGTTCTAAACTAGCAATGTTATTGGTGTTTACACATCCTGTTGCAGTGTTCTCCACTCTGATAAAAATTGTCTGTGGATCACTCATATTCTCAAAGCCGTTTACTAAGGCTCCTGTTCCTGCTAATGCCTCTGCCACTGTTAAGTGATAGGTCACTGTAAAGTCAGCCACCATCTGTGGAGCAGTTAGTAAGTCTAATGAAGCTGTCACTACATCCCATTCAAATTGTCCTACATTGTCATTGTCATACTCACAGAATACATAAGTAAATGCCGTTGCTGTAAGTTCTGGCAATGGATGTACAATTACTGGTAATTCTACTACCTTGTAACATGGTAACATATTGCTATCAATCTGAATATCACTCTCTACTCGTACATAGATAATCACCTGTCCGTTCACATCTGCTGTTGCCATATCTACGGCATGCATCGTTGGATCTGCAATTGGATTGGTATCTGCGTCTGCATCTTCTTGTGTTGTATGGTAACTTACCGTTACATTACTCTCATTATTTACAATCTCTGCTTCTGATTGTGTCAGATCAAAGATTAAGATTCCATTGGTTGCATCTCCGTCCGTATCATCATCACAAGCCTCTAAGATTGTAGGCATTGTGTTTGGTGTTGGAATTGGAAGTACTCTCAATGTCATGGTAATATCGGTAGTACATCCTGCGGCATTGGCTGCTCTGATGTATAACACCTGTGGATTGCTAATGTTTTGATAGGCTGTTGGATCAGCTATTGGAGTATCTGCGTTTAAGTCTGCCTCAGATGCGTAATACGTTAAAGTAAGTCCATTATCTCCATCAACTATTTCCAAATATCTGTCTGTAAGATCGAAGCTGCTAATTTCATCACTTTCACTTCCGCTCTCTAAATCATCACATAAAGAAAATGGCGTTGGCTGCACTAGTTTTGGGGCATCAACAACTATGATATCAAAGCTTCCAATGGCATAACATTCTGTAGCATTGTCTTCTAAACGTACCCAGATTGTTTGTTGGTTTATTATAATGTTGATGTAATCCGTTAGATTTACTATTGGAGATACATCATCGATTGCATCTTGTTCACTCTCATGATAGGTTAGTGTTAAGTTTCCTGGTGTTTGTGTGCCATAGATCTCCATTTGAGTCTGCGTTAAATCAAACATCGCAAAACCATCGGATGGATCTTCATCACATACTTCTAAATCAGTGATGTTGATTGGAACTTCTGGAATTGCAATCACATTGATCTGTAATGGCGTCACTGTAAAACAGCCTGTAACCGTATTGGTTGCTAACACATATAATGTCTGACTATCCATCACAATGTTTGTATATGGACTAGCAAGTGCATTTAAGTTAGCAATCGCTTCTGCTTCTGTCTCATGGAAACTATAGACTACATCTGGTTCCATATTTACAATAGCTGTGACTAGTGCATCTAAGTCTGTAGCCACAAAACCATCATTGTCATCATCACAGGTATCTGCTAAAAGCAGTCCATTTGGATCTAAGGTTGGACTCGGTAGTGGATTTACACGAATGTCAAAAGTGATAGTGTTTTGACAACCTGTAGTATCATTAGTAGCCAATACAAAAATCGTTTGTACTGCCACAACCGCATTTGGATACATTGATGGGTTTGTTATTTCATTTCCATTGGCTAAATCTGTAGCATTTGCATAATATAACAAGCTAATGCCTGGTACATTGTTGACCAAGTCTTCTGCTAATGATGTTAAATCAAATACTTCGATTTGATCATCTAAAGTAATCGCATCACACAGTTCTAAGCCTGGTAATTGTATTAGCACTGGAAGTTCATTCACAATCAGTGTTAAGTTGGTAATACTAAAACATCCTGTTACTTGATCTTCTACTCTCACCCAAATCACTTGTGGACTTGGTGGAATGTTGCTATAAGCATTTGGATTGTTGATTTCTCCAACCGTCGTTCCTACCACAGCGTTTGCTTGTGTATTATAGTAACGAACCGTATGTGTGGTTGGATCTTCTCCGTTTAGAATATCCATCTCTGCTTCTGTTAAATCAAATTGTGCAATCTGATCAGCAGTTACATCATCACATTCTGCTAAACTTGTCGCATCTAAAGCAGCAATCTCTGGTGAATCATGAACGATTAAATCTAAAGAAACTACATTAAAACAGCCTGTTAAGACATTTTCAACACGTACATAAATGGTTTGATTGTATGGATTGATGTTTCCGTAAGCCGTTTCATTCGGGATTTCATTCACATCATTATCTGCATCTTCTGGTGTTTCGTGATAGGTTACTGTTACCTGACCTGGCAATACACCTCCCGTGATTTCACTCTCAGCATTGGTCAAATCAAAGATTCCGATGCCATCATTGTCTGTATCACAGTATTCTAATGGTGTAGGAGCATTGGCAACTGGTGCTTCACTCACAATTATATCAAAGCTTGTAGTACTAAAACAACCTGTAATTCCGTGTTCAACACGAACATATATGGTTTGCGGATTGCTAGTATTTGTAAATGGAACAGCAAGCGGATTTGTATTGGTATCTGCATCAGTTTGACTGATATAGTATTGAACAGATATGTCAGTTTGAGTTCCTGAGATAGCAGCAGACTGAGCGTTTAAATCTACAGCAGTGAATCCATCAAAAGGCGTTTCATCACAAACATTTAAGGTTGCTGGCATATTGGCTATAGGATTTTCATTGATAATTAAATCAAAGTTCATTGCCGTATTTACACAACCAGTAATCGTATTCGTCGAACGAACATATATTGTTCTAGGAAATGTTGTGAATGGACTCACAATAGCACCTGTATTTGTGTCGGCATCAGCTTGTGATTCATGATAGGTAACATCAATATTGGTTTGTCCATTAATGACTTCCGGATCTTTTATTGTTAAATCAAAAGTAAACTGGTTCGCAATATCACTACAAACAACATAGTCCGTTACAGGATTTAAGTCTGGTAATGGATTTACTGTTAACGTGATGTGCTCACCTAAACCTAAACAAGCATTATTTGCATCACTGTCTACACGTACAACTATATTTTGAACATTTGGAGAAGCATCATTTCGATGGTTGCTGATATCTGCAATTGCATTTTGTTCTGCCAAAGCATCTGCAAAGTTTTCATAGTACGTAATGGTCAGTGTTTGTCCTGTAGCTGTAAATAGTGCATTAATTTGAGCATCAGCATCACTAAAGTCAAATGTAGCAACTCCATTTGTGTTATCTCCATCTACAGTATCATCATCACATACTTCATACGTTAGTTGGAATGTGTCTGGGATTTGTGTTGTACCTACAATTAGGTTTACTTCTCCTGTTCGGAAACAACCATTTACGGTTTCAATTCTTACAAATACTTGCCCACCATTACTACTGTTATATGCTGTATCATTTATAATTGGACTCGTCGCGTTTTGTGCATTTGTTAAGCTTGTGTAGTACGTAAACGTTTCATTTGCGGCGTCTGCAGATAGTAAGGTATTTGCTTCTGTAAGATTGAAATCGGATAAACCATCTGTATCGTCATCACATTGTAATAGTGCTACTGGTTGCATGATTACTGGAAGCGGATGTACTACAACATTGAATGTTACTGTATCAAAACAATTTGGATTATCAACATTTTCGATACGTGCAACTATTGCGTTTCCGCCAGCGGTTGTGTTTATGTATGTAGTTGATAACACATTCATAGCATCGTTTGCATCTGTTTGATTCGCATAATAGCTGATGTTGAACTGCATATTATCTTGTCCAGCCAACACTTCCGTGTCTAGCGTAGAAAGATCAAAAGTGGCAAGTCCATTTGTATCATCTCCATCTGCAGTATCATCACATAATTCGTAATTCATCACAGCATTTGCTGTTGGTTGGTCAAAGACATCAAAATCGAAAGAAGTGGTATCAAAACAAGTAGTATTGTCATTGTTTTCTATACGAACAAAAATCGTATCCAGTCCATATGCAGTTGCATTTGTGTAAGAACTAGCTAACGGATTCATATTCATATCAGCATCATCTTGACTCGCGTGATATGTTACCGTAAATAACATCGTATCTTGTCCATTTAAAACCGTAGCAGTAAACGAATCTAAATCTAATGTCGATAAACCATCATTGTTATCATCACAGATGAATTGGTCTTCAATTGGATTTGCTGTTGGTAATGTAAATATTGCAACATTTGCTTCTCCCATCAAAGGACATTCGCCATTATTTTGCTCAATTTGTACTTCATACAATCCAGCATCTGCGAGTGTTACGTTTGTTAAATCTAGTTGAAAAGTAGTTTCTGCTAAAGGATTTCCATTAAGTGTCCAAGTATAGGTAGCTCCAGCAATATCATCTGCCATCAGTGTGTAGCTTTGAGTCGTACATAATGATAGCTCTGTCATAGAAACTCCATTACGAATGATATCTACAGGTGTCGCAAATAGTGACTGAATAAATGGAGGTAATCCAATTCTGGAAAGGTTTGTATTTGTATTTGTGATGTCTAGTAATACACCATTTTCATTGTAGACAACAGCAGCACCATTAGCTTCTGGATTTTCAATGACTGCTAAAAAACGTCCTGTATTGGCTGCATTACTAAAATCTAGCAACGCTCTATATATTCTTCCATCGATTCCGACTTGAATTGCTCCAGCAGAAAATGTAGATGAATTGTTTATGGTAAATTGAGAACCTGGAATGTCTGCTGCCAATAAATCATACTGTAATAATAAACTATTTCCAGTTCCACTATTTCCAAGTCCAACCGTGGCATATAATTTTGTTCCTTCTGGCGAAAATTCTACTCCATAAGGAGAATCTCCGTCATATAATTCAAGCTCATTGCTCACAATTCCTGTAGTATTGTTGAAATCGTATAGCATCACTTTTCCAGGACCATTTCCACCTTCCACATTTGTCAATCCTAAATGTGATGCCGCTAGTTTATCTCCTTGTGGAGAAGCTTTTAAATAACCAAGTGCATTTCTTCGATACCCTGAAACCGGAATTTCTGTCGGAGTGCTACTAATAACTGGCGTAGTGTCTACACCACTGTTATCAACTTTAAAAGCATAAAAGTCATCAATAAAGTGCGTAAGAACCCAAAATGATTCACAATCAGAGCTTTTAACAGCCGATATTTTTTCAGAACATTTGTATTTTCTTTCTTGTGCGTCATTAACATCATACGTAACTAGAGGAATGTTTTTTTGTGCATTATCAACAAAACCAATTCCATCGGTCATATCAACAACTGTATAGTTTAAACCATGATTTGTGGCTTCAGTTTCATCATGATGTGGTTCATCAACCGTAAAAATGTAATAAATGTTTGGGTCTTGCGGTTTTGGAACAATGATCGCTGAAGATGTACTTGAACTATCTCCATTTAAACCAGTACCATTCGTCATTATCAAATGGTTTCTGTTCCAAACAGTAATTCCATCTGAATAAAATAATAAATTCCCATCTGTGTCAGAAATTGAAGCACAGCCTTCTAATGTATTTAAACTTCCATCTGTAACAGCTGCTACAGCTCCAGTGTCAGGATCAAATTGTAATCCTGCATTTTGACCAAAGTACCAGTTTGCAGCTTCACCTTGTGCAAGTAAAAAAGTAGGAAGGGTAATAAGAATGAATAGTAAAATTTTTTTCATCTGTAATTGATATTTATCTAAGACATAAAAATGCTCAATAATCCAAGTTAATAACTCTTTTCTGTAGTTATTATTTTAAATTTTTGAGAATTGTTCTTTTTAAAAAAGAGTATGATTGAAATAACAATATTATAAAAGTTACCAAGTTTACCGATTATTGGGGAATAAGATGGTCTTTCTTTATAGTGAGATATTTCATAGCAATTTTCCATACTCAATAGCCGTCAAATATACTAATTACGAACCAAAAAAAGAGCGAATTGCTTCGCTCTTTCTGTAAAATCTATTGGATTTGTATACTATTTTGTTATAAATCTCTTCGTTTTAAGAGTCTGTATGATAAAAATATTGAAAGACCAACCCATGCCGCTGCAATTGCAATTTCATACCAATGTACGGCATAATCTGTCGCCATGATTTCTGTAGGATTGTTTACATTCGCCATACGTATAACTGGCTGATCTATTAAATTCCACATTGCTGTAAATGGTAAGAATTGAAAAATAGCATTGGCTGTTTCTTCATTTGCCCATTCAAATTTTGTTAATGCATAGAAAATCATTTCTGTAATGTAGAGGATGAATAGAAAACCTAATGCAAATGCAGAACGTTTAATTAATACACCTACTAATAAACACAAACTAAAGAACGTCATGAGCTTCATAAAGTATCCTAAAATGAACTCAGAACCGTTAAAAATGGTATCTAAATATAAATCAGATGATGGCGCATGTGCAATTCCTAGCGATAAGGTAATGACGAATACAAGTGCCGTTACTACAGCAGTATACGCAAGAATGAAATAAAATTTAGATAGAATGACTTCTTTTTTGCTTAAACCATCAATGAGGTTTTGTTTTAGTGTCCGATTGCTGTATTCGTTTCCAATCATGGAGACGACGACAATGGCAAAGAAAAACTTGAAAAAGGCAATAAAGAATGTGGTAATATGCCAAATGTATGGGAATTCAAATATTTGTGTTTCAGATAAATCAATAGTGAATAATCCGAAAAAGTTAATTTTTATGGATGAAAGGATTAATATAGATAGTGGAAAAACAAAAGAGATATAAATTAATATTCTACTGGTTCTGTTTAACCATAGTTTTTGGAATTCTATTTGTAATAAACGTAACATAGTCGTAGCTGGATAAAATTAGTTAGATTGGTTTTCAGTAAGCATCAAGAATTGCTCTTCTAAGCTTTCTTTACGATTTACTAAGTGCGATAACACTATGCCTTGATCAAACATGGCTTTGTTGAAATCGCCTGCATTGAGTGGTTCTTTAAGGAAAGCTTTGATGAGTTCTCCTTCTCTGGTTACCGAACCAAAAGCATCGTGCTTTTCTAAATAGGCAATGAGTTCTGCTTCTTTGTCTGTTTTTAACTCAAAGAATCCTTGACTTGCCACCATTTCGTCCACGCGACCCGAATAGATTTTTACTCCTTTTCGTAAAATAACGACATGCGAACATACTTTTTCAACTTCGTCTAATAAGTGAGAAGCTAATAAAATCGTAGTTCCTTGCGTTGCAATGTCTTTAATAATCTCTCTAATTTGATGTATTCCTTGCGGATCTAATCCGTTAGTAGGTTCATCCAAAATTAAAATTTCAGGATCGTTCAATAGGGCAGAAGCAATCGCTAAACGTTGTTTCATCCCTAAAGAAAACGTTTTAAACTTACTGTCTTTTCGATCTATAAGTCCTACCGTTTTTAACTTTTCGTCAATTTTATCTTTAGATACATTTTTAATTTTACAAACCAGCTTCAAGTTGTCATAAGCCGTCATATATGGGTAAAAATTTGGGCGCTCAATAATCGCACCAACACGTTTCAAAGCATCGTGTACAGCAACATTGCCATCAAACCAATGAAAATCTCCAGAAGTTCTATTTACCACATTTAAGACCATTCCTAAAGTAGTAGATTTTCCACTTCCATTAGGTCCTAAAATACCGTAAACATTTCCCTTTTCAATGGTAAATGATAAGTTTTGTACCGCTTTGACGTTCTTGTAATTCTTACTCAGATTCTGTAGTGTGAGGATGGTATTCGAATTTTTCAAAGTGATATAGTTTTTTTGATTGATATATACTTGACGACTGATTTTAAAAATTGTTACAAAATATAAGGAAAGCTTTTTTAAAAAGTAGTGAATATCTGATTTTCTATGAAAATAAGCAAAAACGTCCTTGTCAATAGCGCATGATAATTTTATGATAGATAGTTTACAGATGATAGAAGGTTTTAAAACTAGATGATGTATTTTTAAATCTGAATTCAGAATCAAAATACAATCCATCTAATGGAAGAACCAATCATATCTAAGAAGAAACCCGCATTTCCAGTCAATACATTGCTAAACGATTACCTTTCTGAACATGGTAGAACCATCAAAATTCCCATATTTTACGACGATTTATTACGGTTTCAAGGTTCTGTTACTGTGTATGATGCAGACGAAAATGATACACTTTGGGTACGCACATATTACAATGAGTTTGAACGTGAGGAAATTGATTTAAGCCTAAAAAAAGTCTACTCAATTTTACATTCTGATGGAAACGAAGACATCATTCAATACTTAAATGTGGATGCTATTGACTATTGTACGTTTGGAAATTCGAAACCTTTTCGCGTCAAAATTCGAAACATATTAAACGACAATTACACCTACTTTTATGTAAAAACTGCAGATGCTTCTCGAATTTATGGTTTGGAATTGGAACATATTTTATCTCCCAACAATCTAAATTTTTTAGTGTATAAAAACACGCTGATCGAAGAACATATTGCAGGAATTCCAGGCGATGTTTTTATTGAAAAAATGCTCAATGATTGTACAACTTCTGAAAAAGCGCAAATAGCTAAAGAGTTTGTCAAGTTCAATGAACGATGTATGATTCGCTTGCTTGGTGATATGCGTTCGTACAATTATGTCATTGTGCCTACGCATGATTTTGACAATGTTATTTTTAAAATTAGAGCCATTGATTTTGATCAGCAATGTTATGAAGGAAAGTTCAAAGTATACTTACCGCAATTTTTTAAAGAAAACCTTAAAATGGTACAATTGGTCGGCGAAAAACTGCAAGCAGATTCCATAGAACAATACAAAGCAGAAGAACGTTCTATCATAGCAAAACGCATGTTGAGTTCAGAAAATCGCATGCAAGAATTATTGGAATGTATGCAGGAAGATACCTTGTCTACCAAAGAAAATGTAGCATTATTGACACAAGAAGTCTTTGGTTTTACAAAAGATTTGAACTTTAAAAATCTAAAAACTATGGGCGATGTATTGAATCAAGCATTGCAATTTGTCCGTAGAAACTATGAAAATGTAAAGCGTTAAAAGGCTTATTCATTAGTTATTATTTGAATAGGTTGTAAAACTAAGTTTCTTTGGGTACAGATGTACAAATCTAACCAAATATTCTTCATAAAAAAGTACACTTCTTCTATAATTTAGTATCTGAAAATGGTAAATACCAAAAGGATACATTAACATTTAAAATTTTAAATTATGAAGAAACGAAGTATTAAAAATTTGAATTTGAACAAAAGAGCTATTGCATCGATTAGAGAGATTAATGCTGTAAAAGGAGGGAATACAGTTTATTATTGTGCATGGGGTGTAAGTGCTGATCATTCCTGTTATTCTCCCTGTGGAGGAAATTATGCTACAACAGGATGCAATCCAAATCCTATATTTACACCTGGACTCGGTCATGTTTTTATTTACGGTGTAGAGGATGAAATGGATTAATTATCTATGATTCTATATAAAAAAGAGGTTGTCTTAAAAGTACAGATATTGTCAAACCGAGCTTGACTCGGTTTCTCACAACAGTTAAAAATCAGCTTAATGAGATTCTGGATCAAGTCTAGAGTGACGGTTTTTAAAGCTTTTTAGACAGCCTCTTTTAAATTATGCTTTTTGTTCTTTGTTAAAATATACTAAGTAATAATACATTTGCTTTTCTTCATCCCAACCTTTTTCTACAAATTTCTCGGCAGATTCCGGATTGATAAAGTCCATTTTAATTTGAATATTAGTATCTAAACTAATCGTGTTTTTGATGCTTTTACGCGCAGAAGAAACCGCTTTGTTGGCAATTGGAAACTCAGAAATATCTTCAATACTATATTTAGGTCCTTTTTCAACTTTGTAATGCTTAAACTCAGGAATTAAATCTGGGTTTTCAATCACATCATTTAAAAACTCAGACTCTTCAAACGTGTCATTTTTGGCAAAGTGATTTACCGCACGGTTCATAAACATCACTTCTTCTTTTTTATCTTCCGCAGGGAAAACAACATCCTTAGCGAAGTTTTGACAGAACTTTAGGTATTTTTTCGTGTAAAAATTTTCATCTTCAAACACATCTACGCCCAAGAAATGATCTAGCCAATACTTGGTATCGTATTTATTGCTGTCAACAGAAAGAATTTTGTAACCTTCTTCCTTTTTTATATTGAAAATGATGCAACCTTTGTCTAATTTATTTAATGAAATTCCTTGTTGTAATAAGACTTCAATATTACTTCCGTTTTCTTCAAACTGTAAAAAATCGTGTTTAATCTCTGATTTGAAAATACCAATCGCATCTACTTTTTCATTATCGATGACTACATTTTCAAAATGTCCTACATATACTTCACCACTTTTAATATGTGGATGCTGTGATTGTTCGAAAAGTAAAGACGTAATCTTTTTTGAATTCTCATGAACCGTTGACGGATCGTTAAAAATATCTGATGCAATCGTATATAATTGATTGAACTCTAAATCCACTTCATTGGTAAACTGAAAATAGTTTTCTTCTTTCTCTCTAAAAGGTTTAAAGAAATACTCTTTCAATAATGGTGTAATCTCATCTGTTAATTGATACGGCTCTGAAGAAAGAAATACATTTTCGTTTCTACTTTTGTTTCCTACTTTGTGAATAGAAATGGTGTTTACTTGTGCACTGTATAAATTGATCATTATTAGGGTGTAATTTTTTCTATATGATTGTTATATCGCCACTTTCGTGAGATTTTTTCCTTGTACGTTTCCGGTTTTCCTAAGAATATAAACGTTCCGATTGCGATGCTATTGAAACTCAATTTTTGAATCAAAAAGAGCTTTTATTCGGTTCGGCAAAAATAATAAAAAAACAAAGATGAATGCTCAAATTCACGACTTAACTTTTAATAAAAATGACGACTTTACGTTATAATATCTCTTTTGGTATCTTTATTGATGCAAAAAAAACAAAACTCCTTATCATGAGAAAAAAGTTAAAAGTAACTCCAGCCAGAAGGTATAGAACACCTCGATATCCTTCCTATCTTGATGAAAGTCCATTGTTAATGTCTCGAAACGTTTCTAAAACAGGTTATTATGCAACTGCGTTTTTAGGAGTTTTTGGACTTTTTGCATTTTCAGCAAGTTCTAATGATACAAGTACAGGAGAAGTAAAGGAAAATCCAATAAAGTTTAAAGAACTTGGTTTCCCGCATACCTATGCTTCTTTTGGAACAGGATTGCCAGACAGATTGGATAGAGAAACGGCTGTTGAAATTATAGATTCTATATTTTTAGCCAACAAAATAGAACTTACAGAAGGATATCCAATTTCTAAAGATGGACTAAATTTTAAAGCAACAGGATACAATAAAAAACACAACATAGGATACGTATGGCTCGATTATGAGAGCACAGGTCCCGATTGTTATAATTCATGGAGAAATAATAGATATAACAATGCTTCATTATTGCCAGAAGATTTAGTAGCATATAAAAAGTTGACAAAAGAAGTCGAAAATAAACCCGATGGATATAAAATTATAGATGACTTTTTAAGAAAATTAACCAAACAAAAAGGATATTATAAATTATTAGAATTGGAAAGGCATCTGTGGCGCGATAAAATACTCAAAGATAAAATCAATAGGTACATCAAAGAAAATACGAATTACACTGATGAAAATTATGGTAAAGAGATTCTGGATGCATACGAAAATGAAAAAGTTGATTTGAAAGAAATGGAGCAGATTCCGAATGAAGAAGGAGTGAGTATTGCAGCACTTTCTCAATATGATCACAAATTCGAATACTATCCTTATCGTGAATATGTAGAAGATAAAAACGGAAATTTAGTTGAAAAGGAAGGAGAAGCTCGACAAAAAGCCATCGAAAATTTAGAAAATCTAGTGCAAGATTATATAGACTGGGCAAAATCAGAAGGGAGATATTAATGAGTACGTCCATAAAATACACCGCAAATTTTCATATAACACACGATTGCAACATGCGTTGTGGTTATTGTTATGCAGGAGAAAAAACGAAAACTTCAATGACGCAGGCAACATTGAAACAATCTATCAATTTTGTTGTAGAAGAAGTGCAAAGAAAAAAGGCAACCAAACTGGTAATTGCTTTTTTAGGAGGCGAACCTTTAATGGAAAAACAAAAACTTTTTTATGTGCATGATGAATGTAAAAGAAGGTTAGGAGAAGAAGTGAACGTAGTTGGGCAGTTATCAACCAATGGATTATTGCTTACCGAAAGTTTGATGAAAGATTTAACAGATAGAAACATTATGGTGTCTTTGAGTCTTGACGGAACTCCAGAAACTATGCAAAAACAACGTCCTACGATTGGAAATTCTGATTACTCCAAAATCATGGATCGTACTATAAAAAATGTTTTAAAGCACAATCCTTTTACAAATGCTTTTTGTGTGGTGACACCAGCATCTTCAAAAAATTTATATGAAAATATCACTTGGATTTATGACCAAGGATTGCGTTTTATCAATTGTACCTTAGATTATTCTGCTGAATGGACGTATCAAGATTTTGAAATCTTGGCTACCGAATACGAGAAACTAACGAAATGGTATGAAGAAAAATGCAACAATGTTGAGCATTTTTATTTAAGTTGTTTTGATGAAAGAATTCAAACACACACCAAAAAACCAGCCGCATGTGCGAATAAATGTAGTATTGGAAACAATCAAATTTCCATTGCGCCCAATGGAGATATTTATCCTTGCATGCAATTTGTAAAACCTGCGCATGAAGCAGATGAGCGTATGCAACTAGGAACTGTGAAAGAAGGATTTGTAAGTGCTAAACTAAATCAATTTAGAGCAGATGTTATCAAAGACAAACCTGAATGTTCAGGATGCAAGCTAAAAGAGCGTTGCTCTACGTGGTGTTCTTGCATTAACTATTCTTCCACGAAAAGTGTCTCAAAAGCAAGTCCGGTTGCATGTCATCATGAAAAAATGCTGATTCCTATTGTCGATAAAATGAGTGCGAAACTCTGGAGAGAGAAAAATCAATTGTTCATTCAAAAGCATTACAATCCATTATACTCTTTTGTTGCCCAAGCAATGACAAATTATAAATAATAGATGTTTAGTAACTTGCCGAGTTTTATGTAGCTAAGCTTGCCGAATTTATGTAGCTGAGCCTGTCGAAGCTAGTTCCAGTTTTCATCAAAGTTCAGACTGTCGTAATCGTTGATGTCTAAATCGTCATCATCACCTTCCAATCCGTACGGATCTTGTTCTGCTTCAAACTGTTTGTCTGGCGCACTATCTGGCAAAATTCCATGAGAAAATAATAAATTCGGATATAATATTCCTTGAATAGGTTCTGCAATTTCAGCCAATTCTACCAAAAACGTCCACATATTCAAGAAATCATACACATAAATCATACGGGTTTGATCTTCTGAAAATACGCCATCTAGACTTGTTTCATTCATCAATCGAATAGATGTTTGACCATCGCCCATATCAAATTGTGAAATTTCTTCACCTTGATTCCATTCGTCATCACTCACATAAAAAGACGCCATTTCCATTCCATCAAAACCAAATGCCTGTGTAATAGCATTACTGAAGTCTTCAAACGTTGCATCTTCCTGAATTTCAATATCTCTAAAGATATCTTCAGTCGCGTCTAATATTATTCTAAATCTATAAATCATGCTCGATAAAAAAATTGGATTGCAAATTTACAAACTTTTCATATTGTTTTGCGTTTTATTTGCTTCTAAGATTAAATAAAATTGAATTCCGAATAATATCGTAGCCAATACAATGTGTATGGTTTGTGTTCCAAACGGAAAATCAAAGTAATACATGGCAATTCCCGAAAGGATTTCTAATACCAATAAAACCATGACCCAATATACTTTTGTAAACCCTAATTGTAGCTTTCTAAAACGATAAAATAGCCAAACATTGACCAATAATACAACGATAGAAAACGTACGGTGAATGTAAAAATCGAGTTCAGGATTGGCCAACCATAATGATTGACTCGTTTCGCCAATAGTTTTGATTTGTTCGTCTACAAACTGTCGTACTTGTGTTCCTAATATTGTTTGAATAATTGTTAAAATGATAGAAACATATAATAGTTTGGTAAATACATTATCACTTTTATGCGCTTTTATTTTGTTAGATGTGTTGTGTACAATGTATAATAAGACTGCCACAATGATTAACGCCATCACCATATGAATGGTAATTTTGAATGGAGCTAAGTTTGAATCAACTACGGTTTTTCCAAGCCAGGCTTGAAATCCCATGCCTGCTACTGTGAAAAATGATAAAAGCGTAATGATTTTTTGTTTTTTCCAATACCAACACGAACCTACAAATAGGAGCAAGGTGGCTAAACCAGCCAATGCACCAAATAATCGATTGATATATTCTACCCACGTATGAAATGCATTGAAGGTTGCATAATCGTGTTCGGTATACGGTTCCCAATTTTCGCTATTGAAACTTGTTGTTGTGGTAAAATCTTCTTTGGCAACTTGTAAAGCTTCATCTACAATAATAACCATACCATCTTCGTATGAATGGTTGGCTTTCCATTCCAATTGCGATTCTTCCGTTGGCGGAATAAAGTATCCAAAACATTTAGGCCAATCTGGACAACCCATTCCGCTACCTGTCATACGAACTACTGCACCAGCAATGATAACTAGATAAACTAAAACTAACGTAACTTTTGCAATAGTGTGAAAATGTTTCTTCATTTATTTCTCTATATTTTCTACCAATCCTAATTCTTTTCCTTTGGTAAGCATGTAGGCGCGAGCCGCTTCGTATTCGTTAGGAATGTCTCCTTCCAGAATGGCTTCTTTGATTGCGTGTTTTATGATTCCGATTTCTCGGGAAGGTTTCAAATTGAAAGTTTCCATGATTTCTTCACCAGAAACTGGCGGCTGAAAATTACGCACATGGTCACGTTCTTCTACTTCAACAATTTTTTCACGAACAATTTTGAAATTGTTATGGTAACGTTCAAATTTCCATGGATTTTTTGTGGTGATGTCTGCTTCACAAAGTGTCATTAAATCGTCTACATGCTCGCCTGCATCAAATACCAAACGACGTACCGCAGAATCTGTGATGCCATCTTGTGATAATACAATTGGTCGCGAACTCATAACTACCATTTTTTGAACAAATTTCACTTTTTCATTCAATGGCATGCGCAAACGCTTGAAGAGTTTGAAAACCATTTTTCCACCAACAAATTCGTGTCCGTGAAACGTCCAACCTACTTTTTTACTGAAACGTTTTGTGGGTGCTTTTCCAATATCGTGTAACAAAGCTGCCCAACGCAACCAAACATTATCTGTATTGTGACAAATATTATCTACGACTTCTAATGTGTGATAAAAATTGTCTTTATGCTTTTGCCCTTCAATTTCGTCAATACCTTTCAGCGCGACTAATTCGGGTAATATATATGGTAAAAGCTGTGTTTTTTCTAATAGAATAAAACCGATAGAAGGTTTTTTACTCATTAAAATTTTATTCAGTTCTACAACAATGCGTTCTTTTGAGATGATTTTGATGCGATCGCAATTTCGAGTAATCGCTTCTAATGAAACAGGATCAATATTGAAATCCAATTGTGTTGCAAATCGGATGGCACGCATCATACGCAATGGATCATCCGAATAGGTAATATCTGGATCAAGCGGCGTTACAATTCGCTTGTCTTCTAAATCTTGTAAACCATTAAATGGATCGAGTAAATCTCCGAAAGTATCTTTATTTAAGCTTAATGCCATCGCATTGATAGAAAAATCGCGACGATCTTGATCATCTTGAAGCGTTCCGTTTTCCACAGCCGGATTTCTACTACCACGTTCATAACTTTCTTTACGCGCACCAACAAATTCAACTTCAATTTCTTTGGTTTTAATCATGGCAGTCCCATAATTTTTAAACACCTGTACTTTTGGTTTGTTTGGTAGGAGTGAAGCTACTTTTTTAGCCAATTCAATTCCGCTTCCAACGGCTACAACATCAATATCTTTTGCATCGCCACGTTTCAATAGAAAATCGCGCACAAAACCACCAATTACATAGGTTTCTAGTTGTAATTCGGTTGCTGCTTTCGAAATGGTTGAAAATATATCGAGTTGTAAGGCTTCTTTGTAATTCATTATGGTACTGTAATTGGAATGCAAATTTACGAATGTTTTCGGTATTTTTTTATGTAATGAATACTGTTATTTTAGTCATTCTTGTGAAATGTAAAAATCCAAGCTCTTAGTGTGTTTTTTGTCACGAATTCACAAATTGCTTTTTTGGGTTTACTCTTATGTTTGAATTTTCACGAATTGTTTCTGATGATATTTTTTGTGTTCTCTGGTTTAGATTTTGGATTGAAGATTGTTTTATGTTCTTTTCTTTTGTCACGAATTCACAAATTGTTTTTTTGGTTTATTCTTGTGTTTGAATTTTCACGAATTGTTTCTAATGATGTTTTATGTTTGAGAGTTCAGGCTTTGGATTGAAGATTGTTTTATGTTCTTTTCTTTTGTCACGAATTTATTTTGATTTCATAAATTTTCTCAGAGTTTTCACCAAGTGTTTTTTGATGAACCAATAAACATTCGTGAATTCGTGGTAGAAGTTTTATTTTTTACGAATACACGAATTTATTTTTTGTGTTGCTGTTTGCTTGTGATGATTCTAGTAATAGTCTAAAAGCATTACTTAAGTATTTTTTGATGAATCAATAATCATTCGTGAATTCGTGGTAAAAACTTTGTTTCACTTTTCTAATAAATAGCAAGAATTTATTTTCAGATTATTTCAATAATTATATAACTGAATCATTTTTAAATTTCACAAAACAATTCTTCGATGATCTAATAATTCTTCGTGAAAATTCACCAAAATAGCCAACTTACATTTTGAAACTTTTAAATAATTCAAACACTGTCCAAAATGTTTGTCATGTATGTTAGTGGCAGCTTTTACTTCTAATATGATTTTATCATACACTACAAAATCTGCATAAAACTTATGCTTTAAGATGGTGTCTTTATATACAACATCATATTGTTTTTCTCTTTTAAAAGGAATTCCTAAAAGTTTAAACTCATGTTCTAAAGCATCTTTGTAAACGATTTCTGAAAAGCCACTTCCTAAATTATTATAAACACTAAATAAGGCACCAATAATTGTATAACTTTCCTTTTTGTAGATAATATTTGCCATAATACATGAACTTAAAATAATAAGTCCACAAATTAATCAACTTTCTAGATAGCAAGTGAAAAATTGTATAAGCGTACATCTAGGTCTGAGAATAGATGAATAATGAAGATCCAATGTAAAATATAGTTTCAAACAACAAACAACTAAGACCTAATAATCTTAATTTCTCCGTTAGATCGCAATTGAATAATAGTAGAAGGTTTTACAGTTTTTTTAGTATCTTTTATGTTCACGATGTAATCTACATTGTTTTTGATATCATCGCTAATTTCGTCAAAATGTTTAGGTGTAGGTTCTCCGCTAATATTCGCAGAAGTAGAGACAATAGGACGTTTGAATTTACGAATGAGCTTTTGGCAAAATTCATCATCAGGAATGCGAATGGCCAAAGTATTATCTGCAGCAACTAAATTTTTAGCAATTCCGACAGGATGATCATAAATAATTGTGGTAGGTCTGTCAGCAGCTTCAATCAAATCGTAAGCAACTTCGGGAATGTTTTCTACAAAACGTTCTAACATGCGTATATCACTCACTAAACAAATGAGTGCTTTGCTTTCTTCGCGTTTTTTTAAGTCGTAAATCTTTGCCACAGCTTCTGGGTTTGTAGCATCGCAGCCCAATCCCCAAACCGTATCAGTAGGATACAAAATGGTGTTTCCTAATTGCAATTGATCAAAAGTTTTTTGAATTTCTTCTGTCATGAGTCAAATCGAATTTCCTGTTTCTGTTTTAATGATTGAGACAAGTGCGCTCCTTTCCACACAAGTGAAAGCATAAACCATTTTTTTGGCTTGATGAGAAAACTCAAACAAAAATAACTTCTGATGAATAGATATTTTGCATAGGAATAGTTCTTTTTGATCACGTATAAATGTGAAATCATGCCTTCTTTGCTAATGGCTTTGGAAACGCCTGTGCTCACGCCTTGATAGTGGAGTATTTTTGCTTCCGGCACTAACACACTAGAATAACCCGCGTTTCGCAAGCGGAAACAAATGTCCATTTCTTCGAAGTAGAGAAAAATATTCGTGTCAAATCCACCTACTTTTTCAAAAGCTTCACGTCTAAAAAACATAAACGCACCATTGACAAAGTTTACGGAAACTGGTTCGGTATATTCCTTTTTGCATTTAGGAAATTGCTTTGCCCAATTTTTTTCTAAAAAGCTTCGTCCTAACAATAGCTTGCGAATGCCTTTGTCATGATCAAATGAAATGACATGTTTGTTGTGTTCGTCATAATTTTGTGCCGTTGTGACGCCAACTTCTGGATGTTGTTCCATATACGAATATAAAATGGACAAACCATCATTTAGCAACATCGCATCATTGTTTAAGAATAGAATATATTTTCCGTTGGTAAATTGTGCTCCAAACATGTTTCCGCCACCAAAACCAGTATTAATCACGCTTCTATGCAATGAAATATGATCGTGTTTAGGAAAGTTGTTGCGTAAATGTGAAAAGTCATCTAGAGTAGAATTATTATCAACAACTACAATTTCGTACGACAAGGATTTGTCTGTGAATTTAACGACCGAATCGATACAATCTAAAGTATACTTAGCCGTATTATAATTGATGATAACTATGGAAATATTCTTCATAAGGACAGTAATTGTGCAAAACTACACATTTTTAGGTTGAATTTTATACTTTTGCGGAAACACAAATCACAATTATGGGACTTCGCTCAAAATTTAGAAAATATCGCTTACACAAAAGATTACCGATAGAAACCTACGAACCTATTAAAAAGAGAAAGCCAGAAAAAATTAAAGAAATGGTGACAGCTTGGGCAGGTTTGGAATTGATTATTGAAGATATTTTAGAGCGTTTCGATATTGGTCGCGATTCTTGCATCGAGTTTGGTGTTGAATTTGGCTATTCTTCGGTTGTGTTTTCTAACTTTTTTAAAGAAGTTAAAGGAGTTGATATTTTTATTGGAGATGAGCATACCGATCATAAAGGTGATCATTATGAGAAAACAAAAGCTTCTTTGGCGGAGTATACAAATATTGAATTGATCAAATCTGACTATCGCGATTGGATCAAAAAAGACGATGCTCAATACAATTTTTCGCATGTAGATATTGTGCACAATTACAAAGAAACCTATGAATGTGGATTGTGGGCTGCGCAACATAGTGAATGTACTATTTTTCATGATACAGAAAGTTTCCCTGAAGTACGCCGTGCAGTAATTGATATTGCTAAAGCCGCAGGAAAAAAAGTGTATAATTATCCGCATTGTAACGGATTGGGAATTATTGTATAATTTCTTTTGAAGTCACCTAAAAAAATACTCATTATTGCGCCTTATGCCTTTGGGTATACAGCACATATTTTAAAAGCACTACAGTCATATGAAACTGTAGCTGCTGAGATTTTATATTTAGATCAACCCGCGTTTCAGTATAAAAATACGCTTCACAAAGCACAGAATTTCTTTTCGAAATTGATTTTTGGAAAGAATCTTAAAAAGACTTTTGTGACAGATCGGATCAAAACTTCCATGCGCGAACTTGGACAACAAGATGAAATTTTTATCATTCGTCCAGACATGTTGAACGATGAGGTTTTACTCTATATCAAAGGTTTTACAAAAAAGTTTATTGCTTATTATTACGACAGTACACGTCGTTTTCCGAGAAAGGTAGACATCATTTCCTTGTTTGATAAAGTATACAGTTACGATCGCTTGGATGTCTCAACATACAAGTTATATTTTTTGACGAATTATATTTTTGAAGAAAGCAATCACGCAGCAGTTGACTATCAGTTTTTTAATATTTCTACGAACGATTATCGTTTTCCGCTGATTGAAAACTTAGCAAAATACCTGAAAGAGAAAGATTGGACATACAATATTCAAGTGTATAATGGAAGTGACATGCCTGCGGAATATGTGAAAATCATCACGCAACAAAAATCGATTCAAGAAGTATCTCAACTGATACAGAAAGCCAAGATTATTGTGGAAATTCAACGTACCGAACAAGTAGGTTTATCGTTCCGAATCTTTGAAGCGTTGGGACATCATAAGAAGTTGATTACTACAAATAAAGATATAGTCAACTACGATTTTTATCATCCACAAAACATTTTAGTTGTTGATGAAAATAATATTGAGATTCCAGAAGATTTTGTGACGTCTCCATATGTAGAAATTGAAGAGACCATTCTTTCCAAATACAAAATAGAAAATTGGGTAAAACCTATTTTTGAATTATAAAAAAACACCATGATTCTATCAGTAATTATGGTGTTTTTTACTTTTGAGATTTATTTAAATAGCGGCTTTGTAAATTTCCTTTTCTAATTCTTTAAATGCTTTTTCTTGGGAACCTTTTAATACAACTTCCTTTATTTTACCCGTAATTATTTCGATAATATTTCTTCGAGCTTTTTCACTTTTTCCAAAATAAGCATTCATGACTTTATTGGGAATGATATGATTGATTTTTACAGTATTATTATTGACGAAAAATGCTTTTACAGCGTGCATACCACTTTTTTTGAGAACAATACATTGCTCCATTTGTCCATTGACATCTGTTCTATGTTCCCAAATATCATATTCTTTAGAACATTCAAGATTAGATGTGTTTGCTAAAAACTCATGTAGTTTGTCTAAAGAAGTATAGTCATTTTTAATTTCGATTAAGTTTTCCATTGTTATTTTATGTTTAGAATACAGTTCGTTTGAAGCAAAGAAACTCCTTCATTTGCTAAAAATAAATTGTTGTTATTGATGTTTTATAAAAAATCAATGGTAAATGATGGACATTCGTGAAAACAAGAAGATGTGATTTAAATAATTGATTATTAGTTATTTATCTATAAATCAAAATGTATTTTATGATTTTAATATATGTTGAATTGAGCAAAATGATTTCTATAAAAAGTAGAATAGAAAATGAATTAAAATACCATCATTACATAAGTAACAATGGTATTTTTCCTTTAAAAAACTAAAAAAAATAAGACATTTTACATGCATCCTAAGTAGTAAAGAATATTAAAAATTAAATACTACAAAGTGTTTTTTTATTGTAGTGTATATGTTACTGTTGCGCCACCTTCATACTCTAAGACAGTTCCATCTTGAAGTAATATTTCATTTCCTCCTGCTAAAAAGTTGAATCCAAATAAGAGATCATTGGTAAATTCAAATGTAATGGTTGTTTCATCTGCAGAAAGTGTTCCTGTAAATTGTGGTTCTTCACTTGTGCTGATAAAGAATTTAATAGTATCACCTATCTGCATATACCTATTTGGTAATCCATCTGCATGTGAACAGTTCATTCGTTGTGATAAGTTTCCGTTTCCATCATTATCTACATATAAAGACACAGCATCAAAAGTTGGATTGGACACTCTTAGATCAGTCCCGAAACTTAAAGATAAATCAAAGCACAATTGTTCTTCCATTAAGTCTGTTGAATATATTCCATCTCCGTTTGCATCGACAGGAGTATCAATTTCAAATCCGCTTCTTAAGTACGTTCTTCCTAAAATAGATGGAGGATTATCAGCAACACAATCAGCACTGTTTTCAGTAATTGCTACAGGTGTTAAATCAGAATCTACATCATCAACATTACAAGCAACGCATATTCCTAATAGGAGTGTAGTAATAAATAACTTTTTCATAGTGGTATTGGTTTTAATGTTTATCTCATAGATGTGCACTTATGAAAAAGGTTGCGCAGAATGTTATTAAATTATTTTTACTGAATGCTAAATGCTAAATGCTAAATGCTAAATGCCAAATGCTAAATGCTAAATACCCAAAACCCAAAACCCAAAACCCAAAACCTAATACCAAAGACCCAACTCACAACAAACTACGATACACTTCTTCGTATTGTTTGGCAGTTGCATTCCAATCAAAGCTTTGTGCACGTTGAATGTACGCACTTTCATAAGTTTCCTTGTTGGTTTCAAACGTGTGCATTCCTTTTTCTAAAACCTGCGCCATATATGCTGGATCGTAATGATCCCAAAAAAATGCATGATCGCCACCAATTTCGGGTAAAGAAGTTTTGTTGGATAAGAATACAGGTTTTCCAAAACGCATAGCTTCAATAGGAGGAATTCCAAATCCTTCACGCAACGACGGAAATACAAAAGCAGCACAGTTTTGTAAGTAGTATTGTTTGTCGGTATCGCCAATTTTTCCGGTAATTAAAACACGATCTTCTAATTGGTGTTTTTGAATGGTTTCTGCAAGTTTTCCACTAGCATATTCTGTATTGTTATTTCCCGAAAGGATTAAGTTAAAATCAGGCAACAATACTAACATTTCCACTAAAGCGTGAAAATTTTTTCGCGGCGTAAATTCGCCAATACTAAATAAATACGGTTTGTTTGAAACAATCTTTGGCTGATAATTTTCAGGAAGTGTGACTTCACGAATCGGGTTTCCATTGTAAATGACATACTCAGGAACATTTGGTACGTCAAAATGCTTGTGCGTAGAAGCTTTGGCAAAGTTAGAAATGTAGGTAATAGCACTACTTCGTTCTAATTTTTCACGAAAACGCACATTGCGTTCATGATTCATATCGCTCGATTCTTCTTCAATAAAGTTTACATCATGAACCGTTAATAAGTACGGAATATTGTGATACGGTTCAATCTTAATGTTTTGGTTTAACGAATGCCATAAGTCATATTTTTTGCGAATACGCATCAAAGGATAACGGCGGAAAGATTGATACTTTTTATAGTCAAAATAATCTCCAAACTCGTTGGTAAGTTTGCTGAGGTTTTTCGCGTGAAGCGTCATTTTAAAATCAGTAATTTCTGCTTCATACAGTCCTTTGATCAAATGATAATTGAATTGCCCAAAGCCAAAATGTAGGTTCTTAATATTATGTGATTCTAAAAAAACGTTCTTCATGTGTTCAAATTAGTCTATTTTTCGGTACATCGTCCACAATTGCAAATAACGTTTAAATACTGAAAAAGCATGCACATAACACAAAATAAAACCTTCTTTTCCGTCTAAAATGCCCAAACGCAAAAAGTATTGATGTATAAAACGATAAAACGGGCGAAAGAAGAAATGATACGCATTGGGACGTACATTTTTTTTGTGCAAAGCTTCTGCTTGCAAACGACTGTAATGACTTAGCTTCTGATTGTAATTATCAAAATTTTTATAGGTTTGATGTGCAACCGCATTTTTGAGTTTTCCAATCTTTTCGGTAGTTTCAATAGTTTCGTGGACAGGTTTTCCGTTGTAACGACAATAATTTTTATTGAATAAACGTACCGAAATATCTGTTTGGAAACCACTATATTTCATTCGTTTTCCCATAAAATGAAAATCGCGCTTTACAGTATAAGCTTTCATCGGATTTTCTGAATTTACCGTCGCAACAATCTCATCTGCTAGGACTTTCGGAATTTCTTCATCCAAATCAAAAAATACAATCCAATCATGTGAGGCTTGATCAATAGCGTAGTTTTTCTGTGACGAAAAATCATCAAACTTTCGTTGCAGAAAAGTGATATCGTATTTTTTTGCAAGTTCCACAGTCTTATCCGTGCTAAACGAATCCACAATAATAATTTCGTCAGCAAAGGAAAGTTGTTCAATATATGTTTCAATATGATCTTCTTCGTTGTAAGTAATGGCTAAAGCACTAATCTTCTGCATTGGCTTCTTTTTCTTTATGACGTAGATTTTTCTTTACGTAATAGCTAGAATTTGCTCGTTCTCTATAATTCCCTTTAGGATAAAAGACAAAAACTGCTAATACTATGAATATAAAGAATAACATTTTTAACTTATTGTTTTAAGATTAGAAATTATCTAAAGATGAACAATCGCAACAAAAGTAATGATTTTAGTAAGAATATAAGGTTTCAGAGTTTTGAGTATATATTGTTTATATCTTTTAAAGTGATGTTTAGAACATTTTTATTGGAAAACAGAACATTAAAAATATAAGTAGACCTGTAATTTATTAATTTGAAAGAAATCTATTTCCTATAAACATATAAGGAAAAAGCGAATATTAACCTCAAATTTAACCAAATTAGTATGTGTACACGAGTAATTTACACCCCGAAAGAGAATCAAAGTTATGTAGGTAGAAACATGGATTGGGCAGAAAACCCAACACCACAACTTTGGGCCATGCCTGCAAATGTAGAAAGAAAAGCCATGGCAAAAACGCCAAGAGGACAAGAATTTAAATGGACTTCAGAATATAGTAGTGTGATTGTCTCCAATTTTGATATTTCTAATTCAGACGGACTCAACTCTGAAGGACTTACGGTCAATTTATTATGGCTTTCTACATCAGTATATCCCGAAGAATCACATCGAGAAGGCGCATATCCATTGAGTATGAGTATTTGGGCGCAGTATATTTTAGATGTATGTGAAAGCGTAGAAAAAGCGGTGTATGCCATGAAAGATATTTATATTCAAACCACTGTGATTCCTGATAGTGACAACAAGTTGGCAACCTGTCATTTATCTGTAGGAGACAAAGAAGGAAACTCAGCCGTTTTCGAATATATAAATGGAAGTTTGCATGTGTTTACGAATGTAGATACGAGCGGAGAAAAATTTGAAGATTATCCGCATCGCATTGATCATTACAACTTAGATCAAATGCAAGTGATGACAAACGATCCAAATTTTGATACACAAATAACGTCGCTTGTATATTGGGATGAACTCAACAAAAAGTATGAAAAAGGTGGAAATCCAGCTTTATTACCAGGATCCAATTGGTCGTTGAGTAGATTTGTTCGAGCAACCTACTTTGCAAGACAATTACCTAACAACGTAGATAATACGCTAGCATTGGCAAGATTGTCTGGAGTTATCAATAATACCGCGCAACCTGCGACAAAATTAGAAGGTTTAGACACTGCCGATCTGAGTAAAACACAATACAGTTCTTTTGCCGATATGTCAACATTGCAATACTTTTTCCGTTCGTCATATGGACCGTTTTTAATCTGGATTAATTTGTCTGATATCAATTTTGATAAATTAGAAGATGGCTATGCGTATAAACTTCAGTTAGATGAAAACGGTGTCTTTCAAGATTGTAATAACCGCTATATGAGTGGAAAAATGAATGAATATTTAAAAGCAGAGAAAATGTTTACATTTTTACCAATACCATAAACTGCACTATTTTTAGTTGTTGCAAGTTGAATAAGTTTAGTAGTTTTGTTTCGAATTAATTTTTAATCATTGAACGTTTCAATAATTCAATAAAAAAATAGATGCCAAACTTGCCCATTTTAATGTATCATGCCGTTACTACGGATGCTTCTCAAAGCAAAGGATTGACGATTTCTACTGAAAATTTAGAAAAACAATTCCAATACTTACAAAAAAACGGTTATACAAGTTTACATTTTGGCGACTTGCAACAATTAAAATCTCCTGCCGATTTTCCTAAAAAAGCAGTCATTATCACATTTGATGATGTGTATATCAATCAACTAGAATTGGCATATCCGTTACTTCAAAAATATGGTTTAAAAGCGTGTTTTTACATTCCTTTTCAATATGTGGATGGTGTTGATGCATGGAACACAGGAACGGAAAAAATCATGTCTGTAGCACAGCTCAAAAGCATGGATGACGCAACAATTGAATTAGGATTACATTCCTATGAACACAAAAAGTATGATGAACTTTCGGTAGAAGAAATCAATGAAGACTTTAAAAAGTGTGAAGCATTTATTGTTGAAAATCAATTGAATGTAAGCAATGTGTTGGCGTATCCGTACGGAAAGTTTCCACGGAAAAATCCAGAGCAACAAACCTTTTTTGAAGCCTTGCACGAAAATAAAGTCGCATTCGGATTGCGTATCGGAAATCGTGTCAACAAATATCCTTTCAAAAACAATTACGAAGTACAACGTTTGGACATCAAAGGCGAAGATTCTCTACGAAAATTTACGTCCAAATTATGTCGTGGAAAGTCGTTTTTCTTTTAAATTGAACTTTATGAAGAAAGTATATTTTCTGCTATTGGTAATCTGTATGTTCAGTTGTAAAAACGATATGAAAAATGAAAAGGCCAAATTTTTAGTGGAAGAAATTCCTGCAGAAACTCCCATTGTATTCAAAGAAGATCTTACACCTAAAGACAAGCTCATTCACAAAGGAATATTTAGTCCAGATTATACACACTATTATTACACAATATCAAGCAAAGACTTCAAACAATTTGATATCTTCTACATAAAAAAAGAAAACGGAAGTTGGTCTTTGCCGCAAAAAGCTTTTTTCAATAGTAACTACAACGATCATGGAATGAGTTTTTCTCCCGATGGAAATACGATCTACTTTAGTTCTACAAGACCTACAAACATTGAAAATGTTACTGATACATGGCATCTTTGGAAATCAGAAAAAATCAATGGTGAATGGAAGAATCCGGCGTATATTGATATTCCAAACTTACGTGACAAAGTTGTTTCACATCCTATACAAACTAACACAGGAACTTTATATTTCCATGCAAGTAATTTAGATTATAGTGAAATGGACATTTATCATTCCAAAAGAAACAATAGTGGCACTTATGGTCCTGCGGAAAGAGTCTTGATTTCTACAAAAACGACCATTGAAAAAACGACGCCATATGTTTCTCCCAATGAAGAATATATGATCTTTGCTGCCATAAATGATCCACTTGAGCTTATGATTACTTTCAACAATGGAGCTGGAAAATGGACGCAAACGAGGAAATTGAATTCTGTTATCAATCAATTGGGACAAGGAAATCCTTTTGTGACATCAGATAGTAAATATCTATTCTACACAACAGGTGATCATCAAGGTGAAAACTGGAAAATAAAGTGGGTAAATATTGAGTCTGAAATCAAAATAAAATAAGTTGCAGGTATTGTATTTACAGGCAAAAGAGTTCTTAGGGAAGAACTCTTTTGGTAGTAATAAAAAGGGGTGATGTATCTATAAAAATACACTACTCGAAATTACGATTTATCGCTAATCCGTTTTATTTTTTTAGATAAGTGAAAGGAGTTTTATAGATGAACAGCAAAAAACTTCGTTTAACGACGTATTATCGGATGCCTTTTTGAAGCAACATCAATTTTACATATCGTGAAAAAACACCGTATGCATTAATACCTGCAACGGCTAAACCAGGAACGCCATCCATAAAACCGCGTTTTACAATATATTCATGAAAAAAGCGATACATCGGTTTAAATGCAAGGTGAAAATACGTAGCTTTTTTGCCTTTTTCTAGCATTCGTTCTGCTTGAAACCATGCGTAGCTGTCTTTTTTACTGATATAATGCATCAAACCTTTGTACGTATAATGCAATACTTTATTTTTTAACTTTCCAACGGTTCCGTTGACGATCAGTTTTTCGTGTACATTTCCTTCAAAATGACACTTTTCGCGTTCTACCAATCGCGTGACATCATTATTATGAAAATACAAGAAACGATTCATGTAAAAATGTGGAAAGTTCAATTTATACGCCGTGTGTTTCCCCGCATTCATAGCTGCAATGATTTCTTTTTGAAGCTGATACGTAATGCGTTCGTCGCCATCTAAAAACAATACCCAATCGCAAGTAGCAAACTGTAATGCATGATTTTTTTGGTTGGAAAAATTATCAAACTTTCTAGAAATCACTTTGCAACCATGCGCTTCGGCAATGGCAACAGTTTCGTCTGTGCTGAGTGAATCTATCACAATAATTTCATCGGCAAATTGCACTGAATACAAAGCATCTTTCAAATACAAAGCTTCGTTATACGTAGGAATAATGACAGATAGTGTTGGCATGATAAATTTAAAGCACAAAAGTACATATAATTTTTTCATTAAAAACTTTATCTTTGGAGTCTGTATGACAACAATAGACACTTCCATAATTATAAGTACGTACAACTCTCCTGAGTGGTTGGCAAAAGTATTACACGGATATAACAATCAAACCTATCGCTTGTTTGAAATTGTAATTGCTGACGATGGTTCTAAGCAAGAAACTCTCGATTTGATTGAAGAAATTCGCAAAGAAGTCTTTTATCCAATTGTACATGTATGGCATGAAGACAATGGTTTTCAGAAATCACAAATTCTCAACAAAGCCATTGTAAAATGTAGTACGCCTTATATCATTATGTCTGATGGTGATTGTATTCCGCGCGCTGATTTTGTAGAACATCATGTAAAGCAACGTGAAGAAGGTTTTTTCCTTTCGGGAGGATACTTTATGCTACCAATGAATATTTCAGAACTCATTACCAAAGAAGATATTTACGAGGGCAATTGTTTTGATGTTGCATGGTTGAAGAAACACGGATTAAAAGCTTCGTTTAAGAACAATAAACTGACTTCTGCCGGATTAAAATCACGCTTTTTGAATGCAGTAACGCCAACAAATGCTAGCTGGAATGGACACAATGCTTCGGGTTGGAAAAAAGATATTGTAGCCATCAATGGTTTTGATGAGCGCATGCAATATGGCGGACAAGATCGTGAGTTGGGAGAACGTTTATTCAACTACGGATTAAAGAGTAAACAAATTCGTTACAGTGCGGTTTGTGTACATTTAGATCATCCGCGTGGGTATAAAAATCAAGATTCTATCAATAAAAACTTAGCCATTCGTAAAACTACTAAAGACGAGAATAAGAAGTGGACGGATTTTGGAATTGAGAAAGGTAGTGGTAATTAGTATTGAGATTGAATCGCTTCGCTTATTAGAAACGGCTTTGCCTTTAGACTTGCTTCGCTCTTAGAATTTTAGACCGCTTTCGCTGTTAGATACTAGATCGCTTCGCTACTAGATTTTAGACATGTTAGATACGTCATTGCGAGAAGCATAGCGACGTGGCAATCTGTTTCTTTTATAATAGTATTTTCTTTGTTTTGCTTTTTGATCGCTTTGCTTTTTGATCGCTTCGTTTTTTGATCGCTTTGCTTTTTGATCGCTTTGCTTTTTGATCGCTTTGCTTTTTGATCGCTTTGCTTTTTGATCGCTT
>NZ_CANLEA010000017.1 GCF_947489565.1 uncultured Kordia sp. | reverse complement strand
ATTGTTTTTGCTCTAATTAAAAATCAAAATTTTTATCAAAATCGTTTGATTTTGTCATAGAAATCGAAGTGACGTTTGAAAATACTAATTACGATGTAACTCCATTACTTTTTCAATCATTTCGTCACCAACATTGAGTTGTTGCTGATATCCATTTGTACCATATAATTGTTCAATAAATATCGCTTTGAGATGTCTTTTCATCTGATCAGCGTATTTTTCAATATAAATACGTTGTCCGCGCATTTCACTTAAGAAGCTTGCGTATTCTTTTAGTAATTCGTCCGAAATGGTAAAGTCGCGTATAAATTCTTGAAACGAAATGTCGTTGTATTTTCCTCTGTCAGCTTCTAGTACATTGAATACAAAATCATCCATATATCCAATTATTTTTGTACGCAATCCACGTTCTAGTGATAATACTTCTGGCGTGCTAGAAAGTGGTACAAATACATCTGGAATGATTCCGCCACCGCCATATACAATTTTGCCTTTTGGTGTTTCAAACTTTAGCGAATCTGCTACCTTGATGCTATCCATCGACTTCAATTCTCCCGATTTGAAACGTTCGTAATATTCGTCAAAATAATCGCTATGTCCTTTTTTGTATGAACGTTGTATAGAACGTCCTGTTGGTGTATAGTAACGTGAAATCGTTAAACGCACTACAGAACCATCACCTAACGGCATTGGACGTTGCACCAATCCTTTTCCAAAAGATCTTCGTCCAACAATAACACCTTTGTCATTGTCTTGTAATGCACCTGCAACAATTTCACTGGCAGAAGCTGATTTTTCATTGATCAATACATATATTTCTCCGTCTTCAAAATCACCTTTATTGGTTGCATAGTATTTGTCAATTTCTCCTTTTTTATTTTTTGTAAAAAGAATCAACTTTCCATCTTTTAAGAATTCATCTGCAATTTCGCGTGTAACATCTAAAATTCCGCCTGGATTGTTACGTAAATCTAATGTTAGATGCTTGGCTCCTTGTCGTCGAAGTCTTTTTAGTGCAGCTTCAAATTCATCATAGGTAGTTTCTGCAAAACGATTGATTTTTATATATCCTAAATCGTCTGTCAGCATATAACTTGCTACGACACTTTTAATAGGAACTTTGGCTCTTTTGAGATTGATATAGAATTCTTCATCGGTTTGTTTGCGGTAAATTTTCAGTTTCACAGAGGTAGCTTCTGTTCCTTTTAATCGTGAAACAATCTCATTATTACGCATGTTTTTACCGTACAACGTATCTCTATCTGCCATTAAAATGCGGTCGCCGGCTCTAATTCCGGCAGCAATACTTGGCCCACCTTCTAGCGTTCGAATGACTGTCAACGTATCGTTTACCATATCAAAGCGAATTCCGACACCGACAAAATCACCTTGCATATTTTCGGCAACTCGTTTTTCTTCATCAGAAGAAATGTACACCGAATGCGGATCTAGATTTTCTAAGATATTGTTTACCGTTACATCTACAATACTATCTACATTGACATCATCTACATATTCGTAATCAATATAATCGATTAAACGATTGAGTTTATCTTTGCTCGTATTTGATGAGAATAAGGTTTCTGGTGTAGCACTAAAATTCAATTTTCCACCAATAAATACACCTGCGGCAACTGCAGCTGCAATGATCACGGGAAGTAAATATTGTGTTTTTTTATTCAAATTGTGCTTGTTTTAGGAGGTTTGAAGTACTGGAATATGTTCTACTTCAACGCCTGCTTTTTGTAAAAATTGTATTCCTGAGTCATCTTTGTAAGCATCTACATACACAACTCTTTTGATTCCTGCTTGATGAATAAGCTTGCTACATTCTTTGCATGGCGACATTGTAATGTACAATGTTGCTCCAACACAAGATTGCGTAGAAGCTGCTACTTTTAAGATAGCATTGGCTTCTGCATGTAGCACATACCATTTGGTATATCCTTCTTCATCTTCACAAAAATTTTCGAATCCAGATGGTGTTCCGTTGTAACCATCAGAAATAATCATTCTATCTTTGACAATAATCGCGCCAACTTGTTTACGTTTACAATAAGAGAGTTTTCCCCATTCTTTTGCCATGCGTAAATAGGCATGATCATATTTGGCTTGTTTTTGTTTTGGCATCTGCAAATTTACCTTTTTAGAGCGAAAAAAAGCAACTATAAAAGTTGCTTCTTACCTTCTGTAACGAAGATATTAGGTTTATCATGGAATCACAATAGCTTTGTTGTTAATTTTTTACCAAAATTAAGTTCTCATGGTGCTGAATGGCAAGGAAGGCAATCTGATTCTTCCGTATCGCAATCGCATGTATTTACTTCTGTACAGTTACAAGTACATGTTCCTTCACAATCTGATCCAGCATGAGCTAACCTTCCACCGCGTAAATTTTGAAAATTCAGCGTTGAAATTTGCTTTTTGTTCAGACTTAATTTAGAGAGATCTCTTTTTTTCATATTTGATTTGTCTTAATGTTAATAATCTCTCTAAGCTATTAAAATACTATTGAACTACCAAAATCTTGCTTTGATGAGTGTTGGAATTAGCACGCCTATTACTATAGCAGAAACGACCATTACCCAATCGCGTTTTGAAAATCTGAATATGGTTTGAAACAAAAAAGAAATAATCAATACAAATACTACAACAATAATTTGAGCGACTTCTATTCCTAAAGTAAATTCTACCAAAGGCAAAAATTTATCTTCTATACCCGCAGTAATCATTGATTTAAAATCTTTTGCGAAAGCCAAGCCGTGAATAATTCCGAAAAATAAGGCTGAGACAACCAATACAATCGATTTTGTTTTGTTGCTGTTTTTTCCAGCAGTGAATATGTTATATAACGCCATTAAAAAGATCGTTATTAGCACAAAAAATTCGACAATAGCTCCATTGACTTTTACAGCTCCGTAGATTGATAAAATTAAAGATAAGGTATGTCCAACAGTAAAAGCAGTTACGAGCCACAAGACTCTTTTCCAATCTTTAAAAGTATAGGCAATTATTAACATTACTAAAAAAAGGATATGATCCAATCCTTCTATATTAAGAATGTGATGGAGTCCTAATTTGAAGTATAATAAAAATTCATCAAGCATAAAATTATAGGTTTTAGGTTGGGGTTTATTGTATCAAACTTACATTTTATTTTAGGAATTTAAAAACCGCGTTCTTCTTGCAATTTTTCATACGCTTTTTGTACACGTTGAAATTTTTCTTCTGCGCCTTTAACGTGCTCTTCTCCCAAATGTTGCAATTTATCCGGATGGTATTTTTTCGCCATTTTACGATATGCTTTTTTGATTTCGTTATTGGTGGCAGATTTGTCTATTTCCAAAATTCGATATGCGCTATCTATTTCATTATAAAACATCGCTTTGATCGATTGGTAATCGCGATCATTAATATATAAGTATCCTGCAATTTTTTCAATGAGTTCTACTTCTTCTTCGCTTACTTCTCCATCTGCTTTGGTTACACCAAATAAATAGTGTAGCAATTGCAAACGAGAAGAATGATCCATATACATTTGGATTTGCTGACAAACTTGGCGTGTAGAAATATCTTCTTTCTTAAGCAATCCATTGAAAAGTTTAAAGGCATTATTGGCACGCTCTTTCCCGTACATTTTCACAAAATAATCGCGAACATAGTTCTTTTCAGATTCTGATACTTCTCCATCAATTTTCATGACAATGGCAGAAAGTACCAATAAACTTACTTCAAAATCTCCCGACTTTGTTTGTGATTGTTTTTGCGCGGTTGTTGTTCTACGGCGTCTTCTTTTTTCATACGTAGGTTCGGCTCTTCTACGACGTTGCCTTTTTTCTCTTTTAGGTTCTTCAAGTAATAATCCTTTAGAGGTTGCTTTATCAACGGCTGTTCCAATGGCAAATCCAATAGCAGCTCCAATAGGTCCACCAAGCGTCCAACCCAAAGCGCCTCCAATCCAGCTTGCAAATCCACTCATATATTTGTTTTTTACCAAAGATACATTTTCCCAAGAAAAAATGTACAATGAAAACGTAATTCTAGCAAGTTTATAAGTTGTAAGCGATAAGACAATAAGATTGACATGAATTTTATGATAAAATCTGTGGCATAGGTATATAAATCGATAGTAGTATCAATTAAAAGCCAGCGACAATATTTTTTAGATGCTTGTGAGTTTTATTTTATATCCTTCAAAAACTCTTCTAAGGTAATTTTGTGAATATGAGCGATTCGGATCAAACTAGATATTTTAAAATCGTAACCTGATTCCCATCTCCATATTTGTTTTGGTTGAATATTATTATCAAATGCGAATTGTTCGTGACTCTTATAACCAGCTCTTATTCTCAATTCTTTAACACGCATACCAATTTTTTTCAGCATCTCATCTTTTTCTAGTGCGTCCATAGACGTTAAAATTCTCTATTCAAGGCGCAATAATTTACGTCATATGTGACGTGTTTGATATATATTTTCTATTTTTAAGTCATGTATGACGTAAATTTTTACCTGCCATGTATTATTAAGCTTAAAAAATATGAGTGATAAGGACCAAAGTTCGATCTCGAAAGAAAAACAAAACAATCATGAAAAGAATAAGATTACAAAAGAGTACCAAGAAAAGAAGCGAATAATAGTTGGAAAAGAGTCGATGTTTATAACGTTTTTTGCGACACTTTTTCTGATAGATTTAATTTTTGTAATAGTCACAGATGCTTCTATTATAGATTTTATAATTGGTAGCAATTTTTGTTTTTCCGAAAATTTTAACCGTAGTCATTTAGGCATGTTCACAAAAATTTTCTTGTATGGAGGAATTATTGGTTTACTCCTCATTTTTTTAAAAAGTACGCTCGATTTTTTTTCTAAGAAATAATAAGTATCGTCATGACCTTCTATCAATTATATAAATAACTCCATCAATAAAAACTGTGTGCAATTGGACAGTTTCGCTAAAATTTAATCCGTATCTTTGCACCATTATTAATGAATTTAATTTAAAAGATTATGTATCCACCAGAATTGGTAAAACCAATGCGTGAAGATTTGACTGCAGTTGGTTTTGAAGAATTACATACGGTAGAAGCTGTTGACAATGCTTTGGCAAAAGAAGGAACAACACTAGTAGTTGTAAATTCTGTTTGTGGTTGTGCTGCAGCTAATGCAAGACCTGGCGCAAGAATGTCTTTAGATAACGATAAGAAACCAGATAATTTAGTGACTGTTTTTGCAGGAGTTGATAGAGAAGCAACAGATAAAGCAAGAGGTTATATGATTCCTTTTCCACCTTCTTCTCCAAGCATGGCATTGTTTAAAGATGGACAATTAGTTCATATGTTAGAGCGTCATCATATTGAAGGAAGACCAGCTGAAATGATTGCTGAAAACTTAAAAGATGCGTACAACGAAAATTGCTAATGCACTTTTAACGAACAAGTTATAAAAACCACGCCAGCGCGTGGTTTTGTTTTTTAATTTAATTTATCTTACGGAAGTAGTGAAAATTTTATCATACATACTCTCAAGTATTTATATGCCCGTCTTTGGGTTATTGTTAGTCATTTTTCATCCCATACAGTGGATTTGCCTAAAAATAGGTGGACACAATGGACATAACTGGAGCGTGAATGCTTTGCAATATAGCATTATGCGTTGCCATCGTATTTTAGGGACTCATTATAAGCTTCGAAACACACATAAACTGGACAAAGACAGACCGCTAATTATTGTATCTAACCATCAAAGTATGAACGATATTTCGCCGATGATTTGGTTGTTTCGAAAGCATTATCCAAAGTTTATTAGTAAAAAAGAATTGGGAAGAGGCATTCCAAGTATTTCATTTAATTTACGTCATGGTGGTGCTGCTTTGATTGACAGGAAGAATCAAAAACAAGCAATTGCCGAAATTATCCGATTTGCAAAATCGATTTATGAAAATAATTATGCAGCTATTATTTTCCCAGAAGGCACACGAAGTAAAACTGGCGTTCCAAAACCTTTTAAAACAAAAGGATTAGAAGTATTGTTTAAGTATATTCCGAACGCACAAATTGTTCCAGTAACCATTAATAATTCATGGAAAACGACTAAATACGGAAAGTTTCCTTGTGGTTTAGGTTCAAAGATTACGATTGATGCGCATCAACCTATTTTACTGAGCGATTATCCTAAAGCAAAGTACAATGAATTGATTGCTCATATTGAAAAAGTAGTTACAAAGTCTATTGTTGTTGCCTAGTTTTTATATGTTTTTAAAAAAATAGTTGATCATGTCTTTACAGAAAGAAGAAATTATACAAAAAACCATCTCTTTTGTACAGGAAACTTTGGCAAATGCTGAAGGCGGACACGATTGGTTTCATATTGAACGCGTGTATAAAAATGCACTTTTAATTGCTCAAGAAGAAACCGTTGATACGTTTATTGTAAGTTTAGGCGCTTTGCTACATGATATTGCCGATGCAAAATTTCATGATGGCGATGAATCCGTTGGCCCAAAAGTAGCACGTGCTTTTTTAGAAAGCATCTACGTTGCAGAAAGTGATATTGTGCATGTAACACAGATTATTTCTAATATTTCGTTTAAAGGTGGAAATTTTGATCAGCAGTTTCGTTCTCCTGAACTCGATGTAATTCAAGACGCAGATCGTTTGGATGCTATCGGCGCTATTGGTATTGCACGTTGTTTTAATTATGGTGGTTTTAAGAATCGTAAGTTATACGATCCGGCGATTCAACCAAATCTCAACATGACAAAAGCTGATTATAAAAAATCTACTGCACCAACAATTAATCATTTTTATGAGAAGTTGTTATTGTTAAAAGACAAAATGAATACCGAAACAGGAAAAAAACTCGCCAAACAACGTCATGTTTTTATGGAACAGTTTTTAGACCAGTTTTATGCGGAGTGGAATGGGGAAGTTTAGACTTTTTTAGACATCCTAGACTTGCTTAGATTTGTTAGACTTCTTGGACTTATTAGATTTATTTCTTTTTAAATAATCGCGTTTTCATAAACCATCAATTGCTTTCTTTTTAATTGCTTGGTTGATGCTGTACTTTCGATCCGTTATTAATTTACAAATCAAACTATTATGAAAAGTAACGGAATGAAAACCTTGAAACTTACTAAAAAATCAATTTCTAATTTATCTACTATTGTTGGTGGACTTGCAGGTGGAACACCTCCTGCGGGCGGAGATTGGAATGCAGCACCAAGTACTGCGGGACCAAGTTGGAATTGTAACAGTAAAGATGTGTGCACACGCTAATTACAATTTAAACTATACAATAAAGACCATCACATACTTCACAAAAGTTGTATGTAGATGGTTTTTTTGTTGCACCTTATAGATACGATTCATAAAAGTGGGTAATGAAATTTCATAATGTACCCTATTCATAGAAAACGTAATCTATTAATTTATAAACATTATGAAAAGCAAAGCAATTCAATCATTAAAACTGAACAGTGTTTCTATTTCAAATTTAGCATCCATCAACGGTGGTCTTCAGAACAACAACAATAACAACCAACCAATAAAAGGTTCTCCCAGTACTGCCGGACCAACTTGGGATTGTGGATATAGTAATGGATGCAAGACTAAAGGCTGTGCAAACGGTTAATATGCTATAAAAATGAACTCATCTAAATTTTACAACGATATTATTTGGATGAGTTTATTGTATGATCAATTTCATTTCGCTTCTATATTTGGAAGCACTTTTTCCAGTAATTTCTTTGAATAATTTGTTGAAGTGCGAAAAGTTATTGAAACCACTTTCATAACATATTTCAGTAATGCTACTTTTACTTTCTAATAATAATTTGGTAGCGTATACAACTCTGTACTCATTTACCAATTTGGTAAAGGTTTTTCCAGTAATTTTTTTGAAATAACGACAAAAAGCAGGAACCGTCATATTGACTTCGTTGGCAATTTCATCGAGTGTTATATGTCTTTGAAAGTTATTGTTGATGTGTTTAAAAATTGTATCAATTTTAATACTGTCTTGCGGTTGTGCTTCAAAGGCAAATCCGTCAACATTCAGCAACTCATAATCTTCCGCCAAAGCAAGTATATGCAATACTTCCAATAATTTCATAACACGTTTGAAACCATTAAACTTGGGCAGTTTTTCAATTTTCGGACCTACTATTTTTTTGGTTTCTGGTTTGAAACGAATTCCTTTTTTTGCTTTTTCAAGTAGTAAAGAAATTGGTTGCATTTCTGGCAAATTGTAGAATTCTTTCCCTAAAAAATCAGTTTTAAACTGAACAAGTGTTTCTTTTCCTTTAGAGGTTAATCGATCGGTAAAACCATTATGCGGTAAGTTTGATCCAATCAATATTAATTGACTGTTATTAAAATACGAAAGATGATTTCCTATATGACATTTTCCTTTTCCTTTGTTTACATAGACCAATTCTACTTCTGGATGAAAATGCCAAAATGCTAAATTCCTTTTTCGTTTCTCTTTATTTTGAGCAACAAAGATGGAGTTTCCAAACTCTGGAGTAATTTTTTCAAGCGTAGGTTTTGTATTCAAAGTAGCATGTTTAGCAATCCATACAAAAATACTACTAAAACTGCTTAAAATGTGTGTTCATTTACCCTAATTCTATACTATATTAACACATAACAAAGTTTGCAATTATTTAACGGTTAAAATACCACACAAATTAGCCAAAATAGCTGTTTTTCTCTTCTTTCATCTAAACTAGATTTGTACCGTAAATTATTTAAAACAAAAAAGTCATGAAAAAAAGAATGAACCAAATCGTCTGCATGGTAATGATGACCATTAGTATGCTAACTTATGCGAACCGTACGTATTCTTTAGACATTCACAAAGAAGGTACAATATTAACATTTAACAATGTTAAGAAAGGACATCAATTGGTGATTAAAGACACTAATTTACTTATTCTATACAAAGAAGCTATTCAAAAAAACGGAAGCTATTCTAGAGGATTTGATTTGACTGCTTTGCCAGATGGAGATTATTATTTTGAATTAGACAAGGATCTAGAAATCGTTGTGATTCCATTTACAGTAACATCCAGCAAAGTAACATTTAATAAAGACAAAGAAACTGTGATTTATAAGCCAACTGTTCGATTGGATGAGAATCATTTGTTTATATCAAGACTTTCCTTAGATGCACAACCTTTATCCATTAAAATATATTATAGAGCATCGTATAATGAAGGGGAAGATTTGGTTTTTTCTGAAGCGTTTGAAAACACGAAAATTGTAGAACGTGTATACGAACTATCAAAGCAGAAAAAAGGAAAGTATACGATTGTTTTTACAAGTCAAGACAGAGAGTTTACAGAGCATATTAAATTTTAGGCTATTTAATATAATTTGAATTGAAAAGCGCAGCAATTAGATGACCATTGCTGCGTTTTTAATTTTTAAATGTACGTATATCAATATTGAATATTTATTTCTCCATTTGTAAACGCATATACGGGTTTTCCTCTAGTATCTTCAAATGTAACTCTAAATGTTCCTTCCATTTTAGTATCTGTATGTGTAGTAATAGATGTTTCTCTATTGCCTAAAGTAGGATCGGAAATCCAATTGATTCCGTCTATTTGAAAAAGAAATTCACCTATTTGATTGGTTTCTTCTACTTCTACAAAAAATAAAATCCTTTTGGTGTTGTTGTCAAAAGAAGCTTCAATAATTCGATTCCAACTGTTTGTTGGATCAATTTGCACAGAATAATCCGTTAAAGAATAGTCTGTTCCATTCAAATTAAAACTAATTGCGTTTTCTTCTGTGATTGAAGAATTTTCATCATCTGAAGAACAAGATAACATAGCAAACGCCATGATGCATAAGAGTACTTTTTTCATTGTGCTTATTTGTTAAATTTCAAATTTTATGCACGTTGAAAATTGGGAAATCTTTTTAAATATATGTGAATCTGCCATACAAAACTCAAATGAGTTGATAAGCGTCATTATTTTTTTATAAGCGTACTTAAAACAGCGAATATTGCCCTTTTTTGTATTGTTCGTGAAGTGTTGTATTGAGTCTAGGCATTTTTTTATTTTTGAAATATTTTAGTCTCGCAAGCTTAATTAAATTACGAATTTGTTCTGCAATTTTTCCTTCGCCACGCATTCGATGTCCGTAACGACTATCGTTTAAAGTACCTCCATGACAACTTTCTATTTGATGCAATACTTTATCTGCTTTGTCTGGCATGGTTTTACGAATCCAATCGGTAAAAATTTCACCGATCGCACCATTCAATCGTACAATAGTAAACGCAATAGAAGTAGCGCCCAATTCGGATACTTTTTTTGCTAAAGGCAGAATTTCATGACTGTTAATTGACGGAATGATTGGCGCCAACATCACATTTACAGGAATTCCATGATCGGCTAAGGTTTTCACTGTTTCCAATCGTTTTTTGATACTCGCGGTTCGCGGTTCTAACACACGACGTGTTTCTTCCGACAATGAAGTAATTGAAATATTAACACCAATTAAGTGATCTTTCGCAAGCTCTTTTAGCAAATCTAAATCTCTTAAAATGAGCGAATTTTTCGTAATGATTGCGACAGGATGTTTATATTTTAGACATACTTTGAGTAGACTTCGTGTAATTTTCAGTTCTTTCTCCGCAGGCTGATAACAATCTGTATTTCCAGAAAGGACAATAGGATGTGCTTTCCAGCTTTTCTTCTTAATTTTTGCTTCTAATAATTCGGCTGCATTGCGTTTCACTAATATTTTGCGTTCAAAATCTAGTCCAGCACTAAATCCCCAAAATTCATGACTGTTTCTGGCGTAGCAATAAATACAACCATGTTCGCAACCTTGATACGGATTGAGCGAATATTCCATCCCAACATCTGGACTGGTCACTTTATTGACAATCGTTTTTGGAAAAACATTAATGTATGTGGTTTTATTCTTGTCGGCTTCTTCTCCTTCTTTCTGGCAATATTCTAAAAAATCGGAACGTACTTCATGTGCGTCTTGCAAAAAACGATTGTGTACATTTTTTTGCGCGCCTCTGCCTTTGATTTTTGATGAATTTTCCAAGATTGTATTTTCTTTTTTCAAAAATAAATCTTGTAAATATGAATCGTATGTATCTGATTAATTTAGAACTGCAACTACAGAAATTTTATTTATTTTTTGACAAATTTCTTAACTATAGAACGATTTTGATCATCTATCACTTTTAAAAAGTACACACCAATTTTTAAATTGCTAACATCAACAACTGTTGTATTGTTGAAATCAGCTTTTATTTGCGTTCCAAGCATAGAATATAGCTCTACACGTTTAAGGTTTGTTATTCCTTGAATGTTTAACTTATCGGAAGTCGGGTTTGGATAAATAGAAACATTTGTCAATTCATTTTCTATTGTAGATAATGTCCGTGAAAAATTAACGGTACTGCAATCGTCACTCACATTTACAAAACGATCTTGTGAAGGATCTGGCGGAATACAACCTCCAAATAGTCTAAAAGTCCAACGACCAGTGTTTACATTTTTGGTAATATCACAATCAACCACAGCTACTTCCTGTGGCGGAAGTTCATACGTTTCTATCATGTAAGGAATTCCATTGTATTGACACAAAGGATCATTAAAAAAAACCAACGCAAAAAATAAATCTTCTGTAGTAGCATTTTGAAGATCATCTCTTAAAGCATAGGTGTTTAAAAAATCTTGTGTAGTCGTTAGTCTAAAACTTGTTTTATTTTCAAAAGGTGGCGTCGTGTAATCTGTAGCACTGAATACCGAAAATTGATATGTAGACAATATATTATCAAAAGCTGCAATTCCTGTAGTACCGTTATCTTTTAGAGATTGAACCCAACTTGCATTGGTATCTACATGAAATAGGATATCTTTATACTGCAAACTTTTTGGCGATACGTGAAATTGAAATTCATTAAATAAAGAGTCAATCTCAATCGTATTTTGCGGATTCGTGTATATCGCAGAAAGTTCCTCTAAATAGTCATTGACACGTGATTGAGATAAAATAGGATTGTCATAATCTGGATCACTAGGATTGTTTTGAATTTCACGTAAGACTAATAATTTGGCGTCAAATTCATAGTTCTGCTGAATAAATGGATTGATGTTACATTGTGCGCTTACACCAAAAATACACATACAAAATGCAATCGTGAGTAGTAGTTTTTTCATATTGGTTGTTTTAGTAAATCGGTTTAGAGGGATATTATAATAACATCAAAGTCAGCATTTTACCCTACTGAAATTTAGTGTTTTTTATAGTTAGTATCAAAAAAATCGTATTTGTTAACCCAAAACACGAAGAAATACCTGTATAAAACTTAATTAGAAAACATAAAAAAAGTCGTGATTGTACAACCACGACTTTATCAGCTATCATTTTGTCTTATTTATTTTCCTGGAAAATCGGCTTTTCTTTTCTCTAAGAAAGCTGTCGTTCCTTCTTTGAAGTCTTCCGTTCCAAAACAGTTTCCAAATTCTTCAATTTCTGTTTCGTATCCATTCACTCCATCGGTATAATTTGCATTAATTGCTTTGATAGCTCCACGAATGGCTACTAAAGAGTTTCGCATTATTTTGCTTGCCAATTTATACGCTAATGGTAACAATTCTTCTTGCGTTGTTACATGATTTACCAATCCGCATTGTTTGGCTTCTTCGGCACCAATCATTCCTGCTGTCATCACCATTTCCATTGCTTTTCCTTTTCCAACCAATTGCGGCAAACGTTGCGTTCCGCCATATCCAGGAATTACACCAAGAGATACTTCTGGCAAGCCCATTTTTGCATTATCACTTGCTACTCTAAAGTGTGCAGCCATGGCCAATTCCAATCCGCCACCAAGCGCAAATCCATTTACAGCTGCAATTACGGGCGTAGTTAAGTTTTGTACAAAATCAAACAATAATTCTTGTCCTTTTGCCGCTAACTTTCCTCCATCTTCTACAGAAAAATGTGCAAACTCACTAATATCTGCTCCAGCAACAAAGGCTTTTTCACCACTTCCTGTCAATACAATTACTTTTGCATCAGCCGAAGCATCTAAGGCTTCAAAAGCAGTGTGCAATTCTTGAATAGTATCTTTGTTAAGTGCGTTTAATTTTTTTGGACGATTAATTGTAATCGTTGCAATTCCGTTATCTTCTTGTACTAATATGTTTTCGTAGCTCATGGTTTTATTTAGTTTTTTGGAAATGACACCCTAAATGTTGTGCCTTTATTTTCTTCGGATGTAAAAGTAATACTTCCTTCGTAAGTTTCTACAATATTTTTTACCATTCCGAGTCCTAATCCCATTCCACTGGTTTTTGTGGTAAATTTTGGCTCAAATATTTTTGGTTCATTTTCTTTGGTGATCCCAATTCCATTATCTTTTACCGTAATGGTCACCATATTATTTTCTTCAAACACACGAACATCAATGCGCGGCGGACGATCATTTGAAATGGCTTGTATGGCATTTTTCACCAAGTTGGTAATTACTCGAATCAGCTGTGTTCTATCAAATTTTGCAATGATTTCTGCTTCTTCGTACGAATAGTTGATATAGTTTTCATTAAAAATTTCCATTGCCAAACGTGTAATTTCAACCACATTCAACATTTCATTTTGCTGCGCTGGCATTTTGGCAAAGTTTGAAAACGCCGAAGCAATATTACTCATGGTATCAATTTGCTGAATGAGCGTTTTGGTGTATTCATTTACTTTTTCATGAATTTTTGGATCATTCGGATCAAATTTTCGTTGAAAACTTTGTACACTCAAACGCATTGGTGTCAACGGATTTTTGATTTCGTGGGCTACTTGTTTTGCCATTTCGCGCCACGCTTGTTCACGTTCGCTTTTTGCTAGTTTTACAGCACTTTCTTCCAACTCATCAATCATACTATTGTATGCCGTAATTAAGTTGTATATCTCTTCTCCCGCATTTTCTACTATAATCTTTTCATTGCGTTTGTTAAAGCGTGTTTGATCTAACTTTTCGCCTATTTTCTTCAATGATTTTGTAATGTATCTCGATATATAATATGCAAATACAATGGCGATCACAAACATAATGAGATACGCAAATGCCAAACGTCCTAAAAACTCGTTTAATTCTTTCTCAAATGAATCATCTACTTCAAATTGTAGATTGATAATTCCTAAAGGTTTAAATTTTGAATCTGTAATAATATTATACGAAGATTGGTATTCTTTATCATTTAGGACAATTTTACTATCAGCAAACTTTTTCTCAGGACTGTTTCGCAAACCATTCAAAACTTCTGCTGTCAAACATTCTAAAATGCTTTCACTTCGTATTGAAGTATCTGAAGTAATGATAAAATCACCTTCAAGACTGTATAAATTAATCTTTAATTTAAGGATATCTGCAATTTTATAGATTGCATCTCTATCTTTAAAGATAAGTCCCAAGTTCTCCGTATTTACAATATAAGTGGTTTCTTTATTGATTAAATATTCTACGTGCGATTGTACTTGTTCTTCTTTTCTATCTAATCTTCTATCATGATATTCCTTCGATTGTTCTCGATATTGATTAATGGTAACGATGGCAATCAAAATAGACGCAACAAGAATCAAAAGAATCATGTAAGCAAATATTCGAGAACGTAATGAAAGTCTAGCTGGTTTCATGAATGTGGGTTTATCTTCCTTGCGTTTGCACAATAATCAAGCCAAATTATGCCTCCGGATTTTTCTCGCGTATGCGTTTGTACAGCTTAAATCCTAACATCAATAAGATTCCTAATACAAAGATTCCGATGACGCCAAAAATCCAATTGATGGAGCTTTTCAAAATCACCAAGAAAATTACGGCAAATAGAATAAAAGTAGCACCTTCATTCCACAATCGCATAAAAGTAGAACTGTATCGCACATCATCATGCTGCAGCTGCTTGTACATTTGGTGTGTTTTTAGATGATATAAAATTAATAAAAACACAAATGCAAGTTTTACATGCATCCAACCCAATTGCAATAGTGCTGAATTGGCAATGAGCAATAAAACTGCAAAGAAAGTTGCCAAAACTGCTGACGGCCATCCAATGATAAACCACAATCGTTTTGCCATAAGTTTGAGTTGTTTTCCTAAAATTTCCTTTTCAGGAGATGGTTTATGAAAGGCTTCTATTTGATATACTAGCAAACGTGGCATGTAAAACAAAGCCGCAAACCATGAGACTACAAATATTAAATGCAGTGCTTTTATGTAACCGTAATATTCTAACAACATTTAGTCTTCTATAAATAAATAATTGAGTTTTTTCGCATTAAAAGCTTCGTTAAAGTTTTTGATTTCTGTATCTACCAAGTTATTGAATGCATTCAACTCTTTATTGATTTTTTGTGTCAACTCATTTTTTACCGCAATATCTTGTTCTGTTGGCGCAAAATCGCCCATACTTACCAGTGAATTTAAATGTCCTAATTTGTTAGTGAGACGAATTGGGAAATTCAACGGATCTTGTCCACTACGGTTTTTGGTTTGATACAAAGCTTCTTCAATAGTTGTGAATTGTTTTTTCAATTCTTTTGCCTTTTCCACCAAATCTTTTACGTTTTCATCATCTTTATACTGCGTTGCAAAAGAACTCAATTTTGCGTTAATTTTTCTAATTTTTTTGATGGATTTGTGTGCGTTGTCCATGGTTGCATTGACATCTTTGATGAAATCAAATTGCTTTTGCATATCTGCCAATGTACTTTCGGCTCTTTTATCTGCTAAAATGGTAAATGGTTTTGTAATTTCTACAGCATCAGCACCTTCTTTTTTTACGGTTAATTTCACTTTGTATTCACCTGGTACTGCTCTTGGACCTTGTAAACTTGCCCACCATAAAATCATACCTTTTAAACGCTCTGTTCCCGTATACGTCATGTTCCACACAAACTGATTGCCTCCTTTTTCAACTGTAAGCTTGTCTTTCTTTTTATTTTTTGTGCTGAATTTTTTAATCACATCACCATTAGCTTCCATATACGTTAACGAAACCTCATCTGCTGCATCGTAATCGTTCAAATAGAAATAGGTCATGACACCATTTGGATGGTTTGTCCCATCAGTTTTACTACCTTTTCGAGAACCGCCACGCATTCTATACGAATCTTTTGGTTGGTATAAAATGTTTTCATTTTTTGTGATGTTGTATTGTTGATGAATCACGGTTAAATCGTCAATAATCCAAACACTTCTTCCTTGTGTTGCTACGACTAAATTGTTGTCTTTTATCACTAAATCTGTGATAGGAACAATAGGGAGATTTAACTGAAACGATTGCCAGTTTTTCCCATCATTGAACGAAATATACATGCCTGTTTCCGTTCCTGCATATAGCAATCCTTTACGTTTTGGATCTTCACGAACCACACGTGTAAAGTGTTCTGAGTTGATTCCGTTGGTGATTTTTGTCCAGGTTTTTCCGTAATCGGTTGTTTTATAAATGTATGGATTAAAATCGCCTGTTTTGTATTTTGTTCCAGCTACATAACAAGTTCCAGCGTCAAAAACACTTGGTTCAATACTGTTGATCATCATCCATTCAGGCATTCCTTTTGGTGTTACATTTTCCCAGTTTTGTCCACTATCTTGTGTAATGTGAATCAATCCGTCATCACTTCCAACCCATAACAAACCTTCTTTCAAAGGTGATTCTTGGGCAGCAAATATGGTACAGTAATATTCCACGGAAGTGTTATCCTGCGTAATTGGTCCACCAGAAGATTTCAATTTTTCTGGATCATTTCTTGTTAAATCTGGACTGATAATATTCCATGATTGTCCTTCATTTTCCGTTACATGTACACGGTTTGAAAAAGTATACAATCGATTTGGATTGTGCTTTGAGAAAATGATAGGGAAATTCCACTGAAAACGATATTTCATGCCTTCTGCGCCATGTCCCATCGGATTATCTGGCCAAACATTGATAGCTCTTACGGTTCCTGTTCTGTGATTTTTTCGTGTGAGGAAACCATCATAGCTTCCACCATATACGATGTCATTATTTTTTGGATCTACCGCAATATGTGCTGATTCTCCACCAGCTGTGCTTTCCCAATCGTCATCTGAAATTGAAAAACCATCGGTTCTATGCGGAATTCGTATGGTAGAATTATCTTGTTGTGCTACATAAATTCGGTATGGAAAACTGTTGTCCGTTGTGACTCTATAAAACTGCGAAGTTGGTTGATTGTGATAGGTACTCCAAGTTTCGCCGCCATCATACGTCACTTGTGCGCCACCATCATCACCAATAATCATACGTTTTGGGTTTTCTGGTGCAATCCATAAATCGTGATGGTCACCATGAGGTGCATTGTACGTACTAAATGTTTTTCCTCCATCGGTACTTTTATGATAGCGTACATTTAATACGTATACAACATCTACATTTTCAGTATCTGCATACAAACGTGTGTAATACCATGCACGCTGACGCAATTTACGTTCGCTATTTACTTGTTTCCATGTTTCTCCGCCATCTTCACTTCGGTATAATCCACCTTTGTCTTTGTTTTCTATAATTGCCCAAACACGTTGGTTATTTAATGGTGAAACGGTAACTCCAATAATTCCTAACGTTCCTTTTGGAAATCCTTTTTTGGTAGAGATTTCTGTCCAAGTTTCACCACTATCTGTACTTTTCCACAACGCTGAACCGTCGCCACCAGAACTCAAACTATATGGAGTTCTTCGAACGCGCCAGGTAGAAGCGTATAAGATTCTTGGATTTGTTGGATCGATTAATAAATCAACAACTCCTGCATCGGCATTGGCAAAGAGTGTTTTTTTCCACGTTTTTCCGCCATCAATACTTTTATAAACACCTCTTTCATTGGAAGATTTGTAAATATTTCCCATGACACCAGCGTATACAATATCTGGATTTGTTGGATGTACCGCCATTCTTGGAATATGTCTTGAATTTTTTAATCCAGATGCTTTCCATGTTTTTCCTGCATCGACACTTTTCCAAACGCCATATCCTGAAGATACATTTCCGCGCACGGTTTTTTCTCCACCACCAACATAGATAACATTCGGATCACTTTTAGAAACTGTGATCGCTCCGATACTTCCTCCAAAGTATCCATCGGAAATATTTTCCCAAGCACGTCCGCCATTGGTTGTTTTCCAGATTCCGCCACCTGTTGCTCCAAAATAGAACAAATTTGGCTTGTTAGGAACGCCCGTTACAGCCGCACTTCTCCCACCACGAAATGGCCCGATAAGTCTGTATTCTAGGTTTTTATAATAGGTTTCGTCAAACGTTTGTGCTTGTGCTTCAAATTGGCTGGCTACGGTAAGAAATAGCGCCATTACAATGGTTAGGATTCGCATTTTTTAGGTTGGTTTGGTTTTAGCTACTAAAAATACGGATTATTCTTTTTATTGTATGATTGTTGGTTGTTAAATTGTTTGATAGCACGAGTTTGGAAACTTACGCTAGCTTTATTATTAAATTCTAATCGTCATATCGAGTGGCTTTTCGTAATGAAATGAAGAAAAATTGTATCGAGATATACTAAGAAAAAGAGAAGTTCCAAATCTATTTTTTGTTTGTTTGTTGGCACGAGTTTGGAAACTCGCGCTAGCGTTTTTAGAAACTGTATGAATATCAAAATATTCTCGACTGCGCTCGAATTGACATTTGAAACATCTCAATACTAATATCTCAAATCTATTTCAACGTACGTCTCACTTCTCGATTTAGATACCAACCTGTAACAATCGTAGCTAATAAATCGGCAATGGGAAAGGCAACCCAAACACCAAAGATTCCGTAGTATTTTGGTAAGATTAAAATTAATGGAATGAGGAAAAAACCTTGTTTTGTAAGCGTCAATAATAATGCAGGAATTGCTTTTCCAATGGCTTGAAAATATCCAGAACCAATCATTTGTACTGCAATTAATGGTGTGACTAAGAAAACCCAGCGCAATGCATTTGGCGTATCGCGAATGACTACATTATCATTTGTAAAAACGGCTGTAATTTGTTCTGGAAAAATCATGATGATTGCAAAAATGATCAGTGCTAAACCTGTTCCGTATTTTATAGAAATATTAATGCTTTCCCGCACACGTTCTAACTTTTTTGCACCATAATTGAATCCCGCAATTGGCAAAAATCCTTGCGAAATTCCCATCACAGGAAATAAAGCAAACATTAACATTCTACTGATAATTCCATAGATAGTTACCGACGTTTCTCCTCCATAAGCAAATAGTGTATGATTGAGAATGATCGATAATATACTCACCATTCCTTGTCTTGCTAAGGTTACGCCTCCTAATTCTGTAATTTCCCTCACAATGACACGTTCTAACCTAAAACAACGCAATCTGATTTTAAGCTCACTGTGTTTTGAAAGAAAGAACCAGTAAATAAATAGAAAGCAGATAAAGTATGAAATAGACGTTGCCCAAGCCGCGCCAGCCATGCCCATATCCAACACATTGATAAATAAATAATCGAAAAATATGTTTCCGATTGCAGGTAAAATAAGCGCTACCATAGCAAATTTTGGTTTGCCTTCTGCGCGTACCACGGGATTTCCTGTCATACATAAAGACAAAAACGGAATTCCATACATGACAATTACATAGTAGGTTTCCGCAGGAGCGAGAATTTCACCATTCGCACCAAAGAGTGCCAACGCTTCTTCTTTAAAAATTAATCCGATAATGACAAAGAAAACTGCCAAGCCAAACGACATGACAATTTGGTTTCCAAAGGTTCGTTGTGCTTTGTCATGATCTTCTGCTCCTAAAGCTCTGGAAATAATGGATGCACCACCAACTCCAATAGCCATTCCAATGGAAGCAATTAAAAAAGTAAGTGGTACCACTACCGTAATTGCTGCAATTGCCATAGCTCCGATCCATTGTCCTACAAAAATGGTATCGACTACCATATTTAAAGACATGACCAGAATTCCTATCGATGCAGGTAAGGCTTGCGCAATGAGAAGTTTTCCAATAGGCGCAATACCAAGTTCGGCAGATTTGTTAGTTGCCATTAGGCAGTTGCTTCCTCTTTAGAAGCTACACTCCATTCATTGATCCAACGTGTCATTACTTTAACCCATTCGTCATCGTCATTTAAACAAGGAACATGCTGATATTGTTCTCCGCCAGCTTCCTTGAATTCTTCTTCACCTTCCATAGCAATTTCTTCAAGCGTTTCTAAACAGTCTGCTACGAATGCTGGTGTGATGACAACTAAATTCTTTTTTCCTTCTTCCGGGAAACGTTCAAATTCTTTATCTGTATATGGTTTTAACCAAGGATCGCCGCCCAAACGAGATTGGAATGAGTTGCTGTATTTACCTTCTGGCAAATCCAAATATTCGCCCACTAACTTTGTGGTTTCAAAACATTGATGTCTGTAACAAAATTCATGTGCTTTAGATGGTGTATTGCAACAACTTCCATCTATTTTGCAATGTGATTTTGTTGGATCTGTTTTACGAATATGTCGTTCTGGAATTCCGTGATAGGAAAACAGAATGTGATCGTAATCAATGTCTTTGATGTGTGATTTTATTTTTTCAGATAATACGCGAATATAATCTGGATGATTGTAGAAAGATGGCACAAACGTCAACTTCATCTCTGGAAAATGCTTTTGTTGCTCTTCTTTTGTTTTTACAATTACGGTTTCCGAAGAAGACATCGCATAATGCGGATATAATGGCACCACCAATACTTCATCTACATCTTGATCATGCAATTCTTTCAATCCTTTTTGAATACTCATGGAACCGTAACGCATTCCTAGAGCTACAGGCACTTTAGCACGCGCTTGTATTTTTTCTTGAAAACGCTCCGAAATGATGATTAAAGGCGAACCTTCTTCCCACCAAATTTTTTGATATGCTTTTGCTGATTTTTTTGGACGCGTGTTTAAGATAATTCCTTTTACCAAAAATGTTCTGAGCCATTTTGGAACATCAATTACACGTTCATCCATCAGGAATTCTGCTAAATATTTTTTTACGTCTTTTGGGTTGGGACTATCTGGCGAACCAAGATTAATGAGTAATACACCTTTCATCTGTTTGTTTTATTTTTCAATCTTTTTCTTCAACACAAAAATACGACTCTATCTTCAATAATTACACAGACAAGCATAGGAAATCTTTATACACTCATTAAAAAGTCTTTTTTACGCATTATGATTCTGTTAACACGATAGAATTTATATCTTTAGTACATTAGTTGACATTTTACCGATGACGCGATTACCTTTAAATTTTCTACCCATTTTATGAGAATATATATATCACTCTTATTTCTGTGTTGCACATCCATTTTAATTGCTCAAGAAGAAAAGCAAAGTCTTCTTTGGGAAGTTTCTGGAAATGGTATGGAAAAACCTTCTTTTTTGTACGGAACCATGCATGTAAGCAAAAAAGTAGCCTTTCGCTTGGACGATGTTTTTTTTAAAGCCTTGGAAGAAGCGGAAACTGTTGCTTTAGAATCTGATCCAACAACATGGCTGGCGCACAATTATGAACAAATGTCTGATTCTGATGCTTCTCCTAGAAGTTATGGTGGCGAGAATTTTTACAATCGAAATTTTAATCCACAGTTTTCAGAAAAAGAAGCCGTACGACGTATTATTCGATTTGACAATAGAATCATTAATGGATATTTATACCGAAAACAAGCTGGCGCAGATGATTTTGAGGAAGAAACTTATTTAGACATGTTTATTTATCAGGCTGGAAAAAAGAATAACAAACCAATTATCAGCTTGGAAGACATCAAAGAGTCAAAATATCTTACTTCGCGCGCTGCTTATAATATTTTGAAGAAAAGACCTGATGAATGGGTTCAAAAAATGTTTAAAGATCAAAATCGATATACGGTTCAAGAAGATGCGTATAGAGATCGAAATATATACTTACTAGATTCTATTGGAGCTGCGGTAAATACCGATTTTTATCGCGAACACATGTTGTACAAACGCAACGAAAATATGGTGATTGTGATGGATTCTTTGATGCAACACAAAACTGTTTTTGCTGGTGTTGGTGCCGCTCATTTGGCGGGCGAAAAAGGCATGCTTCAAATGCTAGAAGATCGTGGATATAAGGTAAGACCGTTGACTTCAGAACAAACCGATTTTGCGCTAAAAGCCAAAGTGGAGTTAGAAGATTTGCATGTACAACCGTATTTGAATAGTTATAGTACTCCTGATGGTTTTATTACGATAAAAACCTTTGACGAACTCCGAGAATTCGTTTATAAAGAACAAAAATTTTATTTGGCACCTGACATGACAAATGGTGCGTATTTGACAATTACCCGATTGAATACCTACGATCAGTTTCCGAATGAAGAAAAAATTACTTTGGAAGAAATTGATCCGTTGTTGTATGAAGATATTCCTGGCGATATTATTTCAAAAGAACCATTGACAAGTCCGTTTCCAGGATTTAGTATTGTCAACAAAACCAAAAAAGGCGATTACCAAAAGTATCATATATACAAAACACCGCTGGAAATGATCATTATTAAGTTTGGCGGAAAGAAGGATTTTGTCTTGCAGTACGAAAAGGAAATTTTTGACTCTATTAAGTTTCGTGAACCTTCCAATGCATTGAACACATATACGTCTGAATATGGAAAATACGAGTTTTTATTTCCTGTGAATTACATTTCAGATAATACTAAAAATGTAGGGAATAAATTGCTACAAGCTGCGGTAAATGACGAATATTATTTCTTTAAAGAAGTGTTTAATAATGATGTTGGATATATTGAAGAAGATGCTTTTGAAGCTTCTTATATTCACGATAATTTCTACAAAAAGTTAGATGTAGAAAAGATGGATGGCAAGTTTGTAAATCACACATACAAAAGCTATGAATCGTCTGCTATTATTGATACAGCTTCGCAGAAAAAAATATACTTAAAATCCATCATAAAAGACGAAAGTTACTATGTGCTTGGTTTTATTGGCGATGATGAAAAAAAGGCGAAAACCTATTTCAATTCGTTCAAAATTAAAGCACCAAAATACAAGCGATTTAAAACGGTTATTGATACGTCCTTACACTTTTCTGTGCTGACAAATACAAAACAACCTTCTACAGGACCGTCGTACAGTTCGCGTTATAACTCCGATAAAAAAGCATACGATCAAGAAAAAAAATACATTGCATATACTTCCAAAAGCAATGAAAAAATCTTGGTGCGAAGAATTAAATATCACGACTTACAGATGTTTCATAATATTGATAGTTTATGGGATGGTATGGAGCGTTTTTACGAGTATAATTTTGTGATTGAAGATAAAAAATTGGAGCAAAAAGACGACGTATACTACAGTACTTATGTTTTAAAAGATACGGCAAGTGCGAAACGTGTGTATCGAAAAAACATCCTCAAAAAAGGAGTTTTATTTAGCCTGTCTACCTTAGAAGATTCTATCGCTGAACCTTCTGAGTTTGTGAAAAATTTCTATGAAACTTTTACTCCGCTCGACACCTTACTTGGAAAAGATGTGTTTGTCGATAAAACTAATATTTTCTTTGATGGAATAAAGAATAATGACAGTATTGTACTGAAATCATATGCGAAAATTAAGTTTATGGATAAGCATGCAAATCCAATTATTTCCATATTGAAAGAACATGAATTTCCAGAAGATCGCGAAAACATTAAAAACTATTTAATCTCTTCTTTAGGAAAGCTTGAAAATCCACGAATTTTTCCATTTTTAAAAGAATTATATGTGGAAGCATACGATAAACCAAAAACACAAACTGCCATATTAAGAACGTTGTTGAAACATAAAGAAGAGACTTCATACGAAATGATTCTTGAGTTGCTAGAAAAAGATTTTCCATTAGATTCTAGAGGCACAACACGACTGTTTAAAACAGGAAAAGACAACTTGGTGTTGAAAAAAGAATTGTTCCCTGAATTACTGAAATATTCAAGCATACAAGAATATAAAACTCCTATTTATGAGTTATTAACGCAATTAAACGATAGTAGTTTAATCAAACCAAAAATCTATAAAAGATATAAAAGTCAGTTGTTGAATGATGCCAAAATTGAAGTCAAACGAAACTTAGGAAAATCATCCTACAACTATAAAAGTGGATTAGCGTTAGAGCGTTATGTAAAGTTGTTATTTCCGTTTCGAAAAGATAAAAACATCAAAGATTTCTACAACAAATTGATCAAAACGGAAGCAAGATCGGCATTGACAACCTACGTGGCTTTGTTAGTAGAAAACAATGAGCAAATTCCGCAAGAACTCAAAGAAAAAACATTTTTTGAAGATAAAGCTTTAGCGCCTACATTGTGGAAATTAGCCCAAAAAGACTTGCTCGCTATTGTGCCCGATTCTTTAAAAACACAACAACGATATGCCAAAGCAGGATTGATCAGTCGTATCGGACTTGACAAGGAGAAAGACACGATTTCTTTTGTAAAAACGATCAAAGTCCATAACGAAGACGGCGACATTACTATTTACTTTTTTAAAGTACAAGAAGAAAGTCGTTACGGTGAATCGAACAAACTGTATCATGTTGCCTTTGTAGATAAACCAAAACTGAGTACAGAACCGTATCTTTTAACGAAAACAAGAGGCGAACGAATTTACGGTGACGAAATTGATGAAGAAATGTTTGAAAAAGCTGTAGACCAAGTAAAATACAAACGACGAAAACGCATCAGTGGACGATCGGGATATTGATTTTTTTCTAGACTTTCTTAGATTTTTAGACTTGGTTAGACTCTTTTAGACTTTTTCAATAATATAATATCAATGATCAACATATTCTCCAACATAGACTTTCGTGATGGAAAATTATCTACCAACAAAGCTATATTGCTTTCAGATACTCCTTTAGAAGATCAAAAACAGCATTTATTCGAAGATATTTTACAAATCACTTATAAAAAATGTACGCTTGATATTGGCTGGTATTTTGAGGATTTCGAAATCTCTAAAGACAGCTTTTTTTGGGTGAGAGTTATTGTAAATGAAGACTGGTCTAATTCAGTATTTGATAAAAAAACGAACAACGTAACTGAATTGAAAAAATTCATAGAAGAAGCTATTAATTTGATCACAAAACAGCTAGCGTGAGCTTGAAACTCACGCCATACCATCTATATCTTAAATTTAAAGCTCATACGCTTTCACACCTAAAGCATTTAATTCTTCAACCGTTATATCATGACTTTTGAAAATGAAATTTGCAATTTTAGTAACCACCGAAGAAATCTGCGTTGGTAAATTCATAATATGTGGACAAATTCTAAGTGCTTCAGGATGTGGATTATCACCTTTTCTTTCTGGAATAAAACCTACCGCAAAACGATTTCGCTCACCTTTTTTCCCGTATAAATAATTATACAAATCCTTATGATTTATTGTTCTATTGGGAGCAACAATTGTAAACACCGTAACTCCATTTGAAAATTTTCGAGAAATAGGTGTTGTATATATAATTTTTAAACCCAATCGTTCTGCCAAAAATTTCAGTTTCTTTCTTAAATCATCTTGAAGAAATTTAACTCTTGTTTCAACACGTTTAGGATCGTTTCCGTTAATTTTATTATGCTCTGCAATAGTTTGTCCAAGTGCATAAATATTGGCTTCATCTCGTTGTCCAAGCAATTCAAATCTCGATGTATCAGCAGGTAATTTATCTTCAAAACCTATTTTACCATCGTAGGCATGAATGCTGATATCAAAATTTTGAGCGCGTTCAGGTTTCATATAAAAAATACCTGTTTCAAAAGGTCCCATTAACCATTTGTGCGAACTCGAAGAAAAACTATCGCAATCCACTCCTTTGATTCCGTTTTTCTCGATCAGATTTATTTCCAAGCCGCCCCAACTTACAGCACCATCAACATGTATATGAATGTCTGGATATACGGCGCGTACTCTTTCTACAATTTCTTTGGAAGGCATACAAATTCCTGAAATATTAGAGACTTCCGAAAAACTTAGCATAACTGTTTTCCCTTCTATATTTTTGATGGTTTCTATGATTATATTGCAGATTCCGGCAACAATTCTTTCATCATTCCAGTTCTGAAAATCAATTGTTTTGAGCGAAAACATTTTCACTTTTTTCGTTGCTGTAGCTCTCAAATGCCAAACATTATTATTCGTTGGATGATTTTCGTCCCATAAAAGAACAGTATTGCCTTCCCAAAATTTATATCCTTTTGAAAGTTGATTATTTGCTTCACTCGTATTGCGCACCAAGGCAATATTTTTGATATCTGACTCAGAAACAGCACCAACATGTTGCGCAACCACTTTTCGGATGGCTTCTAAAATAAGTCCGTATCGTTCTTGTCGCGATTGCATAGAAATGTCTGCATTAAACTGAAAACGCAACGAATTAATGCTATTGATTACAGACACAAACGTAGGACATAAATTTGCGGAATTCATTGGTTCTACTTCAAAAACAGGATCAACACCTCTATTGAAAAATAATTTTCGAACCTCTAGCCAATCTACATGTGTTTTTCGAAATAGATTTGTATCAAAATCTTGTTGTAAGGTTTGGTATTGTTCGTTGGTGATTAATGATTTTTGCTCCAACTTTTCAATAAGTTCAAGCATTTCGTTTTGAATTGCACTAGTTTCCATCGTTCTACTATTTAATTGTGTTTCTTACTCGTTTAAGGTTTTTCAGATTTCACCTTTTTATTAAAACACAAATTTGAATGAAAATTAGTCTCAAAAACAGCCCATAAATACGGAAACTACCTTTGCGGATAGTACCCAAATAGTAGCGTATTTATACGGTAATAACTCATGAAAATTTCTTTATAGAAGAACAGATTACTTCGTCATACTTTCTTGTAATGACGTTTTTTATGATAATGGAAAAAATATTTCAACAGAAAGTATTTCAGAATTTCACTCGAAGTGACTTTTGTAGTATAAAAGAAGCATTACGAACCTACCAAAATACCAAAAGCGAAGCGATACCAAAGCGAAGCGTGTCTAACAATCTAAAAGCAAAGTTTCTAAAGTCGAACTTTTTGATTGAAGATTTGAAACAGATGAATTTGTTTGTTAGAGAACATTCTAACTTGTATAAGATACCTTTAAAGTAAAAACAAAGATGAGCTATTGCCAAAGAAACAGATTGCCACGTCGCTATGCTTCTCGCAATGACGTATCAATAAGTCTAAAATCTAGTAGCGAAGCGATCTAATATCTAACAGCGAAAGCGGTCTAACAATCTAAAAGAAAAGCAAGTCCAACAACTAACTAGCCGACAAAATATACTTCTTCGGCGTAGTTCCGTATTTCTTTTTAAAAGCAGCAATAAAATGGCTTGCAGTACTATAACCAACTTTATGACCAACTTCGTTTACATTATAACTTCCAGATTCTAACAACTTACGCGCGTATTCCATCTTGTAATCAAACAAAAAGCTAAACACAGAATCGCCATAAATTTGTTTGAAGCCTTCTTTCAATTTTTTAATATTCAGACCGACTTCATTTGCTAATTCTTGCAAGCTTGGTGGTTCGGCCATATTAGCAATGACAATATCTTTTGCACGACGAATTTTTAAGACATTATCTTCATCTACCAAAAACGGACATTGCTCAATATCGGCATCTTCACTTCTATTAAAATACAAACTCAACAATTCGTAAGCTTTTCCTTTTAAGTATAACTTTTTGATAGAATCGTGCATGTTATTATTCAACATTTGATTCAATACAACAGCCATCATCGGCGTTATTTTCTTATTGTCATAATACTTTTTGTCTTTCTTATCGGCATCTAAAAAGTGAATATAATTGGCTTCTGTAGAAAATAACGAGTGGAACTTTTTAATAGGAATCAACACAGAAATCAACCAAGTTTTTGGCTGTATATCTACATTAATAGGCAAATCTGTTTGCGGATTGTACAACAATAATGCATGTTCATCTAACACATCAAAAGAATACCTTCCGTTGTTAAAATTAAATTTGCATTCGCCCTTTACACAAAAATGAAACTGTATAAAACTACTGTCAATTTCACGTATAAGTTGTTGAGTATCATTACTATCATTTTGAAGCTTCAAAATATAAAAGCCATCTTCAACCTGAGTCTCTTTCAAAGTACCTTGAGCGTTATTTTTTTGTTCCATAAGTAGAAATACTTGTTTTTATCTTATTTAGAATGATTCTATGTTAGATGGTCTAAAAAGCCTTATTTTGCAGTAAAATTACAACATTTCGCAAGTTTTTTATAAGAAAAGCATCTAAAAAACTTATAGCGATATAAAAAGTCCTTTGAGCGTTATTTTTATTTCCTGTTGAATGATACTTTTGTTAACGATTTTGAATTCTTATGAAGCAATATAATATATCAAAACATAATTCTTTCTACTGTGTTGGACTTAGCTACCAAAAAGCAGAAGCTCACATTCGTGGTAAGTTTAGTTTATCTGATACTGCTCAAGCTTCTATACTTGAAACTGTAAAGGTTGAAAAGATTGGAGATGGCGCATTGATCATCTCAACTTGTAACCGAACAGAAATTTACGGTTTTGCTCCACATCCATGTGAATTTATCAAATTACTTTGCGATTATTCAAACGGAACGGCAGAAGAGTTTAGAGATGTTGCTTACATTTTTAAGAATAAAGACGCCATCGATCACTTGTTTAAAGTTGGTACTGGATTGGACAGTCAAATTTTAGGAGATTTCGAAATCATCTCGCAATTAAAGAAAGGATTCAAAGCTTCTCAAAAAGTAGGTCTGATCAACGGATTTATGGAACGTTTGGTTAATGCTGTAATTACGGCAAGCAAACGTATCAAAAACGAAACAGAAATATCTTCAGGAGCAACTTCAGTAGCATTTGCGTCGGTTCAATACATTTTAAAGAACGTTGAAAACATTTCTGAAAAGAATATTTTATTATTCGGAACTGGTAAAATAGGAAGAAATACCTGTGAAAACTTGGTGAAACATACCAAAAACAATCACATTACGCTTATCAACAGAACCAAAGATAAAGCGGAACGAATTGCTGGAAAGTTTAACTTAACGGTGAAAGATTACGCAGCACTTTCTGAAGAAATTCAAAAAACAGACGTATTAATTGTCGCTACAGGCGCAGAACGTCCAACAGTTTCTAAAGATGATATCTTAACCAACAAGGAATTGTTGATTTTAGATTTATCAATTCCAGAAAATGTATCGCGAAATGTTACGAAATTAGATAATGTAACTTTAGTTCATTTAGATGCTTTATCGCAAGTCACCGATGAAACATTAGAACGTAGAAAAGCACACATTCCAAAAGCAGAAGCAATAATTGACGAAGTAAAAACAGAATTTACGGCGTGGTTGGAAACACGAAAGTTTGCACCAACAATCAAAGCGTTAAAGCAAAAATTAACAGCTATCAAAAATGCTGAATTAGACTTTCAACGCAAAAAAATTAGTGATTTTGATGAATCTCAAGCAGAAATCATCACAAACAGAATTATTCAAAAAATAACTACACAATTCGCCAATCATCTTAAAGATGAGAATACGACTTCAGAAGAAAGTGTAGCCTTAATACAAAAAGTATTTCAATTGGAAAATAACTCATTATGAGTAAACGCATCAGAATCGGGACTAGAGATAGTGAACTCGCATTGTGGCAAGCTAAAGTTGTACAAGAACAACTCGAATTTTTAGGTCACAAAACAGAATTAGTTCCCGTAAAAGCTACAGGCGATTTAGTCTTAGACAAGCCTTTATACGAACTCGGAATTACAGGAATTTTTACACGAACACTCGATATTGCCATGCTCAATCATGACATCGATATTGCAGTGCATTCACTAAAAGATGTACCAACAGTATTGCCAAAAGGCATTGTACAAGCTGCCGTTTTAAAGCGTGGAAATGTTCGTGACACCTTGGTTTTTAAGAATAATGAAGAATTTTTATCGCAACGAAATGCCGTAATTGCTACGGGAAGCTTGCGCCGAAAAGCACAATGGCTCAACCGATATCCAACACATACGATTGAAGATTTACGTGGAAATGTAAACACGCGTTTGCAAAAACTAGAAGATACGGAACACTGGAATGGCGCTATTTTCGCTGCCGCTGGATTGGGACGAATTGGTTTACGACCAGAAGAATCTGTAAATCTCGAATGGATGATTCCTGCACCTGCGCAAGGAGCCATCATGATTACTGCTTTGGGAGAAGATACGGAAGTACTTGAAATTTGTGCACAAATCAATCATGAAGAAACGGAAATTTGCACATCTATTGAACGCAAATTTTTAAACTTACTAGAAGGTGGTTGTACAGCTCCTATTGGAGCAATTGCCTATATAAAAGATGAAGTTGTTACGCTAGAAGGTGTATTGTTAAGCACTGACGGAACGAAACGAATTTACACAAAGCGTTACGAGAAATTAGGCGAACATCACGAATTGGCAGAATACTGCTCAAATTATATCATTGAACGTGGCGGAAAGCGCTTGATGGACGACATCAAAAATACTGGAAAGCAAATCAATGTGTATTCTACCAAACTTTTGACAGAAGCACAACGTCAACTATTTAATGAAGGAATTGTATCTGAAAGTAGTGATTTCATTAAAATCAGCTTAAATAGAATCAAGCCACATGTAGTTCGTGAGCCTATTAAAAATGTAATTATTACCAGTAAAAATGCGGTAGAAGCTTTGACACAAAACTTTTCATCGGACGAATTACAATTTAAAAATATTTACTGTGTCGGACGAAGAACCAAAAAGCTCATTGAGCAAAAAATTGGTCCTGTTGTAAAATCGGCACGTAACTCAAAACTACTCGCAGAACACTTGGTAGATTATATTGAAGGAACTACGGCAACGTATTTTTGCAGTGACATTCGTTTGGATGCTTTGCCGACAATATTAGAAGAAAACCATATACAAGTAACCGAAGTACATGCGTACAAAACCATGTTAGATGCTGAAAAATTGCAAGATGGAATTGAAGGTGTCATGTTTTACAGTCCTTCCACTGTACAAAGTTACATTTCGGCAAACAAAGCCAAAGGAATTGCTTTTTGTATAGGCGAAACTACGGCAAAAGAAGCCAGACAGCATTTTGAAGATGTACGTATTGCAAAAGTTCCAACTGTGGAAAGTGTGATTGAGTTGGTGAATGAACATTATATTTAATTGGTATTAGGTTTTGGGTGTTTGGTATTGGTAAGATCTGAGATATTAGTAGTGAGTAATAAGATCTATCAAAGAAAATGCTGAACTTTAAAATAACCAAAACGTCACTTCGAGTGAAATTCTGAAAGAATTTTGTATCGAGAAGTACGCTGAAATATGAAAATAGACATGAGATACCAGTAACGAGTTATGAATTTCTCAATACTCAATACCAACATCTCAATACTTAAAAATGAACGGAATTACATACATAGAGAATTTCATCCAGCATCCAGAAGCATTATTTGATTATTTAAAAAACAATGTTTCTTGGGACGAACGTATGTCTGCACGAAAAACAGCGAGTTTTGGTAAAGCGTACAATTATTCTCAAATCAGTTATCCGTACCAACCATTTAGTAAAGAAATACAAGAAATTGTAGATTTGATTGAAAAGACACTCAAATTTGCACCTAACAATTGTTTGATTAACTATTATTTAGATGGCAAATCTCGTATGGGATTTCATTCAGATCAAACAGATATATTAGTAGAAAATACTGGTGTCGGAATCGTTTCAGTAGGAGAAACACGTACATTGCGATTTCGAAATATTAAAAATAAAGAGGTCATAAAAGATTTTGAATTACCATCAGGCTCTTTCATTTATATGACCAACGAAGTACAAGACGAATGGCAACACGCAATTCCAAAATCAGATACTGAAAACGGAAGAATGAGTTTGACCTTTCGCAAAATGAAGTAAAAATTAGTTATGAGGTTTGAGTAGTGAGTATTGAGACTTTATCAATGTAAACGCTGAACTCTAAAATAACCAAAAACGTCACTTCGAGTGAAATTCTGAAAGAATTTTGTATCGAGAAGTACGCTGAAATACAAAAATAGACATGAGATACCAGTAACGAGTTATGAATTTCTCAATACTCAATACCAACATCTCAATACTTAGAAAAGACATGATAAAAAACGATTTATTTTTAAGAGCGTTAAAAGGAGAAACGGTAGAACGTCCACCAGTTTGGATGATGCGCCAAGCAGGAAGATATTTACCTGAATTCATGGAAATAAAAAAGAAGTACGACTTCTTTACACGTTGTCAAACTCCAGAATTGGCAAGTGAAATTACGGTGCAACCTATTCGTCGTTACGGAATGGACGCAGCGATTTTATTCTCAGACATCTTGGTCATTCCGCAAGCTATGAATATTGAGGTACAAATGAAGCCTAATTTTGGTCCATATTTGCCAAATCCTGTGCGTTCTCAAAAAGATGTAGACAATGTTATTGTTCCGGATCCAGAAGCGTTAGACTATGTATACAAAGCCATCAAAGCAACAAAAGAGTTGTTAAATGATGAAATTCCACTAATTGGCTTTGCAGGTTCACCATGGACTATTTTATGTTATTGCGTACAAGGTCAAGGAAGTAAAAACTTTGACAAAGCCAAAAAATTCTGCTTTACAAATCCGGTAGCGGCACATCAATTATTACAAAAAATCACAGATACTACGATTGCTTATTTGAAAGAAAAAGTAAAAGCAGGTGTCAACGCACTACAAGTATTTGATTCTTGGGGCGGCATGTTATCGCCAACAGATTATCAAGAATTTTCTTGGCAATACATCAACCAAATTATTGAAGCTTTAAAAGATGATGCGCCAGTCATTGCCTACGGAAAAGGATGTTGGTTTGCGTTTCAAGAAATGGCAAAATCTAATGCGGCGGCTTTAGGTGTCGATTGGACATGTTCGGCACGAAATGCACGTTATTTAACAGGTGGAAACATTACGCTTCAAGGAAACTTTGATCCAACACGTTTGTATTCGCCACCAGCGGAAATCAAAAAAATGGTGCATCAAATGATCAACGAATTCGGAAAAGACAAATACATTGTCAACTTAGGTCACGGAATCCTTCCAGACATTCCTTTAGACAATGCCAAAGCCTTTATTGATGCGGTAAAAGAGTATAAAGCATAAATTCATTTGAGCGTTTCCACAAAAGTACACTTCGACTCCGTTCAGTGTACTTTTGCGGTCGGGCTTTCAGTAGTCGCTCTCTACGAGGAGCTCCAACAAAACTTCTATCCCTAACGCGAAGTTTCAATGATAAAATATTGCCGATCTGAAGTTGTATTTACTGCTTCAAAACGGCAATAACATTTGTTAAGTTTTAAATCTTAAGTACATCGAATTGATGAAATAGAATCATTTGTTCCTCCCCAATCGCTCCAATCCGGATAAACACCATCTCCATTAGGACCGCCTGAATCAGAAACACTCCAAGATGAACCACCATATTTAGTATTTTGATACAATTCCCAAGTGCCACTTACTACAATTAACGACGAGATCTTATCATTCCAACCTTGAGGAACTAAGTTAGGATCTGATGCTGTTAGCGTTAATGAAGATCCGCTTATATTTGAATTTTGAAATACAATTATCTTACTCATAATATTTACTTTTTTATCTTCCTACTCTATTTAAATAGGTTTTTCGGATTACACCTTTGTAATAAAAACGAATAGCAGCTACTCAATCGAATAATTTGTTTCTATTACAATTCAAAATTGTCCAAAAAATTCTTTGAGCTCTAAAAAAAATCCCTAAGCGTTTGATATTCAATTATAAGATTGAGAATTCTAGACATGAAAAGAAAAAGTTATAAAACCTTAAAAAATTTATAGCATACGATATCATTTAAAATTTATAGTACATTTACAGGTGTATGCAAACACAATTCTCCATAGCACTTCTAGAAAAAAAAGATAAAATTCCACTGTTTGAATTGGTTCAATCCAATGCCAAACGTTTACATCAATACTTTCCTATTACAGTTAGAGGAGTCTGCTCATTAACAGCAACTGAAGATTATATCAATAAAAAAATACGTGCTGTCGCGGCAAAAGAAAACTTTACTTTCAAAATTATTGCGCATGATTCTCAAAGTATGATTGGTTTATTAATTATCAAAAAAATTGATTGGCAAACGAAGGAATGTGAATTCGCATATTTTATTGATGAAACTTATGAAGGAAAAGGCATTACCTCAGCAGGAATTTCAAAACTCATCTCCTACGCTAAAGAAGAATTAACCTTAAAAAAAGCGATTGTCAGAATTGGAAAAGACAATCCAGGAAGTCTTCGTATTGCAGAAAAACATAATTTTATACTCACCAAGCGTGTAAAAGATGGCCACAAGGATTTTCACGGGAATATCATGGATGTATTGCATTTTGAACGTGTTTTATAATCAACAACATTTTTTATACTTCATACAATTTGACATTATAAACTCATGAAAGCAACAGTAAGGGAATTTATAGCATCTGATATTGAAAAAATAGTCGCCTATTTTATGGATGCAGAAAAGGATTATCTTAAAGGAATGGGCGCTGACAAAAGTAAATTACCGAATCGAGAAAAGTGGACTCAAAATCTTCAATCAGAATTAGCTAAACCATACAAAGAAAAAAGCAACTATTATATAATATGGTTGATAGACAATACACCTGTTGGACATTCAAATGTAAATCATATCTCGTTTGGAGCATCCGCCAATATGCATTTACATTTATGGAAAAGCGACACACGAAAAAGTGGATTGGGACTGGAATTCTTAAAAATGACAATTCCTCTTTATTTTGAAAAGTTCGAATTAAAAAAGTTAATCTGCGAACCCTATGCTGAGAATATTGCTCCCAACAAAACTTTGAAAAAGTTAGGTTTTGATTTCATTCGCACCTATGAAACAATTCCGGGCATGATTAATTTCCAACAAAATGTCAATCGTTACGAACTGACAAAAGTGCACTTAGACGAAATAATCAAAGACCTCTGATAAAATGTAAAAAAATAATAAACAAATGAAGTAACTTTATATCAGTTGTTCATACAAATCAACACAAGCATAAAACTTATGAAACAAAACAATTAATTAAGATCGTTTTGTTTACGATTTTTAAGATTAATTGTACATTTAAGCTATGGTAAAAGAAGTATTCAACGGAATTCAAGATTACTTTACAGCATTTAGATTGCTGAATGAACTCAATCTATGGAAATATTTTAAAATTCCAATTGTCATTAGTTTTCTATTAGGAATGGCAGTCATTTTTTCGTCTTGGAGTTTTGCCGACGATGTTGGCGGTTTTATTGCGAGCGCTTGGGGATTTTCCTGGGGAAAACAAACTGTAATTGCCATTAGTAATTTTATTGGTGGCATACTTGTTTTTGCGGTAGGAATTGTCATTTTCAAGCATGCACTAATGATTATTACAGCGCCGTTTATGAGTCCAATTTCAGAAAAAATAGAACGACATATTTACGGAATTGTCAAAAAACCAGGAACAGGTTTTAGAGCACAAACTTCTGCTTTAGCAAGAGCCTTTCAACTTGGCATACGTAACTTTGTTGTAGAACTCTTATGGATTACTCCATTTTTTATCTTTAGCTTCATTCCTGTAATTGGTTCTGTTTTTCTATTACTTATCTTTTTAGTACAATCCTATTATGCAGGATTTGGAAATATGGATTATACCCTAGAACGCTATTTTCCATACAAAAGAAGCCTTGAATATGTACGCAATCATCGTGGAATTGCTATTGGGAACGGAATTGTATTTATGTTAATTCTACTCATTCCTATCGTAGGAATTCTTGTTGTATTGCCATTATCCGCTGTAGCAGGAACCATTACTACTTTACGAGAATTACACACAAAAAAATAAAAAACCTGTTTCCTATAGGAAGCCTAAAACATTACCTATTGATTCTAATTATTTTTTACTACTTTAATTGCTTAATTTAAATTTTTAACATGAAAAAAAGTAAAACAAAATTATCAATTAGTAAAAAAACAGTTGCTTCATTAGAAAACATCTATGGTGGACGCTCTGTAACTTCGGAGAGTTGTCCAGGTGACCAATGTCCTACCAAAGCAAAAACATGTGCTCATAATGGTCCATGTGAAGACACTATTCAACGTGCGTAAAATACAATTTTGAAGAGTTTATAAGATGCTTTTTTTAGCATCGTTTTAAAACTACTTTAAAAATATTTTTACTAAAAAAGGAGTCCGAAACGACTTCTTTTTTCACTCCAAACAAAAAACAAAAACAATGAAAAAAAGTAAAGCAACATTAGCAATTAGTAAAAAAACAATTGCTTCATTAGAGAACATTTTAGGTGGATTTGAACGCGCTGAGACTTCTTATCAAAGTTGTCCTGGACCAGGAGGAAATTGCCCAACAAAAAGAAAAACATGTGCTGCAGAAGGACCTTGTCCAATTTCGCATAACTAGTTTCTTACGTTAACAATAAAGAGAACCAAAAGAAGTCAGCAATGACTTCTTTTTACTTCAACCAAAAAAACAAAACAATGAAAAAAAGTAAAACAACATTAAGTTTAGGAAAAAACACCATTGTCTCTCTTGAGAAAAAAGTTCAACAGATGATTGTTGGTGGTTTTGATTCACCTCAAGCGCCAACCGACAGCTGCCCAGGTGGAGGCGGAAATTGTGCAAGTGAAAGAAATAGCTGTAACTTATCATGTAATGGCTATCCAAAATGTTTTAACTAAGACCATAGTAAAAATATAGTTTACGGAAGAGAAGTCAGTAATGGCTTCTTTTTTTGTTAAATTTCTAATATAAAAAGTACCTTTGTTGTGCTTAAAAAGAGTGCGATTTTAAATCAAAAAACAATGAAAGACCTTTTTCTAAACTACATTCATCAATTACAAGATACCATTACCTCAACCTTAGAAAAAATTGATGGAAAAGCTACATTTCAAGAAGATTTATGGAAACGCCCAGAAGGTGGCGGCGGACGTACACGTGTGATTGAAAATGGAGCTATTTTTGAAAAAGGCGGCGTAAATATTTCGGCAGTTCATGGTGAACTTCCAGAAGCATTGCGTAAAAATTTCAAGGTAGAACAAGGTGATTTTTTTGCTTGTGGATTGAGCTTGGTATTGCATCCAAAAAATCCATTCATTCCTACAGTTCATGCCAATTGGCGCTATTTTGAAATGTATGATGAACAAGGAAATATTGTAACACAATGGTTTGGTGGCGGACAAGATTTGACACCTTATTATTTGTTTGAAGAAGATGCAACGCACTTTCACACGGTTTGCAAAGAAGCTTGTGACAAACATCATCCAGAATTTTATCCAAAATTTAAAGAAACCTGCGACAATTATTTTTGGAATGCACACCGTAATGAAGCACGTGGTGTTGGCGGATTGTTCTTTGATTATTTAAAAGAAACCGAAGAATTCTCAATGCAAGATCGCTTTGACTTTGTGACAGAAGTCGGAAATAGCTTTTTAAATAGTTATGTTCCTATTTTAGAACGTCGCAAAGAAATGGAATACACACAAACTCAAAAAGATTGGCAAGAAGTACGTCGCGGACGTTACGTAGAATTCAATTTAGTACACGATCGTGGAACTTTGTTTGGACTCAAAACCAACGGGCGTATTGAAAGTATTTTGATGAGTTTACCACCAATAGTGCAATGGAAATACAATCATCATCCAGCAGCAGGAAGTGAAGAAGCAAAATTGATTGAAGTCTTGAAAAATCCGAAAGCATGGATTTAAACACAGCTGCGATATACTTTGGAGTTTCTGCCGTAATCATTATGTTTTTGTTTAACATATTTCATTGCATGCTAGCAAGTATTTTTGGTGTGCGTATCGAAAGATTTGGAATGCTAACATCATTTGGTGATAAACATATTTTAAAATTTAAACGTCATCAAACCGAATACTGTCTAGGTTGGATTCCAACAGGCGGTTTTGTCAAAATATCAGGAATGATTGACGAAAGATTGGATACTAGTGAACCATTTCAGATTGAAGATTATATGCTGCTGTCCAAACCACCAATAGTGCGTATTATCTGTACCATTGGCGCTCCAATATTATTATTGATTCCGTTTTTAATTAGCATTAATTTTATTGCTCCAAGTGGCTCATTGAGTGAAGGTTTTCAAATAATAATAGATATACTTCATAATATATACCAATACATTTCAGGAACAATAGATGTTACTCAAACAGAAAGCAATTGGAATACCATAACCAATACCGCCAATTTATTTCCGATTATTTTAGCCTTATTAACACTTATCATTGCTATTAGCTCAACCATTTCAATGATTGTTGCTTTTATGGGTCAAAAAGCAGAAAAAGCATTAATATTCCTATACATAGTTATGCTTGTATGCTACATATATTTATTATATAAATTGGGCGCGCTTTATTTTTCAATGTATAGTTTTTCAGACTTTTTAGTGAGTCTATTAAAATTTGTAGTACCGATTTATATTTTTTGTACACTGATTATGTTATTCATTAAGATTCTGCCAAAGAATAAGTATATTTAATAACTTATGAAATTGTTTCTTTCCATATGTTTATGCTTAGGGATGCTATTCAGTATGGAAGCACAAACATCTGATGCTCCTAAAACAAAAGATACCATTTCTCTAGAAAATGAATACTTTGACAAACTGAAAGAAAAAATTAGTATCCGCACCAATTTTAGTGGTGATGTGCGATCGTACCAAATACAAGATTCCGAAACTTCTTTGGAATTGGTCCCAAATAGTGAATACAGACTTTCTCTAACGATTGATTATCGTTTTTTAGGAATCACGCTTGGGTTTAGTCCGCAATTTTTACCAGGAAATGATGATGAAAATCTAAAAGGGAAAACAGAATTGAGCAATTTTGGCCTTCAATTTTACTTTGATAAATGGTTGCAGCGTATAAGTTATGAACGTATCAAAGGTTTTTATATAAATAATACTGGAGATTTTATAGAAAATTGGCAACAAGGAATTGACCCATACATTCAACTCTCAGGATTGCGTACCACAACGTATGCTGGTAATACAGCTTATAAATTCAACGACAATTTCTCACTTCCAGCAATCAATGGATATATACATTGGCAGAAAAAATCTGCAGGAAGTTTTATTCCTTCTTTAGACTACAATTATATCAATGCTGAATTAAAAGATATCGGAGAAACAGATATCAAATCAAATGAAATAAATATTACACTCAAACCTTCCTATTTTTACACATTTATATATCAACATCATTGGTTTTTATCTGTAGAAATTTCTCCAGGAATTGGAATTAACTTCACTAAAGATAAAGAAATTAACATCCTGAGTAATACTAGTACTTCTGGTAATAGTAATGGATTGCATTATGTATACGATTCAACATTACTTTTAGGATACAATTCAAATTCGCTTTATGGAGGTGCAAAATACAACGTTAAAAATCTTTCAAACTTCGATAAATCAGAAGAAAATTTTCTACAAACAGAAAACTTTTTTGAGTTCTTTATTGGATATCGATTTGATGCACCAAAACTTATAAAAAAACCATTTGATTGGGTTGAAAAAAAGACTGGACTATAAAATTCACTAATTTTAAATCATGGAACACTACCGAAAATTAGAACGTATGTATTTGTCTGCAAATATGAATACGCAGATATATCAAACTACTGAAATGACTGTTGGTGACGAAACCGCAACGATTTCAATGACCATTGATCCGAAGTATTTTCATGCGTTGGGCGCCATTCATGGTTCGGTATATTTCAAACTCTTAGACGATGCCGCTTTTTTTGCCGTAAATTCTATTGTAAAAGATGCTTTTGTACTAACGACTTCTTTCAATATTAACATTACACGACCTATCAGCGAAGGAAAAATTACTGCGACAGGAAAACTCAAATTCAAATCGCGCAATTTATTTGTGGCAGAAAGTACATTGGTGGATGAAAAAGGAAGAGAAATTGCCTTTGGCACTGGAAATTTCGCCAAAAGTAGAATCGCCTTAACGGAAGAAATAGGTTACAAATAAAAATCGCCAACGTATTAATGCACATTGGTGATTTTTAAAATAATATTTGACCATCTTATTTTTTATAATTTAATAAAAAAACGTAACTTCTATAAAATTATAATTTTATGAAAAAACAAGAAAAGCAAAAACAAATAAATGCATTTTTCAATGCTATTGTCAAAAAACCTGAAATTATTAAAGGTGGTGGTACAAAATTATCCAGAGGAACGGTAACAACTAGTGGGATTCCTCCTTCTTAATATTGTTCAAACTAAAAAATAAGAGCAGAGAACTATTAGAGTTTTTCTGCTTTTTTTTAAATAAAACTAGCACAAACTACTCAAGGCAACCGCATCTAAAAAGTTTAAGCTATTAATAAAGGAAAAATTACTGCGATGGAAAAACTCAAATAAAAATCGCCAATACGTTTAGTAATTAAAAGCATTGACGATTTTTAGGAATGTTTTTTACTATCCTACGGTCTTAGAAATTGTAAGAACACAGGTTTGATTTGCTGTAAAAGTCTGCCCGACTCTAGGATCTGAAACCCATCTTCCACCTTCTTGTGTTTGTGCACCCACACCAACTTCTTTAAAATTTCCTATTTCCATAGAATGTGAACTTTTTGGATCAATCCACTGTGTAGAAAAAGGAATTCCTGCATCTCCTTTTTTGAAAACTGAAAATAATACTTTTACGTCTGAGTTGTTTTGTACTTGAATACTTGCCATAATGGTTGATTTTTAAAATGTATCGCTACTCTATTTTAGGCTTTTCGCTTCCGCCTTTTGTTGATACAAAGATGGCTTGCACAGCGTCGGATTTGAGAAAAACTTATACGAAAGGTAATTTTTATATCACAAGACGTTTGTAACAGAGTACAAGATGTATTTTCCAATGAAAAAGTAAAAACAAGCTCTTTTTTAGCTAAATTGTGATACTAATGTTAACTAACCATATGAAAATGAAAACAGGAGAAAACAACTATGTATCATATACATACGATGCTGAAAATGTATCCTCTTTTATATTAAGAGACTTTGGTGTTCGACCAGAAAATCCATTGGTAGAGTTTTTTAAAGATGGAAAAAGAAACTTGTATTTTGTACGCATTATTGCTATCATTCCAAGTGGTATTGAAAAAATTACTATTGTTCCACCAGAAGCTAGAAATAAAGTTAAAACGCATGCGGGTATTATACAAGCAAGAACAATAAGTATTCAATGGGAAGAAGATATTCCACCGAATGCAGCTTCTACCTTCCAACTTTGGTCTATTGATATTCAGTACGACATTCTCAATGAAGATGATGATGATACTGCCATACATGTTGTTTTTGAATATGATATGAAACCATATGGCAACGGAAATATTGGTAAAAAACTCTCCAGAGGAACCGTAACTACATCCGTACCTCCACCAGCTTCAGGTTCAGGTTCAGGTTCAGGTTCATAAATTACATCATGAAATCATACTACAAAGGTCCATATATTTTATATTTCAGTCTTTTATTCATAAGCTTCTCGACAGCACAGAAACAGCAACATACCGAAAGTTTTAAAAAAGAAATATTGGAAAGTTGTCCTGTTTGCAATACAGATGCTTCTTATTTTGATAAATTTAATAAAGATGATTTTCATCAATTACATTATTACTTTTCTCAAAAAAATATAGATTCGTCTTATATATTTATCACAAAATTAATATCGAAAAATCAAATTCAAGATAAAAAACAACTGTATATTCTGCATACCATTAAAGCACGTATTTTGTATCAGAAAAAGCTGTTAAATGATGCTTCAATAAGCGCTCAAAAAGCCATTGAAATTGGACATACATTTCAAAGTTCTTCTTTAGAGAATCAGTATGGTTTATTAGGTGTAATTTATAAAGACAAAGAAGAATTCTCAAAAGGTATTGAAGTTTTAGAAAAATCAAAATCCATAAGTTCTGAAAACCAAAGAAGCAAGCGAATCAACCTTCATAACTTAGGCTTGTGTTATTTACATGAAGAAAAGTATGAAAAAGCACAGGAAAACCTATTAGAAAGTTATCGCTTGAATCAACAGTATAAAGATACCTTAGGTTTAGCACAATCGAGTTTGGATATTGCCAATTTGTATTATCAGCAATATAAAGACGATTTGGCAATTCCCTTTTTTGAAAAAGGATTAGCCTATGCAAAACGCGCCAATAATTTGACCGTATTGCAAGATGCTTTGTTGAATCTCTCTGTAGTAGAAGAAAATCGAAAAGACGTTGCAAAAGCATTGCGCTATCGAAAAGAATATGAAAAAATTAAGGATAGCATTTGGAACAGAGATCAAATCTGGGAAACCGCACAAAATGACAAAAAAGTTGCGCAACAAGTAAACGAAGAGAAATTAAAAGCCGAACAACAGGAAAAATTCTTCTATATTATTATTGCAATTTTAGCAACAGTTTTACTCGCATTCTTAAGCTATTTTTATATCAGAATGCGCAAGCAAAATAAAATCATCAAAGAGTTAAATGCCACCAAAAACAAACTGTTTTCCATTGTAACACACGATCTTAAAACACCTGTGCATACGTTAAAGTCTAAACTATATCACATTCTTCAACGCAAAGAAAAATCTGCACAAGATCAAAAAGAACTTGTAACACTTACAGAAGGATATGATTTGGCAAAAAACACTGCTTTACTAATCGATAATACGCTGCATTGGACATTACAACATCAAGATAAATTACTTTTCCATCCACAAAAACTACCTTTATCTTCTATCATTGAACAAGTGTTGTACGATTATTTACCAATTATTGAAGAACATAAACTTGAGATCAATACAACTATTGACGAAGCAACTTTTATATACGCAGACGCAAATTCCTTAAAAATTGTATTGCGAAATGTATTGGACAATGCTATCAAATTTTCATCTTCAGAAGGAAAAATCAATATCAAAGCTATAGAAGATTCTACCACATGCACACTGCAAATCATAGATCATGGGTGTGGATTTGACACGGCATTTTTCAACCAAAACAAAACGACTTCCACCAAAGATCGTACAGGAAAAACAAGTACAGGCTTGGGACTACAACTCAGTAAAGAACTCACAGAAAAAAATAGTGGAATTTTTTCAATTTCAAGCGCTAAAGATAAAGGCACAACTGTTTCAATAACATTACAAACAACCATGAAATGATATGACAAATGAGGTAAAAGTGTTGGTTTTTGAAGACCAAGAAAAAGACTTGCAGATACTAAAAGAAACACTGTTGTTGCAAAATATGGAAATTGTGGGTGTAGCTTCCTCTCTGCAAGAAGGTATCGCATTGCTAGATCGTGTCGATTTTGACATTGCTTTGCTTGATATTTTTGTGGAAGGCGAACCAAAAGGAATTGCGTTTGCCAACGAAATTGGCAGTGACAAACCTTTTATTTTTATTACAAGTTCACTCGAAGCTTCTATTTTTAAAAGTGCTAAAAACACCAATCCACATAACTATTTGATTAAACCTTACAATCCATTAGAATTACTATTTGCGATTGAATTGGCCATCGAAAAAACGGCAGCGCAAGAAGGTGCATTTTCTCAAAAAATTCCTGTGCATTACAACGAAGCCATCTTTGTGAAAAAGAACAAAGCTTTGATCAAAATCAACCGAAAAGACATCTATGCGATTTCGGTAGATGGACAATATTGTAATTTGAAAACAGACGAAGAAACGTTTCTCTTACATACTTCCTTAACACAATTGATGAAAGAATTTCCAGAAAATCAATTCATCAGAGTGCATCGAAATATGATTGTCAGTCTTGAAAAAATAAAAATGGTATATCCGGAAGACAACCTAATACTGCTCACAAATGGCGAAAAAGTAATATTAAGCCGAAAATACAAAGCTACTTTTCTCAAAAACTATCGTATTTTTAGATAATATTAAAAAAGTACCGAAAAAGACTTACGAATGTTAGAAACTTTATTAGAAGCATTACAATTTTCCCCCAATAATATTCCACTCAAATTTCAAATTGCAAAACTATACATGCAACAAGGAAGTTTTGATGAAGCCGCGCAACAATTCATTGAAATTATTGATTTGGATAAAAATCATTTGGAAGCCAAATACGAATTGGCAAGTTGTTTCTATAAACAGCAAAAAGTTACTGCTGCCGAAGTGTTGCTAGAAGAAATTATCAAACTAAACTCAGAACAGAAATATTTAGAATTACTATGTTACTGTCAAATCAACCAAGAAAATTATAGCGATGCGCAAGAAACCTACAAAGAGTTGCTTGAATTGGATGCAAACTATGAAAATGAAGATTTTGACAATGCTTTAAAAGTAAATACCAGGCGCGAACCTGATTTTATCGATGAAGACGGTTTGTCTTTCCTAAAAAAGCCAACGACTAATTTTGCCAGTATTGGCGGCATGGAGGATATTAAAAAGGAAATTGATTTAAAAATTATCAAACCTTTGGAACATCGAGATTTGTACAAAGCGTATGGTAAAAAAATTGGTGGCGGAATTCTATTATATGGTCCGCCAGGTTGTGGAAAAACACATATTGCACGTGCGACTGCTGGAGAAATTAATGCGAATTTTATCAGTGTAGGTATCAATGATATTTTGGATATGTGGATTGGAAATTCGGAGAAAAACTTGCACGAAATCTTTGAAACAGCTCGAAAAAATACGCCGTGTGTCATTTTTATAGATGAAATTGATGCGCTTGGCGCGAATAGAAACGATGTCAATAAAACCTCAGGAAGAACCGTAATCAATCAGTTTTTGGCAGAATTGGACGGAATTGACGCAGATAACGATGGAATTTTAATCTTAGGTGCTACCAATGCGCCGTGGCATTTAGATCCTGCATTTCGCCGTCCAGGACGTTTTGATCGTATCATTTTTGTATCGCCGCCCGATGTAGAAGCCAAAGCCGCTATATTTAATATTCATCTCAAAGAAAAACCTACAGAAACCATTGATTATATGGCATTGGCCAAAGCCGCCAAAGAATTTTCTGGAGCCGATATTCAAGCGGCTATTGATGTTGCTATTGAGAAAAAACTAGAAGCTTCTTTTAAAGATGGCATTCCAAAACCATTAAGCACAAAAGATATTTTAAAAGCTGTAAAAAAGATAAAACCAAGCACCAAAGAATGGTTTGTTTCTTCTAAAAACTATGCTTTGTATGCAAATGATAGCGGATTGTACGATGATATTTTAGCCTATTTAAACATCAAGAAGTAATGGAGTCAAAAAACCATTTGCGAGGTGTACAATTGTTTGAATTAGGACGTTTTCAAGAAGCTATTACCTATTTGAGTGAAGCGGTTTCGGAAAGTGCTTATAATTATCCTAGCAAATACTATTTGGCGCTGTGTTTTTTTAATATAAATAATTATGAGAGAGCTACTCAAATAATTGACGAATTACTTCAAGAAACCCCTAATGAAGGGAATTTATTCTTTTTAAAAGGACAAATTGCATCTCGTTTAGGCAAGCTTCAAGATGCTATTGATTTGGCAGATAAAAGTATAGAACTTGATCCGTATCAAGCAGTTTATTTTGGTTTTAAAGGTGCGTTGTTGATGGATAAAAAGAAGTTTGAAGAAGCGTTGCATTTTGTCAACGAAGGTTTGCAACTCGATCCTAAAAATTCAACTTGTTTAAATATGCGTGCACGTTTGTTAACCAGGCTCAATCGCAAAGAAGAAGCCAATCAAACAGTAGAACATATTTTATATGACAATCCAGAAGATGATTATGCACATGCTAATGTTGGTTGGGTTTCATTGGAAAATGGCGATACTAAAAAAGCCTTGCATCATTTCAAACAAGCCTTGCAACTCAATCCAAATGCGCAATACGCACGCGAAGGTATGGCAACAGCTATAAAATCCAAGAATTTATTATACAAATGGTATTTAAAATATGCCTTTTGGATTAGCAAACAATCATCGCGAAATCAGTGGGTTTTTATTATTGGTTTGTATATAACCTATCGTTTGGGTATAAAAGTATTAGAAGCTTCAGATTTAACCTTTTTAATCATTCCGTTAGTGATTTTATATTTAATTTTTGTCCTTGGCGGATGGATTATGGAAGCCTTATCCAATACTATTTTATTGGGCGATTCGTATGGGAAATATTTACTCACAGAGAATCAAAAATATAGTGGTTACGCTTTTGGCGGATTGACCTTAGCGGGAATTTTAGCCGTGATTGCATTTCTTACATTCAACAATCCAATGTATAAATTGTGGGGATTTACCTGTTTTTGTACTATTTTACCATTACCAGGTTCTTTTTTACGAAGTTCCAAAAAAACACGCATGATTGGACTTTGCTACGGAATTGCCATGCTTTGTGTAGGTTTCTTTGGCATATTATTTACACCAGATATCATGTTGGTTGGCGGCATCGTGTTAGGAATGATGGTGCTATATACATGGTTGTTCAATTTTATTTCTTGAGTGTATTACAGTGTTAACATTTTATGATCAACACATAACCTTTTAGTGTGAGCGCATGTTCCAAAAACTGTTTAATTTTAGTAAACATAGTCCGTAATTCTTCTGTTTTTCCTTGTAACTGCTCAATTTTATATACACCTTCAGCTATCATATTTTCAGCATCATACACTTCATAGAATTCTTCGAAAGAAACAGCATCTAAAAGTGATTTCTTTTTTCGTAAAATATCTAAATCCCAATACAGTAAACCAAATCCTTGACCAGATATACAAGTAGCATGTTTTATTCCATCATAAAAAAAAGGAATAGCATCTTTAAAATGTCTAACGGAATCTTCCCTTTTAGCAATTAAATAATCAAACATTTGAAATGTTCTATTGGTATCAAGATAAAATTTCGAATTGAATTTCTCTTCAGGATAATATTTCAATACATCTTGTGCATCTTTCTTAAGTTCAATCCAATCTGGATGACCAAAGTCAGTAAAGTTATTTTCCAAAGCACTAGAAAGTGCAAAAACAGCATCCGGATATTCAGAATCTTGATGAACTATTGCTTTTGTTAAGATATTTTCAACTTCTTTTGGCGCTGCTAGTAAACACAAATCAATGGCCATGATAGATATATTTTAACCGAACTGAAAACTATTTTTTTGTCTTATCCACTAAAATAAACAAACCAGCTTCTGCCCCTTTTCCATAAATAGCAACCGCTGCTTCCGATTCAAAATAGAGATAATCTTTGTTTTCTAAATCACAGCTCGTTTTCTTTCCGTATTGAGCATCTACAAAGTCTTTATAATTGATTTTTTTCTGATTTTCGATCACTATTGGATGCTTTCTAGTCACATGACCAATTCCACCCAAAATTAAAATTAATGGATACGCTTTTATAGTATATGCTGAACTCATTTCTTCTTTGGATAAAATATGGTCTTTGTCATCATATCCAAAGTCGTTTCTTTTTCCGCTTTTTGTGGTAACTTCTCTGTAAGAAACTCGAATCACATTGTCGTCATCAATTAATTCTGAAGGAATTTCTAGCGAAAATGTTCCATCGGCTAAACTATAGGTAGTGAGTATTTTTTGAATCGTTACAAACGTAATTTTAACATTTTCAACAGGCTTTCCTCCTTCATCTGTATTTACTTTTCCTTTAAAAGTAACAAAACTATCTGCTGCGGTTGGAGTCTGTTTTGTTTGAGGTCGTTTGATATTTGATTTTGAAGATAAGCTCGATGCTGTCTGTACAAATTCAGTCGGCGCTTTTTCGTTTTGAGCACACGAAGTTGTACAGACAGCTAAGGTTGAAGCCAATAATACACTGGCTGCAATATTTGAATACGGCAACTTATACACTTTCTGTTCATGCAAATCAATTAGCGGAGTTGCCAATTGCTGTTTGGTCAATCGGGCACAAATTTCTCCTTTTGAGTTTTTGATTTTTTCTGAAATTTCTAACGGAGATAATTGCGTAAAATCGATGACATTTTTGGCGCAGACATCACAGAAACTCCCTTTTTCATTCGGTGTCATGTTGCCCCATTGTTCACTACATGCTTTGTTAAGTTTTAGAAATTTGCCTTTCATGGTTCGGTTGTTTTTAATGTTATGATTTGAAGCTAGTTATTTCTCCGTTGAAATCAAAAGCTATTAAGAAAGCTTTTACTATTTCTAACAAAAAATTAGCTTTTAATTATAATACATCGCATCAAAAACAATACCATTACTTCCAAATCACTTCTTTCTTCGTGGTATTTTTAAAGACATTGGTCACATGAAACAAACGCGCTTTTATCAATAATTTTCTTCCTTCAACTGTTCGGGTATAATGTAAATGTGCTCCATTCACATACATTCGCCAATTTCCAAGAAAGACCTCAACATCTTTCTTTTTTCCACCAAAAATTGCAGGTACTGCATAATAGTTTTGTAATTCTGTGAGCTCTTTAAATACGCTTGATTTTTCAAGTATATACCGTGGATTTTCTATAGGATTCAATATTTCTTGAAACGCTTTTACAAAAAGTGCACTTTCCACACGTGTAGTGCCATCAATATTACAAATGGTCCCTTTCAAATATATTTGTTCTGACTTAATTTTAATTTCATCCAATGGCGTTGTAATATATCCTAAGTCATGAAGTGAATGCAATATCGCTTTTCCTATATTGTCTATATTTTTATATACAAATTGCGATTGTGAATAGATACTGATCTTTTTAAAAATCTTATATCCTAAAAATATTCCTAAGAGTCCAATAATACTGTACAAAGAGTATAAAAATCCAGAAGAAACTGTTGCCAAAACCTTGTGTATGTATATCTCAGATATTGCAACAAAACTTACCATTATACATTCAGCAGCAATATAACTTGACATTTCGCGCTGATATACTTTTTTACGTTTAATTTCCAGTTTTGGTTGCTCCGTAAAGTATTGAATTTCGGTCGTGAGCGAATTTCCTTTTTTTATTGCAGTTTCCCATCTGTTTTTTATGGTTTTTCGATTCGCGGCATTTTCAAAAGTGCGAATGTTTATGTTCTGAATAATTTCATCATCATAATTCATAGGCAAAGCCAAACGCCCAATTCCTGTGGTAATATAAATTGGATCTATGTTTGAAACGCCTACAAATGCATGGAAACGTCTTTGTAGTTTTGCCAAATCGTCTCCGCCATCATCCGCAGTTGGATCAATACAGGCTAAATGCCAAATGTTACTAATTTTGTTTGGATTTCCTTCTTGGGAACGAATCGCACGACCACGCATTTGATTGGAAGAAACGTACGATCCTACAAACGAAGCCAATACCAAACTGTTGATGGCTGGCGAATCCCAACCTTCACCCAATAATGATTTGGTACCAATCAACACATTGATATGTCCCAATTCAAAAAGTTTGGTAATATCTGCAACTAAACCAGATTTTACTTTGGAGCTAATTGATATGTTTACAAATTCATCATCGTAATCCAACAATGAATAATTATAGCTTTTATCTGGATGAAATGAATCTAAAATTGGCAAGCATTTTTTGGGAATAATCACCATTGTTCCCGAAAGTACTCCAATGGATCGGACACGTTTCAAAGAAGTGCGTAAATGTTGAAAAATTGGCAAAACACCCAATTGATTTACAGCTTCAATGTTGGTAAATTTTAAAAATTCTTTCCGAATATAATCAGTCAAAATGACCGCACGTAATTCAGTATTCAAGTTTCGATATTCTTGTTGAATAATATCAACAATACTTTGCAGTTTGCTCGGACTGTTTGCCAAAGTTTTATACAATTGATCATCGCCAAAAATACGCACACGTTTCTTTTGAAGCATTCCGTTGCGACGCAAACGATTTTCTAATTTTTGCAACAATTCTTCATGTTTTACCAATTGTTCACGATCTGTAAATAATATATTTTGCAGTAAAATTTCAATCCAATTATAGTCCAATTTAGGCAAACTCACTTCTTGGTGCACATCAAAACCTAACACTTCATACAAATACGGATTAATGGTTTCTCCAAGTGCATTCAAAAAGATTAAAATACTCGAAAGGTAGCTTGGTTCTTTGTAAATTTCTTCCAAATGATCGTCCGTACTTGTCAAAAAACGATGGGTTTCTAGCAAAAAAAGAAACTGTTCATCCGCTTCCAAGTTGTCTGCAAAGTCTGCCACTTTCTCACGATATTCTACTATAGATTCTACTTGTTCTTCTGTTGGTGTCGAAAAATGAATATAATCTTGATGCGGACACAAATCACCTTCTTTTACCAAATCGGGCACGGCAATTTCTTCATCAATTGGACCACATAATTCAAAATAGCGTGACAATTCTTGATCTGTGCTGTCAATTGGTGGCGTTGCGGTCAAGGCAATGGTTGTCAACTTTCGATCATTCTTCAAAGCAAACAAACATTTCCACCATTCATTTTTTAAATGATGTGCTTCATCTAGTACAATAGCTTCGATTCCGTAGTTTTCAAAATGGGCTAAAAATTCTGCTTGCGTTTCAAACGATTTGTAAAACGAATGCAAGGATTGATAGGTTGTAAACGTGAGTAAAGCAGGTTGTTTCAAATCAAATGAATACTCCAAAAAAGAACCATCTGTAGTAAAAAAAGACTGCAATCTATCTTTCCATTGATTCCGAATGGTCAAGGTTGGTGCAAATACAATCGTTTTCTTTTGCACTCGGCGCAGCATTTCCAATCCTAAAATCGTTTTTCCAGAACCTGGCGGCGCAACTACATGCAAATGATTGTCGTTTAAATGTAAATCAAAAAATGCTAAAAACTTTTCTTGATAATTTCGCCAAGTCAACTGAAACTGTAGCGATTCAAAAGGCGTTTTTGATATGAGTTTAGGCGTTTTATTCATTATCTTTGCAGAGAATTCATTTTGTTTTTTCTATTTCTTGAAAAATAATAGTAGCAACGAATTCAAGTCTAAAATAGAAAAGATATTTTAGATGTTATCATTTATCTTTAAATAAGAATTTATGTTTCCACTTCGACGCAACAGACGTTTACGTACCAATGCTACCGTTCGCGGTTTGGTAAGAGAAAATATCATCACTGCCAACGATTTTTTAGTACCACTTTTTGTCGTAGAAGGCAAAGGTGTGAAGGAAGAAATTCCGTCTATGCCCAATTATTACCGACATAGTTTAGATACTTTAGTTGATGAGCTAAAATTGTTGTGGAGTTTAGGTTTGCGATCTGTATTGTTGTTTGTAAAAGTGCCTGACAATTTAAAAGATAATAAAGGAACAGAAGCGTTAAATCCAGATGGTTTGATGCAACGTGCTATCAAAGTGATTAAAAATACTTGTCCAGATATGATTGTCATGACTGACGTAGCATTGGATCCATATTCTTCTTTTGGTCATGATGGTATTGTGGAAGAAGGAAAAATTATCAATGACGATACGGTTGAAGTATTGGCAGAAATGAGCATTTCGCATGCAGAAGCTGGAGCTGATTTTGTAGCGCCAAGCGATATGATGGACGGACGTATTTTGAGCATTCGTGAAGCCTTGGAAGATGAAAACTTTACCGATGTTGGTATTATGAGTTATAGTGCCAAATATGCTTCGGCTTTTTACGGACCTTTCCGTGATGCGTTGGATTCTGCTCCTGGATTTGGTGATAAAAAAACCTATCAAATGGATCCTGCCAATCGTCATGAAGCGATGCGCGAAACCGAAATGGATATTGATGAAGGCGCTGATATTGTGATGGTAAAACCTGGAATGCCATATTTGGATATTGTACGAGAAGTCAAAAATGAATTTGATGTGCCAGTTGCTGTGTATCAAGTAAGTGGTGAATATGCAATGTTGAAAGCGGCAGCCGCGAAAGGTTGGCTAGATCATGATCAGGTGATGTTGGAATCGATTATGGCATTTAAACGTGCTGGCGCCGATATGATTGCAAGTTATTTTGCCAAAGACGTCATTAAATTATTATCTTAATACCAAAATGAAAGCTGCGATTTCCATATTTATATTTTTAATTTCTGCGGGAATGGCGGTGTTGTATCTTGTTAATGTAAAAGAATTACAAGTTGTTTCAACTATTGAGAAACAGCCACAATTTATTTGCGGTACGTACTCAATTTCTCCTCCATTAGATGAGAAAGCAACAGTTGGCAAACAATTATTTAAGGTGAATTGTGCTGCGTGTCATAAGTTACATTCAAAATCTACAGGTCCAGCATTGCGTGGTATTCATCAGCGTTACACTACTGTAGATATTATCAAATTTATGCGAAATGATTTTTCGAGCACTATAAAATATACTGATGAAAGAGGTTATAAGTGCACTTCATTTCCTAATTTATCAGACCAAGACATTCAATCTATTTTACTATATACTCACTAAAAACTTATGAAAAAATACATTTTACTTCTTACACTATTCGCGTCGTTTATCGCGAAAGCACAAGATACACCAATTACAGCGTTTCTTGAAAAATGGGAGAATTCTAAAAACTATTTAGTAGAAATGGCAGAAGCTATGCCAGAAGATAAGTATAGTTTTAAACCTACGGAACGTCAAAAAACGTTTCAGGAGCAATTATTACATATCAAACAAAATATGGATTGGTTGAGTTCTACGTATTTTTCAAAGGAAGAGAAAGATGCTAAAAAAGTAAGCTATACTACCAAAGCAGCAGTCATCAAAGCTATTACAGAAGCTTTTGACAATACCGCAGCAATTATCAAAAAAGCATCTCCTGAAGAATTGAAAGAAGTTGTCAAGTTTTTTGCAGGTCCAAAAACCAAGCTTCAAATTTTAAATTTATTGCAAGATCACGTTACACATCACCGAGGGCAACTCATTGTATACTTGAACCTAAATGATGTAAAACCACCGAGATATCGCGGTTGGTAGAAAGAGATAAAAAAAGAGTCTATATTGCTATAGACTCTTTTTCATTTACATAACTATTGCCAACTATTCTTTCAATAATTGTTTTACCGTAGTTTGGTTATCATCTGTAGTAATTTTACAAAAATAGATTCCGGTATTCCATCTTTGAATATTTATGTTGTGCACACCATCTTTAATTTGTGCTTTGTAATATGGAAGTCCTCTTACATCCGTAATTTCTAGGGCTACTGTTTTGAAATCTTTATAATTTTCTACTTTAATTTCTACTTTCGCTTTCCCTGGATTTGGAGACATTTTTACACGTACTGGATCTCCATGTGCATGTAATGATTGTACTGTAAATGGATGAGATCCTGAAGTTGCTGAAGTTCCATTTTCACAAAAAGCACGTACTGAAAAGCTATAATCTCCTGGTGCTAAATTTATAGTAAAGTTCGTATTTGTGGTGCTAAATGAATGTAATAATACACCTGTACTACTATACACTCTAATTTGATAATAACTTACACCTGCTTGTCCGTCCCATGATAAATGTGCTGGTCGTGTATTGGTTGGAATATGTATTCCTGTTGCACGTACATCCAATCCAGTAACTGGATCTATTCCGCAAACATCACATTGATCTGCTTGATACGCATATCCAATTCCTGTATTAATATCTACATTTCCATCACCATTAGCATCTGATAAATTATCCCAAGGTCCCCATAATGTTTGATGTGCAGAAATTGTATTTTGCAATCCAGTTGATCCTTGCGCTCCTAAAGATCCTGAAACCCACTTTCCGTATTTTTCCATACAACATTCAGGATTTGAATCATCGAAAGGTAAAATTGCCGACATTAAATAAGCACTTTTATGCTCTGAATCACTTACAAATTTCCCTTTTCCTTTTCCATAAATATATCCTTTAGAAATCATAGATACCGTTAAAATATGGTTTGGTTCTAAGGTAACTCCGCCATCATAACTCATGGAAAAGCTTCCATTTTCAGATCCATCTTGCTCTTCTTGATGGTGAATGTCTATAGGTGTTTGAAAAACTGTAATAATTTGATCTCCTACTTCAGAAATAGTATCACTCCAATCAATTCCGCTATCAAAATCCTCAACAACACCTGCAATTGATGAAGCTAAATCTACTACATTCATCCAAAATTCAGGATTCCATGTATCGTCTTGCGCTCTTGATAATTGGTATTGTCTTCCTCCAAGTACGGTAACTTCGGTATCTGTTAAATACTGATCAATGGCAAACAACGCTACATCGTCTTCTACAGCTGCAAAACAAGCATGATTTCCCCAACCTCCAGATGCAGTGGTAGAAACCCATGATTCTCCATAATACTTAGCTCTTAAGTAGATATTTTTAGAACATCCGCAATCTTCTGGGAACAAACCTCCATTGGTACAGATATAGTTAAATGACATACGTGCATAACTATTGGAAGAAACCTCATCACCTGTTATAGATTTTCCATATTCATACTCATTGTTTGTCGAAGGTGAGTTCAATCTCAATCGCTGACGTGTTGCTGTTCCTCTAATAGATTCTGCATACCAAGTAGTCAATCCACCTTGATTTTCTGGTGGCGAAAATTGATTGTAATAATTTGGCGCTACATCGTATGAAGAATTTACCGTAAGCATCGCACAATTACAATCGGTATCTCTCGATCCTCCACGTAACTCCTTTAAAAGTGCTTCTACTTTTGGTTGCATTTCCCTTGAAATGTTTTTCGTTTGTAAATACTTGTCTAAAGAAAGTTGTCCATCTCTTTTATTTTGCCAATCTTTTATTTGGTCAAATAATTCTTGAGAGATTTCAATATGATCTCCTTCAACTTTCACTTCTCGGTTTTCTTGTGCTTTTAGTTTAAATGTGGAAAGATTTACCACCGTTAAAATAAAAAACATTACATAACACTTTTGTAATAGTGTACGTTTAAAAATACTTTTTTTCATGATTAAATTGTTTTTTGGTTTGAAGCAAACTTAGCACGTGAAATCATTGAAAAAAAGTGGATATAATGATGTTTTATAAAGGAGTAACTTACGTTTTATAAAATGTCACCACTATTTTTTTACGCTAAAAAAGAGCTCTTAACGATAAAAACCTCCCAAAAAACAGAAACTTTATAGATTCGGACAGCATATCTAAAAAATTGAGAAAAATATTATCTAAATTCGCTATATACAATTTTTGAAATCCCATGACACTATTAATTTTATACGCAGTAATTTCTATTTTCTTTTCATTTTTATGTTCCATTTTAGAAGCTGTGCTGTTGAGCGTTACGCCAACTTTTGTTAATATCCAGAAGAAAGACGGAAAAGCATATGCCGATAATTTGAAAGCTTTAAAAGAAGATGTTGACAAACCTTTGATCGCCATTTTAACGCTAAATACTATTGCACATACTGTTGGAGCAATTTTAGTAGGAACAGAAGCAAAAAAACTATATGGCGAAGGTGATAACTACGGTGTTTTTATCATCTCTGTGATCATGACCATTCTCATTTTAGTGGCTTCGGAAATTATTCCGAAAACCATTGGCGCTATGTACTGGAAACAGTTGGCAAGTTTTACGACCAGAACGCTAGATTTTATGGTATTGATTTTAAAATACACAGGGATTTTGTGGATTTTACAATTGTTTACCAAAATTATTGGAAGTAAAGGTCATGGCGAAAGTGTATTGAGTCGTGAGGATTTTAGTGCTATGGCAGAAATTGCAACCGATAAAGGTGTTTTTCAAGAATCGGAAAGTAAAGTGATTCGTAACCTTTTAGGTTTTAAAGATATTTTAGTGAAAGATATCATGACGCCACGATCGGTACTAAAGATTGATACTTCCGACAAAACAATTCAACAATTTTATGATGAAAATCCAGATTTAAAGTTTTCACGTATTCCAATTCACGGAGAAAAATCGGATGATATTACAGGATACATTTTAAAAGATACGATGATGGAAGCCATTATTAATGGAAAAGGTGAAGAAACGCTGGCATCTATTAAACGTGAAATGTTGGTTACAAATAGAAATTTACCTATTCCGGAATTGTTTGAAAAATTAATTGAGCATCGCGAACATATTGCTTTGGTTGTAGATGAATACGGTTCTGTTAGCGGATTGGTAAGTCAAGAAGATGTCATTGAAACGCTGCTTGGTTTAGAAATTATGGATGAAAGTGATAATGTGGCCGATTTACAACAGCTAGCTAGAAAAAGCTGGGAAAAAAGAGCGAAGAAGCTAGGTTTGATAGAAAAAAACAACCCAGAAGAATAAATTCGACTGGGTATATTTATCATTGGTAAATTTTTTACTCAAATCACCAACTACTAACAACTTTCTTTTTTGTGTATTAATACATTATAAATTTACGAATTTTTTTTATAAATTATTGTTAATATATTAATTATTCATGCATAGCAAATCTATAAAAAAAATGCAGTTAATCTATAAATTTAGTAGTTTTATCGATGAATCATACATTTAAGTTCGATGAATACACATACAGCACATATTCAAACTCCTTTAGGCATTGCGAAAGTCGTTTCAAACGAAATTGGTATTCTCGAAATTTCGGTATTGGATGAAAAGATAAATATTGAAAATTCTGAGAGTTTTCCGCAAATTCTTAAAGATTGTATTCATCAATTAGAAGAATATTTTGCAGGAAAACGCACCGAATTTGATTTACATCTAACTCCAAAAGGAACCGATTTTCAACAAAAAGTTTGGAGTGAATTGAACAAGATTCCATTTGGAAAAACCTATTCTTATTTAGAGCTTTCAAAAAAGTTAGGAGACGTCAAGGCAATTCGTGCTGTGGCTTCGGCTAATGGAAAAAATCCGTTATGGATTGTAACACCTTGCCATAGAGTTATTGGAAGTGATGGATCGCTTACTGGATATGCTGGCGGATTGTGGCGTAAAAAATGGTTGCTAGAACATGAAAGCCCTGTAAAGCAACAATCTCTTTTTTAAAAATTATAATGATATTATTCTTTAAAAAACTTCCTTTTCTCCTGTTAGGAATCTTTTTATCTTTTTCTCACATAAGCAATTCTCAAAATCTTGTTTCGGATTTTAAATTGGATACGATTTCAACATCAAATCTGAAAAAAAGTATCGTGACTAATATTGAAAAAAATGCGTTGACCATAGAGCCTCATGCTTTGGCTTATTTAAATAGAGTGCTGCCACAGAAAAATGCTTATTCAATATCAGAAGCTTATAAATATTTAGGAAGAATTAATTACCATCTTAAAAAGTATTCAAAAGCGAATCAGTATTATGATCAAGCTATAAAAGCCATCAAAAAACAACATGCAATATATCCTAAAGAGCTGGTATTTCTTTTGAAACAAAAAGGACAAAGTTTTTTAGACACACAACAAATAGATTCTTCATATCATTATTATTCAAGAGCGCTAGACACTATCCATAAATATCGTTTAAATGACTTAAAAGTATCTATTCAAGCAAATATTGCGATGATCAAATCTGAAATTTCAGATTTTAAAGAAGCGTTGAAATTACATCAAAACAATTTACAGTTCTTAAAAAATATTAATCCCGAGAATTACACTTCATATAATAAATATGATGTAGAATATATAGCCACTTTATTGAATATTGCTACTGCACACAGAAGATTAAAAAACCTTGATAGTGCTAATATTTATAATGCAGCCGCATTACAACGCAATCAACAGGTATTAAATCAAACGTTAGCTCCACAAGTAAAAAGTATTCAGCATAAACTTAAAGGGCATTTATTAACAAATCAAGGTATTATTGCTTTTCATCAAAAATTATTTGACGAATCTTTACAATATTTTAGTCGCGCAAAAGCGATACAAGATTCTCTAAATATTCATAGTTTTTCTTTAGAGTGCGACCTTTTTAAAGGGAAAAATTATTTAATGAAGAAAGAATATGATACTGCCATCTATTTTGGAAAGAAAGCCATTAAAGGTTTTGAAAAAAAGTATCAATTTTCTTCCACAAGAAATCTATTAGATGCCTACTTATTGTTGAGTAATTGTTATGAAAAAATAGAAGATTATAAGCATGCTAATTTTTATTATGAGAAATATCGTCAACGATATGAACAAGTCTTAGATCCGCAAAAAATTCATGTACTGAATACTATAGAGAATGAATATAAGTCTAGTTTTTTAAGAAAGAGCAATAAGATTCTTGAAAAAAAGTCTTCCCTTTTATTGGGCATTGCTTTACTGTTGATATTGCTATTATTGGGAGGTTATTTGTTTCACAGAAGAAAAATTATTAAAAACAAAAGAGTCTTCGAAGAATTAATGCTAAAAATAAAGAATTTAGAAGCTCATAAAGAACAAAAAACAGTTCCTAAAACACATTCATCATTGCAAATTGATGAAAAAACAGTCCAAATTATTTTAGATAAATTGACTCGTTTAGAAGAAAATCATTTCTTCTTAGACAAATCGTATGATTTAAGCACAACCGCACAAAAAATAGGAACAAATACATCGTATTTATCTGCTATTATAAATCACTATAAGGCTAAAAACTTTAAAGAGTACATGAATGTATTAAAAATTAATCATGCCTTATTGACCTTAAAAGAAAATACAACCTACAGAAAATATGCAATTAACGCGCTCGCCACAGAATTTGGATATAATAGTACCTTAACTTTCTCTAGAGCATTTAAAAAATATTCAGGGCTTAATCCTTCCGAGTACATTCAAAGTTTAAATAAAAGCATTTAAAAACACTTCCCTAAAAGCATACATCATTTTATAAAATGATGCATATCCTATTTGGAAAAAATCAATGATCACCTTTAATTTATAATTATTATTAACATTAAAATGAAAGATCATGAAACACACGAAAAACACTAAGCTCACATTAAAAAAGCTATCATTAAACAAACATGTAATTATACAATTTGATGCCGTAAAAGGAGGATCAGAATTCAACACGCTTCTCCAAGGTCATCAAAGCTTGGATCAGTATACTTGTCCTCAAGACCTATAAGTTTTCATTTTATAAAATGATAGAGACAGTTCTTTTTTCATGCTATTTTTTAGTTTCAATACGAGTAAGTTTGAATCAAGCTTCACTCAAAATGAGGCGCTTATATTAATTACTAATTATTAAATTTTTAAATCATGAAAAAAAAGAATCTAAAAAAATTATTTCTTATTAAGACATCTATTTCTGAGATTGGTAAAAACAATTCAAGTAAAGTAAAAGGTGGAAGTGCTTTTGTATGCTCTAATGATTGTGATACAACGAGCGACACGGATACTTTAGGAATTCCAAAATCATTGATTATGTGTCCTGGAAATCCAAGTTTTTACCCTTGTCCTAATGAAAATCAAAATTAGGCTCAAACACACTTGATTTGACTTAAAAAGACTGCTTCTAGTTGAAGCAGTTTTTTTATCTTTATTTTTGTATAAAATTACACTGTAATGTACAAAACAGCGACCAATTTCTTAAAAAAATTCATGTCTACTGCGGCAATTTTCAAATACGGGTTCAATTTGTCGCCTATGTATCGTCGTACCACGGCACGTGTTATTGAAATTAGTGACGATTTGAAAGATGTAAAAATCAAAGTTCCCTTAAGTTATAAAAACAAAAATTATGTAGGCGCTATTTTTGGTGGAAGCATGTTTTCGGCAACCGATCCTATTTATATGATTCAATTGGTGCAAATTTTAGGAGAAGACTATGTAGTATGGGACAAATCGGCAACTATCAATTATAAACGTCCTGCGAAAGAGCATCTGTATTGTAAATTTAGTTTTACTGATGAAGAAATTGAAGCTATTAAAAAGCAAGTGGCGGAAACACACGAAATGACTATTGAAAAAACAACTTATCTTACCAATATCAAAGAGCAGGTTTTTGCAGAAGTCATTAAAACGCTTTACATTGCTGAAAAGTCTTTTTATAAAGAAAAGCTTAAAAAACGAAAACAGGCAAAGTCTTCCTAGTACAATTTTTCCTCATGAACGTGCTAAATAAAGACCTATGTTACAGAAAATTAATTTAGAAAACGTATTGTTTCTAGACATAGAAACAGTTCCTGAGTATCCGAATTATGACGATTTGGATGCGGAAGAAAAAACGCTTTGGGAACAAAAAACTACCTATCAACGCAAAGATGAATTTACAGCGGATGAATTTTACGATCGTGCCGGAATTTGGGCAGAATTTGGTAAAATCATCTGTATTTCGGTGGGTTATTTTGCCAATAAAGGTGATGTTCGACAATTTAGAACAACTTCATTTCACGGAGAAGAAGAACAATTGTTACGTGAGTTTAAAGCTCTATTGGAAACCCATTTTAACAGACCGCATCACTTGCTCTGTGCACACAATGGAAAAGAATTTGACTTTCCATATATAGCGCGTCGTATGATTATTAATAGAATTACCTTGCCTTTTAAATTGAATTTATTTGGTAAAAAGCCTTGGGAAATTGCACATTTAGATACCATGGAGTTGTGGAAATTTGGCGATTATAAACATTATACTTCGTTGCGTTTAATGACCAAAATATTGGGTATTCCTTCTCCAAAAGATGATATTGATGGCAGTCAAGTACGCAATGTTTTTTATGAAGAAGGCGATATTGATCGTATTATTACTTATTGTGAAAAAGATGTTATCGCTGTTGCGCAGATTCTTCTCAGATTGCGAAATGAACCCTTATTAGAAGCTGATGAAATGCTGCATGTTTGATGATTAGAGTTTTAAAACAACTTTACGAGAAAACCTGAATTATCTATTAAAAATCAATGATTTAACTATATTCGTTCTATTCAAAACTATTTCTATGAATTCGAAAACGTCCTTTATTTGTATACTATTTTTATGTATTGCAGCCTGTTCTTTGCAAAAATCAATATATAAAAACGAAACAACTATTGAAGAACTACGCAAAAACTCTAATGCAACTGTTGACAACTGGGAAAATACGGTAACGTCTGTAGATTTTTACAAAGAAGTACCAGAAACATATATTCCTGAAAGCGGTGTTCGTGGAAGATATGCTTTATATGACCAATTTTTTAGTATTTCTGCATTAGAAACCATTGTTGGCGAACGTGTATTTCTAAAAAGTCCACATACGGATACTCCAAACTATAAAAGTAAAACCACGTTTGGTTATTACAATCCTCTATTTATCAAAAAACTTGAAGGCAACCTTCGATTTGTATTCGAAAATGAAAGCTTTGTTAAAAGTATGCAAGCACATTACGATAAAGAGCTAAAACAATACCTGCGCACTTATTACCTTTCATACAAAGTAGCCGCAAATAATGAAGAAATTATGGCTGGTTATTTGGCTGCTATTTCAGATCCTAAAAAACACGAATATATGGATGGGCGCATTAAAGGACCATCATTCTATTTGCAAGAAACATTTCGCGATTTTGCAAATTCTTTGGAAAAAGATGGTTATGATGTATATGAAGCATTTACATGTCCTGGCTTTTGGGTCAGAAGATCTATTGATGGTACCGCTGATGAGTTTTATGCACTATTAAATCTTACACTACAAACCTTTGACCCAACATTTATAAATGCGCAAAAGTAAGTTTTTATACTGCCAATTCTGGCTTGTGTAAACTAACTACAGTAAGTACCGCAGCTCCATTAATCCAATAGTAATACGCGTCTATTCCTTCAAAAGAAAAAATAAAAGGCGCTGTAATGAATACGATGGCAACTGCAAAATCTACAACCAGATGCATTTTGTAAGAAACGATACGAAATACACCTAAGTGATGATTTGTCAACAATGTTAAAATAAATGCTGCAACACCTGTTGTTACTGATAAATAGAATGCAATGTTATTGGAGCTTCCTAAGTTTAATAAAAATGGTAAAACTATTAAAGCGATTGCTACTGGGTAATCTAAGAACGCGTGAATTCTTTTTGTTATAAATTTCATGTTATTTAATTTGAGCGATTATTAGATTACAAAGATCAGAGAAGAAGCAGCTTTGTATGCTACAAAAAAAGGACTAAGAATTGTACTTTTTTAAGTTTGATGGATTCGGGGAAAGACAAGAAATAAAAAAGCCCAAACAGTTACGTTTGGGCTTTTAAGCACTCTAAATTTATTTACTAGTTATTATTGCTTAATAAATTTCTTAGTTACGGTCTGCGATCCTGCATTGATTTGAATCATATACACACCAGCTTGTAATTTTTGAACATTGATAGTTCCAGAATTTACATTTCCTTTTGCAACTTGCTGTCCTACCATATTTGTAATAGTATAACTTGCGTCATCTTGTGTGGTGATTACATTTAATGTTCCTCCTTTTACAGGGTTTGGATATATACGAACTTCAAAAGAAGATCCGAATCTATCATCACTTGTAGTGGTTACATAATTACTTGTAGCTGTTGTTCCAGGAGCTGTCAAACAGAAGTTTGTAGTATCTGATGATGCAAACGATCCTCCAGAAGCTAAGGTTGCTCCACTATCACTATTTGTAAGTGTAAACGAACCATTTCCGAAGCTACAGCAAATTCCGTCACCATAGGTATCATTGATCGTAAAGTCATAACATCCGTCGTCTAAACATCCAACATCAATATTTAAAGTTGATCCATCTGCTTGAGAAGCATACGTTCCTCCTGAAGCTACTACTGTTCCACCACTATTTGTGATTTGCCAGCTAGTTTCTTCTGGGTAATTATCAAATGTGATTGATAATGAAACATTCGAACAAGAAGGTCCGCTTCCGCCACCAGTAGAAAGACTTACATCGTCAATAGCAATATCTGCTTGCCATGTAGATCCTGTAACTCTGTTGAATCGTAATTGAACTGTTCCACCTACATACGCAGCTAAATCTACACTTGCAGTTTGCCAAGAATTTCCTTTATTCCCTGTCTCACTCCATAAAGATGTCCAAGTAGCTCCATCATCATTACTTGCTTCTAAAGCAATACTTCCCATATCTGTAGCTCCAAACATGTGGTAACCAAATGCAAAAGTAGCTTGTGTTTCTCCACTTAAATCAAAACAAGGAGAATTTAAAATTGCTTGCTTCGTAGGATATCCTGTTCCATTTCCAGATGCTTCTACAAAAGTATAGTATGTTCCTTGCGTAGCACTTGATGGACCTGTATTGTTTGATGGTGTTGTTCCTGAAGTTATACTCCAATCAATATCATCTGCTGTAGACTGCGTCCATGCACCAAACGTATTTTCAAATCCTTCACTATATGGGAACGATGATACTTGACCTGCACAACTTCCAGTACTCGCTGCATTTACATTTACAGTTCTTGAAACTTGTGTTGCTGCATTTCCTGCCGCATCACTTACGTTGTAATTTAATGTATATGTTCCTTCAACCGAAGTATTTACAGAACCTGTTACTACAATACTTGAAGTTAAGTTTCCATCTACATTATCTGTTGCTGTTGCTCCTGGATCTGTAAAAGAGTCTCCTACAGTTAAGGTAATCGTAGCTGCTCCAGTTAATGTAATTACGGGTGCTTCTGTATCTGCTGAAGCGTCTACTGCAGTTACTGATAAATCATCTACAGCAATATCACTAGACCATCCATCTCCAGTAACTCCTACAATTCTTAGTTTTACACTCTGACCTAAATAAGCACTTAAGTTTACTGAAATTGTATTCCATTGGTTTCCTTTATTTCCTGAATCAGTCCATAAGTTAGTCCAAGTAGATCCATCTGTAGATCCTTGTACTGTTAATGATCCTACAGCAGTTCCATACATGTGATTTTTAAAGTCAAATGAAGCTGAAGATTTTCCTGCAAGGTTGAAACAATCACTTTCTAAAATTGCAGTAGCATTTGCTCCAATTTGTCCTGTACTTCCGTTTGTAGAAGCTTCAAGGAATAAATAGTTTGATCCTTGTGCTGCACTTGTTGGTCCTGTGTTTGAAGATGGTGTACTTCCGCTTGTTCGTACCCAATCTCCATCATCTCCGCCAACTTGCGTCCAACCATCATTAGATTCAAATCCTTCACTATACGGGAATGAATTTACGGTTGTTGTACAAAGCGGTGGCACATCTGCTGTGGTAAACGTTACAGACGAACTGTACGAAGAATTTCCACTAGAACACTTGCTACGTACTTGTACTTCATATGATGTAGAAGCTGTTAATCCGCTTAATGTTGTAGAATTTGAAGTAACTGCATTTGTTGTCCAAGAAGAAGTTCCTGTTGCTCTGTAGCGTACATCATAAGTTGCTCCTGCAACTTCCGTCCAATTTACATCTGCTCCTGAAGTTGTAATTCCTGAAGTAGCTACTCCTGTTGGTGTAGTTGCATTACACACTACTGGCGTTCCTGTTAATCCAGTTACAATTAGTGAGAAGTCTTGACTTCCACCTACTAAAGATCCTTTGTTTGTTACCGTAATTATATAGGTTCCAGAAGCTCCAGATACATCTACTCTTTCAAACGGATCTACATTGTTATCTTGTTGTGCACTTGTCGTTGCACCTGTTAGCTCATAAGGTAAATATGTTGTTCCACCTTTAGTTACTCTAATATCTAAGTCATTTACTAATACAGGAGTCGTAGAGTTTACCGTAGTATTAGACGTTCCTGCACGATCTGTCCAAGAAATCGATGCTAATAATGGATTTGTCCCATCCGAATCAACTGTAATTGTATACGTTTGTCCAGAAGTTAAGGTTAACTCTTCTATTTTAGATTCGCTTCCATTATTTGAAATTGCTTCTGCTGCACGTTTTGAATTCATTAATCCCCATCCAAAAACAGCGTCAGGTCCTGAAGCTCCTGCGTCATCCGCAGTATGTAAAACAACTCCTTTGATAGTAGCTGCTCTTGCAAAAGAACTATTTGTGTTATTGTAATGTTGTTGTAATAACAATACAGAACCCGCTACATTTGGTGATGCCATCGATGTTCCTGAAATAGAGTTATACGCAGTATCACTATTATCATACGTAGAATATACACCTGTTCCATTTCCAGTAATATCTGGTTTGATACGGAAATCATCTGTTGGACCTTCACTACTAGAACTGTTGATAGATACCGAAATTAAATTTCCATTGGCATCAATATTAGCATCTTGTGCATTGGCAACTACTAAATTGTTTTTAGATGTTGAATGTCCTGTTAGTTTATCAAATCCTGATCCACCAGTAGGATTGTTATTTGCTGTGTTATCATTTCCATCATTTCCAGCTGCTACAACCATTAAATAATTTGGTGCATTAAACAAGATTTCATCCCAATCGCGAGATTCATCAATATATCCACCAAAATAGTGTTGTGGTAATTGTACTTGTCCTGTATTTGGGTTTCTAAAGCCAAATCCATACGAGTGATTTGAAACTATCATTCCACTAGAAGCTTCATTTGTAGCTTCTGCTTTATCATTATTCCAATCGGCTGTTCTAGCATTTGCATGCGGAGCCATTCCTTTTGCATTTGCTTGTACTCCAGAAGCAACTATAGTTCCTGTAACGTGTTGTGCATGGAAACTATTTCCATTTAATGTAGAACCATCAATAATAGAGACTCTATTATTTCCTCCTGCTCCATCAAATTCTTGGTGAGTGATTCTGGTTCCACCACCATCCCAAACATTCGCAGTCATATTTTGTCCCATAAGGTTCAATCCTAATGATCCTCCTGAGTTTAAGTGATCTGTTCTTGTTGATCTAGCTGCATCAACATTAAATGTTGTGTAGTAAATTGGTCTTCCATCAACTACTTTTTGTAGCTCTAAAAACTTTCCATTTGGTGTTTGGATTTTTACATCCCATCCTTGTTGAGCTGCAATTCTATAAGCTTCTTCTTTTTCAGCTTGCGCTTTGTTTTGTAAAGAAGTTTCAATAGAAGTAAGTTTTTGTTTGTCGTAAGACTGGGTTAGTTTTTGCCTTTCTGCATTCGTTTGTGCAAAAGAAGATTGCGCAAAAAACATCCCAAAAGCTAGTAGGCCTAGCGAAAGGTACTTGTTCTTCATGTTTATTTTGGTTGTTATTAGGTTAATATTTTTTAATGAGGTAACTCTATCGACTCTATATACTATTAGGTGTGTTAAGTATATTTTTGACATTATAAATGTTGAATCTTTGAGTTATTTTCATTAAAACGTTGCGAAAGTGTTAATTTTTTGTCAATTATTTAAACTATTTTCTAATTTTTCGACGAAATGCTTATTTTTTTAAGAAATTCTTACACACTTAATATTTTAAGTACAAGAGCTATGCTAAAACCTTACTTAATTTATAGAAAAATAAAAATTTAAGCCCTTTTTTCAACCTATATTACAAACTTATTTTATTTAGTAAAACTCACTTTGTTTGTGTATTTTTGAATAATGCATACGCTACTAGATATACAAAATCTCACTATTTCTTTTAAAGACAATGAAGTAATTCATGGAATTTCATATACGGTTTCTTCTAATGAAATTTTAGGAATTGTTGGAGAATCTGGTAGTGGAAAATCGGTTTCTTCTTTGGCCGTTTTAGGTTTATTACCTACTAAAAATGTGACCATTACAGGTGATATTTTATATAAAGATCAAAACTTAACTTCGCTTTCTAATAAAGACTTTCAACGCTTGCGCGGGAATGAAATTTCAATGATTTTTCAAGAACCTATGAGCTCTTTGAATCCATCGATGACTTGTGGAAAACAGGTAGAAGAAGTTTTATTACAACATAAATTCTGCACAAAGAAAGAAGTAAAAGCAACGGTATTATCACTTTTTGAAAAGGTAAAGTTGCCACGAGTTGATCAAATGTACCGATCGTATCCACATCAATTGAGTGGTGGACAAAAACAACGCGTCATGATTGCCATGGCTATTGCTTGCAAACCCAAGTTGCTTATTGCAGATGAACCAACAACTGCGCTTGATGTAACGGTTCAGAAGGAAATTATTTTGCTGTTGAAAGAATTGCAGCAAGAAACTGAAATGGGCATTATTTTTATTTCACACGATTTGTCTTTGGTCAGTGAAATTGCCGATCAGATTGTAGTGATGTATCAAGGTGATATTGTAGAACGTGGAAAAACAACCACTTTATTTTCCAATCCTACACATGAATATACCAAAGCATTATTAAAGTCAAAACCTTCTTTAGAGGTTCGTTTGAAAAAATTGCCAACCATTCAAGATGTCTTAGCAGGTACCGTTTCGGATACTATTGTTTCTGCTACAGAACGAAAACGTCATCACGAGTCCATTTACGCAAAAGCGCCAATTTTGGAAGTCAAAAACGTATCAAAGTCGTTTTTTAGCAAAGCTGGCATCTTTGGCAAATCTACGGAAGTGAAAGCTGTAGACGACGTTAGTTTTTCATTATACGAAGGTGAAACCCTTGGTTTGGTGGGCGAATCTGGTTGTGGAAAATCGACTTTAGGAAATACCATTTTGCAATTGCATCAAGCAACAGAAGGTGAGATATTATATAAAGGACAAGATATTACCAAATTGTCTGCAAGTGAAATTCGAAGTTTGCGCAAAGAGATTCAGATCATTTTTCAAGATCCTTTTGCTTCACTGAATCCACGAATTCCTGTAGGATCTGCTATTTTAGAACCTATGAAAGTGCATGGTTTGTATGCCAACGATGCAGAGCGAAAAGAAAAAGTATTGGAATTGCTAAAACGTGTTGGTTTAGACGCTTCGTATTACGGAAGATATCCGCATGAGTTTTCGGGCGGACAACGGCAACGTATTGGAATTGCAAGAACTATTGCCTTACAACCAAAGTTGATTATTTGTGACGAATCGGTTTCAGCTTTAGACATTTCGGTACAGGCACAAGTGCTGAATTTACTGAATGAACTGAAAGATAATTTTGGCTTTACTTATATTTTTATTTCACATGATTTGGCTGTTGTCAAGTATATTTCCGATCAGTTATTGGTGATGAATGCTGGACAAATTGAAGAATTGGGCGAAGCCGATGCCATCTACGCCAATCCGAAATCTTCCTACACACAAAAGTTAATTGACGCTATTCCAAAGGGAATTTAAACCCGTCTTTTTCCTCTTATTAATTCCGTTTTTTCACGCTACCTCACATTTTTCTATTGATGAATCTTTGCATCGAACAAAAAATAGATACATCATGAAGAAAAAATCTTTAAAAAATTTAGCATTACGCAAAAACACAATTTCACAACTAGACAAACAGGCAAATATTAAAGGTGGAATTACAGGAACTTGGTTTTCTTGGATTTTTACAGATTGCCAACAAGAACCAGAACCACTTCCAGACTCTGTGTTTCCTCGTTGCAATAGTAATCATGGAGCTTGCCCAATGTAAGTTTCTATAAAAAACAGTCTAAAACAAAATTCATTAAAACTAATTATCATGAAAAAACAAACTTTAAAAAGTTTAGCCTTACACAAAAAAACGGTTTCTAATTTAGATCGTCTTAATGAGGTAAAAGGCGGAGCATCTGGAACTACAAGTTATTTGACAGATTTTCTTAAAACTTTAGTAATCGCTTGTCCAAAGCCACAAGAACCAGAACCGTTACCAGCATCCAATCCTGAAATTTGCACAGGACCTTATGGAAATTGTCCTATTAATATATAGGGATTTAATCTTATTAGAAAGCTATTTTATTACGACAATAATTTAGCTTTCTTTTAACTACGTTTCCTCTCGGCTACATTTGAAAATTCTGTATCTTTAAGAGATATGAGCTTAACTAGAGAACAAAAACGCACTTTTCGATCCCTTTTATTTAAACATCAAGATGGACTTGCCATTACTGCAACCATTGCCGTATTGGAACAACAGTTGGTTTTTGATTTTTTAGCAACCGCACAGACTACTTCTGTAGCAGCTATCTTGGAAAAGTTTCCGCAATTTCACGCAGGTTATTTGAATGTTTCCTTACGGAGTTTGGCTTCTCAGGGAATTTTAAAATATGAAGTCACAGCTGAAGAAGTTCGCATTGAAACGACTCCAAAGTTCACCAATTTTCAACGTCATATTGCTCATTACACAAATTTTAATACACTGTTTGCATATTATTATGACTTGTTAAAACAGCCGTATCAATTTCCATTACCAGATATGGATACCTTAATTTCATTTGCTACATATTGGTCAATCACCAAAGAAGCGATGAAAGCAGATAGTTATTTTCAAGAAGAAGTTGCGCTACATTTAGAAGGTGTTTTGTTAGCACCGTTACTTGTGTATTTGGGATATCATGCAGATTTAGAAACTATAGAAACCGCTACTTTTTTGGAAGATACTCCGCTTCAAAAAGTGTTACAGTTGTTAGAATTACATGACGGCACTTCCTTAACTACAAAAGGTTCATTTTTATTCGCCAAGAGTTACGCATATGGTGTTACCACTTCTTATATGCCAATTATGCGACATAAGGAAACTTATTTGACAGGTGATTTTCTACCTTTTTTCCAGCAAGATCATTTAGGCAATGAACAACATGTATTTAGAGGCATTAATGTTTGGGGAAGCGGCGGAAGTCATGCCACCTATTTTAATAAGTTTGATGCCGTTTTGGTCGATATTTTTAATAAGCCTTTGGACGAGCAACCTAAAGGAATTATAGATGTAGGTTGTGGAAATGGTGCTTTGTTAGAGCATATTTTTGATTTGATTTGGAACAAAACGCAACGCAAAGACGATTTAAGTGCCAATAAACTTATTCTGATTGGTGCCGATTATAATAAAGAAGCCTTGTTGAGTACCAAACGAAATTTAGAAAAAGCCAATGTTTGGGCAGAAGTCGTTTGGGGCGATATTGGAAATCCTGCAGAGATCGATCAGAAGTTACAAGAGTTGTATAATGTAAAATTGGAAGAGTTGCTCAATGTGCGTTCTTTCTTGGATCACAACAGACCTTTTAATGAACCATCGGGCAATTATACGGGTCATTTATTATCTACTGGAGCCTTTGCTCATCGTGGAAAGCAATTGCATAATAAGGACGTTGCACAAAGTTTGATAGAGCATTTTCAAAAGTGGAAACCGTATATTGAGAAACACGGTTTATTGTTTATTGAGTTGCATACGGTTGCTCCAAATACGGTAGCTATAAACTTAGGCAAAACACCTTGTACTGCGTATGATGTTACGCATGGTTTTTCGGATCAGTATATTGTGGAATTAGATGTGTTTTTGGATGCGATCGCTAAAGCGGGAATTACCATTGATCCGCTGCATTCGTATCATTTTCCAAGCGATGAAATTTCTACCATTAGTATTAATTTGATACAGTAATTTTTAGTAATAACACAACTTTCGCTGTATACAATAACCACAATGCCTATATTTGGATTTTGTAAGTAATTGAACAATGAAACCTACACCTTTAGCTTGGAGAAAATATCCTGAACCAAATGGAACAACGTATTTTACTGTAGATTTAATAGACAAGTCTAAAGTGATTCAATTATTTGATTTCTGTCAAATACTAGAAGCTTCAATTTGGGATACAGGTTGGAATTTTCTATTTGAGAATTATGGGTTAAATGAGATTCTTGAAATAGATACAGAAAGTGGATGGCTCAATGACGAAGATTTAGGAGCATGGATCAGCTCAATTTATTATAACTCATTCATATCTGGATTTGACCCGCAAAACATGGAGTATGGGAATTATTCCGATGAAAAAGGAACGTTTACAAACAAAGAAGGAGTAGAACGAGAAATTAATTGGAAGGAGATTTACGATTTAAAAAACTAAACTGCGTATAATAAAACCTAAACTTTATTAAAACAGAGTTTCACCAGAATATTAAAGATTCTAATCAACTTTTTTTGGGACGAGACAACATAAAAAAAGCCTTGAGAATTTCTCAAGGCTTTTGGTCTTCATAAGATAGGTTATTATTCTCGAATGAGTTTTTTAGTGGTTGTAGTATCGCCGTTACTTATTTGAATCAAATAGATTCCTCTAGGTAAGTTTGCAACATTTATAGTTTTAGTTGCAAGCACTCCTTCTTTTACATTTCTTCCTACTAAATCACGAATTACATACGTGCTTTGTTGAATTCCTTGATCTTTTAGAAGTAATTTAATTTCGTTACCTCGTACTGGATTCGGATAAATTGTTACGTTAAATACAATTGTATCATCTGTGTCATCTACAGTACTACTTATAGGATTGTCTCCTCTACTTGTAGCGCCACCAACACAGAAATTACTCGTTTCAGAACTTCCAAAAGAAGCTCCTGAAGCCAATACCGTTGATCCTTCATTTAATGAATACGAACCTGTTCCCCAACTACAGCACATTCCGTCTCCGTAACTATCTCTCACAATTAAACTATAGCATCCCGCAGGTAAGTTTTGATTAATTACTAAGGTAGAACCATCTGGTTGTGATCCGTACGTTCCGCCAGAAGCTACTATTTGATTGCTACTATTGCGTATTTCCCAACTTGTTTCTTCTGGATAGTTATCAAAATTAAGCGTTAACGTTACTCCTGTCGCCGCAGATAGTGTCGTTACATTTAAGGCAGCACTTGAAGCAGAAACATTTCCAGCAGCATCTTGTGCTTGTACTGTAAATGCATAGGTTGTAGCTTCTGTAAGTCCCGTTACATTTAGTGATGTTCCAGAAGTTGTTCCAATACTTACTCCATCTTGGAATACTTCATACCCTGTTACTCCTACATTATCGGTAGCAGCTGTCCAACTTAAAGTAGTTTCCGTTTGTGTGGTTCCAGAAGCTGACAATCCTGTTGGTATGCTTGGTGCTTGCGTATCTGGTCCGGCTGCTCCAACAACAACTGTATAATCTTCTACTTCTCCGTAAGTGAATGTTTCGCAAGAAGTTGGTATTCCGTTATATTTCATTGATACACGCATTCTTGTAGCTCCATCAGTTGCTGAGTTTGGAATTGTAAATGTTCCGCTTACTGGAGTATTTGTTGTTGCGGCTCTTGACCAAACTTGTTCTCCTGCATCTGTAAAATCACCATCTTGATTGTAATCTATCCAAACCGAATATCCTTCACTATATACCGTTCCTGTCCACGTTGGCGTTACTGTAATTGTATACGCTTGTGATTTTGACACATCGGTTGAAATTGATGTAAAATCAGTGTAAAACTGACCTCCAGAAGAATTATCAATCGTATTCAGTTGTACTCGACCAATATATTCATCATTGATATTGGTACTTTGAGAATCACAATAATTCAATTGAACACTTGTTGTTGTAAAGTTTGTAGATGTTGAATATGCTGAGTTACCACTTGTACATTTGCTACGTACTTGTACTTCGTATTCGGTAGCTGCAGCTAATCCTGAAAGCGATGTAGATGTTCCTGTTACTGCATTTGTAGTCCAAGAAGTTGTTCCTGTTGCACGGTAACGCACATCGTACGTTGCTCCTTGTACAGCATCCCAACTTACGGAAGCTCCAGCAGCAGTAATACTAGAAACTGTTACGCCTGTTGGCACTGTTGCATTACAAGTTACTTGTCCAGCAATGGTAAAGTTTGCATTTGAAATATCAAAGAAGATATGATTTGATCCTTTTACCATAATTCTATTTTGACTTCCTTGATTGTTTGGCACCACGATATCGTGCGATCCATCGTTCGTTACATTTGAAGCTAGCGTGATTGGATACGTATCTCCACCATCTGTAGATAATAAAATATCCACGTTTGCTGCGTTTACTCCATTTCCGGTAGTTCCTGCAACATTCCATGTTACTGTTTGTGTCGTTCCTGCATTCCAAGTTACAGCACTGTTTGGAGCATTGACTACAAATGGACCAGCAGTTCCGTTTACCGTAACCACCATATCGTCGCTATTATTTGCGGCTCCTCCTGCTCTGTTATCTCTTACTGTCAATCTAAAATTTAGCGTTCTGGCAACATTCGGAACAGCTTCCCATTGCCAAGAAGTTGCACCACTTTTTATAGTTGATAATCTTGGAAAGTATCTACTTGTTGATGTTGTTGGATTAAACGAACGAAATGCAACTCCAGAAGTTCCTGTCACACTTGGATAGGTCGTTGCTGCATTATTTTCATCCGATTGTTCCCAACAATACGTTAAGCTATCACCGTCTGCATCCGTTCCATTTCCTGTAAGTACAAATGGCGTTCCTTTTGGAATTGTATAGTTTGATCCCGCATCGGCAGTTGGCGTCGCATTTCCTGTAGCTGTATTTGTTTGACAAGAAGTACTTTTTACATAATTGGTTACTTGCTCAATAGAAAACCAGTGGAAATATGGATCACTGTTCGATTGTACATCCGTAGCTCCTGTAATTCCTGCATATCCCATAATTGTAGTACCACTTCCTGGTTCAAAATGTGCATTGGTTCCTTCGTTTCTAAAACTAAATGTATGGTTTGCTCCAAATTGATGTCCAAGTTCATGCGCTACATAATCAATATCAAACGGATCTCCTACAGGTGTGCTTCTTGATGTAAATGCACTTCCTTTTTGTCTGTTTACACATACACATCCTATACATCCTGCATTTCCGTTATCGGAAGCTCTGGCAAATAAATGTCCAACATCATAGTTTGCTTCTCCAATAACACTTGTCAATGTATTTTGTACTTGACTGTTAAAGCTTCCATTAGAATATGGATCGGTACTCGCATTCGTATAAATAACATCGTCATTATTTGCAATGACAACCATTGTTACATTAAAATCATTTTCAAACACACCGTTTACACGTGTCATGGTTGTATTGATAGCTGCCAATGCTCCAGCTTTTGTTCCGCCGTGGAATGCTGTATATTCTCCTGTGGTAGATACTGCTAATCTGTAGGTTCTTAGAGTTCCATCATCTGCATTTGGGCGTGCCGTAGTCGATTCAGTATTTAAAGACATATCATCTGTTACCTGACATTCAAAATCAGATAAAGAAGCCGATCTGTCTGCTCTTTCATACACCGTATAGGTAGTACGATCGTTTGAAATTGGCTCAATAAATACCGCTTTTTCCGACGCAGATAAGCGCATAGTTTGTATTCCTAAAGGAGATACACTGAATCGGATTACTGCTGTAGGATTGTCAATTCCTTGTCCTGCATACGATTTTATCCCTGGATATCTTGCTGCCAAATCTGGATGTAATACAGGTGCTTCAAAAATTTGAAAACGTTCCATTTCTCCTTTCGCATTTGGAAAGGAAAGTACAATATTAGAATTGCTGTTAGTTCCATCTCTTTGCGGGGCATTTTGCAAAGCACTTTTGAAACCGTCTAGATTTAAATCGAACACCTTTGTTGTGGGCAAATCTTTATTGTGTTCAACAATATTACTGTTTAATGATTTTTGGGAAGTAGACCAAAAATTTTGTCGTCCTTGCGCTTGTGCCATAGAAAAATGTAGCATAGCCGCTAGGACAATGAAAAGTAGGTTCTTTTTCATAATGTAAGAGTTAGGTTAAGTTTTTATAATTACTACAAAATCTAATACATTGAAATTAAAACGATTAGCCATTACTAGATCTGTGTAGTATTTATTTTACATGTAAATTTGTTAATTTTTTAACAATTCAACGATTAAAAGCATATTTTTTCGACGAAATACATAAAAATTATGGTTTTCATTGAAAAATACGCAATAAGCACTTTTATAAACTACTTACATTTTGAGCATAAAAAAACTCCCAAGTTTATAAGCTTGGGAGTTTTTTTATTTACTTTTTTCGTTTCTTCTTTTTAGAGACTTCTTCTGCCATGAGAAGTGCGTTATAGGCGTTGACTATTTTTCCTGATTTGGATAGGGAGCTAAATGGTATTTTCTCAGAAGGTTGTTTTTCTCCATAAGGATAAGGCTGTACTACATCAACATCAAAAGAAATACCTGATGCTAAAATAATTTCTTTTACTTCAATAGCAGATAAATTCGGATAGTGTGAACGAATTAAAGCTGCAATTCCTGCTACAATGGGAGAAGCATAAGATGTACCTGAATAATATGAGGATCGTTTTCTTGTTTGGCAATAAATTTTATGTCCTGGAGCAAAAATATCAACATTTTTTTGACTGTAATTTGAAGATAGCCAAACCATTGTAGAATCTGCCTTGTAGGAGCTTGCTCCTACCTTGATAAAGTTTTTTGCAAACTCACCATTTTCGTCATAGTCATCAGGGTAATCGAATTCTTTGCTTAAATCATAACTTTTGTTTCCAGCTGAAGATACAATTAACACGTCCTTACTTTCGGCATATTGTATCGCTTCTTTTAACCAATTAGGATGCATTGAAAATTCCTTACCAATACTCATATTAATAATTTTAGCACCATTATCTACAGCATACCGAATGGCTAAGGCAATATCTTTATCAAACTCATCACCAGAAACAGATATACTAACTGGCATTATTCTGATTAAATTACTTATTCCGTCTATACCTATATTATTTTTACGAGATGCAGCTAAAATTGACATAACTTGAGTTCCGTGATGTATTTTTTTAGTCCCTTGAATATTATTGTTTCCATAATCAATATCTAAAATATCGTGTATATTATCTCCTTGGATTTGCCTGTCATTATAGCTTAAATTTAATAGAGTATTTAATACATTAAATTCTCTATTTAAATATCTGTCAGTTCTTTTTTTACTAACTCTACCTTTTAAAAATGATTTCATATTGCTTATTTCCGATATTAGAATTGAATCCATAGTTGTTGCTTTTAAAGAATCCAATTGTGCAATCGTATAATTTTTTCTAGGAAAGTAATTAGCTAATACTGAATCTGCTTTGATAAAATTTCTATTAATTCTATTATATTTATCAATATTTTTTTGTCTTGTTTTTTTCTCTTTATCATAACGTTTAAGTGCTCTCAAATATTCATGAAACCATTTTTTCTGATTAGATGGAATGCTAGACAAAGGCATTCTCTTGAATAAAGAATCATATTTTTTTATAATCCTTGTGTACGAATAGCTAGAATTCGGAATTGCATCTCCAATTTTGGTATTTGCATAATTCCAACCTTGAATATCATCTATATATCCATTATTATCGTCATCAATATTGTTATTTGGTATTTCATCTTTATTAGTCCAGATTTGGTCTTTTAAATCTTCGTGATCTATATCCAATTCAGTATCAATTAAAGCTACTATAATAGTATCGGATTTTTTATTCTTTAAAAGTTTTTTATATGCTTTCTCTAAACTTACACCAAGAATAGAATCTTCAAAAATATCTTTGAAATACCAGTTTTGTTTTTCCTTTTGAGTAAGCGCTTGTTTTTTGGCAAAAGCTGATGTTATTATATGTGGCTTTTGCGCTATTTGCTTTGAAGAAGTGCAAGCTATGATAAGGAAAGAGCCCAGAATGATAAGAAGTTGTATTGGTTTCACTGATGTTGTTTTTAGGAAAATTACATGTTACTTTTTTCTTTTTTGCTTCTTTTTAGAAACTTCTTCTGCCAAAAGTAACGCATTATAAGCATTTGCTATTTTTCCTGATTTGGATAGAGAACTAAAAGGAACCAATTCTTTGTTATCTATATTTGGAGGTTTATTGACATTCCAATTGATAGCTACTCCTGAATTTAAAATTATATTTTTAACATCTGATGCAGAAAGACCGCTATAGTAAGAACGAATCAAAGCAGCAATACCAGATACTATAGGTGCTGAATAAGATGTTCCACTACTAAATCCGTAAGTATTATTAGGATAAGTAGTATAAACATTTTTACCTGGAGCAAAAATATCAACACTCTCTCTTCCATAATTAGAAGTGTAATGAACCAAATTTTCATCTAGTTGATAAGTTGAAGCCCCTACTTTTATAAAGTTTTTCAAAATTTCTGTATTTCCTTTATCAGTATCGTCTGGATAATTTTGCATTTCATCCAAATTATAACCTACATTACCTGCAGAAGTCACCACTAAAACATCTCTCTTTTCTGCATATTGTAAAGCTTTCATGACCCAATCTTGATGTAAAGAAAAGTATTTACTCGAACTAATATTGATTATTTTTGCACCATTATCTACAGCGTAACGAATTGCCAATGCTATATCTTTGTCTTGTTCATCTCCATAAGGCGATATTGCAATAGGCATAATTTTTACTAGATTGGTAACTCCTCTTATTCCTTTGTTATTATCTCTGTTTGCTGCAATTAGTCCTGCTACTTTTACAGCATGTGTATGCGCTCCATCTGTGTTATCTGCACTAATTTTATTATTACCATAAAGAGTGTCGTTAATGTCATTTACATCGTCTCCTATAATTTCTCTTTCTTCAAAATCAAGATTTAAATAAATATCTAAATAACGCTTTCTTAATTCAAGATCAGCAACATTTTTAATACTATCTTTTTTTAACCTAATAAGTGTTTGAATATTTTTCTCAACAATGCTACTAGTTGGTTTAAGATTTTGTAGAACTTCTATTGTAAGTTTAGTATTTAAATATTTTTTCCCTAATTGTTTATCCAAAAATATTTTTCTTCTTTTCTTATAATTTAACAACTTTATTCTTCTTTTTACGTATCCTAACTCTTCTGAATATTCTTGCTTTGCTTTTAAATATAATTTGAAGTTAATAGTATCTTTTACCTCATCAATACGTTTATTTTTGAATTTCTTATCAAATTTTCGCATGATTCTAACATATTCAAAATTTGCTCTGTACACTTGATCTCCTTTTGAGTTTCCAAGGAAATTCCAACCATTTATATCATCTATATAACCATTTTTATCGTCATCTAATCCATTATTAGGAACTTCATTAGGATTTTCCCAAATAAACTGCTTAATATCTTCATGATTTTTATGAATCCGCATATCAAGAACTGCAACTATAACAGTATCTGGACTTGCTTGAAGCTTTTCCAATTCTTGATATGCTTTATTCAAACTTATACCTGCAATACTATCCTTAATAATATCTTTATAATACCATGTCTGTTTTTCCTGTTGAGTAAGTGCTTGTTTTTTGGCAAATGATGATGTTATTATATATGGCTTTTGTACTATTAGCTTTGAAGAAGTGCAAGCTATGATAAGGAAAGAACTTAGAATAACAAAAAGTTGTATTGGCTTCACTGATATTGTTTTTAGAAAAATGATAAGCTACTTTTTTCTTTTTTGCTTCTTTTTAGAAACTTCTTCTGCCAAAAGTAACGCATTATAAGCATTTACTATTTTTCCTGATTTGGATAGGGAACTGAAAGGAACAAGTTCTTTTTCTTTGTTTGTAGATGGTTTGTTGACCATGATATTATATGATACACCCGATTCCATGATAATCTGTTTTACTTCTGCTGCGGTTAAGTTTGGGTAATATGAAAAAAGTAAGCTTGCAACTCCACTTACAACAGCAGAAGACAAAGAAGTTCCAGAATCTGTAGTTTCACCTCTTCTACTTAAACATGAAATCCTTGTTCCTGGAGCAAATATATCTACTTCTTCCTTTCCATAGTTTGAAAAGCTATTTATTAACTTTAAATTTAATCTATATGATGTATTTCCTACTTTAATAAAGTTTTTGACAAACTCAACACCATTATTTTTAGTATCATTTGGGTAGTTTTCAATTGTATCCAAATTATAACTATCATTTCCTGCGGAAGTTACAATTAAAACATTGTGCTCTTCAGCATATTTTATTGCGTCATATACCCATTCTGGATGTAAAGAGAAATCCTTTCCAATACTCATATTGATAATTTTTGCCCCATTATCTACCGCATATCGAATCGCTAATGTAATATCTTTATCGTGTTCATTTCCTAATACTGAAATACTCAAAGGCATTATTTTTACTTTATCATTAATCCCTTCTACTGAGGTATCATTTCTTTCTGCAGCAATTATTGAAGACATTTTAGTTGCATGACTAAATTTTCTTACACCCTGAACATTATTATTTCCATAAGGAAAATCATCTAAATCATCAGTATTATCATTTGTTAGATAGCGTTCTTTAAAATCAAAATTCAATTTGTACTCAATTATTTCTGAAAGCAATTCTCTTCTGTTTCTTATAGAACTTAACCTATGACTATATTTTTTATAAACTATTAAGTGTTGTAGTTTTTCTATTTCTTCCTCGTTTTTTAGTGTTTTTTTCAAAGAATCTAATCGTACTTTATCATATGGTTCCTTAATATTAGGAAGATATGATTTTAGGATATTCTCACCTTCTATATAACGATTTATCGCAATATCAAATTTTTCAATATCGCTGCTGACAGTTTTTAGTTTCTCATTGTATTGAGAATATGCTTTTTGATAAACTTTAAATTCATCTTGTTTATTTTTTGAAACTTCTTGTATAGAAGTCATGTTTTTAAACAGAGTATCATATTTTTTTATAATTCTCACATACTCAAAATGACTATAGGGAGCCTTGTCTCCCTTTTTACTTCCTACATAATTCCAACCATGAATATCATCTATATAACCGTTATTATCATCATCAATATTGTTGTTTGGAATTTCATTTTTGTTTATCCAAATTTGGTTTTTCATATCATCTTGAACAAGATCTAATTCAGTATCGATGACAGCCACAATAATTGTATCTCCCTTTTTTCTTTTTAAAAAATTATATGCCATTTGAAGATTAATACCAGGAATGGAGTCCTTGAAAACATCTTTAAAATGCCAATTCATTTTTTCTTTTCCCACAAGCTCTTTCTTTCTCTCAAAAGAAACTATATCTTTTTGTATAGCAGCAACTGTACAAATACAAGAGTCTATCAAAAAAAAACTTGACAATAATAAAATAAGTACCTGTACTTTTTCTTTAAATGACATATAATTCTATTTGTTAACAGGTTTGATCGTCCCTAGTTATACAATTAAGAATACTTCCTGTACATACATCCTCGTTATTAGATGTAGGACCGGTTTGAGTTGGCTCAAGACATTGATCTTTTTTACAACTATCTGTATCACAGAAATCCGTTTGACCTCCTCCAAACACTTTATTTGTATCGTTTACATTTGCAATTTTAACTTTTCCTAGTTTTAAAAATTTAATTTTTTTCATCTTAATTTGATATTTTAATTTGATTCAAAAGTAGTCTCTTCTTAGTTTAAAATAAAGAAATGCATTTCTACTTTCCGTGAAAAGAGAAATAAAAAAAACAAAAGTCACTAACTATCAAGACTTTATCTTTTTTAAAAAATAAGACACATTTAATCCTGTTTTCTTACTAAACGCTCTAGTAAAAGATTCTGTACTAGAAAAACCGGCTTCTATTGCTATAGCATTTATTGTATAATTTCTTAGAATATGATTATTATATAGTTCATCAACTATATATTCTATTCTCAAATTATTAATGTAATTTTTAAAAGTTTGAGATTTATAGTCATTAATTACTATTGATAAATACTTTGTATTTGTCTCTAATTTCTTTGCAAATGAGCTTAATGTTAGTTTAGGGGTTAAAAAAGTTTTATTTTTTTCAAATTCATCAAGCCCATTTAGTATATGATTTAGTGTTTTATTATCAATAGGAATCACTCTCTTTTTTCCCTTAGTCTTATTTAGGTCTTGATTAAGAGATTTTTCTTTTAAAGAAGAGATTATTTCTCTAAACTTTTTCTCATTAGATTTTTTTCTCCTGTAAATAGAAGTCAATAATACTAAAACTAATATTAAAGCCGCAACTAAAATATAAATCCCATATTTAAAATCTTTATTTTTTTTATTTAACTCAGAAATTAATATTTCTTTATTCGCAATTAATCTTGGAGTATCATACTCATAATGAAAAGTTCTAGAAACATTACGATATTCCCTATTAATAATAGTATCGACAACTAGTAATCTATCCATATAATAGAGTTGATTTTTTATATCTCCCTTTTTCTTATAATAATTAATTAATCCTTCGTAAGCTTTTCTTGGCTGTGGAATAATGTATTTTTTAAATTTAAATATACTGTCAACTTTCTTGTAATATTTAACTTTAGTTTCTTCTACTTTAGAAATTGAACCAAGATAATAGTATGTTATAGCCAAATTTGAGTAATCTTTATTAGATTTCAAAAAAGGTATCGATTTTAATAAACTATCTTTAGCTTCTATAAAATTACCTTTTCTATATTGCAATGCTCCTTCAGCCTGAGTAAAATATAGATGACTAAAGCTCTTTATTTTTTTTGCTAGCTTATAGCCTTTTTTATTAACAATTGAAGCTGAATCTTTCTTATTATTTGCGATATACGCAATACTTAAACCATAAAGAGTATTCAGATAGAGATCACCGAAATTTCCTTGCTCATCATAATATTTTAAATTTTTCTTAAAAATACTTAATGCTTGTCTAGGAGAGCCTATTTTTAATTTGAGTAAAGCTATATTATGACTTAAGACATAACTCGTTTCAGTACCTTTATCATGATAATATTTATTAGCTTTTAAATAACTTTTTAAAGAAGCACCATATCTACCTAACTTGAATAAAACTAATCCTCTATAAAATTGACCTGAGGCTAATTGTTTTTCTAATTTATACTCCATTGCATATAAGATACAACTATCTGTATACTTCAAAGCTAATTCTAGGTCATAATATGAAACTCTACACAAACGAATAAAACTATTTGCAATAGCTTTTTTATTTTTTAAAGATCTTGCTTTAGATAATGTGTATAAAGCCACTTCTTTTCCTGTTTCAGTTTTACCTAAATTTTTATTGTGATAAAAAATTTTCTTCAACTCTTCAAAATTTTTTCCTTCTAATGTATCTTTTAGAGAAGTTTGGGCATACCCTAGTAAAGAAAATGAACAATATAATATAATAATGGAGCAAAATTTAAACATATCATTCATTTTCAATAAGTTATATTTATTATTATTTATTCTCATTTCTAGGAAAATAGATTCTCATTTCACGGAATCTAGAAATACAGTTCTTGATTTACAGGGTTTTGAAACATACATTTACACCATCAAAAAAAATCTGATTGCTAAAATAACAGTTTTAATTTTAACAAGCGAAATCCTAATAAATAAAAAAACTGCTCATCACTACAACTCAGATTTATAACATAAAGTATAACCTTTAATAAAAATAGTATGGCATTAGAAAATTTAATTAGCATTGAGTTTACGGAGGAAGAATTAACAACCCTTGATACACATTTATAAGGTATTCAAAGTGTGCTGACTGGTACAAACCATAAATCTTACACCTGATCAACATAGACAATACGGAAGTATTGGAAATCAAAATTGACTGATTGTAGACAAAGCAAAGAATTATATGGAACAATATCCGAATTGGATAAAGACTATAATGCACGTCATCAAATTGAAAATCGTATTAGGAATTTGTATTGCTCCACTCATTTTTATTGTCATTGTGAAGACACTATCAACCAATCACAATAGAAACAAAGTTGATGAAGGAATTAAAGAAGAATCAATGAAGTGATTTAAACTTTTTGTTTTGTAACGAAAATTAAAGATTTTTTGACCTGATGAAGCTTTTTTTGAGCAACATAGCCATAGCTACGTTACGAAAAAAAGTCAAAATCAGGGTAAAACAAGATGAATTTGCAGTCATAAGAAAAAGTTTAAATCACTTCAATACTTAAAAAAATAGAATTGCCATGAAGTTGATATATAAAAATATACTAATGATATGTGTTTGTTTTTTGAACATGGGAGCCATCTACGGAAGTGAAAATAAGAAAGCTTATAAGAGTATCCAAGAGTTATCAGTACCTAAAAAAATGACGCAAACAGATAGTTTAGCATTGCTGGAACAGAAAGAAAAGTTGATTGCAACATTGCTAGAGAAACAAGAAGCTTTTGAACTGAAGTATTTTATACTCATTGGTGTTCTACTGTTCTTAGTCATACTTTTTGGACTGTTATGTTTATTGAATAAGCGTGGCGATAAGCGCTTGGAAAAGATTGTTTCTCTGTTGGAAAAGAATCAAAAATCCGATGAGAGTAATAGTGAAGTAGCAAAAGATAATACGCTAGATATTGATCCCGTGGTGATTGATGCGATATTAGAAAATTTGAAAGTATTTGAACAAGAAAGAGGATTTTTGAATCCTAAGATTACACTGTATGAGTTTGCAAAGAAGCTTCAAACGAATACAAAATATTTATCGAAAGTGATTAATACGTACAAACTGAAATCGTTTCGAAATTATATCAATGATTTACGAGTTCAGTATAGTATTGAAAGACTTAAACAACATCGTGACTATAGAAATTATACCATGCATGCCATGGCACAAGAAGCAGGTTTTAGCAATAGAGAATCGTTCTCTAAAGCATTTCAAAGAAAAACAGGAGAAAGCGTTTCAGATTTTTTGAAACAAGCTCCTTTAAAATAAGTTAGGTTGATTATTAAACTAAAAAACAGCAATGATAGAAGTATCACGTTGGATTGGGGAATCTTTAGGTAACGCTGTTTTTTAGTTGAACAAAGCGGTACTTGCTATAGGTAGTAAGGCCGCTTTTGTTATTTGATATGTAATGATTTAGATAAAAAAATTAGAATCAGCAATTCGATAATCACAGTTTGTCTTTCTTTTTTTGATGATAAAATGTCTCTAGGTTTGAGTAATTATAAACTCAAAATATATAAGTTATGAAGAAAAAGAATATCAATAGTTTACAACTAAAAAAAGAATCTATTTCTAATCTTAATAATCTATTTGGAGGGAAAGACCCGATTACATTTGAATTTACATGTAATACCGTTCAAATTTGTGCTCCAGGAGATACACAAATTGATTGCGCACCTCTTCCTCCACCTACAAATCCGCCACGACTATCAGATTATTCGTTTTGCCTTGACGAAAACGGACATATACATGCCTGTGTGCCTATTGAATAATAAATTTAAAAACAAAAAAACTCCCAAGCTTTCACTTGGGAGTTTTTCACTTTATAAAGTGTATATAGAAGTCAGGGTTATTGTTTTACGAATTTCTGAATAATCTTCTCTTCTTCATCACTTACTTCTAGCATATATACACCAGACTTAAGTTCTGCTACATTTAATCTTCCATCTTTTAATGTTCCTGCTTTTACAGTTTGACCTAGTAAATTCAAGATTCTGTATGAAGAGTTAATGTTATAGCTTGCCAAGTTCACTGTGATATCTCCACGTGTTACCGTTGGCGTGATTAAGTAATCTCCACTAACTGATCCTTGTGGTCCAGAACGTAATGCTTGTATTCCATTACCAGCACTTCTTATTGCTCTAGCACCACTAATACCTGTAATAGTTACTTGATCAATATATACTTGATCTGCATTAGCACTTGCATCACACTGTACTCTAAATCTTGCGTTAGAAGCAAAGTTAACATCAGAGCTATTTAAAGTAACCGTAGCTGAGTAGAATGTTCCGTTGTTGAAGTTAGTTCCACTAGCATAGGTTGCTACCGTACTCCAAGAAGATCCATTGTAGTAACGTACCCAGAAATCTTCTCCATTTTCCATAGAGTTTGGATAGAAATAGAACTTAAATTCTACTTGATCAAATCCACGTAAGTCAAATGTTTCAGAGGTCATTGCAGATGCAGTTCCTGAGTTGTCACGTAAACGCATTGAGTACGACCCTTCAAATGAGCGAGATCCGCTGTAACGGAAACAATCGCTTCCTCCATCTTGCCATCCGTCAAGACCCGTTTCAAAGAATCCTTCGTGTAATAATGTAGTTCCTCCAGTTTGACATGGTGCACAAGATGAACCTCCACAGTCAACGCCTGTTTCATCTCCATTTTGAATTCCATCGTCACATGTTGGTGCTGGTGGTGGTGTGCTTCCTAAACAGAAGTCTGTTGTTTCAGACGATCCAAAACTTCCTCCAGACTTAATTTGTCCGTCAGGTCCTGTTAAAGTATATGATCCATTTCCGAAAGAACAGCAAATTCCGTCTCCGTATGCATCATTAATTACAAATGTATAGCAATCGTTTGGTAAACATAATGTTTCTGTAACTGTAGAACCATCTGGGTTTGCCGTAGAATAGCTATCAGAAGCTACTGTAGTTCCTCCGTCAGTTACAAGAGACCAAGAAGTTTCTTCTGGATAATTGTCAAATGTAATTGTTAAAGTTACTTCGTTGTCTGAGCAACCTGATTGACATGGTGCACAAGATGAACCTCCACAGTCAACGCCTGTTTCGTCTCCATTTTGAATTCCATCATTACATGTTGGTGGCGGTGGCGGTGTAGAACCACATTTGTCAGATAAAGCTAAACTTCTTCTAAAACCTCCAACGTCTAAGACAGCACGCATACGCGCTTTTTGTCCTTGCGTAAATAAGTTCATACATGAATCGTTTGAGTAATCCATATAGTTTTCAACCATATCTGTAGATCCACAAGAAACATTGTTTGTTGGACATCCACTAGAAGGAGCTTGTTGTGTTGGTGTATCAGATACGAAGTCATTTCCACAGTTAGCATCTCCCCAAATATGTCTTAAATTTAAATAGTGTCCTATTTCGTGCGTTGTAGTTCTTCCTCCATCAAATGGTGCAGAAACATTTCCAACTCTTCCAAAATAATTATATGCCATTACAACTCCATCAGTTGCTGCACTTCCTCCTGGGAATTGAGCATATCCTAAAATAGTTCTTCCTCCACTTGTCATTTGTGGTACAACCCACATATTTAAGTATTCTGAAGTATTCCATGGATTCACTCCTCCTTGAGACGAGCTTTTCATAGCGTCATTAGTTCCCCAATCTACTCTAGTCGTAGATTTTCTTGTAATTCCTGTCGTAGCATTTCCATTAGGATCAACTGTTGCTAAGCAGAATTGAATTTCAGTATCTGCAGCTTGTGACCATCTATTATCAGCATCAGGATTTGTTCTTCTAAAATCTTCATTAATAACATCCATTTGCGACTGAATTTGCGCCACACTAATGTTATTCGTAGAATTTGTGTACAGTACATGCACTACTACTGGAATAGTAATAACATTTCCTGAAATACTTTCTTGCGTTCCATTCTGTTGAATACGCTGTCTTGTAAAATCTTCAATTTCTTGCATTCGCTGTTCTAATTGCGGATCAAGTTGTTGTCGATGTTCTAAGTTATCCATCGTTGCGCATTCACGATCTTGCGCGAAGATCGTTCCTACAAATAAAAAACTCAATAAGAGTAGAGTAATTTGTTTTTTCATAAAATTAAGTATTTGATTAGCCAATTGTTTTTAACATAGTGTCAAAAACGCATCAAATATGTTAAAATTTTATGAATTATCCGTTAAAACACATATTTTTTCGATGAAATACGCGAAAATTTTCGAGTTTATGTACGAATTATCTATTTTATAATTAGCTGATAATCTGTAAATTACCCATAGGAATTGTAGACTATGTAGAATGAATCTAATTTTTGATAAATTCATAAAAAAAATGCCACATTTTTAAGAATATGGCATTTTTAGGTATGTTATTTTATATTATTTACAAATTACGCGATCTTCATTTCAGGAATTTCACCTTTTATGATTAAGTTTCCTTCGGTAGCATTTTTAATTTCCTCTACAGATACACCTGGAGCTCTTTCTATGAGTTGAAATCCTTCTGGTGTCACATCTAAAACAGCTAGGTTTGTGACTATTTTTTTAACACAACCCAAACCTGTAATCGGTAAGGTACATTTTTTTAAAATCTTAGAAGCGCCTCTTTTATTGGTATGCATCATAGCTACAATGATATTTTCTGCAGAAGCCACTAAATCCATAGCGCCGCCCATTCCTTTTACCATTTTTCCTGGGATTTTCCAATTGGCAATATCTCCATTTTCTGAAACTTCCATAGCTCCAAGAATTGTTAAGTCTACATGCTTCCCTCGAATCATTGCAAAGCTCAAAGCGGAGTCAAAAAAACTTGCACCAGGTAAGGTCGTTATGGTTTGTTTTCCTGCATTGATGATATCTGCATCTTCTTCTCCTTCAAATGGAAAAGGTCCCATTCCTAAGACGCCATTTTCACTTTGAAATTCTACTTCTATATCTTCTCTAACAAAATTAGCAACCAACGTAGGAATTCCGATTCCTAAATTTACAAAGTAACCGTCTTTTACTTCTCTTGCGATTCTTTTCGCGATTCCATTTTTATCCAGCATATTTTTTAATTTGATAATTCACTAATTTGTGAATTTGACAATGTTTTTTTGTTATGAGTCTAAACTATTTTCTTCAAGCCACCTCATTATCTTTTTTTGGAGGTGACAATAATCTTACTGATTATTTTGATGGAAAAGTCAAAAGTTAGCTTTACAATTATATTTTCCTTATCGTTCCGCATATGTTTTATGAAAGATAATTTTCAAATTAAAACATCTTCAAATCTTCCAATTATCTTTGTCTTACGGTTCTTTGTTCGATTCTTTTTTCATAGTGTGCTCCTTGAAAAATTCGCTGTACAAATATTCCTGGAATATGAATTTGATTTGGATCTAATTCGCCTGCAGGCACCAATTCTTCTACCTCAGCCACGGTAATTTTTGCGGCACCACACATACATGGATTGAAGTTTCGAGCGGTTCCTTTAAAAATTAAATTCCCAGCTTCATCACCTTTCCAAGCTTTTACAAAAGCAAAATCTGCTTCGAAAGCCTTTTCTAAGATGTACATTTTTCCGTTAAATTCTCTTGATTCTTTTCCTTCGGCTACTTCTGTTCCGTATCCTGCTGGTGTATAAAATGCAGGAAATCCTGCTTGCGCAGCTCTACATTTTTCGGCAAGTGTTCCTTGTGGTGTGAGTTCTACATCTAATTCTCCTGATAACATTTGACGTTCAAATTCATCATTTTCTCCTACATACGAGGAAATCATTTTTTTAATTTGACGTTGCTGTAGTAATAAACCAAGACCAAAATCGTCGACACCTGCATTGTTTGAAATACACGTAAGATTCTTTGCGCCAAGCTTTACCAATTCTGCAATTGCATTTTCAGGAATTCCACACAGCCCAAAACCTCCCAACATAAGCGTCATATTATCTGTAACGCCTGCGACTGCTTCTTCTACTGAATTTATCTTTTTATTAATCATCAACCATTATTTTGACTGAAAATTACGAAATTTTTAAAAGATGTTTCTGTTTTTTCAGAATAATTTAAGGCAAATCGAAATCAATACCATCTAGTTTGTCATCATCAGGTTCATCGTCTTTTGAATCGCCTTTTGTAGCAGTTACTTTCGAACAATCGACATTGATGGTCATATCATCTTCATCTGGTTTTGGAAATTTGTCTTTCGATACTGATAATGATTTGTCTGCATAGCATTTTTTCATAAATACCGCCCAAATTGGCAATGCCATCGATGCTCCTTGACCATATGTTGTAGATGCAAAACGAATTTGACGGTCTTCTCCACCAACCCAAGCTCCTGAAATTAAATTTGGAACCATTCCAATAAACCAACCATCACTATTGTTTTGAGTAGTTCCTGTTTTTCCTGCTATTGGATTTTTAAATTCATACGGATATCCTGTCATTATATCTTTGTAAACATGATTTTTTTCCATTCCTTTATGACGCAACCTCCTTCCTGAACCACTTTGGGTTACACCTTCCATTAAGTTTACAACCGTATAGGCAACTTCTTCACTCAATACATCTTTGGTTTCTGGTACAAACTCGTATAAAATAGTTCCGTTTTTGTCTTCAATACGTGTAACAATTACAGGTTTTACATAAACACCTTTGTTTACAAAAGTTCCATATGCGCCCAACATTTCATATAAAGAAATATCAGGTGTTCCTAACGCAATCGATGGCACTTCTTGTATTTCGGCTTCTACGCCTAATCGTTGTGCTAACGAACGCACATTTACAGGACCTACTTTGTCCATTAAACGTGCTGTTACGGTATTTACAGAACTTGCCAACGCACCTTTTAGTGTACGCATGCCTTCGTATTTTCCATCTGAGTTTTTTGGACACCAAGGTTCTAACAATCCATATTTCCCTTCTTCTATACAGTACGGTCCATTTGGCATAGAATCACAAGGCGATAAGTGCAATTGGTCAATGGCAGTAGCATATACAAAAGGTTTAAATGTAGAACCAATTTGACGTGCTCCTTGTCGCACCATGTCATATTTGAAGTTTCTGTAATTAATTCCTCCAACCCAAGCTTTTACTTGTCCAGATTGTGGCTCTAACGACATAAAACTAGCGCGTAAAAAGAATTTCGAATATAATATAGAATCTCGCGGCGTCATGATGGTATCAATGCGCTCGTTTTTGTGTTTCCATGAAAATACAGTCATTGGTGTTTTTCGATCGAATGAAGCAAGAATTTCCTTTTCAGATTTTCCTTCTCTTTTCATGATTTTCCAACGCTCAGAATTTTCTATGGTTCTATCCATTAAGTTATCAATCGTGTTTTGTTCTACATCTACACCAAATGGCGCATTTTTATTACGCTTTTTTGTGTTTTGATGATAGAATTCTGCCTGAAGCTTTCTCATATGTGCTTCCACAGCTTCTTCGGCATATCTTTGCATGCGCGAATCGATTGTTGTGTATATTTTTAATCCATCGAGATAAATATTGTATTCATCACCATTTTCATTTTTAGGATTGTCTTTGATCCACTTTTTCAAGAATCCTTTTAAGTGTTCTCTAAAATACGTTCCCAAACCTTCATTATGCGATTCTGGAGTATAGTTTAACGCTAATGGTAATTTTTGTAGCGAATCTTTTAATTGTTTTGAAATGTATTCGTATTTGTGCATTTGTGCCAATACAACATCTCTTCTTTTCTTCACCTTTTTTGGCCATCTTCTTGGATTGTATAAAGACGAGTTTTTAAACATTCCTACCAACATGGCAGATTCTTCAAGTTTTAAGTCTTTAGGTTCTTTTCCGAAGTAAATACGTGCCGCAGAACGAATTCCATCTGCATTGTTTCCAAAATCGTAGATATTGAAATACATGGCAACGATTTCTTCTTTGGTATACTGACGTTCTAAACGTGTGGCAATGACCCATTCTTTGATTTTTTGTGTTCCTGCTTGGAAGATATTTCTTGATCGAACACCCACAAATAATTGACGTGCTAATTGTTGCGAAATGGTACTTGCTCCACCTTTGCTTCCTAAATATGCAAATGCTCTTATAGTTCCGCGTACATCAATTCCAGAATGATCGTGGAAACGTGCATCTTCGGTTGCAATTAATGCATTCACCAAATCTTTAGGTAATTCTTTATAATCAACAGGCGTTCTGTTATCTTTTAAGTAATATTTTCCGAGTACTTTTCCATCAGCAGAAATTACTTGTGATGCTAAGTTTGTTTGCGGATTTTCTAAGATTTCAAAAGACGGCATTTCTCCTAAAAATCCCCAAGAAGCTAATAAAAATAATAAGAAGATACCTGCAATTCCACTTGCAAATAAAATCCAAAACCATTTGACGAACTTTCTAAATTTACTAGGTTTTTTTTCTTTCTTTTTGACTTGCTTTTTTGCCATTTCAATACGTTGTTTGCACTAATTTTTTTCGATTCTAAAGCCAACCTCTGAGATTCCCTTTAAGCTTTGGACTCCTTGAGGTTCATTAATTTTTCGCATGGCTTGTTGTATGGTTACTTCATAGGTTCCTTTGTAAGGAAAGGGTACATTTTCTTGATACCAAAGTTTACTTTCTTTGGTGGTCATACCAGCACCAAGCCATTTTCCATCGGGTGCTGCCATGTCATACTCTAAAGTATCAGAAACAACATTTCCATTTGGAAAGTTCATGTTTACGATAAGAAATAGGTTCCGAAATTCGTATTCGTTTGTATTTCTCACGTTGATAAACAAGTTGTATTTGTTTATCGTGTCTGGCTGTTGGAATTTGAAATGTAAAGGTGTGTCTTTGTCCCAAGAAGTTCCTGTAGAAACATATTGGTCGAATACACGATTGCCATCACAAGAAATAAATAGTAGTGTACAAAGAATACATACTAAAAATGCGTACTTATTTGGACTTTGCATTTTTGTTCGATTTTTTACGTCTGTTGTTATTCTTGTTCCCAGTGTTTTTTGGTCCTCTAGCATTGTCATTTTGCTGTTTAGGCTTGTTGCTATTTTTGTTACGAGGATTGTTCTTTGCACTGTTGTTGCCTTTTTTGCCTGCGTTTGCTGCTTTTTGTTTTTGGTTGTTATTATTTTTTGCAGTTGCACCAGCTTTGGCATTGTTGTTTCTAGGCTTTTTCTTGTTTTGAGCGCCTCTTCTTTTTCGATTTCGAGTGGGTTTCTTATCAAATCGAGTAAGACTATCTTGTCCTACAACGTTTTCAAAGTCTGTTTTAGTATCTTCTTCAATAAGTTCAATTGCATACTCTTCTAAACTTATTACTTTTTCTTTTTTTGTATTGAGTTCAATGATTTCATTAGCCTGCTCTGTAGTGAGTTTATGCCAATTCATCCATTCGCCTTCATACGCATACCAAATATGTCCTTTAAAGATATCTGTTTTTTGGCAAACAGCTGTTCCTTTTTCGGTATAGAGTTTTACGTCACTTTTTGGAAATTGTTGCAAAGCTTCTAAATACGCATCCAATTCAAAGTTTAAACAGCATTTTAATTTTCCGCATTGTCCTGCCAATTTTTGAGGATTTAAGGAAAGTTGCTGATATCTGGCTGCAGCTGTATTTACAGAACGAAAATCGGTCAACCAAGTGGAACAACACAATTCACGTCCGCAAGAGCCAATTCCGCCCAAGCGAGCTGCTTCTTGACGAAAACCAATTTGGCGCATTTCAATACGAATGCTAAAGGCTTTTGCCATGTCTTTAATCAACTGACGAAAATCTACACGATCTTCTGCAGTGTAATAAAACGTAGCTTTAGAACCATCTCCTTGAAATTCTACATCCGAGATTTTCATTTGCAGACCAAGTGCAATGGCCAATTCACGCGAACGTTTTTTTATAGCTTCTTCTCTATCACGTGCACGCGACCAAACATCGATATCTTTTTGCGATGCTTTTCGATATACTTTTTTGATTTCTTCACTTTCAAGGCTTACTTTTTTCTTACGCATTTGCACACGTACCAATTCGCCTGTAAGGGTTACAATACCCACATCATGTCCTGGAGAAGCTTCGGTAGCTACAATATCTCCTATGCTGAGTGTTAAATTCTCTGTATTTCTATAAAAATGCTTTCTACTGTTTTTAAAGCGCACCTCAATACAATCAAATGGAGCTTGATTGCTAGGCAGCGACATATTTGATAACCAATTGAATACTGTTAGCTTATTACAGCTATCAGTGCCACAAGTTCCATTGTTTTTGCAGCCTCTGGGTTGACCATCTTTACCAGTTGAACAACTGTTACAACTCATATTTTTATATATAGAATCTGCAATTCGGGATATGCAGATGTAGGGTTCGTATTCTTTCTCTAAAAATGTAAAGATAGGATTATTTCTGTAGCATCGAAAATCTACTTTTTATACTTCAATACTTCCGATCGTCCTTTTTTAAAGATTTTGTTGCTAACTTCTTTCCCTTTTCGAAGTTCTTTTTGCACTTCTTTTGGCAAACTGTGTATTTCTTTACAGTCGGCAGAACAGCATTCATTCATGTTTTCGGCGCAGGATTCGCATTGAATAAATAGTAAATGACATGCTTCGTTTGCGCAGTTTACATGCGTATCACAAGGATTTCCACATTGATGGCAATTGGCAATGATATCATCAGAAATTCGCTCGCCTCTTCGGTGATCGAACACAAAGTTTTTTCCAATAAATTTATTTTCTAAGTTTTGTGATTCTACCTGACGTGCGTAATTAATAATTCCGCCTTCTAGTTGATATACTTTTTGGAAACCTTTGTGTTTAAAATATGCGCTTGCTTTTTCACAACGAATTCCACCTGTACAATACATAACAAGGTTTTTGTCTTCTTTGTGTTCTTTTAAGTCGTCTTCTATGATAGGTAATGATTCTCTAAATGTATCTACATCCGGTGTAATGGCACCTTGAAAATGACCAATTTCACTTTCGTAATGGTTTCTCATATCTACCAAAATAGTATTTTCATCATCGAGCAATTCATTAAATTTGGCAGCAGCTACGTGTGTTCCTTTATCCGTTACATCAAAGTTTTCGTCATTCAGTCCGTCTGCAACAATCTTATCTCTTACTTTCACTTTTAGCTTTAGGAATGACTTGTTATCTTGCTCAATCGCCACATTCAATCGTACATTTTCTAAAAATGAAATTGTATCTAAATGTTCTTTAAAGGTGTTGAAATTTTCGGCAGGCACAGAAAGTTGTGCGTTTATACCTTCATACGATACATAAATTCGACCTAGAACTTCTATACTGTCCCAATTAATGAATAAGTGATTTCTTAAAATTTCTGGATTTCCGATGTGTGCGTATTTGTAGAAAGATATCGTCATACGGTCTTTACCGGCTTTTTCGATCAATTCCGCTCTTTCCTTCGCACTTAATTTATTGTACAGTTGCATGCTATATCAATTTTTTAAGTTAAAGCGTATATTTTCGGCAAAAATACATTTTTTACTTAATTCACCATATTTTTTAAAGAATAGATATTTAGTCCTTAAAAAAATATTTTGCTATTTTCTTCAAATTCAAAATTTTACGTATTTAAATTACGGAAATAACTTACTTTTTTATTTCTTGATTTTTTTACATTGCAGTATAACCAATAAAATATTTATCATGAACATTAAAAAAGTAATGCTAAAAACGAGCATTTTAGCAGCCATTGCTCTGATGTGCTTTAATTGTACTAGCAATGAAGTAGAAAATTCAGATTTACGTGAAGAAGCTTTAGATTTTGAATCTTATAAAATAGATTTTGGAAAATCATTCATTGATCTTTCTAAAGACAATCGTTTTAAAGATTTGACACAAGAAGAGATTTTAAAAATCTTAGATCATTATTCTCCAGGAGAAGTTAATACTGCAAAAGCCAATTGTTCAAACTGCGTGCATCATGTTCGCGGATTTGACAATCGTTTAATGCCCGTAGACTCAGGCTGCCCAGTTACTTACAAATGGACAAATACAGGATGTCTTGGCGGAAAGAAAAAACTAATTAACACCTGTACACCTTCCGTTGGATCGGCTGTAATTATGGACACTGGTATTACTGAAGGACATGTAGCTTATGTGCAATCGGTAGTTCTTATTAATCCAAATCCACCACAATATGCCATAAAAATTAATGAAGGAAACAGACCTTCGGGTACTTGTAGAACTATTTGGATTTCCAGTACAGATTCGGAAGTTTTAGGATATCAAAATCCAAATATTGGAATTAATTGTTCAAATACGCCATTTTATACTTGTTCTGCTCCTTTTAGTAGTTGTAATTAATCAAAAAACAACGCTTATAAAAAAAATAGCGCGCTTATAAACTTTGTTCGGTATTATTAAGTCAAAAAATGTACTTTAGTTTTTGTAGATAGCATTACAGTAGGCGTTTTTGGTAGAAAGTATTGTAAAAAATAGAAGAAAAGAAGATGAAAAGCATGTTTTTTTACATTCAAAATAACTTTTTACTGCAACTACGGGAAAAATAAAAGCGCTTCTATGTGGACAGAAGCGCTCTTACTAGCTAATTCATTGTTAATATTAAATTTCTCTATTAAAGAATAGAATTAACAATGAAGCTAGCCACCGTCAAGCCTGCAATTCCCAAATAATGGAACTGTAGCATTATCTCGTGTATTGTAAATAAATCTGTTTGAAACTCTCATTTTTTATAAGCAATTTTACTCAATAGATGTCCAATTTTTGAAAAGGTTGCGTCGGATTATAGATTTTTTTGAGTCGATTTATTTAAAATGAGAAATCGCGAATTGTTTTCAGCGAAAAGAAATAGTAATTTAGCATCGTTCAAATTAATAGAAAATTGACATAATGAGTTCAGATAAAGAAAAAGAAGCAAAGTTAAAAGCATTAAAACTTACCTTAGACAAATTAGACAAAACCTACGGAAAAGGTTCTGTGATGAAATTGGGTGATTCTGTTGTAGAAGAAGTAGATACGATTCCAACAGGTTCACTAGGTTTAGACATTGCTTTAGGAGTTGGTGGATATCCAAGAGGAAGAGTGATTGAGATTTATGGTCCTGAATCTTCTGGTAAAACTACCTTGACTTTACATGCAATGGCAGAAGCACAAAAGAAAGGCGGAATTGCTGCTTTTATTGATGCAGAGCACGCTTTTGATCGTTTTTATGCTGAAAGTTTAGGTGTTGATATTGACAATTTAATTATTTCGCAACCAGATCACGGAGAGCAAGCTTTAGAAATTGCTGATAATTTGATCCGTTCTGGAGCTATTGATATTGTTGTGATTGACTCGGTAGCAGCATTGACACCAAAAAGTGAGATTGAAGGTGAAATGGGAGATTCTAAAATGGGATTACATGCGCGTTTAATGTCTCAAGCTTTGCGTAAGTTGACAGCTTCTATTAGCAAAACCAATTGTACGGTAATCTTCATTAACCAGTTACGTGAAAAAATTGGTGTAATGTTCGGTAATCCAGAAACAACAACTGGTGGAAACGCTTTAAAATTCTATGCTTCTGTTCGTTTAGATATCAGACGTTCTACACAAATTAAAGGAACTGATGGCGAAGTAAAAGGAAACAAAACACGTGTAAAAGTTGTAAAAAATAAAGTAGCACCACCATTTAAAACTGTTGAATTTGACATTATGTATGGAGCTGGTGTTTCTAAAGTAGGAGAAATTTTAGATATCGGAGTAAATTATGAAATCGTAAAGAAAAGTGGTTCATGGTTTAGTTATGGTGACTCTAAATTAGGACAAGGACGTGATGCTGTAAAAACGTTACTAGAAGACAATCCAGAATTATTGGAAGAACTAGAAATTAAAATAAAAGAAGCTATTGCAAATAGCTAAAAAATTATACTAATTATAATAGAATTTATATTGTATTATAATTTATATATCATAAAAAAATCCCTTATCGGGATTTTTTTTATTTTTAGACGCAACCTTTTACTAATTTATACATCTACTTGAAAAGTAGTTTATTATTTTGATTATGAAGAAGATATTATTTTTAGCTTTGATAATGAGCTCGATGGTTTTCAATTCATGCGCAGTTGACGATGGTTTATCAGATGTTCAATTTCAATTTGAGCTTATTCCTATTGACAGTGTTGAAATACCTTTAGCTTTTAACCTTGGAAGTACGCATACCATCAGCGTTACTTACAAACGTCCATCTACTTGTCATTCATTCAGCAATTTTGAATATGTACAACAATCTGGAAACGTTAGAACTGTTGCCGTAGTAAATTTTGTAACTATTGGAACAAACTGCGAAACATTAGAAGAAGAATTTAAAACCGAAACATTTAGCTTTAATGCGCTTGCTGTTGAACCATATACATTTAAATTCTGGCAAGGAAGAGATGATGAAGGAGAAGATATGTACTTGGTATATGAAGTACCTGTCAACAACAACTAAATTATAAGCTACTAAGAAAAACCAATAAAACGAGTGAGTTTAGAACAACTCATACATAATTGTAAGAATAACGACCGTGATGCACAAGCACAATTGTATAGAGAATATGCCAAAAAACTCTACGCTACAAGCTTAAAGTACTCTCGGAACAAGCTTGAAGCGGAAGATAATCTGCAAGATAGTTTTATGGTTATTTTTGAAAAAATTGGTCAATACAATTTCAAAGGCTCGTTTGAAGGTTGGCTTAGAAGAATTACCGTAAACACCGTGCTTCAAAAATACAGAAGTAAAGGTGTTTTTGAAGTTGTAAATGAACGTGTACTGAAAGAAGAAGCAGTAACCGTATATGAAGAAGATGTCTCATTAGATTATTTATTGAGCATCGTACAAGAATTACCCGATCGATATAGATTGGTATTTAATTTATATGTTCTTGATGATTATTCGCATCAAGAAATTGCTGAAATGTTAGGCATTTCGCAAGGAACTTCGAAGTCAAACTTAGCAAGAGCACGTATGATTTTGAAGAACAAAGTAGAATCGTTTAAAAAAAAAATCGCCATCAATGAGTGATCAAAATAATATAGATAATTTCTTTCGGAACCGTTTCAAAGATTTTGAAGCATCTCCCGCTCCCGATTTATGGGATAAAATTTCCGGTAGATTAGATGAAAAGGAGGCTGAGGAGAAAAAAGGAGGCATTGTGTTATTGCCTTGGTTGTATAAAGCTGCTGGAATTGCCGCTGCTATTGCTTTACTGTTTTTTATAGGAACAAAATTTATAGGTGACAATGGTCCAGGAATTGATTCTGAAAATCAAACTACCTCGACTACAAATGACAATTCATCCAACAATGACGCGAACAAAACCAATAACAATTCGCAGGTAACAGACACGAACAATAATAATTCTGAGCAAAATTCAACGCAAGATAAAAATGATACTTCGCCAGAAGATGCCATACAAAATAAAGAGCAAATTGCGAATGAGAATACTATCAACAACGACGTAAATAAACTTGAAAACGGAAAAGATAGTACTGTTCAAAAAGGAAGTGCCTTGCAAAAGGTTCAAAATGCGGTTGCGCAACAAAATGAAAATCAAAACACTTCAAACAATAGTGTCAACACAACTACGCTTCAAAATAAAAATATAGGAACTCAAGAAAATGCAGTTGCAAATAATACCAAAGGTTCAGATAATCAAATAGGAAACGATAAGATTAAAGGACAAGAGCATATTTCTAACAAAATTGAAGCAAATGCAGTTGCAAATAATACCAAGAATGGTTCGGAAAGTAATCACAAAAATACCGTAAAAGGTTCTGAAGCAAATTCGAATGCAAATGCAATTACGAATAAGAATTCATCTGCTGTAGCACAAAACGATACACAGTCAAATTCAAATCCGACAGAAACTACCAATTCAAAAAGTAACACTGCTGATGCTACTACGAATTCAGAAACGACAAATACTGAAACGGCAGTTGCGGATACACAAAAAGAAGAAAAAGACGAAATTAAAAGATCTATTTTAGATGTTATTAATGATTTACATGACTTAGAAAAAGACAAAACAGAAGTAGCAGAAACCAACATAAGCAAATGGACCATTTCACCAAATGCTTCACCTGTATATTACAATACACTTAGCAATGGTTCTCCAATTGATGAAACGTTTGCTGACAATTCTAAAACAGGTGATATTAATTTAAGTTACGGTGTAAATGTTGGTTATGACATTACTGATAGACTTACGGTTCGTTCTGGAATTCATAGAGTAGAATACAGCTACAACACTAAAGATATTGCGTTGGTTCCTTCTTTTGATGGACCAGAATTGACAACGATTCAATTTAAAAATAGCAATGCTGGGTTTAACATTCAAGATCGTCAAGCACCAACAGGTGAAACTTTTTCACAGTATCAATTTCCAACAACGGAAACATCTACAATCTTTCAAAAACAAATTGAAGGAGACTTAAGTCAGCGTATGAGTTATATAGAAGTTCCTGTAGAACTTAAGTATGCTGTATTAGATAAAAAATTAGGAATTAATGTTATTGGCGGTGTAAGTACACTGTTACTAACAGAGAATAGTATCATATTAGATTCTCCGGAGTTATTAACCGAATTAGGAGAAGCTACCAATGTAAATGATGTGAGTTTTAGCACGAATATTGGAATCGGGATTGATTATAAATTTTCCGATCAATTGGAGTTCAACTTAGAACCAATGCTAAAATATCAGTTAAATGCATTTTCAGGAAATACTGGCAACTTTAACCCTTACTCAGTAGGAGTTTATACAGGAGTCAGTTTTAGGTTTTAGTTTTTTAGTTGGTTAGGTATATGCCATTATACCTTAAAAGCAGTGATGTTTGCCAAAAACCGTTTTCTTATTTTTAATAGGAAAGCGGTTTTTTTATGAAATGCCATACGCAGTCAATTCATTCAAAATGATTTCTCTTGCAGTTTTACTCATCTCTTTTTTGTCAGCGACTTCTTTGCCTTCTGTACTTAAAAATGAATGAATAGTTACACGCATACGTCCTGGAGATCCTTGGAAAAAAGAATACGGAAATCGTATTTTATTATCTGCAAAAGTCATTGGCACCACAGGAATTTGATGCTCTATTGCCAAACGAAATGCGCCATCTTTAAAATTGTCTAATACAATATCTTCTTTAGGAACGCCGCCTTCTGGAAAAATACAAATACTCATTCCTTGGCTTAGACGTTCTTGTGCGCTGTCGTATACTGCTTTTCGACTTCTAGGACTTCCTCTATCTACTAAAATACAAGTACGCTTATAAAAGAAACCAAAAATTGGAATCTTAGAAAGTTCTTTTTTACCTACAAATACAAATGGATTTTTAGAAGCTAACAACATCAACATGATATCTGTCATACTCGTATGATTTGCAATCAGCATATAACTTTTACCCTTAATGATTTCTTCTTCTCGCTTAAACTTCGGAAAGAAACCCATTCCATATAAAATAGGTCTTGCCCATAAATTTCTGGCAACCCAAAAAAACTGCGGATACAATTTTTCACTTGTAGTAAATAATAACAAGAATGGAAAAAATATAAGTATAGGAATAAGCACTAAAAGGTAAAACCAAATGCGCCACAAAATTCTTCCAATATTTTTTATTAAAGTCATCTCAGCGCCAAAAATACACTAAAGTTTCGAAAATGCATTTAAATTTTATTTTTATGAAACGAAGCATGACAATTTTTAAAAAATTCTTTATAAATGAAGTACATTTGTCAAAATTTCATAATTAAAAAATACCAATGGCAAGAATACTTACAGGAATTCAAAGCACAGGAACTCCACATTTGGGGAATCTTTTAGGTGCAATTATCCCAGCAATTGAGATGTCTGAAAATGCGGATAATAATTCTTTTCTGTTTATTGCAGACATGCATTCACTTACGCAGATTAAAGACGGAGAAACGCTTAGAGAAAACACCTATAGAACTGCGGCAACCTGGCTTGCATTTGGTTTAGATATTGATAAAACTGTTTTCTACCGTCAAAGTGATATCCCACAAGTAACAGAGCTTGCATGGTATTTAAATTGTTTTTTCCCTTTTTCAAGACTCGAATTAGCACATTCTTTTAAAGATAAATCCGATCGCTTAAGTGATGTTAACGCTGGACTATTTACGTATCCGATGTTAATGGCGGCCGATATTTTATTATATGATGCAGAAATTGTTCCCGTAGGAAAAGATCAAGAACAGCACTTGGAATTTACACGAGATGTTGCTTCAAGGTTTCATACCAAAATGGGAGAAACATTTGTAATGCCTTCAGTAAAGTTTAGAGAAGAAACAATGCTCGTTCCTGGAACCGATGGAACTAAGATGAGTAAGAGTAAAAATAACGTAATTGATATTTTTCAAACCGATAAAAAGCTTCGCAAGCAAGTAATGGGAATCAAAACGGATAGTACACCTATGGAAGATCCGAAAGATCCTGATACAGATAATGTATTTGCATTATACAAGCTTTTAGCTAGTGATGAGCAAATTGCAACAATGCGTCAAAATTATACAGGTGGAAATTACGGATACGGACATGCAAAACAAGCACTCTTTGAGCTGATTGTAGAAAAGTTTGCGACACAACGTGAACGTTTTAATCACTATATGGAAAACAAAAACGAAATTGATGCTGCTTTAGCAGTTGGTGCCGAAAAAGCGCACAAAGTAGCAAACGAAGTTTTAGCAAGAGTACGAAAAAAGGTAGGTTATTAATACCCTACCTTTTCATTATTTCATAACTCACTTTTTCAATAATGAGTGCTTCATAAGCAAAGATTTCATGATAATCGTAACTTATACGCTCGTAGCCTCCATAACGCCAATCTTTTCCCCAAGAGTTTTTAATAATAAACCCTTCTGAATCGTATCCAACAATGGTGACTACATGACCTCCATACGGATTATAATTCGGCGTTATCTTTACTGTTTTATCAAAAGTTACTAGTCTTTTATTAATTCTATCATTCAAATCTGGATACTTTTCTTTGAGTTCAGAGTGTTTTGCGTAAGAACCATTCTGGAGTAAAACTCCATAACCATCATCAGGAGTAATTGTCGTGTACTTATTAGATGTATAGTTATTCCATGCTGGCTGATATAACTCATAAGACACAGGAATTGCTTTTATGCCTTTATCCAACAACTCTTTTAGATATTTCACATTTTTACTCTCTTTTTCTCCTAAATATTTATACGAATCTAAGTTTAATAGTCGTGCCTTATTTTTATGAAGTAAGAAAGAAACTGGTCCAGAAGTAGATTCTGCAAGTGCTTTTCTAATTTCGGAATCTTCATCATTCCATGTACCAGCCATCACTTTAGGATATGGCAATTCTGCCTCTGTTAAAATGCCATATCTATGCAAAGAATATATGTAAGATCTTAAAAAATTACCTCTAGTAATTCCTGTTTCTGCTTCCAATTGTTCGTATTTAAGAGCAGCATATAAAAAGTTTTCACTAATGTCTCTAGGCATATTGGGTAATACTTCTAAAGCTGCTGCCACACCAAATGAACTACAGGAATTACCGTTCCCTTGATTTTTTACAGGTGTTTGCAGTTCTCTATGATTAGTACTCCAAAGCGTTTCGGGGTTTTCAAGTTTTATTTGACTCCAAAGACAATTTACACTTAAAAACAGAATACAAAAAGAAAGTTTTTTCATGGTGTTGGTTGTTATTTTTATGTATTAAATATAAGTAAATACTGAACACTTTTCAAACATAACAAACTAAATATCAAATAAGAAGAGTTTTTTTTAAATAAGATTAGACTGCTTGTGTTGCTAAATAAAAAGTTTTCTCTGCTTGTTTTATATGACGCTCATTATGATATATTATCACCCTAAAAGTATCTCCTAGTCTTAATTTGATAAATTTTGAAATAGAAATTGCCGTTTTAGTTTTATCTAAATTTACATGTTTTGCTTTGCTCAATAAATCAATGATTTGATGTTGCTGGCTAATAAAAATTTCAAGAGTCTCAGCAGTTAGCTTTGAATTCAGAGGATTCATAGATTTAAATGTTTTCATTTTGTTTAAATTCTCTTTGTAAGCAACTGATTTACTAAAATAGTTTCCAAGCCAATTGCTTTTAAAAACTTCTGAGTTTTTATACTTTGAATTCGCTATTCTCTTCGTGATTTCAGGAATATAAAAATCACCATATCGGTTTAAATGTGCTATACATTCCAAAACGCTCCAACTTTGCGGATTTTGTTTCCAGTTTAAAGAGCTTATCGGTTGGCTCTTAAAGCTTTCAATCGTGTTGATATTCGCTCGTGTAAGCTCTAATAAATTTTGTAATAATTGATTTGATGTTGATACCATTGTTTTTTTATGACAAATTTCAGTATCAACTAGTTCAAAAAAATTGATTCAAATTAAGATTTTTTAATTCTTGAAAGTGTTTCAGGAGTCATTCGTAAATATGAAGCAATATACTTATGAGGTATTTCTTGGAACAACTGCGGACTTCGCTGCAAAACTCTATGATACCTTTCTAAAGGTGAAGATGTAAGAATATCTCGTTCTCTTTCCATTTGTTGCAGCACAAAACTTTCTAAAATTGCCAACCACAATTTTCTATTTTCAGTTGATGCATTAATGAAGTTGATATAATCTTCTTTACGAATCGCTTTTACGGTTGTTTTTTTAAGTGCTTGAATGTAAAATTCAGATGGTTTTCCATTTAAAAAAGAATCTAAAGCTGCTATCAAATTATTTCGATATCCAAAACGAATGGTTTGCTCTTCAAATTCATCAATTACAAAAATACGCAGGCTTCCACTTTTTACTAAATACATATTAGTATCAACAGTGCCTTTTACTTTTAAGTATTCATTGCGCTCTAAAGTGATTTCTTTATACCAAAGATCTTCATCATGTATTCGGTCAATCAATGTTGAAATTGGATTCATATTTTTGAGTTTTATATTGCTTCAAACAATTTGCCCGGCAATGGTTTTACAACTCCTTTCATTTCGAGTTGCAATAAAATAGGCGTGATTTTATGAATCGGCAATTTACATTCTAAGGCAATACGATCTAATAATGTTTGTCCTTTTTCTTGTAAATATGAATGAATAATGGCTTCTTCGGGATTTAAATCGACAAATAACTGTTTTTGTACAGGTTGAAACGACTCAACTTCCAATTCCCAACCTAAAAGATACACAATATCTGCTGCAGACGTTAAAATATGTGCGCGTTGTTGTTTGATTAAGTTATTGCAACCAATACTTTGCGAATCACCTACTCTGCCTGGCACTGCAAACACATCTCTATTGTATGAATTGGCAATATGTGCCGTCACCAAACTTCCTCCTTTTTCGGCAGATTCAATCACAATGGTGGCTTGTGTCATTCCTGCAATCAAGCGATTTCTTTTTAAAAAATTTTCTCTATCCGGATTGGATGTACTCCAAAAATCAGTCACAAAAGCACCGTTTTCTTGTACCGATTGCATATAACGGCGATGTTCTTTTGGATATATTTGATTCAAACCATGCGCCAAACAACCTATGGTTGGAATGTCATTTTTAATCGCTGCGCGTTGTGCTACAATATCAATTCCGTAGGCAAAACCAGAAACAATTGTAGGTTGCAATGGTGACAAATTAGCTATCAATTCTTCACAGAATTGTTTTCCATAACTCGTAGCTTTTCGCGTTCCAACAATACTGATCATTTTGGAAGCGTTCAAATTGGCATTTCCCTTTTGAAACAATATAATAGGACTATCTGCACAATGTTGTAAACGTGTTGGATAACTTTCATCCAAAAAGTAATGCGTTTGAATGTTTTCTTTTTGAATAAATTTTAATTCGTTTTCAGCAGCTTTTATATGTGCTGCATTCTGTAAATCGGCTAGAATATACGTGCCAATTCCATCTATCTTTCGTAAGTTTTCTTTCTTTTCTTTCAGTACAGCTGTTGCGCTTCCACAATGTTTTATCAACCTTTTTGCAATAACATCGCCAATTTTTGCGGTTTTTTGCAACGCAAGTGCATATATTAATTCTTCTTCAGAATTCATATTCGTTTCAAATTAAGCTACTAAAATTACAGGATTTTTAAAAGATTAATGAGACGTATATAAAGTTTTTAAGACAACAAAAATGTCCATTTTTACATACCTTCTTTCCGTTTTAAAATTGTCATCAGCATATAAATAGTTGTATTAAGAGCTGATTTCAACATGAAAAAAGAAAAATTATACGATTTAAATTGTTGATTCATACCGCTAAAAACCTAATGTTAATAAAAAGTTACGTCGATATTTTATTGGCTTCAAAATTTTCCTAACTTTGTTTTAATGAGATTAGAATTATACATAAGCGACCTTTTATACAGATACGAATGTGTCACTGTGCCTAACTTCGGTGCCTTTTTAACGCAACGAAAAGGAGCGCAAGTACATCATACGACCAATGCCTTTTATCCACCAACCAAAGAATTGTCATTCAATGCACAATTGAACTCCAATGATGGTTTGTTGGTAAAATACATTGCAGATCTTACAAAGGAAGATTATGAAAGTACGCTACAAAAAGTACTTTCGGAAGTAGATACATGGAAAAAAGACTTAAATAATTCTGAAATTATTTCGCTTGAAAATATTGGTGATCTTTCTTTAAATGTAGAAGGAAAAATACAATTTGAACCATCGTATCAACTGAATTACCTAACCTCATCATTTGGACTTTCATCGTTTGTTTCTTCGGAAATAAGTAGAGTTGTTGAAGAAGTTAGAGAGGAAATACGTCCTATAGTAGTTCAAGAGGAAGTTGAAGAAGCCATTCCGTTACCAATTGTTGAAGAAACACGTCGCAGACGTTTTCCTTGGACATACGCCGCAGCTGCAGCTATTATTTTAACCGCAGGTGTTTTTGGATTTAACGAATACAGCAAGACACAGCAAGAACAACAACAAATTGTTGAAGATGGCAAAGCAAAAAAATCAATTGACAAGTACATTCAACAGGCAACGTTTTTTAGCACAAATCCTGTAGAATTGCCATCAATAAAACTACAAGTTGCTAAAGAAGTACAAAACTATCATGTGGTAGCAGGTGCGTTTAGAATTGAAGGAAATGCACATGAAAAAGTAGCTGAATTGCAAGCAGATGGTTTTGATGCCGAACTACTAGGTCAAAACCGTTATGGTTTACACCAAGTATCATACGCAAGTTTTTCTACACGTGCTGAAGCTGTAACAGCATTGGCAAAAATAAAACAAACCAAAGCGCCAGAAGCTTGGTTACTCGTTACGAAATAAGAATTTTACAAATATACATTTATAAAAGACCGCTACTGTTAGCGGTCTTTTTTTGTATGTACCTAACTATCATTGGGTAACACTTCTCCTTCCCCATTTCATCTTTTTGATGATAAAAATTTCTTGTAAAAATTGTTTATGCTTATTTAGATTGAATTAAAATAAAATATATATTTGCATTCAAATTAAATATAATGAGTCTAAATAAAAATAATATTCTTGTTTGTTTTTTGATGTTTATCGCTGGAATTTTAAATGCACAACAATCAAATACTACCGAAAAAGATTCGCTGAAAACTGAAGCTTTAGAAGATGTGGTCATCACAGCAACCAGAACAAAGCGTCAATTATCTTCACTTCCTTTACCAGCTACTATTGTTTCTAAAAAAGACTTAAAAGCCATCAATGCAGTGCGTTTGAGCGACATTTTAAACGAACAAAGTGGCTTGATTACTGTTCCTGATTTTGGTGGCGGAGAAGGCATCCAAATGCAGGGTTTAGATTCTGCTTATACACTTATTTTGATTGATGGAGTTCCACTCATTGGCCGTTCTGCAGGAACGTTGGATGTAGATAGAATTACGGTTGGAAACATCAAACAAATTGAAATTATAAAAGGCGCTTCTTCCTCTCTATATGGAAATGAAGCACTTGGTGGCGTGATCAATATTATTACGGAAACTCCAAAATATGGTATCAACGGAAGCATTCAACAACGAACAGCTTCGTTTGAAACCTACGATACACGTGCCGATATTGGCTACAAAAATGACAGATTCAGCATTTCCGGATTTGTAAATCGCTACAGTAGCGACGGTTACAATTTGACGAATAACACAGTTTCCAATACTGTTGAACCGTTTGAGAATTACACCATTTCATCAAAAGCAACGTATCAATTTTCTGAAAAAACAGCTCTTCTTTTTTCTGGTAGAATCTTCACACAACAACAAGACAATATTGCTTCTGAAACTTTGCAAGGAGAAAGTAGGGTAAACGAATGGAATGTGCATGCAAAATTAAATCATACGTTTAATGATAAATGGCAAAGTACCTTAGAAGTATACAGCACAAATTACTATGCTTCCGAATTTTTAGATGACATTACTGATAATACAACTTTCAGTGGTGCTTCTTTCGATCAAAATATGATTCGTCCAGAAATACGAACTGTGTACAAAGCTTCTGAGAAAGCTTCATACATTGGCGGAATTGGATATACGTATGAAACCTTAGATCGAACATTTTTTAGTAAAACACCAAAGTTTAAAGCGCCGTATGCGTATGTACAATACGATGGAAATCCGTTAGAAAAGTTAAATGTAATTGTGGGCGCACGATTCGATAATCATAATGTATACGCTTCACAGTTCAGTCCAAAACTAGCACTTCGCTATGAAATCAATCCAAAACTAGCTGTCAAAGGTTCAGCCGGATACGGTTTTAAAGCACCCGATTTTAGACAACTATATTTCAATTTCACCAATGCAACGGTTGGATATACTGTGCTAGGATACAATGCGGTTGCTGATGCCATTGCACAGTTAGATGCCGAAGGACAAATTGCCAATCAATTGGTTCCTGTAAGTGCATTTTCTGATGAATTGAAACCTGAAAGTTCGCTCGCCATCAATATTGGATTCGATTATAAACCGACTTCCAAACTGTCTGTACAACTCAATTTTTTCAGAAATACCATTGACGATTTAATCGACACCAGAATTATTGCCAATAAAACCAACGGGCAAAATGTATTTAGTTATACAAACATCAATGAAGTGTACACACAAGGTTTGGAGTTTTCAAGCACTTGGAAAATAATTGAAAATCTAAAATTTTCCGCAGGATATCAATTGTTGTTTGCGAAAGATAAAGCTGCAAAAGAAGCTTTTGACAATGGAGAAGTATTTGCCAGAGAAAGCACCAATTCGCCTTCTTTTCAGTTAGAAACTTCCGACTATTTCGGCTTGTTCAATCGTTCTCGACATATGGCAAATGGAAAACTGTTTTACAGCATTCCTAAATGGAATCTCAACACAAATCTAAGAGCCGTTTATCGTAGTAAATACGGAATTAGCGATGCAAACGGAAACGGCTATTTGGACAACTATGATGACTTCGTAAATGGATATGCTATTTGGGACTTTGCCGTTAACAAAACGATATATGACAATTATACATTCGGTGTAGGAGTTGACAATTTGTTTGACTTTACCGATCCGCAAAATATCAGCAATATCGCTGGCCGTATTATTTACGGAAACCTAACAATTCAATTCTAATTACTAATACAATTTATCATGAAAACCATCAAATTTTTAACCTTAATCTTACTAAGTATAGGATTCGTTGCTTGTAGCAATGACGACGACGCAACGACGCAATTACTACCTGTAAATTCAGAAACGATCAACAATTTACACGCACCACAAAATGGAGGTCAAGGACAACCTGTTTCAGGAACTTTTGCCAAGTTTAATTTTGCTACTGGCGAAACTACTACAAGCGAAACTGATTGGGATATTGCTTTTAGAGGAACTTCTATCATTATTAATGGAGGCGCTTCTTTAGGAACTACCGATGAACCTGCACGTACAGGAAATGCCGCGGTATATATTGCCGATGGAACTCTGAGTTCTGTAACTGAGGTAAGCTCTGAAAACTTAGTGCAAGATAGCACTACTAGTTATGCTATTGCTACAGGAAGCGGAAATGGTTGGTATACATATGCTGGTCCGCCAACACATTTAATTAATCCAACACCAGGAAAAATACTAGTCGTACGTACACACGACGGAAAGTATGCAAAATTAGAAATCTTAAGCTATTACAAAGACGCACCAGACAATCCGGATGCCTTTGTAGATGAAAGCCGCTACTTCACTTTTAATTATGTGTATCAACCTAATGACAATGTGACTAACTTCTAAATCAATCCTCATGAAAAAAATCGCAATATTAATTGTAATGTCGTTTGCATGTATCGGTATTACACAGGCACAAAGTAAAAAGAAGAAAGACCGAAACGCCATCAAAGAAATGTGTGGTTGTTTTGAAGTTACTTTCAACTTTGCAGAAACATTTCAGTACGATCAAGATTCATTATACAAACCATCTGAAACAAAAATTGCCAAAGGCTTGGAATGGGCAGAATTGGTTGTAGATGAAAAGAATAAAATATCTATCCAACATTTATTACAAGTAGGAAATCCAGCAAAACCACATATTGTAAAACATTGGCGACAAGATTGGCTGTATGAAAATACCGATTTTTATATGTACAACGGAGATAATAACTGGCTTTTTGAAGAAAAATCAAAAGCTGATGTCAAAAAACAATGGACACAAAAGGTATTTCAAGTAGATGACAGTCCGCGATATGAAGGCTCAGGAACTTGGGTTCATGTAGACGGAAAAAGCTTTTGGGAAAACACAACCGATGCGCCATTACCAAGACGTGAGTATACAAAACGAAGCGATTATAACGTAACGGTTCGTGGAAACAGACATGAAATTACAGACAACGGTTGGATTCACGATCAAGACAACTTAAAAGTAGTTCGTGAAGCAGGAAAAGAAGACATCATCATTGCCAGCGAAAAAGGATACAATGTGTATAAAAAAGTGGCGGATAGTCGTTGTAAAGCTGCTGCCGATTGGTGGAAAGCACATCAGGCAAAATGGGCAACAGTTCGTGAAAAATGGAATGAGGTTTACGAAAGAAACTCTCATTTATCACTAGAAGCGAAAGTAGATAATAAAGCATTGTATAAGCATTTATTTGCGGATGAAATCAAGAAAAAAGAAGAAATCAATGAAGTCATTGAATCTTTTGTAAAAAAATAAAAAGCTATGAAAAACATCAAAATATATCCTGTTTGCTTGCTGCTTTTGTTTGTCGGTATGGCTTTAGGACAACAATCCAATGAATTTTTGAGCAGAGCCTATTGGAAAACAAATCCAAGCATTGCAGATATTGATCAAAAAATAGCCAACGGAAATGACATTGCACAACTAGATCGGAATATGTTTGATGCAGTTTCCATGGCAATTATTGAAAAAACAGATAACAAAACCATTAAATATTTACTTTCTAAAAAAGGGAATGACGTTAACAAACTTACGCATGACGGAAGAACGTATCTATTTTGGGCGATATACAGAGATAATCTGGAAATAATGCGATTTTTAGTTGAAAAAGGTGCGAAAACGGACCTCATTGATAGTCACGGATATTCTTTGGCAAACTTTGCAGCAGTTACAGGTCAGTTACATACTGAGCTTTATAATTTTTGTCTCATTCATGGTGCAGATTTTACAAAAGAAGTCAATAACGATGGCGCAAATGCATTGCTGTTAGTAGCACCTTTTGCTAAAAATTATTCAATTATTGAATATTTTATTTCGAAAGGAATTTCACTAAAAAGTACAGATACAAACGGTAACGGAATTTTTAACTATGCGGCCAAAGCAGGAAATATTCCACTAATGAAACGTTTGATTGACAACGGAATTGACTATAAATCTGTAAGTACAAAAGGAGAAAATGCGATCATTTTTGCCAGTCGCGGATTGCGTAGAAAAACGAACACTCTGGAAACTTTTAAATATTTAGCTTCCTTAGGAATTCCTCCAAACATAACAACAACTGATGGAGAAACACCTTTGCATGCACTTTCATATAAATCGCAAGATCTAGAAACCTTCAAATATTTTGTGGACAATGGTGTTAACGTCAATCAAGCAAATGCCGATGGAAACACGCCGCTGTTATATGCTGCTTCCCGAAATGAAGAAGCGATCGTTCGGTATCTGACTTCACAGACAAAAAACATCAATCACCAAAACAAAGAAGGGAAATCTGCTTTATCAAATGCCGTATATCGTAATACGCCAGAAGTGGTCGCTTTTCTATTGGAAAAAGGAGCAAATATCAATGTCGTAGATAAAGAACAAAACAATCTCGGTTACTATTTACTGAAGAATTACAATGCTAAAAAGCCTGAAAACTTCCATAAAAAACTGGCTTTGTTACAACGAAAAGGATTCAATTTTAAGAAACCGCAACCTAACGGAAACACCTTGTTTCATATAGCTGTTGATACCGAAAATATAGACCTCATCAAATATGTACAGTCACTTGGAATTGATGTAAACCAGCAAAACAACGATGGAATTTCACCTTTGCACATCGCAGCAATGAAAGCGAAGAATACAAAAGTTTTAAAGTATTTATTATCCATTGGAGCAGACAAATCGACAAAAACTGCTTTTGAAGAAAGTGTATACGATTTGGCACTCGAAAACGAAGTATTACAACAAGAAAATATAGACATCACTTTTTTGAAATAATCTTATGCAAAAAACAATCATAACCTTTTTTACAATCACTAGTTTACTTGCTGCATGTGTGCTGATGAGTTTTACCAATGCAGAAAAAAGCGCTAAGTATAAGTGCATGATTCAGATGAAAAATTATACTGGAGAAGGCGCATATATTGCCATTTCTTTATTAAATGCGGAAGGAGAATATGTACAAACATTATATGTACAAGGAAACGATGACGAATGGTATTCAGACATTACCGAATGGTGGAAGTTTCATGGAAAAAAACGTCCAGATATTGATGCCATTACTGGCGAAACCATCAGTGGTGGCGAACGCAAAATCAGCGTGATTGAAATACCAGATAGCAAACTCAATACGGGTTATAAAATTCGTTTTGAAACAGCGGTAGAAGATCAGGAATATTATACAGATGATGTACAGTTTGAGCTAACTTCCAAAAGCATTAAAAGTAAAGTAGAAGGAAAAGGATTTATACGATACATTCGTATGATTCCGCAATAAATTTAGCTATCTGATGGCAATTTCAATCTGGAGATATAGTCACCTTGCGTTGGCTATATCTTCTTCACTTTTTATTGTAATGGCTTCCTTGACGGGAATTATTCTAGCATTTGAACCTATTTCAAATCAGCTAGCGCCTTTTGCTATCGAAAATTTAGATGAAATATCCATTGCCAATACTGTGGAGGTTTTACAACAAAAATACGATGAAGTTATTGAGGTAAAAGTGACGAATGATGATTTTGTCGTGGCTGCTGTCATTACAAAAGAAGGTGACAGCGAAACATTTTATATAGATCCTATTTCTGGAAAAAAACTAGGAAATATTGTTGAAAAAGCACCAATTTTCAAATTTGCTACCAATTTACATCGTTCGCTTTTTCTAAAGAGCACAGGACGTTTTTTAGTAGGTTTTGCATCACTCTTACTATTGCTTATTGCCGTTACTGGAATTTTGCTTATTGCAAAGCGTCAAGGAGGTTTTAAACGTTTTTTCTCAAAAGTGGTCAGAGAGAATTTTCAACAATACTATCATATTCAATTCGGGAAAATACTATTTATTCCTTTGGTGATTATTACGCTTACAGGCGTTTACTTATCGCTTGAAAAATTCGCCTGGCTTCCATCCTATCAAGTTTCGCATCAAACCACAGAACTTTCAGAAACAATTCCTGAAAAGATGCTTCCATCAGATTTTAAATTGTTTCAAAATACATCTTTAGCCGAAGTAAAAAAGATTGAATTCCCTTTCTCCACAGACATAGAAGATTATTTTTTGGTAGCACTTATAGACAAAGAAATACAAGTTCATCAATATACAGGAGACATTTTAAGTTCTTACGAATTTCCTTTGGTGGCGTTGGCTTCGCAATGGAGTTTGGTATTACACACAGGACAAGGTAGCATTTGGTGGGCAATTGTATTATTGCTCGCCAGTATTGGGTTGTTATTTTTCATCTATTCAGGTTTTAAGATGACGCTGAAACGTACCAAAAAGCAATTAATACCTAAAAATATTCATGATAAAAACGATGCTGAATTCGTCATTTTAGTAGGTTCTGAAACAGGAAATACTTATCGTTTTGCAACTCTATTTTACAAGGCGCTTCTCGCGAACAGGAAAAAGGTATATATCTCAACATTAAACACATATACGAGTTATTCAAATGCGAAACATCTTATCGTAATGACTTCCACGTATGGCGAAGGAGAAGCACCGAGCAATGCTAAAAACTTTGAAAAGTTACTTCAAAATAGCATCCAAAAAAATACGATTCATTATTCGGTGGTTGGTTTTGGATCGTTACTGTATCCTGAGTTTTGTAAATACGCTGTAGATATAGATGCAATCCTAAAAACACATGGCAATTTCGAATCAATTATGCCCATATGTAAGATTAACAATCAATCGTTTACGGCATTTCAAGATTGGGCAAAACAATGGGGAAATCACACCAAAATTCCCATTAAAATTGAAAAGCCAAAAGTCAATGTAAATCTTAAAAAATTACGTTCATTTTCAGTGGTAAAACGTTCTGAGTTGAATGAAGATGACACTTTTTTAATTCGGCTGAAGCCTACAAAAAAGCAAAAATTCCAATCGGGTGATTTATTGTCTTTCTATCCTGAAAGTGATTTGATAGCACGTCAATATTCTATTGGAAAAATAAACAATGACATTGTATTAAGCGTGAAAAAACATGAATTTGGAATCTGTTCTACCTATTTGAGTCAGCTTGCTACAAATGCTATGGTAAAAGCCAAGATTCAACGAAATTACGAGTTTCATTTTCCAAAATACGCCGATGAAATAGTCATGATTGCTAATGGAACTGGAATTGGTCCTTTTTTAGGAATGATCAACGAGAATCAACAGCACAAAAAACTGCATCTATTTTGGGGAACACGCACCAAAGCTTCTGTAAAAGTGTACAAAGATATTCTCGATAACGGTTTGGCATCTAAAAAACTTACGAGTTTACATATTGCCTATTCCCAAGAAACTGCCACCAAATATTATGTGCAAGATGTCATGAAACAACAGCAAAATTTGATCGCGAATGTGTTAAAAGATAATGGAGTTATTATGATTTGTGGCGCTGTTGCTATGCAAAATCAAGTCTTGAATTTACTAGATACCATTACAAGATCAAAGCTAGAACTACCATTGAGCGAGTTTGAAAGCATGGAGCAACTAAAAATGGATTGTTATTAAAAGAAAATATATGTGTAATTCATTAACAACTATTAGTCAAGTAAATAGCGGAATTTTAACGTTTTGCAAAACCTGCAACATTTATCATTTAGAATTCTCAAACATTTATTTAGAGTTTTCTGAAGCGCAATTTGAAGAATTCAGCGCTTATCTATTCACTATTGAAATTGGATATTGGGAACATAAATATGCAAATGTGAATATAAAGCGTAAAATTCCAATTCCTACCACGCAGGACAATTTAATGTTACTGTTTAATAGGCATGAAATAGAAGAACTCAAAGTCCTTTTTTGTAGCAAATCAACTTCAGAAAAGCCACTTTTAGATGTTTCACAAATAGATTACACACTTGTTATAAATTAAATATTTAGCCATGTAAAAAATAACAAAGCATGAGAAGAAGTACTAAAGATTTGCCAATTATTCGATACAAATCTTCTCATACAACAAGGGACTTATAAGTTTTATAAAAATTGGTTTTAGCATCAATTACACTACGTTTTTATTATAAGGTGTTTATGGAAGTAAGGTGAATTGATCCGCAAATTTTAAAACTTATTGTTTGTAATTTATAGGTGTTGAAGTTATAAGATTACACACTAATTGCACTATGTATTACAGAAAGCCCTTGTGAACTAATTGCGCTCTTAGGAGCGCAATTATTGTTGTTTTTTAGCTTTGTTACAAACGAATCTGTGTACCTTTGCAAAAAATGTATTGATGGAAACAAAACATCCAAAATCATCGAAAACGGTTATGACCGACTTGGTATTGCCAAGTGAAACAAATCCGTTAAATAATTTATTTGGTGGCGAATTGCTAGCACGTATGGACAGAGCTGCAAGTATTGCCGCACGTAGACATTCGCGACGTATTGTAGTTACGGCTTCTGTGAATCATGTAGCGTTCAATCGTTCTATTCCTGTAGGAAGTGTGGTTACGGTTGAAGCTAATATTTCTAGAGCTTTTAAATCATCCATGGAGATTTATATTGATGTTTGGATTGAAGATCGTGAATCTGGTATGCGCGATAAAGCGAACGAAGCTATTTATACGTTTGTTGCTGTAGATGATACGGGACGACCTGTACAAATTCCTTGTTTAGTTCCAGAAACGGAATTGGAAAAAGAACGTTTTGATGGCGCGTTGCGAAGAAGACAATTAAGTTTAGTACTCGCTGGAAAGATGAAACCAGATGACGCCACAGAATTGAAAGCCTTATTTGGGTAATAATTTTATAAAAAACTAAAAGCGGGAAAATTAAATTCCCGCTTTTTTTATTATTTCTAAAAGGTACACATAAAATCTGTGTCACAAAATAATGTACCACAATCTGAAGTACAATCTGCTCTGGTACAGTTCCATGCTGTCTTTAAAGGTCCACATCCATCAGAACATCCTGATGTAAATGCTCCTCCAACTAGATTATCGTCTTTATTCAAATCGGAGATTGATTTTTTGTTTAGTTTTAATGATTTAAGATTTCTTTTTTTCATGATTTAATTAGTTTTTGTTTATACTCAAACTTATTTTTTTATTTCTCATGATAAAAAACTACTGAGTCGGAATGTAATTTTGGTGAACCTGAATGTTCTTTTAATGAGGTTAAGTGTAAAAAACGAGTATTATGCTACTTTAAAATTCCCATATTTCAATGGAATTCTGAAAGTTACCATTGTATTTTCTATGGAAGATACTTCGTACTGAATGTCCATTTTGTGTACTTTTTGAATGTTTTCAATACGCTGTTTTATGATATCTGTACTCATGGAACGATGCAGCATTCCCGATTTTTTTGGCGAAGTAGTCATGCCTTTTCCGTTGTCTGTAATAGAGATTAAAAGATCGCTCTCTCTTTTAGAATAGTCAATGGTAATTTGCCCATTTTCTATGGAAGAAATACCGTGTATGATGGCATTTTCTACAAAAGGTTGTGTCAACATGGGCGGAATCATAATATTTGAACAATTTAATTCTTCAGCAATTTCAATAGAAAATGTAAAGTTTGCATTGTTGTTTAAAGATTGTAATGTCAGGTATTTTTCAATAAAATTAATTTCTGTTTCTAACGGAATGAAGTCAATATCTGAAGATTCTAACATGTTTCGCATTAAGGCGCCAAATTTTTGCAAAAATGTAGTCGCAGTTTCTTTGTCTTCTTTGTAAATGTATCCTTCTATCGCAGCTAATGCATGAAAAAAGAAGTGCGGATTGAGCTGCGTACGCAAAAACCGTTGTTGCAATTTTTCTTTGTCTAAGTTGATAATTGCTTCTGTAAGTTTTTGCTTTTGTTGTCTGTTTTTATACCATATCAATCCTAAAATAAAGAGCAGAATTATACCTCCAATAATTCCATAAATAACATACGATTGTTGTTCTATTTTTAGCTGTTGCAATGCTTTTTCTGAGTTCAGCAATGTGATTTGCTTTTGCTTTTTGTCATTTTCATACTTTTCTGTGATTTCGGCAATGGCTTTTTCTTGATTTTGACTGTGTAAGGTATCTTTTAGCTGGTTATACAGCACAAAAGTTTCCGTTGCTTTTTTGTACTTTTTTGATCCTTGATATGCTTTTGCCAAATCACTGAGTAAAGGAACTTTTTCTGCTGGAATATTGGTTTTTTCGAGTCCTGTTTCTAAATATAAAATTGCTTCGTCATACGATTTGAGTTGTAAGCATGCGTAACCCGCTTTGTAAAATAAAAAATATCTAAATTCAGGATAATTATATAGCTTTTCTGCTGTTATTGCTTTCTGAAAACTTTCTAAAGCAATTTCATAAGTTTCCGCCGAAAGATGCATATTCCCTAAGACAATATAGATTTTTGGCAATAAACGTTGTTCTTTTTCGGCTATACAAAGTGCTTCTGCTTTTTTTGCATACATAAGTGCTTTTGGGATCTCTTCCAAATTTTGATGTATCAGCGATTTACTCATATAAGTACTGATTTGCATGTAGAGAAATCCTCCATAATTGAGATCTTTTTTATCTATGGATGCTATTCTTTTTATTAATAGCGCTTCCAATTTATCAAGATATTCTAAAGCTCTTTTGTAGTATTTTAAGCTAGATAAAATTGCACTAATGCTGGATAAGTTTACAAAATAGTTAATATCATCTTGCATGTTTTCACTTTCATAAATAGCCGCTGTTTTGTAATAGATTTCTAAGGCTTTTTCATTGGTATTTTTATCCAAATATATTTCTGCCAACGATAAGTAAAATTTGAGCAACGCATATTTATATTTTGGCTTATGAAGCATTACAGAATCCTTTTGAATAGTTGTATGAATCAGTGTTTCTGCTTCTTCATACTTTTTTTCAAGTTGTAGCAAATATATTTTACGACTAATGGCATCAAAGCGTGCCGGAGAGTTTTTTGTGAGTTTGGTATATTTTTCTAGATATACTTTTCCGCTATCAATATTTTTGCGTGCATAAAAGGTGATAATTTTTATGTAATTGCTTCTATTTTCTTCTATATTTTCCGCTGTCAGTATCCGTTTAGTACTATCAATCACACGGTATTCTTCCTGTGTATTAATGTCTTGACTTTGCAAGCATACAGGAAATAGCAAGCTGATAATGGCAACAAATATTCGCATTCGCTTATTTTAGATTTAAACTTTGATGTTACATAATGTTCAATCGTTTGTATAAATTTTCTTTGAACGTTCGTCCTATTGGAATATGCGTACGTTCTTTAAGACATAGCATTTGCTCTTTTTCGTCAATGTGTACAATATAATTTAGGTTAATTCCGTACAATCTGTGTACTTGGATAAAGTGAGAATTCAGGGAACTTATCAAGGCTTTTAAAGAGTTTCTCAATTGAAATTCTTTGTCATTTTTATCGACAAGTGTCACATAGTTTTTAGAAGTAATTTTTAAGAGTTTGACTTCTTGTAAATTTATTTTTCGCAGCTTGTATCCTACTCTCACGGTTAAAAAAGTGGCATCATCTTCGGTAGAAACTGCTGTGTTTTCTTGATTAATATTTGGTTTTTGTTTTTGTAAAGCCAATTCAATTGTCGCTTTTAAGGTTTCTTGCTGAATGGGTTTTACTAAATATCCTGATGGCTGAATTTTTACTGCTTTTTCTATGATATCGCTTGCTGTTAAAGCCGTCGTATATATGATAGGAATGGACGAAAAACTTTTAATGACTTTTGCTAATTGAATGCCTTCGTTGTCATTTTGCAGATTGATATCGAGCAGAATAATGTCTGGGATATTTTGTTGAATAGCCTGCAGTGCTTCTTCAAAAGTGGTGCAAATTTGCTGTACTGCATGTCCGATGGCTTTTACTTTTTCTTGTAAAGCATACGCATGATTTTGATCGTCTTCAACAATACAGATTTTGGCCATTTGTAACTTTTTTTCAGTTTAAATATAGGGTTTTTATTTTAGTTGTTGGTTGCTTGTTTTTGGTTGCTAGGTTTTTACTTATGCTTTGGTTTTTTGTTTTTGTTTGTACTGAACTTGTTGATTTGTTGATTTGGTTTTTTGCCTTTTTGTTTACACTGAGCTTGTTGAAGTATTCATTTGTTTTGTAGCAAATACATGAATTATTTTAGTAGTTAGACGTTTGTTTTTATGTCTGCTGAACTTGATGCAGTATCTTACCTCTTTTATATGTTTTTGGTTTTCAAGTTGATATTTTTTGTCACGAATTCACGAATGTTTTTTTGGGTTTACTCTTATGTTGATTTGCACGAATTTGGGCATTTGTTGCCAATTTATTTATTTGTTTACACTGAGGTAGTCGAAGTGTTGCTTTGTTTTTGTCAGTTGGAATTGCGTGTACTTTTACATTTAAAATTTTGAGTTTTACATTTTGTATTTAGCTCTTTAGTTTTTGTCACGAATTCACGAATGTTTTTTGGTTTACTCTTATGTTGATTTGCACGAATTTGGGCGTTTGTTGCCAATTTATTTATTTGTTTACACTGAGGTAGTCGAAGTGTTGCTTTGTTTTTGTCAGTTGGAATTGCGTGTACTTTTACATTTAAAATTTTGAGTTTTACATTTTGTATTTAGCTCTTTAGTTTTTGTCACGAATTCACGAATTATTATAGCTTTTCGGGGTTTTGCGTCATGCTGAACTTGATGCAACATCTTATCTCTTTATATGCTTTTGACTTTTGAGTTGGTCTTTTTTGTCACGAATACACGAATTATTTTTAGTAATTAGACGTTTGTCTTTACATCATTTTGAACTTGATGCAGCATCTCATCTGTTTTATATGTTTTTACCTTTTGAGTTGGTCTTTTTTGTCACGAATACACGAATTTTTTTAGTAACTAGACGTTTGTATTTACGTCATTTTGAACTTGATGCAGCATCTTATCTCTTTATATGTTTTTGCCTTTTGAGTTGATATCTTTTGTCACGAATACACGAATTTTTTTTAGTAACTAGATTTTTGTCTTTACGTCATACTGAACTTGATGCAGCATCTTATCTCTTTATATGTTTTTACCTTTTGAGTTGGTCTTTTTTATCACGAATACATGAATTTTTTTAGCTTTTTTTTGTTTTTGCATCTCGACTCCGCTCGATATGATATCTCAAAAAATAATGCACTTTTATTACTTTAAAATTTCATCTAATTATATTTTTAGATAGAACTAAAAATAAGTTTACCCCAACAATAAAATCAATAAATACTACATTTTGCAGGACTTACTTTTTGATTGTATGTTTTAATATTGAACACCATTAATATTAAAACATTACCATTATGAAAAAGCAAAATTTGAAAGAGTTACGACTCAACAAAAAAAGCATCTCTAATTTAAGCTATGAAGTTCTTGGCGGAAAAACCTATGAAACTATTCTGTCATATGACGGTACATTAAGTACGATGGCTCCATGCCAAGGAGGCACTAGCTGTTGCAATAATACAGATACTTGGGAACCTGCGCCTATTGGATAGCAAACCTAGGAAATAGTATTGATGAATGAAGCGGACTTTTTTGAGTCCGTTTTTTTGATGCCAAATATACTCTAGCTCCGCTCAGTGTAGCTTTGCTACATTCTATACAACCAAGTTTCTGGATTTAAACGTGTAGTGTTTTTGAAGACTGTGAATTTAAGTTCCGTTTTTCCGTTACTTTTATTCGTAAACATTGTTCCGATTTGCTGCTTTTTAGAAACTTTATCACCTGTTTTTACAGAAACCGATCGAAGTCCGAAATAGGTTGTAAAGTAACTTCCATGACGAATTAAGACACATTTTACACCTTCTTTTGTAGTGAATATTCTGGTGATTTCTCCTTTGTAAACAGCACGTACAGTTTCACCTTGATTTGTAGCAATGATCACTCCATTACTCACACGTGTTACATTCGGGTTTACAACATCGCGATAGTTTCCATAACCACGTACTTTGGTTCCTTCGGCAACTGGCCAAATATGCTTTCCTTTGTTGGCTGCAAAACTGCTTCCAATGGCTTTGGCTTCTGGAGTTAATGCATAGGTTTTGCTTGTAGTGGTTTTTCCAGCTTTTTTGTTGGAACTCGCAATGGCATCACGGATAATTTTGTCTATTTGACGATCAATTTCATCTGCTTGTTGTTGCTTTTTTCGGACTTGTGCTGCGTATTTGTTTTTGTCTTTTCGCAACGACGTCAACATTTCGTTTTGTATCTTTTTTTCCTTCTCGAATTCTTTTTGCACTTTTCGGTTTTCGACAATGAGTGCTTCTTTTTCCTTTTTTTGTTCCGAATAGGTTTTGTTGAGCTCTTGCAATTCTTTGGTACGAACCACAATAGCTTCTCCTTGCTTCTTGCGATAGTCCGTGTATTGTTTCATGTATTGCACACGTTTGTAGGCTTGCAGGAAGCTTTCCGACGAAAGTAAAAACATCAATCTACTCTGTTCTGAACGACTTTTGTAAGTCTTTCGAATCATTTCAGCATAGTCCGCTTTTAGCTTCGTTAAATCGTCTCGTAAGTCTGCTATTTTCTTGATGTTGTTATTGATTTGACTCGTCAATAGATTCGTTTGACGATTCATCACTTTAATCAAATCACGCTTTACACGAATTTTATGATTTAAGCTTTGCACATCTTCAACAATAAATTTCGTTTTAGAGGTGTTTTTGCGAATCAATTTATTGATCAGTCGTATTTCTTTTTGCAAACGCTGACGCATAGCTTCTAATTCTTGCTTTTTGTCCTGCGCCATACTTGCAGTACTTACCAATAAAAGTAAGACTACTGTAATTTTTCGAATGATATGTTTGTTAAATATTGACTTCACTAGATTTTTATTTCGGTATATCCACTTGGAATTTTAAACGGAAAACGCACTTTTTCGTTGAATGTTACTTTGCGATATTCGACCTCAATTTTTGTAGTTTTATTGAGTTCTTCCGCTTTTATTTCTACATTTTTCGGAAATGCTTGTCCTGTTATTTCTTGGTATGTTGGATATTCAATGGTAAGCAAACGTTGTTCTTGCTTTTGTGCTAATTGTTGCTTTTTTACTTTGAAATGAAACGCATCTAAAAAGAATAAGCGTTTGAAAAGTTCAAAATCTTCCTTCGGAATTAACGCATAGGTTTTATCGACAACTTCCGAGTCAAATTTTTCTTTTTTTAGATTGAATAGTGCATCACCAATTAGTAAGTTTTGTACTTTCTCAAAATCCAATTCAGTTCCAATAAATTTACTGATGAGTTTAAAATCGCCCACAAAATAAGTATTATCCAATTTGCTATAGAATTTTACTTCATTCGGCGTCATGTATATTTTTACAAAAGATAGTTTCGCGCTAATCCAAATGGCTTTGTCTTTTTCCATGCGTAGACTTAGCGTGAAGTTATCTTGCATTTTTCCATCATCAAAATTCACTTTTAGTTTCCCACGAATCGTTTTGAATTTTAAGCTATTTCGGTAATGGTTTTTGATGATATTTTTGGTAGACAGATTGGTAACTTCACCCGAAGACACTACTGTTTTTGTAGACGTACAACCTACTAAAAAGAGTAATACCATACTAGTGATATAGATGTGAATTCTGTTTTTCAAATGTTTTATTTTAATGTGCGAAAACGCTTATTGTATTTTTTTACGGTAAAATTTTTCCTTTTTGGAGTTGCCCATTTTCTTGTATGCGTCAACAAAGGTTTGATAGAATTCTTTTTCAAGTGGCGCATCATCAATAATATAATCCAACCCAATTTCAAGCATTTCTATCGCTTGCTTGTATTCTTTTAACGCATTTAATGCCTTTGCATTGTATAGATATAGTTTTGGTTGCGAAGGAAAGTCACTCAAACCAAGTTTAGCCAATCGATTTGCAGCTTCATATGATTTGGTTTGTAAAGCGTCTTTTACTTGATCTAATATTTTGCCATCGCCTCTAACTCTAGGTTTTGGTGTTTGATCGATAATGTCAGCAACTTTACCATCGGACTTCTTTTTTTTGCGGACTTGTTTTTCCAACATCAACTTCATATTGGCAGCTGTAAATGATAATCCGCCACTTTTTTGAAGTTTTTCAAGTTCCTTTAGCGCTTTTTTGTATTCGCGCATTCCAACATATACTTTGGCAATTTCTTCTCTAAATATTGGATTGAGTCGTACTACTTTTTTTCCAGTGTCTAAAGCTTCTTCACGTTCGCCCATTTTGACTTGCACATTGAATAAGCCCGTAAGATACCATTGATTTTGTGGTTTTTTGTTGACTGCCGTTTGAAACGATTCTTTCGCTTTGTCATATTCTTTGAGTGAGAAATAGTTTTTTCCCAGCTCAAAAGAAATCGCTGCGCTGTTGTCTATTTTCTGGCATTTCAGCAATTCATCTACAGCACGATCAAAGTTTTCAATACCGCGTTGTTTTAGCGCTTCAAAGAAATGTTCTTGAAAATCGTCTATGTTTTCTTCTAGTGAAATTTCGGCACTTTCTTCTTCTTGTGCATGTACAAACGCAGGAATTGTGAATAGCATTCCTGAAAGTAATAGTATGTACATGTATTTTTTCATCTGTCTTTTAGTTTAATTGCAGTTATTATATGCTTTTACAACCGTTTCCACATCTTGTTTTCGGTAGGTTTTGTCTTTTAGTTTTGCTACTATACTTGGGCAATCGGCAAAATATTCCATCGCTCTTTTCTTAAACGATCTGGAAATACGTATGGTGATTAAAGGTAGTGCTATTTTTTCACCTTTTTTTAATACATAAAATTCATCAAAATCATTAAAGTCATACATTATAGGCTGCATAGTTCCTGGATGAAATACCGCTGGCGATGATGTATAACTTACACTTCGCGCATATAACGTTGCGCTTCCTTTTGTGATGACCTTAAAAAGCTCATGTTTATTTTTAGAAACCGCTATATATTTGTAAACAGCAGTTTCTGAATTCTCATACGTAAAGACAACTTTATCTACTTGTTTGTGATCAAATTTTTCCTTTTTTGCCTTTTTATTTTTTTTGAATTTTACTCTTTGTTTTCCACTGAAAGAAATCAAATCTTTAGAAACTCTTGGAAACTTAATGAGTCCGTTTTTTGCCGTTCCATTTTTTAAATACAATGTTCCTTCTGTCCAACCATGCTGCGCAAAGGTTTGAAGACTTATAAAGATACATAGTACTAAAATTATTTTCTTTATCTGTATTGTACTCAATTATTATTCCAAGCTTGAATAGTCTCCAATACTAATTTTAGTGAAATTTCCATCAAATTTTGCATGGTTTCCAATCATAGCTTCGTCTAAATTAGCATTTTTTACCGTAGAATTGGTTTGTATTAAGCTATTTTTAAGACTTACATTTTCTAATTGTGTATGGTCTCCTACGGAAACATTTGGTCCTACTGTAGAATTTTTAATGACTACATTTTCACCGATATAGCATGGTGGAATGATTTCTGAGTTGATTACTTGTGCAGAATCTGCCACTAATTTTTCGCCATCAGCTTGTAAAAACCCTAGTATTTTTCCATTCGTTTCTACGGTTACGTTTTTGTTTCCACAGTCCATCCACTCGTCTACTTTCCCAGTCACAAAACGACGTCCTTTTGCCATCATTCCTTTGATTCCGTCATTAATCTGGTATTCGCCACCGTGAATGATATTATTGTCTAATACGTATTGCAACTCTTCTTTGAGAACGCCCACATCTTTAAAATAGTATATTCCGATCACCGCTAAATCTGATACAAATTCTGCTGGTTTTTCTACCAATTCTATGATTTCGTTGTTGTCATTTAATTTTACAACTCCGTATGCTTCTGGACGCTCTACTTGTTTTACCCAAATAGCTGCATCGGCATCTTTGTCCAAATTAAAATCTGCTCTTATTAAAGTATCAGCATAAGCAATTACGGCTGGACCTGATAAAGAATCTTTTGCACACATAATAGCATGACCTGTTCCTAACGGTTGATCTTGGCGATAGATACTTGCTTTTGCTCCTAAACTTTCTGCTAATTCCGTTAGACTTTCTACCACATCATCTCCAAAAAATGCTGGATCTCCTAATACAAATGCTACTTCTTCGATAGGTTCTCCTAATACTTTTGCGATATCAGAAACTAATCGGTGAACAATTGGTTTTCCGGCAATGGGAATTAATGGTTTTGGAACCGTAAGTGTATGTGGACGAAGGCGTGAACCTCTTCCTGCCATAGGTACTATTATTTTCATCTCTTGTTGTTGTTTAGGTTTTACTGTTGGCTTTCGCCGCTAGTTTTTATTGTTGTTATCTTTTGACTGTTTTTTGTCAATTTGGTTTTTTTGTTGATTCGTTAATTTGTTGATTTGGCTTTTGCTTACTCTTGTGAGTTTTTTGTTGATTTGTCTGTTTGTTAATCTCTTAACTCAACGCTTTTAACTCTTAGCTTAGCTTTTCGTGCTTACTCTTGACTTTTAACTTTTACCACGAATGCACGAATCTTTTTTATTGATTTATGCTTACTCTTGTGAGTTTTTTGCTGATTTGTCTGTTTGTTAATCTCTTAATTCAACGCTTTTAACTCTTAGCTTAGTTTTTCGTGCTTACTCTTGACTTTTAACTTTTACCACGAATGCACGAATGTTTTTTGTTGATTCGTTGATTTGTTGATTTGGTTTTTGCTTACTCTTGTGAGTTTTTTTATTGATTTGTTATCTGTTGCTTCTTGTGAAAGTTACTAATACCTATTGCCCAAAACCTAATGCCTTTATACTTTCAGAGTACTTCTCGATACAATTTTCTATCTATCTAGACTGAGCTCGATATGACAAAAATCACTCGAAGTGATGTTTTGTGTTTTTTAGTGATTAGGTTTCTGAGAATCCTGTTTTAATTTAAAATTTTACATTCAACATTTAGCATTTAATACTATTTCGTTCCTGTGCTTCCAAATCCGCCAGCGCCTCTGTCTGTTTCTGAGAGTTCGGATACTTCTTGCCATTCGGCACGTTCATGTTTTGCAATGACTAATTGCGCGATGCGTTCTCCATTTTCTACCGTAAATGCTTCTTTGGATAGATTGACAAGAATTACACCAATTTCTCCTCTGTAATCTGCATCAACAGTTCCAGGAGCATTGAGTACTGTGATTCCTTTTTTTGCGGCTAATCCGCTTCTTGGACGTACTTGTGCTTCGAATCCTATTGGTAATTCGATGAACAATCCTGTTTTTATGATGGCTCTGTCCATTGGTTCTAAGGTAACTGACTCCGAAAGGTTTGCACGTAAGTCCATTCCGGCGGAAGCCAACGTTTCATAGTGTGGTAATGCGTGTTGGGATTTGTTGATGATTTTTATGGTCATTGTTTGATACTTTTTTAGGTCTTGGGTCTTGGGTCTTTGACTTTTTTATTTGTCTTTTTGTTAATTCGTTAATCTGTTTTTTTGTCAATTTGTTGATTTGCTTTTTTAAATACTTTTACATTTAAAATTCAGCATTTAACATTTAGTATTTCACCACTAAGAGCCTTTTCGTAATAAGCGTTTTAATTCTTTTCGTTCGGCTAAATATATTATTGCCAAAAATACTAAAACTAATGCAGTCACAAGGATATAATTTCCTCGAACTCCGTCATAGAAAACGATTGCTGTAAATGCTGTAGCTAGTATGACGTATCCTCCTATTTGTTTGATATTGTATGGTACAGCATAATGCTTTTGTCCAAGGAAATACGAAATAACCATCATGCTTCCGTATGCAACTAATGTTGCCCAAGCTGATGCCATGAATCCTATGATTGGAATCATTAGTAAGTTGAATACGATCGTTACCATCGCACCAAAAATAGAAATGTACATTCCGTACTTTGTTTTGTCTGTGAGTTTGTACCAAATGGAGAGATTGTTATAGATTCCCAAACAGAGATTTGCCAAGAGAATGATAGGCACAATGGCCAATGCGTCTAAGTATTCTTTTTTACTGATGAGAATATTTGCAAAAATGTCAATATAAGCCACCACAACTAACATAAAGATTGCTCCAAATATGGTAAACCATTTGAGAATGGTAGCATAGTTATTTTTAGCATTTTTTTCTTTTGCATGATTGAAAAAGAAAGGTTCTGCACCTAATCGAAATGCCATGATGTACAAGGTCATGAAGACTCCAAGTTTGTAACAGCCAGAGTATTTTCCCATTTCGGCATCGCCAATAAATTCTCCTAAAAAGAGCTTGTCAATGTTTTCATTAGTTACAAATGCCAAACTTCCTACCATTATAGGCGATCCGTAAATTAAGAGTCGTTTTAGAATACTGAAATCATACGTCCATTTGATTTTGAGAATATTCGGCAGTAATAATATAAGCGTCAATAGACTTGCAAATACATTTGCTAAGAATATATATATAACTTCTGGTTCTCCATCTACATAGAAGTTGAGCGCATCTGGCAACATTCCTTCCGAAAGGATTCCATTTGGAATTGCCCATAAGAAAAGTATGTTTAGCACAGCTAGAAATACAATGTTTGCAATTTTGATTCCCGCAAAGCGAATCGGCCTGTTGGTTACACGCAAGTAGGCAAATGGAATGACGACAATGGTGTCTAAAAATACTGTCCACACCAAAATTTTGACATACATTACTTTTTCAAATCCGAAAAAATGTGTGATTTCTGATGCAAAAGTCAAGCCTAAAGCTAAGAAAATGAACGTTGTAAAGAGTAAACTGATAAATGATGTGGAAATGATTTTTCCTTTTTCTTGTTCTTTACTGAAGAATCGGAAGAATGCAGTTTCCATTCCGTACGTAAGCAACGCATTCAGATAAGCTGCGTATACATAGTATTCTGTATTGACCGCATAACGTTCTGAACCAAAAGCGTCGGTATGTAATCTGACTAATCCAATATTGACAGCACGTGGTAGTATTGCTGCAATTCCATAGATTATGGTGTCTTTGAAGAACTTTTTTAGTGCGCTCAAGGAATGTTTTGTTTACCTTTCAAAAGTATTGATTTCTACGGGCTTTGCCAAAAGGATTTTTACATGATCATTGAGATTTGAATATATGCGATATTTACTGCTTATTTGGTGGTGCGCTTGGATAGTATATTGGGAATCTGTAGATGATGTTTTCAAGCTTGTAATATTTTAGTTTTCCATCTTCTTCATAACTAATGATTCCTTCGTTGTTTTTTAACTCGCCTGGAAATTTAGGCTGTAATTTTGGCGGTTCGTTTCCGGCTTCTTTTTTATGATCATTGTGTAGAATGATTTCTTTTTCAACAGGTTTTAGATAGCGTGCTACATATAATCCGTTGTTGTTGGTACTATTGTCTTCTAATTTTGTCTTTTCGCCTCTAAAATAAAAATCCTTTAGCGTGATTTTTTTTGTATTTAGATTTTGAATAGTCATGTGTACATTGAGTCCGCCTCCGCCGCCTTCTTGTCCCGAAGTCCATGGTTGCGAAAAGGAAGATAGCACCGTAAATGGTGGTTTTTCTTGAAGTTTCATAGTTGTTTGTTGTGATGAACAGCTTGTAAAACCGATGAGTAATAGTATGGGAAGTATGTTTTTGATGTATTTGTGCATGTTTGTTTTTAGCTTACTTTGTTCTGAATTTTTGTTGATTTGTTCATTCGTTGATTTGTTGATTTGTTGATTTGTTTTTTTCACTCATAACCCAACACTTTTAACTCTTAGCTTTTTGTGCTTACTCTTGACTTTTAACTTTTACCACGAATTCACG
>NZ_CANLEA010000016.1 GCF_947489565.1 uncultured Kordia sp. | reverse complement strand
TGTATTTAGCTCTTTAGTTTTTGTCACGAATTCACGAATGTTTTTTGGTTTACTCTTATGTTGATTTGCACGAATTTCGGCGTTTGTTGCCAATTTATTTATTTATTTATTTGTTTACACTGAGTTTGTCTAAGTGTTGCTTTGTTTTTGTCAGTTTGAATTGCGTGTACTTTTATATTTAAAATTTTGAGTTTTACATTTTGTATTTAACTCCTTAGTTTTTGTCACGAATTCACGAATGTTTTTTTTGGTTTACTCTTATGTTGATTTGCACAAATTTCGGTGTTTGTTACCAATTTAGTTATTTGTTTTTTTTGTATACACTGGGCTAGTTGAAGTGTTGCTTTGTTTTTGTCAGTTTGAATTGCGTATACTTTTATATTTAAAATTTTGAGTTTTACATTTTGTGTTTAGCTCTTTAGTTTTTGTCACGAATTCACGAATGTTTTTTTTGGTTTACTCTTATGTTGATTTGCACGAATTTGGGTGTTTGTTGCCAATTTATTTATTTGTTTACACTGAGTTTGTCTAAGTGTTGCTTTGTTTTTGTCAGTTTGAATTGCGTGTACTTTTATATTTATAATTTTGAGTTTTACATTTTGTGTTTAGTTCTTTAGTTTTTGTTACGAATTCACGAATGTTTTTTGGTTTACTCTTATGTTGATTTGCACGAATTTCGGCGTTTGTTGCCAATTTATTTATTTTTTGTGGATTTGTCAATTTGTTTATAGTGTATCTCAGACTACACTTTTAGTTCCTAGTATTTCTCGATACAATTTTCTGTGAAAATCACTCAAAATGACGATTTGATATTCAAAATAATAGTTTTCCTTGTTTTCCCACTTTCGTTGGAAGTTTCGCGTAAGCGATGGAGCTATTGTTGGAGCTCTTTTTAAAAGCGACTAGCGAGAGCGCGACGAAAATGCTTCACCCTAAGAGTGAAGCATTTTGGATACGCCCAAATAAGTTATCTGTTTTTTTGTTTTTCGTCAATTTGTTTATACTGAGCTTGCTGAAGTATCAATTTGTTTTTCGAGTCCTTCAGACCGCATTTTACTTCTCAATACTTATTACTAAAACCTCAGAACTATTTTACAAGGTTTTGATTAATTCACTGAAAAGTGTGATCATTTTTGGTTCCGCTTTTCCTGCTACTGCAATGATATCTGCAATGTCTACAGGTGCAAGATTGTCTGGATCACATTCGTCCGTAAGCACAGAAACTGCCATACATGGCAAGTTGAGATGATTGGCAACAATGACTTCTGGAACGGTACTCATTCCTACGGCATCGGCACCAATGATTTTTAGCATTCGGTATTCGGCACGTGTTTCTAATTGTGGTCCAACTACACTAGCATACACACCTTTTTGGATGTCTATATTTTGATCTGCTGCAATTTTTTCCACGGTTGCAATCATGTCAGCATCATATGGTGCACTCATGTCGGCAAAACGTTCTCCAAATTGACTGACACCTTTGAATGCCAATGGCGAACCTCCTTGTAAGTTGATGTGATCGTCAATGATCATGATATCTCCTTTTTTATAATCGAGATTGATGGCGCCAGCGGCATTGGAAACCAATAGTTTTTGGATACCTAGTTTGTGCATGATGCGAATAGGATAGGTGATGTCTACAAAGTCATAACCTTCATATAAGTGAAAACGTCCTTGCATGACTACTACTTTTTTTCCGGCTAAATGTCCAAAGACAAGTTTTCCCGTGTGGAATTCTACGGTTGCCAATGGAAAATATGGAATGTTGTTATAGTGTGCTTCTGCAACGATATCAATATCGTCGATGAGTTTTCCTAAACCTGTTCCTAATACGATTCCGATTTCAGGATTGTCGAATCCTTTGCTTATTAAATATTCGGTTGTTTCTGTGATGTGTTTTAACATAAATGTATATACGTTTTTAGCGCTTTATCAATTTTTTGACCGCTCTTTGGTCATTACTTTTTAATTGAACTAAATATACACCAGAATTTAAGTTTGCTAAAGAAAACGATTGTTTTTTTACACGTGATGGCTCAGAAGCAATGACTTTGTTTCCTAAAATATCATATACGGTAATGGAAACTTCATTTTGTGAATCGTTTGAAATTTCAAAGTAGTCATTTGCAGGATTTGGAAATACTTTTACAGCTTCGCTTAAACTTTTTTCGTTTACGCTTAGCAATGTACAATCTGGTCCGCTAACTGTTCCCATGTTTACATATCCCCAACGCTCATTAATTCCAATACATTGAATTACAATATAATCATAAGAGCTTAAGTTTACATTAGGATACATAGTTTGATTGATAGAGAATGTTTTCATTCCTGTGATTGGTGATAATACAGGAGATGTCATTCCGTTGTCGCCTAAGAGTGGTCCTGTAGTGACTTCGATTGGATCTGCACCAGGCGCCAAAATATCATCTAATTTGGATAAGTAGACTCTTAAATCCAAACCTTGAACAGTCATAAAGTTCGAGTCAAAAATAACGTCTTTTGCGCCACCAGTTGTAAAGGTAAGACTTGCGGTTCCGCTGATACTGTACGCTGGGTCGCTTTGAACGAAACTTCCAGCTCGTGAACATTGTGCATTGATTTGTAGTGCGCCGAATGCTGCGCATAAAATTACGAGTAATTTTGTTTTCATAGTTTAGCTTTTTTGTAAACGCAGATTCTTAGGGTGAATGTACGTTACGTAGTTATTGTAAATAGTTTTTAAAAGCCTCGTATGGTTCTAAATCTTCCGCGTGGTCAATATCGTTTAGTGTTTCTAGTAAGTGAATACTTTGGTTGTCCAAGTCGCTCATTGTATCTGCCAAAACCGTTTCTGTTCCCCATTTTTTTGGAGCAAATGCTTTTTCGTGTAGGGTTTTCATTCCTAACAAGTAATAACCGCCATCTTGGGCAGGTCCTAAGACAATGTCATTACTGTTTAAAGCTTCAATTGCTTCTTCAATATGTTTGGGTTGCAGATCGTATAAATCGCTTCCAATGATAATAACTTTTTCATAATGCTGTTGAAACGCATCTTTAAACGCATGTAGCATTCGTTCTCCTAGATCATTACCGATTTGAGCCTTCTTCTGATATGAATCATCGGGCCATATATCGTTCTGTCGAACAGAAACGGAATACCATACACATTTATCTGTATTTATTTTTTGAAGGACACTTTTTGTGTGTTCTAAGAGTTTGATGTAGACTTCTAAAGCGGCTTTTTCGCCAATGCCTTTTGCTAAACGAGTTTTCACTTTACCCAATTCAGGATTTCGTGTAAACGTCATGAGAAGCGTTGTACTAGTGCGCATGTTTATTGCTTGTCTTTTTTAGATTTTTCCTTTTCGAAGATTTTGACACCTTTTTTTAGCCAAATACTCCAGTCTTCATTGAAGGTGTGAATGTTTTCGGTAGTTTTTCCTTTGGTATCTACCACGGATTGATCTTGATTTTTCCATTCAAAAATTCCGCCATATAGATTGTAAACATTGGTATATCCTGCTTTTTTGAGTTTTTCGCCCACATCTTCGGAGCGAATTCCCAAAGAACAGTAGACTACAATAGGTGTGTCTTTATCTTTTGGAAGTAGTTTTTTTACTTTTTTAAGTTTGAATTTATCATAACCAACACAGATTGCATTTTCAATATGACTTGTTTCATATTCTATTTTTTCGCGGCTATCTAATAATACAATATTTTTCTTTTGAGCCAATTCGGACACCGTAATGTACGGAACTGATTCTTTGTTTTCTTTTTGCAATAGACTGTCGAGTGCCGTTTGTCCATTCGCGAAAGCGAAAGTAAAAAGAGTTATAAAGTATATTGTGTATTTCATCTTTAATTCTTATTTGGTATTTCTTGAAATTATCACCTTTTATGTTTCTTTTAAGCTTTTTGTTATTTGTTCATTTTTGTCTTGACACAAAAACGAACCAAAAAAGTCAAGACGATCTATAGGAAATTGCTGCGCATCATTCGTTCATGCGCTTCATGCTTGATGCTACGCATCGCAATTCCGCTTTTCACTCATTATTTCTGAAGATCGTCGTTTGCAATCATTTACACATTGCTGAAAAACAGGCTATCATACTAAATTTTGTTTATTATAGTAATATTTAGGCAACTGTTCCTTGACAACTACTTCCTGCACCAGCTGTACAACCGTAGCAGTGTTGTGAGATGATGATATTTCTGTTGCTTAGTGATTCTTCGTTGTATTCAGAGATGTGTTTAGATTTGCTGGCAACTTTTAAATCGAGCATTTGGTTGAAATCACAATCGTATAACCAACCATCCCAACTTACTGAAATTGTATTGGTACACATGACATTGGCAACTGCACCAGGATTGAAAGCTTCTACTAAAGAATACATGTAGTCTTCGTAGTTATCGGAAGCAATTAGGTAATCCAAGAAACGACTTATTGGCAAGTTTGTAATGGCAAATAAGTTGTGAAACTGAATGTTGAAATCGTCTAATAAAGCTTTTTTGAAATCTTTTTCCATCGCCATTTGATCGCCCGGTAAGAATGCTCCTGAAGGATTGTAAACTAAGTCCAAACGTAAATCGCTGCCTGGCATTCCGTACCCAACTGCATTCAATTCTTGTAATGCTTTGATTGATTTGTCGAAAACTCCATCACCACGTTGTTTGTCTGTTTTTCCACGTGTCCAGTGTGGCATAGATGACACCACATGTACATTGTGTTTTTTGAAGAATTCAGGTAAATCGTAGTATTTTTTATTCGCACGAATAATTGTAAGATTAGAACGTACAATAAAGTCTTTTACTCCAATTTTAGACGCTTCTTCCACAAACCAACGGAAATTTGGATTCATTTCAGGTGCTCCACCTGTTAAATCGAGTGTATGTGCGCCCGTTTTTTCAATGACATCTAAACATTGTTGCATGGTTTCACGCGTCATGATTTCTTTTCGGTCTGGACCTGCATCTACATGACAATGCGAACATACTTGATTGCACATATATCCTACATTGATTTGCAGGATTTCAATTTTTTTAGGTTTTAGGGGAAACTGATTCGTTTCTTTTATTTTGTTAGCAAACGTTGGCAATTCACCACTTTGAAATATTCCGTTAGAAAGAATTTCTAGTTGTCGTTGCGTATTTGCTAATTCGCTTTCTCTTTTCTGTAGGGACTTTGTCGCCATTGATCAATTTTTGTTTTTTAGTCCTATGTAATTCTGAAAACTCAATATGTATACTTTTGAGTTTCTTAGATCCTTCGACTGCGCTCAGGATGATTTAGATGATTGAAAATCATCTAAATCACATATCTAATTTATTTACTTTATTCATCATTTGTACGCCGTGTACTAAGGTTGCGCCACTTTTGATAGCTGCACCTACATGAACGGCTTCCATCATTTCTTCTTTGGTGATTCCACGTTGCAAACCATCTTTTGTGTATGCATCAATGCAATATGGACATTGTTCTGTATGCGCAACTGCTAGGGCAATTAATGATTTTTCACGTGGAGTTAATGCGCCTTCTTCAAAGACTTTTCCGTAGTATTCAAAGAATTTGTTTCCAAGTTCCTCGCTCCATTCTGTGATTGATCCAAACTTTCTTAAATCTCTTGGATTGTAATATGATTTGTCCATGTGTTTTCGTTTTTGTATTTGAGATTTGCTAAAATACGCAAAATCAAACAGTCTATAGTGAGACGTGATTTTTTTCAAAACTTTACATGTATCAGGTAGAAATTTAAAAATCCCAAGAATACACTTGGGATTTTCGAAAGTTCGTTGATTTCATGCTCCTAATTATCTATGAATGACTACAACCTCTATTCAAAATATGCATGAGTTTATCTTCGAACTTTAAGAAGTAAAAGTACATGCTTCTGAATAGGTATACCTTAGGGAATACCTTAAAAATAAAAGGGAAAAAAACCCTTGTTATGAAGTTTTGAGTGTAGGAATAATTTTGAGTATTATGCCATTAGATAGATAGGAAATTTAAAAAATCCCAAGAATGGACTTGGGATTTTGACTTTTAGGTGATTTTTTACTAATAATCGTTACAAATGGTTCTACATAATGAGAAACAACTATCGTTAATAGTTGGAAAATCACAACCAGCCTGACATGTAGGCCACTGCGTTGGACATGCAAGACTTGGACATCCTCTGTGTGTATCTGGCCAATCTGTTCCTCCTTTTGTTTGTTCTTTTTGAAGATGTGAAATAGAAAGCTTGTTCAGCTTTAACTTTGCATTTAATTTTTTTGATTTCATAATGTTCTGTTTTTTTGATTAATAATTACATTAAGTAAGAAAAATAAATCAATAAAAACAAGAACTTTAACTCAGGGTTAACTATTTGATTTTTAGTTAAATAAAAAGTCTCTGTTTTGTTTATTGAAGAAACAGAGACTTTTCTTTTTTCTATAACTAAATACCTTTTTTAAGGAACCAAAGCAGAAGGAATATTCATCATATCTGCTAAGCGCAAGTAAAACATTCCTGTACCAGACATTCCGAGCATTAATCCTGCGTTTTCATCTTGTCCGATGGTTTGTCCGCTAGGATCATTTACACCACTTGGAAAAACAACTCCTGTTGCATCGTATTGTGCAATTCCGAAGTCACCTGCATTTTTAGCAATTTGTGCGTATTCAGGATTGTTTAATATTTGACTTGCATATAGTAAGATATCGGCATTTCCCGCCAAACCATGACATAAAGAAAAGTTGGCGTTTGAATTGATATTGGTTTCTTGAATTACGGTTCTTTTGGTGGTTTCAATAGCAATCTTCGCTTCTTGTAAGAAGTATTCATGCTGGGTCATTTCGTAGGCTTTTAAATGTGCAATGGCAATTCCTGGCGCGCCATGACACCACATAACTCCATAGGTTAACGGTTTTTTCCCATCATACTCACGCAAGTCTGGCCAATTTTGTGTTTGTTGATTGTACCATTGCTTTTCATAGTTGTATCCGCCCATAGCGGCATGCCAATATTGTTCTTCTTTAGTTGTAGCATATAGTTCCATGAGCGCCGAAGCAATGCCCGAAGCACCATGTGAATATCCTGTTAGAGCATTTGATTTATCGACCGTCATCCAAGAATAGATTTCTCCTTGCTTCATGGCTTTTTTCAATAAGAATTCTCCACATTTTTTAGCAATGTCTAAGAAATCTTCATCTTGTTCCGCATAGTATAATTTTAGTAATACTGAGATGGATCCAGCGGCTCCAGAAATGATATCAACTTCATAATCGGCAATATCTTGGTCTTTGACAGATTTTACATAGCTAAGTGCTCTTGTAACAAGCTGATCGTTTGCTGATTTTTTTCCAATTTTCCACAAGGTATACCCAATACCTATTTTTCCAGAATAATACCCAAAGTTGTTTACTTTATCTCCTTCTAAATTTGAATATATTGTTTTTAAAGTACCATTTAGCGTATGTAAAATGATTGGATCTTGTGTTTTGTCATATAGCTCTGTCAAGAATAAAGCAATTCCTGTCAATCCGCTATACAATTCAATACCGCATGCTTTTACAACCGTTTCGAATTTACCGCCTACACCAGCTACTTCATGACTAGTCCAGTTACACATATCTTTATACCATAATGCTTCTTTGGCTAAATATTTTCCAATATTATGTGCGGTTTTAACATACATTTGTACATCTTTTTTGAGTGTGGTTTCTATATTATTCATAAGTTGGGAACGTTGGCGTTAGTGCTGTATGTTTGTTTAAGTGCAAACGATCTAATGACATTCCTTTTCTAGCTAAAGAATTCACGACAATGTCGAACGTTTGTTTTGTGTCTTTTTCTTGCTGAAATCCTTCAACCAAAGCTTCTGCAATGGTGGATGATCTGCTCATTCCAAAACTTTGCCCTTTCCCAGGATCTTCCGCGTAACTAACACCTTTGAAAAGTTGCTTGGTAAACATCGGAATTTCGTCTACAAGATACGGTTCTAAATTTGGAATTATGCTATTTAAAATGATTGCGACGAGTTGTACATGTTTTTTGCTGATGTATAAAACGGCAGAATCTGATCGAACGTAGAGTTCAGGATGATTTAAACATTTGAATTGAAACGGAATTTTGTAATCGTTTAAAGTTGTGGTTAGTAAATTGATGAGTTTGGATGCGCCTTCTGGAGTAACATTCCAATAAATTCGTCCAATTTCTACTTCTTGCGGAAACATCTCATTGCCAAATACATGATAAAATACAGGTTGAAGATTTCTGTTTTCTTTTTGACGCGTTAGATTTACTTTGGTATTGACAGCAGCTTGTGTTTGTTGCGGATTTACAAAATGATAACTGTTTGGTTGTAACCAACGGAGTTCGCCATTTTTTTGAATGTATATGTTTCCGGTTGCAGCGTCAATATTATAAATCTTCCAATGATAGTCAAACCCACTTACAGAAGTATTTGCCTGTGAAAGCTGATTCATAAATACATCGCGTTCTGCTTTTGGCGGAATTTTGGAAGTATGTTCGCCATTTTTAATGCTACAGTAAAATTTAGAGTAAATCGTATTTGTCAGCGCATTGATTAAATTGGTGCGTTGTTGTTGGGCATCTACAGTAGAGTTGCTTCCAAATGATTTAAAATCTTCTGCAAATGTTTGATATGGTCTTTGATTTTGAACGTATTCTTCTTCTCCGTGTACTTTGTAGGTGCTTAATGAAGTAATTTCAATAGCATCTATAATTTGTTGTACTTGTTTTGTATGTGTATTGTCTGTCATCATCTTAGTCTATTAAATTCCATTGTTTTGCAATTCCTTCAATATCTCCTAAAATATGATTGCAAAATTGTAATATGCGAACTGAATTAGGATACATGTGTTTTTGTGCCATGTTATTCTCAAAAGCAGTCTGTATCATACGTGCAGCCATGTATGAAAGTGTTTTGAATAACTTTTCTCGGGACTCAGTCTCTGTAAATTTTTGTATAGATGCGTATGTTTCCCAAAGTAACTTTACAATGGGAGTAATGGTTTCTATTGATAAAAACTCTGTACCTTGTATTTGTTGATGTTGTTGAATGTTTTGATTGTTAAAACTCAAAACCCAAGCACTAAAGTATGATTGAAAAATTCCTGCTACATCCCACAATGGGTCGCCTAAATCGGCAATTTCCCAGTCGATCAACTTTACGTCTTCGTTATTAGGCATTACAATAAAATTCATCCACTTAATATCACCATGAATCAAACTTGTAGTTTCCCATTGGGCAGCTACATTTTCCATTCTTTTTACCAAATCTTGGTGTTTATGAATTTCAGCAATTACAGTATTGGTGATACCTTTTGAACTGTTATTTAATAATTGACCAGTATTTAAAATCCAAGGAATTTGTTTGCTAAAAAATTGTAACGAGCTGTTATTTTTAATGTCATCCGTAATATCAAAATGATACGAAGCCAAAATATGCGCCATTTGCACTGCGTGTGATTCGGATAACTTTTTATCTCTGTATACAGTTTCGTGTATGTTTTTAGTATTGGCAAAATATTCCGTTACTAAGATGTTATGATACGGATCGTATCCATAATAATCTGGAATATGTGTTGCAGTTTCTTTATATAAATCTGATTGATGAATTAGATAGTGACTTGTAGCATCTTTCTGCATTAAATAGCTATTAGTCGCATCTTGTGCAATTAATTGCTTAACAAATAATCCTTTGTCTTGTTGTTGTTGAATTTTGAAGATAGAATTTCTGCTTTGTGTTTGTGTAAGCATATAATCTCCAGACATAAATGAAGTGGGTTCTAAAAAACCTTTATCTAGTAGATAATGAGTAATGTTTTTCTTTGTTAAGCGCATAAAAGTAATTTTTGAGTTTTTTAAAAGCTGCCTGCGCTAAACAGGCAGCTATATAATAATAAAAAATAGCTTTATCTATTATAGATAAGCTATGATTAACATACCGGCCATGCTCCTGTACAAGAACGTGTTGGAATACAGTCAGCTACAGGAATACTATGTATCTGAGCTTGTGCATTTCCGCCATCACATCCTTCGTATCCAGTACATCCTAAAAGATGAGTTGGTCCACATCCAATTTGTGTACATACTGTAGCAGCAGTTCCATGGTTTCCGCATCCTTCATATGAAGTACATCCTAAAAGATGAGTTGGTTCACATCCAATTTGCGTACATAAAGTAGCTTCAGTTCCATGTTGTCCACATCCGTCGTATGCTGTATGACCAAGATTCTGAGCATGTGCATCACCTCCTGGGCAAACAGTCGCTGGAGGTGTTCCTGTTGGAGGAAGACAACCTTCATATCCTGTACATCCGATTAAATGTGTTGGTTCGCATCCTATTTGCGTACAAACTGTAGCAATAGTTTCTTGTGGGTGACAACCTTCATAACCTGTACATCCGATTAGGTGTGTTGGTTGTGTACATCCTTGCCATCCAGTTGGTCCAACATTTTGTGCTTGAGCGTTTCCACCTTGACAAACAGTTGCTGCTGGAGATCCTGTAACACAACCTTGATACCCAGTACATCCAATTAAGTATGTTGGTTGTGGGCAAACAGTTTCTGGCGGAGTGCCAGTTGGTTTAATACAACCTTGGTATCCCGTACATCCAGGAACATCAGTTGGTCCACAAACAGTTGCTGTAGAACCCGTTTGCTGGTGACATCCTAGCCATCCAGTTGGTCCAACATTCTGTGCTTGAGCGTTTCCACCTTGGCAAACAGTTGCATGTGGATCACCAGTTATTTGTGTACAATCGAACCATCCAGTATAACCGATAGTAGTCTGTATATTTGCATCCGCAACTCCTCCTTGGCAAACCGTTGCTGCTGGAGATCCTGTAACACAACCTTGATACCCAGTACATCCAATTAAATACGTTGGTTGTGGACAAACTGTTGCAGGTGGAGTACCTGTTGGTTGTGTGCAAGTATGAGTTCCTGTTGGTCCTAAACAATTAGGAGGAACAGTACATCCTAACCATCCAGTTGGACCTACTTTAGCTTGTGCTTGTGCGTTTGCACCGTTAGCACAAGGAATTGTTACACATGGTGTAATTGCTGTGCATCCTATTGTATTTGGAACACAATTAGGCGGAGCTGTACAACCTTGTGTTCCCGTTGGTCCTAGATTTTGTGCCTGTGCATTTGCACCGTTAGCACAAGGAATTGTTACACATGGCGTAATTGCTGTACATCCTACTGTATTTGGTACACACTTAGGTGGTACTGTTTGAGGAGGAATTGTTACACATGGAGTGATTGCTGTACATCCAATGGTAGCAGGAACATTAGCTTGTGCTTGCGCATGTGTTACAACAGTTGTCGTTACTGTAATACATCCAATAGTTGGAGGTAAAATAGTTTGTGGTTGTGTACAGCCTTGCGTTCCTGTTGGTCCAACAATTGTACATCCTTGTGTACCAGTTGGTCCAATAATCGTGCATCTGTATGTTCCAGTAGGTCCAACACAATGACCTGGTTGCGTACAACCTTGTGTTCCAGTAGGTCCAAGGATACAATTAGGCGGCGCAGTAGCGGTACAGCCTTGAGTCCCTGTGGGTCCAAAGCAATGACCTGGCTGCGTACATCCTAGTGTTCCCGTTGGTCCCACATTTTGGGCATGTGCACCACCTTGACCACATGTTACTGTGATAGGCGGAATTCCACATCCGTGAAAAAATGTAAACATAATAATTAAAGTTAAAGGTTAATAATATGATTTTTAAAATCTTACGATTTTGGAAATTGATAGGTTAGTACCAATTTTGGGTATAGTATTTTTTACTGTCCACATTTACCACATCCACAAACAGGCACATGAGCACCTTGTGGATTTGGAGTTTTATTTCCTTGAACAGTGTTTGCATACTGATTATAAATGTCTCCTTGGAAAAATTGTGCTGCGTGTTGTTCCGTTTGCACTTTTACCTGAGCTTGCGTTGCATTTGGTTGTAAATATGAAGATCCGTTTTTGATCCAAATCACGGTTCCACCAATTGGATTCTGCGATTTGGTAACTTTTACATGATGAATAATGTCTTGATCATTTACAACTACAGACGTTTTTAATGTAGTATCTAGGTAGAAAGTAATGTTGTCTTCTTTCGTACCTGCTCCAACAAAACCATATAACATTAATACATCTTCTGCTGGTGCACCCTCTTTCATAAGACGTTTAGGTAATTCGTCTAATGCCAATTTTTTAGCCATAATTTTAAGTTTTAATGTGAATACTAATTTTGTAAAATCTTATTCTAAACTGTCAATAGCCTGCATTAATTCTTTACCATTAGGAGTTCCTAATCCAGTACATGGATTCCATCCTTCAGCGGCAAGGTATAGGTTGTTGTTTCCTTCTAAAATTTGATGAAATGATGAAGAACCAATCAATCGGTATAAGTATGGGTTGATGAATCCTAATCTATAGCCTAAGTTTTGATTCATACGAGCTATTAGAGCAGCCCAAAGTGGAGTTGCTAAACTTGTACCACCAACTTTTATCCAGCTTCCTTCAAAGAAGATTGTGTATCCAGAAGCATCTGCAGCATTTGCAGCGATATCTGGAATTCCTCTACCACCAGCTTTGTGGTACGGTGCAAATTGTGGAAATTTTTCAATGTATTCTTCCGAAGAAGCTACTTGGTATTGTTGTGCTGCAATACGTTGACTAAATCCACCGCCAGTTGCTACTTGTGATTGTGATGTAGATTCGTTCCATACAACTTCTACCGCAATTTTGTCGTCGGTAATATAGGTTTGTGTTCCGCCACAAGCGAGTACATACGTAGAGTTTACAGGAACATTTACATTTGCATACGGTTTGTTATTCATAGCTCCATTGTCCCCAGAAGCTCCTACAACCGTAATTCCTTTTAAATTTGCTTCATGGAATACATTATTTAGTTCTACGATTTCTTGTTGAGAATATCCTAATTCTGATCCTGCCCAGCTAATTGAGATAACGGTAAGTTTGTTTTCAGTGTCTGCCAAAGCCGTTTTCATGGCATCTAAGATTGAAGTTCCGTAGTAGATGACAAATTTTGCTTTTGGAGCTAAGATTCCTGCGACTTGAATATCGGCAGTTACTTCAACATTATCGTTTTGTGGAGTTGTTGATGGTTTTCCAACTACTTGAATTTCTGGAACTGGTGTGTCATATTGTGCAAAGAAGTTTTCTAAATCGTTTTGCTCAAACTGTCCACCTAATTCTATGATTCCAATGGTTTGACCTTCGCCGTCACCATCTGGGAAGTTATAACTTTCTGCAATTTCTAAAACACTGTATCCATGTGTAGGTTCTTGAATAGGAATTGCATGTCCACGACCAACTCGTCGTTCTTGATTGTTTTTTACAAATCCAGTTTTCTGTGTTGGATCTGCAATATCTTTAGCACTTGCATTCGCTTTTTGTGATGAATCCGCGGCATCTAAGTGAATATCTCCCTGAGAACTTAAAAATACAAGTGGAATAGTTGAATTGCCGCTTTGTGGCTTGGCAACGTTCTCCGAGTTAATCTTAATAGTAATTTCACGTGCTTTTTCATTAAAACTGACATCCCAATTTTGAGCTTCCGCATGTTCTATGATATCATTTGCATCATTTTTACTCGGCGCAAAGATTTCTGAATATGCAGAATTTGTTAAGTATTTACGATCTCTTGGATGTTTAGCTATGGCATTGTCAATCATTCCTTGTTGACGTTCTGTGACGTCATTGATTGGAACATAAACTTTGATTTCAATTGTATCTGACTGTGGCGTATTGTCTTGGGTAGATTCCATAAAAATGTAAAGGTTAGTTATAGTTTATCAAAATTGCATAATACACCTATAATATAGATGCGTAGTTTTACTTGGTTTTCAGATTGAGTATTATCACTTTTTTGACAGAGAATACTACTTGATACTATTTTGACAGCATATTTACGATGATTTTTATGCTTGATTATCAGATGATTATTTCGAAATCATGATGTTTTTGTTAAGAAGTATTTGTGTAGGAAATGTTTGTTAGTGTAAAAAAGAAAAGTTCCTTCATTTATATCGTTATAAATGAAGGAACTCGTCAGTTTAAGAAAAGTGTCAGATACGTTAAAAAACGTAATTTTTAGTTATTCTTTAATGTGTTTAAATAGTTTGATGGATTGATTCCTGTATGTTTTTTGAATGCTTTAGCGAAAGATTCGGTATTCCCAAAACCTAGTTTTTTTGTTAATGACTTTACCGTGCATTTTTTCAAAGATTCATCAACCTCAAGTTCTTTAAGAATATAATTAATCCGCAAATCATTGATGTAGGAACTGAAATTTTTTTCATAATGATTGTTTATGATTTTGGATAAATATTTTGGATTCGTTTTTAATTTTTTCGCCAATTTGTGTAATGTCATTGGTTTTAAATATCCTTGATTGTTTTCAAAATCAGAAAGTCTATCCATTACATTCAAAATAATAGTTTCACTAATATTTAGTGAATTTACTCTAGATGTTACATTCTCTTTTTGGAGAAAGAGCGAGGTGATAAAGAATGTGATTTTTTGTAACAAGCGTGACATTTTTAGTATGATTAAAAAAACAAGGCAAAAGACAAAAAGCGAGTAAGTACGTGCTCTAACCACTGAGCTACTCTCCCTTATAGTGTAATTTTAGTAGGAGAGGCAGGATTCGAACCTGCGACCACGGCATTAAAAGTGCGAAGTATCACTATTTTACGGCACTTGTTTTTATGTTTTATATTGAAATATTAGGTAAATAAATGTAAAGTGTATAACGCATCTCATCATTGAGATGATTAGGATTCGAACCTAATTTAACCAGAAGTAACACTTTAGAACGACACTAATATTATATATTTTCTTAAAAAGGAAAAGCAATAAAATGTATAGAAGTTTAGTGCGATTAACAGTCGATGTATTTCTATACGAACGGCATTTTCCATAGTTTTATAAGGTAATAGTTCAAAAAGGTACTATTGCTCACGTCCTACTAATTAGACGACTTTCTTTACGAAAGACAAGAGTTGCACTTGCATTTTGAGATGACTCGAAGTATTCCTTTTTTACGACACTTATAATTTTATTTTTTCAATGAACTTTTATGATAAAAATGATAGGTAAAAAGTTGAAGTGCTTTTAAAAGGTTTTCTTCAAACCTGCGTGAAATCGCCGAAGTAACACTTAAGTACGACACTAGCATTTTTAATAGAAGGAAAAGCAATTGAGCGAATAGGAATTGGTTTTTCTTTTGAATCGAAGTATTCCTGTTCTTACGGCATTTTCCTTATAATTTTAGTTTTCAATGAACTTTTGAGCAGATAGCGAGAATCGAACTCGCTCCTTCAGAGTGGAAGTCTATCATGCAGCCATTAACACCTTATCTGCTTGTTTTAATTTGATGATACAAAGGTTTCAAAGTAGTGCGCAATTATTTTACGCACTACTAAAAAACTAATCTAATTTCATTTTCTTAATTTCTGATAATGCTTTTTTACCATTTTCAATAGCATGCATTACTTCAAAAACTTTATCACTCCAACCTGCAATTAAATGCACGTCGTTTTGAGTTATTCTCAATGGCGCTTGACCATGACCCATCAAGTCAAATAAGTATAATTTTGCATGTGGCGCTACGTTTCGCTTATACTTTAACCATTCCTTTTGGATATGATTGTTACCAAACGTACTATTCCACATTTGTAAATCTGTAAAGAAGAATACTTTATCCATCACTTTCTTCTTTTGATTCAAATACTCAATTACTTTGTAACCATTGGTCGAATAACCTACTTTACCTTCAATTTTTTTCAAGGCAGTTACATTACTTAGAATACCTTTTTTTGGTAAATTATAGGTCATCCATCGATCACCAAAAATACCTGTAATTGTATTGTTAGAACGGTTTTGTAATAACATCGCTAATACCAAACCAATATCGTAACATTGTATTTTACTCTTACCAGAAACTGGACTAAACATAGAACCAGATACATCACAGGCCATTAATACACGTGTATGGATATCGAAACCTTGAATGTTTTGCGCACTGATTTGAATAGCATCTTCTAATGCTTCCAAGATGTACGATGTATATGGCGAGTCTACCAACTGAACTTCATTGTATGCAGACAAGAATCGGAATGGTAATTGACGTGAGTTTAACACCGCTTTTTCATTGCTCAAATATGCTGCTACTTGACTGATACAATCTGGAGAAACTTCTGCTTGTAAAATATTACGTAAGTTTCGCATGATTGCCATATAACCTACTTTTTTACTTTGAATTAATGTTTCCCAAGTCGCAGTTACTGCTTCTTTTTTAGCTGCAACGGAAGCATATTTTTGCTGACCTACTTTCGACAATTCAACTTCCCATGTATATGGAGTTTCTAACGTATCATTGACAATTTTGTTAAACAAAAATTGTTGGTCTTCACTCGCAGGTTTCGGATGCGTTAAAAACAATGCGTCTTTCAACGTAACTTCACCTTTTCGATTATATTTTGCAAATTGATATTCGTCAAATTTTGTAAAAGCTGCTGCAATACCTTTTTGTACTTGCTTTGATAAACGATTTAATTTTTTTACATCATTTCGCTTGTTTGCCAATTGGTAATATGCCAACACTTCTGTGATTTCATCGGCACGTTGAATGATGTTATAAATGGTTTTGCTTACCAAATTATCACCTTTATGAATTTTACCCAATTCTACGGCTAATACCACAGGAATTGATCGTAAGTTCATTTTTGTACGTGCGTATACGGCTAACTTGGCTACAAATACAGGATCGCAATTTCGAATCAATTTTCGGATTCGTTTCACACGATCAGACGTATTTTCGTATGTAGTTTTTTCTAAGCTAGTAGTTACTACGGCACTATACAATTCCATTTCCGGAGTCATTTTATAGGCTTTTTCACCTTGATGATTTGTAATGACTTGTGTACGTTGTTTTGTAAATACATTAAATTTCATCTTTTTAATTTTTAAGTTAATAACTACTTGTTTTGTTTTGATGAGACAAATATTTTACACTACTACGCATTCATTTTGCGTAGTTTGTTTTTTATTTTTAAAATATTGATTATGAGTGTATTAAAATTTAATTAAGAAAATATTTTTAGAAATTTTAGAGCGATGTTCTCAATAAAGTTTAGCGCTTACTCCTAAAAATTGAGTTTCACTAAAAAGTCCCAAAATCGTTTTGGTAGAACGATCCTGGGACAGGAATAAAAACATAGTGATTATGTATTTTTACCCGAATTATGCATTAGAAAATCTATTACAGTTCTGAACTACTTCAAATACGATCGCTTTGCTGTATTTTTTAATTTAACCAGAACGATGCTATGCTGAAATTAAGAAAACACTCGTATGTTTTGTATTTCAGACCTTCATCACGAAGTTCTAATACATAATGCGGGTTTAAATATCTATTTACTGACTGAAAAAATATCTTTCAATTGTGTAACGACACCGCCATTTCCGGCAACCGTAATTTCACCAATCTTATCAGCGATTTTTTCAACATATTCCATTTCTTTCAATTGATACAACATGGCATTTTCCTCCATTAACTTTGCCGTGTTTAGCAAACTTCTTGTCGAAGCTGTTTCTTCACGTCGTGTAATGATGTTTGCTTGTGCTTTTTTCTGAGCAATTAAAACTTGATTCATGATTTCTTTCATTTCACCTGTTAAAATCACATCGCGAATACCACAATACAATACCTTAATACCTAAGTTTTCAACAGTATCTTTAATGTTTTCAAAAACAGCATTGGCAATGTTTTCTTTATTATCTAACAATTCATCCAATGTGTAGTTTCCAACAAAAGTTCGCAGTTTCAACTGCATTGCTATGTACAATTGTTTTTCAAAGTCTTTGTTATTCAAAATTGCTTTTTTGATATCAATAACTTTGTATTGCGTATAAAAGTTGATACGAATTGCCGCTTTATCTTTGGTCAATAATTCCTGACCAGCAATTTCTAACTGCAATTGACGCATATCGACTTTCGAAATTTTAATACTCGTTGCATTTCGCCAGAAGCGATAAATTCCTGAGTCCAGAATTTTTTCAAATTTGTCATCAATCAATAAAATGGCTTTTTCATATTCAAAAACTTCAAAGATTCGGATATACTTTGTCAAGTTGTAGTTTCCTAACAAGTTTTTATCCTTAATCTCTGTGATTTCTGTTTTACTCAAGTCAACTCGTGTAAATGTTCGTGCTATCAAGCCTTTCCAATACAAATGTTGTCCAGCTTCTAAAACGGTTTTAAAGTTTCCTTTTTCAAACATTAAAACAATCTCGTTATCTGTTACATCGATCACTTCTAACATAGTTGTCAGCGCGACATCTTGCAATAAAATTTCACTAGCAACTGGTGCATGAAACTTTTCTGTAAGATCATAAGTAACTACCTTTTGGCGTAAACCTAGCCAATAGATACCTTCTGTAATAACTTTTTGGTAGTTTCCGTTTTTAAAAACCAAACCTACTTTTCCTGTGTGAATTCGTACTCGTTTCATGTCTATAATTTATATGGTGCCATTACTGGCGATTCTACTTTTTTTAATCTCGATTATCGAGTAAAAACGAAGCGCATCAATCATTTCTCGTTCGCGGAGATAAAAGATTTTACAAATGTTCGCTAGTTCTTTTTTGAGGATGGAATCGCACCAAAACACTACTTTGTAAGCATGTTTTTAGTTTGATTTGATCGTCAAGAAATAATAGTTGCTATGAGCAAGCACTTTTTATGTCAAAGCGACTTCAAAATTGCTGTTCATTTCATTTGAAACTTCAGCAGATTGATACGTCATCGTTTTCGTCAATTTATACAGCGTGACAGGCTGGTGATTTTTTAAGAAGAAATCTAACTTCAATCTACATTAAAAGTGTAGTACTCTACCAATTGAGTTACAATAGTCAACCTTTCGGAACTACTGACCGGACTCGAACCGGCAACTTAAAATAAACGTTGTTCTAACCGCTGAACTATCTCTTGCGAGAATGGGATTCGAACCCATGACCCACGTTCCCCTTGTGGTGAATTATTATTTGGCTAATAACTCAAAGCCTCCAAGTCGAGTTGCATATAAAAGCATGATACAAACTTTGCAACGTTTTATACAATGGTGCTATACAGAAACACGCAACAAGACTCGCTTGATATTTTAAAAAGTAGGGCAACAGGCAAACAACGAAATTTTCCTTGTGGAAAATCGCTCTTACCCTAACAAATGAATGTTATAAAGGGCAGTGAGCCGGCAATTTGACATCTACGAGAGACTTACTTTTTTACAAAATTTTGCCATGTTGGTTTTTAACCCAACTTCGCTAGCACGGTCGCCCGTGTTACGCTACCTTAGGATCGTTATAGTTACGAAGTAACGCTGTTTTACGACACCTACTTTTATGTATTTCTTCTTTTTAAACCTCGCTACAATCCACGTGTAGCGAGGATGATTAACCAAACAGTATATATTGATTAGCAACTGTTTTTTCTTTCTGGAACAAATATTTTATATGACTGCGCATTTATTTTGCGTAGTTAAAATTTGTTTTGTTTTTGGGTTGTTTTTATCCATTATTACTCAAAAGAGTAAAAGTTTTAATATCATTTTTTAGTATGAATTTTGGATGTTTTCTCTATAGAGAATATTGTGATTAAATTTTACCAAGCATATGGAGAATATCCATAGTTTAAATAGAATCTTTGGTTAAATTCCTTTTTGAAGCTATCGTCTGTTAATTTAAAATTTTCAAAAAGTGGATAGATAACTTGTGTAGGTAATTCTATTAAATTTTCTTCTAAAATAAGCTTCCCGTAAGCGTGTTTTAATATTTCTAGTTCTTCTTTCTTTTTAGTATCGAGCGATGCTACATCAATCTGTTTTAGTAGATTTCCTTTTTTGTATTCCTCTTTTGCGTGATCGTATATAGCTTCTCTAAACTGTTCAATTAATTCGCTTAAATCTTCCTGTTCTTGTAAAATTCCCGATGAAAATACCAACTCCGTAATGTTTTTGTGTGATATAATATTAAACATTGGACGCAATCCGAATTGTAAATTACCTTTCGTAATTAGCATTCTCCCTGTATAATCTAGTTCTAAGTTTATATTTTTATAAGATAGAATTTTTGAATCAAAAAAATCTACATACTTAGGTTTAGTATCATGAATAACTCTTGGAGCTTCAGTTTCCTTAAAAACTCTCAAATCTTTCAATAACAATCTATTGTTTTTTACCGTAAACGTAGCCACAAAACCTCTCCAACATGCAGAAAAACTCATAAATGGCCTGTCATAATATTTAGAAATGTCAAAAGGAGCATCTCCAGTATATTTTTTAATGCTAAAACCTTTATCTCCTTCAGGAAGTATGGTATGCTGTATTTGTACGGTCATTTTCTAAATTGTTTTGATTACCCAAAAAATAAATGTAATCACTAATTATTGAAATATATTATATAACGGACAGTAAAACTCTAAAATAAATATTCTTATTCAAATGCCTCTTGTCTCCCATGTACAAGAGGCAATCTCTATTTACATTACTTAAAAAGAAGCATTTCTTTTACCACATTAGACGCTTCTTTATTCAGTATTTTTGTCATTACTTTTTGATGTTGCTTTTCCATAGTATTCCAATCACTTTCATGATCTTTTACAAAATCTTCTAGCGCATCTTTGGCAAGCATTCCAATGGTTTTTCCAGTTTGTTTTGGAGAAAACTCACCAATCTTACTTTGCACATTCATCAAACGATTTTCATTTACATAGCTTAAAAGCGTATTCATCAATTCTTTTTCAGTTTCAGAAAGCACTTCTATTGCACTTGGTTTTGAAACTCTTGATCGTTTTTCATGTGACTTTTCAGACCATTTTTCGTTTTTGTTTTTGAAAATAACGCGTTGTCCATTTCCAAAACGTTTGCTTACCAATGGTTTGATAATGGTTCCTTCACAAACATTGTTTTCAATTGATGGAAGATGTAACCATTCATGTACTTTTGATTCAAATGTATTTGAATATGCCATACATTCGCTAAATGTTCCTGTAAAAAGTGTTTTAGCGTAAAACATTCCTACTGCTGAGAAATAAGTATTCGCAATGGTTACATCTAAATATTGTGTATGATTTAGACAAATATCAAATGCGTAAAAGTCATTTTCTGGACTGTAAAAAACACCTTTTTGAATGCGAACCATTCCATTGATTTTTTCTACTTCCGGATGCGGATAACTTCCTCCGAAAATTTCACCAAAAACAGTCATGATTTCCGTTTCAGGAAAATCTTTCTTTACAAGTTTGAAAAGTGTTATAATTGCTTTTTCATACTTGTTTAAAACATAGTTGTAGTTGTTGAAATTTTCATCTTCAGCAATTACACTTGTACGTTTGGCAACTTGGATACTATTTCCATCAGTGATGAAAGAAAAATTAGCTCCATGTACTTTTTCTTGTACTACGAAAACATCGTCCCCATATCCGTGAAGGTATACTTGTTCAGTCGCCTTTTCACGGTAGGTATTTTCGATACTATTATATTTCTTAAACATGATTTCTATTTCTTTTTTATGATTCCTAAAGAACCTTAAATTTTACATTTTCTCTTCATACAATCGATCTCTTCGATCAATCTCTCCTAGAGGACTTCCTTTAAAAATAGCAATGTTTTGAAAGCCATTTTCCTTGGTGATTAATGAATCTTCAGCCAACACGGCGCCTCTTCTTTTGTTTCCATAATCTCCCGTCAGTTTATTTGTAGCCGGATCTAAATCGCCCCATAAATTAGTAGGCTTTCCAGAATCAATGGGTTCTACAAAATAGGTGACTCCAGTACGTTTTGAAGTCACGAGGAATCTTCCTGAATCTTCAGTTCTATAAAAGAACCTTTGTAATACATCTTGTCTCATGACTATTGTTTTTATTCGTTATTATTGGAAGAAATGACAAGATTTTACTTGTATCTTCGAGATAATTGCTCGCTATTTTAGATTAAACTACATTTCTTTTGTGGAATAAATAGGATTCGAACCTATATCTCTGGGACTTCAATCCAGCGCATTGACCAACTCTGCCATTACTCCAATTTGGGTGACTTCGGGATTCGAACCCTGTTCTTCTCATTCACAGTGAGGCGTTTTACCAAATAAACTAAAGTCACCATTTTGTAGTGATAGAAAGATTCGAACCTTCATCTGCCAACGTATCAGATTGACGCTTTACCAGTTAAGCTATATCACTATTTTTTTAGTGGCGATAGAAAGAGTCGAACTTTCAACTTCTGGCTTATGAGACCAGTGCTTTACCGATTAAGCTATATCGCTATGGTAGACCTAAAAGGATTCGAACCTTTACCTCGAGAGTCAAAGTCTCGCCTGCTGCCATTACAACATAGGTCAATTTGTAAGTCTAATAGGATTCGAACCTATACTCTTGGCTTCGTAAACCAATGTGCTATCCATTACACCATAAACTTATTGCACTCCTTTCTAAGATTGCTTTTGTACAGAGAGAGAGACTCGAACTCTCAAAAAACTGCTTCTAAGACAGCTGCGTATGCCATTCCGCCACCTCTGCATTTTGTACCTGCGGTGGGATTAGTTCACAAAACTGCTATTCTATACAATGGAGTTCATGAATACTAAAGTATTTCGAACCCACATGTGCTTCGCACAACAGCGTTTAAGACTGTTTTGTATACCAGTTCCATCACACAGGTTTGTTGTACTCTGTAGGGGAATCGAACCCCTAATTCTACATAGAAAGTGTAGCGTCTTAGCCGTTTGACCAACAGAGCATTTTTAATTATTTCGTCTGGGAAGCAGGACTCGAACCTACATCCTCTCGCGTCCAAGGCGAGTAAACAGCCAATTGTTCTATTCCCAGTTTTGCAGTACCGACGGGATTCGAACCCGCAACTTCTCGAGAGACAGTCGAGCACTCTACCGTTGAGTCACGATACTATTTGTATAGCTACTAAGGTTAGTTCGTGTGGTTTCTATTTTTCATAAATAGGAACTCATGAATGCAAGCATTTCGAACTTAGACTATGAGGTTAGAAATCTCATGTGCTATCCATTACACCATAGCTATATTTTGCACGCCTGCAAGGATTTGAACCTTAACCGTACGTTTTGGAGACGTACATGCTGCCAGTTACACCACAAGCGTGTGTTGTGGAAGTAGTAGGATTAGCTCACTATTTCCTATTTGATAAATTGGTGTTCGTGAATGCAAGCATTTCAAACCTACACGCTCCGAAGAGACCAGATTTACAGTCTGGCGAGCCAACCAATTGCTCAATACTTCCAAGTAAATTATATACTATTCAAACAAGTTTGATCTTATATAATCTTTGAGACAAGGATGAGATTCGAACTCATAAAAAACAGTTTTGCAGACTGTTGCTTTCACCATTCAGCCACCTTGTCGTTGCGATACCGGAAGGATTCGAACCTTCAACCTTAGACTTAACAGGTCTTTGCTCTGCCATTGAGCTACAATATCATGTTGTGGAGATACGGAGACTTGAACTCCGTGCTGCAAGCTGCAAATGAGCTTGCGAATTCAATGAGACCAAACTTTAAATAGGCACCATCGAATTAAACCCACTGTTTTCGCCTGGTAAACTATATCTCCAATATCTTGCGGAGCGCAAAGGAATTGAACCTTCACCGCGGTTAAACGGACTTGATTAGCAGTCAAGCGTAACAAACCAATATTTACCTACACTCCATAATTTTGCGGAAGAAGTGGGAATCGAACCCACACGAGTCGTTAACTCCGAACGGTTTTCAAGACCGTGGCCACCGCCAATTGGCTTGCTCTTCCTTTTTGTTGACGCAGTGAGATTCGAACTCACGACCTTGACGTTAAAAGCGCCCTGCTCTACCAACTAAGCTATGCATCAATTTTATTTTCTTTTTTTGTCTCATTGAATTCGTAAACTCATTTCAAGACCGTGGCCACCACCAATTGGCTTGCTCTTCCAAAATATGAACCATAAAAAAAGCATCTCTTTTTTGGGAGATGCTTTTATAAAGTTTCTATATAGTTACTATCATAGTAACGTATCTTTATAATACTCCCACTTTTTTATATACATAAAATCTCCCTTCTGTTCCCAAATAAACAGTCTGCAACTTTCCGGTGATCGGAGAATATTTGCTAAGGCGGATATGTGATGTATATTAAATTTCATGATATATTTTTTATAATGTCTTTGTTTGTTTTTGACGTTGCAAATATGAAAACGATTTTTTGAATACGCAACTATTTCCTGAATTTATTTTATTGATAATCAATTAGTTATGCTTAATTTTAGATATAGAAAGTCCTGTCCGTTATGTAACGGATATTGAACTATTTGACAACTGTCTGTCTCTCAATTGTTTTTTGTTTCAATGCGTATTATTTTCTATTTGATTATGCGACTAACATTTTTTTAATTTTTTTCATAAAAAAAGCGCCCAATTCCTTGGACGCTTTACTGATTATATAATTTTTGTGTTATTTCATATTAAATTTCACCTATAAAAATGTACATAAAGCGTCTCCTTTCGCCAAAATGGTTCAACCATTCCGCGATTTCTGTCCTGACTTTTCAGGCAAATAGAGGCTATATGTAAATAATATCTTGTCATTAGTGTGGCAAATATGTGATTTTTATTGGGTTTCTTCCAAATTTGAAGTGTTATTTATAATTGTTCTACTATTTTTTAACCTGTTTTTATCGAAATAAAAATATTTTTAAGAGTATTATAATCATTATAAGGAATGAAACTATACCTACAATCCAAAAAAAGAGTTCTACGCGAGCTATAAAGCGATCATCTTTAGATTTTAAAGTAGGTGTTTGCGTATACATCAAAGTATTTTTAGGAGTTTCATTATCAGTATTAGGATAAATCTTGTTTAATAATTTATAATAAAGTTCTTGTTTTTTCTCTTTTGAAATATTGGCACTCTTAATTCTTAAAGCAATCATTTCGGATGTATATTCCAATACTTTTTTATTACCTACAAGATCATATATGCGATTACTTTCTTTTTTAGTTTGCATAAAAGTATCAATATGATTGAATAAAGTGTCAAAAGTTTGAGGAGTTTCATCTAGTAAATGTTGCTCAATTTTTCGACAAGCAATAATGTTTTTCAAAAGCACAAACTTTTCATACGTTTTATATGCTTGATCGAATAATTTCTTTTTGAAAAAATGATCTCCATGTAGCTTAAATAGATGATAGAATTTTTTATCAAGTGAACCTCCGTTTTCATAAAATTCTCCCGAAATAAGAAAAGAAGGTTTTTTTTGTTTCAGATTTATATATTGTAACACTCTGCTATTTAAGGAAAGATTTTCTGGTTTTTTTATAAAGTGATTTTCACAATGAATATGTAATAAATGTTGATGATTACCAGCTTGTAATTCTTCTATTGCATTATTATTTGCGCGAAGTTGTACAAGGTTTTTAGGTAACTGTGTGATTTTTTCAATACGATTATCAGTAATATCTAAGTATTGCAGGCTATTAATTGTTGCTAGATTTTCTATAGAAGTAATTGAATTATTAGAGAAATATGCATGAGTTATTTTAGAACTTTTAAGCTGCGGAATCTCCGTAATTTCATTACTGCTAACATTGATATTGACAAGGTTTGGAAGTTCTGTTATTGCATCAATAGATTTTACAGCATTATGACTTAAGTTAATTGTTGTTAAATCTGATAAGCTTCTTAATTCCTCAATATCCTGTATTTTATTGAAGGCTAATGATAATGTTTGAAGATTCTTAAAATGGGAAAGTACGCTCGTATCCTTAAAATTGCATGTATGTATAGTAAGATGTACAATTTTTGTCAATTTCTTTAATGGACTAAAGTCTTTAATGTTTTCGGAATTTAGATATAATGCTTCTAAATGTGTGAGTTTAGAAATGCAATCTATGGAAGAAAATGTTCCTTGATGTAATGAAAGTGATTTAAGCTTAGATAATTTACCTAAATCAGATATATCGGAAATGTTGGTTAAATTAATTTCTAGACGTTCAAGGTTAGGGAATTTTTTTAGAAAGGAAAGTGAATTATTACTTTCAATTATAGCAGATCCGGTATTTAAATTTTTTATTTTTGGGAAACTAAAATCACCGTTGAAATTGATTTTATTTGTGTAGTTTTCATCAAAATTTATGTTGAGATATTCTAGATTAATACAATCTTTTAACGAAACAATATTTATTTCCTGATCTATATCAATCGTTAGACTCATTAACTTTTCATAGTCTTTTAAAAAGCTAAAATCACCATTAATATATGGAAAATGCATATATAACGAATCAAATATATGGATAGAATCTTCTCCATTGTCATTTTGTATATGCTCAATGAAATGATTCAAATTTACTTCAATTTTTAAAGAAGTTGCTAATTTTTGGATACGTCGCTCAATAGATTTCATGATACTTTTTGTTTGTACATACAAATCTCAATTAGTGCTACGCAATTATATTGCGTAATTAAACTGGTGGAATATAGATAGGCAACAGTAGGCGAGATTCGAACCCGCAACTTCCTGCGTGACAGGCAGGCACTCTTCCAATTGAGCTACTACTGCTACCATTTTTTGAGCAAAGACTGAGCAAGACTCGAACTTGCACCTCCGGATATGAGGCCTGGTGTGCTTCCAATTATACCATCAATCTTTGCGTATCAAAATTTCTTATTATTCTTTTACAAGAGCAACCTTTGGGATTTCGAACCTATAACTTCCCGTTTGAAAAAAGGTGTTCTTCCAATTGACAGCTATTGTTATTTTTTTTGAACAAAGGCTGAGCGAGACTCGAACTCGCACCTCCGGAATAAAATGTCTGTTTACAGGTATTCTTCCATTAAACCACCAGCCTTTGCCTATTCAATATATTTTATTTTTTAAAAAACGCAACAGACAGGATTAGCTCACAACTTACTTATTTTATATTAAGGAGTTCGTGAATGTTTTACATTTCGAACCCGCATCCTTCGTTTTGAAGACGATGTTCTTCTCCTTTTGAAACTACTGCCGCATTTTTAATATTTTAATTGTACAGCAGACGAGATTACTCGCGACTTATATATTTTTAAATATAGGTATTCGTGAATTTACATTTCGAACCCGCGACCTCTATCGTGCAGAGATAGTTTTCTTCCAACTGAACTACTGCTGTATTCCTTCATTTTACCAATCTTCAACAGCGTAGTTTTTTAATAACTTCCCTGTAAAGATAGTATTGTTTTTTTCATTTTCATAGATAGGATGTACGATTCGAGACGCTCCATCTACGGGATCGAGTGGCGGAATGTATCCTTTTTCAAATTGTTTTTTACGCAAGGTTTCACGAGCTCCTGTAGAAACCCAACCCACATCTACAGCGTTCATATAAATATTGTCTTTTTCAAAATTCATTGCTGCAGTTCGTGTCATCATATTTAAAGCCGCTTTGGTCATATTGGTATGCGGATGAAACATGGTTTTGTTGTTGTAGCTGAATTGACCTTCCGAAGAGGTTACGTTGATAATATGTTTCTTCGGAAAAGTTGAATTTTTCAATAACGGCACTAATTCTTTGATGAGGAAGTACGGAGAAATTTGATTGATGAGGTTTACTTCAATTAATTCCTGCATAGAGATTTCTTCTAAAGTGGCATTCCAGCTATTTTTTTCTCGATTGTCAATAGGTTGTCCAAAACGATTCAACTCTAAGTAACTTTTTTCAACATGATTTTCTAATAGTTTCATGTTTGCTACAGGTGTTTCATTGGCAATTAAGTTCTGCTGACTAGAGAATTCAATTGCTAATTGCTGTTCTTTAGCAATTATTGGCACATAATATTGGTCTGTATATTTGATGGTTTGCGCTGCGTTATTGATTAAAATATCCAGCGTTTCATGTGTTCTTTTGTAATAATAGATGAAGTTTTCAACCGATTTCAGATTTCGTAAATCCAGTCCGTAAACGACTAAGTTGTCTTTCCAAGATTCATAATCTTTTTCTTGACGAAACTGTTCTAAAGCACTTGCCGGAAAACGTGTTGTTACCGTTACATGTGCTTGCGAACGCAGCATTTTTAGTGCAGTTGCGTATCCAATTTTTACGCGTCCGCCAGTTAAGATTATATTGCGACCAGATAGATCGAGATTTTTAAAACGATTCTCATAGTTGAGTTCGGCGCAAGTTGGACACAATCGATTGTAGAACGAATGCGCAAACGTGAACGAAGTATTACAGCAATAACAATTTTTAGGAACATTCAGTTTTGTAAATGATTGCAGCGTTTGCGCTTCTTCATTATAAACGGTGGTGTTTTGCAATGCATTTTTAGAGATTTCACTATTCAGTGTAGTTTCTAAATCTTCTTGTTTTTTAGAAGAATAACTCTGCTTTCGGTTCGTTTTTTTTGCTTTGGAATGAATTTTTGTGATAAGCGTTCCAAATTGTTGATTATCGGGATTCTCCAACGGATTTTTTTTGAGCGCATGCAAAACCTTCAGGCATGTTTCCCATTCCTGTTGCGAAAAATTATATGTCTGTTCGTTATTTTCCATAATCGTAATCTTCAAAAGGTTCTAAAAATCCTATGAGTTCTAAATTGTCTTTTTTCCAACGAATTCCGTGTCCACTTGCAATTCGTACTTCATATACAATATCGTGTTTGTAATGTGTAAATACATTCCACCAAGTTTTGTATTTTAGAATGTGTCTTACCAATTTTTGCACATTTTGTTCTTTCTCTTCCGTGCTTCCTTTAACTGTTCCCCAGAAACTTTCTGTAGAGCGTTGTGCGTGTTTTTCCCAAGCGCGAACTGCTTTGGAAATTTGATCATTATACGCTTCAAAACTATGCTTTAATAGTTCGTGTTGTAAAGGCGGAATTCCATGTGCATTCTGCATACTCGCTGAAGTCAATCGTTGTCCAGAAAGTATCAAAATGTGTTCGAAACTTGTACTTTCTACGGCAGTGGCAAAAGCTTTACGCGTCAATTTATTATCTTCAAAATGATATTTTTTTAAAACTTTGAATTGTTCTTTAAAGATAGAAAACGCTACTTTAATATCGGGAATGATTTCTTCTTCAAAATTGGGTTTCCCGTGAAACTTTTCTTCATCATTTTCATACAAAGCATATACATTTCGCGCTAGTACAGATAAATGTTCGTTCTGTAAAAACGCGCTGTAAGTTGCCTTCCATTCCTCCGAAAGGAAGCTTTTACAGGAATATGCTATGTTGAGTAAAGCGTTCACGGGTTTTTAGTATAAAAATCAGTTCTAATGTTAATGAGTAATGTATTAATTTTTTCTATATCTGGACGTTCTGGTAACGTTGAATTTGCATATAAACTTTCCAATTCTGTTTTTAATTCCGTTGCCCAAGTCACCAATTCATCATATTCATATTTTCCATGTTTTACATCTAGTAAAAATTCACGATCTGGACGTTTTACATGAATGGTACTTTCCGATGCAATTTCTTTTGCCATGCGTAATAAGCGAAAGGTATGCATCATATTTTTAGAATCGTAATTTTTTCCATGCGAAACGGTCGTTTTGTAACGTTCTTCGTTTCGTTTTTCAACCCAATTCCAATATTCTTTGTACTTTTTGCAATAACTAGAATATCCATCTTTATTGAAAAATAACATGCCAATAGTTTCTTCTCCTTTCGGAATACTGCTCAACGCGAGTTCATTCGCCAATTCACTTCTAATGATTCCTTTGTAGGGAATATTTTCGTTGTGATATAGGTTGTGGCAATCTTTTAAATGTGGAATATTTGTAATACCGCAGTGTTCTTGTTGGATGTTTTTATGAGTCAAAAAATCCTTTAAAGGAATGGAAGTGTCATTTTCATATACAAAACAAAAATCCAACACAGATTTGCGTTCTTTTTCCATTGGATTGACAATTTTCTTTTCCAATCCGCGCGCTTTTTTGATTTGAGTAAACGCGTAGTTTGCAAACGATTTTTCGCATTGTTTGGATAGAAATGTATCTAGTTTGATTTTGTCGAACAACGGATCTTTGTACAAAATACAATCTTCCGAAACATTCAATAATTCTAGGATATTTGGATTGTTTTTGGCGCACAATTCTATGAATTTTCGCAATTCATAATATACAATATCATTCGTCTCGTTATTAATCTGTCCAACATAATCCAGGGAATAGTACATTGTTTTTGGCAATACAAAAACACCGCGAATATCTGTATCGGAAGTCGGCGTATCCAGTCCGTACGCACGACTTCCGCTGATACATTCAAATATGATATGTCCTGATTTTTTGAGTTCTGAGAGTGTCATGATAATGTATTAAAACGCATTAAATTGTTTTTGTTGATCGTTATGTTCTCCATCTTCATCTTGCGCAACAAATGTTTTTGTGATAGGTTGTAAAATACCTTCTACTTTGTTCGGGTTCTCTTTTCCAAAACTTGACCAACCAGAACTCCAATACAAGATCATTTCTTCAATTACAGGAATGGACTTTGTGCTAGCAGCTTCATATTCTGCGTCATGAATTTTTTGTAATTCTGGTTTTCTTTCTGGATACCATTCTTTATATTCATCATCATATACATCGTCAAATAAATTCAAGTGCCTTTCAAGTTCACTTAATAAATAATGTCTCATATTCCAACCGTACACAATAATATCAGAGCCGTACATAGATAGTACAGGGTTTTGTACTTTTGTATGATCACTTACTACAAATCTGTGTCCGTGAATTGGAATTAATTTTGGTATTTTTTCAAACCATTCTGAGAATATTTTTTCTTTTACTTCATTTGATTTAGGACGAATAGTTCCCCAAGATTTCAGCCAAACTTTATTAGCGCCGACTACATCTTGAAAAATTGTTTCGTATGGCCATTTTAAATACTGTTCAATGTCTTTAGTATCTTGAAGCCAATTATAAAAGAAAGGATATTCACGATGTTCTATTTCTCCCGTTTCATCATCTTCATACGTATAGACTTCTTTCCTATCAATGGTATGCAAAATTCTTAAAAACTCCTTGTGCTCAGAGGTGAATTTTATATTGAATTTTCTTTCTGTTTGTTCAATTTCGCTTTCAGTCATACCAATCCATTTTGCGCCATAAGCCCAATCTTCACAAACAAAATCATCTTCAGAAGTTTCAGGGTTTTTAGCCCAAAATGCTTCGGTTGTTTCTTTTACCCAGTATAAAAACTCCGTATAATCTTCTGGTATATGTAATTTCATCTTTTCTATATTGTTTTTATGAATAGTTTATTGAATTCTTCAGGATTTGATTTTCTATTTTTAAGATCATTTTTGATTTCGTTGTTTTCAGCAACAATCTTTTTTACCAAATCAATTAAAGAAGCTTCTACAGGCGCATTACTTTTTTCAATTTCTTTGCTTTTTAGTAGAATCAATTCATCCAAAAGAGCACAAGATTTAGTATCTAAAAGCGGATATAATTCACGAAAAGCTACAGGCGGAACGGTTTCTTTTTTGTAAATCCAATTGGCACATAAAGCTGTTCGAATTGCATAGAAATAACTTTTTAAAGTCATTTCATTGGTGTTTAAAGTTTCTTCAAAATTTTTGTTCATGCTGTGATAATGAAAGAAACCCGCAACAGGATTGAAATTCTTTTCAGCGACCATTTTCATTTCTTCCAAAAATGTTCCAGCACTTCTGTACACAATAGGAGAGAAGAGCCAACCTAGTAAGGAAGCATTCGATTTTGCGAGTAATTTTAAAGCTTTTCGAATGTCCCAACCTGAACCATCCAAATCGTCTTCGGTCATAAACTGAATCGTATCTTTTTGTTCCCAAAGGTTCAAATACCAATCTGATTTGTGTTTGTACACAAAACGAATATCATAATCCGAATCGGGAGAAGCAAAGCCCCAAGCTCTGCTTCCTGATTCGACAGCGAATAAGATTTCGATATTCTTATCACGTTCTATTTCGTTGAGTTTTTCTAGTATTCTTGTTTTCATTTTGAATGCTTTTTAATAGCAATGCCACAAAAGTGTTTTTTTGAATAGTGGGAATTCTATTTCTTGCCCTGCTATTTTTTTTCTTAGAACCATCTTACATTTTGTACGATATTCTCTATTTAATTCTCTGCGGAATCCACTAGTATTGCTTATCCAAAGATTTCTTGTTGCTCGTGTTCTTTTTTTGCGTTTGTGAGCTTGTTTGAAATTGTAAATTTTCTTGTTTTTACATGTTTTCATTTTGTATTGAACTATCTGTTAATAATTCAATACACAGTGCCTTTTTTAGTTTGCATGATTTTATATGTTTCGTTGTGTTGTATTTCTGAGTTCAAAGATGAAGTTTGATTGCGCAATATTTTTGCGTAGTAGTTTTTTGCTATTTATTTTTTAAACACCAATGTAAAATTTTGGCAATGTTTTTTGCATCATCAATTCCTCTGTGATGTGTTCCTTCAAGCGGAATTTTTAAGATATTTAAAGCGCCATTCATTCCCACTTTTTTACGCAATCCTTTTACTTCTGTAAAGGTTGTTTTTACATTGATGTGATTTGCGCCCATAGGATATTCCATATTTCTCAATTTACATTGACGCTTTAACATGTTGAGATCGTATTGACCGTAACTTGCCCATGTATATTGTTTTGGATCGTATTCTTTGCGAAGTTTTGTGCAAGCTTCTGCGAATGAAATTCCTTCCGAGTCAATGAGTTCTTGTGTGATGGTTGTCAATTCAGTACAAAAATCACTGATTTCTGAACGTTCAGGTTTTATCAGAATTCCTTCGTTTTGTGTGATTTCGCCTGTTTCTGTATTTAAAACACAGATTCCTATTTCTATGATTTCATTGACTTGTCCATTAGGAATTGGTCCGTTCCAACATGTCGCTTCTAAGTCAACGATGATTATATTTTTTGTATGATTCATTTTTAAATTTTTTATTCAGATTCCACCACATTTTTCTGTAGAATTTCAATATCTACAATATGTCGCACCATATTACACCAAGTTGTTGAATTGTCTAAAACCCAAGCATCCGAACTGATAGCAATTTTTCCACTTTCAGCAATCAATTTATCAGGATTGTTGTCTAAAATGATTTCCCAATTGAGTTGATTTTCGTTTGCATATTCTCCCAACATTGTTTTTAAACGTCCACTGTTGGAAACAGGTTTGTCAAAGATCCATGTTGCTTTTTTTACCTTGTTTTCTTGTAGAAAGTTTGCAATGCGTTGAATGGCTTCTGGCGTTTGTTTTACTTTTTTGTACGTTCCGTGTACGCTTGATAAATCGCGATAACAACCATCTAAACCTTTGAAAAGATAAGCGCCCGATAAAGCACTTTCTAACATAATTAATACATTAAAACCATCTAAATAGACTTCTTTTTCTGCTAACTGATTTGGCGACAAACAACTCGCTGTACGTTTTTCAAGTTTATGTGCTGCTTCACTCATTCCTTGTACGGCACGTTGTTGGCGATTGTTGAGTTTGTAACGATTTCCAACCAAAGGCAATGACGATTTTTCAGAGAATCCTCTGCTCATTAAATACGATAGGTCTTTGATTGCTTCTCGCATTTTTGATTGCATTTTTGGATCGCCAAATAAACGATCGTCACTTCCTTCTTTTCCTCTGTTTCGTGTTGTCATGAGTTTTTGTTGTTTTTTGTTTTTGATAAGAATGTTTGTGTAACCTTTTTGCCTTTAGTGTTTCAAACTATAATTTTAGTAACGTTCATTTTTTCTTGATAAAAAATGAACCAAAAAATCAAGTCTGTGTATAGGAAATTGCTGCGCACCATTCACTAGCTAAACTACATGCTTGAAGCTACGCTTCGCAATTTCGTTTGCTAGCTCATTATTTCTTAACACAGACGGATAGTTTCGATTGACATTTTGAAATTAATTTTTGTTATACTTTTCAAGTATTGTATATGCAATTGAAATTCTGTTAGCTTCTAGTTTATCTTCAGTTTCTAAAAAGGCATTTTCTAGTTTGGATAAAAAAAGATGCGTTGAAAACCAATTCATTAAACGTTCTGTGTCTTCTGTATTAAAATCTAAAGAATCATTCCCTAAAACGACATCTACTACATAATGAATCCAGCGTGAATTAGCTGCTTTTTCCCAAATAGAAAAAGTTGCATCCCAACCAACATAAGTAATCATGATTTTTAACATACTTTGAGTTTTGTACAAGGTTGTTGTTGTATCATTCAAAGTTTCAATCCATAAAGTTGTGAAATAGGTTTTAATTGCTTCAATTTCAGACTCACTCCAAGTTTCCCACTTGCTATAATTTAGTTTTTCGTATGTCGTAAAATCAAATAACATATCACTGTTTTCAAATTGCATTAATTCTAAAATTCTTGGTAAAAAATGCTTGTAATCAGTAACACAGCCAAAAGTTGTAACTGCCGAACGCATAAAGTGTCCAATTTCGTCTTCCGAAAGCACATGTAAATCTTTTGATAGTAATTCCTTTATCTCTGCATCGGAAACACAGCAATCACAGCTTCGTTCTCTAAGATTTCCTTCAATCGTATATGGCTTAAATACACCATACAGGTTTTTGGTCGCGATGTTAATATTTGTATTCATGATATTTTTAGATCACTTTCTCACAACTTTTCACAATTGTATCTATTACTTTTTTAGGATTGCACGCATATACGCCCGAACTCCATACTGGATTTGCTTCAATGAGCGCCCAACCTTTGTCAGAAATGTAACCAACATCAATGACAACTGCTTTAGGCAAGTCAATTGTTTTGTCGGTTAGGAATTCATTGAGAAAGCTCAGCATTTCAGTTTCTTCATTTTCTAGTATCGTATTTTTCAACTCAATTTCTCCGTTGTAGATATACGTTGACCACGTTTGTAGTTGTCGATCAATGATAAAACAGCGAACTTCAATTGCCCAACTCACCACATCAGATACGAAGACTTCAATGGTTGCATCAATCGTACTATAGCCCTGGATTTCTTCCACGGAAGTGTATACACCAGCAGGGAAAAACTTGAAATCGACAGGTTTTATAAATTTGTTTTGTACGTTTTGAATATTCCCAAAACGATCATATTGAATGTTTCGTAAGGTATATTTTGTCGGAACACTTGCCAACCAATCGTCTGCGGGTTTTAGGAGTTTTAGACTGCATTGTTCAGCTACAATTGTTGTGAATAAATCTTCGCCATAAACCGCCACAACATCTTTTTGATATTCTGTAGGAACATTCCAACCTCCAAATCGTATGGTAGTGAATTCACTATCAATAGCAGCTTGACTGATGATTTTTGAATCTTCAGAAAAGTTTGGTGATAGTATAATGATTTTTTTTGTGTTCATGATTTTGACTTTATAGTTGTTTGGATGGTAAACTTTCTAAATTTTTAATTGAGCTTTCAATCAATTTGAAAAAACTATCTGCATCATTGTTTCTTCGTATGTAATGTTTAAACGAATTATAATGTTCTTTTTTGAGAATGTTTTTTCCATCAATCTTTACTAATTGAGGTAAACTTTTTGCTTTTCTATTTTTAGTTAGATGATCGACAAAAACACCAGAGGTATTGTATCCATTATACACTTGCAAACATTGTATTTCGGGATAATGGTCTTTAAAATACTTTAAAAAGTTAAACGTATGATATTCGCCATATAGAAATATAATTTTCCCATTATTTTGGATTAAAGCTTCTTCTAATTCTTTTTTACGTTTTCTTCGATATTCATAATTTCTTACATACGAATAAGGAGTGTAAAATAGCATAAAAATGATCAGCAGCGGTATTCCAATTGCAATACATATAAGAACTGCGATGATGTTACCTATTGTTTTCATTTTCGTCTAAAATTTTCAATTTTTTCTATGAATGCATTTAATTTGATATTGAATTTCCCTCTTGACATGTATAAAGAAGCGACCTCAGAATCATTATCATCTAAGGTCAAGTTTGCTTCTATATGGTTTACAATTTTATCACATAATGGATCGATAAAGAATTGAATAAAAAGGATCATTCCGTGGGCATGTTTCCATTGTATTTTCCAATGTTCTTCTTCCCACCAAACACTACGACTATCGATCAATATGAGTTCCCAATGTTTTTTGTGCAATTCATTTTTGATCATGTCTTTATAAGTCATTTTCTATTTTTTCTTTTACGTTTCCAAGGTGCATTTTTTCCAACATCACCAGCCATGATACAACCGTATGGCATGACTTCATCAACAACTTCACCCAAACCAAATTGTTCCATTTGAGCTCTTACAGTTGCCGCATTTTTGTAGGCAGAAGGCAATTCGGTGATATCAATTTCATTTGAAAAGAAACGTACATCCAATCCTTTAGTTTCTTGATCAAAGATTTCTTGAAATGTTCCTGTTTTGCTTTTTCTATGTTGTGTTCTGCTCACATTTCTTCCTGCTCCATGTGGCGCAAAACCTAAATTTGATGCGGTCGTTTTTCCTTCTACGATTAATACTGGTTCAGACATGTTTAACGGAATTAGTCTCGGTCCCGTAATATCTGGCATAAACTTTTTATCTAATGGAGTTGCTCCTTTTGCATGGTAGAATAAATCTCCATCTTTGAATACGAAGTTATGTTCGTTCCAGTATCTATCTTCTTTTTCAATACCTAACTTTTCTAAGGTTGCATCATGAATTACTTCATGGTTTTTCTTTGTCCACTTACGTACAATTTGCAATGCTTCCCAATAGTTTTGCCCTTCTTCAGTATCAAAAGGAATCCATGCATTATTTTTTAATGTTTGTGGCGATAATTCTTTTCTGAATGCTTCTGCGACTTTCATTCCTTTTTTATACAAATTGGCTCCAAAACCTCTACTTCCATGATGTGTAACCATCATTGTATTTCCAGTTTTTTTAGAAGTTCCTACGAATAAGAAATGGTTTCCATCACCTTGTGTTCCCAAATGTGAACGAGCTGCAGAAATACACCTTTGATCATTTAAAAAGTAGTTTGCTTCAATTTCTGCCAAAAGATCCATCGGAAATCTGAATTGATGTTCTCTTGATCTTCCGCCAGGACCAAAGTGTGTAATGCTATGCGCAGCATCTAATACATCTTGTGGATTTGCATCTCCAAAATCTGTCAACATTACAGAACAACAAATATCGGCACTATGCATTCCTGGATGAATGGCATTTTTGGCAACCGCAACTCCGCCAACAGGAATGACACCATTTTGGCCTGTTGGACAGGCATCTGGCATGATGGCACCGTTGACTAAAGTTGGAGTTTTCATTAAGGTTTTCATGGTGCTGATTACTGAATTAACATTGTCTTTTTCAATTTCGTTTTCAGCTTCAATATTGATGGCAAAAGCTATAGGATTTTCGTATAATGCTATTTCTGGATCATGTTTGAATTGTTCCAAATACGTTAGCATTTCATCATTTGACAATTGATTTTCATTGATATGTGCAATTGCTTCTTTGAACCATTTTTTAGGCTTAAAACCTAAATCGATTAATGTGTTTCCGTTGATTTGAATTTGTTCTTTCATGATTTCTAATTTTTAGTAAACTCCGCCGACTTCAATATTCAGCGGAGTAACTTACTTTGTTATGTATAATAACTTATTTATGATTCCGATACAAATATTTTACACTAATGCGCAATAGTTTTGCGTAGTAAAAATAAAATAAACAAAACATGTTCCCTCATTCATATAGCCAGTTTACTCATTATAAGTTACAGAATGTATTTTGAATACGTAGTTTCGTTTTAAAATTAAACATCATGAAAACTTCAAACTTTATTTTTTTGGCTATGATTGTTATTTGTGGAGTGCTGATAGCGCAAAAACCAAATCCTACAAACGATACATTGGAACGCATTGAAAATTTTACACAAAAGTTTAATACTTCCAAAGACGGTAATCCTATGGTAAGTTTTAAAGATTATAAAAATTTGATGAGTGAAGTTGAAAAGCATCGAGCAGCACGTTTGATAGATTTGGAAACGTTTGTAGCAATGAGTGAACAAGAAGATGTTATTATTTTAGACGCAAGAGCCGAAGATTTATACAAAAGAAGTCATATAAAAGGAGCTGTGAATTTGCCTTTTACCAAATTTACACAGTTAAATTTGATGCGAATTATACCAAATCCTGAGACTAAAATTTTGATTTATTGCAATAATAATATTCAGAATGATCCGATCAGTTTTGCTTTAAAGACGGCAGTACCAGCAAATAATCAGCCTTTGATGTTGGCGTTGAATATACCAACATATATAAACTTATATGGTTATGGTTATAAAAGTGTATATGAATTGGATGATGTGATAGATATAATTAAATCTATGAATGATGCTTCCTATATCCAGTTTGAAGGGACTAATTTTCCTGAAAAGGAATAGATATATTGTATAAGAAATATTTGTGGATTTTTTTGAAAAAGTAATGTCTATGACATTGGTAATATTTCTATTACTTTCCCATATACATTTTTGGTCCATCCGTTAATTCTTCCGTGATTGTTTCCAATTAACAATCCGCGTCTTTCGTTTTTTCCTTTTACTAGATGTGTAAATACATTTCCGCGGACTTTACAAAAGACAATATCACCGACTTCGCAATCTTCCCAAGAAATAGGTTGCAACTTTACAGGTTGCTTCGATTTTAGAAGTGGCAGCATAGAATTACCAGGTTCTTTTGAAATGATGGTTTCTCCATCGAGTAGTTTTTGAATTTTCCAATTCATAATTATCGTTTTTTAAAAGTTATATGTGTCATTATTGACGCACATATCTTTCGGAAACCTGTTTCAAAAGTATTTCAATGAACTTTTCTCGATAATCGAGATTTATGTATTTGAAGGCTTGTCTCTATATATTAACATGAATTCACTATGAGTATTCACAGACTTACTTTCAAGTATTTTCAAATTTAGCAAAGAACTGCGCAATCTTTTTACGTAGTTAATTTCTTAGCATTTCTTTGAAAAGATTGTCTCCAGATAAAAGACCCTTAATAGCACCAAAGTATTGTTTTTCTATGTAGTCTTCCCAATCAGCTTCTAAATAGTGATATACTGTTTTTAAATTTTTAAACGTTCCTTTATTGAAATAATATTCATTAGTAGTAACAAAAGCTCTAAAAAAGAAACAATTTGAAAATGATAATTTTTTGGTATCAAAATCTTGTTTCATATATTTCAAATTCATTTCTATTTCATTAGAGATGTACGAATGTACTTTTTCTGCATCTTCATCAAGTTCAAACGCTTTGGAGTAGGATGCACCATGCGAAATTAAATAGTGAAATTTGACACAAGCTTGATTAAAAGAGTATAAAGTTAAATCGTTAATCACTTCAAACTTTTCTTTGCTAGTTTCTTTGTAGTCACCTTCCACAATTTCTGAAAACCGTGACGACATTATCTCAAAATTTAAACTATCTAACGATTTAGAAGCGTAGTTTTTGAATGAGATCTTATTAGCATAATTCGCTTGTTCTATATTATTTTTTATAATAGAGTATGTATAACTTTTAAGCTGTTGTTGTTTTGCAAGTTCTAAAAGATTAATGTCAATTTCATCAGGAGTTCTAAGAAATAAGCAGAGGTGTACTAATCGTAAATAAATAACATCATTAATAGCATCATCTTCATATTCATTTATAAATTTTCTCATGCTATTGACGGCTTCTTGAGGTAAGTTTTGGGATAATTTGAGCGTACTCATTACGAAATAATAGTGACCTGTGAAATTTTTCCGATTCTTTTCAAGATAGTTTTCAGCAACCGTAAACTTATTTATAAAAATCAAGCTAAACGCAATATTGAGATGATCAATTCCAGATTTACGAAGCTTAACTATGTTGAATGTATATTTAGTCACAAACGCATAAAATAGTAAGCCATGAATTGAAATGAGTGTCTCTATATTGTAGCCTATTTTTTGTATGGTGTCAATACTAAAAACAAAGTCAGAGATTGTTTTTATTCTAAAAAATAAATCAAATATATTTTGAAATGCTGTTCCGAACGAATTGTTAGTTATGGTTAAGTACGTATATCCTATAATTGAAAAAATTGTAATGTTTAAAGTGGTAATAAGTAATAGTAATTTTTCATTAAGGATAGCGCTTGTCCATGTAAATTCTGATTTGAAAGGTGTAAAAAGTAATGCGATCAGTACAAGCGCAGACAGCAAAACTAAATAGTATCCTATAAATTGAGCAGATAGGCTATCAAATCCATAATTCTTAAAAACTGTAAAGCATAGTATCAAAGAGACCAAGCCAATACCTAGCTGTAACCAAGTTGAGAAGCTATATAACGTTCCATAAGCTTTAAAATAATTAACAGATTTTCCTATCCATCCTTTCGTAAACACCAAATAGAATACAAAAATAAATAAATAAGGAACTATAAGAAGAACCGAGGTAAGCCCTTGAGTAATTTGAACAAAAAAGTGAGTGATTTTTTTATTTTTGTAAAAATCTTGGAGTATTGAATCCATTAACTCTTCATCGTACGTGAAGTGCTTTTTTCTTCGCTTTTCATAGATATATTTTAATAAAAAAATAATACATGTAATAACTGTTAATATAATTAGTATCACAGTAGTAAAATCAGTTTAAAATGTTAGAGAAAATTTGGATTCTATAGCTAAATTTAAGCAAAAAAAATTAGCCAAGCGGCTAATCAAATATACATCTTACTGATTATTTAAACACCAATGTAAGATTTTGGCGGTGTTATTGGCATCGTCGACACCTCGGTGATGTCTTCCTTCTAAAGGAATTCGAAGTTGTTTTAATGCTCTTGCCATTCCGATACCGCGTCGCATTCTGTTGCAACGTCTAAACTCTTCTTTGACATTGATGTGTTGATCGCCAAAAGGGAAATCGACATATTTTTTTCTACATTCTTCCATGACTTTGTTACGATCATACGCGCCGTAACTTGCCCACGTGTATGCAGACGAATCATACTCGTCAAAAAGTATATCAATCGCATCTTCAAAAGAAACGCCTTCTTGCGCCACCATTTCGGGCGTGATTGAGGTGAGTTCTGTGCAAAATCGACTGATTTCGGAATGTTCAGGAATTACGAGAATTCCTTGTTGTTTGGATATTTCCCCGGAAGGAACATCCAATTCGCAAATACCAATTTCGATAATCTCACTGTGATTTCGTTGGTATTCACCATCTTGTTCCCAGCACGTAGCTTCTAAGTCTACCACTAGGATTTTGTTTGTTGTTTTCATCTTGAAATTTGTTAAATAATTAATTTTTTGTTGACAGATGAAAGCCGACGCACAATTCGTATGTAAAGAACTTGTGCAAAGAATGTTATTTATGTACGCAATCTTTTTACGCACTTCATAAATTTTTGCTATTTTCACACTTTAGACAGATATAATATGGCCATAAATAAAAACGCACTGATTCGATATAAAACCATTGACAAATGCTTGCAAAACCACTATCGTCAGTGGACTTTAAACGATTTGATTGAAGCCTGTTCTGATGTTTTACACGAATATGAAGGTCGCGAAGTAAATGTGAGCAAACGAACCGTACAATTGGATATTCAGATGATGCGTAGCGATAAATTGGGCTATAATGCACCAATTGTGGTATACGATCGTAAGTTTTATAAATATGAAGATGAAGAGTATTCCATCACAGATATTCCATTGACAGAAAACGATATGAATGTACTTTCTGAAACGGTAGAAATGCTGAAACAATTCAAAGATTTCTCGTTATTTTCAGAATTAGGCGGTATTATACAGCGTTTGGAAGATAAGGTGTATACGGAAAAAACACATCAAGCTTCCATTATCCATTTAGACAAAAATGAGAACTTAAAAGGCTTGCAACATTTAGATCTGTTATATCAGGCTATTCTAAAGAAAATTGTACTGCGTTTAACGTACCGATCATTTAAAGCACGAACAGCTTCTGAAGTTATTTTTCATCCATTCATCTTAAAAGAATACAACAATCGTTGGTTTTTAATTGGAGTTGTTGGGAACAAACCTAGCATTCTCACTTTTGCGTTAGACCGAATTATTAATGTGGATTATGATTTAGACATTCCGTACAGAAACGAAGCATTTGATGGAGACGAGTATTATAAAAACACCATTGGAGTCACCGTTTTAGACAAAAAACACATTCAACGCATTGTGCTGAAAATTGACAAAAGCAACGCGCCGTATGTAACAACCAAGCCTTTTCATAATACCCAAGAAATTATCTCAGCACAAAAAGACGGAAGCATTACAGTACAATTGAAAGTACACATCAACTTTGAATTAGAACGTTTAATTCTCGGTTTTGGAGATTCCATTGAAGTGATAGAACCACCATTATTACGGAAACGAATTCGAAAAAAATTAGAAGCGGCTGCGAGTAAATATATAGCGTAAATTTTATCTTTGCATCATCATTCAATCTATCAAATTCTTTCCATGAAATTAAGATACTTTTTTGCGTTTTTTCTGCTAAGTTTTCAATGTGTTTGTTCACAATCAGCTGCCATTACGATTGATGGTAATTTTGATGATTGGAATGCTAGTTTGACTACGTATACTGACACAAGCGAAAATATTTCGGGAGTAGATTTGCTTGAAATTCAAGTGACAAATGACGATGAGTTTTTGTTTATCAGAATCAAAGCAGATCAAGAGTTTGATATTACTGATGATAATACTATTGTGCAAGAGTTAGGACTTTTTATTGATGCAGATAATGATGCGAATACCGGATTTGATATTCAGCAAGATTACGGTTCGGAATTGGGCTTATTATTTACACGTTTGTTCGCGCATTATAATGTAACGCCTTATTCGCAAGTAAGTATGTCTGACTTAAAAGTGAGAGTTGCGCCTACAGTAAGTTCAGATGAGTTTGAAATTGCCATAGGTCGTCATGTACTTCCAGATGGTGCAAATGCATTATTTCCATCATCTACCATTAAAATATTGATCAAGAATGATGACAATTTTGATCGAATTCCGAATATTGGAAGCGTATTTACGTATACGTTTGATGAAACTCCAGTGCCAGCATATACGCCTATAGATATTACTAAAGATAATGCCGAACATATAAGAATTGTAGCATATAACACGTTATTAGATGGTTTGTTAGATGTCAATCGGTTGGATGATTTTGAACGAATTATAAAATCGCTCAACCCAGATATTGTTGGTTTTATAGAAAGTGCTGGAACTTCGGAAACTTATGTAAAAGGATTGTTTGATACATGGTTGCCTTTAGGAACGGTTGATGGTTGGTATGTAAAAAAGCATGGAGGAGAAGTGACGGTTTCTCGTTGGGAAATTATACAGCAATGGGATCATTTAACACGTCAGTTTCCTGTATTGATTGATCTTCCAGATGAAACATATCACACCGATTTACTGTTTACCAATGCACATTTGAGTTGTTGTGGTGCCGATACTTCTCGACAAGATCAAGTAGACCAATATGCTGCGTTTATTTTAGATGCAAAAACTTCTGGCGGATTGATCAATCTTCCCGAAAATACACCTTTTGTGTATGGAGGTGATTTGAATTTGGTAGGTTTAGCACAGCAATTAGAAACCTTAAAAACAGGCGATATTCAAGATACGGCAACCTATGGACAAGGCGGATTTTTAGATTGGGACAATACAGCAGTGCAAGAAGAAAATTGTTTGCAAGCCGATGTACGTATGAATTATACATGGCGTTCAGATTCGCAAGCATTTCCTCCTGGGAAACTCGATTTTATATTGTTTTCAGATTTTACGCTTACAGCAGAAAAGTCATTTGTATTACAAACAGAATTGATGTCCGCAGCACGATTGACAAGCTATAATTTACAGCAAAACGACACAGGAACTGCTTCCGATCATTTTCCGGTTGTGACCGATTTTTCAATTAAAACTGCCACGGTTTCGCCAATAGTATATTTACAAGGCGCAGGAATCAATCCGTATACAGGAGAAGAAGGGTTGATGCGAGACGATTTGCGCCGAAATAATGTATTGCCAACGACTTCGCCATATCAAGATGCTTTGACTTGTGAAGCCAGTGTTTTTGATACAACTCTTGGACAAGAACACAATGATATCGTGGACTGGGTTTATATAGAATTGCGCGATCCTGTAAATCCAACGCAAGTTAAATATGCACGTTCAGCTTTATTACAACGCGATGGAGATATTGTAGATGTTGATGGCATTTCTACAGCAGTAAAACTAAATGTACCACCAGCAGATTATTATGTGGCCATTCGTCATCGAAATCATTTAGGAATCATGACAAATGGAGAAATTGAATTGTCAGATGCTATTGTTTCTATCAACTTTGCGTTAAATTCAAATCTGATTAGTTATGGAAGCAATCCACAAACACAATTTGGAAATTCATCAGGATATTATGGAATGTGGGCCGGAAATGTGAGTCCAAATGACGTAATTCAATACACGGGAACAAGTCCAGACGCACCTGCAATTTTAAGCGAAGTGCTCAATGATCCTGCAAACTTTTTGAATTTTCCAACGTTTACAATTTCAGGATATAATGTGCATGATATCAATTTAGATGGAAACGTACAATATACAGGAACAACACCCGATACGCCTTTTATTTTGCAAAATGTGTTGGCGCATCCGGGGAATTTCTTAAACTTTAGTACATATCAAATTCAGGAACAATTGCCAGAGCATGAATAATAAATTTGTCGATTGTTAGTCTTCTATGAGTAGCATCATTACGTGTGCGGCACTCCAACTAAAGTTTTTAGCATTTAATCCTTCTCCAGTAATTGGATGGTAGTTTTCGCGAATAGAAGTTCCTTTTTCAATAAGACCTTTACAACCTGCTAATATCTGTAGACTGGCTTGGTCGGCTTCTGTTTTGAAACCGTAATTTAGCAATCCTTTTACACCAAAATAAGCTTGATCGAGCCAGTTTGGGCCACGCCAATATCCTTTGAGTGGATTAAATTTAGGGTGATCGGCACTCATAGTCTGGAACGGAACTTTTGTATAGAATTTGGCAGGATTCATCATATTATTCTTCACTCCAATTGCTTGTTGTTGTGTGGCAACTTTTGCCCAAAGCGGAATCCAACCTTCTGAACCTTCTCCTTTTATAAAAGTAGTTCCTTCTAGGCTTGTATCATAAAACCATGCATCAGTAGTATCGTAAAACTGTTGTTGAATTTGTTTTTTTAATACTTCAGCTTCAGCAGAAAACGTGTCAGCATCTTTATGTTTTTGTAGTGCCTTTGCCAACGTTGCCAAGAATAGTTTTTCAGCATATAAATAAGCATTTAAATCTACCGATTCTTGATCTAATGAATAAGCACCTTCTGTATTTTTTAAAATTTTTGAATTGTCAAAACGAATAGCATTGTCCATTCCGCTTTCCCATTTGGCTGCAATAAGAGAACCATCTGTAGCGCCATATTCACACAAACCATCTTGATCATGATCACGTTTTGCATACCACCAATAATGGTATTTTTTTAGTTTTGGATACATGTAATTTATAAAGTCAAGATCCTTGTCTTTTTCATAGATTTTAGAAACTGCCCAAGCAGATAGTGGCGGTTTTGTATCGCGATAATTGTGTGCTTCAATAGTAGTATCACGAAAAACACAATCGGCAACAAAACCATCATCTTCTTGAAAATCAAACATGAGTTTGATCTGCTTTTTTGCCAATTCTGAATCAAAATAGGAGAGTCCAACCGCGTGTTTCCAAGAATCCCAAGACCAGAAACCATTAAACCATTTATAATGATAACTTGGAAACAAACCTTCATGTTTAATTTCTCCCGCAGGAATTCGCCAATTATTTTGTAAAGTCAACATAGCTTTCGCAAGTAGCGAAGTATATTTTTCTCCAGAAAACAGTTCTTTCTTTAATGATATAAGTGTTGTAAGTTGTTTGTTTTTTTCGGATAAACGTTGTTTTACAATCGAATCAAAATTTACAGACTGTATTAGTTTTTGCTCATCCTTCCATGAATATTCAGGGAAAATGAACGTTTGCGAACAGATATAACTTTTTTGCTCATTGGGTTTTAAGTGTAATGCTTTAAATGAACTAGTATATTGCGTACTATCAATAGTTACAGAAGTAATATCATTTAAAGAATGTATATATCCTGTAGCCGTTGTTTTATTTGAATTTATCTGAATAGTTTTTTTATTTCCAGAAAAATAAATTCCGTTATCAAATAATCCTCCACTAAGTTGCGGTTGTATCGTTATATCAACATTAGAAGTATTTGTAATTGTATTTTTTATCAAAGCCGTATGACCTGATAAATAAACGAGTTGTTGGGATAAAGTAATCGTGTCAGATTTAAAATTTTGCTCCAAATGACTTAGATAACTCACAGAATTTATACTTGCCCACGAATGGTCTTTTACCGTGAAATTTGCCAAAGACTTCCCAGCCCAAACACCATTTTGTTCAGTCATTAAAAATGGTCCAGAAAAGCCAGAAACGGAAATTGTATCTGAAAGACTATATGCAAACCATGCGCCTTGGTCTGAGAACATGAGTCCAGATTTGTCAAATGTATTATTTGGAGTAATTGAAAAATCTAAAACATTAGAAGTCGCTTTAAAATAAGTGTCATAGTTAGCGGTTTTTACAGGAATTGAATTTGACTCACAACCTATTAAAATACATATGAAACCTATTAAAACTACTTTTTTAAACATGCTACTTATTTAAAGGATATACTGTTGTTTCTTCTCCTAACCATTCTTGTAGTTTGGTATATATTTTTTCTTGATCTTCTTTTGAAAAATGTTTGATACGCGTACTATGATCTGCGCCATCGAGCACCATCATTAAAGCATCTACATGTGGTTTTGGAGAAGGAGCACAGGCGCCCCAAGGATCATAAGCTCCATAAATGTATAATATTTTGTCTCCTTTATTTTCGATATAATTTCGAACCTTTTTTATATAATTTGGATTATACGTTAGATCTACATTACTAGGAGCAAAACGTTTATTGGTAGCGCTTTTTACCACTTTTAGTAAATCTTTTACAGGTTCTAAATCGAAACCATAATAACCTAATTCTTTTACGTGTTGATAGAAAGAAGGCAAGTAATATTCAAATATTGCATCACTGTAAAAGCTCACGCCTACAATTGTATTTACATAGTCAAATAATTCTTGAGGAGATGCATCCTCGGCAGGAATTGCTTCACATTTTCCGCCCCATTGCCAAAAAGAAAACGGAAATTCCAATACGGCATATTCCAAAGCTTCTTCATAAGGTACTTTTGTAAATTTCATGTTTTTGGCAGCAGCATGTTGTTTCATTATGGTTAAAACAGCTTCTCTGTTATGTAAGATGGCTCTTTGGTATTTTTTAATGGCTAAACGACATGCATCGGTACCTACAGAATTGATTAAATCGTTGGTACGCTGATCTTCTACACCATCAATAATAGGCGCTACATATGGAACGGCAACATCTACATCTTTGGGATATTTACTTCTGTAAATAAGCGTCGTTTCTCCACCTTTGCTAATTCCGGACGATAACCATTTTCCTTTGTAAATAGCTTTCATTTTAGTTACAATGTTGTGGTAATCTTCAATAGCATTGTCATTGGTTAAATATTCCCACGGAAGTGGATTTGGGCGCGATTTCCCATACATTCGGTACTCAACAATAATTTGATTTCCTTTCAATACTTTACTCAACTCAGAAGTTCGATTGTTAGAAGCATAACCGTCCGTAATTAAAACGGTTGGTTGCTCATACGACGAATGCGAAACGTACATATAATGCTTAAAAGTTCCTTTGGAAGGATTTTTAGGATCTAAAGGCTGATTCATCACTACTTGATAGGCTTCTGTAAAATGATCGCCAGTTTTTATAGCATCGATGCTTGCAGTTGGAAATAGTTGAGTAAGCTGCTCTTTAAAAGGCAAAGATGAGTCTACTACAGGTATTGTTTTACAAGAATGTGTTGCAGTAATAAATAAAACTATGGCGAGTACGCGGTAGATGGATTTCATAGGGTTTAAAAATTTATGCCTAAATATAACCGTTATTTTAAACTCATGATAATACTATATTAATAGAAATGTGTGAAATATTCATAAACTCGATATTTTATGATGTTTTTGAGAAACGAAGTTCATAAAAAAAACGCTTGCTATTTCTGTGGAATAGCAAGCGTTTTAAATTAAAAGTTATTGCGAGTTTATCGTTCGTCAGTATTTGTCTGACAATTATCACAAGTATCTTGATGCGAACATGGAAGTTGTATAGATTCACAAGGATTTGGCACAGAGCCTGGACCCGTTCCTTGTGGCGAAATTCTAACAAACCCACCATTAGTTTTTTGTGCGTTTAAGCTTGAAACCACTTTTTTGTTAAGTGCTAAGCTTTGTAATTGCTTTTTTTTCATGAGTACTAATTTTTGATTAGATCATAAAATTAAGGAAATAAAACCGTGGATTTTTTGTGTTGTAGTCTTAATTTATAAATTACAAGAAACTTTTATCTGGATTCTTAAAAGAATATTTTAAAAGAAACATTCGGTGTCAAACCAAGAGAAAAACGTTGAATCACTTGTTCTAAAATGACTTCCAATTCTTCTGGAGTTGAACCTGTAGTACCTGGAATAGCAATTCCGCCATCATCCAAAGGTTTGCGTTCTGCTTTATAAATTACGTTAATCGGTTTTACTCTATTGTACAAGTTCAACACTGAAAAACCTGCTTGTGCACGTAGTTTTTTAATATTGAAATCATATAAAATAGAAGCATCTAAACGATGAAAAGAAGGCAGTCGATCACTATTGATAGGTCCAAAATTTACCACACCTGCATTTTCTCCATCAGCATCAATTTCAATAACATAACTATTTACAGGAGTTACGGGTTTTCCCGATCGAATTTGCCAACCTAATGAAAATTGCCAATTGTCAACTTTAAGTGTGTTGGAAATTCGGAACGCATGTGTAATGTCGTTGTTTCCTGGGAATTCTGAATTGCCTTGTAAATTTGGAAACTTAAACGTAATATCATTAAAGGTATAACCTGCCCAAATTTTATAAGCATTCCATCGATATTTTAATAAAACATCAATTCCTTTGATAGAACTTTCTCCAGCTTCCAAAATTTCTAACGGATTGCTAAAACCACTGGTAAAAGTGGTTAAACCTTCCAATTCTTTATAATACGCATCAACATCAATATTTAGGTTTTTATGACTGTATAAAATTCCTCCAGAAATCTGATTGCTCGATAATAATGGATATTGATTGTCATCTGATAAACGCCATAAATTGTTTTCCAAACGCAATTCTGTATGATTAAATTCTATCAGCTGCGAAATAGGTTGATTTCTACGTTCAATAGCGGTTTTTACACGAAAACGATCGTTTAAAGGATATTCAAAATTAATGCGTGGTTCTAACAAAAATCGGTCTACAGAATTATAATGAACCAATCGTACACCAGCATTGATAAAGGCTTTATTTTCAAAACTTAAGGTATATTCTCCAAACAACGCATTTTTAAAGTTAGTATCACTTTGTCCAGAATCTTCTCTTTCGTTGTCAAGCGGTTTTACTTTTCTAATAATAACATCCAAATCGGTATACGAAAGTTGATAACCCGCAGTCAATTTTTGTGAATCGGTAAGGTTTCGTGTCAAAGAAAAATTGGCGCCAACGTCAACAATATCATTTTGACGTGTATTAATCTCTTCCAAATCGAGCGTTCCATTGCCATCTTCATCTTTTAATTCTTTATTTTGATAGAAAGAATTGTATTCTGAAAAATATACAGTCAACTTTTCTTGTTGTTTTAGGCTTGTGCGATGTTTCCATTCAAAACTCAAACCTTTATTTTTGGTAATGAGTGAATCGAGCAATAACTCATCGCCGCCAGTAAAGTTAAAATCTAAGCGATTTCGTGTATACAATCCGCCAACAGAAAGTGTGTTTTTATCATTTGGTTTTACAACAATTTTTGTGTTGATATCGGCAAAGTCAAAATCGTTATTACTGCTTTCACGGTTAAAATCGTCATCAGTTTCTAGCTCTAAAACACTTCCATTAACATCTCTTGCGACTCCAAAATTGGTAAAAATTTTATCGGCATAACTTATATAGGTTGGCGTTTTCCATACATCAGGATACGAGCGGCGTGCAAACAGGTACAAAGCGGCTTTGTCCGATAAAGGCGTTTTTACATATCCGTTTACAGCCAAACCGTCAATTTCGAATCCGCCATTGGTTTTTTCAGGAATATCTTCTCCACTAGAAATATCAATAATACCAGAAATACGATCTCCATAACTAGCACTTGTTCCCGATCTGAAAATAGTAGCTTTTTGTGTAGCAAACGGATTGAATAAAGAAAACATTCCGTAAAAATGGCCTGTATTATAGAGTTTAATATTATCGTATAAAATTAAATTTTGATCAGGAGATCCACCTCGAATTTGAATTCCTGTAGCCGATTCGTCCAAGGTTGAAATTCCAGGGATCAATTGAATACTTTGCGAAATATCTGCATTAAGCAAGCCAGGCAAAATACCCAAACGTTTCGTGCTTACAGAGATAGAACCATCTTTATTTCGGTCAATTCCATTGGTAATATATCCAGCAATAACAACCGCTTCCAAGGATTCTATTCCTTGTGTTAAATAGATTTGAATACAATCTTCACTTCCAGAAAATTGTTGTGCTTCATAGCCCAAATTGTTTGCCGTAAAAAGATTGGCAGTCGTTTTATTAATCGTAAAAAAACCATTCAAATTTGTAGAAACTTGCTGGTTTTCGTTATCACTAATTGTTGCAAACGGAATAGGCATTCGTGTAGTGGCATCTAACACATATCCGCAAATTTTATCTGCTACCTTTTTGGGGGCAATAATAATTTGTTTCTCGGATAGTTTATCAAAAGTCAATCCTGTTTGAGCTTCTAAGATGACTAATAATTCTGAAAGTTCTAGCTGAGATACCTTTAGAGTAATAGACTTATTTTGAATTAAATCGTTGGCATACGAAAACGAAAGATCGTATTGTTTTTCTACTTCTTTAATGACTTGTAAAAGCGGTGCATTTTGGTAGTTATAATCTTTATTTTGAGCATTAGAAAAGGTAAATGTCAAAAATAAAAATAAAGCACAAAGCTGTTTCATATATTTGATCTTAAGGCATACAAATGTAAGGATTTAAATAAATTCTACTATTTGTTGAGTATAATTTTATTGTTTGCTTTTTTATATGTAATTCCCATTGGCACTAAGGTTGCTTTTAATGCATTGTTTAAATCAGTGTGATAAAATCGTCCTGAAAACAAACGATTGATGTCAATATTTGAAGTATCAAAAGTAATATCAAAATACAAAGACAACTCATTTAAAACTTCCGATAATGGTTGTTGCGTAAACGTAGAAACTCCTTGTTTCCATGCAGGTGTTTCTTCTGTAAAAGTAGCTTCTTTCAAAGCATCTTTGGTAATAGCTACTTGCATTCCTTTTGTTAAGATATACGTATTGTCTGTGTTGTTATTTTGTGTGAATTGAACTTTTCCTTCGTAACATTTCAATACAAAATCAGCACGATCTTTAATATTAAATTCAGTACCTAAAACGGCAACAGTTCCTTTAGAAGTTTCCACACTAAAATCATCGCCTTTTGCAACTGTAAAATAAGCTTCTCCTTTTAATTCCACTGTTTTATTAGATGACCAAAAGAAACGTTTATGTGAAATACTTGAATTTGCATTCAAATTTACAGTAGAACCATCTGCAAGCGTAATTGTTTGCGATTGACCAATTCCTGTGGTGTATGTTTTAGATGAGGTTAGAAAAATTCCGGTTGATAAAATGATAATTGCAGCTACTGAGATATTTCTCCATAGCTTGATTAATTTTCCTTTTTTAGGTTTGTTAGCAAGTCTTGCTTTTACAGTCTGTAAAGCACGTTCCACGTCAATAGTTGGTCCATCCAAAAGTTGCGCTTCTCTATTGATAATATCAAATTGCTTAAAAACGTCTGTCTTCTCAAATGCAATACGTTCTTCATCAGAAAGTTCGCCAGCAATCCATCGCCCTAAAAATGACTCATCTGTATCGTAATTTTCCATCATACATTTTAGTTTCTTATTAACTAGACATTTAAAAAGGCGCGTACCCTATTAAATTTTTATTTCTTTTCCTAAAATTGCTCGTAACTCCTTTAAAGCTTTGCTCATTCTGCGTTCAATTGCTTTTACGGTTAAGCCTGTAATTTCGGCAATTTCACGATATGTTTTATTTTCAACGCGACTCATCAAAAAGACTTCTCTTTCTTTTGGATTGAGTGTATTAATAGCTTCTTTTAGTTTGATTCTGAACTCTTCTACTTCAATCAAAAAATCAGGACTTTCATGATCGGTATTCTCTACAACAGTCTTTTGATGTTTCAAAATTACCTTTTCATGTGCTATTTCATTTAAGAACGAATTATTACTAGCGGTATATATATAAGATTTAGCTTTTGAGAATGTAATAGTAGCGCAAAGTTTCCAGAGTTTAATAAATACATTTTGAACAATATCTTCTGCGCGTTGCAAGTTTCCACACTTATAATAAATGTACTTCGTAGCGGGTTCGTAAAACTTACGAAACAGCTCGTTATAATTTTTTTCTTCGCAAATAGAAGGTTCTTTCTCTGACATTTAATTCAAATCTGGGTTTCAAAAATAGGTAAAACTCTCAAAAAAAGGACAAATAAAATAGGGTAGATGTTTTTTTTAGTGTCATAACTATAATTAACAACAGTAAAATTTAATCTTTTTATGAGTAAATTAATGTACATCTTATTACTTGTTTCTACAGTAAGTTTTGGTCAAGAATGGCATGCAAACTTTGAAACCGCAAAAAAGGAAGCAAGTACTAAAAATCAACACATCATTCTTGTGTTTTCTGGTTCCGATTGGTGTGCGCCTTGTATGAAACTAGAGCGTGAAATTTGGGATTCAGAAACCTTCAAATCGTATGCTAAAGCAAATTACACCTTGCTAAAAGCAGATTTTCCAAGACGTAAAAAAAATAAACTCTCCAAAGAATTACAGACTCAAAATGAGCAATTAGCAGAAAAATACAATCCCAACGGATATTTTCCTTTAGTAGTGATTTTAGACGAAACAGGAAAACAATTAGGACAATTAGGCTACCAAAAAATAGCTCCCGAAGCATACATTAAAAAACTAAATGCTTTTTAATAATGTCAAAATCACTTGCTACATACATACTACTATTGTGTTTTTGCGTGAGCAATGCGCAAGAATCCTATAAACGAACGCTTAAATTGATGGGAAGCCGTTTTGATATTTCTGTCATGGCGAATACCAAAGCGGAAGGAAATACTTATATAAATATGGCTGTTGCCGAAATATCTCGGATTGAAAAACTCATTTCTTCTTGGGATAAAAATTCGCAAACATCACTGGTCAATAAAAATGCAGGGATACAAGCTGTAAAAGTAGATGCAGAATTATTTCAATTAATTGAACGATCAATACAAATATCCAAACTAACCAATGGAGCTTTTGATATTAGTTATGCTTCTATGGACCGTATTTGGAAGTTTGATGGAAGCATGACGGAAATGCCATCTGCGGAAGCCATTCAGCAATCTGTTGCGAAAGTTGGGTATGAAAATATCATTCTAAACAAAGAAAAACAAACGGTCTTTTTAAAGCACAAAGGAATGAAAATTGGCTTTGGCGCTATTGGAAAAGGATATGCGGCAGACAAAGCAAAAAAGTTATTGCAAACACAAAATGTAAAAGCCGGAATCATCAATGCTTCAGGCGATTTAAGCACTTGGGGAACGCAAATTGACGGTAAAGATTTTAAAGTTGCCATCAAAAATCCGCTCAATAAAAATAAGGTTTTTGCTATGATTCCTATCAAAGAACAAGCGATTGTAACCTCAGGAAATTATGAAAAGCAAGTAGAATTCAACGGAAAAAAATACACACATATCATTGATCCGCGTACGGGATATCCAAGTAGCGGAATTGTGAGTGTAAGTGTATTAGCACCAAGCGCTGAATTAGCAGATGCATTAGCAACGTCCATTTTTGTCACAGGAAAAGATGTTGGCTTACACATGGTAAATCAACTGAACAATATTGAATGCATTATTGTAGATGCTACAGGAAAAATACACTATTCAACAAATATTAACATAGAATAAAACATGAACAGACTCCTTTTTTTAGTCATATCGTTGTTATTGGTAAACACTTCTTGTGTAGCCGTCAAAGAATACCAAAAAGTAAACATCAATGATCCGGATATGAAACTTTCTTCATTAGGAATAGAACGTTTTGAAACAAATTTTCAAGTATACAGAGAAGCGGCTTCTGGAGCTAATGGAGGAAAAAGCGGCGGTGGCTGCGGTTGTAATTAAATGAAGCCCAAGTTTGAAAAGCTGCAAGCGCATTCAAAATTGTTGGCTGAATTTATCCCGTTGCAGAACGGGATCTAAAAAGTAAGAAGGTTTCCAAGTTTGAAAAGCTGCAAGCGCATTCAAAATTGTTGGCTGAATTTATCCCGTTGCAGAACGGGATCTAAAAAGTAAGAAGGTTTCCAAGTTTGAAAAGCTGCAAGCGCATTCAAAATTGTTGGCTGAATTTATCCCGTTGCAGAACGGGATCCAAAAAATAGGAAGATTTTCCAAGTTTGAAAAGCTGCAAAGCGCATTCAAAATTGTTGGTTGAATTTATCCCGTTGCAGAACAGGATCCAAAAAATAGGAAGATTTACCAAATTTGAAAAGCAGCAAGCATATTCAAAAGAAATCAGTCTTAAAAAGTAATTATTAAAATATAAGAAGCTCGCTTTCTCGAGAAAAAATATATGAAAAAAATAAGTGTGTTATTAATGCTTTTGTGTGGCTCAATGATGTTTTCGCAAGAAATACTAAAAGATACCATCAGTGTTTATAAAAAACGTGTATTAGAAACTACAGAAGTCGATTTTCTCATGAGTTACTACACGCAAGATGGAAACAATGCTTCTGTAACAGGCGGAATTGGTAATGAGCGATTAACAGATTTGACACCAACGTTTGTGGTTGCGATTCCATTAAATGCAGATGATGTACTTACGGTTGATGCGGGAATTTCGGCATACACATCAGCTTCATCGAGTAACTTAGATCCGTTTGATGCTTCTGGAGCTTCTGGTGGATATGATGACGATGATGATGGCGGAAGCGGAAATGCAAGTGGAACCAAAGGAAGTCCTTGGGTGGAATCTTCGGGTGCTTCTGCTGGTGATGTTTGGGGAGGAATCAACGCAAGTTACAGTCACAGTTCAGATGACAGAAATAGTATTTGGAGCGGAAATATAAACTTTGCCGCAGAATACGATTATGTATCTGTTGGTTTTGGAGGAAGTTATTCTAAACTCTTCAATCAAAAAAATACAGAAATTGGAATAAAAGCACAAGTGTATCTAGATACTTGGAATCCTAAATATCCAACGGAATTAGATTCCTACAACGAAGCCAGTCAAAATTTAAACAATGGTTTTTTTGCCAACATTGATATCTTGGATCAAAGTGGAAATATTATAGATAAAAACGGCGCAACAGTTTGGTCGCCTTTCAATACCACCTTAATTCAAGACAGAGCACGAAATACTTATTCGGTGTCTTTGAGTTTCTCTCAGATTATCAATCAACGAGCGCAATTTTCATTATTTGCAGATGTGGTGCAACAGCAAGGTTGGTTAGCGAATCCGATGCAACGTGTATATTTCGCTGATAGAGCTAATTATTATGTAGGAAATGCAGCAAATATACCAAACTACAGTTCGCCTGAAAATACGGATGTGTTTCACTTAGCAGACGATATTGAACGTTTGCCCGATACGCGATTCAAATTGCCATTTGGTGCGCGATTCAATTACTATGTCAATGAAAATATCTCATTGCGTACGTATTATCGCTATTATTTTGATACTTGGGGAATCAATTCGCATACCGCAAATATTGAAGTGCCTATCAAATTAGGATTGGGGAAATTTACACTGTATCCAAACTATCGTTTTTACAATCAGACGTCAGCTGATTATTTTGGAGAATATGAAACGCATGTATCAACTTCTGAGTTTTATACTTCAGACTTTGATTTGTCCAAATTTAACAGTCATCAATATGGTTTAGGGTTAAAATATACAGATGTATTTGCAAAATTTAAAGTATTCAATATTGGACTCAAATCGTTTGACATACGATACAGTTATTATGATAGAAGTACAGGTTTGACTGCGAATATAATATCAACCAGTTTCAAGTTTGTACTAGATTAAAAAAATATGTGAAGTTTATGTTTCTTTTTCGAGTAATTAAAAGAAAAATCAAAATCAAACTATGATATCTCTTGTTGTTTAGGAAATATAGTTTTTTTGATATAACTCACATCTTAGGCTTAGGCAATAACTAATTCTTAGCCCCTATTAAAAAGTAGTAGAATTAGTACAGTCTAAGCCTAAATTTTTTTAAAAAAATAGGGTGCTTGTACTTTTTGCGGTCTTAAGTATATAAAACCTACTTAAAATTTTAATGTATAGATAAAAGGAACGCAGTAAAAATTTATCAGATTTGGTTAACATATTTTTACTGAGTTTAGGTATTTAGATATAAATATTTAAGAGGGCAATTTTAGTTTTTCGAGCGACAAGATCAAATCTACATAGGTTTGATCTTGATCATTTTATAATATTATAACATACACACATCCGATGAAAAAAGGATATTCCTTTCATAGAGCATTTGTCATTTTTATTTTCATTCTAATTATGGTTTTAATTGTATCAATTAAAAAAATATAAATGCTTATCCAATACGATACGTAGTCGTAAATAAATAATAAAAGATCATAATAAAATAGGGTATATAAATTTTTTGCTGTCACTACATTAACAACAAGAAATTCATTCAACCATTATGAAAAAAATTACCCTACTAATTATGGCACTGCTATTCTGTGTCATAACCTATGCACAGAATTTTAACTATCAAGCGGTAGTACGTGACGCAACCGGAACTCCAGCAACAAACCAATCGATGACTGTATTGGTGCGGATTATTGCAGGCGGACCTTCAGGAAGTGTGCTGTATAATGAAGTACACACTGTAACTTCCAATGCACAAGGAGTCATTACATTTCCTGTTGGAGGTGGAACATCAGGAGCTAACTTTCAAGCAATAGATTGGAGTACGCAAAATCACTGGATCGACATTCAAGTAGATCTAGCAGGTGGAGCGAACTACACACAAATAGGAACTTCAAGACTACAATTTGTACCGTATGCTATGTACGCTATAAATAGTACAAATTCAACAAATGCAGGTCCATTCAATTATACTAGTGGTGTAGTAAGTAATGCCAATGGTAATGTCCTTACAGATGATTTTGTATTTGGATCAACACAACTAGATGCCAATGGCGGAATAGGAAGCGATTTTAATAGACGCATGTTTTTTGATAAAAGTAAGGCTGCATTTAGAGCAGGAAAAACGGATGGAGATAAATGGGATGATGCTAATGTAGGTTTATATTCTGCTGCTTTTGGTGAAAATGCATTAGCAAGCGGAACTAATACTTTTGCTATGGGACGAAATGCCAATGCAACAGGAAATGAGGCTTTCGCTTTTGGAATTAATGCAGGAGGTTTTGCAGATTATGCTAGAGGATTTGGTCCTAATGCCAGAGCTAATGGAGTGAATTCAACAGCAATAGGAAGACAGTTAAATGCAAATTCAATGGCAGAAATTCAATTAGGACAATACAGTAACTTTGTATCTGGTTCTACAGATACTTGGGTTGCTACTGATAGACTTTTTGTAATTGGTAATGGACAAGAAGACATAAACCTAGCTTTAAATAGCGATGCGTTAGTAATGCTTAAAAATGGAAATACAACCTTAAATGGACAGTTAACCTTAGATGGTGATAATGAAGGAGCAGGAAGAGCTTTTACGCTTCCAGCACAAGACGGAACACTAAACCAAATCATGCAAACCGATGGAGCAGGAAATGTTTCTTGGGTAACTCCAGCAGCAGATGCGATACCAAACGGAGGAACGAATGGCTTTGTATTGAGTACAAACGGATCAGGAGTGTTATCGTGGGTAACTAATGACGATGCAGATTCAGATCCAACAAACGAAATTGAATTACCTGTTCAAACAGGTGAAGCTGGCAAATTCTTAACAACAGACGGAACTGCCGTAGCTTGGCAAGATGTTCCCAATGAATTACCAACTGGCGGAACTAACGGTCAAGTATTAGTAACAGATGGTTCAGGAGTATACTCTTGGGCAAATCAAACAGCAACAGCATCGTTTATTACAACAGGAAACGTAACAAGCAATGCAAACGGAGATACAACTACAGATGATTTCGTATTCGGAAGTACGCAAATAGATGATATTCCAGGAATCGCAGACAATAACAGAATTGTATTTGATAAAAGTAATGCAGGAGCTTTTAGAGCGGGTAGTGCTTTTAATACAAACCGATTCAACCAAGATCAAATGGGAGCAGGTTCTGTAGCTTTTGGTGTCAATAACTTAGCTTCAGGAACGTATGCGGCTTCTACAGGATCGTTAAATATTGTGTCAGGATACGCTGGATATGCACATGGAGAAAGAAATACAGTTTCTTCTAGTCATGGAGTGGCAACAGGATCAGATAACACAATTACAGGAAGCTTCGCCAGCGCACATGGTAGAAATTTAACTGCTGAAAGTTTACTACAAACTACTTTTGGAACCTTCAATACACCAGTAACAGGAAATGCTAGCACCTTTGTAGCAACCGATCGTTTATTTGTGATTGGTAATGGTTCGGCTGATTTTGATGGAGTGAATGCTTCTGATGCTTTCGTGATGCTAAAAAATGGTAATACAACCTTAAATGGTACCTTAACTATTGATGGTGATAATCAAGAAATAGAACGTGGGTATACCTTGCCAGCACAAGATGGTAACACAAATCAAGTAATGACGACAGATGGCGCTGGAAATGTATCTTGGGCAGATGCTGCAGGAGGAGGTTCTGGAGCATTCATGACAACAGCAAATATAACGAGCAATGCTAATGGAGATACGGCTACAGACGACTTTGTATTTGGAAGTTCACAATTAGGAGATGTTACTACAGCTACAAATGATGATAGTCGCATGTTTTTTGATAAAAGTAAACAAGCTTTTAGAGCAGGTGGCGCAAGTAATTCACAATGGGACGATGCAAATGTAGGAGGCAATTCTATAGTGCTTGGAAATAATTCTATGGCAAGTAACACGAGTTCTGTATCTATAGGAGAAGGTAATGTTGCTAGTGGAGCGTCTGCGATGACAGCTGGTACAAATTTAACAGCAGAATCATATGGACAGACATCTATTGGAACTTATAATACACGAGTAACAGGAGATGCAACTCAATTTGTTGAAACAGATCGTTTATTTGTTATCGGTAATGGTACAAATCCAGATGAAGCGTTCAGAGCTGCAGGATTTAGTGATGCTTTAGTCATGTTAAAAAATGGGAACACAACGCTAAATGGTCAATTAACGATTGATGGAGATAATACAGGTTCAGGAAATTCATATACGTTGCCTGCGCAAGATGGTACTGCAAATCAAATAATGAGTACTAATGGTTCTGGAGCAGTGTCTTGGATTGATGCGCCTACAGGAGGAGGAGCTACACTTCCAGTAGGAGGAACTAATGGATATGTGCTTTCTACAGATGGTTCAGGGAACTATACATGGGTTACCAATAATGATTTAGATGCCGATCCAACCAATGAAATTGAATTACCTGCGCAAACAGGAGAATCTGGTAAATTTTTAACGACAGATGGAACGGCAGTAAGTTGGCAAGATGTACCTGCCGAATTACCAACAGGCGGAACCAACGGACAAATATTAAGTACAGATGGTTCTGGAGTATACACATGGATAAATGACGCTACAGGTACAAGTGCTTTTTCAACTGCATCAAATGTTACGAGCAATGCAACCGGAACAATTGCTACGGACGATTTTGTTTTTGGTAGTACACAATTAGATAACGATACGAATACGACAAATGATGATAACAGGATGTTTTTTGACAAAAGTAAAGCAGCATTTCGTGCAGGAGAAGTGGAGGCGGATGAATGGGATAATATAAATGTAGGAACAAATTCAGCTTCTTTAGGGATCAACAATATTTCTTCTGGTGCAGCATCTTTTACTGCTGGAGATGAAAACCAGGCTACCCAATTTGCTACTGTAGCTTTGGGAGTAGCTAGTAGAGCTACAGGGTCAAGTTCTGTGGCTATTGGTAGCAATTCAAAAGCAGAAAGTAGAGGGCAAATTTCTTTAGGAGTCAATAATACAGCTGTTACAGGAGATGCTTTTACGCATATATCAACGGATCGTTTATTTGTCGTTGGTAATGGAATCACAGCAACAGCAAGCGACGCATTAGTAATGCTTAAAAACGGAAATACAACCTTAAACGGTCAATTAACAATTGATGGAGACAATCAAGGAGCAGGAACATCGTATACCTTACCAGCACAAGATGGAACAGTAAACCAAGTAATGACTACTGATGGAGCTGGAAATGTTGCTTGGGCGGCAGTTGCAGCTGGAACAACGCTTCCTAGTGGAGGAACTGATGGACAATTATTAAAAACAGATGGTTCAGGAAATTATGCTTGGGTAACGGATGCCGTAAACGATGCCGATAGCGATCCATTGAATGAAATTGAATTACCTGTTGGTGGAACTAACGGACAAGTATTACAAACAGACGGTTCTGGTGGCTATACTTGGACAGACAATACAGTAGCGCCAGGTGCTTATACTGCTGCTACAATGGCGAGTGGTTGGGCATATTATAACACATCATTTTCAGTAACAAATTTTCAAGATCCACGATACAGAAAAGTAAACAATGTAGTAACCTTAGAAGGATTATGTAATAAAAGTTCTGCTATTAATAATGCAGATGTTATCATGACACTTCCAGTTGGTTTTAGACCAACAAAAACAAGGATTTTTTCAGTGGAAACAGAAAATGGTGCTGCTCGTGTAGATGTAAATCCAAACGGAACTGTAATTATTGCTACTGGTTTTAACGTGGTTCAAAATTGGGTATCTCTCGATGGTCTAACATTCAGTATTGATTAATTAGAAATAATATAAAAACCGCCTTAAAAAGAGGCTGTCTGAAAAGTCAAATTTTCGTCAAATCTAACTTGATTAGGATTCTCACCACAATTTAGAAATCAGTAGTGTGAGATTCTGAATCAAGTTCAGTATGACGTTTTTGAAAACTTTTTAGAGGGTCTCTTTTTTTATGAAAACGAGTCGGGTTAAAAAAATCTGTAAAAAAATAGGGTATATAAATTTTTTGCTGTCACTACATAAACAACAAGAAATATCAGTATTATGAAAAAAATTACCCTACTTATCATGACATTATTGTTTTGTGCTTTGGGTTATGCGCAAAATTTTAATTATCAAGCGGTTGTGCGTGATGCCGCTGGAAGCCCAGCAACAAATCAGTCAATGACTGTATTAGTAAGAATTATTGCAGGCGGTCCTTCTGGAAGCGTACTGTATAACGAAGTCCACACCGTAACTTCTAATGCACAAGGAGTGATTACATTTCCAGTTGGAGACGGAACATCAGGAGCTAATTTTCAAGCAATCGATTGGAGTACGCAAAACCACTGGATTGATATTCAAGTAGATCTTGCAGGCGGAAGTAACTATACACAAGTAGGAACTTCTAAACTACAATTTGTACCCTATGCAATGTATGCGCTAAATAGTGCCGAAGCTGGAAATGCAGGAATCTTTTCAAAAACAGGAACTGTAGTAAGCAATGGAAACGGAAACAACCTAACAGACGATTTTGTATTTGGATCTCATCAATTAGACAATAACGGTTCCTTTAATGCAGCCTTTGGAAATAGAATGTTTTACGATAAAAGTAAAGCCGCTTTTAGAGCAGGATACACACAAACAACTCAATGGGATGAAGCAAATGTAGGAGATTACTCTGTAGGTTTTGGTGAAGGTGGAGTTGCTAGCGGACGCAACTCTTTTTCTATGGGTCGTAACGCCAATGCAACAGGAAATGAGGCTTTTGCCTTCGGGTTAAATGCAGGAGGCTTTGCAGATTATGCAAGAGGTTTTGGATTAAATGCACGTGCATATGGTATAAATTCTACAGCAATTGGGCGACAATTAAACGCAAACTCGATGGCAGAAATCCAATTAGGACAATATAGTAACTTTGTTTCTGGTTCAACCGATACATGGGTGCCAACCGATCGTTTATTTGTCATTGGTAATGGGCAAGAAGACATCAACTTAGCATTAAACAGTGATGCTTTAGTAATGCTTAAAAACGGTAATACAACCTTAAATGGTCAATTAACCTTAGATGGTGATAATGAAGGAGCCGGAAGAGCTTTTACGTTGCCAGCACAAGATGGAACGGTAAATCAAATTATGCAAACAGATGGATCTGGAAATGTTGCATGGGTAACACCAGCAGCTTCTGCCATTCCAAATGGAGGAACTAATGGATATGTATTGTCTACAGATGGTTCAGGAGCATTATCATGGATAACGAATGATGATTTAGATGCCGATCCAACCAACGAAATTGAATTGCCTGTTCAAACAGGTGAAGCAGGTAAATTTTTAACTACAGACGGAACTGCTGTCGCTTGGCAAGATGTTCCAAACGAATTACCAACTGGCGGATCTATGGGACAAATATTAAGCACAGATGGTTCAGGAGTATATTCTTGGGTAAACCAAACAGCAGCAGCATCTTTCACAACAACAAGCAATGTAACGAGTAATACAAATGGAACGATCGCAACGGATGATTTCGTTTTTGGTAGTTCGCAATTAGACAATCTTACAGGAGCAGATGACAACTCTAGAATGTTCTTTGATAAAAGCAAAGGAGCATTCAGAGCAGGAAACGAAGTAGATGGTTTTGGAGGTTTTGATGATGCCAATGTAGGACCTTTTACTGTTGGATTTGGACAGCGAAATGTCGCTTCAGGTTGGTACGCTTCTACACTAGGAGGACAACGAAATGTTTCTTCAGGATTTTATAGTATGACGATGGGAGATAATAATATTGCTTCGGGTAATTACGCTGTAGCATTAGGTAGAAACACAAACGCTTCAGGAACAGAATCAATTGCTTTAGGATATGCCATTACTGCAGAGTCTAGAGGTCAAACAACACTTGGGCAATTCAACACGGCTGTGGCTGGTAATGCAAATGCGCATGTGCCAACCGATCGTTTATTAGTAGTAGGTAATGGAACTTCTGATTTTGAAGGAATAAATAGCTCTGACGCATTAGTAATATTAAAAAATGGAAACACAACCATAAACGGTACATTAACTATTGATGGTGATAATCAAGAAATGGAACCGGGATATACCTTACCAGCACAAGACGGTAATGCTAACCAAGTAATGACTACAGACGGTTCAGGAAATGTATCTTGGGCAGATGCTTCAGGAGGAGCAACATTACCTGCAGGAGGAACTAATGGACAAATATTAAGTACAGATGGAAACGGCGTATATAGTTGGGTAAACGATGCAACAGGAACTAGCGCGTTTTCAACTACAGCAAATGTAACAAGCAATGCCAATGGAGACACTGTTAATGATGACTTCCTTTTTGGTAGTGCTCAAGTGGCAAGTGTTTCTGGTACAGATGATGACAGTAGAATCTTTTTTGATAAAAGTAGAGCTGCGTTTAGAGCTGGTCAAGTTACAGGGCTTCAATGGAGTGAAGGAAATACTGGATTTCAATCTGCTGCATTCGGAAGTAATAATGTAGCTTCTGGATCTGCTACATTTGCGGCAGGTATATCTAATGTCGTTTCAGGATATGGAGCTTCAGTTTTAGGAGACAGTAATACAGTAACGGGGAACGGAGCACTAGCTTCTGGTATCCGATTAACTTCAGAATCATTTGTTCAACATACTATTGGTCAGTGGAATACTGTACACGGAGGAACACCTGATGCTTCAGGTTGGATTAATACAGATCGTTTATTTGTAATTGGTAATGGTACTACGGGTTCAAGCAGAAGTGATGCTTTAGTAATGTTGAAGAATGGAAATACAACTTTAAATGGTCAATTAACAATAGATGCCGACAATCAAGGTGCTGGAACTGGATACACATTACCAGGACAAGATGGTACTGCAAATCAAATACTAAGTACAGATGGATCAGGAAGTGCTTCTTGGGTAGATGCTCCAATGGCAGCAATGTCTGCGTTTTCTACAACAGCAAACGTTACTAGCAATGCAAACGGAACAATTGCTACAGACGATTTTGTATTTGGATCTACACAATTGGCAAACGATACAGGAACAACTGATGATGACAGAAGAGTATTTTTTGATAAAAGTAAAGGAGCATTTAGAGCTGGAATTGCAGAAATAAACGAATGGGACGATGCTAGTGTTGGAGAATTTTCTATTGCATTAGGAAGAAGACCATTTGCTGAAGGTAGTGCTTCTATAGCTTTAGGTACATTTTCTTCTGCTATAGGAGATGAATCGGTAGCTATAGGTCATGCAGCTTCTACTTATGGCTTGCGTTCTACGTCCATAGGTTATAGGGTACTTGCACAATCAAAAGAACAAATTACTATAGGAACATATAATACATTAGTCGCAGGGGATTTGAATAATTGGGTTAGTACAGATAGACTTTTTGTTATAGGTAATGGTGATGCAGATAATGGTACTGCGCCAAGGAGTGATGCTTTAGTAATGCTTAAAAATGGAAATACCACTTTAAATGGTCAATTAACAATAGATGGTGACAACCAAGGAGTAGGAACAGCATATACCTTACCTGCACAAGATGGTACTGCTAATCAAGTGATGACTACAGATGGAGCAGGAAATGTTGCTTGGGCAGCAGTTGCTACGGGAGCCATGCTTCCTAGTGGAGGAACTGACGGACAATTATTAAAAACAGATGGCTCAGGAAATTATGCTTGGGTAACAGATGCCGTAAACGATGCAGATAGCGATCCAACAAATGAAATCGAATTACCTTCACAATCAGGAGAATCAGGGAAATTCTTAACCACTGATGGAACAAATCCTAGTTGGACAAATACCGTAGAAGCTACTAGTGTAAAAATACCAAGTTTACCAGCGTTCAATGTAACGTCTAACGCTACAGCTTATACTAGTGCAGGAGAAAAAGAAGTAGGCAATTGGAATAGTTCCGTAAATACTGATCTCTTTAATGATGGAAGCCATTTAAATCTTACAAATGGACGTTTTACAGCTCCAGTAGATGGATTGTATTTCTTCTCAGCACAAGTACGAATCGATGCAATTAACGGCGCTTCTGGTTCTGTATATTCACGTTTAATGATTGTGAAAAATGGTAACAAGCAAGGATTTAGAAACGGTTTACATTCAATTAGAAATGCGGATGCAGGAACCGCTAATTGGGACACACAACATGTAAGTGGAATTTTAAAATTAAGTGCTGGAGATTATGTGTCTGTATTTGTAGAATCTACAGGAGATACAAGCTTTACACTTCAAGTAGAATCTGGCTTCAACGGATATTTAGTAAATAAACTTTAATTAATTCGCAAATAATGACAACTCCCTGTATTTGATACTTTTCAAGCAGGGAGTTTTCTAGGTAAACAGCAACAACAATCATATAATACCCTCAAACCAAATGAAAAAAATTACGCTACTTCTATTTTTTATGGTAGGTGTTCTGAGTATTTCGCATGCTCAAAATTTTAATTATCAAGCAGCAGTCAGAGATAATACAGGAGCTTTAGTAAATAACCAATCTATTGGAGTTCAAATCAAGTTACTACAAGGAAGTGCTGCAGGAAATACAATCTACACAGAAACACATACAACAACGAGTAATGCACAAGGTATTATTAATCTGGTTATTGGATCAGGAACAACTACAGATACTTTTAGTTCTATAAATTGGAGCGCACAAAACTATTGGTTAGAAACTGCTGTAGATATTACTGGCGGATCAACCTATGTTATCATTGGAAGCTCACAACTAATGAGCGTACCGTATGCAAATCATGCAACGACAAGTGCAGATAAAGCACTCTCAACAACAGCTAACGTTACTAGCAATGCGCCTGGGACAATTGCTACAGACGATTTTGTTTTTGGAAGTACACAATTAGCAGATGACATAAATACGACAGATGATAATACAAGAATGTTCTTTGATAAAAGTAAAGGAGCATTCAGAGCTGGGTTTGCTGAAGGTGTTGAATGGGACGACTCCAACGTTGGACTTAGATCCATTGCTTTTGGAACTAAAAATACTGTAAGCGGCTTTCAATCTTTTGCTATGGGAACCCAAAACACGGTTTCTGGACCAACCTCTGCAACTTTTGGAGCTAATAATAATATCACAGGAATTGCCACTTTCTCTACAGGAGAAAATTTAACAGCTGAAGCTAGAAGTCAAGTTACTATTGGATATTTAAATACTGCAGAAGCAGGAAATGCATTAATAAAAGTTCCTACAGATCGTTTACTTGTTATAGGAAATGGATTTGATGAAACGAGCAGAAGTGATGCTTTAGTGATGCTTAAAAATGGAAACACTACTCTAAATGGTCAGTTAACCATAGATGGGGACAATCAAGGAGCAGGAAGATCTTATACATTACCAGCACAAGATGGAACTGCAAATCAAATACTAACAACAGATGGATCGGGTGCAACTTCTTGGGTAAATGCTCCAACGGTACCAGTGAATACTTTTTCTACGACAGCAAATGTAACCAGTAATGCAAACGGAACGGTAAGTACAGATGACTTTGTATTTGGAAGTATACGATTAAATGATGATGGAATAGATAATTCAGGCGATGAATCAAGATTGTTTTTTGATAAAAGTAAAGGCGCTTTTAGAGCAGGATCGGCAGCACAAAGTGATGGTTATGCAGGTGGCTGGGATACAAATACCGTAGGAGACTATTCAGTAGCTTTCGGTTGTGGTTCTATTGCTAGCAATATAGGAGCTGCGGCAGTAGGTAGTTACAATGTCGCAAACGGAGAAAATGCTTTTGCGGCAGGATATAACAACCTTGCATCAAGACCTTCTTCTATAGCATTAGGTACAAACAATAGTGTTTCTGGAACGTATGCTGTAGGATTAGGTGTTGGCTCACAAGCAACAAGTTTTGCACAGCAAACTATAGGAATGTATAGCGAAGGTTTTGCGTCTACTAGCCATAACATATATGTAGCAACAGATCCTTTATTTGTCATAGGTAATGGTAGTTCTGATATTACCAGAAGTAACGCCTTAGTCATGACTAAAAATGGAAATACGACTTTAAACGGTCAATTAACCATTGATGGAGATAATACAGGAGCAGGCGCTTCGTTTACATTGCCTTCTCAAGATGGAACAGCCAATCAAATTATGCAAACCAATGGTGCTGGTGCAGTTTCTTGGATAGATGTGCCAGTTTCTGGAACAACATTGCCAGCAGGAGGAAATAGTGGAGAAGTATTGCAAACTGACGGAAGTGGTAATTACACTTGGACAACCAAAAATGACGCTGATTCAGATCCAACGAATGAAATAGAATTACCAGCACAATCTGGACAAGCAGGAAAACTATTATCAACAAATGGAACAACGCCTTCTTGGACGTCAGATGTGCAAGCTACGAGCGTAACTACAAATGCACTGACCGTAAACAATTTACCAGCATTTTCAGCAGATTTAAATGGAACACTGAATCTTTCTGGGGCAGGAAGCTTTAGTATTGTATCAGGTTGGCGAACTTCTGATGCAGCCTTACCAGAATATTTATACGACAATGGAAATCATTTTAATGAAACTACAGGTGAGTTTACAGCGCCCGTAAATGGGTTCTATCACTTCAGTGCACAAATTCGTTTCGATGGTATTACAACAGGATGGATGCGATTGCTCTTTGGAGTCAACGGAACTACAAGTTTAGACAATGGTATGCACGCTATTATGGATGGAGAATCTGGAAATCGATTTGTAACACTGAACATTAGTGGAACGCTAAAATTGAATGCAAATGATACAGTTGCAGTAATTGTCAATTCTTCGGATGATACAACTTGGAGTATTGTTGGCGAAAGTGGTTTTAATGGATATTTAATAAGCAGATTCTAAACGGAAAAAATGACCTACACTCACAAAATAATAGCATGCGTTTTATGGATGCTAGCGTTAACTTCTTTTAGTTATGCGCAAGAACCAATGATGGTGCAAGACATCAATACAATCACAAACGGAGCGAGTCCAAAGGAATTTATTGAATATAATGGCGAACTCTACTTTAGTGCTTCTGATGGGATTCATGGAACTGAGCTTTGGAAATATGATGAAACCAATCCGCCACAAATGGTGATGGATATTAGGAACGGAACGAATGGTTCTAATCCTAAAGATTTAATTGTTGTAAATGGTATTTTATACTTTATAGCAAACGATGGTGTTCACGGAAATGAACTTTGGAAATACGACGGTACTTCAACAACGATGGTTGCAGACATCAATACGTCATACGATGATCCTAATATTAGAGATTTAGTAGACTTAAATGGTGTATTATGTTTTGCGGCTGATGATGGGGTACATGGAACTGAAATTTGGACGTACGATGGAGTGAATCCTCCTGTTATTCACGATTTTTATACGGGTTCATATTCAACATTTCCCCAAGAAGTAACAGTATACAATAATGAAATTCTTTTTAGCGGAAATCATCCTACGTTTGGAAACGAGCTATTAAAATTTGATGGAACAACAGTTTCACTAGTAAGCGATATTAATGTTGGGAGTAATAGTGGACCAAGTCAATTTACGATATTTCAAAACGAACTATACTTTAGAGCAGCTGGAAATGCTAACGATTTTGAATTATGGAAATATGATGGCACTTCAACAACCTTAGTTCAAGATATTCTTACAGGAACAACAGGTTCATTTCCAAGTGGATTAGTTGCAACAAATACACATTTATATTTTACTGCGGATGATGGTGTAAATGGTTATGAAATCATTCAGTACAACGGAACTTCATTTACAACTATAGATGTGAATCCTGGGAATGCAGGTTCTTATGTAAATAATTTGGTCGCATTAGGTTCGAATCTATTTTTTATATGGTCTGATGAATTGTATATGTACGATGGTGTAAACGTAACTTTACAAGACATTCGACCAGATGCAAATCCTGCATATCCTTCAGATTTCTATGTGTATAATGGTGCTTTATATTTTGCTGCAAACGACGGAATACACGCTTCTGAATTATGGGTTCATGACGGGACTAGTTTTTCTATGATTGAAGACATTCACATAAATGGCTATGGAAGTCCTCGAAATTTATATACGTGGAATGGACATTTGTATTTTGCTGCAAATGATGGAGTTCAAGGGGAAGAATTGTATGTGTACAATGGAACTCAAACTTCTCAAATTGCCGATATCAATGCAAACACAAACGGTTCTTCAGTAGCTAATTTGGCTGTATTCAATGATCATCTAATTTTTAAAGCAGATGATGGTATTCATGGTGAAGAACTGTGGTCGTTTGATGGAACGAATGCATCAATGTTAATGGACATCTATGTAGGTAGTAATAACAGTAGTCCAAGGTATTTTACTGAATATAACGGTGAATTATATTTCTCAGCTAGAACAGAAAATGAAGGTGCTGAATTATGGAAACTCGATGCAATGTTACAACCTACTCTAGCGCAAAATATTAATACAACTCCAGGGAATGGTTCCAACATTGATGGAATGATAGCATTCAACAACAAACTCATGATTATTGCAAACGATGGAATTCATGGCCCAGAACTATGGGAGTACGATGGTACAACTGCTTCTTTAGTAGCTGATATTAATACAAGTTACGGTTCATCACCTTTAAATTTGGTTGTTTTTAATAATGAATTAGTATTTATAGCAAATGATGGAATTCATGGAGCAGAACTATGGAAATACGATGGTGTAAATCCGCCAACAATGATTTCAGACCTAAACCCAGGCACTTTATCCAACTATATTTATACAATGCTTGAGTATGATAACAACTTATATTTTGCTGCTCAAGATGGTGTTCATGGTACTGAATTATGGAAATATAACGGAACAACACTTAGTTTAGTTCACGATATAAATAATGGTGCAAATTCATCGTATCCATCAAATTTAACGCTCTTTAATAATAAGCTGTTTTTCTCGGCAAGTAGAGTTAATTATGATACTGAATTATGGAGTTATGATGGTGTAAATCCTCCCGCTCTTGAATACGATATTCAACCCGGTGTAGAAGGTTCTGGCCCTGGAAGATTGACAGTTTTTAATAATGAATTAATCTTCAGAGCAAATGATGGTATAAATGGTAATGAACCATGGAAATATGATGGTGTAAATCCTCCAACAATGATCAAAGACATTCGCGTAGGTTCCAATTCATCAAACTCATCATCCTATATTGTATTAGGCAATAACTTATACATGAAAGCTACCGATTTAACTCATGGAGACGAATTGTGGCGCTATGACGGAACTGATCTTACGATGGTGTATGACATTAAACCAAGATACAATCAATCTTCAAACATTCAAAACATGTTGATTTGGGAAGATACACTCTACTTTACAGCTGATGACAATATGCATGGAACAGAACTCTGGATGTTACTAGGAAATACACTAAGTACGCCAGAATTCAGTACAAACAATGATGCTACAAATATCATTTTATACCCTAATCCAACTACGAGTTCTTTTCAAATAGCAAATATTTCTGAATCGAAACAAATATCCATTTACAATTTAAACGGACAAGAAATCTTGCACAAACCTGAATATGAAGGAGAAGAAATAGATGTATCAAGTTTTTCTAATGGGATATATATCGTCAAAATAGTAGGTAAAAAAACTATGGTGGTAAAACGCCTTATCAAACAATAAAACAACAATCTATCATATATAAATGGCTAACTAACCTAACGTAAACCCCAAGTAAAATGAAAAAAATTACATTTTGGATATGTATGCTTTCAAGTGTACTTCTATTGGCGCAATACAATCAGAATGCTCCTTGGATGAAGGAGTTGAATACGAAACAAAAACGAACTGGAAAAAAACCAACGTTCAAAGAAGTTCAGCAAGCTTTTGAAGCCTATTGGCTTACGCATGATAAAAATGAAAAAGGTAGCGGATACAAACCTTTCAAACGTTTTGAAAACATTTGGAGTTCTCGTGTAGATGAAAATGGATATCTACCATCAGCAGATGACAGGCAGAAAGCTTGGCAAGATAACCGAGCTTTTGTCAATACAAACAGAATGGCAGATGAAAGTAATTGGTATCCTATTGGTCCATATGATTATACACAAGCAAATGCGCAACCTGCTGGAATGGGACGTTTAAACTGTATTACTATCGATCCAAATAATAGTGATATATGGTATGTTGGAGCACCAGGAGGCGGATTGTGGAAAACGATGGATGCAGGAAGTACATGGACACCTTTGACAGATGATTTACCGCGTGTAAGTGTATCTGCTATTGCGGTAGATCATAACGATTCCAATACAATATACATCACTACAGGAGATGATGACGCTGTATATGTATACGCTTCATCAATTGGTGTATACAAATCTACCGATGGAGGAATTACTTGGTCAGCTACAGGGTTAGACACAAGTGCCATAAATGGAAGTAGAGCATTAAGTGAAATATTTATCGATCCAACAAACTCTAACAAATTAGTTTGTTCAGGGACAGATGGAGTATACACAACTACTGATGCAGGAGTGACTTGGACACAAACTCTAGCAGGAGAAAATATTCGTGATTTAAGGATAAAGCCTGGAGATGCACAAACGGTATATGCTGTAAGTCCAACTGCATTCTACAAATCTACCGATGGCGGAGTGAACTTTACGCAAATAACCAATGGTGTGCCTACCAATACACATCGTATGGTAATAGATGTGACACCAGCAAACGCAAATTATGTGTACCTATTTTCTGTAGATGAAACAAACAGAAGAGAACATGGTATTTACAGATCAACCAATAGTGGAGACAGCTTTAGTTTGCGAAATACTGACAGCTTTACACTCATTGGAAACTGGCAAGTTTGGTACAATATGGCAATAGGTGTATCAGACACGAATGCAGATGAGGTATATGTAGGAACAATGGACGTTTGGCGCTCTGCAAATGGAGGAACGACTTGGGATAAATTAAACCGTTGGGATCAGCTAACACCAGCGTATACACATGCGGATATTCATACGCTTCGAGCGCATAACGGACGTATGTTTTGTACGAGTGATGGAGGAATTTATTCTACGATAGACAATGGAGCTTCATTTCAAGATCATAGTACAGGTTTGCAAATTGGAGAATTTTTTAATGTAGCCATTGCACAAGGTAATATCAACAACATTTGTGGAGGATTACAAGACAATGGAGGTTTTGGTTTGGGAGTAAATGGTGATTGGAGAGGATATCACCCTGGAGATGGAATTAACTCCGTAATTGCTCCTACAGACGATGATACTTATTATGGTTTATTACAAGATGGAGATCGCTTGTATGTGTCTAATAGAGCTGACGGGTTTTTTACGACTGTGTTTAAACCTGGTAATGCAGGGACAGGAGTATTTGAAACACCGATGGCAACAGACGGCAATGGAGAAGTATATGCTGCTTGGGGTAACTTGTTTAGGTTAAATAAAACCACCTATGAATGGGATTTGGTTGGAGCGTTGCCAGGATATACAGACGAATTAATAGTTGCTCCTTCTGATCCAATGAGAATTGTTTCTTCTGGACATCAAAATCTACGGGTAAGTACTGATGGTGGTGTAACCTATGACTTTGATACCAATGTTGTAGGAAATGCAATTTCTGATATAGAAATACATGCAACAAATCCTGATATTATGTGGATTACTACCGATGGAGATTATGCAAATAAAGGGGTTTTCAAAACAATAGATGGAGGATATACATGGACAAATATTACAAGTAATTTACCTTCTGGAGAATTTCTAAATGCTATAGAATATCAAGCAGATCACCCTTTAAATCCAATTTTTGTTTCTACAGATTTAGGAGTGTACAGGCTGGATGATAGTAGTCCAAACTGGGAACCTTTCTTAATAAATCTTCCAAATGCAGATATCAGAGACATAGAAATTAACCTAGACGATCAATCGATCACGGCAGCAACTTATGGTCGTGGATTGTGGCGTTCTTCGATTCCAATTCAATTACTACAAAACGACGTAAGCCTACGAGCTATTACAAACCCTACAAGCGCTATTATAAACTGTGGAGATATTTCACCACAAATACAAGTGCGAAGTAATGGAATCAATGATATCACAGAGATAAATATCACGTATGGAGTTACTGGTGGCACAACTTATAACTACACATGGACTGGAATGTTACAATCTAATGAAGAAGCAACGATTAGTTTACCAACAATTAGTGTTGGCGCAGGGACATTTACACTAGATGTAAATGCTACAATCACAAATGATGGAAATACGGGAAACAATGTTCGCTCGCAAAACTTTAGTGTCAATGCTTCCGGAGATTTTAATATGACAAACTCTTTCGAAAATCAAGAAGATGAACTCATCATTGAAAATGGAGTTTGGCAACGAGGTATACCAAGTGGAGGAACTTTAAATAGCGTGGCTACAGGAACACAAGCCTACGCGACAAACTTATCAGGAGATTACCCAACAGATGTTGAAGCCTATTTAGTAACAAATTGTTATGATTTTACGCAAATCATAGATCCGGTTTTAAAATTTCAAATGGCATATATGCTAGAAACAGGATGGGATTGGGCAAATGTCCAATATTCCTTAAATGGAGGCCAAACTTGGGAGAATTTAGGAACTGTGAACAGTCAGCCAAATTGGTACAATAATAATGATGATGGAAATGGATACGGCTGTCCAGGATGCCCTGGCGGACAATGGACAGGTGCAAATACAACAATGACAGAATACGCGTATAACTTTACGGAAAATGCTTTGATTGGTGAAACCGATTTAACAAATGAAAATAATATCGTTTTTAGAATGCGATTGGTGTCAGATAGTGTCATTACAGAAGAAGGAATTGTGCTAGATGATTTTGTCGTAGAAGGAAAAGACCCTATTGAAGTAGCTCCTAAAGTATTGTTGCAAGGAGCTTCAATCAATCCAATTATGGGAGAAGAAAATCTAATGCGTGATGATTTACGTGTCGCAGATATGATCCCAATTCAAAGTCCTTATACTGATGGATTGACTTGTAGAGCAGAAGTGTTTGATGTCACGGGAATCAATGCGATTATTGATTGGGTTTGGGTAGAACTACGTGACGGTACAACAAATACGACTGTAATCGCAAGTCAATCCGCATTGCTACAACGCGATGGTGATGTTGTAAATACAGATGGAGTTTCAACCATCAGTTTTGTAGTTCCAGAAGGAAACTATCACATTGCTATAAAACATAGAAATCACTTAGGAATCATGACCAGTACAAATGTTGTCTTTTTGGAAGGACTTCCTACAACGGTTGACTTTACAGAAGCTGCAAATCAAAATGTTTTTGGATCAAACCCACAAACAACCTTTGGAATGCCTGCTGGAAAAGCGGGAATGTGGAGTGGAAATGTAAACGGAGATACCATAATTCAATATTCAGGAACCACACCAGATGCACCAAGTATCTTATCTGTCGTATTGAATGCTCCCGGAAACTTCTTAAACTTTCCAACCTATGTCATCAATGGATATAATACTCATGATGTAGACTTAGATGGAAAAACACAATATTCAGGGACAACTCCTGATACGCCGTATATCATACAAAATGTATTGGCGCATCCTGGAAACTTCTTGAATTTTAGTACCTATCAAATCATGGAGCAACTTCCAGAAAATTAACAGAACATTTACCCCAACCTAATTCTTAATGTAACATGAAGAAATACCTGCAAAAAAGAAAAATAATAGTGGCGCTAAATATGATTTTGATAGTTATCAATTCAGTTTGTGCGCAAGATATAAATTACCCATTTGAAGGAAACGTAAACGACATTGTAAATAATGTTCAAGGAACTTCTTTGATATGGCAAAATTCATCGGAGCTTCCTAATACACCTAATTATGTAACTACGCCTAGCGGAGGAGAAGGAATTAATTTAGCCATGAATGAATACATGCTGTTAGATAATACCTTTAATTCATCGATAACTAGTAATGATTCGTTTGAACTAGAAATTGATTTCCGTTATACGTATACAGGCACAGGTAATGGACGTAAACCTATTTATGGCTCAAAACCTACGGGCAATGCAAGTGCTGGATTAGTACTGAATGCTTTGAAGATAGACGCAACAACATTCAATATATTTTTAGGCATAGCTGATGGTAATTTTGATGAATCGATTTTTTTTAGAGTGAATACTTCACCCTTAAATACAAATGAAGAGATTAAGATAACTTTAAAGATAAATTATCAAGAAAGAACATGGTTTTTTAAAGCAAATGATGTGTATAATTTCGGTAATCTTTCTGAAGGCTTTAATATAGATGTCTTCAAAAATACGCTTCAAAATATTCCTGCATACGTTGGCTGGCAAGATAATCATGGTTCGGATATGGATTTTTACAATTTTGACGGAACAATGATTATAGATCAGTTTCAGTTACATGTTCCTGCGAGATCTGGTGATGCGAATGTATTAAGTACTGCATTGCAACAAATGACAGCTCATATTTTAGGAAATACCACGTTAACTCAAGCTCAAAAAGATGAATATACAAATGCTATCATAATTAATCATCAACAAAACTATACAAATTCTAAAATTGAAATAGATAATTATTTAGCAGCATTCGAAGCTAATCACGATCCGCTATTTATAAATCGAGCAGCAACTCCGGCATTGGCGAGTTTACCAAACGAAGATCGTATCGCATATTTTTTAATGCAAGATATTTTTGATAATGAATTTGTAGCAGGTAATATGCAAAATGTAGCGGGAATGAGTTTCAGGGAAGGAAACATCTATCCAGGACCTGTGAGTACTACGGCTCCTCGTAGCAATAATGCGCAAGTAGCTATAAATACCACATATCGTAACGATCCCGGAATACAACTTGTAGAAGGACACAGAGGAGTGCTAAGACCCACAGGATATTATGCTGCGCCAGGAGAACTCGTAACTGTAACGGTACCTTCAAATATGGTGAATCAAGGTGTTAAAATTATTTCGGGAGCTCATATAAGAGAGCCAAGTATTCTAGGGATGCAACGCTTTCAGCGCATTTCCAAATCAATAACTATTACAAGTGTCACAACACAAATAGCCAATCCTTTTGGTGGAGCTTTATACTTTAGAATTCCACAAGGTATGAATGGAAATTGGCAAACTGTAACGATAGATGGTGCTGTGAAGTCTCCTTATTTTAGAATGGTTTCTGGGCAACCGCAAAATGTAAGTGAATGGAATACTGATTTGAATAATGATTATGTGAAATGGGCAGACATTGAATCCGATACCATGATGTTTACACTTCCTACGAGTATGATAGGTACTATAGATATAACGGCTGTGATGTCAAAATGGAATGAAATGATGGATTTCATACACATGATAGCGGGAAGACCATCAGATCCCATTCGTTCAGAATATGTTCAAGTAGATTGTACGGGAGGAGTAGGGTCTGCGGGATACCCAAAACGCATGCATGAAAACACCTATGATCAAATACCACCATCTAGGTACTGGAGTCCATTGCGAATTTTAGAAGAAAACTTTGTAGAAACCAACCAAGGATTTATTTTTCATGAACTAGGTCATAATATGTTGTATCCAATTCCAAGAGGACATGCGGAGACTGTAGTGCAACTATATTCTATTCCAGCATATTATGTGCTTACAAATGATTTTGAACGTTCTATTCGTAATGCAGAGGACGAAACTTTTGGTAGAGATGCAGGAGCTATTGCTTGGATGATTACTCCAGAATTTAGGAATAATACAGAAATGTTGGAAGAACACGCAAAGTATCAAGTTCGAGGCGGACTTAAATGGATTGATATAGTTACTCTATTTAGTTGGGAAGATGTAGGTAAACTAAACAAATTTTTCTATGATAAATGGACCATGGAAGGTGGTTCTCCATTAGGAGATACGTATGTAACGTATGCTGAATATTTGCAAGCAGCTACAGAACGTATAAACGTAAACATGACGCCTTTATTAAACTTTTGGGGAATGATTCCCACAAGTGGAGAAGTTAATACCTATGCTGCCTACACTCAAAGTTGCGAAATTTATGATCGTTTGGTATATTATCGCAATCTAGTACCGCAAACACAAAGCGATTTTTCATCTTGGAAAGATCTTTTATTAGCCGAAGTAGACCCGTATCATCATGCAGAAATTAATGATATATATACAAATTATGATGCCCAAAATATAGGTGCTCAAATTATAGCTCAAATTGATTATTTATTAGCAACGTATTATCCCAACGGAGCTTGTCAAACATTTCAAAATGATGTCAGTTTACGTGCTATAAATAGTCCAAATGCTTCACAAACAATTTGCGGTGATATTTCACCTCAATTACAAGTTAGAAATAATGGAATAAATGACATTAGTGTAATCAATATTATGTATGGTGTTACAGGAGGCGAAACTCATAATTATGCATGGGATGGGATGTTACAATCTGATGAAGAAATAAGGATAAATCTGCCTTCAATTTCAGTAGGATCTGGAAATTTCACATTAAACGTTGAGGTGTCAATAGATAATGACGAAAATAATGCTAATGATAGCCTTTCACAAAACTTTAGCGCAAATACATCTGGGTATTTTAATGTGATAAATTCTTTTGAAAATGCTACGAATGACTTAATTGTTCAAAATGGTGTTTGGGAACGAGGCGTCCCTTCTGGGAATACATTAAATAACGCCGCAACAGGAACTCGGGTGTATGGTACCAATCTAAATGGAAATTATCCTGCAAATGCAAATGCAAGTTTACAATCAAATTGTTACGATTTTACACAGATTATTGATCCTGTACTTACATTTCAAATGGCATATAACTTAGAAGCAAATTGGGATTGGGCAAATGTACAATATTCAATAGATGGCGGACAAACATGGGAAAATTTAGGCACGGTAAATAGTCAGCCAAATTGGTATAATAGCAATAATGATGGTAATGGATATGGTTGTCCAGGCTGCCCGGGAGCACAATGGACTGGAGCAAACACAACGATGACGCAGTACGGATATGACTTTACAGAAAACGCTGCTTTGGGAGAAATGGATCTTACTGCGGAAGATAATATCATGTTTAGAATGACATTGCATTCTGATGATATAATAAACCGAGAAGGGATTGTAATTGATGATTTTGTAGTAGAAGGTAAAGAACCGATCGAAGTAAGTCCTAAAGTGTTCTTACAAGGAGCTGCTTTAAATCCTAATACTGGAGAAGAAACTTTAATGAGAGATGATCTTCGTGTGGAAAATATGATTCCTACACAAAGCCCGTATGTAGATAAATTAATATGTAGAACCGATGTTTTTGATACTATAGGAAATGATGCGATTGTGGATTGGGTCTGGATAGAATTGCGTGACAAAACCACAAATACAACGGTAATCGAAAGTCAATCCGCATTGCTACAACGCGATGGTGATATTGTAAATATAGATGGAATTTCAACAATCAGTTTTGTCGTTCCAGAAGGAGATTATAATGTCGCTATAAAACACCGTAATCACTTAGGAATTATGACCAATACAAGTGTTACATTTTTAGAAGGAGCGCCAACAATTGTCGATTTTACAGAAGCAGCCAGTCAAAATGCTTTCGGTTCTAATGCGCAAACAACCTTTGGAATGCCTGCTGGAAAAGCTGGAATGTGGAGTGGAAATGTAAACGGAGATAACATAATTCAATATTCTGGAACTATACCAGATACGCCAAGTATTTTATCTGAAGTACTAAACGATCCTGAAAACTTTTTAAACTTTCCAACATACATTGCAAATGGATATAGTACGTATGATGTAAACTTAGATGGGAAAACACAATATTCAGGAACAACTCCTGATACACCGTATATCATACAAAATGTATTGGCACATCCTAGCAATTTCTTGAATTTTAGCACCTATCAAATACAAGAACAATTGCCGTAAATTCAAATAAAATATTCAAAATACTGGAAAGATGTATTTAAGTTTATAAAGGTTAAGAACTAATTACGCTTTTTTATATTTTAAATCTTTACCGCTGCTTCAGTAGCAATTACAAATGACTTAGCAGCACCTTTAACGTTTCATAATATCCTTGCTGGAGATTAACATCGTAGTAAAACATCGCATTCTAGAAACTTACTCATTTTCAGCAACTACCGAGTGCAAATACAATTTTACCAGAAAACCAATTATAAATCAATCAATAGATATCATGGGTACATAAGTAGATTTTTTTTCAATAAAAAATAGGGTATAAATGAAAAAATAAGTCATAGGTATAGACAACAAAAGAATATTCATATTGATTTTAATTTTACCTACTCATGAAGAAAAATCTACTCATTTACCTTTTTTTAATGGTAAACATTTTCTCAGGCTATGCACAATGCGGACCCGGAGAAGACACAACAGCACCTGCATTTGGAAATGCTGGAGACGGAACCATGGCAAACCCGTTTAGAAACTTATTACTATCAACAGTTGGTAGTGTGCCAAGCGGAACCTATTACTTTAACTTTAATGGAAGTACTTTTCAGGGAGCTTTAGACAATGACACCGATGGTGGCGGTTGGCTTATGGTATTGAATTATGTGCATTTGGCTGGAGACAACACAGATCTTACTGTACGAAATACCGATCTTCCTTTATTAGGCTCTTCAACTTTAGGAGACAATGAAGCAGGAACTGCCAATTGGGGACACATGGGAAATGAACTAGCAGCAGCTATCGATTTTGAAGAAGTACGATTTTATGGAGAAACTACAGGACATACACGTATTGTTAACTTTAAAACCTCTTACATAAATGCCTTAAACTATCTCAAAACAGGTATAGGTTTTTTTGGAGGAATTAATAATCCTGCTAATTTTACAACACTTACAGGACACACCGCTAATATTCCTGCACTAGCAGGGAATTTTTTTGCAAGTCAAGGTGACAATGCATTAACAGAGTTTCCATTCTTTCGTAGTGGTCAAAATCACTGGGGAATTCGTGGTTTAGGAAATCGTTGGGAAGTAGATGATACACCTACTGCGGCAAGCCCAATAAACAGTCAAAGTACCATTCACCGTGTTTGGGTTCGTGGAGACCTTTCTCCTGCAGGAACACCAGCATTAAGTGTTACTTTAGACAACACAGGAAACGTGAGTGTAAGTCCAGCAGATTTTGGATATACCTTTACAGATAATTGTAGCGCAGAAGCTAATATAAACGTAAGTTTAAGTCAAACAGATTTTACCTGCGCAAATGTTGGAGATAATATGATCCAACTTACGGCTACCGATGAACAAAATAACAGTACAGTTATTGATGTAACGGTCACTGTTCTAGAAAGTCCGCCAGTAATAAATGCACCACCACCAGCTCCTTTTATGTTTATAAGTTTAGATGGTAATGGGGAGTTAATATTAGACTTAGCGACATTAAATACAACGGTTACAGACGATTGTGGTATTGCAAGTACAGTGATTAGTCCAGCAACGTTTGATTGTAGTAATACTGGATTTAATTCAGCAACTATTACGGTAACGGATGTAAATGGAAATGTATCAACTGCGGGCGTGTTTTTTATTCTTGAGGATCAAGTACCACCCGTAATACAATGTGTAGCTTCTTATACCGCAGAATTAGATGGAACAGGAAGTGTAACGCTAGATCCGAATAGTCTATTAACGAGTTTTACAGATAATTGTCAAACAGGAAATGTTACCTTAGATAAAACAGTATTTACTTGTGCAGATATTGGAGACAATTTAGTTACGGTAACAGCATCAGATGCAGAAGGTAATGAAACAACCTGTACCACAACAGTAACGATAACAATACCACCATGTCCTGGGAATTTAACTTTACAAGCCGAACCAGATGCTTGTGGTGTTACGTATAATTATCCTTGTGCGAGTAACATTACTGCAGGACCACCAAGCGGTACATTTTTAGCTGTAGGAACCACCACAACATTTGCGTATGATACTTTAGACAATACAGGTGGTACCGTTTCTTGTAGTTATGATGTCACTGTAGTAGATAACGACGGGCCTGCTTTCGAGACACAAAATATAACACTTGATATTACGACGGATGGAGCTGTTTCGCTAACAGCGGAAGATTTTTTAGGGCTAGACCTATTAGCAAATGACTACACTGTAGATCAAACAGGAACATTCAACAGAGAAGATATCTCAACTACAGGTACAGAAGTCATATTGGAAGATGATGAAGTTTCTTTTGCATTGCCAATTGGGTTTGAATTTGCATTTTATGGCAATCTTTACAACAATTTTCACATTTCATCGAACGGTTTTATCACTTTTACAGCTATAAATGATAACGGATTCTATGAAGGGCAATTGTTACCAGATACTAATGAACCAAATAATTTAATTGCTTTCGATTGGGATGATTATGATCCAGAGTCAGGCGGAACTATTCGTTACGAAACTATTGGTACGGCACCAAACCGTATTTTAATTATGGATTTTGATACCGTATTACATATTGATTATATTGATAATACAGACGCAACTACGACACAAGTGAAACTCTTTGAAGGAACCAATCGTATTGAAATTCATGCAGCTAATATTCCAGATTTAGGCTATAATAAAACTCAAGGTCTTGAAAATATAGACGGAACAGCAGCCATTATTGTTCCAGGACGTAATGCAGCTCAATGGTCAGCTTCAAATGAAGTGGTTGCTTTTGTGCCAGTAACAGGAGAAGTTACAGATTCATGCGGCGTAGACACTTTTGTAGCTTCGCAAACCACTTTTGACTGTTCTAATATAGGAGAAAATACAGTAACGCTCACGGCTACTGATACCAATGGAAATGTTACAGAAAAAACAGCAACTGTAACCATCACAGATACAAATGATTTCTGCTCAATTGTGTTGGTATCTCCAAAAGTATTCTTGCAAGGAGCTGCTTTAAATCCTACTATGGGAGAAGAAACGCTAATGCGAGATGATTTACGAAGTAATAGCTTACTTCCATTAACAAGTCCGTACAGCGATAGTGCAACAACAATAAGTACAGTATTTGATGTTACAGGAAATGATGCTATTGTCGATTGGATTTGGGTTGAATTACGTGATGCAACGGATAATACCATCGTCATAAAAGGAACATCAGCCTTATTACAACGCGATGGTGACGTAGTAAGTGCTGTAGATGGAATTTCTCCTGTAACGATCTCTCAAGCATCTCCCGATATGTATTATGTGCTCATAAAACACAGAAATCACTTAGGAATTATGACAGCAGCTACCGTTGCATTATCAGAAATGACAGAAATAGTGGATTTCACCAACAGTAACAATCAAATCACTTTTGGAACCAATGCGCAAACTACCTTTGGTATGCCAGCTAATATTGTGGGAATGTGGAGCGGAAATGCAAATGGCGATATGGCAATTCAATATTCAGGAACAACACCTGATGTGCCAGGGATTTTATCAAATGTATTAAATGATCCTGGAAACTTCTTAAACTTCCCAACATTTGTAGTAGTCGGATACAATATGAATGATGTAAATATGGATGGAAGCACACAGTATTCAGGAACAACGCCAGATACACCTTTCGTTCTACAAAATGTATTAGCGCATCCTGGAAACTTCTTAAACTTTAGTACGTATCAAATTCAAGAACAACTACCATAAGTTTTATAAGACTAGTTAGAAAAAGTGCACCCTATTTTATTTCAACAAAAAATAGGGTGTACATCCAAAAATAGGTCATAGGTATAACAACAATTTTATTCATATTGATTTTAACCTTACCTAATTATGCAAAAAAACTACCCCAAAAACCTATTAAAAAAAATACTTTTACTTACAATTTTGAGCTTTCATTGTGCTATCAATGCACAAGTTGTCAATTATTCTTTCGAAGGTAATCTTGACGATCCTATTTCAGGAACTACAGGAATATTTGGAGATATAGATACTCCTACTGAATTACCAACCTACTTTTCAACACCTTCTGGAGGTCAGGGATTAGAGGTAGATTATAATGAAGCTTTTGTTCCAGATCCGAATTTAAAGATACTATTTACAAGTGATGCTTCTTTTGAAATTGAAATTGATTTTCGGTATACTTACACTGGACCATTACAAGGAGGTAAACCTCTTTTTACAATGAAGCAAGGAGGAACCGAAGCAAGTCCTGGTTTTATGATTACACTGAGAAAATCAGCTGCACCAGGGAAATTTGATGTCTGGCTAAACTACTCAGATGGTAACTGGGAAGCTGCTAGATCACAATACATAAGTACAGGAGAATTGAATATAAACGAAGAAATTAAGCTTGCATTCAAGATGAATTATGATTTAGAAACCTGGAATATACGCTTTAACGACATCTATAATTCAGGAACTTTTCCAGATAATTTTAATGTAGAAGGATTAAAAACCGGAATTCAAAACTCAGCACACTCTATAGGTTGGGGATGGAATTATCACAATGCCTATAGTGCCCCTAATAATGCTGGTTCTTTAATCATAGACAATCTCCAAGCACATGTTCCTGCAAGAACTGGTGACATTCCTGTGCTTCAAACGGCATTGCAAGAGCTCACAGACCATATTCTTGGAAATATAGTACTTACCCAAGGACAAATAGATGGCTATACGCAAGATGTATTATTCAACCATATTCAGAGTTATGCAAATGCTAAAACAGACATTGATGCGTATTTAGCAGCTTTTGAAAATAACAACCCGCCACTGTTTAACAACAGAGCTATTACGTATGATTTAAACCTACTAAATAATTTTGAAAGAGTCACCTACTATTTACAGCAAGATATATTTAACAGCTCATTTGTGCCTGGGAATATGGCCAATGTAGCAGGTGTTTCATTTGAAGCACATGAAGCATTTCCCGGACCTGTAAGTGCAAGCGCACCAAGAGTTTCTAACGGTCAGGTAGCAATCAATGGAAGTTATATCTTAGATCCTGGTATGTTTTTAATAGATCAAGAAGATGGAGTTATTAGACCTACAGGATACTACGCAGCTCCGGGTGAATTGGTAACAATTACTGTTCCTCCGTCAATGGTAGGTCAAAATATTGAAGTTATCTCAGGTTCGCATCAAGATGAGGTGCTTGTTTCAAGCTTGCAACGTTTTAAAAATATTGTAAAGCGAGTAGAAATCACAAGTACAACTACAGAAATTGCAAACCCTTTTGGAGGTGCCTTATATTTTAGAATTCCTACAAACTTAAACCTAGGCTGGAATACTGTAACCATTGATGGCGCCGTAAAAGCACCTTATTTCAGAATGGTTTCTGGGCAACCTCAAAACGTAAGCGAATGGGTGACCGATGTAAATAATAATTATGTGCCTTGGGCAGATATAGAGACGGACAAATGGATGTTTACCGTTCCAACGAGTATCATTGGTCAAACAGACATCACTGATATTATGAAGAAATGGGATAAGATGCAAGATTTGGCGAGTGTAGTTGCTGGGAGACCTATGGAAAGACCTCGTGCAGAATATATTCATACAGATTGTAGTTCAGGAAACGGTAGTTATGGATACCCGAAACCTATTCATGTGAACGGATATGATACTGATGCACCATCGGCACAATGGAGTCCATTGCGAATATTTGATGATAATTATCTTGAAGCCCATTGGAGAGTTACTTTCCATGAAATGGGACATACATTATGGCTGCCTACACCGGTTGCCTACCGTGAAGCGTTTACACAATTGACATCTTTTGCATTTTTATATACAATTGATGAAGATTTTGATCGTGCAATGACTAATAATGAATACGGCGGTCTGCTTAACAGAGATTTAGCAGCAATGCAATGGATGATTACAGATCAGTTTAGAACAAACGCTGTCATGGACAAAGGTCAATACGATTATCAAAAGCGAGGAGCTGGTTATTGGTACGATATGTTTGCAATGTACGGTTTTGAAAGTGTAGGAAACATTCATAAAGAGTTTTATAATCTTTGGGCAAGTGGAGCCGATACAAATTACTTTCGTTACAAAACTATGGACGAATATATAGGAGCTGCCGCCGCAGGAAATAATAAAAATCTAACACCTTTATTCCACTTTTGGGGCATGCAAGCAACACCAGAGCAAGTAACAAACTTAGCTTCATATCCAGAAGGTTGTGAAATTTATAATCGTTTGATGTACTATCGAAGCCAAGTGCCACAAACGCAAGCAGAATTTGAATCATGGAAAAATGCGCTAGACTTTGCTATAGGCGGATCAACTACAGAAGTAAATAATGCTTTTGCGAATTGGGATTCTCAAAACTATCATGCACAAATAGTTGCTCAGATAGATTTAATTATCAATACTTATTTCCCTAATGGTAACTGTGCTAACTTTACAACAACATGGACGGTTACAGCTGGAGATACCACAATAACAATCCCAACAGATACAGGAAACCATTCTTATAACTATCAAGTGGATTGGAATGGTGATGGCGATTTTTTAGATGTAAATGAAACAACTCCTTTTACAGGAGATGCGACGCACGACTTTGGTGCTGCTGGAACGTATACAATAAACATTCAAGGAACTTTTCCTGCAATGTATTTTAATAATTCAGGAGATAAAGACAAAATTATGGCTATAGATAAATGGGGAAATATTCAATGGCAAAGTATGTTGCGTGCTTTTTATGGCTGTACAAATCTTACCGTTTCTGATGATGCAGGAATTCCCGATTTATCAAATGTTACCGATGTGCGACATATGTTTAGAGCTAGTGGAATTTCAAATACAGGGAATTTAGATGATTGGAATGTTGGCAATGTAACCGATTTCCGAAATATGTTTAGAGATGCCTCATCATTTGATCAATCATTGGGTAGATGGAATATTAGCAATGCAACCAACATGAGTAATATGTTTAACGGAGTTACTATTTCGCTAGAAAATTATGATGATATCTTAATTGGATGGGCAAATTTAAAACAAGGAGAATCTGCAATACCACAAGGAATTAATTTTCATGGTGGCGCAAGTTTATATTGTTTAGCTGATGCAGAAAGAACAGAATTAATGACAACGAATAGCTGGAATATTACCGATGGCGGATCTGGTTGTGAAATAGATCTACTACCAGTGGTATATCTGCAAGGAGCAATTTTGAATCCAAATACAGGTGAAGAAAGACTTATGCGAGACGATTTAAGAGTAGAAGCACTTATCCCAGCCACAAGTCCTTATGCAGATGCATTAACCTGTGATGCTAGCGTTTTCAATACTACAGGAGCTACGGCTATTGTAGATTGGGTATGGCTAGAATTAAGAGATGCCAGCAATACCGCTTCTGTGATTGGTTCTCGATCTGCACTCATACAACGTAACGGACATATTGTTGATGTTGATGGTGTTTCACCTGTAAAAATGCTAACAGCGACCATAGGAGATTATCATGTAGTAGTGAAGCATAGAAATCATTTAGGAATTATGAATATGACTCCTCTAAAAATGATGAAAGCGCCTAGAAATTTAAACTTTGCAAATAGCACAACAACCGTGGATGGAAGCAATCCTCAGACTACTTTTGGTATGCCTAATGGAATTGAAGCAATGTGGTCAGGAAATGTAAATGGAGATACCATCGTTCAATACTCAGGAACCACACCTGATTCGCCAAGCATCTTATCATTAGTATTGAATGATCCTAATAACTTTTTAAACTTCCCTACATTTGTAGTGGTTGGATACAATGTAAATGATGTAAATATGGACGGAAGCACACAATATTCAGGAACCACACCAGATACGCCTTTAATTTTAGAAAACGTATTAGCGCATCCTGGTAACTTCTTGAATTTTAGTACCTATCAAATAATAGAGCAGCTTCCGCAAAATTAATTTAAAAATAAAATAGGGTGTTATATAAAATTAGTGTCTTATTAATAAACAACAAGAAATATGAAAATAATACATCAATTACTCTTAGTATGTATACTTTTCACCATGTCTATACATGCGCAAAGTATCGAGCGGCAAGTAGTCGCCTCAGGGGGAAATACAATTTCCAATGGAACTACAACACTTGATTTTACAGTGGGAGAACTCGTTGTAACAACAATTACAGACGGAACAACCACGCTAACACAAGGTTTTCAACAAGGAGGAATCAAATTAGGAATTGAAGTAAATCCAATAGTTTTTCTTCAAGGAGCACTTTTAGATCCGAATGTAGGAGAAGAAAATTTAATGCGCGATGATTTGCGTGTTGGAAGTTATATTCCGTCAACATCTCCGTATGGTGATGGATTAATGATACAAAGTGGCGTATTAGCAGAAACAGGAAACAACGCTATAGTTGATTGGGTTTTTGTAGAATTACGAGACGCAATGACAAATACCACTGTAATCGCAAGTCAATCAGCTTTACTACAACGCGATGGAGGTGTTGTAGGTGTTGATGGAATGTCTGATTTAAAGTTTAATATTCCTGAAGGAAACTATTATGTGGTTGTAAAGCATAGAAATCACTTGGCAATCATGACAGCAGCTACGGTAGCATTATCAAGCACTGTAGAAATTGTAGACTTTACAAACAGTAACAATCAAATCACTTTTGGAAGCAATGCACAAACTGTTTTCGGAATGCCTAACAATATTGTGGCCATGTGGACAGGAAATGTAAATGCTGATACCATTGTGCAGTATTCAGGGACTACGCCAGATACGCCAAGTATTTTATCGGAAGTATTAAATGATCCGGGAAACTTTTTAAACTTCCCAACATATACAATTTCTGGGTATAATATGCATGATGTTAATATGGATGGGAACACTCAATATACGGGAACAATGCCTGATACCCCATTTATTTTACAAAATGTGCTCTCACACCCCGGAAATTTTCTTAATTTTAGTACATTTGCTATTATTGAACAATTACCAGAAAATTAAAACAATACCTAAACAAATCGAAATGAAAAAAACTACTTTAATTTTACTATTATGCGCAACCTTTGCATTATTTGGAAACAAAGCAAACGCGCAAGATGGCTATACCTACACATTAGAGCACAACAATGGTTATAGCTTTTCTGTTTCAGCAGTACCTAATGCAAGTTCAAACAACTTTGCAACATCTGTACAGAGTTACGGGTTTACAATTATTTTACCAGATGGAGTAACAATTGATACTGGATCAGCAACTTCTTTAGGAAATGCAGCAAGTGCTACTTTCTTTGATGGAACTAATGTTGCACAACCTACTTTAGATGGATACTTAGTTACGGAAACTTTAGGTAGTCCAGCATCATTAACTCCACCTTCAGCAGGAACAAATTCTATTGTATATACATTTACTGTTAATGGAGCTCCAACATCAGGAATAATGTACATATTAGAAAACAATTCTGCATTAGCAAATACAGTAACGCCTTTAAAGTCATTTATGCAAGCTGATATGGTTGATAATGGAATGGCTCAATTCGTAAATGTTGTAGATCCAAATGCATCAGCTGTAACAGGATCAGGTTTTGACTTTATGACATTAAGTACAGAAGAAGTTGAATTAACAGGAGTAAACGTATTTCCTAACCCAGTGAAAAATGTAGCTACTATTACAGGAGTTTCAGATGTTGAAGCTATTGAGGTAACTAATATCAACGGACAACGTGTATTAAACCAAGTGTCAAACTTGACTACAATTGATATGTCTAGTTTACAAACAGGAATTTACTTTGCAAAAATCACTGCAGCAGCAGGATCAAAAACTGTAAAGTTGATTAAGGAATAATACAAGTCAAAAAAAAATAGTTGACAATATTGAAATTGTTGACATCAAGAATACAAAGATCTATCAAATATTTGATGGATCTTTGTATTGTATAAAAGTTTTATTAATCTTTATTTAGTGTTGCTTTATTGAACTTTCGTTAAAATGATATCTGTTGGAATATTCAATGGTAGTTTATTGTTAGGCGTTAAATCAAAATAAGCGACTTTCCATGAGGCAGTCGTTGCGCAACCAATACAATTTGCTGTTTGTAGAATTTTCATGCGTAATTGGGCATGCCACAAAGTATATCCATCCCATTCAGGAGCTTCATAATCCAAAGAATTATCCATGATGCGACCGTCAAAATCTTTTCCATCATGTCCGCCAGAAATTACTGGATGCCAAGATTGAGGTGTTTGTGAATTATATGGTTTGTTGGATTTGTAGATAATAGTTTCTGAGCCATTATTGATCTGAACCATTTCGAAATGACCTTTAATTGTTTGATTCTGAGCGAATAGAAAAACACGAAAAATTCTATTCTCATTTTGCCATTCCCATGTACCTAGAAACGGTGTATTGATGCTTTGAGTGGGAGCGGTTGTTTGCGCTTTTATAGAAGTAAGAACTGTCGATAAGGTAAGTGCTATAATTATTAGAATTAACTTTTTCATTGTTTATATGTGTATAGATAAATCTAAAAGAAAAACAACAAGTCAAAAAATATCATTGCGTGAATGTTCCTATTCGTTGAGTAAACAGTTAGTTTACTTTAGTAAGGATTATATCAGTTGGAATGTTTAATGTCCTATTATCTCCTTCAAAGCGACCTTCTTGCTGTTCTTTTACTTTCCACGTAGCAGTAGTAGAACATCCAATGCAGTTTCCTGTAGTAATTATCTCCATTTTTAGTTTTCCAGAAAGTCCTGGGTAATTATTTGGGTTAGGCACAGTATTATCATCAATTCCTGCGTATAAAATTGTTCCATCGCTACTACCGTATATTACAGATCCAAAAGTATGACCAAAACCTATATCTCTATTAGATTTATATACTATGATTTGTAGTCCATTCGAATTTGTTTCTAGCATTGTAAAATGACCTCTTATTCTGCCATTTTCATTCAAAAAAAGTTCAACTTGAAAAGTTTGATTGCCATTTTGCCACTGCCATGTGCCAACAAACGGAGTATTAATATTGGTTGTTGCAGTAGTTTGAGCGCTAAGAAGAATGCAACTCGTGTTTAATATTAAAGTTATAATTAAAATTATTTTTTTCATGATATATCGTATTAATTACATGGTGTTTCTTTAATCCCATTTTGTGTTGTTGGGTCATATGTTACGTTTGTAAAATTACTATAGCTAGAGTCTGATTTAAAAACTGAAGCTCCTATATCAGCTTCATTAAACATTTTTAAAAAAGCTTCCAATACCGCTGTATTATCAGTGTTGTCTTTTTTTATCACTGCATCATCTGCGTCGTAATATTCATCTTTAAGTTTTTGATATAACTTTTTAGAGTCTATAAATTTATTTATTTCTTCTTGAGTTAATGGAATATTGTTTTCATTTAATTTATAGTGAAAGAACTTTAAAAATTTATCTTTATCAGTAATAGTCATTGCGTAAAAAGCTGGTTGTTCTTTTCCTGACGCTAGAAAAGTTACAAAGTTATCAGTTGCTAAATTCGCATTTAAAATTTTTGCAATTCCTTCTAAATCTTCCATAGAGAAAATTGAGTATGTGTCTTGTGCTGTTGTATTAGGTGTTTCATAATGAACATGAGCAAAAGCTTCATAAGTTTTTCCTGGTAAAAGTAACATTCTAACCGCTGCATTAGAAGATGGAGCTATCGACTCAGTAATGGTGTCTGTTTCTTGGAATTTACTATATGAGCGTTCCTTTGCGTCATGTAAATAATTATTCATATACAATAATACGTTTTTGTAATCTGGATTTTGAGCTAAAAAGTTTGTTATTTTAGTGCATTCTGATGCTGTATTAAAATCCCCAACAGGAATAGTCTCAATAGGTTCTTCTTCCTCTTCATCACTATTAGTATCATCGGAAGATTGTGAGCCACCTCCAGATGTTCCATCATTTCCTGAACCAGAACTAGCACCACCTGTGCAGCCCCAAACATTAACAGTAACCCAACCACATTCTTCATAAGCAGGTGTACAATCTACAGATATTCCGCATAAACAGCTATCGTCTCCAATTTCATGACCACGATCACTACAAACATATTGTGTGCATTGATATATTTGATAACTGTCTACAAGCTCTTGAACACCATCAAGACATGGGCGATTTCCACCAATACCAGATTTAGAATCAAAAATTATATCACCGTCTATATACTCCATAGTCGCTTGTTGATAATCAAGTTCCATACCGTTTTCAGAAAATACTTTCGGGTATTTCACTAAATATTGTAGTTCTTCACCACTATCAAAAGTAAGTAAAATATAATTTACTAAATTTTCTTCTGATTCTATGTGATCGGCGAGAACAGTATACTGTGTGTATGAATTTTTAGTTATGATCTGTATATTATCCAGAATAAGAGTAAAATCATTATTGGTATTTTCAGATTTTTGATTTGCACTGTTTCTTGAGATATTTTGTAGTTTTTGGAAAATATGAGTATCAGAAACTCTTAAATGTTCTCCTTTGATCATTTTGATATGAAGTTCTACTTCCTTTGGGATTTGAGGATATTGATCATCTATTTCCTGACATCGAGCCAATAATAGGATCGTGACGGTAAGGATGAAAAAGTTTTAAAAATATATTTCATAAATTACGTATTGTTTGCAAAACAGTCAGCTTGGGGAGCTATAATTCTATACCTAAGTGTTTAATTTCGTATTAAATAGTAATCTTTAACTTACTTTTTATTGTCGCAATATATGTAAGATGTTTTTCAAATAATTGTGGATTTCCGTATTTGAATGATTTTTTTTAAAATAAAAAAGGGAAGAAAGGAATAGTAAGTAAAAAACGATTCTAACATTCTATTAATAGAAAGAAGAATCAATAGCGCTTTTAAATATTATTACTTTAGGATATGTATTGAATGCAAAGTGCAATTAATATTAAATAATGTAAATGAATGTTTTTATATAAATAAAAAAGAGGCATTTAATACAAAACAAAAAACCCGATCAAATTTGATCGGGTTTTTCTGGTGGTGCCTCCAGGAATCGAACCAGGGACACAAGGATTTTCAGTCCTTTGCTCTACCAACTGAGCTAAGGCACCAGTCGCAAATGCGGATGCAAATATAAGTGTTTTTTAAACTTGACAAAACTATTTTGCAAAAAAAACGTTTCTTAAATTAGCAAAGTCTAAAACATAAGGATGAATTTAATTGTAGATGCAGGAAATACATACGTAAAAGTAGCTGTTTTTCAGGAAGATAAAATGCTGTCGCATGAAAGTTTCAAAAAAGAACTATTTCAAAAAAAAATTGAAAAAATTTTACAAGAGTATACCGAGATAGATAAAATGATCACTTCGTCAGTGACAAAGTTGAGTGAAGCTACCAAAAAGTTTTTAAAAACATTGAGCATAGAAGTTCATAAACTAACACACAAAACCAATGTTCCGTTTCAAAACAATTACGCCACACCAGAAACCTTAGGTGTCGATAGAATTGCGCTTGTCGTGGCTGCCGTTACACAATACCCGAAGCAAAATGTATTGGTTATCGATGCAGGAACATGTATTACGTATGATTTTAAAACAGAAAAAGAGATTTATTTAGGAGGCGGAATTTCTCCCGGACTACAACTTCGATACAAAACTTTAAATCTATTAACAGCAAACCTTCCATTATTAGCACCCAAAATGCCAGAAAGTTACATTGGCGACTGCACAGAAACTGCAATTCATTCTGGAGTCAGCGTAGGAGTAATCACCGAAATTGATGGCATAATTGATCGATATAAAGAACAATTTAAAGATTTAACAGTTATTTTAACAGGCGGCGACACTAATTTCTTGGCTAAAAGGTTAAAAAATACCATATTTGCGAATTCAAAATTCTTGTTACAAGGATTGAATAATGTTTTAGAATATAATAGATATAATGATTAGAAAGTTTTTAGGATTATTAATTTTATTGTTTACCTGCCAAATTAGTATTGCACAGCAAGGAACAGCTTCCCCGTATTCTTTTCTCGGAATTGGCGACTTAAAATTTAAAGGGACAACAGAAAATAGAAGTATGGCAGGGATGAGTATCTATTCAGATAGTATTCATATCAATTTACAAAACCCAGCAGCATACGGAAACTTGAAATTCACAACATACACACTTGGCGCAAGCTATAGTCAGTTGCGATTAGAAAGTGACGCAGGGACGGACAAAGGTTCTTCTACTGCGTTGGAATATTTAGCAGTAGCATTTCCAATTACAAGCAAAATGGGACTTGGTTTTGGATTGGTGCCGTTCTCTTCGGTAGGATATAGATTTGAAGGAATTGGAGAATCAGGAATTGCTTCTGCACCTTACAAATTTGCCCAATATGAAGGAGAAGGAGGTTTGAATTCAGCATTTATCTCATTAGGATATCAAATAACCAAAGGGTTCTCTGTCGGAGCAACAGTAAATTATAACTTTGGAACTATTGAAAACCAAAACACAGAATTCTTAGGAGAATTAAATGATGATGGATTGTTCTTTAGAACCTTAAATTATGGAACTCGTTCGCGAGACGAATCAAAGTTAAGCGGTTTAAGCTATAATATTGGCGCGTACTACAACACAAAGTTTAATGATAAGTTATCTTTAACGACCTCATTTACGCTTTCCCCAAAATCAGATATCACATCAAGGAACACTCGTGAATTAGCAGCATTAAATATTACAGCAGCTGGTGGAGAAATTGTAAGCCCTGGACAGGTTGATATTGTTGATTTAGGAGATAAACAAAAAACAGATCTAGTATTGCCAACCAAACTTGCTTTTGGAGCAGGAGTTGGAGAAAAAAACAAATGGTTTGCAGGTGCAGAATATACATTGCAAAACAATAGTGATTTTGGAAATGGATTGACGACGATAGAAAATGTAAATTATGAAAACGGTTCAAAAATAGCCGCAGGAGGATTTTATATTCCAAAATATAATTCTTTTACAAGTTACTGGGAAAGAGTTACATATAGAGCTGGAGTTCGCTATGAAGACACAGGAATCATGGTGCGTAACGAGTCAATAAACGATTTTGGCATATCTTTTGGAGTAGGACTACCAATGGGAAGAACATTATCAAATGTAAACCTCGGAGTAGAGTTCGGAAAAAGAGGAACAATCAACTCCGGATTGATCAAAGAGAATTATGTAAACTTCCACATAAGTTTATCACTAAATGATAAATGGTTTATAAAAAGAAAATACAATTAATCGATAAATATTAAAGAAATGAAGAAGACTATTACATTATTGGTTGCAGGGTTGTTTGCGGTAACGAGCTTCACAACTTTAAATGCTCAGGATTGTAAGACGAAGTTGTCCCTATTCGCTGAAAATGCAAAAGCTAAAAACTACGGAGAAGCTGAAACGCAATTGAATGAACTAAGAAAAGACTGTCCTACAATTAGCTCAGCATTATATGCATATGGAGAAAGAATCTACAAAAACAAAATTAAAACTGGCACAGACAAAAAAGCTGCTGCTGAAGAATTAATTCAATTATATAAAGACAGAATTGCAAATGTTCCTGCAAAAACTAAAAAAGGAGATATCCTTGGTAAAATAGGAACAGCAATGGTTGACTATAAAATAGGAAGCGTTAAAAGTCAGTACGATGTATTTGATCAAGCGTTTAAAGAAGATTTAGCAAACTTCACAAATCCTAAATCATTATACCAGTATTTTGAATTATACTATGGTATGTATACTGCAGGAAACCAAGGAGTGCAGTTAGAAGACTTAATTCAGAAGTTTGAAGAATTAACTGAGAAGTTCGAATCTGAAAGTGAAAGATTGGCAAAAACTAAAAATGAGTTAATTGCTAAGAAAGATGCAGGAACTGAATTGACTTCAAAAGAAAAAAGAAAAGAAAAAATTGCAGATACAAATATCAAAGCAATTGCTATCTTCTCTGGAAACATGGAATCATTAGTAGAAAAAGTATCAACTTGTGAAACGTTAATTCCATTATTTAGAAAGAACTTTGATGCTAACAGAAGTAACTCACTTTGGTTAAAAAGAGCTGCGGGAAGATTAGATGCTAAAGGATGTGATGAAGATCCATTATTCGTAGAATTAGTAGAAGCTGTAGATGCATTAGAGCCATCAGCAAACTCTAAAAGATACTTATCTGGAATCTATGAGAGAAAAGGAGATGTAGCAAAAGCAGAAGAATACTTAAGACAGTCACTAAGCATGGAGACTGATCCTATCAAAAAAGCAAGACTTTTATATAAAGTAGCTACAAAAGCAAAGAAAAGAGGTCAAAAAGGAAAAGCTAGAAAGTATTACCTAGAAGCTGTGAAAAACAATCCATCATTAGGTGGCGCATACTTGAATATTGCAAGACTATATGCTTCAAGTGTAAACCAGTGTGGTAATGACGAGTTCTCAAAAAGAGCTGGATACTGGAAAGCTGCTGAAATGGCTAGAAAAGCTGGACAAGTAGATCCATCTTTAAAAAGCATTGCTAGTAGAACTGTAAACTCATACATGAAATCTGCACCAAGTAAGTCAGATGTATTTAGTAAAGGATACAAAGGTGGAGAGTCAATTCCATTAAACTGCTGGATTGGTGGAAGCGTAAGAGTTCCAAACCTATAATATGAAACTACATAAAAAACATATGTTGCAAAGCATTGTCACAATATTTATTGTGACAATGCTTTTTTCATGTCAGGATAACTATAGCGAAATTCAAAAACTTTCCTATAACAAACGTTTTCCTGTAGGTGAAGCCGAAAATATGTTTTTAGTATATACCGATTCTGGAAAAGTAAAATCTACCCTACGAAGTCCTTTTAATAGAGATTTCTCCAATCAAAAATTCCCGTTCATGGAATTTCCAAAAGGAATCGAACTCGAGTTTTTTGATGAAAATAATAACAAAAGTGTTGTAACTTCTGACTATGCCATTTTGTATACTGACACAAGATTAGTAGATTTACAAGGAAATGTAGTGTTAAAAACACATGATGGAAACGTATTAGAAGCTCCGCAATTATTTTGGGATCAAGATCGTGAATGGATTTTTACGGAAGGAGAATTCAAAATGAGTAGCGAAAACGGAGTGTTTGTACAAGGAACCAACGGAATCGATTTCAGTAGAGATTTAAGCATTATAGAAGCACACGAAATCTATGATAGCGCCATTCCTATTGACGAAAGTGAAAAATAAAAGCTTACTAATCTAACAAAACCTAACCCTGTGAAAGTTTTAAACTATACCAAATATGTATACCTAATCGTAGCGGCATTATCTATTTACAAGATCATAGAGCTATGGGACAAAGGAACAGAATCATACATATTCATCGCATTTGCAGTAGTTTCCCTATTTATGTTCTTCTTCAGAAGCTACTATGCTAAAAGATTTGAAGACTACAGAAAAGAAAAAGATCAGTAAATGGAAATACAGGTGCTCATTATCGTAACGGCATTACTGTTTTCAGCGTTCTTTTCTGGTATGGAAATCGCGTACGTCTCCGCGAACAAAATTCACATCGAATTAGAAAAAAAGCAAGAGGGAATTCTTGCTAAAATCTTGAGACGACTTACTCATAAACCATCTAAATTTATAGCAACCATGCTTGTTGGAAACAACATTGCACTGGTAATCTATGGATTTTTTATGGGCGATTTGTTAGTAGAATGGGTTCATGAAACACCTTGGCTCAACCAATACATAACGGTCGAATATGAACTCCTGTTTCAAACCATCGTCTCGACATTGGTGATTTTGGTAACCGCAGAATTTTTACCAAAAGTATTCTTCCAAGTCTATGCGAACAATCTGTTGAAGTTTTTAGCAATTCCTGCATATATTTTCTATCAATTATTTTGGCTAATTTCAGAATTTGTCATGTGGATTTCGAATGTAGTCCTAAAACAATTCTTCAAAACAGAAGGCGACGAAGTGCAGCTTGAATTTAGCAAAGTAGAACTTGGCGATTATATTTCCGAACAAATGGAAGCTGGTCATCATGACGAAGATATCGATTCCGAAATTCAAATATTTCAAAATGCATTAGAATTCTCTGCGGTAAAAACCCGCGAAGTGATGATTCCGCGAACGGAAATTGTAGCCATTGAATTGCGAGAAACAACACAAAATCTAGCAAAACTGTTTTCAGAAACAGGATATTCCAAAGTATTGGTCTACAAAAATACCATTGACGATATTATTGGTTATGTGCATTCTTTCGAACTTTTCAAAAGGCCAAAAACCATTCGTAGCATTGTATTGCCTGTTGTATTTGTGCCAGAAGCTATGTTGGCAAATGATGTACTTGATGTGCTGACTAAAAAGCGCAAAAGTATCGCGGTAGTTTTAGATGAATATGGTGGAACTTCCGGAATTGTAACGGTGGAAGATATTGTAGAAGAATTATTTGGCGAAATAGAAGACGAGCATGACAGTACCGAACTTTTAGAAAAACGTTTGGGTGAATACGAATATATGTTTTCGGCACGTTTAGAAGTTGATTATATCAATGAAACCTACAAACTCAATCTTCCTGAAAGTGAAAATTATGAAACATTAGGTGGCTTAATCGTAAGCGAAACCGAAGAAATTCCGCAGCAAGATGAGATCATAATTATCAATAATCTAAAATTCACCATCGTAGAAGTTTCGAACACTAAAATCGATACGATTCAACTACAAATTCTCTCAGAAGATTAAAATCCCTAAAATTAACGAATTAATACGCGCTTCTTCTTTTATTATTTAGCAGGAAATTGTATTTTCGCCCACTGAATTTCATAAAATTGAAGATAAATGGCAATTCTTGCAAAAATTAGACAACGTACATTAGTACTAATCCTAATCATCGGATTGGCGCTTTTTGCTTTCGTAATATCTGACGTATTCAACAACAATGGCGGAGGAGAAAAACGACCAACAGTAATAGGAACAATCAATGGAGAAGCAATTCCATCTCAACAATTCCAAAGTCAAGTAGAACGTATAAGAACTATTTATGGAGGAAGACAATCTACAATGCAAATTGTAAACAGTCTTTGGGATCAAGAAGTAAATAATGTTTTAATTACGCAACAATTAGACGAGTTGGGAATTACAATTGAGAAAGATGAAATCTGGAGTCTTTTAACCTCAAGTCCAAACATTACTAACAGCCAACAATTCCAAGATGAGTCTGGAACTTTTGTTGAAGCAAAATTGAAAGAGTATATCGACAATTTAGAAGCGACAAAAAATCTTTCTCCAGAAAACATGGATGCGTATCTAAATTGGCTTCAAACAGAAAAATACACAATTATAGAAGCTAAAAAGGCGTTATATAATAACTTGGTGAAAGCAGGTTCTATTGTAACGATCAAAGAAGGAGAGCTAGCATACCGTGCAGAGAATGATAAAGTAACCTTCAAATATGTGCAAATTCCTTACACATCAATTGCAGATTCTTTAGCTGAAGTTAGAAACAGTGATGTTCAAAACTATATCAACAAGCACAAATCTACATTCAAAGTAGAAGAGTCAAGAGATATACAATATGTATACTTCCCAGAAACACCTTCAAAATCTGATGAAGAATTAGCAAAAGCTACAGTAGGAGATTTAAAAGCAAAATTTGCTGCGGCAGAAGATGCATCTGGATATGCTAATGAAAATACAGAAACTAACGAATTAGAAATTTTTAAATACAAGAGTCAATTGCCTAAAGAAGTTGCTGAAGATATCATAGCAATGAATGTTGGTGATGTATACGGACCATATAAAGTAGGGAATCAATACAAGATTTCTAGATTGATTGAAACAGCACAGTTGCCAGATTCTACGAAAAGTAGACATATCTTAATCAACTATGCAGGAGCACAAAGAGCACTTCCAGAAGTTACAAGAACAAAAGAAGATGCTAAAAAACTTGCAGATAGTGTTTTAAAAGTGGTGAAAAGAAGCAAGTCTAAATTTGCTGACTTGGCAAAGAATTTATCTTCAGATCTAGGTTCTGCTGCAAAAGGAGGAGATTTTGATTGGGTAAATACAATTTCAGCAGGAAGATTAACACCATCATACAAAGATTTCATTTTTGAAAAAGAAGTAGGTGATATTGAAGTTGTAGAATCTCCTTTCGGATTCCATATCATCGAAATTGAAGATCAGAAAAATGATCAAAAAGTTGTAAAACTTGCTACCATCAATAATGGGATAGAAGTTACAAAAGAGACATTGGATAATTTATTTACATTAGCTTCAACATTTGAATCTGATGCTAATAAAGAAAAAAGCAAATTCTTAGACTTAGCTAAGGAAAAAGGCTATGAAGTAAAGCCTGTAAACAGAATCAAAATATTAACACCAACAATTGCAGGTATAACAGAAGAAAAACGTGACTTGGTACGTTGGGCATTTAAAGGTGATACCAAAGTCGGTGATATCACAAGTGTGAACGTAGGAGGTGGATTCTTAGTAGCACAATTAACTGCTAAAAATCCAGCAGGACTTTCTTCAGTTCCAGAAGCTTCTTCAAGAGCATTGCCAATATTGAGAAATGAGAAGAAAGCAGAGATGATCATGTCACAATATGCATCTTCAAAAACAGTAGCAGAGTTAATGTCAGCTTCAGGGAAACCAGAGCAACAAGCTACTTCATTATCAATGCAAGCTCCAAATGTTCCTGGAGTAGGAGAAGAGCCAAAAGTAGTAGGTGCTGCTTTCGCATTAAATGAAGGAGATACTTCAAAATTAATCGCAGGAAAATCAGGAGTGTTTATTATTCAAGTGGTGAAGAAAGAAGCTGCACCAGCAAAAGATACATACTTGACAGAAAGAAATACATTAAGAAATCAAAGAGCTGCAAAAGCAACAAGTTCAGTATTTGATGCTTTAAAAAGTTCTGCAGAGATTGAAGATAATAGAGGAGTTATTTACTAAACTTCAATTTATAGAAACACTAAAAAAACCTGTGAAACTTACTTCACAGGTTTTTTTATGTCTTAATATTTATGTTTGTTAATCTATTTCTTAGAAAGAATCATCTCTTCAAAAGGAATCACAGTAGTATATCCTTTTGCTTCAAAATAAGCCTTAGTATCTTCATTTCCGGTCGCTAAAATAAAATCGCCGCCCCAAGCACCTAAACTTTTTGTTTGCCCAAAATAATCAGGGAATAAACGTTCCTGTACAGGTGTTTCTTGAATAATTTCTGCAATCAATTGTTCGTGCTCTTTTAAAAGCAATTGAAAATCAACGAGAGAATTTGTCTCGGTCATTTCCAAGGTAATTGCATTGATCACTTTTATTTCATTAGCAATACTGCCTTTTCGTTCGTTATAATTTGCAATAGCATTTCTGCTGTTTTGTTTTTGGTTTAAATGTACAAAGTGCAACTGATTGCTAAACGAAGGAGAGAAGTCAACTTCGGTCACTTTGGGTTGCTGTTGATGTACCTCGTAAATAATTGGCGAACTATGTTTTGCGCACGCAATATCATAACCACTTCCTTTAAACGCATTCCAAAGCAATGTATACGGATTTACATTTGCCCAAAGTGCAATATTATGAATTAATGTAGAAGAAGAACCTAAACCCCAATTTTGAGGGAAATGTAAAGTGGTTTGCACTTCAAAACCAGTGTCTCCCGATAAAAATGTAGGATTCAAACGTTTGGCCTCCGATATTAAGTTATGCAATGTTTGACTCACGGTATCGCCATACGAATTCTGAAAATCAAAAGAATCAATATCAAAAACATGCTGATACCAAATTAAATCTTTGGAATCATAGCTTTTCCAAACCAATTTTGGAGTCTCAATTGGGTTTGGACTATCAATTGAAGTAACGGTAAGTGTCTGTCCATATTTCGTTGGAATTGCGAATGCTTTTGCGCCATCGAGTACGACATATTCACCTGAAAGCATTAATTTTCCGTTACTATAAAATTCCATTAAGCGTGTTGTGATTTATACGTTGTAAATGCTGTGACTACGGCACTATGTGTAACAGTTTTATCTTTAAAATAATTGACAAAATGTGCTTTTTCAGCTTCTGTAGCTTCTAACTGATTCAAAATATTGATCAAATGCATTTTCATATGACCTTTTTGAATGCCTGTTGTTACGAGCGAGCGTACGGCAGCAAAATTTTGAGCCAATCCTGCAACAGCTACAATTTGCATCAACTCTTTGGCATTTGGTTTTCCAAGCATTTCCAAAGCTAATTTTACCAATGGATGTAAAGAAGTTAAGCCTCCAACAGTTCCTAAAGACAGTGGAATTTCGATCCAGAATTTAAAAATACCGTTTTCAACTGCTGCATGTGTCAAACTTGTATAACGTCCATCTTTGGCTGCATACGCATGAATTCCGGCTTCAATAGCTCTAAAATCGTTTCCTGTGGCCAATACAACAGCATCAATTCCATTCATTATTCCTTTATTATGCGTCACAGCGCGATACGGCTCTGTTTTTGCAATTTGAATAGCACGTACAAACTTTTCTGCAAATTCGGTGGCATCCACGGATTCGTTTTCGGTTAAATCTTCAATTGGACAGCTAACTTCAGCTTTTACAATACAATTAGGAACATAATTTGATAAAATGCTCATTACAATTTGAATGTCTTTCTCTGTTGAAGAAAAAGCTTCAAAAGTAGCAGCGCCAGCTTCAAATGTTTTTGCAAACTGTTCCAAACACGAATTGATAAAGTTTGCACCCATTGAATCGACGGTTTCAAACGTACAATGCAATTGATAATATCCGTCAAGTTCATTGGTTTTATCTCGCAACTCAATAGCTGTAATTCCACCACCACGTTTCTCCATATTGTGTGTAATATGTGTGGTAGCAGCAAACAATTCGGCTTTTATACTCTTAAAATATGCTTGTAACTTTTCAGAATCTCCAAAATACATAAAATGGACTTGCCCAACTTTTTCAGTACTTAAAACGGTTGCTTTAAATCCACCACGATCCAGCCAAAATTTAGCAGCTTTACTAGCAGCAGCAACTACCGAACTTTCTTCAATAGTCATTGGAATGGCGTACATGCTATCATTAATCAAGAAATTAGGAGCAATTCCTAACGGGAGATAAAAATTCGTAATCGTATTTTCAATAAACTCGTCGTGTAGTTTTTGTAGTTTTTCATCTGAATTCCAATATCTTGTTAACATGGCGATCACGGCTTCACTGTCGTGAAAATAGGTGTTTGCAAGCCACTCGATCTTTTCGTTTTTGGAAAGTTTTGAGAATCCAGCAATAGGAGCAATCATACAATAGTGTTTAATAAGGGCAAAGATACATAATGAAATAGTAACAAATCAGATCAAAAAGCATTAAAAAATAGATTGAAAGTGTCACTTTTTATTCAAAATGAGGTGAAAAGTCCCGAAAAAGAAGCGTATTTAATACAAACATGATGTAAAAATAGCTTAAAAAAAATCCTTTTTCATGCTATATAATTTAAGGTTTGATTTTTGTGGTACTTGCTTGATATTTGTATATTGTCAGCTTTATAAATGAAAATTACTCAAACTCACAAGCTTTTAACAAGCTTATTTCTAAAAAAGCAACACGAATGAAAATAAAATATGTTTTCCTTTTTCTCTTCCTTGGGCTTGCCAACCTTACTTCGGCACAACAAAAAGAAATAACATTAGAAGAAATATGGACAGGAGCCTTTATAACAAGTGGAATGGACGTGTTACATTCTATGGATAACGGACAACAATACACCGTGTTAAACAGACGAGCGGGTTCAGTAGATAAATATGACTACAAAACGCTTCAAAAAGTGGAAACTATTGTAAAAGCGAGTGACCTTTCAGAAATACGTTCATTTTCTTCGTATAATTTTAGCGATGATGAAAGCAAGCTTATTTTAGCAACAAATGTTGAAGCTGTTTTTAGAAGATCGACATTAGGAATATATTACGTATACGATATCGCTTCGAAAAAAACCACAAAAATTTCAGACAATAAAATACAAGAACCTACTTTTTCACCAGATGGAAAAAAGGTAGCTTATGTATATGAAAATAACATCTATGTAAAAGACTTAATGTCTGGCGCAGAGAAGCAAATCACTACGGATGGTGTAAAAAATAAAATCATTAATGGAGTGACGGATTGGGTTTATGAAGAAGAGTTTAGTTTCGTACGCGCTTTTCAATGGAATGCAGGAAGTGATCATATTGCTTTTATTCGTTTTGATGAAACAAATGTTCCAGAGTTTTCTATGGATGTGTACGGAAGTAAATTATATCCGCAACAACATGTATTCAAATATCCAAAAGCAGGAGAAAAAAATGCAGATGTTTCATTGCACTTGTACAGCTTAAACAAGAATCAAACATCAAAAATTAACTTAGGAAATTATACAGATTTTTATATTCCAAGAATCAAATGGACACATGATCCAGCAGTGTTGAGTGTACAAGTCATCAATAGACATCAAAATGAGTTGGATTTAATTATGTACAATGCAGCAAGCAATCAGGCTAAAGTTGTATTAAAAGACAAAGACAAAGCATATGTTGATGTTACCGATAACTTAACGTTCTTAAAAGACAATAGTTTTATTTGGACAAGTGAAAAAGATGGATTCAATCATATTTATCACTACAAAAAAGACGGATCGTTAATCAATCAAGTAACCAAAGGTCCTTGGGAAGTCACTAAATATTATGGTTATGATGAAAAATCAGATCGCATATTCTATCAATCAGTAGAAAATGGTTCCATCAACAGAGATATTTATTCCATCAAAACAAATGGAAAGAAAAAGAAAAGACTTTCTACAAAAAACGGAACCAACACAGCCAAATTTAGTACAAACTTCACGTACTACATCAATACATTTTCTAGCGCAACTACACCTCCAGAATATTCACTTCACTTAGCAAAAAATGGAAAGCTAGAAAAAGAAATAAAAAACAACAAAAGCGTTAAAAACAAGCTTGAAAATTATAACATGTCTGCAAAGGAATTCTTTACCTTAACAACTGCGAAAGGACATGAATTAAATGCTTGGATGATAAAGCCTGCAAACTTTGATGCTTCTAAAAAATATCCTGTATTAATGTATCAATACTCAGGACCAGGTTCACAGCAAGTTGCAAACAAATGGAATAGTTCAAATGACTATTGGTATCAAATGTTGGCACAAAAAGGAATGATTATTGTATGTGTTGATGGACGCGGAACTGGATTTAAAGGAGCCGATTTCAAAAAAGTAACCTACAAAGAGTTAGGGAAATATGAAGTAGAAGACCAGATAGATGCCGCAATTGAACTTGGAAAACGTCCGTATGTAGACAAAGATCGTATTGGAATTTGGGGATGGAGTTATGGAGGATTCATGTCAAGTAACTGTATTTTAAAAGGAAATGATGTGTTTAGTATGGCAATCGCAGTAGCACCTGTAACTAGCTGGCGTTTTTACGATACCATTTATACAGAACGTTATATGCAAACACCACAAGAAAATGCAAGTGGATACGATGATAACTCACCAATCAACCATGTTGAAAAACTAAAAGGTGATTATTTATTAATTCACGGAACAGGCGATGATAATGTACATGTGCAAAACACCATGCGTATGATTGATGCTTTAATAAAAGTAAATAAGCAATTTGACTGGATGATTTATCCAGATAAAAACCACGGAATTTACGGTGGTTACACACGCTTACATTTATATACGAAAATGACAAAATTCGTTGAAAACACCTTATTGAAATAAACGAACTTTATTAGAATTACACTAACCCAAACAATTAATTATAATGACAAACTCAGAAAAACAAGTCCATCAAAAAGAAATATTTGGACATCCGGTCGGACTATATGTTTTGTTTTTAACAGAAATGTGGGAACGCTTTTCCTATTACGGAATGAGAGGACTTTTATCTCTTTATATGGCAGCAGAGCTAGTAGGAGATGACAGAGGCCCAGGATTAGGCTGGACAGATGCAGAAGCTATTAAACTATATGGATGGTATACCATGCTTGTGTATGTAATGTCTATTCCAGGTGGTATGATTGCAGACAAATTAATTGGTCAAAAAAAATCAGTGCTCATTGGAGCAATAATTTTAGTGTTAGGTCATGGAACTCTAGCAGTTGAAGAAATTTGGGCTTTCTATACAGGATTAATTTTAATCATATTAGGAGTTGGAATGTTAAAACCTAATATCTCTACCATGGTTGGAGGTTTGTACAAGCCAGGAGACATTCGAAGAGATAAAGGATTTAGTATTTTTTATATCGGAATTAACACAGGTTCTTTGCTTGCTACCACAATTGTAGGGTTGGTAGTTGCAAAATGGGGATGGCACGCAGGATTTGGTTTAGCAGGTATAGGAATGTTACTAGGTTTGATAGTATATATTTGGGGACAAAAATATTTAGTACATGTAGGAAATAAAACCCCAGAGAATGAAAAGAAAGATCAGGTTTCAATGTCTGAAATCTTTAAGAATTTAATAGGATCACCAACGCATTTGTTAATAGTTATTGGGTTAATAGCAATATCTGTGTATTACGCAGGATTTGTAATGACCGGTATTGACCATTGGGGATATGCAGCATTATTTGTGTTTTTATCGCTTGTAGTAGGAATGTTAATGATGATATACAAAAGCTTGCGTTCACAAATAGAAAAAGATCGTTTCTTAGTAGTATTACTATCTTTTCTTTTAGTGATTGTTTTTTGGGGAGCATTTGAACAAGCAGGAGGATTAATGAATCTGTATGCTGAAAACAAAACAAATAGAATGCTTTTCGGTTGGGAAGTACCTACAATTTGGTTCCAGAGTTTAAATGCAGGATTTATCATATTATTTGCAGTGACAGTAGCAAATTATTGGGCTACTAAAAAATTAAAAAATAAAGAAGCATCGTCGTTATTCAAAATGGCAACCGGAACCATTATTATGGGATTAGGTTTTGTATTTATGGTTTTTGCCGTAAGAGATTTTAATGCAAACGGTTCTTCAGGAATGTATTGGTTAGTATTAGCATATTTCTTCCACACAATTGGTGAATTATGTTCATCTCCAGTATCCTTATCATTTGTAACCAAATTAGCACCAGTTCGCTATGCGTCTTTAATGATGGGATTATATTTTGCATCTACAGGGTTAGGAAATAAGGTAGCAGGAATATTAGGAGAAAATGCTTCTGAATATGGAGAGTATACAATATTTGCAGGAATTACTATTTTCACGGTTATTTTTGGATTACTAGTAATTTTGATATTAAAACCTTTAAAGCGTTTAACGCACGGAGCCGAAGATAATGAAGGAACTTTCAATGAAGAAGCAGAAGGTTTTGAATTAGCAGATAAGGAAAATTAATTCGTAAAATCTTAAAAAATACTTCTTGATGAATACAGATATAGATAATTTATTTAAAGACAAAGTAATTGGGCATCCTGCCGGATTATTTGTAATCTTCTTTACAGAAATGTGGGAACGCTTCTCGTTCTACGGAATGCGTATCTTATTAGTAATATTCTTAACAGCACCTTTATTTGGTGTTGATCATCCTGGATGGGATTGGCCTAGAGAAAATGCCTTGGCATTGATAGGAACCTATGGTTCTTTATTATATTTAACACCAATAGTTGGTGGTTGGATTGCCGATAAATATACAGGCTATAAACTGGCGGTAGTGATAGGTTGTTTTATCATGATGTTAGGACATGCAGCCATGGTTTTTGAAACACCTTGGTCATTATATCTTGGTTTAGCATTATTAATTATAGGAACAGGTTTCTTTAAGCCTAATATGACTTCTATGATTTCTGAAATGTACAAAGGAAAAGAATCTAAAAAAGATGGTGCATACACTATTTATTATATGGGTGTAAACGCTGGAGCTTTCTTTGGAATGATGCTTTGTGGATATTTAGCAGAAAATCTAGGATGGAGTTACGGTTTCGGATTAGCAGGAATCTTTATGTTGCTTGGTTTAATCCAGTTCTGGTTAGCAAAAGACTTATTTGGAAGTATTGGAGCAAAGCCGTCAAAAATATATGAAGTTGAATTACCTCAAAATATCAATGAAGAATCTCCAAAAGAAATTAAGGACGAAGGACAACCTAAAGAAAAGCTGAATCCATTTACAACGGTAGATAAAGTATTGATGGCAGTTGCAGCTTTATGTGGTTTATCATATCTCTTTAACGACCCTATTTCAAAAATTGGAGGCACTGATATACTAGAAATTTTTAGTATTGAGAGCTTCTTAGATGGTTCTTATGTAATAGTGTTATTTGGTCTATTACTGTTTTTGTCTGTAGTCGTAACCAGGACCATGAGATATTCAACTATTGTTCGAGATCGAATTATAGCAGTGGCTATTTGTGGATTATTTACAGTAGTTTTCTTTGCCGCATTTGAACAAGCCTTAGGTTCTATGACCTTATTTGCAAGAGATTATACAGAACGAGCCTTAACAGGAAATGCAGCTACGATTTTTAAAATAGTCGATTTAGTATTGACGATTGTACCACTAGCTATTATCACCTGGGTTTTATATTTATTATTCAAAAAAACCTACAAGAAAATTCCATATTCAAATATCGTATTGGCCTTAACTTTTGTGTTCTTATGGTATGTGGTATTTTATAAAGTAAACAATGAATTTAGTAAAGAAACTACAGAAGTAGGAGCAACATGGTTTGGAATCTTAAACTCATTCTTTATCATTACATTGGCGCCACTATTTTCAAAATGGTGGGAAAGCAAATACAATCCAAGTGCAGCCATGAAATATGGAATAGGATTGATACTCCTAGGTGCAGGATTTGGAATCTTGGTATTTGGAACCTTAGGAATTCCTCAAGGAGCGAAAACAGCTTCTGTAAGTATGGTATTCTTAATTCTGGCATATCTATTCCATACCATGGGAGAACTCTGTATCTCACCTGTAGGACTTTCATATTTGAGTAAACTAGTTCCAGGTAGAATGATCGGATTCATGTTTGGTATTTGGTACTTAGCCATCGCTATAGGACAAAAAGCAGCAGGAACCATGGGAGGAATGATTGATAAAATTACAGAAGAATACTCATTAAGTACTTTCTTCTTAATATTTACTTTATTTCCTGTGGTGATAGGTTTAATATCTATTTCTTTAAATAAAGTACTGAAAAAACTAATGCACGGTGTAAAATAACCTGCAACATCATAAAATTATTAAAAAAGCGTTTTCTTATGAGAACGCTTTTTTAATATCTCAAAAGCAAATTGTAACTTGTGTTCGTAAACTAGGCATGGAGTTTGCGACAGACACTATATAAAATAGAAACCTATGAAAAAAATAATCATACTTTTAAGCTTTGTACTTGTTAGCATTGTAACGGTAAATGCCCAAAAAATTAATTGGGTTACTGTTGAAGAAGCGCAAGAACTAATGAAGAAAGAACCGAGAAAAGTCATCATGGATGTATATACAACTTGGTGTGGACCTTGTAAAATGTTAGACAAAAACACCTTTGGGAATCCAGATGTAGCGAAGTATATCAATGAAAATTACTACGCTATCAAATTCAATGCAGAAGGAGATTCTAGTGTGACGTATGAAGGAAATACATTTACAAATCCAAATTACGATCCTGCAAAAAAGAAGCGCAGAAATGCACAGCATCAATTTGCAAGATACTTAAGCGTACGTGCGTATCCAACAATGGTATTCTTTGACGAAGATTTCAAATTAATCGCGCCAATCTCAGGATACTTACTACCAAAACAAATTGAAATCTATTTGAAACTTTTCAAAACAGACAAATACAAAGAAGTAGTTTCAAAAGAAGATTGGGAAAAATATCAAAAAGAATTTGTAAACGAATTCAAAAGCTAGTAGTAACCCTGATATTTTGCTAAGTAACTTTATCTTTTCCCGAAGTATAACAAGTGTTTTTCGTTAAAAATTTTTGAAGCCTTGGAGAAAATTTAGAAAAATACTTGAGGTTCTAGTTTTTCAGAGAAAAAACTAGAAATACCTCTGGAAAAATTCCCTTTCTTTTGTTTCTTTTCTTTGGGAAAGCAAAGAAAACGAAAATAAAAAGCAGAAAATGAGTTAAGAAGCACAAGTTTCCTATATGATTCTTAAGCCTTCATTGAAAATTTAGATAATATTACTTTTCCAAAAAAATAGAGAAAAATCCTTTTTCACCGGTATAGTGAAAAGGGATTTTTTGTTTTTCAGAAGCCGCCTTCCAACGTTGCACATAACTTCTATAATTACTTCCATCTGCAATAATATACTCAGGTTGTAATATGCTTATAACTCGATTCAAATTGACTTTAGGTGAATTGCTTAACAAAACATATTTGGGTTTTAATGTTGGGACTTGATAAATTCCTAAACTATCAATTCGTAAAAGCTGCGAATCGTTCATCGTATAAACATTTTGCAAACTATCTTGTGTAACATTTTCTATAAAATCTTTCTGTAGTTGCTGTTTGATCGTATAATTTTTCGCTACAGAGGAATCGTTCAAATTGTGAAACAACTGCAAATTGGTTCCTTCTTGTCGTGCCAAAATCGTCGCTTTACTTTGATGAAAAATTGAAAAAGTATGTTCCGTCGGAAACTCCTGAAAACGATCTAAAAACCAACATCCTTGACAAATTAAAACACAGCACAAAGCTATCTGTAAACTTCTTCTTTTCGGATGATGTATATATTGAGCGAAAGCAATCAAAACTAGATAACAACCAATCATTTGTAACAATCGCATCGGAATATCTGTCAAAACAAACTGTTCGTGTGAAGCAATCCAAGAAACAAACGCATTCATGTACTGAATGATTTCACTGTAAATGCTGCTTAAAAATTCAGGTAGTATTTGAAAATAAGCAAGGAGAATCACCAAAATTCCCAAAGTTAAAATAATTCCAAGCACAGGAATAATGGTCAAATTCGCCACAAAAAATAATCCTGGAAACTGATGAAAATAATACAAACTCAATGGCAAAACTCCTAACTGAGCTGACAAACTTACGGTAAGCAATCCCCAAAAAGATTTTCCCAAAAATGATGTCGGATTCCAAAGTTTCTTCCATAAAGGCTGTAAGCAAACAATGGAAAAAACGGCAGCATAACTCAACTGAAAACCAACATCAAACAAAAAATGAGGTTTGCATAACAACAAGAAAAACATCGAAACAGTCAGTACTTGCAACGTATTCGTTTGTCGTCGAAAATGTGTGGCAACGACAATGGCAGTAAACATAGTTACCGCGCGAACAACGGAAGCAGACAAGCCAGAAACAAATGCAAAACTCCACAAAATACTCAAGAGCAAAAGTAGTTTCAAAGACTTTCCATATTTAAAGCGACAAAGCGGATTCAAAAGGAATTGCAATAAAAACAACAGAATTCCAACATGCAATCCAGAAATTGCTAACATATGAATGGCGCCAGCATTGACATAATTGGTTTGTAATTCTTTAGAAATCTGCTGGCGTTGTCCCAGCAAAAGCGCTTCAATAACGGCCAATGCATCAGCGTTAAAATGATGTTCTTGCAAACGTTCATGAATTGTATTTCGCAGTGTTGCGGCATAACCGTATAAAGTATTCGGAGGATTCTCAGCAAGTAAAAACTCATCCGTTTTCAAATATAATTGCGCATACACATAACGATCTTCCAAATACGCTTTATAATCAAAAGAAGTCGGATTCAAAGTAGATTTGATGGCTGATAACGACTTTTTTGTATACAAAACTGCGTCAACAGGAAGTGTTTTGGTCAAGCTGTCTTTGCGAATAAGTACTAAAATCTTTCCAGAAACAACAGAATCATTCACACTTAATACGTTGCCAATATAGCGATCATAATACGCATTGGACTTTAAAACTTCGTGAATGCGAAACTGTATATTTTCAATGGTATGTGTGTGACTGTAATGCGAAGTATGGTTTTTCTCTTCATGAAAATTTTCAATAACCATTCCCAAACTTACTGTGGTGAGTAAAGCTACAATTCCAAAATAAATTGTTTGTATAAACTGTTTTTTAGCGATCCAAAAGAACACACATAAAGAAAGAAATAATGCTCCAAAAATAAGACAACTCGTGGCCGAAGAAATCGTACTATAATATGCAGTTAAAATGCCAAAAATTAAACAAAATGTCAGTTTTGTAATGGTGAAATTGAGCCACTTCATTGTCAATAAATCTTTTAAAACACTTCAATGTAATTAAAAAAGGAACCCAGCTTTTAAATAAGTTTGTAAGCGTCATATTTTTTTTGTGAGCGTTATTAAATCGTAAAATAATGACAAAAAAGCCTCTATATCAGTATATCTAGAAACGTTAAATTGGATAAGTCTTAAGGAATAACTGAAAATAAAATCTTACATTTAAGACTGACAACCAACCAACAACCATGAAAAAAAATATATACTGTGCTATCCTACTATGTATAGCATTTACGACTTTAGGATTTTCTCAAGTAAATTTAGGCGACGATATAACTACCTGTGAAGGCGAAACCGTGATTTTGGATGCAACAACACAAGACGCAACTTCGTATCAATGGTCTGTAAATGGACAAGTAATTCCTAATGAAACAACTGCTACATATTCGGCATCACAAGCAGGAGTATATGAAGTTACAGCAATGATTAACGGTTCACCATCTTCTGATACGATAACCATCAGTTTTAATCCAGCTCCAATCATTGGAAATATATCAAATTTCTTTATCCAAGGAACGAATGGTAATACGACTGCAACGTTTGACCTTACTTCTAAAATACAAGAAATCACAAATGGAGATACAGATTTAACGGTTACTTTTTATGAATCTGCGGCAGATGCACAAGCCAATACAAATCCTATTGCAAACCCTACAAGCTATCAAAATCTTGTAAATCTTCAAAACATATTTGTACGAGTTGAAAATATCAATACAGGTTGTAGTAGTGTTAGTGGTTTTGTGTTAGAAGTAATCAATGAATCAACCATATATTGTTCGACAGATCCAGGAATCACCACATTTTGTTATGGTAATGATGATTCCACACAATTTATAATTACCAATGCCGATGGTTTGCCAGTTATGGTAGAGTTTTTAGCAGGAGAAGTAGAAAGCAGTTGGGATGAGTTGAATGTTTATGACTCAGATGGAACTGCATTATACATTGGTTATGGGAATAATGGCGATCTTACAGGATTGATATTTGAGTCTACAGGAGATCAACTTACAATACAAATTACATCAGATGGTTCTATTTCATGTGGAACAAATTCGTTTGAGCCATGGCAATTTACTGCGTCTTGTGGTGGGAATTCATCAGGTATTATAAACACTCAGAGCTTTTTAGATGAAAACAATAATGGTGTGTTTGACACTGGAGAAGTGCTCTTTCCTTTTGGAAATGTATTATATGAACTCAATGATAATGGAGAAATTAATGTTGGTTCGTCAGATGGAAGCTATTTTATAGTGAGTGCGGACGCCAATAATTCTTACGATCTAAGCTTTTCTTTGTTTGATGGTTATGACGATTGCTACAGCATCACAACACCCACCATTGATGATGTAAGTGTCGCTATTGGCGAATCAATTACAGTGTATTTTCCAATCACAGAATTACAACCTTGTGAAGATTTGGAAGTGGTTTTGGTAAACCCTGCAGCGCCACCACGACCTGGGTTTGACCATTATAATTTATTATACTTAAACAATTTATCACTTACAACCATTGCTTCCGGAACTGTAGAAGTAGTAATTGACGATCAAATAGTATTTAATGGTGTTTCAAGCATCAATCCAAATTATACAGTAACAAATACAGCAACAGGTTTTACGATTGATTTTGTGAATTTAGAACCTTTAGCGAGTGAAGTTATTACGATAGATTTATTCTGTCCTGTAACGGTTCCATTAGGTGATATTGTAGTCAATACAGCGACTTATACTACAACTGATAATGATTTAATATTAGAAAACAATCATTCTGTATTGCGAGAAACCGTAGTGGGTTCTTGGGATCCAAATGATATCACTGAATCGCGTGGACCAGAAATAATTCATCCAGATTTTACTTCGGAAGATTATCTCTATTATACCATCCGATTCCAAAACTTAGGAACGGCAGAAGCCATCAATGTTCGCATAGAAGAAACACTCAATACGCAAGTAGATGAAACTACTTTTCAAATGATCGCTTCGAGTCATGCATATCAAGTGCGACGTACTAATGACGAATTGGTTTGGAATTTTGACGATATCAATCTGCCAGCAGAAATGTTTGATGCTGAAGGAAGCAATGGTTTTGTACATTTTAAAATAAAGCCAAAAGCGGGTTATGCTATTGGAGACATCATTCCTGCACAAGCTGGCATCTATTTTGACTTTAATGCTCCTGTGATTACAAACAACTTTCTAACAGAATTTATAGAGCCACTTTCGGTGAACGAACTGTTGGAAACTCAAATAAAAATATATCCAAATCCAGTAACGGACATCTTATATATAAAGCTTAACAAAAGTGAAGTGATGAATCTTCAATTAGTAGACATTCACGGAAAACAAACACTAAACAAGAGCACAGAAGGTGAACAAATAGAATTGAATGTTTCGAGCTTAAAAAGTGGTATTTATTTCTTGAAATTAAACTCAAATACAACGCAATTCACGAAGAAAATTATAGTGAACTAGGTTTCTAACAGTAAAACAAGAGAAGCAAACAAATTAACAAATCCACAAAAAAACGAATTAACAAAAAACGAAGTTCATAAGTTTAGGAGTTTATCGTTTTGTATGCCGAACGTCACTTCGAGTGGCGAATCTATGATTCGTTGTATCGAGAAGTACTTCGAAAAAATGTAGTTTCTAACACCAAACACCAAACACCAAACACCTAACACCAAACCTACCAACCAAATGAAAAAAATAGTACAACTCGCACTCATTATTTTTATCACATGTACAACTGTATGCTTTTCTCAAGTAGATTTAGGTGATGATATTACAACCTGCGCAGGTGACACAGTTATTTTAGATGCAACCACACAAGATGCATCATCGTATCAATGGGCAAAAGATGGACAAATACTAGTCAATGAAACAAACGCGACTTTATTAGTAACAGAAAGTGGTTTGTATGAAGCTACGGCTTTGATTAATGGAATGCCTTCTGCGGATACAGTTGTTGTAACCATAAACCCAATTCCGAATATTGGTTCCATATCATTGTATATCATAGAAGATCTTACAGGAACTGGTTTTGCAGATTTTGACCTCACTACAAAAATTCCACAGCATATTAGTGCCAATTCAGAAATTACAGTTACGTTTTATGCAACGCAGTCAGATGCAGAAACAAATTCGAATCCAATAGTAAATCCAACAAACTTTCAAAACACAACAAATCCGCAATTTATATACATGCGAGCAGCATATATCACTACAAATTGCGCTGCAATTACTAGCTTTCAGTTGGAAGTGATTAATTATATTGAAGTAGGTTGTGCAGATCCTCCTGTATATACCTCCTATTGTTATACGGATAATGATGAAACAAAGTTTACATTTCGAAATACTAATGGTTATACGTTAAGAGTCGAATTTATAGAAGGTACGGTTGATACAAATTTTGATACACTACGGTTGTATGATTCAGATAATGCTACTACATTATTATATGAAGGCATAGGAAATAATGGCGATCTTAGTGGGTTGACATTTGAATCTACAGCTAATGAAGTTACAATTCAAGCGTCGTCTAATGGAGCGGTTTCATGTAATTCAGACGGACTAGTGCGGTGGCTTTTTGTGGTTTCATGTGTTGATGTAGGTCAATTTGGAAGTATCAATGTAAGAAGTTTTTTGGATGATAATAACAACGCCACTTATGACGATGGAGAATCATTTTTTTCGTCTGGATATGTTACGTATGAAGCCAATATAAATGGAACTATAGAAACAAGAGTGGGGAATTCAAATTTGAATATTTATAGTTATAATGCTTCTAATACGTATGACTTGACTTTTAGCTTATGGGATGATTATATAAATTGTTACAACATAACGACGACTAATATAAATGACATAAGTGTAGCCGCTGGAGAAGTAGTTATTGTCGATTTTCCAATTACAGTACAGCAACCGTGTGAAGACCTAGCCGTTTCTTTAGTTAATGATGCATCGCCGCCGCGTCCTGGATTTACGCATACCAATAGAGTATTTCTCAGAAATAGATCTGCATCAGCAATTGCATCAGGAACTATTGAAGTGGTTATTGACGATCAGTTAGTATTTAATGGTGTTACAGGCATCAATCCGAATTACATAGTTACAAGCACGGCTACAGGTTTTATGGTCGATTTTGTGAATTTAGAAGCTTTTGAAGATGAAAGTATTACTTTTGAATTATTATGTCCTGCAAGTGTGCCTTTGGGCGAATTGGTAACGAATACCGCTACGTATACAACAGATATGAATGATATTGTATTGACAAATAATATGTCTTCATTAACAGAAACCGTAGTGGGTTCTTGGGATCCAAATGATATCATTGAATCGCGCGGACCAGAAATAATTCATCCAGATTTTACTTCGGAAGATTATCTCTATTATACCATCCGATTCCAAAATTTAGGAACGGCAGAAGCCATCAATGTTCGTATAGAAGAAACACTCAATACGCAAGTAGATGAAACTACCTTTCAAATGATCGCTTCGAGTCATGCATATCAAGTGCGACGTACTAATGACGAATTGATTTGGAATTTTGACGATATCAATCTGCCAGCAGAAATGTTTGATGCTGAAGGAAGCAATGGTTTTGTACATTTTAAAATAAAACCAAAAGCGGGTTATGCTATTGGAGATATCATTCCGGCACAAGCTGGCATTTATTTTGACTTTAATGCACCTGTGATTACAAACAACTTTCTAACAGAATTTATAGAACCACTTTCGGTGAACGAACTGTTGGAAACTCAAATAAAGATATATCCAAATCCAGTAACGGACATTTTATATATAAAACTTGATCAAAGTGAAGTGATGAATCTTCAATTAGTAGACATTCACGGAAAACAAACACTAAACAAGAGCACAGAAGGTGAACAAATAGAATTGAATATTTCGAGCTTAAAAAGTGGTATTTATTTCTTGAAATTAAACTCAGATACAACGCAATTCACGAAGAAAATTATAGTGAACTAGGTTTCTAATAGTAAAACAAACAAATTAGTAAATCCACAAAAACGGAGCTTATTAGTTTATATGTTTAGGAGTTTATCGTTTTGTATGCCAAACGTCACTTCGAGTGGCGAATCTATGATTCGTTGTATCGAGAAGTACTTCGAAAAAATACAGTTTCTAAAAATCTAACAAACAAAAAAACAAATTAACAAAAAACGGAGTTTATAAGTTTATCGTTTCGTGTGCCAAACGTCACTTCGAGTGGCGAATCTATGATTCGTTGTATCGAGAAGTACTTCGAAAAAATACAGTTTTTAAAAGTCTAACAAATAAAAGCGAAGCAAACAAATTAACAAATCCACAAAAAAACAAATTAACAAAAAACGGAGTTTAAAAGTTTAATGGTCTATAAGTTTAGTACTCTGAAAAAGGTAGTTTCTAACACCAAACACCAAACACCAAAGACCAAACACCAAACACCCAAAACCTAAAGAACCCTTCTCGCCTCAGTAAACGCATTTTTCCAATAACGTTCATCCAAGGAAGAAATCAATACGCCTTTAGAACTGGTAGAATGTATAAACTTAATAACGCCACTTTTGTGAGAAACGACTAAACCAACATGATTGATGCGTTTTCGATTCTTATTCGTCTGGAAAAACAGTAAATCTCCTTTTTTTACTGTACTTAATTTAATGCGTTTTCCTTTGGTAGCTTGTTGGTAGGAAACTCTTGGTAACTTTACTTCATGTGCTCCAAAAGCAATATATGTCAATCCAGAACAATCCATTCCTTTGCGTGTTGTTCCACCAAACTTATACCGTGTTCCTTTGTACTTCATGGCTGTTTTTACAATAGCAGTTGCTTTGGTAGAAGCTTTCGTGCCAGAAGTTTTTTGGGTAGTCTTAGAAGTATTTCGTGTTTTGGTAGTTTTATTTACGACTCTGGTCGATTTTGTTCTTGAGGAAGATGCTTTTTTAGAAGAACCACAAGAAACTACAAAAATAGCAAGGGAAAGTAACAGTAGTTTACGAATCATATAAGGAGCTTTTTTGCTAAAATAACAAAATCTAAGTATTTAGAATATGAAAGGGATTTAAAAAAATAAAAGGCATCCGTATAAATTCGATAAGTTGTAAACGCAATGAAACTCTAATTTGATGTAAAAACTTACATTACTTTTTGACATTAAATAAAATAGCCTTAGCTTTAATTTTTTACGAAACTTATATGAATAACATAGGTTTGGCGAAAGTGGAAATAACAGAATTTTCTGTTATATACATTAACAAAAAATAAAACTGAATGGGAATATTAGCGATTATCAAACTTTTTATAGCAATCATAGGTTTTGGGATAACCATATTGACCGGAATTTTATTAATTAGACATAGACAATTAATTGAATACTTCAAAAGTTCGTTTTCATTTATTCGAGACGACTACCAAGCAGAAAAAGAAATTGAATATGGAGATTTTTTTAGTGAACTTTTCAAGGCAATTAAATATGGATTTACATCTTTGGGTAAAAGTAATTCCAGAACAGCATTTAATGAAAATAAAGGCAAATCAAATGAAATAAACCGAATACTAGTATTAATAGGGAAGCTGATGATAGTTACGGGTGTTTTGGGAATTTTAATTAGTATCGTAGGAACTTTGTGGATGATTTTCGAGTCTCGAGTAAATATTAACTTTTACTAAATCAATAGCAAAGAACGATTTCACGCATTACTATTATGGCTTTGCTAATTCATGGTTTGAATCTATTGGGATTCAAATTAGTTTTAGGTAAAATTTAAATACTACTTCTCAATAGCGCCACAAATCAATTTTGCAGCATTTCTACTAGCGCCTTTTCCGCCTAATTTTTGTTCTAAATCGTAATAATCTTCAAACAATTGTGTGCGTTCGTTATCGTCTAAAATACGCGTCAATTCTTTTTTAAGATTTTTCGTAGTGAAGTCATGCTGTATCAATTCTTTCACAACTTCTCGATCCATAATTAAATTGACCAACGAAATATACTCTAAGGTGATAATACGTTTTGCGATTTGATACGAAATATTATTGGCTTTATAACAAACCACTTGCGGTATTTTGTACAAAGCAGTTTCTAAAGTAGCCGTTCCAGAAGTCACCAATGCAGCTGTAGCAACACTCAATATATCATAGGTTTTGTTACTGATAAACTGAACATTTTTATCACTGATAAATTGATCGTAAAATGATTTTTCCTGACTCGGCGCGCCTGCAATCACAAATTGATATGCTGGAAAATCATTCACAACCGAGAGCATCACGGAAAGCATTTTGGTGATTTCTTGCTTTCTACTTCCTGGCAACAAAGCAATAATAGGTCTTTCGTCAAGTCCGTGTGCTTTTTTAAATTGTGTATCATCTACAGGTTTTCTATCGGCAATCGCGTCTAGCAACGGATGACCAACAAAATGCACATCGTAGTCATACTTTTTATAAAAATCTTTCTCAAAAGGAAGAATCACGTACATGGCATCAACATCGCGCTTAATCTTTTGAACTCTACTAGCTCTACTTGCCCAAACTTGAGGAGAAATATAATAATTGGTTCTAAAACCTGCTGCTTTTGCCCATTTTGCCACACGAAGATTAAATCCTGAATTATCAATAAAAATGACCACATCAGGTTGAAACTCCGCAATATCTTTCTTGCAAAAAGAAATCATACCCAAAATTTTACGCAGATTCATAATAATTTCAATGAATCCCATAAAGGCACGTTCTTTATAATGCATCACCAAAGTACCGCCAACTTCTTGCATCAAATCGCCGCCCCAAAACCGAATATCGGCGGTAGGATCTTCCTTTACAATAGCTTTCATTAAATTAGAACCATGTAAATCTCCAGACGCTTCTCCTGCAACAATATAGTACTTCATGGGTGTGTTTATGCGAGTAATTTATGGATCAATACTGCAATTCCAGTGACAATAGTAATAATCAATACACCTTTTGCGTGTGATTCTTTATTGTATCGTAAGAAACCAAAAAAGGCAGCAAAATTCAACGCAGTTCCAAAAACAACTACAGAACTAATCTCACTTCCATTCATAGCAAAATCCCAAACGGCGCCCAAAGAAGCATTTCGTTGATATGAAACAAATATCAAATATAAAAATGTCCCTACGATCGTAGTGCAAAGTCCAACAAGGGCACCTACAATAACCTTTTTATTATTATTTTTCATTGAATTCTAAGCTATTAAGTTTTTGTATCGCGTGATGTGCCGTTAAATCAAACTGAACAGGAACTATAGAAACATAGCCATTTGCTAAAGCCCATTCGTCTGTATCTTCTCCTTTATCTTGATTGATAAAACTGCCTGAAAGCCAATAATATTGCTTTCCATGCGGATTGGTACGTTTGTCAAAATCTTCTTTCCAACGTGCTTTGGCTTGTCTGCAAATACGAATTCCTTTAATTTCTTTAGCTTTCAACTTCGGGAAATTCACATTAAGTACAACACCTTCTGGCAATCCGTTGTTCAATACTTTTTGTGTAATCTTCTTTACATACTCTTTAGTCGCGTCAAAATTAGCTTCCCAATCATAATCTAACAAAGAAAAGCCAATGGCAGGAATTCCTTCCACACCAGCTTCCACCGCAGCACTCATGGTACCTGAATAAATTACATTAATAGAAGCATTTGATCCGTGATTAATTCCAGAAACACAGATATCTGGCTTCTTATTCAAAATTTCATTCACGGCAAGTTTTACACAATCTACAGGTGTTCCCGAGCTTGAATATTCAATTTGCGGACCATCATCAATAGTAATGGCATTGCAATAAATTGTAGAATTTACAGTAATTGCATGTCCCATTCCACTTTGTGGACTGTCTGGAGCAACAACAATAACATCTCCCAATTCGTTCATGACGTCAATCAATGCGCGCAATCCAGGCGCTGTAATACCATCATCGTTGGTTACTAAAATCAAAGGTTTTTCATCCATAAAAAAAGTACTTCATTTTAAGTTGCTAAAGTACACAATTTACCGTTTAATTGCATATGGTTTTGTCTTTAACAAAAAATTAGTAACATTGTTAAAAAACGGCATAATTTTTTCTTTATTTTAGTAGAAAATTAATGTTATCAGTATAAGGACTTCTTTTATGAAGAAATTGAACCCCAATTTTATACTGAATTATGAAAATGAAAAAATTTAAATCTGTGAAAATTAGAGCTTTTATGAGAAGGAACAGAATATATTTAGTAGCACTATTGGTCTTTGCAATGGTGTCTTGTGGTTTTGCAAAAAAATCTTTTGACGATCCAGGACAAGATAAAACATTGGTAGATTTAATTTCCTATGTGTTAAGTAGATGGCACTTTGATCCTCAAGATATTAATGATGACTTTTCTGAGAATGTATACAACGACTTTATCGATGCAATTGATCCGATGAAGCGTTATTTCTTAGCATCAGACCTTGAAGAGTTTAGTGCGTATAAAAACAAAATTGATGACGAAATCAGAGAGCCAGGTGTAGAATTCTTTAGTTTGGTATACGAACGTTTGATGAAGCGAATGAATGAATCAAAAAAGTTTCAAGAAGAATTATTAAAAAATCCATTTGATTTCACCAAGAATGAAACCATCGATAGAGATTATGAAAAACTAACGTTTGCCAAAGATATTTCTACATTGAAAGAACGTTGGAGAAAAGAATTAAAATTTTCTACGCTCGCAAACTATGATATCAAACTTGAAGTTGAGAAGAATAAAAAGAAAGACGATGCTGCTTATGCAATCAAAGGAGATGTTGAGTTAGAAAAAGAAGCGCGCGAATCTACATCGAAAACATATGTTGAGTTTTTTGACTTAATGGACGATTTAGAACGTAAAGATTGGTTCAGTATCTATGTCAATGCAATTGTAGAAGAATTTGACCCGCACACTTCTTACTTAGCACCACAAGACAAAGATCGTTTTGATATGAACATGTCTGGAACCTTAGAAGGAATTGGAGCACGTTTACAAAAACGTACTGAAGGTGCTAAAATATTTGAAGTAATTTCAGGTGGACCAGCTTGGAGAAGCAAAAAAATAGAAGCAGGAGATGTTATTTTAAAAGTAGCACAAGAAGGAGAAGAGCCAGTTGACATTGTAGGAATGCGTTTGGATGATGCTGTAAAATTGATCAAAGGACCAAAAGGGACAAAAGTAACCTTGACAATGAAAAAAGTAGATGGTTCTATTGATATCATTACGATCAAAAGAGATTTAGTAGAGATTGAAGAAACCTATGCAAAATCGGCTGTTGTTAAAAAAGGACAACGTACGTTCGGAATTATCAACTTGCCTAAGTTCTATGTAAATTTTGAAGATTATAACAAGCGTAATGCTGCAAGTGACGTGAAAAAAGAAATTGAGCGTTTAAAAGATCAAGGCATGGAAGGCTTGGTATTAGATCTTAGAAATAATGGTGGTGGATCTTTAAAAACTGTAGTAGATATGGCAGGATTCTTTATCAAAGACGGACCAATTGTTCAGGTAAAAAGTTCGGTAGATGGAAGAGAAGTGCTAAAAGATGAAGACAGTCGTATTCAATGGGATGGACCTTTGGTAATCTTAGTAAATGAACTTTCGGCATCTGCTTCAGAAATTTTAGCAGCGGCTTTACAAGATTATAAAAGAGCTATTGTAATTGGAAGTAAGCAAACGTACGGAAAAGGAACAGTTCAAAATATTGTAGACTTAAACAGATTTGTTCACGGTGGCGACAGAAATATAGGTGCATTAAAACTAACAACACAAAAGTTTTACAGAATCAATGGTGGATCGACACAATTGGAAGGTGTAAAAAGTGATGTAGTTGTGGTTGATAAATATAGTTTTATTGATGTAGGAGAAAAAGATCAAGAAAATCCATTACCTTGGGATCAAATTGATCCAGCTTCTTACGATCTTTGGGATGGATATATTGACTATGAAAAAACAATCAGCAAAAGTAAAGAGCGTATGGCAAACAATGCGCAATTGAAGTTGATTGAAGAAAATGCAAAGTGGATTAAGAAACGTCGTGATGATAATGAATATCCGCTAAACTATGTTGAATACAAAAAAGAAGCAGATGCTGATGAAGAATATGCAAAACGTTTCAAAGCAATCTCTGATTATGACACAAGTTTAGTATTTACGTCATTGCCTTATGAAGAATTATTAATGAAAAAAGATTCTACTTTACAAGGAAAAAGACAAGCTTGGCATGAAGATTTAGCGAAAGATGTATATGTAGAAGAAGCCATCAATGTATTAGGTGACATTCAAATCAACAACATAAAAAAGAAGAAAAGAGCCGTTGTAAAAGGCTAACATAAAAGAAATAAATGAGTCAAAACTCAAATTCACTAACAAAATTAGCGCTCCAGAAATTCAAAAAGAATTTTTGGGGCGTTTTGAGTTTTAGCTTTATTGTACTCTGTGCTTTTATTGTGGTGTTTGCTTATGTCTTTACACCAGATGATACGAAGAATGCAAACCAAATGCATTTGTCGATTCATTCAAAAAAGCCAGGATTTTCTGTGCAAATGCTGACGATTCCTTCCGCAGAAAAAAAAGAAGAAAGTTTTATCAATACCCTTTTCTTTGGGAAAGAAAATGCCGCAACCGAAATTCCAATTACGAATTATAGAACAGCGAACAACAAACTGTTCATTACAGAATATACAGATGAAGCCATTACGGGAATTGAAAAAGAAATTCCCTTAAACTCGTTTCCAACAATAACACAAGCAAGCGAAGTGCCTGCGCAATTTATACAACAAAAAACCTTTCGTTTAGGAACCGATAAATATGGTAGAGATGTATTGAGTAGAATGTTGGTTGGGATGCGAATTTCATTTACCATAGGATTTGTAGCGGTATTTATTTCGTTACTTATAGGAATTACGCTAGGCGCATTGGCAGGATATTTTGAAGGAAGAACAGATGCCATTATCATGTGGATTATCAATGTAACATGGTCCATTCCTACCTTACTTTTAGTAATCGCAATCACGCTTACGCTAGGAAAAGGCTTTTGGCAAGTATTTGTAGCCGTAGGATTGACGATGTGGGTAGAAGTTGCTAGAATTGTGCGTGGACAAGTACTCAGTGTCAAACGCATGCAATATGTAACGGCGGCACGTGCGTTGGGATATCATGACTTCAGAATCATTGTAAAACATATATTGCCAAACATTATGGCGCCAGTAATTGTAATATCGGCAGCCAACTTTGCAGCAGCTATTTTAATAGAAAGCGGATTGAGCTTTTTAGGAATTGGAGCACAACCACCAATGCCAAGTTGGGGCGCAATGATTAAAGATCATTACAGTTATATCATCTTAGGAAAACCATACTTAGCGATCATTCCAGGAATTGCCATTATGAGTTTAGTAATGGCGTTTATGTTAGTCGGAAATGCTTTGCGCGATGCTTTAGATGTGAAGAATTAATTTCACATAAACACATAAACACATAAACACATAAACACATAAACACATAAACACATAAACACATAAACACATAAACAAAATACAAAAAACTAACCATTGAAAAGAAATAAAGTATATCTTATTTTAGTATTGCTAATTGGAGCTGCAGTAACCATTTATGAAAAGTATGGAGATGATCTAAAAGGAACCTCTTACAATCCAAATGTTGAGGTACACGGTACTAAAAAGCAGACTACAGATAGTAAGCCAAAATCATTAACAAATAAGTACTATCTACCAAGTTCAACCACAGGACAAATAGTACATCATGAAGGATATTCGCTATCGTATGATGAAGATTTTGAACAGGCAGAATGGGTTGCATACGAATTGAAAAAGAATCAAATTGTATACACGGACTTCAAACGTCCGTATTTTGAGCAAGACAATGCTGTAAAAACGGAATCTGCACATTGGAGAAACTACAAGAAATCAGGCTATGATCGTGGGCATTTGTGTCCTGCAGCCGATAGAAAATATAGCAAAGCGGCTTTTACGGAAACCTTTTTAACCAGTAATATTTCACCACAAGAACATCAATTTAACGCAGGTGTTTGGAACCGATTGGAACAAAAAGTTCGCTATTGGGCAAAAAAATATGATGGTGTGTATGTCGTAACAGGTGGAATTTTAGAAAACAATCTCAAAACCATTGGAAGCGAAGATGTGGCAGTGCCAAAGTACTTTTATAAGATTTTGTTAGATAATGCAGGTGGAAATACAAAAATCATAGCATTTCTAGTGCCGCACGAAGCTTCAAACAAACCTTTATATGAATTTGTAGTCTCAGTAGACGAACTAGAAAAACGCACAGGAATTGACTTCTTTCCTGCATTAGATGATGCTAAAGAAAACAAGTTAGAAGCAATGACAACTTATAAACAGTGGAGTTTTAGAAACTAATCCCAATTGAGTAATTGAATTAAAAATGACCATTACCTATAAAATACACGAACACGACTTTGTTGCTTTGTATCTGTTTATCTTTTCAAAATCAGAGATCATCAAAAAGAAGAGAAAAAAAGGGTGGATATTGTTGACAATTACGTTTGCTGTGATTTCTTTTTATTTTTTGATGAAGCAAGAAAGTTCTATGTCTATAAGTGCAGGATTAGTAACCCTTATAACAGTATTATACTATCCAAAATACTTTAATTGGCGTTATAAAAAGCATTATCAAAAACATGTGAGGAATACACATTCAAAACGTTTTGGTCAAACAGAACACATGGAAATATCTGCTGATTCAATTATCATCAAAAACACCATTGGAGAAGGGAAAATAAAGACTTCAGAGATTAAAAAAATTGATGAAACAAAAGATTATTTCTTTTTAAAAATATCTACAGACGATTTATTTTTTATTCCCAAAAAAGAATTGACAAATACTGATGCACTTCGAATGAAATTTAAAGAAATTGGTTTTACTATAAATGATCAAACAAACTTGGAATTTTAAGGCACAAACAAATTATCTAGACAACACTTCAAAAACATCAAGACAAAAAAATATTTTATCTTGATAAAGTAGACAAAACATCTTGATAAAATTTTAGGCTTCTCAAAGTCTAGTGTTTACAAGGTTTTCACTCACTCAAAAAGCTACTTTACGAATTGAGAAATACAATCAACTCATTGGTAGATTCTCGTTGGAAAAATAAGGGTAAGTTTGGAGTTAAAGCTACGAACTCCTAAAATACCAACGAGATGAAATCACTTTTTTTAACGACATTATATGCTTTGTTTTCTGCTATATCGTATTCCCAATCACAACCAAAAAGTCTAATACAACTTACTTCAGATGATACTATTCAAAGCTCTGAAATTAGAGATATTTTAAATTTTGAAGGGATTGAATATTTAAAGCTAAATTTTACAGGAAAAGAATTAGCAAGTAAGACATATAAATTCACCGTAAAAGAGATTTGGGATGGAAAGCTGAAAAGAGAAAGTGTTATTGTAGATAGTAAAGAAGCGCCATTTGATCAACTTAAAAAAGTAAATGATTCTGTTTTCAAGCTTACCATTATTTCAAAACTCACGACTGATAACAAACTCAAAATGAATTTTAAGTTTCCAAGGTTTTCAATGATGCGAAAGTTTAATGCCATAGCATCCGATGACTATAGTTTGCGAAATGTAGCTAAAACTTTAGGAAGTGAAATTAAATATGGAGAAAAGTTTTACCTACTCGCTTATATGTTACCGTATGAAAAAAACGGAAATAAGTATTGGTGTGCGGTAGAAAGTAGCGGAAAAGATATTGAAAACTGGGGAAAAGCATTTGGTATCAAACACTATCTCGTTTTTGAAATGTTGTTTGAGTAAACAATTATATTCAAATTTCTGTTGTCAAATCGAGCATTATTCAATTTCGTTAGTGTTGCTAGGGATTTTCAATAATGCTCGATTTGATAGTATTTTATTTTAATAAAGGCTTTCTATATCGTACAGAAGCTAATTAAGATTCCTGCTGCGTTTCCAAAATCATATCTTGAATAAACAATGGTAAATCCTTTATCTCGTATGTTTTTGGGAAGAATTGGTCATTCAAAATACTGGCTGGCGTATAATGTATATCATTAATATTGCACCATTCTCTGTGCGTATCTAAGACTTCAACTGCCATTGCATTCTCAGAAATACCAAATTTTTCCTGCCAAGTTTCTACATTTCTATTGGCAAACCATTCTTTTAAGGCAGCATAGGATTTTGCAGGATCTTGTGTATACAAATCAACCAATCGGGAAGCAATCTGTGTACTTTTGTGCTTTTCATCAGGCGGAACATTGAAAATAAATTCTAACTGAATATCATTTCCATACGTACTGACCAATTTATCATAAGATTCAAAAGCAGCTGTACAATAACCGCATAGTGGATTGGTAACACCTTGTAATTTAATCGCGCCATTTGGATTGCCAAATACGACACGTAATTCCTTAGAAATTACATTCGGATTAAGAACACTCTGCTCTTGAAGCATAGTTTTAAACAACTCCGGATTTCGCTTAAACTTTAAAAAGTCAGTTTCAGTTGTGGCTAACTTTTCATGACTTTCCCAATACGATTTTCCATAATCCCAAGCAATATAAACCAATGCAAAAATACTAATCAACTTTACAATATAAGGTGTAAATAGATACCAAGAATAGTTATAAGTAACCAACAATAAAGCAGTTTGCAACAGTACAATTCCAGCGATCAATAAACACAAAGCACACCATTGTTTTAGTACAACTCCTTGTCTAAATAAAGCATAAATAATAACGGGAATTCCTGCTAAAGAAAGCATTAATAATGTGCCTTCGTGAAATCCAATAGAAGATAAAATGAGAAATAATCCTGCAAAAAACACAAAAGAAGCATCGCTCAATGAAATGATTCCAAAGATTTTATTTCCTTTTGTATTAATGACTTCACCACAAGTACTATTTTTAGAAATAGCACCACAAACCTTGGCAACTGCTTTACTTTTAATTCCTAAATCTTCTCGAGTGATTAAAATACTAATGTATAAACCAATCAAAGTCAAAGCGGTATATAATAAATATGGAAAACTAAAATTTAAAATCACATTTGCAGAGGCAACTGCCGCCACAATAAAGTAGGGAAGTGCTTGCTGAATAGATTGTACACTGCTAGTTTTTTCTTGTTCTTCAACAGCGACAATAGTTCCTGTCCAACGTTCAGCAAAGGTTTCTTCAGTTAATTTCTCTTTCTTTTCGTCTGCATTTATAATTTGAACAAGATTGCGTTTCTTTTCTACCAAAACGACTTCATCGCCTTTTTCTCCACTGACCAAAGCTAAAAAGCAGTTGGGCATTTGATCTAAGGCTTCTTTTGGTACCGTTGCGGCCAAATTCTCAATCTCGAAATAATCTAGCGTATCGGTAATTGCTTTTAAACTTGGGTAATCAGGATGTGATAATAATTGCAAGTTCAATAACTCACGATTAACATCCAAATAACTATTATTAGTTAGTAAAGAAAGTATAATATGTTCCATTCAGTTGTTTTTAATTTTGGTAGGGGAAATTAAAAATTGCTTAAGACTCACTAAAGATAGAAAGTATTTCTGAGGTTTATTACAAGAACAAAGCTTTTTAAGAAATGTAGTTGTTTAAATTTATAAAATAGAAAGCTTTTTATGGTGTAATAGTCTAGTTTGCTCATGAAAGAGGGCTATTTACTCAATCTCCTTTTTATATTATAAATGAATTGGTTAGCTTTGATAATGATTGATTGTAAACGTATGAAACTACCTAAAATCACACTTATTTTTCTTTTTTTCTTGAATATGGTCTGCGCACAAAATATAGAAGCTATTTATAAGAAAGAATACACTGATTTTACACCTGCAAGAGAGATGAAGTTATTAGAAAATCGTGTTGGTGTGTCTTTTAATTCGCTTCAAAAAATAATTAATCATGTAGATAAATTAAAAGAAGCAGCAGACATTGAATTGATACAAAGACGTACTTTTGAGTTGGCTGAAATGCATTATGAAGAAAAGGCAGGTCTGTATTTAACATGGGGCACGAATGGAAATTGTGGGAGAGAAGGCGCGTTTTTTGATGATTTAACTGCGAAGTTTGATTTTACCTATCTCAGCGTGAATTGTGGTTGCCAACCAGGAAGACGTCCAAAGATTGTAGAAGCCTACAATAGTTATGCAACACAATATATTGCAAAAAAATATGGTGGCAATTGGTCAAAGCGTTTGGAAGCTGCAATTTTAAAGAGAAAACGAATTATTTTTTTAGATTATACTCCAGAAGAAATTAAAAAGACGACGCAAGTATCGTATGCACTCAAAGAATTAATTGAATATCCAAAAGGGATTGAAAAATTAGAGAACTTAGAAATATTATCTTTTAACATCAATCATCTTTCTAGCTTAGATCCTTCTATTTGTGAATTTAAAAAACTAAAAACACTTCGTTTACATAGCAATAAGTTTAAAGAGTTTCCAGTAGAAATTGCTTGTTTGACAACGTTGGAAGCGTTAAGTCTCGATAGTAATGAGCTGCAAGAAGTTTCTAATGAAATAGGAGGTTTACAGCAATTAACTAGATTGAATTTATCAAATAATCAAATAACTGCCTTACCAGACGATTTTGTAAGACTAACGAACTTACGATTCTTTGATATGCGAGGAAATGAGCTTTCGTCTTTGCCAGATAATTTTGAGGATTTACAGAGTTTACGAACCTTAATTTTATGGGATAATGATTTTGAAACCATTCCCAAAAGTTTGTATAAAATGCAGCATTTAGATGAACTTTTGATTGAAAGCGGAAACGATATACCAGAAGAAGAATTGCAAAAATTAAAAGAAGCTTTGCCTAATGTTGATATCCGATAAGGGAATTATCAAACTAAAATCTCAATAAGAAAAGAGCAAACCTAAGTTCGCTCTTTTTTCAAATGATTTACCAAAAGCCGCCGCAAGGTGAACCAATTGGCAATGCGCACAATCCAAAATCTTCCAGCCATTCGCCACTGCAAAATCTACATTCTCTCGGATTCACTGGAATCATTCCTTTTCCTGTGATTTGACGTTGTTCTTTTTTGTCTAAGACAGTTCCTAAATTTGAAATACTTTTTAACATGGTAGTTTATTTTTGGTTAAACGATTAAAAAGTACAAAAACACCTTCAGAACTGTATACGGGAAATCCGTACTTAACATTTGTATATTTTTTGAAAAGTATGTGTTAAGAAGTTACCACTCGTTAATACGATTCGCGTCAAGCTTGATAAAAATAAAGAGTAAAATGGTGAATCCCCAAAGTCCCGAACCGCCATAACTAAAGAAAGGCAGCGGAATTCCAACAGTCGGAAATAATCCAATCACCATTCCAATATTAATGGCAAAGTGAAAAAACAGAATGGCGGCGACACTATAACCGTATACACGACTAAATTTATTTTTCTGCTGTTCGGCTCGCGTCAATATTCGCAAGAGCAAAAACACAAATAAAAAGATCACTATCGAACTTCCTATAAATCCCCATTCTTCACCAACGGTTGTAAAAATGTAGTCGGTATCTTGTTCAGGGACAAAATCACCTTTCGTTCGTGTTCCTTTGAGCCAACCTTTTCCTTTAAAACCACCGGAACTAATGGCAATTTCTGACTGATTGGTATTGAAACCAAAAGTTTTTCGAATCTTTTCCAATTTCACAGGATCTTTTTCAAGTCCTAAAACCAACGTAAAACGATCGCGGTGATGTTGTTGGAATACATTGTAAAAGATATAATTTACCGCTAAAATAAATCCAATTGCAGCAATCAATGACGTAAGTGCTAACGTTGTCTTTCGTTGTTGTTTCAATTTCTTCTTAAAGAAGATAAAAATACACGCCAAACCTATGACTGCGGTTCCAATAATAGTGTATATATATCCTAATTTAAGCGTAATGACAAATAGTAATACCAGTATAAAACCAATCCATAAATAAATAGGAGGCAAGCCTTCACGATACAATACAAAAAAGAATGCCAAATATACCATAGCACTTCCTGCATCAGGTTGTAACATGATCAACATGGGCGGAATGAGAATAATGGCAAACGCAATCAACTGATGTTCAAAGTTGTTGATATTGGTTTGTATATCGCTCAGAAACTTTGCCAGCGCGAGTACCGTAGCAGCTTTCGCAAATTCGGAAGGTTGTAGCGTAAAACTACCAATGGCATACCAAGACTTGGCACCATTAATTTCTTTTCCAAGTACCATTAAAGAGAGTAAACTCACCAATCCTACAATATAAATAATACTGGAAAATCGTTCATAAAACTTGGCTTCTATAGAAAGTATAAGAATAATAAGTATGACACTTGTGCCTATAAAAAACAACTGTTTTCCATACAGTTCGTTCATATCCAAAAGTCCAGTAGTACTCTCGGTTACCGAAGCCGAATAAATATTGATCCAACCAATACCCACCAATAAAAAATATAGCAGTATGGAAAGCCAATCTATTTTTTTGACAAATTTTACTTCTCTACTCATTAATTGTAAATGGTTCTCCACTCAGTGGCTTTGCATATTCATCTTCCAAACTCTTCTCAAGCACTAACTTTTCCATATTTTTCAAGGTAATTTCACCTTTTAAATACTGTTCAATCATTAAACTAGAAATTTTCCCTGCCCAACGTGCGCCATAATATCCGTTTTCTACAAATACAGCAATAGCAATTTTCGGATTGTCCTTAGGAGCAAAAGCCACAAAAATAGAATGATCGGTTAGCTGTGTTTTTTCTCCATCAATCTTAGTGAAGTTTTCTGCAGTTCCCGTTTTTCCACAAATTTCTATACCTGGTACATTCAACCATCTGGCAGTTCCTCCTTTTTTCATGCTAAATACATCGTGCATTCCTTGAATAACAGGTTCAAAATGTTGCTTGTCAATTGTGGTATGTTTTGCCTCCGTAAAATGTGGATCATCAATAGGTTCATTATCAATCTTCTTGATAATATGTGGCGTATAATAATGACCTCTATTGGCAATAGCTGCTGTCATGTTTGCCAATTGAATTGGAGTCAATTCTACTTGTCCTTGTCCAATAGCATTTGAAATGGTGTTTAAAACATGCCATTTGTTATGTTTAAAATAGCTGTCGGTGTAATAATCGCCTGTGGGAATTCTTCCTGGACGACCCGTAGATAAGTCATTTCCAAAATAGGCGCCCAAACCAAAACTTTTAATATGACTGCTCCACACATTCATACCTTCTTTGGGAGAATCGTATTTGCTGATAGTTTGACGATAAGCATTTGCAAAATAAGCATTACAAGATTTGGCAACGCCATTAATTACATTACGTCTTCCGCTTCCGCAGTGACACCCCATTTTTCGTCCACTTCTTCCATAAATATAACCATTGCGGCAAGTATAAGTATATGTTGGTGTAATGACACCTTCTTGCAAGGCAACCAAAGCATTTAAAGTTTTAAATGGTGATCCTGGAGGATATGAAGCTAATAATCCTCTGTCATATAATGGTTTGCTGATGGAGTCGTAATGTAATGCACTGTAATTTTTTGAACGTTGGCGACCTACTAGTAAATCAGGATCATAACTCGGTGCAGAAATTAAAGCTAATATTTCTCCTGAAGCTGGTTCAATAGCGACAATTCCACCACGTTTATTTACCATCAACTTTTCACCATATGCTTGTAATTTGGCATCAATAGTAATTTGAATGTCTTTTCCGTTTACTGGAAGCGTATCTAAACTTCCATTTTTATAAGAACCAAGTATTTTGTTGTGAATGTCTTTTTGAATTCGTTTTACACCTTTAGTACCACGTAATTCCTTTTCATATACCTTTTCAATACCTGTACGACCAATCAATTCTCCAGATTGGTAATACGGATTCTTTTTTAAATCGGTATTATTTACTTCGCTGATAAATCCTAATACATTAGCACCATTGCTGACTTGATAGTTACGAATGGAACGTTTTTGAATATAGAATCCTTTATAACGATGCATTTTTTCTTGAAGAAAAGCATAATCTTTTTTTGCCATTTGCGCTACAAATACAGATGGAACGCGCCTAGAGTAATTCTTAGCTTTTTTAAAACGCTTTAAAAAATCGTCTTTGGTGATGCGTAAAAATTTACAGAATTCAAGTGTGTCTAATGCTTTTACTTCGCGTGGAATAATCATCACATCATACGAAGGTTGGTTTGCAACGAGCAATGTCCCGTTTCTGTCATACACATAACCGCGTTCAGGATACGTATATTCTGTTTTGATGGCACTATCATTCAAAAAATTTGTGGCGACTTCTACTTCATTAAATAATTGCAAATAGGAGAGACGCCCTGTGTAAATAAGTCCAACAGAGACAACAACAAGGTATAACAAAAGTTTCCTCATGAATTTTTTCGACTAAATAAAGTTATTGATAGTGTGATGATTAGGATAGTAAAGATACTAAAGAATGCGGTATTTCTTAGGATGATTAGGATAGAAGAAATGTTAAAAATTTCTAATAGAAAAAAGAAAAAGTGATGGATAAAGGTCAAAATGACAATATACACCATGCGTTGTCCAAAAGCAGTACTTTCTAGTTTTACCGATTGATGCTCGTAACTTATTCCAAAAGCAAAGCGCAATACAAATGGTCTAATATAGGCAATGATCAAGCAAGCAGCAGCATGTGCGCCGCCAGTATCGGAAAACATATCAACGGTAAGTCCTAATAAAAAGGCAATGACTAAAAAGGCGCTTCTGTTAGCATTTAAAGGAAATAGAAAGATGAAATAGATGTATACCAACGGATTGATATAACCCAAGAAATCGATATGATTGCATATCAATACTTGCACTAATACAGCGACTATAAATCGGACACTATTCCAAAAAATAACTGGACCCATCTAGTTTTCAGGAGCTAATAAGTTATCAATTTCTTCTCTGTGCAAGTTTTCAATGATGTATACATGTTCTAAACTCGTCATATCATTAAATAATTGCACGTTTATCTTGTATAGATTTTCAGTGGTATTCAGTTGAAAATCTTTGATGATTCCAATAGGAATGCCTTTTGGAAATAAAGTTGAATTTCCTCCAGTGATAATAGTGTCATTTGCCGAAAACGTTGCTAACTTTTCTACATCTTCTAGCTGTACGATATTCGGATTTTCGCCATTCCAAGTAAGACTTCCAATATAATTTGTGTTCTTTATAGTAGCATTAATTTTAGAGATGGAATTTAGAATACTAATCACTGTAGCATGACTTCCGCCAACACGATCTACAATTCCAATAACACCTTTTGAATTCATAACGCCCATGTCGGTTGCAATACTATCGCGATTTCCTTTATTGATAAGTAAAATATTGTTTCGCCTTGAATAGCTGTTTTTGGTAATTTTTGCAGAACGAAACAAATAATCTGTTGGATAAGAAGTACTATCAATAAATTGAATGGAGCTTATGCTATCTTTTTTGTTGTACAGAATATTTTTGAGCTGTCTGTTTTCTTCCACCAATCGTTCATTTTCTGATTTCAACGAAAAATACGACGAGACACCATTTGCTTGTTCGTAAATACCTCCTGTAAGCCAATTGGCAGAGTTGATAAATTTACTTTTGTGATAAGAATGTGATTGAATCGTAAAGAGCAAAGAGATAGACAGCAACACTAAAAATAGAATAAAGTTTTTATTCTTGATTAGAAAGTTAATTATATGTTGCATGAGCTATTCAGTTCTTCTTCCCTATTAATACACTTTTAAATTTGTTTAGATTTTTCAGGGTAATTCCTGTTCCGCGTACTACCGCTCTTAATGGATCTTCAGCAATATATACTGGTAAGTCTGTTTTTTGAGACAAACGTTTGTCCAATCCACGAAGCATTGATCCTCCACCAGCAAGATAAATTCCTGTATTGTAGATATCGGCTGCCAATTCTGGCGGCGTTTGTGATAAGGTTTCCATCACAGCATCTTCAATACGTAAAATAGATTTGTCTAAAGCTTTGGCAACTTCTCTATATGAGATTTGTACTTGTTTTGGCTTTCCTGTTAACAAGTCACGTCCTTGAACCGACATTTCTTCTGGCGGAACTTCTAAATCTTCTGTGGCAGCTCCAATTTGAATCTTAATTTTTTCTGCAGTACGTTCTCCCACATATAAGTTGTGTTGCGTACGCATGTAGTATACAATATCGTTGGTAAACACATCACCGGCAACTTTTACAGATTTGTCACAGACAATTCCGCCCAAAGCGATCACGGCAATTTCAGTAGTTCCTCCACCAATATCAACAATCATGTTTCCTTTTGGTTGCATGATATCGACACCGATACCAATGGCAGCTGCCATTGGTTCGTGTATCAAATAAACTTCTTTTCCATTTACACGTTCTGCCGATTCTTTTACGGCGCGCATTTCCACTTCTGTAATTCCTGATGGAATACAAATTACCATACGCAATGATGGCGGAAATAATTTCTTTTTAAGTGCTGGAATATTTTTTATGAACAGACTGATCATTTTTTCAGAAGCATCAAAATCAGCAATTACTCCATCTTTCAATGGACGAATGGTTTTGATGTTCTCATGGGTTTTTCCTTGCATACGAGCAGCTTCCTGTCCGACGGCAATAATTTTGTTAGAAATCCTGTCCCTGGCGACAATAGATGGACTATCAACAACGACCTTGTCATTGTGAATAATTAAGGTGTTTGCAGTTCCTAAATCTATCGCTATTTCCTCCGTTAAGAAATCAAAAAATCCCATGTGTTATGTCTTCCTATTTGTGTACGTTTATAATTCATTTTTAGTGACTTATAAAGGTACGAAAAAATTAATGTTTAAAATGTCTTGTACCTGTAAATACCATCGCAATATCAGCCGAATTGCAATAATCGATGCTTAATTGATCTTTTATTGATCCGCCGGGTTGAATCACCGCTTTGATTCCAGCATTATCTGCAATTTCTACACAGTCTGGAAACGGGAAAAAAGCATCACTTGCCATGACAGCTCCATCTAAATCAAACTTAAAACTTTTAGCTTTTACAATCGATTGATTTAGTGCATCAACTCTACTTGTTTGTCCTGTTCCGCTTGCACATAATTGTTTGTTTTTTACCAAAACAATTGTGTTCGATTTTGTGTGCTTGCATAATTTAGAAGCGAATAGTAAATCTTCTAACTGCGCTTCTGTTGGTTTATTGTTTGTTGGATATGTTAAATCTGCTACCACATCCGTTTTTGCATCTTTATCTTGTACTAAAACACCATTTAAGCACGTACGTACTTGTGTTTCAGGTAAAGCAACTTCATTCTGAATTAAGATGATTCTGTTTTTCTTTCCTTTTAAGGCTTTTAAAGCATCTTCTGTGTATGATGGAGCAATGACTACTTCACAGAATAGTTTGTGAATTTCGTCTGCCGTTGCTTTGTCAATTTCAGTATTAGCAATTAAAATTCCACCAAAAGCAGAAACTGGATCACCTGCTAAGGCATCTACATATGCTTGATGAATTGTAGCGCGTGTAGCAAAACCGCAAGCGTTGTTATGTTTTAAGATGGCAAATGTTGGATCGTCACCTACAAACTCGTTCATTAGGTTGACAGCCGCATCTACATCTAGTAAGTTGTTATAACTTAATTCTTTCCCGTGAAGCTTTTCAAACATCTCGTCAAAGTTTCCAAAGAAGAAACCGCGTTGGTGTGGATTTTCTCCATAACGCAATACTTTACCTTCCGTTTCACTCACTTTCAAGGCAGCAATGGTATTATCTTGATTGAAGTAGTTGAAAATTGCTGTATCGTAATGAGAAGATACATTGAATGCTTTGGCAGCAAATGCTTTTCTGTCTGCGATTGAAAAAGTTCCTTCTTGTGTTTCTAACAAGTGTAAGAAGTTTGCATAATCGTTTACAGAAGAAACGCAAAGTACATCTGCAAAGTTTTTCGCAGCGGCTCTGATTAAAGAGATTCCTCCAATGTCAATTTTTTCAATAATATCTTGTTCACTCGCACCCGAAGCTACGGTTTTTTCAAACGGATATAAATCTACAATGACAATGTCGATTTGTGGAATTTCATATTCTGCCAATTCAGCAATATCGCTTTCATTGTTTTGACGATTTAAGATTCCACCAAATACTTTTGGATGCAATGTTTTTACACGTCCGCCTAAAATAGAAGGATATGAAGTTACATCTTCTACAGGAACGACAGGAATACCAAGATCTTTGATAAATTTTTCTGTTCCACCTGTGGAGTAAATTGTGATGTTTAATGCATGTAGTTTTTCTACGATAGGAGCTAAACCGTCTTTGCTAAAAACCGAAATTAAAGCTGATTTTGCTTGTTTTTGGGAATTCATTATAGTTGAGTTGTTTAAATGTGTTGTGTGAAGCTGCAAAAGTAATAATTAACACTAAAAAAACACCCTCTTCTTTAAATAATTACAGGAGAATTTTAACATAATTGAATATTCTATTGAGAAATGATAAAATTGAATTGAGAAAAGGCTTTGCAGGAGCAAATATTATTCGACACTAATTGAAAAATTGTCTACAAATAGTTCTACAGTTTCTGCAGTAGGATTTGCCGTAACGCCAATTTGTACACGTTCGTAAAAAGTAGGTTCTTGTAATGTAAACTCGATTCCTTGATTTTGAAAGATTTCTCTAAAAATGCTTGCATTCGGCATGTTCATTCCAAATTCATTGAGAACTTCTGTTCCGTTGATAAATAATTTATTTACACCAGATTCTGTAGCAGACATTGTCATTTCCCATTGTACAGAAACCCATTGATTTCTTGGGAAAGGAACGCTTGTTTGTTGCAGTGTAGTTCCTAAAATTTTCCCTCTTTCGATAGAAAGAAAATCATTTCCGCCAGACATCATGAGTCGTACACCAGGACATTGGTTTTCAGAACCTAAATTATTACCTACTGTCGGATCCCAACATGAGCAACATTCTAAATCGATTAATAATAAGTTTTCTATAGATTGATTTCCATTAATATAAAAGTCGGCACTGATGAGTAGTTTGTCTCCAGCTCTTATATTGAGTCCGCCTTTTTCAATATCAATTTTGGATAGCAATGTGTTGGATTCGTAAGCAAGAAAACGAATAGCATTTTGCCCTTCTGAAACTTCTGTGTCGATAATTGAAATTTCATTCGTAGCATTTGAAGGATCTGTTTGCTGTATTAGAGTCCATCTAGAATTGTCAGCAGGAAAAAGTTCTGTTAGCGAATTGTTTTGTGTTTCAAATCCGTCTTCAAATAGAAATTTTTCGGTAGGCGTAGTCACAATTGTTTCCGTATTACTTTCACAAGCAATAAAAAAAACAATGATGCAAATAAAAGTTGCTTGTTGTATTTTATTCATATATGGTTAACGTTCAAAATGTTGTATTCTTATAGAATCTATTTTGAAAAATGAAAACTTCCTGTTTATGATCTAGATTACATGTTGTATACGCCTCCGTTTATGTCTAACGTAGCTCCTGTAATAAATCCGTCATATTCCGATGCTAAATATAAGACTGCTCGGGCAACATCGTCTGCATTTCCTGCTCTTTGAATTGGAATGCCAGCTATTGTTTTAGCGGCAGATTCTTTGGTTGTATGTGTATTGTGAAACGAAGTGCCAAGAATAAGACCTGGCGCTACGGCATTTACTCGAACTCCATCTGGACCTAATTCTGAAGCTAATGCTCTTGTAAATGTCAAGATAGCACCTTTGCTTGTAGCATATGCTAAAGAGCCTGCATGTCCACCTTTTCGACCTGCAAGGGATGACAAGTTAACAATGCTGCTATTTTCATTTTTTACTAAATGAGGTTTTGCTGCTCGAGTAACAAACATCATAGACGTCATGTTAATGTCCATTACTTTGTGCCAAAAATCAGTTTCTATTTCATTCATCATTTTGCGTGCAACTAAAGAACCTGCATTGTTGATTAGGATGTCTAATCCGCCAAGTGCATCAATCGTTTTTTTAACGAGCGTATTGGCATCTGTCTCTTTTGTTAAGTCGCCACTAATGGCAATGCCTTTTTGTCCTTTACTTTGCGCATAATCAACTAATTTATTTGCAGTGTCTGCACTTGAAAAATAGTGAATGGCAACATGGGCACCATTGTCAATAAAGTGTTTTGTGATGGATTCTCCGATGCCTTGAGCTCCTGCAGTAATCAATACTTTTTTACCTGATATTTTTGTGTTTTTCATCTTTTAAAAATATTCAATGTGTTATTTTTTTACGATATGTTTTGATAATTTATAAAAATGGTCTTCCATCATTTTTTGTGCAAGAGCACTATCTTTTGATTTGATGGCTACATAAATATTTTCATGCTTTTTAATTTCTGATAATACTTGGTCGCCTTCACAAACAGCATCGCTGTCATAAGCTGCGAGAATTGGAGGTGTAATTAAGAGCATCAAAGTTAACAATGTGTTGTTTTTACTAGCTTTTGCAATTGCTAAATGAAATAATAAATCCTCTTCTAAATGATTTCCACCATCAATCATTTTCATCTTAAAGGAATTTAAAGCATCTTCAATACTTTGTAAGTCAGCTTCAGTTCTTCTTTCTGCTGCTAAGCAAACTGTTTTTAACTCTAAGGTTATTCTTGTTTCTACCAATTCGTTGAATGAGGGAACATCGAGTTCAATAATTTCATTGACAATTCCATTGAAACCAATTAATCCAATGTTTAAAACCGTTCCGCTTTGTGCTACAGATTTTAGGACTCCGTAAAATTCTAGTTTGCGAATGGCTTCCCGTATTTGATTTCTGTTTACGCCAAATTTTTCAGATAGGATTCTTTCTGAGGGTAATTTGTCTCCTTCTTCCAGATTCTTAGAATTTACTAAGTCTCGAATTTTGGAAATCACATCATTCTGCAATGATTTTTTTTTGTTTTTATCTATTAAACTAATTTTCATAGGAATCAATTTTTAAAAATATTCTGTCAATGCTACAATTCCGTTAAAGGAAATCACTAAAGAGAAAAACATAGCTGCAAAAAGTCCAAGATTGACCCAAATATTTGTTTTATAATCTTTCATTATTTTTTTATTATTTACCAATAGAATAATACCAAGAATAACAGCAGGTAATACAAATACATTGAATACTTGCGATAAAATTTGAATTTCAATAGGGTTTCCGCCAAAAACAGGACCTATCAAAGCAACTAAACAAGCGATAAAAGTTACGATTCTAAATTGTTTTGAATTGGTGTCTAATTTTCCAGATTGATAATCGGCTAATAACAATGGCGCTATTAAAAGACAAGGGAAAATAGAAGATAATCCTGCGCTTAAGGCACCGAAAAAGAAAATGGTTACTGCCCATTTTCCAGCTACAGGTTCTAGCGTGTTTGCCATGTCTAATACATGATTGACTTCTTTTCCTTCATAAAAAAGTGCTCCAGCGGCAACTGCCATAATAGTAGCACTAATGATAAATATTAAGATAGCAGCAACTATTGAATCTCTTTTTTGTTGTTTCAAATTTTTGACGGTCCATCCTTTTCCCTTTACAAATAAAGGTCTTGATAGAAATGTTGCGGCGGCCATAGTAGTTCCTACAAAAGCAGCTACTAACATTTTTCCGCCAGGAACATCAGGTATTGACGGAATTAATCCTTTTATAACATCATTAGGAAGTGGGTTTACAAAACATAATGAAAAAATAAATGAGCATCCCATAAGCGTTACGAATATGATTAGGATTTTTTCAAAGAACGAATACTTTCCTATGAGCATGAGTAAGTAAAAAACAGCTATAATTACAATTGCGATTGTTAAAACAAACGTATATTTATGTTCGCTGATACTTTCAAAATTGACCGCTAATATTTCATAAATAATGTTGGATGAAATCCCTAAAATTCCCATCAAAGAATTCCATTGTCCGAAAGTAATTCCTATGATGATTAATATGGCTAATATTTTCCCGTACTTTAAATGCTTTTTAAAACCATACAAAGCTGTATCACCCGTTATTAAACCATAGTTTCCATACGCAAACATTAAAACTCCAGAGAATAAACAACTTAATAATAATACCCAAAGCAATTGCATATTAAACTTGCTGCCAGCTACAATCATAGAAGTTACGCTGCCTGTACCAATTGTATAACCAATGGCAAAAATACCAGGTCCAAACGCTAAAATGATCTTAATAATTTTCTTTAGAAAAGAACTCTTGTTATCAGAAACTGCCATAGTTTATTGTTTTAATAGATTAATTTTCATTCCAATGCGTATGATAAAATTTTCCAGAAGCATCATCTGTTCTTTGATAGGTATGTGCTCCAAAATAATCTCGTTGTGCTTGAATTATATTTGCGGATGAATTTGCTTTTGAAAAACTATTTAAAAAACTAATTGCATCGGTCAAGGTTGGAATTGCTACTTCACTTACAATTCCTGCGGCTACAACTTTCTTTATCGATGGTTTTAAGGATTGTAATTTTTCAATGATTTCTGGAGCCTGTAATATATGATCAGCCGTTTTAAAAGTCGTCACTAAAGACGTCATCAAATCCGATCTGATGATGCAACCGTTTGTCCAAATTCTTGCAAGTTCACTTAAATTGATATTCCAGTTGTAACGATTTGAAGCTTCTTTGATCAACTTGAAACCTTGATAATGATTGATGATTCTTGCAAACTGATATGCTTTTAAAATATCTTCTTTGTTTGCGTTTAATGAAAGATCGGAAGTGTCAAAATATGCACTTAGAGCAATTCTTTCTTCTTTAAAGAAAGAGGTGTAGCGTGCAAATAGGGAAGAAGTGATCATTGTACTCGGAACACCTAATTGTGCTGTAGCAATGGTAGTCCAATTGCCAGTTCCTTTGTTTCCTGCTTTATCCATAATTTTATGAATCAACCAGTCTTTACCTTCTTTTTTTCTTAAAATATCTATGGTAATCTCAAGCAAATAACTATTTTCTATTGCTTTCCATGATTCCAAAATTGTAGCAATTTCATCTGGATTTTCCCCTAATTTTTTTAATAAAGTAAAAACTTCCGCAAGCAATTGCATTTCTGCGTATTCAATTCCGTTATGAACCATTTTTACGAAATGTCCGCTACCTTCAGGACCTACATAGCTACAACACGGTAGATTGTTGTTGTCTTTTGCGGCTATTTTTTCTAAATAAGGCTGCACTTTTTTATAGATTTCTTTAGTTCCGCCAGGCATTATGGAAGGTCCATGCAAAGCACCTTCTTCGCCACCAGAAACTCCAGCACCTATAAAATGGATGTTTTTAGACATCAAGTAATTATGACGTTCTTTCGTTTTGTTGTAGTTAGAATTTCCACCATCAATTAAAATGTCTCCTTCAGATAAATACGGTAATAAGTTGTCGATGACCAAATCGATGGTTTTCCCAGCATTCACCATCAACATTATTTTTCTAGGTTTTTGTATGGAATTTACAAAAGAAGCGATATCGTCAAAAGGAAGTGCCGTAGCTAATTCAGGGAATTTATTTTTAAAATTGAGCGCTATATTTTCTTCTTTACCAGTAACATTGCGGTTAAATAATGAGAGTTTTATACCGTTATTGGCTAAATTTCTACTTAAACTTTTTCCCATGACGCCTAATCCGAAAAGACCGAATTCAGATGTTTTATTAAGCTGACTTTTTATGATTTCCACAATATGTTCGGGAGATTTTTCTACATTTATTTTGATGGCGTTTGCAGGTGTTTCCAAAATGTCAAATTGTGATTTTAGAAGCTCAGAACTCATAAAATGATTTTTTCTATTGTCTAATCGTTTCTTAACTTGAAGGAAAGAACCATGTAGAAAAATCCATTCGGAATACTGTTCTATTTGATGATTTAGAATGTCTCGGTAGGCTTGTTTTAATGCTGAACAAACAATAATACAACTCTTCTTTGCTTTTATTTGTTTGACAGCCAAATCGTGCAAATTTTGAAGCCAATCATATCTATCAGCATCGTTTAATGGTTTCCCATCCGACATTTTTTTAATGTTCTTTTTAGGGTGAAAATCGTCTCCATCAAAAAAAGGAACCTGCAATTCTTGGGATAATAAGTTTGCTATGGTACTTTTTCCAACACCAGAAACACCAATTATGAAAATGATTTTGGTTTTCATCCTAATGAAATTATGAACAATTAAATTGGTTACCCAAATTGGGTAACCAAATATAACTTTTTATTTTTAATTGCTTAAAAAATAGAAAAATTCGAAGTGTAGGCTGAAGGCTAAAATTGTTTTTTATTCTAGAGTTGGAATAGAAAAAGCTGATATACAACGATTTAGATATTGTGTATCAGCTTTTTAAATATGTTGAAAGGAAATGGTGTATTTCGAAGGCATCTCAATACTCAATACTAACATCTCAGTTCTAATCAAAGTCTCACCACGAATTCACGAATTGTTTTTTGGTTGTTTTCTTTTAATAATTGGCACGAATCGTTTTGACTTCAAAAGAAATTAGCTTGTTTTTTTAAGATTGTACTTTGAAGGTGTCTCAATACCTAATACTAATATCTCAATTCTAATTAAATTTTCACCACGAATTCACGAATTGTTTTTTTGTAGTTTTCTTTTAGTAATTGGCACGAATTGTTTTGGTTTCAAAAGAAATTAGCTTGTTTTTTTAAGATTGTACTTTGAAGGTGTCTCAATACTTAATACTAATATCTCAATTCTAATTGAAGTTTCACCACGAATTCACGAATTGTTTTTTTGGTAGTTTCCTGTTAATGATTGGCACGAATCGTTTTGGTTTCAAAAGAAATTAGGTTGTTTTTTTAAGATTGTACTTCGAAGGTGTCTCAATACCTAATACTAATATCTCAATTCTAATTGAAGTTTCACCACGAATTCACGAATTGTTTTTTGGTTGTTTTCTTTTAATAATTGGCACGAATCGTTTTGGTTTCAAAAGAAATTAGGTTGTTTTTTTTAAGATTGTACTTCGAAGGTGTCTCAATACCTAATACTAATATCTAAATTCTAATTAAATTTTCACCACGAATTCACGAATTGTTTTTTGGTTGTTTTCTTTTAATAATTGGCACGAATCGTTTTGACTTCAAAAGAAATTAGCTTGTTTTTTTCAAAGATTGTACTTCGAAGGCATCTCAATACTCAATACTAACATCTCAGTTCTAATCAAAGTCTCACCACGAATTCACGAATTGTTTTTTGGTAGTTTCCTGTTAATGATTGGCACGAATTGTTTTGGTTTCAAAAGAAATTAGCTTGTTTTTTTCAAAGATTGTACTTCGAAGGTATCTCAATACTTAATACTAATATCTCAATATTTAATTAAATTTTCACCACGAATTCACGAATTGTTTTTTGGTTGTTTTCTTTTAATAATTGGCACGAATCGTTTTGACTTCAAAAGAAATTAG
>NZ_CANLEA010000015.1 GCF_947489565.1 uncultured Kordia sp. | reverse complement strand
TTTTAGACTTGCTTTGCTCTTGGACATGCTTTGCTTTTAGATATGATTGGGCAAAATTATAAACTCAAAACGTCTTTCTAAGCTTCATACTTACGTTTTCTAAGCTTAAAATACAGCAGAAAAATAGCAATTCCCGCAAGACTCATTCCTATTATTTTCCAATAGTTTACGGCTGCTGGCAATATGTCTGTATTTCCTGTTAAAACAATTCCGCCCCAATAATACGGAGAACTTTGACTGGTATTTTTATACTTTTCTAAATATGCAATTTTTGCATTTTGAAGCGCCTTTGATTTTGTTTGAGATTTATTCAAATTCGCACGAAAACTATTGAAAATTTCCATACCCGCTTTTTCGTTTACATTCCACAAAGAAGCGACCACACTTTTGCTTCCTGAATTTAAAAATGCTCTCGTTAAACTAAAAACGCCTTCGCCTTCTTTAAATATTCCTGTGGAAGATTTACACGCATTGAGCACCACCAACTCTTTGGGATTGTTTAAAAAATAAAGTTCATTCGGATACACTTTTCCATCAAACATGGCTAACCAAGGCGTATTATTTGTATTTCCCGCATGAGACGATACATAGACTTGTGAAGCTTCATTATACGCTTTTAAAAAACTCGCCTTGGTAGCATTTTTGTTGATGTGTGTTGCATTGTCAAAAAATTCTGTTGGACGCTCCGTGAGTGTCGTTAGTGCATCATCTTGGAATTCCGTAAGCATAAAAGAAGTACTTTTTGAACTTGCTCTTGCTAGCTGCTTCTTATTTTGTGCATCTAGCGAGAATGAATAACGATAACTGAGTTCTTTCTTTTGGATCAAATACGAATCGTGCAGATTTCCGATACTGTTTGTTGGTAATATTTCTAACGGAAGTGCATTGATAAATCCATCTGGGATTATCGTAATTTTTGTTGCTTTTAGATAACTGGAATCCTTTTGAAAAGGCAACAGTTTTTGATAAATTCCATTTCCCAATTGCTGAAAACTCACTGCGTCATGAGATGTTTCAAAAGGTTTGGCGTATAGTTTTTGAAATGCCGTAATGCGAGTCTTTAAGCTTCTAAGATCATCCAATGGAACTATTTTTACCGTTTTTTGATCCATCAATAATACATATCCAAGATCATCTCCTAAAATATAGGCAACAACGACTTCGTTTTCTACCAAACTCTTCTGCACATTTTCTGAGGAAAGCATCGGTAAACTTGTTCGATATCTTTGGTATTCAGGATAGTCTTTCTCTATAGTTTTCAGATATTTATAATAGGCTTCTTTTGCCGTAAAATAGTGCGTTTTCAAACTATCTGAGACTATATTTGATACAAATTCTTGCTCCAACGCTTTTACTTTTTGATGCAATACTTGTTCTTTTTCAATAATTTCTTGTGGCAATTTCGCAATTCGTTTTGCACTAAATGCAGAAATATTATCTAACAGTAAAACTCCTTTATTCTTTTCAATATAGTAAAATGCTTTTGTGGGTTTATTTAGTAAAAAACATATTTTCACTGCGTTTATATAGAGCGCTGCTCCTTTTTTTCGCCAGAACAATTTCGATAGTTTTTCTTTACTTTCAAAGTATACATAATCAATCGTTTTATCAATCAACTGCATGGTTTCTTCGGCAGCTAACAAGTATTTCTCATCATTTGTGAAATCGTAAAAACTAAGCCAAGCATTCTGTTTATCAATTAAATATCCTAAAATATCTTTTCGAGAGGGAGAATTTATAACTTTTTCATATTCAGGAAGGTTTTCTTTCGTTTCCCAATCAAAAGATAATAACTCATTAATCGCTTTATTGTGATGCTTTAAACCTTTTTCATATTGCTTTAATTTCACATACAAGTCTCCTAAATTATCATAAATAATACTTTTTTCATCTGCATCATTCCCAACAAATAAAAGTGCTTTCTCGTTCAATAAAAGTGCATCATCAGTTTCTTCATTTCTCACATGAATCAACGCTGTATTGCTATAAATTTGGGCAATTCGTAACGAATCTTCTAATTGTTCTGCAATAGGTAATGACTGATTATAATAGTTTAAAGAAGTCTTATTTTGATGATTCGTATACAAAATAGCTCCTAGATTGAATAAAATTTTTAATCGCTGTTTAGCACTAGCCCCAACTTCATTTGCTAGGTTTAACACTTCCAGTTCTAAAGCTTTAAAATCCTTGGAAGTCATGCTTGATTTTTGCTCAACAAATAAGGTCAATTTATTGATATACGTACTTAATAAACTTCTTTTTTCGTTTACCTTTTTTAAAATAGTTTCTGCTTGCTTAAAATAGTCCAACGAACGCTGATAGTCGCCTTTGGCTTTATAGACTAATCCCATTATATTATAGGCTTTTCCGCATCTTCTGTCTTTTACAGAAACATAGGAGAGTAAACTATCTTGATAGGTAAACATCTTGTTATATTTTTCTTGAGTCCAATTAAAATACCCAAGATTGTAATAAGTCCTGGCAATTAAATCTTTATTAGATGTTACATATTTCTTTCGCAATGCCATTTCTTTTCTTAAGAACGGAATTGCGCTGGCTTTATCAACTTTATTACATTCATTCACAACCAAATAGCAAACATCTGCATGCAGTTCTTTATCGGTATAATTTTCATGAAGAATTTTTGATTTGAATATTTCTATTTTTTCTTTTCCGGTGATCGAAAGTTCCATCACAGAATCGTATACTTTTTGCGCATCCTGTTGTGCTTTTCCATCAAACACAAAAAAAAGCATACAAATAACGAGTACTAAATAGGTTGTTTTACCAATATTGTTACTAGATATGTGTATGCTCATTGCTAGATCTTCTTTTGATGGAAGATCCTAAAATACTATAAATCTAAATAGGAAGCATATTTTATTTGATATAAGCCACTAGATTGAATTTTGTCTTGTAATATTTTATGATAAAAAACGGACATCGACATTCCTTCTTGATACTTTAAAGCTGAAAAACCAGCCGCTTTTGCGCTTGAATATGATGAACCTGTTATTGAAATGGGCGCTGTTTCTGGTTCTATATAAAACGGAAGTCCAATACCTTTTACTCCAATGTCTACCGATACGAAACCGTAATTGGAAATCGGCGATTCAAGGTTTGGCGGTATTTCATTGTTTACAGCAGTGACTGCCAAAATATTTGCAGTTGTATAGGAAGATGGGAAATGTGCTACCAAATCATTGTCAAGTCCTGTGTTTCCTGCGGAAGTTACCATCAAAATATCGCGCTCAACTTCTTTTATATAATTTTCAATAATGGTTGAAGAAGTTTCTGTCCAACCAAAACTCATATTAATAATGTTTACTTTCTTATTGATGAGATAACTTAAACCACAACCGACCTGAAATAAGGAACCTTTTCCTTCTGCATTAAAGGCTTTTGCAGGTACTATTTCAAAATTGATTCCCGTATTTTCAAGTTGTTGATATGCTAGATAACTTACGATGGTTCCGTGTCCATTATCATCGAAAGGCAGATTATTATTTTCGACAAAATTCCAACCGAAAAGTTCATTTCCACAGGTTTCTGCATCAAAAGAACTGTTGTGCAAAAACGCTTGTTCAAATCCAAAATACGTAGGATCAATTCCCGTATCTAGTACGCCAATAGTCACAGAGGCTTTTTCTGTCTTTATTTTTTGAAGCACACTTTGGTTGTGTATTTGTGAAGCTACAACACCTGTTGGCACTTGACTTGAAATAGCAATATCAAATTCAAAATCGGCACCTTCCATTTCTGGATCTTGCTCCATAGAAGTAACGCGTTCTTCAATGGTAGCGCCTTCATGAATAGTTTCTAAATCCCATGATTCCAAATTTTTATCACCACACGAACAAGCTTCATAACTAATTACACCATACTCAGCTCTAATGGCATCTTTTTCCGTTGCCGATAATCCATCTGTAAAACGAATGACTACATTTTCGCCTTTATCCGTAGTTGAAGTAGTTGACGCTTTTTGAAGCTGTTGTTGCTCGTTTATCGGTGTCGTTTCAATCAGTTCAGATTCACAACTTATGAAACACAGTATTAAAAAGAGGTATCCTATTTTTTTCATCATAAAAAGGGTTTAGGTTAGTTTAGGAGAAAGATAAAAAAGCCCTTTGAAATTAGGGCTTATTTTATAAATTACTCAACAGGACTCCAAGAACCTGATAATTCTCCTGGTTCTGTTACTACAGCGCCAGGATTTGACACCAATCCGCCATCATCAGGAATAGCGCATACAAATCCAACAACTACTCCATCATAACATATCACAAAAGAGATTCCTTCTCCTGAGTCATTTGCTTCTGCTTGTTGCGAAACTTGTTCATGCACAATAGCTTCCGCTAAAGTAATTTCGCCTGCTGCCAACTGCAATCCCCAAGGAGAAGTACTATTTATTAAATCATTAAAATAATTACATCCTGCAAAAGGTAATGGATTTCCAATATCTGGCATATTCACATTCATTCGTCCAGCATCAATAGCGTATATAGGTTTGTTAGGAACTTTTAAAATCTCCATACCTTGAGTTCCTTGTCTTTGCAGTAAATTATAGTGTCCATAGGTCATCCAAATTTTTACAGCTTCTCTATGTACAGGATCGTATACATTAATACTTCCCCATTGATCGCTTCTGTAATTTGCTTTCGCAACTAAAATTTCTGTATTCGTTTTTGATTCTTCTTGAATGGTTTGTTCATCGTCAGTACTACAGCTAAAAAAAGCTAAGATTGCTAACATAAAAATGGTTTTTTTCATTATGGGTTGATTTTAGATTGTATCCAACTTTGGTTTTGCGTGTTGGATGTTAGACGCTGTTTTCTCATGTAGAGTATTTTTAGCATCTTTGTTACGGTTTTTTTATCAAAAAAATAATCACATCTTTTTAAATGATTGAAAACGAAGTTATTATTCGTAAATTTTTACAAGGAGAATCCGATTTTTTAAAACAGCTATATGCCAAAAATTACTTTGGAGTGGAAGCATATGTGTTAAAAAATAGCGGAACGAAAGAGCAAGCTAGAGATATTTTTCAGCAAGGATTATTAGTCTTATATACCTTATTGAAAAAAGAAAAAATACAGATTTCTTCTTTTGATAATTATTTATTTTCAGTCTGTAAAAACTTATGGATCAAACAATCTTCACAAAATAGTGTAACAAAATTGACTTCAGAAGCTCTAGTTGATGAACCGTTTGATTTAGCGAGTTTTCACATAGAGCAATTGCAATGGAATTTGTATACCGAGAAGCTTGAATCACTAAAAGAAATGTGTAAGACAATTATTAAATTGACGTTAGCCAAAGTTTCGTACGCAGAGATTTCTAAAAGATTGAAATTTCCGAATGAAAATGCTGCGCGACAAAAGACATTTCGATGTAAAACCAAATTATTCAAAATGATACAATCGGATCCAAGATTCAAAAAACTAAAAAATGACTAGTATGGAAGATTTTATTTGGGAATTAAAGACCGAACGTTTTTTGAATGGAGAAATGACCGCAGAAGAACTCCTTACTTTTGAACAGGAACAAGCGGAAAATCCAGAGTTACAAGCATATGTTACGCTTAGTATGGAGTTGCAACAAGCACTCAGTGAAGACGATTGGTTTCATCATAAAAATACAAATAGTCATTACAATACTGTTAAAAATTGGTATCAAGAAGAAGATGTGTTGAATTTTAAAGAGCAGATTGAACAACATGCTGATGCAGCATTTGCGCCGCAGAAGAAGACATTCTCTTTACAAAAGTATTGGCTTCCAATTGCCGCAGCTTTTGTTGCCATATTCATTACCATCATATATCAATTTACAGCGCAACCAGATTTGAAAGAATTGTATACAACGTATGCGACTTGGAACGATACGCCTTCATTTTTAGTGCAAGACGAACATACAGCCACGACCAAGGAACAGATAGAAATTTTGTATAAAAACCAACAGTATGCTGAATGTATTGCTGCTGCAGATTCCTTTTTAAATACTGCTACGACTGGTAAAACGAATGTTTTGATTTACAAAGGATTCGCTCAAGAAAAGTTAAACAAGAATTCAAAAGCACTCGCTACATTTAAAACAATTTCTGAAAGTAATGCCTTAGATGCTAGCAAAGGATTGTGGTATATGGCGCTTATCTATTTAAAAACAGAAGATACCGAGAATTTGCAGAAAACTTTGAAGGTAATTACTGCTTCAGAAACTAATTATGAATATGAGAATGCTGTACAATTGTTGAATTCTATTGAATGACGTTGGTTCTTAAGAAACTTTCCTAATACCTAATACCTAATGCCTAATGCCTAATGCCTAAAATAACTAGCTCTTAACAACTACTTTTTCAATCTAAAATTCAACATTTAGCATTTAGCATTTAAAATGCCAAAACTTCTCCATCTTGAGGAATGTATACTTTATCAGAAAGTCCATGTTTTTCTAAGGTTTCTCGTAAGCCTTTTCGGGTTGTTGGACAATGATTGATTGCTTCTAGATGATTTGCAATTACTTTTCCTGGAGAGTTTCTAACAAAAGTTAAAATATCATCTAGTGTCATCAATACTGGACTAAATAGATCAAATTGTGCGCTACCAGCTGCAACAACCGTAATTTCTGGTTTGTATTGCTTCAATACCTCATCGACAGCTTCTGTATAAATCGTATCAGAACTTATATAAATTGAAGGCTGATTTGGCAATTCCATATAAAATCCCATCACATTTCCCATCGGTTTTGCTATAAATCCATAGCCGTGTTTCGCTGGAATTCCTTCGATGATTCCGTCAAGAAATGCTGTTTTCTTTTTATATGAAAGTGAGTTTACAACCTTTAACCCTTTCTTTTTCAGTATTTTTTCATCTTTATAACTACAGGTTACAGGAATCATTTTTTCTTTTAGGAAACGAATCGCAGCCGTATCAAGATGATCAGGATGTCTGTGTGTTACTAAACAATGTGTTACTTTTTGTAATATATCATTACAAGAATCTGGAAGCGATACCGTAGGATTCTTTCGTGCTTTCGCTCTAAAAAAAGTGAATGGAGGCATAATTCCTTTGGGACCAAGCATAGGATCTACCAAAATAACATCTTGCTCGGTTTCTATAATAAAAGTGGCATTTCTAAAATGATGAATTTTTAACATGATTGCGTGAGTTTTTATTCTTCTACAAAGAAATTACACGCTGAAATCATGCACATTGATTCAAATCAAGAAATCCGTTTTCTGATTCTACTCAGTGTTTCTGGCGTGATGTTTAAATAGGAAGCAATATGATATTGTGGAATCTTTTCCAACCAACTAGATTTGTAGATCAATAGTTCTTTATATAAATCTTCTGGCGTTTTGGTAATTCTATTATATTCTAACAATTCTCGCTGTCTGAACAGTTTTTGAAATGCATCTTTTACAAAATCCTTTCCGCAAGAATATTTTTCTAAATGTGCTCTGAATGTAGTTTTATCCACAATGAGCAATTCGACATTTGATAGACATTCTTGAAACTTTCGCGTAGGCAAATCATTATTAAACGCTAATAAATCAGTTATAAATTGAGGTTTTGTATAAAAGTTAATGTTGATTTCTTTCGCCTCCGTAGCATAATATTCTCTGAGAATGCCACTATTTAAAAAACGCAAATAGTTTTCTTCTTGCTGTTCCTCCAGAATAATCGCTCCTTTTTCATATGTTTTAATAGAAAAAGCAGCAAATAACTCTTGTAAACCTTCCTGATTTAAAGGATGTTCAGTTTCAAAGAATTTAGCTATTTCAACAAGTGCTGACATATATTACGAAACCGAAGTCAAAATCACTTCGCGCATTTTTGCAGCTCTTGCCTTCACTTCTTCTGCTGTCCAAGACATTTTGATGAGACATGAAATATTTCGCGCAATATAATGATCCGACTGATCAAAAGTTTTGGTATCTAAATATTGCATTCCGTCTTTTACTTCTTGCGAAATTGGGTATAATGATTTTAAATCTTTTAAATGTTCCCACTTGCGAATGTAATGCCAATTGTTGTCGTAGTAATGAAAGCATACATCGATTCCGTTTGCTTTAAAACCTGTCATTACTTTGCGTGCCGTATCTAAATCTGGCATAAAGAAATTTAAGAAAGCATAACTTTCCTCTCCGCCTTCTGGTACCGTTCTAAAGGTAACTTCTGGAATATCTGCCAAAGCTTGTCTTAAAACCGTGTAGTTCTTCTTTTGAATGCTTAAAAATTCTGGTAAACGACGTACTTGTGCCAAACCAACAGCGGCGTTTAGTTCCGAAATTCTAAAATTATATCCTAAAAACGGATGTGTTTCTGCGCCTCTATCATTCCCCACATGATCGTGTCCGTGATCGCTATAATGATCTGCATTTGTTGCATAATCACTCGTATTTGTAATGATTGCGCCACCTTCGCCACAGGTCATCGTTTTTACAAAATCAAATGAAAAACAACCCACATCGCCAATAGTTCCTAAGGCTTTTCCGTTGTATGTTCCGCCAATTGCTTGACAAGCGTCTTCTACTAGAATTAAATTATGTTCATCACAGATTGCTTTAATGGCATCTAAATTCGCCATACTTCCACACATATGGACTGGCATCACTGCTTTCGTTTTTGGCGTAATCGCTTTTCGAATTGCTTCCGGATCTAACGTAAGTGTATCATCAATATCTACTAAAACAGGAATAGCACCTAACATCATAATGGCTTCAAAACTAGCTACAAACGTAAACGTTGGCATAATTACCTCATCTCCTGCTCCAATACCTGTAATTGCTAATGCTACAGAAACTGCTGCGGTTCCGCTGGAAACTAATTGCGCGTGTTTTACGTCAAATTGCGCTTCTAAGGCACGTTCTAGTTCTTTTGCTTTCCAGTGTCCGTTGCGCATTCCATCAAATCCGTAACGCATCAATACGCCACTGTCTAATACATCGTGTACCTCTTTGCGTTCTGCATCGCTAAACAATTCAAATCCAGGCATAGTTTTCTTAGTTTTTTATTGGGAATAGATTTTTAACATTAAAAAACCTCTTTTCTAGTTACAAAAGTATAGAAAAGAGGTTTTTTTTATGTGAAAACTTATTAATATTTTTTCAATATTTTATCGAGAAATTTATAATGTCTCTTTGTATCGCGCATCATATTGTAAGACATGATATTATCCAATTCTTTTCCAGTATGATTTACGGCTACAATATTTGGAAATTTATTTTTGGTATTGTACTTCTTAGCTAATTTTAAATTTTCTTGACGTTGATCTTCCGTAATGATATCAATACGTCTTGGGAAATCGGCCATTACCAATACAAAATCCTTTGCTTTCTCTTTGAATTTTGCTGTATAGAAGAAATCTTCCTTCAACATTTTGCATGGCGGACACCAATCGCTTCCAGTAAAGTAAATCAAGATCGGCTTTTTTTCTTTCTTAGCAACTTTCTTTGCTTCTTCAAAATCTGTCAACCAATTCAATTTTACTTCTTCCTGCGCTAGGGCAGAAAATCCAATAAAAAATACGGCTAAAAAAAGTAGTTTCTTCATCTGTGTTTTGTGTTACGGAACTAAACAAATATATGTGTTTCTTGTATTAAAACAAGAATCTTGCCAAAATATTACAATTTCAAGACACTTTCTGAAACTGATTTGCGCACTTTGGCAAAATCCGAAAACATATCATCTTCAGCTCTGTATCCAACTGGCAATACCAATACTGAAGAAAGTCCATGTGCTTCCAACCCTAAAACTTCGTTATATTTTTCTGGTACAAACCCTTCCATAGGACAACTATCTATTTCTTCTACACCACATACTGTCAGTAAGTTCCCAAGTGCAATATATGCTTGCTTTGACGACCATGTTCGCAACTCTTCTGTGGTTTTATCTTTAAACGAATTCTTCATGAAATCTTTAAAAGGCGCTAAAATATCGTCTGGCGTATTACGAATCGCTTTTACACGATCAAAATACGCATCAATATACGCTTCATCTACTGTATTTTCAATACATATAATTAGTAAATGTGAAGCATCTGCTACCTGGCGTTGATTCCAAGAATGTTCCACCAATTGCTCTTGTAGTTCTTTATTTTTAATTACGACCAAACGAATGGGTTGCAAACCATATGAAGTAGCGGTTAAATTAAAAGCTTCTTTTAAGGTATCTATCTGTGTATCATCTAAAAAACGATTTGCGTCAAATTTTTTTGTGGCATATCTCCATTTTAGACTCTCTAGTATCTGCATATATTTTATCTTTGATTTTTATTATGATTACAACAAATGTAACGATATCTACCTAGGAATATTGATGATTCGTTATAAAATAAACCAATTGCTCAATAACAAAATTCTTTTATGATGGATACACAGATCAAAGAACGTATAGAACGATCAGAAACTAGAATATTCAAAGCTATATTTCCTAATACAACCAATCATTATAATACTTTATTTGGTGGAACTGCATTGCAGTTAATGGATGAGGTTTCTTTTATTTGCGCTACTCGTTTTAGCCGTAAAAAAGTAGTCACCGTTTCTTCTGATAAAGTAGACTTTAAAAAATCCATTCCCGAAGGTTCAATTGTAGAACTCGTTGCTACCGTCACTAAAGTAGGAAATACGAGTTGTGAGGTAACAGTAGATATTTTTAAAGAAAAAATGTATGATTATTCACGAGAAAAAGCTGTTACTGGAAAATTCACTTTTGTAGCTTTAGATGATGACAAAAAAGCAATTTCTATTCTTTAAAAAACACGTTTGATCGTCTTTATTGCGCCCATTACAACTATAAACACTTCAATTATTCTGCGGCTTTAATTTATAAACCTTCGGCTAGCGATTCTCTACTTTTTTGAACAACAATACATTAGAAAAAATCAGTTTTAGCAATTCACATTTTTTTCAAAAAAACCTCTCAATTTGTTTTTAGAATTAAAAAAGGTTTCTATATTTGCATCCGCAATCAGGAAATACCTGATGAGACACTCGGAGAAATGGCAGAGTGGTCGAATGCGGCAGTCTTGAAAACTGTTGACTGTAACAGGTCCGGGGGTTCGAATCCCTCTTTCTCCGCTAAAAAACCGAAACATCACGTTTCGGTTTTTTGTTTTTAAAGAAAATAATGCCCGCTCACCTCTACCATATCGAGCATAATCAAGGTGCAATCAACCAAAAAAGTCCACGTACACACACACACGTATTTTTAACTGAATTTGGGAGACATCGCACTTCTACATACATGTATTTATATACTTTTAGACTTTAAAACCATAAAACATTTTATTATGAAAAAACAAAGTCCAAAAACATTACAGTTAAACAAAAAAGCAATTTCTTCATTTGATCCTAAAACGATCAAAGCTGGATATTCACATTCTAACGTGAATCTTACACATGAACATTGTTGCTATCCTTTATAAGGAAAATACAAAAGCTGTCTTCTTATAATAGTTTAGATAAGCTTTAGATTTTAAATCCATGTAGTATTTAATATTATATGGATTTTTTATTTGGAATTAATAAGTTTTGCTCCTATTCATTTTATAAAAACTACATATAGTTTCATTCCCACACAATGAAAACCGCAACATAGTTCCCAACAGTAAACACCTCATTTACAAACAAGAACACTTATTTTACGGCAAAACCGTAGCCAAAATCAATCGCTTCTTTTTAATTTAATGATCTAAAAACTTAATCATTATGAAAAAAAGAACCTTACAAAAATTAACGCTTAACAAAAAAGCAATTTCATCATTAGAACATGCTAGCATTACAGGTGCTGGAGAAGGAACAAGACGTACAGATTGTACTATTTGTTGTTGGATAGACGAAACATATCCTTGCGGATTATCATTATTTATCGATTGTTAAACAACAAAATACTTAGTGTCATGAAAAAAAAGAATCTTAATAATTTACAGCTAAAAAAGGCTACAATTTCTAGTTTAAACTCACAAGAAATTGCAGGAGGAACAATCATCATCACATTTACGATAGAACGTCCATGTCCAATACGATTTACCAAAACTACATGCTCTGGAGCAGCAGAATGTAATTCAATGGAGATTTGTACTGCTACACACTGTAAAACGAATGAAATTGATCTAGAAACAAGACCTATTTGTTAAGTTATTACCAAAAGAAGAATTTACCAAAACCATTATAAAATCATACAATCATGAAAAAAAAGAAACTTAAAAATTTAAACGTAAACAAATCAACGATTTCTAACTTGAATAAAAATGTGAAAGGTGGAGCTGCAGCTCCAAACACCTTGTATTTTGTATGCGGAACAGGACCGCAAACAATTTTTACATGTCCTACAGCTTATTGTTCAATACTCTCGCCATGTGACACTTACAATTCCATGAATCGTTGTAAAACAATTGAAGTAGATTCAAATACAATTCCAATTTGTTAAAAATATGTATTTACCAGAGAAAAGAGGCGAACTATAATGGTTCGCTTTTTTTATCGTATTATTTAACAATTTTATGCAATGTAGTCGGCATCAAAATAGCTTCTTTTTGAAAACGCTTGTGTACTGCTTCCAACAAAGTACATTTTGTTTTAAATTCCGCAAAAGGTTCACTCAGCCATATATAAGCACGCACATGAACATAGTTTTCTTTAGCAGCAATGACACGAACTTCTATGGTATCCGTTTCATTATCAAACATATGATGAATTACATTGTCTAAATGTGAAGCTTCTTCTTGTATAATTTTACGAACCTGATCAATATCTGCATGTGTTCCAACATAAAAATTATTAAAACTTAATACCTTAGAGTCATCAATACTATGATTTAAAACGGATTCTGTACTAATAACAGAGTTCGGAATGATCAAACGTTTATTTTCAAAATTATTGATTACAGTATGACGCAACGTAATATCATCTACAATTCCAATACGCTGATCATCTAACTTTATATAATCGCCTACTCGAAACGGTTTGAAAATCACAATAAATAATCCCGCAATTAAATTCGAAATCGCACTTTGTGCTGCAAAACCAATAATAGCAGCTATAATTCCCGCACCAGAAAATATAAACGTTGCTTGATCTCTTAGCTTAGGTACGGTAAAAATGATGATAAAAATCCCCACGATAATGAAGGAGAATCTAATGGAGTTTTTTATAAACTTTAAGGTTGTAACTCCAAATCTTTTTTTACGCTGTTTGCGTTTTAAAAAGATCACAAGAATGTACCGAAATACTCTTGAAAGTAACCACGACAAAAAGAGAACGATGAGAGAATACCATAATACACCTTCTACAGTATCTACATTTATATATGATTTTATAAACTTCAACATAAACTGTAATTTTATGCAAAGCTAGGTCAGTTTTATAAAATCTAAAAGAGAAAAGATACTTTAAAAACGGCATCGTTAACTGCATCACAAATCGGCTAAAGATTAAGAGCTATTTAACAGTAAAAATGCTCATGTGTTTATATTTTTGTACTTTTACATTTCAATGCAAAAGTTTCTAAAACATATCAGTGCATTTGCTTTAGCCATTTTAGTGCTATTCTCAACGTTTTCATTTACCATCAATGAACATATTTGTGGTGGTGTAAAAGTAAGCGTAGCTATTGGCATAGAAGCGGAAAACTGCGGAATGGAAATAGAAACCATTGTTTCTGACGAAACGACAATGCAACAGGCTTCTTGTTGTGATGATGTTACGACATTAATTCAAGGACAAGACGAATTACCAACACAACAAGACGTTGATCTTACGACACAAACATTCATCAAAGCGTTTGTACACAGCTATATTTTTGTACTTCCTACTACAGATCAAGAAAAAGCAGTATACACGCCGTATGTTCCGCCTCCTTTGATACAGGACATACAACTGCTCGATGAAACATTCCTAATTTGATATATACCGTATTTAATTAATTTTTCGAAGTATCATACTTTAGAAAAACGCATTCTTATGCACTATTTTAATCAAATATGTACGTGTAAATCATACTTTCATGCTCAACAAAAGCATTCAATTTTTAATACAGCACAAACTTGTAGCCATACTTCTACTCGCTTCCATGATTGGATTCGGATTGAGTACAGCGCCATTCAACTGGAATTTGGGTGATTTTCCTAAAAACTCCATTGCTGTGGATGCAATTCCTGATATTGGCGAAAATCAGCAAATTGTATTTACCAAATGGCAAGGACGATCACCAAAAGATATTGAAGATCAAATCACCTATCCATTGACAAGCGCATTAATGGGAATTCCAGGTGTAAAAACCGTTCGAAGTTCCTCCATGTTTGGATTTTCTAGCATTTATATCATATTCAATGATGAGGTAGATTTCTATTGGAGTCGAAGCCGAATTTTAGAAAAACTCAACGCGCTACCAAGTTCGTTACTTCCCGAAAACGTACAACCAACCTTAGGTCCAGATGCTACTGGTTTAGGACAAATATTTTGGTATACTTTAGAAGGAAGAGACGAAAACGGAAATGTTACTGGCGGCTGGAATTTGCAAGAACTCCGCAGCATTCAAGATTATTATGTAAAACCTGCTTTATCCAGTGCTGCCGATGTGTCGGAAGTAGCTTCTATTGGCGGTTATGTACAGGAATATCAAATTGATGTGCTTCCAGATGTGTTGAAGAAATACAAACTCACACTAGCACAAGTTGTCAATGCTATTCGCAATACAAATAAAGAAATTGGCGCCAAAACACTCGAAATCAATCGTGCAGAATATGTGGTACGTGGTTTAGGATATATCAAATCTATCGCTGACATTGAAAATACACCGATCAAATCGGAAGGTTTTACGCCTGTATTGGTCAAAGATGTTGCAAAAGTATATCTCGGTCCTGCAGAACGACGCGGAATTCTCGACAAAGAAGGCGCAGAAGTTGCGGGCGGTGTTGTGGTAGCTCGCTATGGCGCAAATCCGATGCAAGTCATCAACAATGTAAAAGATAAAATCAATACGATTGCTAGCGGATTGCCAACAAAGACCTTACAAGATGGACGCACATCACAATTGACAATTGTTCCGTTTTACGACCGTACAGAATTGATTCAAGAAACATTACACACACTCGAAGAAGCTTTATCGCTCGAAATCTTAATAACGCTGCTCATCATTATAATTATGGTGTTCAACCTACGAGCTTCGTTTTTAATAGCGAGTATTTTGCCTGTAGCAGTTTTAGTTGTTTTTATTGCGATGAAACTCGGAAATGTAGATGCCAATATTGTAGCATTGTCGGGAATTGCCATTGCAATTGGCACCATGGTCGATATGGGAATTGTCTTGATAGAAAACATCACACGACACTTAGAAGAAGATACGGAAAACACACCGATCAATACGTTGGTATACAAGGCAACATCAGAAGTATCTGGCGCCATTCTCACGGCAGTGTTAACAACCATTATAAGTTTTATTCCTGTATTTATGTTGGTAGGTGCAGAAGGAAAATTATTCAGTCCACTCGCCTACACAAAAACCATGGCGTTGGTGGCTGCCATTATCATTACTTTGTTTATTTTGCCTGCTTTGGCTGCTTGGGTTTTTGGTTGGAAATCGACTCGAAAAAAGTTGAATCTAGTACTCAATTTCCTTGTGATATTAATTGGAATCTATACAATTTTTACGGGAATGTATCTCGCCGTTGCACTGTTGCTTTTTGGTTTGACGAACATACTTACATCACAAAAAATCATCACTCCAAAAACACAAAAACGCATTCATATTATCACGGCTATTGGTGCATTATTAATCCTTTTGACTGTCTATTGGAGACCTTTAGGTTACACAAATGCCCTAGGGACAAACTTCATCTTTGTCGCGTTGACTTGTGCAATTGTCATTGGAACGTTTATCGTATTCATAAAATATTACGAAAAACTACTCCGTTGGGCATTAGCAAACAAAATACTATTTTTAAGTCTGCCACTATTGATCCTAATTGCAGGAATTTCCATTTGGAGAACTACAGGCAAAGAATTCATGCCTGCTTTAAATGAAGGTTCGTTTTTATTGATGCCAACTTCGCTACCACATGCGGGAATTGCAGAAAACAAACAAATTTTACAACAATTAGACATGGCTGTTGCCAACATTCCAGAGATAGAAACGGTTGTGGGGAAAGCGGGTCGTGTAGAAAGTGCGTTAGATCCTGCGCCATTGTCCATGTATGAAAATATCATTCATTACAAACCTGAATATATCCTAAATGCAAACGGAAAACCACAACGTTTTAAAGTGAATGATAACAATGAATTTGTGTTAAAAGACGGCACTTCGGTTCCGCTCAATGCGGATGATGTGACAAATGAAAACAAAATGTCAGTTCGAGCGCAGTCGAGAACAGCTCGGAAAAACATCTCTATTAAAGACCTAATTCCTGATGAAAACGGTGAGTTTTATCGCAATTGGAGACCGCATATCAACTCACCCGATGATATTTGGAATGAAATTGTACAAAACACAAAACTACCAAGCATTACATCTGCGCCAAAATTACAACCTATTGAAACACGCTTGATCATGTTACAAACGGGAATGCGTTCTCCGATGGGAATCAAAATTAAAGGACAAAATCTGGAGCAAATAGAAGCGTTTGGTTTAAAATTGGAGCAAATTTTACAAGAAATTCCTGAAGTCAAAAAAGAAACCGTATTTGCAGAACGCCTGATTGGAAAACCATATTTAATTCTCGATATCAATCGGGAACAAATTGCACGTTATGGTTTGTCGATCAAAGCGGTACAAGATATTTTGGAAGTTGCCATTGGCGGAAAAATAGTCACACAAACTATTGAAGGACGCGAACGGTATAATGTGCGTGTCCGTTATCCGCGAGAATTGCGCGCCAATCCAAATGATTTGGAAAACATTTACATTCCGCTGCCAAACGGTTCCGAAATTTTACTGAAAGAAGTGGTTTCAATCAAATACGAGAAAGGCCCACAAATGATTAAAAGTGAAGATACCTTTTTGGTGAGTTATGTATTATTCAACAAGCAATCAGATATTGCCGAAGTTACCTTAGTTGAAAAACTACAAAAGCTCTTAAAAGAACGTATCAATGATGGAAGTTTGATGATTCCGAAAGGTGTGAATTATGAGTTTTCAGGAACCTATGAACAGCAAGTTCGTGCAGAAAAAACATTGATTATCATTGTGCCGATTGTATTACTCATTATCTTTCTAATACTGTATTTCCAATTTAAATCCATTGCAACATCACTTTTTATTTTTGGTGGAATTGCTGTGGCTTTTGCTGGCGGATTCATCATGATTTGGCTGTACGGACAATCGTGGTTTCTCAATATTGAAATTTTCGGCAGTAATTTGCGCGATTTGTTTCAAATAGAAACTATCAATTTAAGTGTAGCGGTTTGGGTAGGATTTATTGCCTTGTTCGGAATTGCCACAGACGATGGTGTGATTATGGCAACGTATTTAAAGCAGAATTTTGCAAAAAAGCTTCCAACAACAAAAGAAGCCATTCAAAATACTGTTGTAGAAGCTGGAAAAAAACGAATTCGACCTTGTTTGATGACAACAGCGACGACTTTACTCGCTTTACTGCCAATTTTAACATCCACAGGACGCGGAAGTGATATTATGATTCCGATGGCCATTCCGAGTTTTGGCGGAATGTTAATCGCACTAATTACCCTATTTGTAGTGCCTGTTTTATACAGTTGGCACCAAGAAATTCAATTAAAAAAACATACAGATGCAGCATAAAATTCTATACATATTCGTTTGTTTTTTGTTCGTCCAAATTGGTTATGGACAAACCTTAGAGACGTATCTGGCGGAAGCCGAAGAAAACAGCTCCGAAATTTTAGCCAAGCAATTGCAATACGAAAGTGCTTTGGAAAAAGTGAATGAAGTCGGTAGTTTACCCAATACACAATTAGGCGTTGGTGTTTTTGCACAAGCCGTAGAAACCAGAGTTGGTCCGCAAAGAGCACGTTTCTCCGCAAGTCAAAAAATTCCATGGTTTGGAACCTTACGTGCCAAAAAAGAAAGTGCAAAATTGTTCGCTATTGCCAAAGAAAGTGAAATTGACTTTTTGAAACGACAGTTGCAACTGAATGTAAAAATAGCATACTACAATTTGTACACATTGCAACAAAAATTCAACATTACAAAACAGCATATTGAAATTTTAGATACGTATGAAAAGTTAGCTTTGAATGAACTTGAAAACAATCGCACCAATATGGTAGATGTGTTGCATATTAAAATGAAGAAAAATTCTTTACAGCAACAGTTTCAAGAAATTTCAGAAAATGTCCAGAGTCAAAAAGCACAATTCAATTTGTTGTTAAACAAACCAATGACTGATGAGGTGTTGCTCTTAGATTCGTTGAAAATTGAAGAGAACATATATTTTACAACTACTGAAAATCTAGAAAATCACCCGAAATTACAACAATTAAGCGCACAAGAAACAGCTTTAAAACAATCGGAAATTGCAGCAAAAAAAGAAGGAAATCCTATTGTTGGTTTCGGACTTGATTATGTATTGGTTGCAGAGCGTTCGGGTGTTTCTCTACCAGATAATGGAAAAGATATTATCATGCCAATGGTGTCTGTATCTATTCCTTTATTCAACAAAAAACACATCGCGAAGCAAAAACAATTACAACTGGAACAAAAAGCGGTTTTACAGACTAAAACTACTATCAAAAATCAGTTGTTAATTGAATTGGAAAAAGCAAAAAATAAGCTAAAAAACGCAACGGAAAGTATGAAAACGCAAGAAGAAAATATTGTACAAGCCGATCAAGCCAAAGAAGTGATTTTAGCAGCCTACCAAACGGCAAAAATGGATTTTGAACAATTATTAGCGCTCGATCAATTGAAATTGGGCTTTGAATTGCAGAAAGTGGAAGATACCAACACGTACTTAGCAAATACAGCGATTATTGAATTTTTAATTGCGAATTAAAAGACTATGAAACAAACATATATCATTAACGGAATGACCTGTAATGGCTGCAAAAGCAAAGTGGAATATCTCTTAAATGAGTTAGATGCTGTAACAGCTGCTACGGTAAATCTGGAAACAGCAGAAGCAACCATTGAAGCTCCTTCCCTAGTTCCTTTAGAGTTGATCGACTCCATATTACCCGAAAAATATACCGTTCAAGAAGCATCTGTAAATCTTTTTCAACCTTCTAAAACTGAAGAAAAGAGCGAATTAAAGCAGTTATTTCCGCTGTTTTTAATCTTCCTTTACATCACAGCAGCGAGCATTTTAATGAACGTTCGTTTTTGGGATACCGAAGATTTTATGCTGGATTTTATGGGACTTTTTTACATCGTTTTTAGCTTTTTTAAATTCTTGGATTATAAAGGGTTTCCAAATTCGTTTCAAATGTACGATCCGTTGGCAAAACAAATTCCTTTGTATGCATGGATATATCCGTTTTTAGAAGTGATGTTAGGTTTGATGTTTTTGTTCCGATTTGAAATTCCGATCGCCTTAATCGCTACCATTGTCATTTTGGGAATCACGACTATTGGTGTCACAAAAGCTCTTTTAGATAAAAAAACAATTCAGTGCGCTTGCTTGGGAACTGCGCTAAAGTTACCAATGACCAAAGCGACGTTCATTGAAAATTCCATCATGCTAGTAATGGCAATTTGGATGTTAATTAACATATATGCTTAAGATTATGAAGAAATATTTAATATACATTATCATTCTTGTTCTGGGAATCGTGATTGGGAAATTTGCCCTTTCGGGAGAACAAACTCAAGAACATTCGCATACAGAAACTACCGAAAAGAGTACTATGTGGACTTGCTCAATGCATCCGCAGATTATGCAACCGGAAGCGGGCGATTGTCCAATTTGCGGCATGGATTTGATTCCTGCACAAGAAAGTACTACCGAATTGGCTTCGAATGAATTTCGCATGAGCAAAAATGCTATGGCACTTGCCAATATTGAAACTACTAAAATTTCAGAAGGAACCGCTTCGGATACTGCTTTAAAACTCACGGGAACCATTGAAGCCAATGAAAAAACGAATGCTACACAAACGGCTCATTTTGGTGGTCGTATTGAAAAACTGTATGTAAACTTTACTGGTGAAGAAGTACGCAAAGGTCAAAGAATTGCGCTTATTTATTCTCCAGAATTGGTCACCACACAACAAGAGTTATTAACTGCGTTGCGTATGAAAACATCGCAACCTGAATTGTACAAAGCAGTACGGAATAAATTAAAACTTTGGAAGTTGAGTGAGCAACAAATTCAGCAAATAGAAAGCTCTAAGAAAGTAGCCAATCAATTTCCAATTTATGCGAGTGTTTCTGGTGTTGTGACTGAAAAAATGGTGGAAGAAGGCAATCACGTGATGGAAGGTGGTGCGTTGTTTAAAGTCTCAAATCTGAATACGGTTTGGGCAAGTTTTGATGCTTATGAAAATCAAATAGCAACTTTGAAAAAAGGAGATGTGATTACCATTACTACGAATGCAAATCCAGACGTTAAAATTCCAGCAAAAATCACCTTTATTGATCCTGTATTAAATACCAACACACGAACTGTGGCGGTTAAAGTAGAATTAGACAATCGCAATCAGGATTTAAAACCAGGCATGTTTGTTACAGGAATTTTGGATACTAAAGTTTCAAAAAATACGACACTTACCATTCCGAAATCGGCCATTCTTTGGACAGGAAAACGCTCGTTAGTATATGTAAAAAAAGTAGCAAGCGAACCTGTTTTTGAAGCTAGAGAAATCACACTAGGAAAAAGTTCAGGAGAAAATTATGAAGTCGTTTCAGGACTTAATCCTGAGGATGAAATTGTAATCAATGGTGCATTTACCGTAGATGCAGCCGCACAATTGCAAGGCAAAAAGTCAATGATGAATCGCGATGAAGCTGCTACAACCAAAGAAACTGAAGCAGTACTGACATTTGATGCAACATTCGAAAAAGCTTTTCACCCTAGTATTAAAGCGTATTTGGAACTTAAAGATGCTCTTGTACAAAGTGACGCAACATTAGCTGCGACTAAAAGTGAAGCATTCCGAAAAGCACTTGAACAAATCACTGTTGCTAAGCGCCAACAAATAAATGATTATTGGGCAATCATCCATAAAACGTCAAAAAGAATTAATCAAAACGTATCGATTGAAAAACAACGCGAAAGTTTTCAAATCATATCTGATGAGATGATTACACTTTTGAAAAACTTTAAAACGTTCGATCAACAGTTAACTATACAATTTTGCCCGATGGCAGATGATAACAAAGGCGCGTATTGGGTGAGCAATGAACAACAAATTAGAAATCCTTATTTTGGGGACGCGATGCTGACTTGTGGAAGCGTTGTTAAGACATTAAGTACTGGGAATTAGGGATTAGTTGCTGATTACTGAAATAGAAAATAAATAAACATCATACGATAAACGTCACTTCGAGTGATTTTCGATAGAAAATAGTATCGAGAAGTGCTTTGAAAATAAACAATTAAACACATAAACTCTTAAATTTTTTAAACTAAAATAAATATGAAAAAAGTAATCTTATCATTCGTAATGATCGCTTCGTTAGCTGTTATTGGTTGCAAAGGAGAAGCAAAAACAGAGACAGAAACTAAAACAACAACGACTGCGACACAAGGAAAAGAATTGTCTATGGCAAACTTTGGTGTGCGTGGAAATTGTGGTATGTGCAAAACAACCATTGAAAAAGCTGCTAAAAGTGTGGAAGGTGTCGCAGAAGCCACTTGGGATGTAAAGAAAAAGAGCATCGCTGTTTCATACGACGAACACAGAATCAATGAAAAAGAAATTCACAAAGCTATTGCTGCCGCAGGTTATGATACGGATCAAGCTAACGGAGACAAAGCAGCGTATAAAAATTTACCAAAATGTTGTCAATTTGACGGTGATCAAAAGATGAATCAGTAGTAAGGTATTCAATAATAAAAAGATGAATCAAATTCAAGCAATATATGAGCAAAGTGAGTATGCTAATGAACCTCATTTGACGATTCATGTTGATGGAAAACCTTTAGATAAAATTTTACATGAGCTGTATCCTGAAAAAAATATAATAGGTCTTGTTCCTACATTGCTTGATTGGTTACAAGACTCCAAAGAAAGAAAGCTTGTTTGGGAAAGAATTAGAAGCAAACAAAAACAGGTTGTTCCTATTTTGATGTGTCCTGATGATGTGGATTTGTGGTGTATTGTTATCAATGTAGAAGTTGAAAAGACGCAACAAACAGTAAGATGGTTACGAATTGGAATTGATGATGGTGATGGCGAGAATATGCCAGAATCTATTGGAACTTCAGTAGAATGGTTGTCTAAAGTTGAACCGATGGAATTTGATAAAATCAAGTACAATACATTCGTTTCAAAATTTCAAACTGAAATTGAAAAAGATGAAATTGGAAAATTGCTTGATTTTTGGATCAGTAGAATTCACGATAATGAATTGATTCCACAATCTGTGAAAGCGTATCATTTTAATATTGTTGCCTCAAATGCTGATTATAAAGTATCTATAACTGGAGCAAATAATTACAATATTGAAAATGATCAATGGATCTATCAAAGAGTTTTTATTCCAAAAGAGGAATATATAAGCCTTGGGAAACATTCAAAAATGTGGAATCCTCAAGAAATTCAATCTATTGTAAAAAATGGAATTGAACAGTTTATAGAACGAAGAATTTCTCCCGTAACTTTTGCGCATACCGCAGCTTATATTACGGTTGGATTTGATCATCATAATTTAGAAAAAGTAACCCAACGAATATTTGAAAGCTAAGTGATCTAAAAAAATAAAAGAATTAAGTTTACCTTTGCGCCATGGAAAAATACGTATTATTAATTGCGGCTTTGTATGGCGCATTGGGAATTATTTTTGGAGCTTTTGGCGCACATGCTTTGAAAAAGATATTATCCGAAGAATTATTGAAAAGCTTTGAAACTGGTGTCAAATACCAGATGTATCATGCGATTGTATTATTAGTTATTGGGTTTCAATTTCCTTTTGTTGATACAATCGAAAAAAGCGCCGCTTGGTGTCTTATTATAGGAACTTTTCTTTTTTCGTTTAGTATTTACGGATTGTGTATTAGTAGTGCCAAAGGGAAGAAACTGAAATTTTTAGGTCCTATTACACCACTTGGTGGTTTGTTATTAGTGATTGGCTGGATTTTGTTAGGCGTTTCTTTTCTAAATAACCTATAAATTACCATAAATACTCCGTATAGGTAACTCTGATATGATCTTCTTTAAGTTCAAAAGTGCGAGTTTTAGAAAAAGTATTGTCTTTATAATTCAGCGTGTCAACTTTTGTTTCTTTAGGTACATCATATACTATGGACAGAGAATAATCTGGTAAAAATCCATCATAACTGTAGCTATAACTTATATTCTTTGCATTTTCTGGCAATTTGGGAAACCATTTCGTTTTTGTAATCTCTACATATTCATTTCCTGTAAGGTTTTTGGCTTCGCTTCCATAAGGCGGATGTACGTATGACGTACGTTTTTCAATAACACGATCTCGTAATTCAGCATTTGCAAAGCGATGGGAATAAATCTTTATGCCATAATCCACATAAAAATAGGAACTCATTAGCACAATGAGAAGTATGGATATCTTTTTTCTCTTTTGAAAAGAATTTATGTTTGATTTTCTAAAAATTGAGACAGCTATTCGTAGCACTAATAATCCTGCTAAAGAAATTCCTATTAGTTTTAAAAATTCAACTGGTCGTACCCAATTATTGAATGCTAATTCAAAAGCATCTGTACAAATAGCAAGCATAATGGTGAGTATGAGCATATTCACAAACACAATCATTATATATTTTAGATACTTTTTAGACATGTATATCAATATTCTCTTTTAAGTTCTGGTAATGACTTATTTGTGGTAATCAATCCTTCGATAAGATAATCTCTCAAATCATCTAAATCGTCATGCGGAATGTATTTTGCCCATTTGGTTTCGGTCGTTATCGTTTTAAGCTGTCGCAAGACTTTACGAGTATCGCCAGCAGTTCTTAATACAAATGTTGCACGATACGAAGGTTCGTTTTTATGAAAGTATTCGTATGTATGTGTGAATTTACTTTTTTTAATAAAATACAACTTCTCTACTTCATTGTCTTTGTGAAAATCTGACCAGTTTGCAAATCCAACTTTAGTGCCGTTTCTAAAACTTGTAGCTTCTGTTTGCAATCGCCATCTACAAGTTGCTGCACGTCCCCAATGTGAAGAAATACGATACACACCATCATCTGTATAAAAATATTGGCTGCCAGACCGACTTGTATAGTTAGGTCTTTTATTTTTTACTAACTGAGGATCAACTGCTTTGAAAATGCAATAGGTATTTTTGAAAAAATTTTGTTTATGATAATTTAATTTCGTCACTGCGTTGTATTGTGTATTTTTGCCAAAGTTACAAAATGCAGCACGATGTCTTATTACACGAAAAAATAAGTTTGGCACAATAAGTGGTTTATGTTGCGTTAATAGTAAAGAATAAAAACCTAAACAATGAATAGAATGAAAAAGATTGTATGTCTCCTAATCGTAACATGTATGTTTCAAGTAGTGGCCCATGCTCAAAAATCACCTTTTGCCAACGGTGAAAAATTGGTCTATACTGCATCTTACAAAATGTCTGGTTTTTTAACAGATCTTGCACAAGTAAGTATGGAAACATCGGAAGTAAAAACATCGTCTAACACTTTGTATCATTTTAAATGTCGCGCAAATACTTTTAGAAAATATGATTTTTTCTTTAAGATTCGTGATGTGTATGAATCGTATGTAAGTACATCTTCATTATTGCCTGCATTGTATAAAAGAGATATACAAGAAGGTAGTTATAAGAAGAAAATGAAATATGTATATAATCAGAAGAAGAAAGTTATTAAAAGCGAACAAACGAAGCGAAGACGCGATGGAACGGATTGGGTTGTCAATGAAAACTTTTCGTTTAGTAATGGCGCTATGGATGTGATTTCGACTTTATATAATGTACGTAATCTTCCTATTGAAAATGCAGCTGCTGGCGATTCAAAAGTATTCAAAATCATTTTTGATAAAGAAGAAATTCCTATTACCGTTAAATATGTTGGAAAATCAACGATAGACGCTGGAAGCTTAGGTCAAAAAGAATGTTATAAATTAAAAATTATAACGAATGGCGATTTCTTAAAATCTGCCACGCTTTGGATGACTGCTGACGCAAATAAAGTACCCGTAAAAGCAGAGTTTACCATTCCAATTGGAAGTGGTATGTTACAATTAACAAAAGCGTCTGGACTTGCAAACTAATTTACATTAAAACCAAAAATAAACACCATGAGAACATTTAGTATCATTTTAGGTAGTATTGCCGCAGTATTAGGCTTTTTGCTTTCATTTTTTTTAGACAGTTTTGCCTACATTCCTACTGCCTTAGGATTTATTTTAGGCTTCATTGCCTTGTATGTATCCAAAAGTAACGGATTGCGAGAAAATGTTCCTAAATTGATTATTGCTTTGTCTTTTCTGGCAGCAGCCATTACTACCATGCACTTATTCATTGAAAATGAAGTCGCAGATGATGTCAAACAAACTACAGAGCAAAGTAAAGAACAAGAAAAAGAAGATTTAAAAGACCTTGAAGGAATCGAAGGCTTAGAATAATCACAAAAAATCATACAAAAGTCTATCTATTGTCTAATGGATAGACTTTTTTTATGCACTAAAATGAGCTTTTCTAATTATTTTAAGAAATCTATAACAAAAATAAAAAGCTGATTTCAATACCTTTGCAAATCCTAAAACCAATGATATGAAATGAGTCAAAGCAATTCCAATCCTACCAATATTGTTTTCGGCAAATTCCATCAAATACTAATTTAAAAAATCGTAAATGAAAAAATTACTATCTCTAGCACTTTTAGCCGTTGTTGGATGTGGCACTAATCAAAAGACCGCAGATGCAAAAGCGCCTAAAAACATAGATCCTGTTCCTTATGGAAACACCATCACTGAAGCGGAGTTAAAAACGCATTTATATACGTATGCTTCTGATGAATTTGAAGGTAGAGACACTGGAGAACCTGGACAAAAGAAAGCTGTTGCTTATTTAAGAGATGAATATAAAAACTTAAATATTCCTGCAGCGCAAAAAGATGGTAACTATTTTCAAAATGTTCCTTTACAGAAAGGAAGCAGTTTAAGCTCCAATTTAACCATCAACGGACAAGAGTTTAAGTTTGAAGATGATTTTCTATCTTTTAACGCACAAGAAAATGGAAGAATTGCGTTCTCTGATGTTGTATATCTTGGATATGGAATTGACGATGATAAATATTCTGATTATACCAATCAGAATGTAGAAGGAAAAATTCTCCTTTTCAAAATGGGAGAACCTACAAACGAAGATGGAACATATGTTATTTCTGGAACAGAAGAAAAATCAAAATGGGGAGGCGCAAGACAAGGTGCCGCTTCTAAAATTTTAGCTGCTAAAGAACGTAAAGCCAAAGGTGTATTATTTTATGTAGATGAAATGTATCCGCGTTATAAAATGCAATTAGGCTACATGAAAAAAAATAGTAGAGTCTCACTAAAAGATGAAAAAACGCCTTTCTTCTATTATGTAATTAATGAAAAATTAGCCACTACATTACATCCAACTATTGCTACAAATCATACGCCGTCAATGATTAAAGTAGACGCTACTTTAGTGAATAATGACAAAGTAAATGATGTAAACTCTGAAAATGTGGTAGCCATCATTAAAGGGAATGAAAAACCTGAAGAGTATATTGTAATTTCTGCACATTTAGATCACGAAGGTGTAAAAAATGGTCAAGTCTATAATGGTGCTGATGACGATGGTTCTGGAACGGTTGCTATTTTAGAAATTGCAGAAGCATTTAGACAAGCTGAGAAAGATGGAAATGGTCCAAGACGTTCGGTAGTATTTTTACATGTTACTGGAGAAGAAAAAGGATTATTAGGTTCTAGATATTATACAGACAACCCAATTTTTCCATTAGAAAATACAGTGTCCAATCTTAATATTGATATGATTGGTCGTATTGATCCAAAACGTACAGAAGGCGATCGTAATTATGTATATTTAATTGGTTCTGATAAGTTGAGTACAGAATTACACAACATTTCTGAAGAAGCAAATAAAAAGTATGCAAATGTAGAATTAGATTATACATACAATGACGAAAATGATCCAAATCGTTATTACTATCGTTCAGATCATTACAACTTTGCAAAGAACGATATTCCTGTAATTTTCTATTTTAACGGAACACATGACGATTACCATAAACCAACTGATACGCCAGATAAAATCAACTATGATTTATTGACAAATCGTACACGTTTGATATTCTATACTGCATGGGAATTGGCAAACAGAGATCAGCGAATTACAGTTGACAAGCCTACTAAGACAAAATAAAATTCAAAATATACTTATGAAAAAGCTTCCTTCTTGGAGGCTTTTTTTGTTTGGAATACTTAGTAAATCTTATTTAAAGAAACACTCATAAGCTCCTGATTTGCATCATACACAAATTTAACCACACGATTTGTTTCTAATTGAATAAAGGTAAACTCCGTTTTTGCAACTGTATGTTTATACTTATAAAATAATACACCAACATACTCTGTGTACGGGTAGTTGATATCGTATTCAAAATCTATTTGTAAAAAATTGAGTGTCTTCTCACAGTAGTTCTCTACAGAAAATGTTTTGTTTTTGAACGCTTTAATTTTATTATAAATAAAAAGTTCATGCACGATCTTATCGCAAATACTAAATTTTTCTGCAAAAACTTCCGAAGTAATTGTATTCATCAACAATTGTTCCTGCTCACTTAAAGATGAAGCATCTTTACAGGCTATAAATGAAATACATATAAAAACTAATAACTTTCTCATACATTAAAAAATGATCACGTAAAATTGCGTGTTTTATAAAGATACGTAATTGCGTCCTCAAGAGACTTTACATTAACATTTACTTTTATAACTAAATAATAAAACCCTTACCTATTATGAGTTTACAAGTAAAAATTACAAACAGTAGTGGAATTGCATCAACTGATGTACATTGGATTTGCTTTGGATTAAATAGTAATCCAGCAACGAGTTCGCCAGATTGGTGTTATGTGGATGTTGACAAAAGTGGAAACGCTTCTTTAGAAAAGTTTACCAAAGGACAAGATTGTTCAAAACTATTTAAAACTGTCGATCAATTAAGCACGTTTAATGACTTGCCAGAAATGTGGTCTGGACAATTTTTATTTTCTTTCAAACAATTACCCAATGTGTTCAATATTGTAACTGGTGGACAAAACGGTTTAGGTGTACAAACGCCTCCATTTACGCCAGGAACTGCAGATGCAGATACTTTATTTGTGGTTGTAGAATTTACGAATATCGGAACTGAATTGTATGCCGATTGTACGATTGTAGACTACTTCTCTGCTCCTGTTTCTATTGAAGTAATTGGAGATACCACAAAAACAAACGGAATCATGAAATCGACAAGTACACGTGATTCTATCTTTAAAGAAATTACCAAATTAGGAAAACCTTGGAGCGATTTAGTAATGACCGATGGATCTGGAAATAATATTCGTGTATTAGGACCGCAACATGGCGTGCAAACAACAAATCCAAACTTGTTATCTCCTAATATTTATGACAAATATGTAGATGCATGTTGGACAAATTATAAAACCAATACATTGACTGTAAACTGCCCTACTTTTGGGACGTATACTGGAACTGTAAACGCGAGTGATGCATTTGTATTTACACAATCAGGAAAAGCAGATGTTACCATTCAAAAACCTGCAAAAGGTGATGCATATGATGTTTTTGGCTGTGTAGGAACATTAAACGCTCCAAACAATACACCACTTGGGGAAATTGCTGCCATTTTAGGAGCTGCTTTAAACAGAACTACATTAAGTACAAGTGCTAACGATACGCAGCCAAATTGTACGATATCAGGATTCTACAAAGTACAAGATGGTGTGACCAACGAATACGCAAAAGTGGTACACGACAACTACAAATCAGGAATTTACGCATTTCCATTTGATGATGTATGTAGCACTGACAATCCACTAATTCAAATCACAGGCGCAAAAAACTTTAATATTACCTTATCAGATTGGAGCTAACTCCTACCTAATTATTATTTACAATTTGAAAAGCGAGCTGAGAAGTTCGCTTTTTTTATGATCCTACACAAAATGAATTAAATTCAAAATGAGGTATTTATACGCTATTTCTTCACAAGAATTACCTGTAAATTTGATAAAATCATTAAAAAATCAACCATGGCAACAACATTAGAAGCAACAATGACTATTCCAAAAAACGGAAAAAATATTTGGACAGACATGATGCAAAATCCATCAAAATATAAAATTCCACAAGGTATTACCGAAGGAAACTTTTTAGCAGCTTCGTATGCTCAGTTTTCTGATGGTGTTTTTGTATTCGGTGGTGTAGCGGTCGGAACCAAAGATTTTAATTATCCACTATTTATGGTATTTGACAAAGATTACAATCAAATTGGTGGCTGGCCAATTGATCCAAGCGATTGGGAAGACTTTCAAGTAAATTCTATTGAGTTTGCTGTAAATGATGCTGAAGATCCAATGTATACATTAAATATTGTAGAAGCGAGTTAGACTACGCCAAAATATAATATACAAAAGCGAGCTCTTATGGCTCGCTTTCTGTATGATTAAGAATCCATAACTTCAGTTCTTCCTAGTATATAGATGATATAAAAAACTAGCTAGAAGCTATAGTTACTGTTCAACCCAACTATTGTATATCTTTTACATCTATTGTACGGATTGTATTTGCTGATGATATCGTAATCGCAACTATTCTACATTTTTTTTCCTATGTTTACAATATGTCAAAAAATTTTCTCTGTATACTCTTTCTAATTACACTATTTAGTTGCCAAAAAAAGCTAAATACTAACGACATTACAGGAAAAATTATTTCACTTCAAAAGAAAGCGCAAGACACCACTTTAGAAGCTACGCTGTACTATCTTCAAGAAGTTGACAAATTAATTCAAGAATATCCTTCTATTTCAGATTCGCTTCAAGCAGAAAATTTATTTGCATTTGGAGTTTATTACCGAAAAAAAAGTGAAGTAGACACTGCTGCTACGTATTTTTATAATGCAACTAAAAAGGTGCAGCATTCTGCTATGAATTCCAGACAATTTTATCAGTACTTTATTGCCTTTGAAACGTTTAAAAGCTTAGGGAAATATGGCGATTGTAAAGCTTTGACTGATGCATTTAAGGAAAAGATTGACTTTGAAAATGATCCATTAAATACAGGATATTATTTTTTCTTTTTAGAAGAAATTTACACCGCAACATATGAATTTGATAAAGCGCTCAACGCGAATCAACAACGCATTGAGATCATTACCAAAAATCCTGAATTGAAACTCACAAATCATCAAGAATTACTCAATCGTTACAATATTTTATACGAATTGAATCGTGAAGAGGAAGGTGTGACTTTGTTGGATGATTTAATAAAACAAGATTCGTTGTTAACGAACGACTTAAAACGACAAGTCTATTCGTCTAGAGGTATTTATGATTTTTATCAAGACGATTTTAAAAACGCGATTAAAAACTATAAGAAATCGCTCGAAAATGTAAAACTCTTGACTTTTTTTGATAAGAATGAACTCTTGGCAAATAGTTATTCCAACATCGCAGAAGCCTATATCATTGAAAAAGATTTTGACAAAGCACAGAAATATTTAGATTCTGCCAAAGGACAAAATTTTGAACAATTACCAACGGATTATCAACGAAATATTCTAAAATATCAACTTCGATTGGCAAACGAACAAAAAAAATCCATCGCAACTATAGAAGATGAATTAGATCGTTTGTTAGACAACCAAAACAAAGCCTATAGAAACAAATACGAATCTGAATTATTGGCGTTAAAAGCAGCCGCCGCAAAAGAAGAACTCCTTTTTCAACAGCAACGAAATACAGAATTGAAAAACATTCGCTTGCGCAACAGCTTATTTTTATTGTTTGGAATCTTATTTTTAATTGTTTTCGGTGGAATTCTGTATTACCGAAGTAAGAAACTACGCTTTCAACAACGTCATCTACAAATGCAGCAACGTTTGTTGAGAAGTCAGATGAATCCGCATTTTACCTCAAATGTCCTCTACTCTATTCAAAATACGATCAAACATAGCAAGGAAGAAGCGAAAAAGCATTTACTCAAATTTTCGCGATTGTTACGTTTAATTCTAGAGAATTCGACTCAAAACTACATTCGTTTCGACAAAGAAATTGATGCACTCAAAAAATACATGGACTTTCAATTGCTGCGTTTTCCAGAGAAATTTCAATATGAATTTCAGTATGAAAACATGCACGAAGACGATCTCATTTTTATTCCGCCCATGTTACTCCAACCATTTATAGAAAACAGCATTGAGCATGGTTTTGCAGATATTGAACAAGAAGGATTCATCACCTTAAATTTCGCTAAAAAAGATGCATATATTGTCTGTGAAATTCGTGATAATGGCAAAGGTTTAGTGTACAATGAAAACACGTTTAAAAACTCGACTTCTATCAAATTGATTCGTGATTTTTTAAAAAAAGCCACTAAAAAAGAAGTTTCCATCCAAACAAACACTACTTCTAAAACAGGAGTTTTAGTTACCTTAGCAATCCCTTATAAACTTTCTGATGAAAATTAAAACCCTTATAATTGATGACGAAGCTGGTATTCGTAACGACCTAAAAGAAATGCTTCAAGAACATTTTGGTGAGACTGTTTTAGTGGCTGGCGAAGCTTCAAATGTAACCGAAGGAATTGCTCAAATAAAAAATCTAAATCCCGATTTAATACTGCTTGACATTCACTTAGGAAACGGAACAGGTTTTGATATTTTGGCAGAAATCGAACCCAAAAACTTCCACGTAATTTTCATCACAGGGTTTGACGATAATGCCATCAAAGCCATTAAAGTTGGCGCTTTGGATTATATTTTAAAACCTGTAGACGAAGACGAATTTATAGAAGCCATTGAAAAAGCCATTGCCGTAAAAAATCAGGAAAATCCTTTGGACAAGTTGATCGAAGTTTCACAAGACTTTTTTGAAGGTGTCAAAGAAAAAAGAATCATCTTAAAAACGTCTGACGCTGTATATGCGGTTTATGAAAAAAACATTTTGTACTGTCGTTCCGATGGAAATTACACTACTTTTTACATCAAAGACTCAGAAAAAGTCATGATTTCCAAACCTTTAAAAAAGATAGAGGAATTACTCTCTCCCGAATTATTTATACGCTGTCATCATTCCTATATTGTCAATAAAAAACATGTAATAAAATATGATAAAAGCGGCGTACTCATGCTAGCTTCAGATATCAAAGTTCCGGTTTCTAACCGTAGAAAATTGTATGCGCTCGAAAAAATATTCGGTTAGTATACAAGTATGAAGCAACCGACTACACTTATGAAGTCACGCTTTACACTTATCACAATAATTGCTTTTTGTGACAAAATAATTCTATTTTAGATAAATTTCATCCCTTAAAACAATTGCATTATGAAAAAAATAGCAGGCGCATTGCTGTTACTTATTCTCGTTTTTTCTTGTCAAAAAGAAAGCATTCAAAACGAAGAAGAACAAGCAATAGACAATACAAAAACGGAGATAACTCCCAAAAGTTTTGGCACGACAGCCAATGATTATACCCAACGAGAAATATTAGAAATTAATCTAAAATGGACTTCCTATATCACAGGAAGCGTCCTAAGAAATGATCCAGCTTCACGGCTTGAAGTTGCAGCGTTGCTTCAAAATGGAAACAATGTGATTAAATTACATCAACTATTTGGAAACAATTCTGCATTTGAAAATAAGTTTCAAGAATTTACCGATTGGTATTTATTCATGGGGTATCCGAATCACGATAAAACGCGCCCAAATCCGCCGCCACAAGGAATTGGAGGTGGACATTCAAACCTAACGGCTGCCTTTATGAATTATATTCTAAATGAGCATTGTATTGAATTATATTTCCCGAAATCAATGGTTTTCGTTGGAGAATTTAATATCACAACCACAGGACATCCAATGAATGCTACAGACGATTCTAACGATGGAATTATTCGTTATTTTAGTCCATTAACCGTAAACACAAATGGTACTTTATTATACTCCACAACACACGAAGTAACTGTGAATGATGCATACGTTCAAAACCGTGACAATATCATTATTGCGCGTCCGTATAAAAACTTAAATTCTCCAATTGGTGGCACCGATTGCAGTTATACACAATACAGCGACATTGCCGATTTCACAGATTTTTTAGACTATTAAATTAACGAAAATTGCATTATGAAAAAGGTATTATTTTCTTTACTTCTCTTCATTTTTATATTTTCTTGTCAAAAAGAAGAAATACAAAACGAAGAAGAAACAGCGGCAAAAACTCCCGTAATCACCAAAAGTTTACGCGCAATAAACAACAGCTATACGGAACGAGAAATCATGGAAATTAACTTACGTTGGACAGCGTTTATAACTGGCTATGTATTGCGTCATAATTCGGAAGCACAACATGAAGTAGCTACATTATTACAAAACGGAAATCGCGTTATAAAACTAAGTGACTTATTAGTAGAAGGTTCTGCTTTTCATTTTGAATTCATTGGTTATATTGGAGATTACTTAAACATCACAGAAGGAATGCAAGGAAATCCGAATGTAGATAAAACAAGACCTAATCCGCCGCCACAAGGAATTGATGATGGAGAAGCTATTCCAAATAATACAACAATAGCTGTAGGCATTACGATTGATTATATTCCTTTTTTCATGGACTATATTCTTACTGAAAACTGTATTGAATTATACTTTCCTAAATCAATGGTTTTTGCTGGACAGTTTAGCATTACATCAGCGGGACATTCAATGACTGATAAAAACCTTAATGACGGAATTATTCGTTATTATAATGAACAACTTATTGATGGTGAATATTTTTTCACAGACAATGTTATTGTGAATGATAGATACATTCAAAACAATGACAATATCATTATTGCACGTCCGTATAGAAATACAAACACTACAATTGGTGGTATCGATTGCAATTATACTCAATACAACGACATTGTTGATTTTACAGACTTTTTAGACTATTAACTACCCATAATATTTCACATATGTTAAGCCGCTTATGACAATGATAAGCGGCTTTTTTTTATGCTTTATTTTGATTTGATATCGAGTATGAATTAAATGGATACACTTATGCATTTACTATTGTTTGCTAGGGTTTCTCTGTGCATCTTTACTAAGTAAAACAGTTAAAACTACTGTTGAAACCACATTTTAAAATTTAACTTAAACTATAATTATTATGAAAAAAAAGCAGCTTAAAAATTTAGCTTTAAACAAAAAATCAATTGTAAACCTATCAAATACTAGTAGAATAGTAGGTATGGGTGGAAAAAAAACTGCTCCTGGTGCTTGTGTTCAAAACTCACATGAACCTACAGCATGTTCAGATACTGTTCAATCATTTTGTCTTGATGATGCAGCAGGAAGTTGTAACGGATGCCCTGTGGGAACGGGAACAGTAGAAACCAACTGTTGTAACTAATTTTAAGTACAAATGAATAGCTATTTGTTTGTAACATAAAATTCTTCATTATATTTTTTTTAAAATCCATCAATGTATTTTGGTGGATTTTTTTGGTTTCAAATACTTCGTGACACCATAGATTTGGTATATTTTTTTCCTAATTTCGTAAACTAGACCATTGACCGCTAAAAAGTACTATGTTTCGACAAGAAGAAGATATATTCAACATCCTTTTGGAAGCCGTTTCGGAAGGTGTTGTGATTGTGAATGCGCAACAAAAAATTGTGGAGGCAAATGCTGCTGCGGCAAAAATGTTTGGCTATTCGCGAGAAGAACTCATTCAACAATCACTAGATATTTTAATTCCGCAAAGATATCATGCAGGACATGGAGCGCATTTTAATAGTTTTATGAAACATCGTGAAAGTCGTCAAATGGGACACGGCCGCGATTTATACGGCGCTAAAAAAGATGGAAACACATTTCCTGTAGAAGCAGGTTTGAATCCTTTTACCGTGAATGACACACATTATGTGATGGCTTTGGTGATTGATATTACAGTACGAAAGCAACAAGAAGACAAAATTCAGGAATTATATGCCGATTTGGAACAAAAAGTAATTCAACGTACGCAAGAATTGAGCAAAACCATTGCAGAGTTAGAAGCCGAAAACAAACTGCGAATTCAAGCGGAAAATGACGCAAAAAAGGCCTTGAAAAGAGAACAAGAACTCAACGAACTAAAGACAAAGTTTTTATCTTTGGTTTCTCACGAATTCAAAACGCCATTGAGCAGCATTTTAACTTCTTCTATGTTGCTAGGAAAGTATAAACTCACGGAACAACAGGCGAAACGCGATAGACACATTAAAATCATTTCTGATAAAGTTCATTACTTAAATAATATTTTGAACGATTTCTTATCAGTTGAAAAACTGGAAAAAGGAAAGGTAAATTATAAGTTAAGTACCTTCAAAGTGAGCAAAGTTGTGAATGAAGTTGTGTACAATGCCAACATGCTACTAAAAGAAGGACAACAAATCAACTATCCGGATGATATTGATGGTTTTTCGCTGTATCAAGATGAAAAAATTATCGAATTGGCGTTGTCAAATTTAGTGAATAATGCCATTAAATATTCTTCAGAAAATACCATTATTGATATTATCATTACTCAAAATGAAACGACCACAACTTTTAACATAAAAGATAACGGTATTGGTATTCCTGAAAAAGAACAAAAAAATATATTCAATCGTTATTTTAGAGCAGAAAATGCACTGTTGGTTCAAGGTACAGGAATTGGTCTCAACATTGTAAAAAATCATTTGGAAAATTTGAACGGAACTATTTCCTTTGAAAGTACCGAAAACATAGGCTCTACATTCACAATTAATATCCCAAACAAAGCTATCCAATGAAAAAAGTATTACTAATTGAAGATGACACTATCTTACGAGAAAATACTGCTGAGTTATTAGAACTTGCCAATTATGAAGTCATTACGGCGCCTAATGGGAAAATAGGTGTGGAAAAAGCCTTGGCAAATGCGCAAACGATTCATATTATTGTCTGCGATATTATGATGCCCGAATTGGACGGTTATGGTGTGTTAGAAACCTTGTCTAAAGAACCTACCGCGAAATACATTCCGTTTATCTTTTTATCTGCTAAAACGGAGCGACAAGACATTCGAAAAGGAATGGATTTGGGCGCAGACGATTATATTACCAAACCTTTTGAAGAAGAAGAACTCACAAGCGCCATTGAAAGTCGAATCGCCAAAGCTGCCATTCTAAAAGATGAACGTGAAAGTCATGTGCAAAAAGAAGATGACAATCAATTGCGAGATCTGAATGATTTGAAAAACTTTTTTGATGATAATGGTGCCATTTTCAACTTTGCAAAAGAAGAAGTTATTTATGAAGAAGGACATAGCTCAAACTATATTTACCTAATCATCAACGGTGTGGTAAAATGTCACAAATTTGACGAGCAAGGAAAAGAATTGACCACTGCGTTGCACAAAGATGACGATTTGTTTGGCTATACATCATTCACACAAAATATGCCGTACCAAGAAACGGCAACCGCCATAAAAGCTACTGAAGTTGTGGGACTTTCCAAAAGTGAATTGGTAGATGTATTGGATAAAAATCATAAAGTAACCTTAGAATTAATTCAATTATTGACGGATAATATTTCTGGCATCAAAGATCAGTTATTGCAAATGGCATACAGTTCGGTACATCGAAAAACAGCAACTACGATTTTAAAATTTGCAAAAAAACTCAATCGTAATCCGGAAGATCCAATCAAAATTTCACGAAACGATTTGGCAAGTGTTGCCGGAATTGCCACAGAAACACTCATCAGAACACTTTCTCGCTTTAAAAAAGAAGGCATCATTGAAATTGAAGGGAGAAACATCAAAATTGTTGATTATCAGCAGCTACAGGAAATGTACTAGCTTTTACTAGCTTGCTTCAAACATGACCAATATCATTTTTTAAAAAATGGCAACTGTTTAGATTTGTCCGTATTATGTCAGATCTACAGATGAAAAATATATTATTACCGACCGATTTTTCAGAAAACTCCTGGAATGCCATTGCGTATGCGCTTGAGTTTTTAAAAGATACTACGTGTAATTTTTATATGCTGCATGTAGCCAATACAATCACGACAACGGATTGTAAAGCAGCGTTTCAAAAATTACAAACACGAATTTCTACTAAGTTTCCAAGCAATCAAAACCATCATTTTTTTACACTTATTGAATGTGATTCTTTTATCCAATCGGTTCGAAATCAAGTAGCAGATAAAAAGATTGACATTATTATTATGGGCGCCAAAGGAGCTAGTAGTGCACACACAAATATTATTGGAACGTATGCCGAAAATGTCATCAAAAAAGTAAAATGCAAACTCTTAATTGTTCCTGAGAATGCAACCTATACAATGTTTGACGAAGTTGCTTTTCCAACCGATTTCACCTTGGCTTCCGACATTCAAACCTTAGCGCCAATTCATTCGTTCTTAGATAAAAAAATTACTTCGCTTCGTGTTTTACATATCAATAAAGTCACCAATCATTTAAATCAACAACAACAAGCAAACAAAGCGCTTTTGGAAGATTTTCTAGAAGGACGTTCGTATAGTTTTCACTTTGTATCTAATGCAAATATTGAAACTGCTGTCGAAAATTTTATAACACGAAAAACCATTGATCTAATGATTATGGTGGCTAAAAACCTAAACTACTTTAAGCAAATTCTATTTCATTCGAATGTAGATCATATCAGCTATCACAGAAATATTCCTTTTTTAGTTTTGCATGAATAATTTTGTATAAAATAGACGCTTGGAGCTGATAAATATCATAGTTTTTGGCTGTAATACACTGTACTTTTAAATAACAATTTTAAATACGTACAGCAATGAAAAAAATACTTTTACCCACCGATTTTTCTGAGAATTCATTGAACGCTATTCGGTATGCTCTTCAATTATTTAAAGATCAAAAATGCAATTTCATCTTACTCAACACGTATACTCCTATCATTCATCATGTGGAATATATGAAAGCAGATGTTGCGCAGTTTGGACTGTTGGACGCCATGAAAGAAATCTCGCAAACTGGTTTAAAAACAGTGCAAGACACTATAGAAGCTGAATTTCAAAACCCAAATCATATCTTCTCGCGAATTTCTGCATTTAATATGTTGGTTTCAGAAATTGAGCTCTTGTACGAAGAAAATTCTATGGACATGGTTGTGATGGGAACACAAGGAGCTTCTGGCTTAAAAGAAGTCCTATTTGGCTCTAATGCAATTCATGTTTTAAAAAGTACTAAATGTCCACTGTTGGTTATTCCGAGTAAGTATTCCTATAAAGTACCTAATGAGCTTTTATTTCCCTCTGATTATGGTATTGATTTTACAGAAAAACACGTGGAAGAAATTAAAAATATTGCTGAGTTGCATGCGTCAACAATCAATATTATGCATGTTACCGTGGAAGATGAATTACCTCCTGCTAAAGAAAATAATAGACAACAATTAGCAAATTACTTCAAAGATATTCCACACACATTCCATAAAATTAATCATCATGATATTGGAATTGCCATTTCGGAGCTTCAATCAAAATCGCGCAACCAATTTCTAGTAATGATGAATAACAAACGATCGTTTTTTGAAAATTTATTTTTCGGTTCTAAAGTCAAGCGAATTGGATTGCATTTACGTACACCATTCTTGATTATTCCGGCTACAATCAGAAAATAAAATGTAAAAACTAATCCATTTTAAACACACTAATCAAATACAAACATCATGACAAAAATACTTTTACCCACCGATTTTTCAGACAATGCTTTGAGCGCTATCATGTATACTTTAAAGCTATATCAGCATGAAAAATGTACATGCTACTTATTGAATTCTTCCAATGTAAAATCGTCTCGCATCTCTAGTTTTTCCAATAAACTTTTAACCACCATGATTGAGAATGCAAAAAAAGATGTTTTACAACTCAAAGCACAAATAGAAAGCACGAATTCCAATTCCAATCATACATTTGAAGCCATCATCAGTATTGAAAATTTAGATGATGCTATTGAAACCTATATTCAAAAATATGACATTGATTTGGTAGTCATGGGAACAAAAGGTGCTACCGGCGCTAAAGAAATTCTTTTTGGCAGCAATACCACCAAAATTTTTAAGAAGGTAAAAAGTTGCCCTGTATTGGCGATTCCTAACAATTATACATTTGAGGTTCCAAAACAGATTGCTTTTCCAAGCGATTTCAATCGTGATTGTGACGCCAAAGAGTTGCATTATTTGAAAAATTTGGCGGATTTGCATCGTTCGAAAATTAGAATTATTCACATCAATGAAAATCAATTGCTGAACAAAAAACAAGAAAATAACTTGGCAACCTTAAATGAATATCTAAAAAATTATGAGCATAGTTTTCATCTCATTCCAAATTATGCAACTAAAGAAACTAGCATTCAAGACTTCATAGAAGAGTTGGGCATAGACATGCTCGCTATGGTAAATTATTCACACAGTTTTATTGACAGCATCTTGCGTGAACCTGTCATAAAGAAGATTGCTTTTCACCTCAAAGTTCCTTTTTTGGTAATTCCTGAATAAGCTGACAAAAGTCATAGTAATTCATTGCTAAGACTACTACTTTTAATACATACACTAAAAAATGAATCATCATGAGACGTAAAATATTAGTACCGACAGATTTTTCTAAAAATGCGTGGTTTGCCTTAAAATATGCCACACGATTATATATAGATGACGAATGTGACTTTTACCTTTTAAATGTGTTTTCTGCTTCTAAAAACTTAGTAGAAAGCTTGTTTACCATGGTGAAAGGAAGTGAATCTTACGAGACTGCAAAAGCAGCTTCTGAAAAAGAACTGAACAAAATCATAGGACTTTTAAAAGTAAGTGAACCCGAAGACATCAAACATACATATCATGTCATTGCAAGCTTTAATGATGTTATTGAAGCGATGAAAGACATTATAGAACAAAAGGATATTGAACTTGTGGTCATGGGCACAAAAGGAGAAACCAACAATCCGAAAGCTGTATATGGAAGTACGGCCATCTACGCAATGGAAAAAGTTAGAAATTGTCCAGTATTGGCTATTCCAGAAGACGCTTCGTACTCACTTCCGAAAGAAATTGTGTTTCCCGCCGATTTTGTATCAGGCTATAAACGAAGAGAATTACAATACTTAACCGATATCGCTAAAAAATGCAACGCCAATATTGCTGTTTTACATATTTCTGACAAGGAACTAAACACACAACAGAAAGAACAAAAGGAACTATTAGAAGAAATTTTTCAAGAAAACAGCTATTCGTTTCACTTTTTGCCATTGCATGCTATCAATGATGCTGTGAGCATTTTTATTGAAAGTAGAGAAAGTGATATGATTGCCTTCATTAATAAAAAGCATTCGTTTTTTGGAAGCGTATTCACAAATCCACTTGTAAAAGAAGTCACTTTTTTAAGAGTTCCCGTATTGGTATTGCACGATTTAAAAAATTAAAACTGAAAAATTATGAAGAAGACAGGAATATGGTTAGACAAAAACAAAGCATTCATTGTCACCTTACAAAATGAAAACGAAACATTAATAAGTATCAATTCAAACATAGAGCATTTTCGTCCACATGGCGGTTCGGGAACGCGCATGAAAGGTGGACCACAAGATGTGGTTCAGGATAGTAAATATTTGGAGCGTGAAAAGCAACAAATGAAACAATATTTTAAAGAAATAGCCTTTGAAATTAGAGATGCGGATGTTTTAGTGATTTTCGGTCCCGCAGGAACCAACGAAAAATTTGGGAAAGAATTACAAGAACATTACAAAACACTAAGTGCCAAAGTGAAAGAGATTGTCAAAGTAGACAGTATGACCGTGAATCAAGTAAAAGCTTTGGTACGAGACTTTTATCATTCAAAATAAACGCACTGTACAAAACTCCTATTGAACATGAAAACAACACAAACAACAACAAAATATATTGAATGGATCAGTGCTGAAGATATGCATACAGACTCATTGCATTGGTTATCGCAACTACGCTTTATAAAAGATGAACATCATTTTTTTGAACATTTGATCGCTACTTTTTCAAGAGAATTACAAGAGTTAGACATTTTTTCGAGCGATAAAGAAATCATTGATGCTATTACAAGATCGTTTCGAAAGACCAAACAACTTATTCAAATTGTAGTAACACATGAAAAGGAATTAACCATCATGTTAGATGCAATTGATCAACCTGAAGATGAAAAAAAATATAAGGAAACTCATCGACAGTTAACTTTAGAGATTGCTTCTTTTTTGAAAGAATATCGCTCACTAAAAACACAATTATTCCGCATTATTAAAGACATCAAAAAGGAAGATAAACTCCGCAGTTTGTTTGATAAAAATCATTAAAAAAAAACAATTATGAAACATACATTTTATATTCTATTCATAAGTACAATGCTTCTTACAGGCTGCACTACGACACAATTAGTTGATCATTGGAAAAATCCAGATATCGATCGTTATGAACCGCAAAAAGTATTGGTAGTTGGCTTGACTTCAAATACGGAAGCTCGCAAAAAATTTGAATTAAAACTCAAAGAAGAATTGGAAGCACGCGGAAGTGAAGCTGTGACTAGTTTAACCATTTTTGATCCTTCACTACGAACGGAAAAGATGACCGCATCAGAATTAAAAACCATTGAAAATAAGCTTATTGAAGATGGATTTGACACTATTTTATTGACTAAAATTATTGGCGTAGGAGATAAAATTCAATACAAAGAAAACTATCATGCATATGATGAAACGTATCGTAAGTTTAGCAATGAATATTTAAAATATCAAGATATCTACTACAATCCCGATTACTACGATTCGTATACAATATATCATTCCGAAACCTCTATGTATTGCATTTGTCCTACAAAAGATAGGGAATTGCTTTGGAAAGGATACATTGATATTATTGATCCAACTTCGGTGGAAGAATCTGTAACGGATTATGTATATATGGCGATTGCAGTATTGGAACATGAGCAACTTATCAAGTCCAAACCAGCAATGCCAAAAGAGAAGAAAGAAACGAAAGAAGAACTGATCAATTAATAGAAAACTATGAGAATCCTTTACCTAGTATCCATCGTATTTTTTATGGTGAGCTGTTCGGCTATTAAACGTAGTGATCGTTGGAAAAATCCTGAGTTTACTGAATTTAATCCGAAAAATATTTTGGTAGTTGGTGTTACGCCTGACTTTGAAGCGCGAAGCAATTTTGAATTTGTACTCGTAAAAGCATTAAATGCCCGAAATATCAATGCAATACAAAGTTCCGTTGTTTTTGAAAAATTATTTCAAGATACCACAAAGACTGAAGAAGAGATTGAAGCTCAAATCCATAAACTACTCACTGTTGACTACAATACTGTATTAATTTCTTCGGTAAAAGGTGTGCAAGAAAATGAATCAAGAAGTGGCGCTTCTCCAAAGTTTGATTATAACTTACAACGCTTTCTCGGTAGTTATTTAGCTTCTCGCGATGATTATTTTAGTCAAGATGATTATAAAAAATATAAGGTGTTTTACGTAGAAACCGCAATGTATACATTAAAAAAAGGGGAGGAAAAATCACTTGTTTGGTATGAAACATATACCATTATTGACCCAAGTAATATTGCTGAAATTACTGATGATTATGTCAAAGTAATTATAAAATCTATGGAAAAAGAAAAATTAATCTCTACAGAAAAATAATATAAAGCAACAAAAGCTTCTCTATACGGGAAGCTTTTTTATGAAACTCCGTCAACTTCAAATACAATATCAAAAGCATCTTCACTCCTACTGCAATATTGTAATATCAAATCTATCTTTTTTCGTTTTACTCCACAAATCACTATAGATCAACACACTACACTGTATCTCTATATTTCTATTTTTTCACGATAAGGAAAACCGCAAAAATATCACTGGCAATTGTTTTAAATTTGAGATAAAATAATCCTAATAAATTACGTTATAAATATGCATCTATGAACCCGAATTCTTTGATAAAATTAACATTAAAAACATTTTCTTATATTTAGTACAGATTCGTATTACATGAAGTATTAATAGCAATTCACAAACCGTATTAAGTTTATATTTTAAATTACAAAATCACTAACATTAATGTACAAATCCCTTAGAATACTAATATTACTTCTATTGTATTGCGTATCTACTTCTGTTTTAAAAGCACAAGATGTGGATTCGCTAGGCAATTTGTGGATTTTCACATTAGATAAAAGCAGGTCCATGACCGATAAAGGTTTAGGCTATAAAACCTATGTATTTCAAAAGCTCTTAGCTTCTGAATTATATGATGAAATCGATTTTTCTAAAGACCAATTTATCTTTTACAACAGTGGCGTTGTATGGATGCCCGGCAAATCGTTTCGAGCAGATCAAGTGCCTGCATACTTAAAAAGAGAAAATCGAAGACGTGAAAATTTCCGCGATCGGTTTATTCGGAAAGCAACCAAAACAAAAACTCCTATACAATTTGAAAATGCAACAATCTTTGAAGAGCGTTTTAAAGGAATTTATGGGATTTGGAACACTAAAAACTTTCCGTATGCCACTTCGTTTGTTTCGTTGATTCAACCGATAACATTGGCTTCTTTTCTAGAAGATTTCAAAGATTTGAAGCTTCTCAATTATAATAAAATCATTTTCTGTAGCATTACCGATGATGCCGATCAAACTGATCAGTGGTTACAAGATTATAAAACGATTCGAAAATTTGTTCCTAACAAACAAAAAGAAATTGATAGCACGCTGAGTGCTTTAATCTACAGTCCTTTCAATGTAAATAGTAAAGGTCGTGGCGAATTTTCAGCGATCTTTCCTCCTATTGAAAAAATTGGAAAACCCAAACTCTTTGCCTATCAATATACAACGAGACAAGGTTTGTTACAGTCCGCAACAACAGACACTTCTATAGAAATCAACACCAAAAAAAGTGATACTATTGAGTTAAAAATTAACTCAGAAACATCGCAAAATCATTTGATAAAATTAGATTCCATTTTAGTGAATGATGAACTCATACAACTTGCATATCCAATCATTTTAAAGAAAGATAGCATTCAAAAAATTCCAGTTGCGCTCAACAGTGTGTTTGACAACACTATTGCTCTTCGTGGCGTTGGACAAAAAATGTATACTGACGATCTGCTCGGAGAACGCATTCATAAAGTAAGCATTCATGAAAGTCATTCGGGAATCTATGCCGTGAATTCGCCGTTGCACCGTTCTTCTTTATATATGATTGGAACCATTATTTTAGCAATATTGCTGTTTTTGATAGGTAAATTCATCTACAAACTACACCTTCCAAAATGTATTATTATTGGACCTTCAGGCGAAACAACAATCATTAAAAATGGTTTTAAACGCTTTGAAAAGAAGCAAAAAATACAATATGCAGGATTTACGAAAGCGTTTAATATTATCTCTTCTGTACGACTTAAAAATCATTTTATTGACAATACAAAATTAGCGGTAGATACTTCATCCACAAAAAAATGGATTGCAGTCATTGCTAAAAAAAACCTGTTGTTTATTAATGATATTGAAGTATATCAATTTCAAAAAGGAGATACCAAACAAATTCAAGGTGTCGAAACTGCTTATCATGCTAAAATTCGAAAAAAATATGGTGATACATATGCTATTTACTTTATTCCATATCCGTCAAGTGATACGCAATTAAATTTCACGATGAAAGAAGATCCTTCTCAAAATGAGTATAGTATCCGAGCTGCGGTTATTGATCAAAATATGTTTAACACAGCCGTTGATATGCAGAATGAGCGCATGATTAGCAATTTGTATCTAAAAAATGACATTTCAACAACAACAAATTATATATTGTTGTGTAACAAAATTCAAGATGGAAACACTAGTCTTTTGTATGTAAATCTGATTCAATCATACAGTCTAAAAACGTTTTTACCAATTCAAATCGTAAAACAATATAAAATAAAACTGAACGAAACTGATGATTTAGAAAAACTCATCAATCATGAAGCTACTGCTTTAGAAAAAGAATTGAAACAGCAACACCAAAAAGCAACACTAAAAGTATACTATAAAAAAGATAGTGATACTGATGCATTGTTAGCAGTTGATTATCCGTTTTTCCCAGTGAATTTGTCGCTTTGCTCAAAAGAAACTAATACGTCAAAAACACAATTAGTACTTTATAATTCGGTAACTTACGACAAGGAAGCTGTAGAAAAAAACACATTGCGAATAAAGATAGAACGTCCAAGTGATGTTACCATTGAACCGTATTCTATCCAATTGATTTGGAATCCACATGCTTCGGTATATGGAATGCATTTAACAGATAGAACAACATATGCAATCAATGGAGAGAATTACTTAGATATCGGAAACCCTGATACTATCACACTTGATGTGACCAAAAATAATGACCAATATATCCTAAAATGTCAAGGACATACATTGCAAACGAATGTCCAAGATTATTTTTATAAACCAATACATAATGAATAATAGATTTTTACCGATAAAAGTCGCCAATAAAGAATTGTCGATCAACTTAAGTATTGATCCAAAATCGTGGTACGATCCAGCATTTGTTGTGGTGAATAGCAATCACAAATTGCTGCTCAGTATTCCCGAAAAAACGTCTATTATTCCTGAACATACATCAAAAGCGGCATTGAATCCAAGAGTGTTGAATGAAAAACTTGTCGAAGTTGATACGGTGCCTGTTTGGGAAGTTACTATTGGTTTAGGTGATTATGGCGAAGACGAACAAGGAGAAATTGGCACCTACTTTACAGGAGAAACCAACAATTCAAAAAAGCAAGGTTTAAAACTAAATTTCACAGGAAATAGCATCCGAACTTTATCCGATTGGGGCGCAATTCACGTACATTTTCATTATAAAGAAGCAGGTGAAGAAGTGCGTTTTGGTTCCTGTTATTTAATTGTAAGTAAAGAGGAAAATAAATTTGGGAGTTTGAATATTGATTTAGGTTCGGAAGCTACTCAAATGGCATATTTGCCTATCGAGAAACATTCGCCAGGAATTAGTCCTGTAGCAACCAATATTTCCATCATCAACGAAATCAAAAAAGGCTATGCACAACTGCATGTAGGCGATCATAAAACTGATTATATTCAACGTGACAAAACAGACGAAGATTTATACAAAACAGGAAAAATCATTTATAAAAGAAAAGGAACTTTATCTTCAAGTTATGATGATCCATCTTGCGTAATGGCATTATTATCTGATCGTAGCTTTTTAGATCCTACGCGTATTGCCAATTACAACAAAGCCAACAACCCAATGTTGTGGGACTGGAAAACCCATGAAAGCACCTATACAGGAACAGCAAATGTTTTTAATGAAAAAGAAGCGTATATAGAAAAGATTCAAGACAATTTAACCATGATTGGCAATTTAAAACTTGCCTATCTCGATCCTTCTGCCGCAACGAACATTGAGTTGGATGGAAAAGGTATGACTGGTGGTACCAAAAGTGAAGACAATTTGGTGGAACTGATCTCTTATATTTATCAAATATTGATCGGAATTGGAACACGCGAAATGAAAAAAGGGAAAAATGCCTTGTTCATGCGTTTATTATTGTTAATGCCCAATGTATACGATCAAGATCGTGTGAATAATATATTAAGAAGTCTCAATAAAAAATTCAATAAAGAATTTATAGCACACTTTTTCACAGATCGCGATGCAACTCGAACACTCGAAACACCCATTGTAATAGAAGCATTTGCCATTTCGGAAAGTGATGCCTCTTTGATTGGCTATTTGCGAAACAACTCATTACGTGTAAACAACAAACGAGAAGATATTGACATCAATGATCGTTTTTTAATTATTGATGCCGGAAGAGGAACAATAGATTATTCTATTTTAGAATTTCAAGGAAGCGAATCTTACACGTGTATTGATCGTGGCGGAATGGCGGGCGCAGGACAGTATTTGACAAACATTTTTCTAAAAGCTGTCGGTAGCCTTTTTTCTGAAAAATATGGAAGTCCCGAAAAATATAGTGCGTTCATTCAACGCGTAGATATGGTACAAGCGTTGGTACTGGAAGAATTCTATGAACGTTTGAAAATGAATTATTCTATTGAATACCACAAGAATATTGAAGAAGCACCATTTTTCCAACAGTTTCTCAAACATATTGACAATGCTGATGATCGACTTGCCATTGAAGTACTTCGAAACAGTTTTGATCAATTAGACAAAGACAATGCGTGGGTTTTTACAGTGGAAAGACCGAAAGATTTTATAGAAGCACAATCGCTCAATTTGGTGGAAACCTTGGTCGAAAATTTAGTAGAAGGAAATCAAGGTGCATTTCTCACAGGTATAAAATATATTGTACTAAGCGGTCGCGGAATGAAATTTGACTTATTCCGGTCGCAATTACAAGCAACACTTGAGAAACGTGTAAAATATACGTCGATTAAAAACTGGTTAGGAAAAGTAAAAGATCATAAATCGGTTATTTTTCCAGATTTTATGAGCTCTAAAGATTTAAAGAAAAAGGCCGTAAACTTAAAGCGTATTACCAACTTTTCTGTGAACTCGAATAGTAATTTATTAATTACGTTCGACAATGAATCAGAAAACAATTCGTTATTTTCAGGTGTAGCTATTGAAGAAAATCAATTACGTCGATTTAACTATAGCTATTCTCCTAGTAGAAGTCAAAACAGAGACCATTCTGATGATGAAATAACAAGTATCTATTACTTAGGAATGCAATCTGACTTTGCCTTTTTACTCGGAAGTAATGCAAAAATGTATTATCCTGCACAAGCAGAACGAAATAATGATTACAGAAACTTTTTAAATGATACACTTTTTGGCCCAGGACAATCTATGAAGGCAAATCCTGATATGTATAACCGATTTATCAAAGAAATATCATATTTAGGAATCAACAAAACAATTACAAAACCAAAAGAAGAAGTTAGCATAACGCCAGACATTCCTAAAAAAGAAGAAAAAGAAACCACTGAAAGTTTTCTGGCAACACCAAAAAAAGAAAGCACAGATACCAATAATAAAAAAAGTTCTAGCGATCTTTTAGGTGACTAAATTAACAACCAAGTATAAAATTGATGATGACTAAAAAAACGATAAACTCCATACTCTACGCTCTAGTTTTGCTGCTTTTTATTCTGTTGTTTGTATTTACAGGATCGTCTGAAAAAGTAGTAAAGCAATTTGCGCCTGCTACAGCACAAACCATTTCTAATGAAGATGTGGTAAAAACACTCAATCTGCAACCCTACAATGAGTTGCAAACAGAAGTTGCTGATTTACAAACCAAAGTCAACGACACTACAAATTTGCTGTATTTTAAAAGACAAGGGAAAACGGTTTTTGTGCAATTGCTTGATCATACTGGAACGGCTTCGCAACCTATGATATTAACGTTGGACGATACAGATACGTATAACTTCAATTTTTCGGATTATAAAGACAATGATTTTGCGATATTGATAAAATCAAACATGGGAAATGTTGCTTTAAACCCGAATTCCAAATGGACTGAAAGTAAATATGCTTCTGCAGACTTTCCTGCATTACTTGGTTGGAATGCTGCTTTTACAGACAAATTTAAAACGCTTCGTAAGCAAAAAGTAACTCAAAATGGCGCGCAAGTTGGTGCTAATACTACAAAATCTATTCATTTCTTTTTGTGGAGTACAATTGAGTATCTGAAATCTGAACAAAAAGACAAACTGTTGTATACGATTGTAAAAGATGGAAACAAATATAGTAGTACTTCTGATTTCTTTGATTTTAATCATAAAACAACAAGAATCAATCATATAAACGATTCTACAAATCAAATAAAAGCGTACAAAGAAAAATTCAAGAATGCGACCTCAAAAAGTTTTACATTCACTAAAAACAATGATGAACTTACGCTAGTAACTGATGAAGAAACGATTGTAATTCCAATTCGTGCTGGAGATGCTATTAGTGTTGCCAACATCGGAAAAATAGCTCCAACTGTTGAACAAACGGTCAAAAAAGCTTTAACGCCAATTCTCACTAACTTACAAAAAACAGATGCTTCTATTTCTAATTGGACACAAACAAAATATAAGAAAACTACCTTCGCAAAAGCCTTGGACTTGCCAATTCGAACATCAAGATGGAAACAATTTGTAGCCGTAAACAAAGCCGAAGATGTATTCGATTTCTTTATAGAAACCATCGCTTTTCAGCTCGATGAAACCAATCACAATGCTGTAACGCTTGAAGCAAATACAATTTCTCTAGAAACTACAAGCAAACTTACTTCTACAGGAAATGCATTAAGTACAAACATATTGTTAGGTTTAGGTATTTTGACATCTCTATTTTTACTTATTCGAGAACAATTACCACAAGTATTTTCTCGGAAGAAGGATGAAGATGAAGATGAAGATGAAGTTGAAGTTGAAGTTGAAGTTGAGACTGAACTTGAAAACGAAATTGAAGATGAACTTGAAGTTGAAGTTGAAACTGAAACTGTTGTAAATGTGCAGCAAGATACCATCGTAGCGAACACAAAATCTGATGAAGAGATTGTTCAACATAAACTAAAAAATATCAACTCGTTGCAAGAAGTTTCAAAGCTTCCGTGGACTGCTACTATTCAAAAAGATTTAGCGTTTTTAATTCGACACAAAGAAGAATTCTCAAAACTCATCTTCGCAAAAGACAAAGAAGAAAGTGTATTTCTCAACACATTAGAAGAAGTATATCCAAGACAAATAAACAAACTTGCTTCACAAAAAGAAAATGCTGAACTCTGGAATGATTTTACAGCTGTAGAAACTAAAAGTGAGCTGAAAAAGTTCTTGAAGAGTCATAAAAATGCGATCAAAGGACTTCCAGACTTGTTAGAAATTGGTTTGAAATATGAACAATTTGACACTTCAAAAAGTTTTATTGAAGCCTTGAAAGTGCTAGCACAAGAGAAAAAATTCACCAACGAAATAGATGTTTTATCCAAACTGAAAGACAAATATCCAAAGGATAGTATTGATTCTATAATCAACTTTATCACCAATACGGATGCCACATTGAGTAAAGGTGCTAAAACGGCAAATTCTGTTCCTGAATTGTTACCATATGTAGCGACTTGGTATAAAACATATACTGGAAAAAACGCTCCTTGGAACAACGTAATAGAGAAAGTTGCGGCTAAACAACAACAAATTCAGAAGGAGACGAATACGGTTCATAAATTAGCGCACATTCAAGATTTATATCAACTGATTACGAACCATAAAGAAGATGTGCTAACCGAATTATTGACACAGTTCAAAAAAGAAACGCACAAGCTAAAGCAAGATGCTGCGCAACAAATTGACACGATAGAGAAAGCTTCCGCTGAAAAGATTAAAGCTACCGAAAAAACGGCTGCAGAACGTGTGGCAACTACCCAAAAAGCAGCTGAAACTGAAATTTCAAACATCAAAGCACAAGCACAACAAACGTATGAAGCATTAGAAACTTCAAAGAAAACAACAGATAATAACAATAAACTAGCCGAGAAGTATTTTGCCAATTTATACGATCCGCATATCAAAGAATTCCAAAACAAAGCAAGAGATTTTGACAATGCAGAATTGACAAAACGTTTGGCATTTATTGCGTTTAACGCGATGGATTTAGCCAAATTTGTCAATGATAATTGGAGTGCTGATGTAAAAACGGAAGGGAATATTAGACGAATTTTGCGTAGAGAATCACTCAGCGAAATTCCTAAAGAAAATTTTGATCCTAATGCAGCTACGAGTTACATCAATACGATTGTTGCATTTTTACACAAAAACGGCGTCAAAGAAGTTGAACATTTGATTGATGGTATTGACATCAACGAAGAATTAAAAGGTTTACACTAAAAAAAGAGAAGTCCCATGCTCAGTTTCTATTTACTCATTAGTATCGTAGTTCTTGTTGTAAGCTTGCTCATTTCATCATCGCAAAACAACGGAAAAAAGATAGTCTTGTTCTCACTTACAACTCTTATGGTTGTTAGTGTATGGGTTTTGGCGCGTTATATTCGATCGAGCGATACCGAATTTTACAAAAATGTAGAAACACACGCAATTGAACATTTGGGATATGATTTTTCCAATACGCATGAATTGAATTTGATGAACGCAGACAAACCTGCAACTGCTTTATTCGATGAAGAACAAGGAGAATTCACAATCAAAGTAGACTCCACAAATACAGAAACACCTTTTGAAATTACCTATAAAGATTTAGGAAAACCGTTATTAGTTTCTATAAATGATGCAGGAACTAATTATAAAATTGCGAATACATCACTTCCTGTTTGGAATCCGAAAGAAACACTAGACATTCCGTTTTCTAGCAATCGAAAACTAGCGTGTTCTTATTATGTAAATGATAAAAAAGAACATTATTTCATTTTCGAATTTGATGAAAATATAAAGGAAGGTATTAAAGTCATAGACACTATAAAACGTTCTAAACTCAATATTGGCTATCCAGTTTTAGATATGGTAGAGGAATGTTTTGATATTGAATTGTCTGACACCGAGATTGAAACCTTGGAGGAAACGTATATTGTTCGAAGTAAAATTTATAACAATCCAAGCAAGCACACACCTGCACTATTACATTTATATCCAGGAAAATTAGCGACAAAAAGCAATGCAACTTTAGGATCTCAAAACTTTGATCCTGAAATAAATGCACAAAAAATTACACTCAAAAACAAAAGCTATTTCTATATTGGTATTGGACAAAATAAAAGTGCGAAGCTTCAGCTAAAATATCAAGAAAATCGTTCGTTACTCAGACATAAATCACCTGTTCGTTATCCATTATATTTTAACGATTCCATCAAAACTGCCGAATTGTTAATTTCCACTTCTGTGGATGATATCATTAAAAGTTCGCGTGAATATAGTGGTGTCATTAATTTTGAAGGAAGAAGCACGTTTGACAATCAACATCATATCAATGCATCTATAAAATATGCCATTGAAGATGGACAAACACAGTTAAATGCAATAAAAATAGACAACAATTCGGGCGATCTTGAGCTCGAAAAAATTAAAGAAAATGAATCTTTTGCTCTAAAAACAAATACCAAAGCGGTTGATTATATAGTGCAAATCAAAAATTATAATAACAACACATTGACCAATTGGTATTGGTTGCCATTTTTCATTCTGATCATTGCGGCGATATTCTTTTACTTTTTAATTCATAAATGGAGAAATAGTATTGGTTTTTCTGGGAAAAAAGCAACAGCAGAAGCTAAACTACTCAATACTTTAAAAATTGAATATGCCATCTATTGGGTCATTGCGGTTTTCTTGACTGTTAGGATTTATTTATTATGGCGAATGTACGCGTTTCCACCATTGGAAGACATTACGTTCTTTGAATTTCAGGAACTTCAAAACATGGATTCTTTCAATTGGACAGTCATTGCTTTGATAGGATTCTTAGTATTTCGATTTGCGTATTTCTATATCAAAATCCAAGAAATACCCATTCCTTTTGCACACAAGCTGGAAGAAATCATTCATAAAATCAATCTAAAGCCACTGTATTTTAAACTCGGAATTCTTGTCGGAATTTGGGCTGCGGTCGTTGTCTTTTTATTCATTGCGAAAGTTGCTATTAGCTTTGTATTTATCTTAGCTTCTATCCTACTTCCGTTGTTTACCTTTATTTATATTGATAGTAAAATTCCTGAAGATTCGGAAGATTCTATTTGGATGATGTTGGGTAAGCGTGTGATAAACTTTGGAATTTATGTTTTTCTCTACTTTTTCTTTGATGCAGGATTTTGTTTGATTGCGCTCGCTGTAGGTTCTTTTTACTTTTTGATTAAAAACACCTATTTCTTACTCAAACAGAAACGAAAAAAACGAAAAAAGTACGCCATACTCACAGGATTTTATCTATTTGTATTTTTCTGTGTGTTCTTTGCGCATTATATCATTCCGCAAATTCCAATTTTAAAAAATGCAAGTAATGGAAGAATTGCTGCTAGAGGAAAAATTATTTATACAACGCCTGGAGAAATGCTGTTGGATACCGATTTCAATTCTACCAAAGCAAGACGTATTTTGTGGGCTTCTGAAAGTCATTGGTTTGCCAACAACCATTTGTATGAACGTGTCAAAAACAAAGCAGGTTATCATTTTCCAAACATTCGCACGCAGTACAATTCTAGAGGTGTGAGTTTAACGGTGCAAACGCGAGAATTTGTCGTATTGCGCTATTTGATCTTTGAACATAATATTTGGTTACCAATATTGCTCATTGCGCATTTTCTTGCTTTATTACTTGTTGTAGGTTACTATTATTATCCAAAGAAACATACCGACCCAATTCATTATTTTAAAACATTAGGCGCCGTTTCCTTGTTCCTTATTCTGAGTATTATCATGTATTTGGTCTGTATCAATAGTGTCATATTTATTGGACAAGATTTTCCTTTCTTAACACTTACAGGAAAAGCTGCCATCGTGATTCCTTTTGTATTGATTGGTTACCTCATATATCATCTTAATTATAAAAACATAGATCATGTACAGGAAAAAGCACCTGCACAACTTCGTGTTCCTGCGTTTGTATTGTCTGGAATCTTGGTATTTATTATTGGCATAAAAGTGTTCAGTACGTTGCGTGCAATGAACGATCCGGATATGATTACCCATGAAGCTACACAACCTGTAGAACGCTTGAAAGGTTTTGTGGATATCATGAATTCAGATTTTAGAAGCATTCAAAAAGAATACAAACGTTCGGAAGGATTGCGCTCTTTAAATTACAAAGATGTTCCTCAAATTTTAGATGCGTATTTAGGAGATACTGAAGATGCACGTTTTAAGAAAATTGATACGATGGTGAACAATTATGTCAAAGAAGTACGAGATGCCAACTATTTAAAATCGGCTCTCAAAAGTTTTGACATGAACGAAGCGAAAAACTTAGAGCATATTTTACACATTCGTAAAAAACGCTATTCAGATCAGTTTGAATTTGTGGTAAATAGTAGTTATTACCGTATCAAACCAATTTTTGAAAGCTCGAAAGATAATCAAGATTGGCGTGGTGATTTACTAGCGATGGAAACTCCAAATCAATATTATTTGCAACCTGTACAACAGAAAAAACGAGATTCTATTTTTAAACGTGGACAATTGATAAACCGTCGTACGAAAGATTATGAATCAATTCCATTAGATCGAAAGTTGTTTGGAACTTCCTTTGCAAAATCGAAAATGATCAAACTGTATCGTGTGCCAAGTAAATGGTTGTTTAGTGAAGATGATGCGATTGTCGCCAAAATTAGCAATGCTGTTAAAACAAAGGAAATTGATTTATCAAACAGAACACGCATCTATAAAAAAGCCAGAAACAATTCTAATTTCCCAGATTTTATCTTGAACAATGGCGATATTTTTAAAATTGAAGATTATAGGCCATTGCGCTTGACTTATAATTCAGAAAATTATCTGGCATTAAATTATAATTATAACGGAAAGCAACGCTTTTTCTATCCGTTAGGTAAAGGAATGATTTGGGCATATAATTATTCCAAGTTATTAGAAAAAAATTACGAAAAAACACCGCCTAAAGAAGGCAAACGCTCTACGTTTGATTTTCAATTGCAACAAGATTTATACGATTTAGCAATTAATAAAGAAATTCACAACGATTTCTTCTTAACGGTTATGGATGGAGAAGGACATGTACGCGCTATGTTTGATTATAACCGAGGAAAAGAAAACTATAAAATTAATCCGAACGATCATAGAAAATTAAATCAGATTTACGAAGAAATCTACTTTAATACACGCCAAGAAGATTTAACACTCGGTACGCGAAATATCCGTAAAATGAATGCTTCTGGAGGATTTGGTTCTACGATAAAACCAATAGTGTATAGTGCCGTTACTTCGCAGCAAAAAATTAATTGGGACGCCATTAAACTGAACAATATGTACAGTGATGAAATTTATTCTGCTCCAAAAAAGAAGACACTCAAAGGCGAGCAAGTAAAATATTTCGGAAATAAACGTTTAGTCGCACCTTGGTTGGAAGCTCGAGGAGAATTTAAAGGTGAAATTGACAATAAAACCTATATTTTAAAATCGAAAAACGCGTATAACGGAATGATGATGTTGTTGGGAAGTTATTCCAATAAGCGATTAAAAAACTATCGAAAAGATATTTTACGTCCAGATTCAGATACGATTGAAATGCGCGAACGCTTCCCTAGATTTACTATTGATGGACGTAATTATGTACTTTCAGAAGATTTTTACGATAAGCTTCCGCAAGAGTCGAATACGGATTATGTATTGCGTTCAGGATTGATATTCAATTTTAATTTCGACACATCTCATGACAAAATGAATACTAGTATCGATTCTTCTTTTGTCGTATTTAACAGTGAAAATAAAATCAATACCTTTCATAAAACAGAAGAATTATTCAGCAAAGCCATTCGAAATAGTAATTTTAATTACCAATGGGTTTTCCCTGAAAAGCAATCGTTTATAAAAAACTCCACCAATATTCCAGGAGAAGATTTACGAAATAATATTATCAATCCTGCTAAAGGAGGAAGTCCGTTTGAGTTGACACAATTAGGAATGTTGGAGAATATAGTTCGGCTGTTCAAACTAAATTCTGATGTAAAAGCAGCAGTTCAAGAACAAAAAGACAGCACATATTCAAAAATGAATTTTGCTGTAAACGATTGGACAGATGAAGCGTACAAAGATTTTGTAAAGAAAAATATTTTTGAAACCATGCACAATGTTCCTAAAAAAGGAACCGCACAAGGTGTATTTAAATACAAAAATACTTTCAAAGCCTACAATACAAAAACGGAAGAAGATGTTACTTTTTATGTCTATGCTAAAACTGGAACGCATAATAGCAAACGAAACGAAGTCAACGATAAATCGCTCGTCATTGTAATTAGTGATGTTGATTTGACCTTGCCTAACTATGAAACCGAGCCAAAATTGTACACTATGTTATTGACAATTAACGGTGTAAAAAATTCAGAGTACCAGAAAAAACAAAGAAAACTCTTTGACTTAATTATAAAATCAGAATCTTTTAAACTGTATTACGATTTATGAGAACGCGTTCTAAACATACAAAACCGATATACAAGTTGTTAGGAGTGGTATTTTTGATTGCTTTCGCCATTGGTACTTGGATTATTTGGAGTTACAGCATCAAAAAAAGTAAAATTGAACTGAATAAAGATGTCGCTTTTGAAGCCAACCGAACTATTTTGAAAATGAAAAAAGACAGTTTGGTCATGATTCTTAGCAAATGGCAAGCTGAAAAACCAAAGAGATTCTCCAAAGTTGAAATCGAAGACAATTGGATTGTTTGGTCGTATAATAAACGTTACCAAAAAGGAATTATGTTAGAAATTTTTGGAGATGAAGCTACGTATAAAAGGGATTCTACTGTTTTTAAAAATGATATTAAGAACTTACAATTACGTTTCAAAGCACAAGCAGATACTGCCTATGTGTACGTTCGTTTGATCACGCAGTACTATTCTGTGTTAGATCAATTCAAGGAAACGTCGAAAGTAAAAAGTCGAAAGTCGGAGTAAATACCTAAAGCATTTCATTTACAAAAGGTTATAAAAACAACAATTCTACACTTTCTATACGATCTTTGAGAAAAAAACTATTTCCATATATCAGTATTTTGTATATTTAGATAAAAATCTCCCCATCTCTAGTTGGAAACACCTGTAACAGAGAATGATTTTTTCATTACACCTAGAAAAAATATGGTAACGCCTAGCCATATTCTTTTGAATGTTACAACATGAAAACTATATCGTAAAAGAACCCAGTCTTTTAAAATTGAAATAGTGTTAAGTATCTATAAAATTGTATGAAGAAATATTACAAATTAGCATTTGGTGCGTTATTTTTTTGTTTGAATGTCGCATTCGGACAAGGCGAAGGTGTAAACTGGTATTTTGGCTCTAATGCGGGCTTAGATTTTACAACCTCGCCTCCTACTGCATTGCTAGATGGAGCTTTGGAAACCAACGAAGGAGTTGCGACCATTTCTAGTCAAACTGGACAATTACTTTTCTATACCGATGGAAGATCTGTTTGGGATAAAAATCATCAAATAACTCCAAATGGAACAGGATTAACGGGCGATAGTTCAAGTTCGCAATCAGCCATTATTGTTCCGAAACCTGGCGATCCAAATATTTATTACATCTTTACCGTAGATAATGAAGCTGGTTTGAACGGTCTTCGTTATTCTGAATTCGATTTGACACTAAACAACGGAGATGGAGATGTTACGAGTTTAAAAAATGAACAACTTTGGCCATCAACTGCAGAGAAAATTACAGCGGTTCAACATGCAAACGGTACCGATTATTGGGTGTTGAGTCACGCATGGAATAGCAATACTTTTTTGGTGTATCAAGTAACTGCTTCAGGAGTAAATACGACTCCAATTACACAAGATATTGGTTCTAATCATGATGGAGATACCACGGAAACAATTGGTTATATGAAAGCTTCTTCCAACGGAGAAAAACTAGCCATTGCACAATGGTCCTCTAATACTTTTGTGGAAATTTTTGATTTTAATGATGCTAATGGTTCGATTTCCAATCCAATACGACTCGATAATATATTTTATGGAGGTCAACAGAATGGTACGTATGGCGTTGAGTTTTCACCAAATACAGAACTATTATATGTCTCTGATCTTAATTTCAATCCTACTGTTGAAAGTAAAATTCATCAATTTGACATTACTTCAGGAAATCAGGCAGATATTATTAATTCGGATGTCATTCTATACCAAGGACCAGACATTTTGGGAGCCATTCAATTGGCCGTTGATGAAAAATTATACGTAGCCAATGGTGGCGTTGCTTTTTTGGATGTTATTGAAAATCCGAATGTCGTTGGCACAGGTGCAATGTATCAAAACAGAGGTATTGATTTACAAGGTCGATTGGGGCGATTTGGACTTCCAACCTTTATTCAATCTTTCTTTGTAGGCAGTATTCAATTTGAAAATATTTGTTTGGGTGAAGAAACTATTTTTACACTAAACACATCCGAAGACGTTACTTCTGTTACATGGGATTTTGGTGATGGTACAACCTCAACAGACTTAAATCCTGTGCATACGTATCAAAATACAGGAACCTATACCGTAAATGTTTCCATCAATGTAAATGGTGAAATACGAGATACTACACGAGAAATTACCATTTACGAAGTTCCGACAGCAAGTGCCGTTTCCGATTATTTATTGTGTGATGATATTTCGAACAATCAAACCGAAACTTTTGATTTATCAACGAAAATTGATGAAGCTTTGGACGGACAATCCGATCTAACTTTTGGTGTTGCCTTTTACGCTTCACAAGAAAATGCAGATACTGATGAAAACCGATTGCCTTTATCATTTGATAATACGACAAACAATCAAGAAATATTTGTCCGTGTTTTTAATTTGGGGCAAGCCGGATGTCATGATACCACAAGTTTCACGCTGATAGTAAATCCGTTGCCTGTTGCAAATCCTGTTGCCAGTATTGATATTTGTGACGATCAAAGCAATGATGGTTTTGAAGTCATTAATCTCAATCAATTTGATAATGAGATATTACAGAGTCAAAATGCTGATGATTTTATCATTACCTATCATCTCACTCTGCAAGACGCAGATAATGATATTAGTGCTTTGCCTACTAATTTTTCAACCATAGACAATCCGCAACGAATTGTTGTGCGCATTGAAGCCGCAGGAAATGCTACTTGTTATGATACAACCGATTTTGAAATTACCATTACTCCTGCTATTATTGCCAATGAAGTAGATGGTTTGTTTGAATGTAGTTTTTTGGACGATCCAAATACAGCTACTTTTAATTTAACTACACAAAATGATCCTATTTTAGAAGGTCTTACGGGAACTTATGGTATTACATATCATTTGAGTGAAGAAGATGCGATGATGAATATGTCACCCATTAGTAGCATATTTACAAATACTACCAATCCGCAGCAAATTTATGTACGTGTTGAAGATACTGCTAATGCCAGTTGTTTTGATATTGTAGACTTTGCTGTTACTGCATTGGAAAGACCTATTGCAGACGAAGATAGAACCTTATTTTTATGTACAGACGGAACTGTAGTATTACCCGCTGGTATTGCTGCCGATTTTTACAATTGGTCTAACGGAGAAACTACAGAAACCATCATTGTAGATACCGCTGGAACGTATACTGTAGAAATTGGGAATAGTTTTACTGTTTTTGGCGAACCACAGAATTGTAGTAGTACCAAAACATTTACCGTTATAGAATCGGGACCAGCAACGGCCATTGATGTGAGTATTACTGATTGGACTAATAACCAAAATACCATTGCGGTTGCCGTACAAGGTTTGGGCAATTATGAATATTCCTTGGATGGAATTAATTATACAGATTCAAATCTTTTTGAATTTTTACCTGCTGGAGAATACACTATGTACGTGCGTGACAAAAACAATTGTGGAATCGTTACAGAACCTGTATTTCTTCTAAACTATCCGCGATTCTTTACGCCGAATAATGATGGTTTTAATGACAATTGGCAAATTGTAGCTTCTGCTAGCGATCCTTCACTCAAAATTTACATCTTTGATCGATATGGAAAACGACTTACCACTTTAAATCCAGAATCTAAAGGTTGGGATGGAAATTATAATGGAAAGCGAATGCCTTCGGGCGATTATTGGTTTAGAGTTGAAAGATCTACGATTGGAAGTATTTATACAGGTCATTTTACCTTAAAACGATAGTCAACAGCAGAAAATACTTTTTTCTGATCTTAAAAACTGAAATCACTTTGGATAAAAAATACGCAATTCTTCGTATTGTAATTTCTTTGAAAAAATTCAATTTTTGAAAGGTATTATCAACACCTAACTTTCTATCATTCTTTATGCAAAAAACACTCACTTCAGAAGATCGCAAAAAACTAAAACTAAAAATATGGCGCACATTTGGTTTTGTATTGTTTGCCATTGCAATTTTTTCAGCTATTTACTTCTTTGTACTTCGTGATTCTTTTCAGCATACGGATGATTTTAAGTTAATCCCAATGATCATCTTTGGTATTTTTGGAATCTTCTTTCTTGGTGTTTTAGGCTATATGGTTTTAACTTTTGTAAAAGATTTAAATGCAGGTGTTAAAGATTGTTTTGAAGGTATTATTGAAGATAAAAAACTAAATATCAAACAAAGTACTTCCAGAAGAGGCGGTTATGGAAGTCGCGGTTCTAAAACGAGTAAAACCAGCACATCGCGCTATTATTATATGATTGTAGATGGAAAAGAACATAAAATAGAATATACAATGTATATGAATATAAAAGTTGGTGATACTATTTATTTTGAAGTTGCACCAACATCGCATACGGTATTGTTTTATGAAATCCTTGAAAATGCAACACCTATCACTACAGAACCTATCGTTCGATTTGATCCTGTTGATGTTCCAAATTCAAAAATTAGACAAGCACCATTGACACGAAAAAACAAAGATGTAATCCGTGTGTTTTATGATAAAAAACTACGTAGACGAATCGCATTGTTTGTAATTGTAGGTTTGCCAATATTCGGACTTGTTTATAATGGTTTGCCATTTTTAGCCTTGTATATTTTTCCATTGCCGATTATAGCGGCGTATCAATTGTATAAACTCATTACTTTATTTTTCAACTTCAAAAAATCGATCAATGAAGGCAGAAAGAATTTGGTTGCTACACTCGTAACCGATAAAGTATTCACAACCATTTCCAACAGCAAAGGAAATCATGTAAAGTATACTGTAAAGACAGCCTACAAAACAGTTTTGGTGAGTGAATACGTTTATCCGTTGATTATTGTTGGTGATGAAATCACGCTACATATTGCAACACATCTTCCTATTATTTTAGGTGTTACTATAGAAGATGAATACTATGAATTTTAGTTTTTCAAGTTGCTGGTAATTGTTCAAAGTTTCCAAAATAGGAATAAAAAACGCCATCAATAAAGACGGCGCTTTTACGTAATTAGTTGCCAAGGTTATCTAATTACTACCATATAAAGCTAAACTAACAACTTTATTTTTTTATAACTTTTATTGTTTTTTGAGCATTTTTTGTTTGGACTTTTACAAAGTATACACCTGTTTGTAAACGACTTATATCTATAGTTTCTAGATTTGTTGTTGGATTTAGTACCAATTGACCATTTAAGTTGGTGATTTCAACAGCTGTAATGTCTGAAACACCTGTGATATGGATTTTATCTGTTGTAGGATTTGGATATACGGAAACACCTATTAATTCCGCAGTTGCTGTGCTTAAGGTAGAAAAATCAAAAGTGGTAGCTCCCGATAATCCTGAAGCATTTGGATCTACTACATTCGTAAATGATGTCATTGCATCATCAATCATATCTGCTTGCATAAATGATTTTAATGGCGTTACTGCACTTGCTAAAGGAGAATCATTTGCTAAGATGACAAGCATTCCTGATGTTGGCGATCCAGCTAACTGAAAGGTAACTATTGGACTGAGTGTTCCATTAGAAGGCGCGGGTAATGACATCGGGCTTCCTAATGTTTCTGTGATTAGGTATCCATCTACCGTTGGTTGTCCAACATCACTTCCATTAAAGAATGTTGCTCCTGCACTACTTCCAAGTGAAGAAGTGATACTCGCCGTAATACCATCTGGCAAAAGAATTGTAAATCCGTAACTCTGTACAGAAGTATTAAAATTTGAAGCACTTGTGTTTGGTACTGCCGAAATAGTGAAACTATAACTTCCGTTATCGATTAATGTATAGGTATAGCCATCTTGCGCTTTTATGTGTCCAGAGAAAAAACAAAGGACTAAGACAAGTAGTGTAGGTAAGGTAATTTTGTTCATAATAGTAATTGAATAGTGTTTATATATTTAATTTTCTGGTAATTGTTCTATGATTTGATAGGTACTAAAGTTTAAGAAATGCTAGGATGTGCCAATTCATTTTGTAAGATGAAAGGCGTATCAGGATTTGTTCCAGAATATTGTGTATTTCCGTCCCATGTTGGCATCATTTAAATCAGTTAAATTGTTTGAAAAAACAAGTATTTTGTTTCATTGTATGTTTCTGTTAAAAACAATTCAAATTTACATGTATAACAATGCATATTAGTTAATTGTTACTGGACAAAAACTAGACAATTTTCAATAAATAGTTAATTTTCAGGCAATTGCTCCGTAATTTGATAGGTGCTAAAGTTTAGGAAGTTTCCAGGATGCGCCAATACATTTTGAAGAATGAAAGGTGTATCAGGATTTGTTCCTGAATATTGTGTGTTTCCGTCCATGTTGACATCATTTGTAGTGTATCCACTCACGATATAGGTTGGGAAGTTTAAAAAGTTTCCTGCATCATTCAATACTGTAGCTAAAATTGTAGGCGTATCAGATGTTCCTCCTAGGTATTGAACGATTGTATCCGCATTTACATTTCCTGTCCACATCGCCACCACATCGGTTTGCATTCCAAAGGTTGTTTGTGCATTGCTTCCGTAGGTAATTTGGTCGTTTGCATCTGTAAAATCTACGGTAGTTTCCGTTTTCGCCAGTGCAATTGTCGTGGAAGTCATGATTCCTAAGTGATTGCGATGTTTTAGTGTTACATAGTAATTTCCGGCGGAAGCTTCATTAAAATCTACAGCAGAAACACCGTCTACGCTTACTACATCTCCATCGCGTTGTAGCAATGCTGATTTTTCTTCTAGTATCAGCGTATTATCAGTTTCATCGCGTAATTCTATCCAAATCCAATCGACAATAGCATCAGCTCCTGTCACATCAAAAACAGTACTATTACAGGTTCTGTTATCTCCGTAAGGACTTGTAGTTGGTAGTATTGAAGTTGCTCGTAAATCGTCACGCATCAAGGTCTCTTCTCCTGTAATTGGGTTTAAAGCAGCACCTTGCAAGATTACTTTTGGTGACACCTGAATTCCACAAGTTACTTCATTATACATCGTTTGGAAATCTTTAATTTGAAAAGGGAATGTGTACGAAGCATCATCTACGAGTACACAGGTTAAATTTGGATTGTTATTGATAAAAACCAAATCAATGTTTGTATTGTTTCCATTTTTAAGATTCAAACTGGTAAGCGCGTTGCTACGACAGATGACTTCTTCTAAGTTGACATTTAAAGATAAATCCAGACTTGTTATTTGATTATCTTCTACTGAGAATGCCTGCAAATTTGTGTTTTCGGATAGATTTAGGCTTGTGAGTAGATTATCATTCACTGAGAAATAATCCAAGTTTGTATTTTGAGAAATATCTAAACTTGTCAAATCATTATTATTTGCTTCAAAATATACCAATCCTGTATTCGTTGTTAAATCTATGTTTTGCAGATTGTTATCATTACAGATCAAGTCTCCTAAAACAGTACATTGATTTATATTTAGGGTCGTTAATAAGTTTTCTGAACACTCTAATTCCTCCATCAGTGGATTGTTAGAAAGATCTAAACTCGTTAGTTGATTCTCTGATGCAGATACAAAGTCTAGTAGTGTATTTTGAGATAAATCTATGCTTGTAATTTGATTGTCTGCAATAAATAGATCTGTTAGTAATATGTTTTGAGAAACATCTAAGCTTGTTAACTGGTTTCTGCTACAAATTAGATCCGTTAGTAATACGTTTTGACTTACATCTATGCTTGTTAATAGGTTTCTACTACAGTTTAAATCTACTAATGCTGTGAAATCTTCAATTCCTGTTAAGTCTACTATATCGAGATTGGAAACTCCTAACGTTGTCACCGATTGAATGCTTTGTGTACGCACATATCCATCATTTGCAATTCCGTTCCCCATACTTGTTGGATCGCCAATAGCCACGGTATTTCCATCTGCATCGTGCGTTTCCAAGTAGTTTTCAAAAATAGCATCTGGCACTTGCGTTTCGTTACAATGTTCGCCAAAAGATGTGGAACCATCTAGGTTTATCAACCAATCATTTAAAGCTGGATCTGTCACATCATCTACAGTGATACAGGTTAAATTTGGATTTCCTCTAGTATCAAAATCAGTAATCGCTCCATTATTACCATTTACAACTCTTAATTCGGTTAAGTCATTATTTTCTAGATCTAATCTTTCTAGTACGATACAGGCATCAACACTTAATGTTGTTAGGCTGTTGTCATATATTGCAATTTGTTTTAAAGCTGTATTGGAGCTTACATCTACGGTCGTTAGTTGGTTATTTCCAGCTTCAATAATTTCTAAGTTTACATTGGTGCTTACATCAAGAGTTGTTAATTCATTAAAGTAACAGACTAATGTGATTAATGCCGTGTTTCCGCTAACATCTAAGGTCGTTATATTATTTCTAAAACATATTAATGTTTCCAAAGCAGTGTTTGCACTTACATCTAGTGTTATGATGTCATTATCAAAACACATAAAAGTTTCTAGTTGTGCAAAACGTTCGATTCCTGTGACATCAGCTATATTTTGTTGGCTTATATTCAAACTAGTAACTTCCGAAATACTACTAGTCAATACATATTGATCATTGGCAATTCCGTTCCCCATACTCATCGGATCACCTAGAGAAACTACATTACCATTGGCATCATGCGTTTCTAAGTAGTTTTCAAAATTAGCATCAGGAATGTAGGTTTCTCCACAATGTTCGCTAAAAATTGCGGTATTGTCTTTTCTCCAAGGAAGTAAGGTTAAATAGTCAGCAGTTTCATCATCTACACTAATACAACTCAATGGTGGATTTGCATTTGCATTGAAGTCTGTAATGTTTCCATTGTTTCCATTTTGTATGCTCAACTCCGTTAAACCATTAAAGGTTACGTCTACAATTTCTAATGCCACACACGGATCTAAGTTTAGTGATGTTAGACTTGCTCCTTGGAGATAGATTTCTTTGAGTGCTGTATTATGTTGTAAATCTATGGATCCTATATTGTTTTGAGATGCTTGTAATACTTCTAAATTTACATTTGCACTAATATCTAATGCTGTTAATTGATTGGTACTACAGTTTAGATGTGTCAATGCAGTATTTGCACTCAAATTTAATGTAGTGATGGAATTAAGGTTGCAGATAAATGATTCTAAAGCTGTAAAGGCTTCGATACCAGTGACATCAACAATATTGAAAAAGCTTATATTTAAGCTTGTTACATTTATAATACGATCGGTTTTTACATAACCATCCAATTGGATTCCATTCCCCATACTTGAAGGATCGTTTACTGGCACTATATTTCCGTCAGCGTCATGTGTTTCTAAATAGACTTCAAAATTAATACCCGGAATGTATGTTTCGTTACAATGTTCGGCAAATGAGGTAACGTCCGTATCTATAATCCAATCATTTAATCTTGGCTCAGAAATGTCATCTACATTGATACAGGTTAGATTTGGATTGTTTTGCGCTGTTACTATTGTTATTTGACCATTTGCGCCATTTCTTATATCTAATTCCGTTAGTGCATTACTTTCTACCGAAACACTTAATAGATTTGGATTGCTGATTAGATTGATGCTAGTGATGCTATTATTTGCTAGAAATAAACTTTCTAATCCTGTGAGTTGAGATACGCTTATTGTTGTTAAATTGTTATCGTTTAAACTTAGCGTTTCTAAAACAGTATTCGAACCAAAAGTCACTGTTGAAAGCGTGTTGTTCCCTGCAAAAACACTTGTTAGTAAGGTGTTGTTAGTAAGGTCTAAACTCGTAAGTTGATTGTTTTGACATGTTAAAAATGTGAGTGCTACATTCGTACTCAAATCTAAAGCTGAAATTGGGTTTGTATCAGTGTTTATATGTTCTAAATTCGTATTTGCGCTCAAATCTAATGCAGTTAAACTATTGATATTGCATTCCAATCTTTTTAAGGCTGTATTTGCACTTAGGTCTAATGCCATTATGTTGTTACTGTTACAATACAATTCTTCTAAAGCAATAAAATCTTCGATTCCTGTTAGATTCGAGATACTTTTACTAGCAACATTTAAAGAAGTTACAGTGTTTATTTTTGCCGTAGTTACATGATCATCATTTGCAATACCATTTCCCATACTTGAAGGATCGCCAAGTGCTACTGTATTACCAGAAGCATCATGCGTTTCTAAGTAGTTTTCAAAATTATTATCAGGCACATACGTGTCATAACAATATTGCCCAAAAGACGTGGAACCATCTACGTTTATATCCCAAGAAGATAAATACGGTTCTGCAGGATTGTCTACATTGATACAGGTTAAATTTGGATTTCCAGAAGCCGAAAAGGACATGATATTGCCATTATTTCCATTTTGGACATTCAACTCTTCTAAATGGTTACGATCTACGGTTAGTTGTTCTAATACGACACTATTGTTTAAATTTAGTGTTGTTAAATCATTGCCATCTAAGTTTATGTTTTTTAAAGCAGTATTTAATTCGATATTTATACTTGAAATATTGTTCGTATTTGCATCTAAGACTTCTAAGGCTGTATTATTACTTAAATCTAATGTAGTGAGTTGATTGTTGTAACATCGTAAGCTTGTCAATGCGGTATTTGCACTAAGGTCTAATGCAGTTAAGTCATTTCGATAACAAGACAAGCTTTGTAAAGCTACAAATGCTTCAATCCCTGTAAGATCAGCAATGTTTAAATTACCAATATTTAATACTTGTACTCCCGAAATGTTGCTGGTGAATACGTAGTTATCATTTGCGATACCATTTCCTAGGTTGTTTGTTTCCAAATAGTTTTCAAAATTAGCATCGGGAATGTAGGTTTCATAGCAATGTTCGTCAAAGGAAGCTATTGCATCTTTCAACCAATACATTAAGTAATCTGCAGCAGCATTATCAACATTGATACAGCTAAGGTTTGGATTTCCTGTAGCGTCAAAAGCCATGTGATCATTGTTTCCGTTGGCTACATTTAGTGTATCTAAGTTGTTATTTGATACTGTGCATTGTTGTAATACGACACAGGTTTCTAGGTGTAGTGAAGTAATCGCATTGCCATAAGCAATTAAGGTTTCTAAATTCACATTTATACTAACATCTAGTGCCGTTAAGTTATTCGAGTGACATACTAAATCTTTTAAAGCTGTGTTTGCACTCACATCTAATGCGATTAGGTTGTTAGAGTAGCAGGCAAACGTTTCTAAGGCAGAAAAGCCTTCAATTCCTGTTGCATCGGAAATATTTTGGCTGTTTATATCTAAAGACGTTACCGTATTTATGTTTGCTGTGGTTACATAGTTATCATTGGCAATTCCGTTCCCCATACTTGTTGGATCATTGAGTGGAACCGTATTTCCATTGGCATCATGCGTTTCTAGGTAGTTTTCAAAATTGGCATCAGCAATGAAAGTTTCATCACAATGAATACCATAAATAGCAGTAGTATCTTTGTTCCAAATGCTAGTGTTTGATAAATAGGAAGCCGTTTCATCATCTACATTGATACAGGTTAAGTTTGGATTGGTTCTAGCATCAAATTGTGTAATCGCTATATTATTGCCATTTACGATGCTTAGTTCTTCTAAATCGTTATTGTTTATATCTAACACTTCTAGGAGCACACAAGTATCCACATTTAGTGCTGTTAAATCATTCGCATTGGCATAGATTTCTATTAGATCTGTATTCGATTGTACATCTAAAGCGGTTAAGTCATTGAAGTAAATTCTCAAATATTTTAGATTTACATTCGCACTAAGATCTATAGTGGTTAAAGTATTATTCTCACATTTTAAATTCGTCAAGGCTATATTTTGACTAATATCTAGCGCAGTTAAATTATTAGTACTACAGTCTAAAAATTCTAACGCAGTGAAGTCTTCTATTCCTGTGAGATCAGCAATACTTAATTCTTTTACAGTTAAACTAAGTACCTCTGAAATACGGTTCGTCAATACATAGTTATCATTGGCAATACCATTTCCCATACTTGTTGGGTCATTGAGTGCAACTATATTTCCATTGGCATCATGCGTTTCTAGGTAGTTTTCAAAAATAGCATCAGGAATATAGGTTTCATCACAATGAATACTATAACTTGCTGTACTATCTTTAGTCCAATGAAAATCAGTTAAGTAGAATGCGTTTTCATCATCTACATTGATACAGGTTAAATCTGGATTTTGAGTTGCGATAAACTCAGTGAAGTTTATGTTGCTTCCATTTTGAATATTCAAAAACGTAAGCGCATTATTTGATACTACTATAGACACCAGTCCACTATTGTTAGATAGGTCTAAAGATTGAATATTATTATTACTTACCACTAGACTTCCAAGTAATGTATTGTTAGATACATCTAAAGATTGAAGATTATTGCTTACTGCATTTAATGAAAGTAATAGCAGATTGCTTGAAAGATCAAGGCTTGTGATGTTATTTAATGGAAAGTCTAAAATTTGTAAGGCTGTAAAATCTTCAATTCCTGTGAGATCATTAATCCCTTTAAAAGCCATAGATAATTCGGTTACATTTTCGATTCTTGTGGTATATACAATTCCATCATTGGCAGTACCATTTCCCATGCTTGTAGAAGCTCCTACAGCAACTGTGTTTCCGGCTGCATCGTGTGTTTCTAAGTAGTTTTCAAAGTTAGCATCAGGAACGTAGGTTTTATTACAGTCTTCTTCATAACTAGTGGTGGCATCTTTGCTCCAACCTGTATACGTATTTGCAATAGCTGGATTGTCTACATTAATACATGATAAATTGGGATTTTCTGTAGCAAGCAATGTAGTAATGGCCCCATTATTACCATTATTCAGATCTAATACTATCATATCATTACTAGAAACAGTTACAGATATTAACGATGTATTGTTAGAGAGATCTAATTCATCAATCGTGTTGTTATCGACATTTAAGGTTTGTAAGGCGGTATTGTTACTTATATTTAATTGTGCTAACGAATTATTACTTGCCTGTAATTCTATTAAATTCAAATTATTAGTAAGATCTAATGCGGTTAATTGATTTAAGTAACAATTTAAGGTTTGTAATGCTGCAAAACCATCAATTCCAGTAAGATCATTGATATTGAGTGAAAAAATATTTAATGTTGTTACGTTTTCAATTCTTGGTGTTTTTACATAATTGTCGTTTGCAATACCATTTCCCATACTCGCTGGATCATTTAGCGGAACTATATTTCCATTGGCGTCATGCGTTTCTAAATAATCTTCAAAAATATCATTCGGCACGTAGGTTGTTGCATCGCAATCTGTACTAAAAGAGGTTGTTGCGTCGATATTCATCCAAATGGATGCTGAATACGCTGCATCGTCTACCGTAATACATTCTAAATTAGGGTTCCCTGTTGTGCTTACAGCTGAAGAATAGTTCAGTCTGCTATTATTTGTACCATTTTTAATATTCAGCGTTGTTAACTGATTATTGGTAACGTTTATAGCGTTAAGGTTTGGAAATAGTGAGAGATCTAAATCTGTCAATAAATTGTCTTCTAAATACAATTCAACAAGTCCAACACAACCAGTAATATTTATCGTGGTAAGTCCATTATTCCAAGCGGTTAATGAACCTAGATTAGCATTATTAGAAATATCTAAACTTGCTAATTGATTATCGTGTAACGTAACAAAATTTAAGTTGGTTAAATTACTTAAATCTAGGCTTTGCAACGCATTTCCAGACGCTAACAGTTCGGTTAAACTTGTAAAATCTTCAATTCCTGTAAGATCACTAATATTTAAGTCTTCAACGTTTAAGTTGGTTCTGTTTACAATATTGGCAGTCGTTACTAACTGATCATTTGCAATTCCATTTCCCATGCCATTGCTTTCCAAAAAGTTTTCAAAAATAGGATCGGGAACTGAAGTTGTTTGCGCAAAAGCGGTATGACTGATACAGATCAATAAGAGAATAAGAAGTAATTTTTGTTTCATTGCAGATTTGTTTTTTGAACAAGACAAACCTACATGTAAAACCACGAATAATTAGTAAATAGTACTGGACAAAAACTGGACAGTTTTTAGTAAATATTTAATTATCAGATAATTAACACAATAAGGTTCGTCTTCTCAATAATTGTAGGTAGGTTGCGTTTTTCAGGAATCTATACTTGGTAATATTTAGTTAGTAAGGCTTTCTGGTAATTGTTCTATGATTTGATAGGTACTAAAATTTAGAAAGTTTCCAGGATGCGCCAATACATTTTGTAGAATGAAAGGTGTATCTGGATTGGTTCCTGAATATTGTGTACTTCCATCCATATTGGCATCGTTGGTATCGTAACCACTAACGGCATAGGTTGGAAAGTTTAAGAAGTTTCCAGCATCATTTAATACGGAAGCTAAAATTTTAGTCACATCTGGATCTGTTCCTGAATATTGAACAAATGTATCTTCATTTGCATTTCCTGTCCACATCCCAACAAAATTCGTTGGCATTCCAAAGGTCGTTTGTGCATTGATTCCATAGGTAATTTGGCTGCTCTCATTTGTAAAATCTACGGAAGTGACAGCAGTCGTTAGCGCAACCGTATTGAACGTCATAACACCTAAATGGTTTCTATGTTTTATCACGATATGATAGTCACCCACATTTTGATTAAAACCGAGTTCAGAAATTCCATCTACAGTTACCACATCTCCATCACGTTGTAGCAATGCTGATTGTGCATCTATTATCAAAGTATTATCGGTAGCATCGCGCAATTCTACCCAAATCCAATCGACAATAGCATCCGTTCCTGTAGTATTGAAAACAGCGGCATCACAGGTTGCGTTATCACTGTACGGACTTGTTGTTGGTATGAGAGAAGCAGTTCGTAAATCATCACGCATCAGCGTTTCTTCTCCTGTAATTGGATTTAAAGCAGCGCCTTGCAAATATACTTTTGGAGCAATTAGAATAATATCACAACTTACATCATTATAACTAGCTTGTGCATCTTTTTGCCAACTGCTGTAATTACCCATTCCTGCGGTAGCTGCTGCGGCATCGTCCACTTTAATACAAGTTAGATTTGGATTCCCATACACTTCAAATTGCGTCATACTCGTATTGTATCCATTTGCAATATTTAAACTTGTGAGTTGATTGTCATGAGCGAATAAATAGTTAAATACTGGATGTTGACTAAAATCTAAGCTTGTGATTTGATTTTCAAAACATTCTAAGCCTTGTAGAATTGGATTTTGAGTAATATCCAGACTCGTTAACTGATTTCTTGAACAATCTATATAGTAAAGGTCTGGATTTTGAGTTACATCAAGCGCTGTTAAATTGTTTCTATCTAAATCCAATTCGATAAGATGTATGTTTTGAGTTACATCTAATGTTGATAAGTTATTGTTGCTACATGATAAAGTCATCAGCGCAGTATTTTGAGTGACATCCAAACTCGTCAATGCTCCATCTAAAAACACCAAGGTTTCTAAGAGTAGGTTTTGACTCACATCGATGCTTTCAAATAAACCTTTACGAACAATGAGTGTTTTAAGTGCGGTAAAATCTTCAATTCCTGTCATATCCGCAATCAAATCATCGTTGGAAGGAAATGGCCCCAAAAATATGTTCAATGAAGTTACGTCTACTATATTGGCTGTGGTTACATAATTGTCATTGTCTATTCCGTTACCATAATTAAGATTTTCTAAATAGGCTTCAAAATTAGCATCGGGCACATAGGTTTCATCACAATGTTCGCCATAGGAAGCTGTTGTGTCTTTTAGCCAATCTGGAGTACTTAGATATGAAGCGTTTTCATCATCGACATTGATACAAGTTAGATTTGGATTGTTGGTCACATCAAAATAGCTGATATTTATAGTATTTCCATTTTGAACATTCAAACTTGTTAATTGATTGTTTTGCACTTCAATTGCTCCCAATGCAGTATTCGTAGAAAAGTCGATATGTTCTAGTAAATTGCCTTGCGCTATAATTGCTGTCAAAGCCGTATGTTGACTTAAGTCTATTGTGGTAATCTGATTGTTACTAAAGACTAAAAATGTCAACCCCGTATTATTCGTTAAATCAACAGTTGTGACTTGATTATCGCTAAAATTAAGATTGTTTAAAGTTGTGAAATCTTCAATTCCCGTAAGGTCTGCTATGTTTTGATTGTAGATTTGTAAGCTCGTTACATTTTCTATATCATCTGTATTTACATAATCGTCGTTGTCAATTCCATTCCCCATACTCGTTTCATCTCCAATGCTTACTGTATTTCCGCTAGCATCATGAGTTTCTAGATAGTTTTCAAAATTATCGTCGGGTACATAGGTTTGCCTACAGTCTTCATTAAAGAATGTGTGTGCATCTTTCGCTACCCAATAGGTATTGGCATGCGTGACATCATCTACTGAAACACAACTTAAATTCGGATTGTTTGTTGACTTAAAGTTAGTTATGCTTGTCGTATTTCCATTTTTTAGATTGATCGTTGTTAAGGCATTGTCTGTAACTTCTACAGTTTTAAGCAATGTATTTAAGGAAAGGTCTAGTGTTTCTAATTGATTATCGTTGCCTATAAAATGCTCTAGATTGGTGTTATGCGTAAGATCTAGAGTAGTCAATTGATTATTGACTGCATTCAATGATTGTAATGCTGTATTTGTTGTTACATCCAAACTTGCCAATTGATTGTTACTACAATCTAAGTCTATTAGCATCGTATTCTGACTCAAATTTATGTTCGTCAGCATATTGTCTTGACAGCCAATCGTTGTAATTAGGGTATTTTGAGAAAAATCGAGACTCGTCAATTGATTGTTTCCTACCACAAAATAGCTCAATTGCACATTTTGAGATAAGTCTAAATTTGAAATTTGATTGTCTTCAAGATATAAATAAGCTATTGCAGTATTATTTGTAAGATCGAGACTCGTTAATTGATTATCATTAACAGCTAAGGTATTTAATAGTACATTTTGAGTGATATCTAGACTTGTAAGTTGATTATCAAAACAATTGAGATCAATTAAGGCAGTATTTGCAGTAACATCTAAATTCTGAATTTGATTGCGAGAACAATTTAAGTTTGTAAGCGCTGTAAAATCTTCAATTCCAACAAGACTTACAATTCCTTCATTAGGAACATTTAGATTCGTTACGTTTTCTATATGAATAGTAGATACAGAATTATCGTTTGCAATACCATTTCCCATACTTGTTGGATCGCCTACAAGAACTGCATTTCCAGCTGCATCATGGGTTTCTAAATAGTTTTCAAAATTTGCATCGGGGATATTTGTCTGGCGACAATCTGTAGTAAAAAATGATTGTGCATCAATATCACTCCATTGATTTGTGGAATAGACTCTATCATCTACTTGAATACAACTTAAGTTTGGGTTATTGGTCGCATTAAAAAAGGTGACATTCGCATTATTTCCATTTTTCATATTGACTGTTGAGAAATCATTATTTCTACAATCTAAATACGTGAGGTTCGTAAGATTACTTAGGTCGAGTTCTCCCGTAGTTCCTGAATTATGAACTAATACTTGACGAAGCAATGTATTGTTAGAAAGATCAATAACATCTGTTAGCGTTGGTATTGTGAATGCCCATAATACTTCTAAAGCGGTATTGGTACTTACATCCAGACTGGTCAAACTTGTATTATTGATTCTGATGTAATCTAAATTCGTCAATCCTGTTAGATTCACAGAGCTAAGGTTTCCATTACTATGTGCTGTAAAACGTTCTAAATTCGTAAGGTTTGAAACATCAATCGTAGTATTTGTATTACTCTCAATACGTAATCGCGTTAATTCCACAAAATCTTGAATTCCAGTAAAATCTGCAATTCCTCTTCCGCCAACATATAATTGAGTTACCGTATTGATCGCTGTTGTTGTTACATAATTATCATTTTCAACACCATTTCCCATACTTGTAGGATCGCCTGCAGGAACTTCATTTCCGGAAGCATCATGGGTTTCCAAATAGTTTTCAAAATTGTCATCAGGAATGTACGTTTCGCCACAAGTAAGATCATAACTACTTTGCGCATCTTTTACCCAAATATCAGCTAAATAAGATGCTGTTGGATCATCTACTTTGATACAAGTTAAGTTTGGATTTACATCTAATTTACTAGTGGTCAACGCTCCATTGTTTCCGCTTTTTAGGTTTACACGTGTTAATTGATTGGACGAGCAATCAAATTCTATCAATTGCGTATTTGAGCGTACATCTAACTCTGTTAATATATTGTCATTGCAATATAATTCCGTTAGTAATACGTTTTGACTCACATCTAAGTTTACCATATTATTAATGCTACAATGCAATTCCGTTAGTAATACACTTTGACTTAGATCTAAGGTAACAATGTCATTGCTGTAACAATGCAACTCTGTTAATACTGGATTTTGACTTACATTTAAGTTGACGATGTCATTATTGTAACAATGTAACTTTGTTAATACTGGATTTTGACTTACATCTAAGTTTTCGATGTCACTGTCGAAACAATATAATTCCGTTAGCAATACATTCTGACTTACATCTAAGCTTGTTAGTGCATTGTCATGGCAATATAGTTTGGTTAAGGCTGTATTTTGGCTTAGATCTAAACTTGTGATACTTGTGTTAGCGCAATCTAATTCTTGCAATCCAGTAAAGGCTTCAATACCTGTTAAATCATCAACACTATTGGAATCACTTACATCTATAGCCGTAATAGTTGCTGCTCTATGATTTAATATATTAGAACCAACGATTGCACCGTCTAATTCTGGAATTAGTTGTAATCTTTCTACAAAATTATTGTCGAGAATTTCTGTTAGTGCACAATCTACATCGCTAAATAATATAGGATTTACAAAACTCCAGTTCTCCCGTGAGTATACAGGATCATCCACTAATATACAAGCCAAATTGGATGATGCATCACCAACAATAATGTCGGTAATATTGATGTTGTTTCCGTTTTTTATATTTAGAGACACTAAATTTGGGTTCGTATCTACTCTTAGGATGGTTAATGCTGAATTTTGAGAAAGGTCTAATGCGGCAACATTGATTCCAGAAGCATACAATGCTGTTAGGTTGGTATTCGCTGTGAGATCTAAGTTAGTTAAATTGGTGTCTCCACAAGATAACTCCGTTAATACTACATTTTGACTTACATCTAAGCTTGTTATATTGGTATTAAAACAACGTAACTCTGTTAGTAATACATTCTGACTAACATCTAAACTTGTTAGTATATTGTCATGGCAATATAGTTTGGTTAAGGCAGTAAGTGTTTCAATATTTAAACTTGTAATGCTCGTATTAGAGCAGTCTAATTCTTGCAAACCCAAAAAATCTTCAATACCTGTCATATCATCAATACTTGATGTATTACTGATATCTAAGGTTGTAATCGTTTCAATTTTATGCGTTAGGAATATGTCGTTAACAAACGAATTGGCTACTTCAGGTTTAAGTTGTAACTTTTCTTGAAAACGAGGATTAGGAACTGTTGTTACTCTGCAATCGATATCACTAAATAAAGTATAGTTTGCAACAACCCAGTTCTCCCGTGAATATGCAGGATCATCTACTAAAATACAAGATAGATTGGACTCGGTACCGCCCGTAAAAATCTCTGTAATATTTGTGTTGTTCCCGTTTTTTATATTTAGCGCTGTTAAATTAGGATTTGAACTTACTCTTAGCACGGTTAATGCTGAATTTTGAGAAAGGTCTAGTTCGGAAATATTGGTACCAGAAGCATTTAACGTTGTTAGGTTGGTATTTGCTGTGAGATCTAAGCTCACTAAATTGGTATTTTCACAATTCAATGTTTCTAACTGTGTAAGCGCACTTAGATTTACGGTAGTAATGTCTGTACCTGCACAATTCAAATTTATTAATGAAGTAAAATCTTCAATTCCTGTGAGATCTAAGATATCTCCAATAAGATCTAATGTCGTTACGTTTTCAATATTTGCTGTAATTACATAGTTATCATTGGCAATTCCATTTCCCATACCATTGGTTTCTAGCGCAGTTTCGAAATCAGGATCTGGAATATTTGTTTCTCCACAATGCGTTCCAAAGCCAGATAATGGATCCAGATCCCACTCTGCAAGAAAACCTTCCGCCGTATTATCTACATTGATACATATGGGATATTGGTTGTTTTGTACTCTAAAAGTATCGATCCCAACATTGTTTCCGTTTTTTATGTGTATTGCTCGAAATGAATTGTAGCTCGCCAATACACGAGATATTGCTGGATTTGTATTTAAAGAAAGACTTTCAAGCGCATTGCGATCACATTCTAATATTTCCAGTGCGGCAAGTCCGGTAACATCAATGGTTTGTAATACATTGTCGTTAGCATATACCCTTTTTAAATTTAGGTTGCTCGTTAAATCTAAATGTACCAATTGTAATGCATTGCAATTGAGTTCTTCTAATGCGGTGAAATCTTCAATTCCTGTTAAATCGCTGATGTTAGAAGTATTTGAAACGTTTTCACCAGCAGGTCTATTCTGTACATTAAAACTTAGAACGGTTACGTTTTCGATATTGGCAGTCGTTACTAACTGATCGTTTGCAATTCCATTCCCCATACCGTTGGCTTCCAAAAAAGCTTCAAAATTAGCATCGGGAATCGTGGTTGTTTGTGCAATAGCAATATGACTAATAAAAGTCGCTAAAAGAATAAGAAGGGATTTTTGTTTCATTGCAGATTTGTTTTTTGAACAAGACAAACCTACAGGTAAATCCACTAATAATGTGCAAATAACACTGGACAAAAACTGGACAGTTTTTAGCATATATTTAATTTTCAACGGATTAACACAATAAGGTTCGTCTTGTTTATATTCATAGTTAGATTCCATTTTTCAGGAATTTACAATTGGGAATATTTTAGTTATTAAAGTTTTCTGGCAATTGTTCTATGATTTGATACGTGCTAAAGTTTAGGAGATTTCCAGGATGCGCCAATACATTTTGAAGGATGAAAGGCGTATCTGGATTTGTTCCTGAGTATTGACTGTTTCCGTCCATATTGGCATCGTCTATTTTATATCCAACAACACTATAGGTAGGTAAGTTTAGGAAGTTTCCAGCATCATTCAGCGCGGTTGCCAAAATAGTTGGCGTATCAGCAGTTCCTCCTAGGTATTGAATTGCAATATCTGCATTTGTGTTTCCTGTCCACATAGCAACGATTCCACTTGGCATTTCAAAGGTCGTTTGTGAATTACTTCCGAATGTAATTGGATTGCTAGTGTTTGTAAAATCTACGGAAGTGGTCACAGCAGTTAAAACAATTGTATTCATTGTCATGATTCCCAAGTGATTTCTGTGCTTTAGTGCCACATAGTAATTCCCTGATGGAACGTTGAAATTCAGATTCGAAATTCCGTCTACAGCTACGACATCACCATCACGTTGCAGCAATGCAGATTGACGTGCTTTGATTGCTGTATTGATGGTTGTATCTCTGAGTTCTACAAAAACCCAATCGACAATTGCATCAGCTCCTGTAGTATTAAAAATAGTAGCATCACAGGTTGCGTTATCACTATACGGACTTGTGGTTGGCAACATTCCTGCTACTCTTAAATCATCACGCATCAACGTTTCTTCTCCTGTATTTGGATTTAAAGCGGCTCCTTGTAAAAATACTTTTGGTGAAATTTCAATAGCACAACTGACATCATTATAAACAGTGTGATCATCTTTATTCGTCCAAAAACCTGTAGAATAGCTAGCATCATCCACGACTACGCAGGTTAGATTTGGATTTTCGTAAATCTCAAAATTTACAATATTCAGATTCGCGCCATTTGCAGCATTTAAACTTGTCAAGGCATTGGTTTGGCAAAACACATATTCTAAGGCTGTATTTTGACTCAAATCCAAACTCGTTATTTGATTTTCTACACAGTCTAATTCTTCTAATAAAAGATTTTGGGATACATCTAAACTTGTAAGGTTGTTGTTGTAACAATACAATGATTGCAATGCTGTAAAGTCTTCTATTCCTGTGAGATCGGCAATATTTTGATACGGAATATTGAGCGTTGTTACTGTTTCTATTTTTGAAGTGAGCACCAAACCATCATTAGGAATTCCATTTCCCATATTATTACTTTCTAAATAGTCTTCAAAATTAGCATCTGGCACATGCGTAGTCTCATAACAGTTTTCTCCATAAGAAGATGCATTGTCTTTAAAAGGCCAATTTCCTTGTGAAAAAGCAACATTATCGACATTGATACATTCCAAATTTGGATTCCCAGTTGCGTTAAAAAAGATTGGAGGAATGTTGGTGTTGTTTCCGTTTTTGATATCTAAAAACGTTAGTTGATTGTTGCTCACATGAAATGAATAGATTTCTGGGTTTCCAGAGACATCAATACTCGTAAGGTTATTATTTCCAATTCTAATCGTTCTAATTACAAGATTATTGCTGAGATCGATACTGTTTAAACCTGCATTTTCTAACCGCAGTGTTTTTAATGCTGGATTATTGGAAAGATCAATGGTGCCAATTGTGTTGTCATCTCCTCGTATTTCTGTCAATGCGATATTTGTTGTCACATCAATATTTGTAATGTTATTTCCTTCATAATCTAAGGTCAACAACGCTGTTAAACCAGTGATGTCTATGCTGGTTAAGTCATTAAATTCCGCATCAATATTTGTTAGATTTGTATTTGCTGTCAGATCTAAACTTACCAAGTTATTACTGGAAACGTCCACAGATGTTAAGTTGAGATTGTTTGAAAGATTGATAGCGGAAAGTGTATTTGTTTTTACATTTAAAATTCTTAATGCTTTAAATCCTTCAATACCTGTTAAATCGGAAATGCTTAAGTTTTTCACATCTAAATCTATGATTATATCTATGTTCGCAGTGGTCACGTACATATCATTAGCAATTCCATTTCCCATGCCATTGTTTTCCAGATAGTTTTCAAAATTAGCATCGGGAATGTATGTTTCATAGCAATGTGCACTAAAAGCTGCCTCCGTGTCTTTTAGCCAAGTAGACATATAACTTTCCGTTTCATCGTCTACATTGATACAGGTCAAAGCTGGATTTCCAGTAGCCGTAAACTCAATAATTGCATTATTCCCATTTGCAATATTTAGAAAGTCTAAATTATTATTGTTAGCATTTACTTTTTCTAATATTGTATTCGGAACTAAATCTAATGTTGTTATTTGATTGTCCGGAATAGAAAGTTCTTTTAAAGCTGTGTTTACAGTGATGTTTACACTTGTGAGATCATTATTATCGGCAATTAAATATGCTAAATTTGGACATTGGGTTACATCTAAGTTTGGCAAATTGTTTTGAGAAAAGTTTAGATGTTCTAAGACTGTATTTTGAGTAAGATTTATAGAACTTATGCCGTTATTACTACAATTTAGTTCAAGTAGATTTGTATTTTGAGTAACATTTAGCAGCGTTAAGTTATTTTCAGAACAATCTAAATTTACGAGCGCTCCGTTATGAATAAGGTTTAAATCTGATAAATTATTATTTTGACAATACAGATTGATCAACGCGTTGTTTTGAGAAATATCTAAGTCATTGAGTACGCCATCTTCAATGTGTAGTGTTTCTAAGAGACTGTTTTTACTGAGGTCAACACTCGTGAATAGATTATTACTACAGTTTAACGATTGTAGACTTGTAAAACTTTGAATCCCTGTTAAGTCTGAAATGTTTAAGTTGGACACATCCAACGTGATGACTCCAGCAATGTTCGTTTTGGTCACAGTATCATCATTCGCAATTCCATTTCCCATGCCATTGCTTTCTAAATAAGCTTCAAAATTATCATCTGGCACATAAATACATTTGTTATTATCTGTCATACGACTGCATTGTTGTGGCGCCGAAAAGACACTCATTGTATAGTTAGCCGCATCAATATCATCTGCAAATAATACAAATTTAGACACGCCAGGTCCTAAATTATAATGCATAATATTATCTGTGTTGATTACATGGGCTAGTTGGTGTGTGTGTCCTAATTCGTGTAAAGCCACCGATTTAAAATCGTATTGCGACGGATTTGGGATTCCATCTCCATAGTAAAAATAAATATCGTCATTCCAAGTAATGTCCATTTCTCTGGCAAACGCATTTCCTGTACCTGTGCATATATTTGTGGATCTTGTCACGACTTGCCCAAGAACGCCTGTTGGCAATTCACTACCATTATCAAAACGTACAATATTAATTCCATCATCTGCTACGACGTCCACTGCTGTCGTGGCTCCAAATTCAAAATTGATTCCGCTTTCACAATTCCATAAGTCAAAAGCTTCTTCAAAGTATGGTTTTGCGGCACTTGTATTAAAATCATCATGATATGTAAAAGCAAAACTTCCATTAGTCGTTTCTATCGTAGTTGGATATGCCACGTTTGAAGTTGAAATCGCATTGGTATGACTGTACGGTATTGTAAGTGTGTCTGTACTTGTTGTTGTTCCATCAGCATTCATGACCTGAATCGTTCCAGTTCCAGCAGTATGAGGAACCTCAACTACGATTGATTCATCACTCCACATAATTATCTGAGAATCCAGCGCGGCAACATGCGTAGCGCCTCCGTCATTGGCTCTTGAAAATAATACCTGTCCTGCAGCAGTTCCGAAATCTGTTCCGTTTATAGTAAGCGTAGATTTTGTTCCTGCGGTTATCGTTGTAGGCGCAAAACTTGATATTGTTGGCGCTACCATCAATACATTCATGATTGGAGTTGTTGGTCTTTCTTGAATGATTGCCATTCGTTTTTTGGTAGCTTGTTCTAGTGTAGGATATAAATCGTTTGTAATAGACTGATACCTATCAAATACACCGAATGCTTTATTGGTTGCACGATCATATTTTATATATCCTTGCGCAGCAGCAACCATTGTATACGTAGTCTGCTGAATGTTAAATGTATGATTGGAGTTTTTTAGAAAAAACACACCTTCATATCCATTTTTTAAGTTTGCTGTACTAGAAACTTCTTGAAGTTGATTGTCAACTTGTCCGCCTTGTGTTTCAATAAAAATTGTCCTTGCGGTTGTTCCTTTGGCATTTTTATATACCGAAATTTCATGAATGGTATATATATTTTGATGCGGCGTATCCCAATAGCTTTCGCTGCTGATCACTTTTCCTTCCACAATCAATGTGGCTTCGTTTGTTCTTTCCTGCATCGAAACAGGTTTCATTAATGAATTACATTCTTGGGCTTGAAAATGCAACGAGATGAATAAGGTAAATAGTAGTAGGTATTTTTGTTTCATAGTAAGTTTAGATTAAAACAGTATAAACCTACGGGTAAAACAAGTGATTACAGTTACATGTTGCTAGACAAAAACTGGACAGTTTTTAATAAATATTTAGTTTTCAGCGGATTGCTCTAAAAAGTGAATTATGTCAATATTTTTATCAAGTGACAGTTTTTTTCGAAGTCTGTATTGTGTTTTTAATACACTATCATTGGAAACTCCCGTCATATTTGCAATTTCTTTGGTTTCTAAGCCTAGTTTTTTTAGAATTAAAAAACGAATTTCAGACTTTGTGAATTGAAAATTAGCGTCTTTTATATCCGTTAGAAAATCAGGAAAAAGTAATTCAAATTTGTCTCTAAAATGTACCCAATCATCATCGGTCAGAATTTTTAGTTTTAAGATCTCTTGCTTTGCTTTGATGCGTTCTTCGGCATTGGTACTATTTTTAAGTTTATTAAAAGCATTCGTAATTTGTTCTTTTTCTCGTACTAATGCTTTATTCTCTAATTCTAGGACACGTTTTTTGTATTTGAAATCTCTTTTTACTAAAAATGCAATTATAGAACTGAGAATCAGTGTGATGATTAAAAGCGCAAAATATATTTTTTTCTTGGAAGATTCATTGTCTGCAACCAATTCAATTTTTCTTTTTTCTTGTGCAAATGTTATACTATCGGCCAATTTTTCTTTTTCAAATACATACTTTAATTCCTGTGCTTGAATCTTCTTTATCGTTTCTGCATTTATCAGTGAGTCCGAATATTTTTTATACAATACATAATCGTCTAGGGCAGCATTGAGATTGCCCATTTTTTTGTGTAATCTGCTTCGTCTTCTTAAAGCCGCAGCAATACGATGTTTTAAACCTTCTGACATACTTATAGAAAGGGCTTCGTTTGCATAACGAATTGCTTCTTTATAGTTGCCTTTACGGTAATATGTTTCTGAGATACTATTGTTAATTATAATTAATCGACTCTTATCATGATTGGGTTTCGAAAAATGGTTTCTTGCTTCTTTGAATTTAGAAAGCGCACTGTCATATTTTTTTTCTTTCAATAATACCAATCCAAGACTTTTCTGGATTCCATAATATCTATTTATATATTTTAGGGTATCGTCTTTGTATCCTATGGCAAATAGTTTTAAAGCTTTATCATAATAAAATCTGGCGGAATCCATTTGTTGCATAGAACGATATACGCCGCCTATTTCATGATAACTTCCAGCTGCATCTGCATAATTATGTACGCCTTCCCAAATAGAAATTGCTTTGCGAAACTCAACTATAGCTGCTGGAAATTCATATTGAAAAAGTTTTGCTGTACCCAAATTGTGATGAACAGTTGCCACATGCTCTGGCTCTGACGATAATCGTAATGCTTTATAGTAATTGGTAAATGTGTTCTTATAATTTCCCTTTCTTCGTTCTACAGCACCTAAAACTCTATACGCTACAGCCAACTGATGATTGGAGGAATACGCTTCGTTTTCTATAAAATCAATGGCTTTTAGCAAGTAATCTTCGGCACTATAATTATCACGTCCAAATTGATATTTTCCTAAGTCTAGTAATGTTTCTACCTTTATAGAATCTGATGGAGCGTTATGCAGTTTTTCTTGTAATCGTACAAGTGTAGTATCTATTTCTTGAGAAGTAGCTGTAAAAGAAATACACAGCATAAAAACAAATAAGACATTTTTCATGGTTTAAAATTACCTAATCTAATTGATTATAGAACATCATTTTTCAGTATTTATGTGTAAAAATGATTGTTTACTCTAAAAAGTTAATAATATCGGTAGTTTTATCAATAGCCAGTTTTTTTCGAAGTCTGTATTGCGTTTTTAAAACGCTATCATTGGAAACACCAACCATGTTCGCAATTTCTTTGGTTTCAAGATTTAATTTTTTAAGCATTAGGAATCGTTTTTCAGATTTTGTAAAATGATACTCTGAAGCCGTCAACGTATTTAAAAAATTAGGATAGAGCAATTCAAATTTATCTCTAAACCGAATCCAATCATCATCAATTAAAATTTTGAGCTTTATAATTTCTTGTTTTGCTTTGATGCGTTCTTCATCACTAGGACCATTTTTGAGCTCATGTAGCGCCGTTTTTATTTGTTCTTTTTCTTGTAATAAGACTTTGTTTTCTAATTCAAGTAGTCGTTTTTTATACTTTAGAAAGAGCACAATGATAACACCTAAGATCAATGTAATTATAAAAAGAATACAGTATATTTTTTTCATGTCTACAACACTACGAAAAACAGCGCGTATCTTTAATATTGGCAACTAGACAAAAACTGGACAGTTTTTTGTAAGTCTTTAGTTTTGAGTAGAATGCTCAAGAAAACTGATGATTTCAATGGTTTTAGCAATGTCAAGTTTCTTGCGAAGTCTGTATTGTGTCTTTAATACACTATCGTTAGAAACTCCTGTCATATTTGCAATTTCTTTGGTTTCTAAGTCTAATTTTTTCAGTATTAAGAATCGGATTTCTGACTTTGTGAATTGGAAATTACTGTCTTTTAAAAGATTGAAAAAGTTAGGATGTAGCAATTCAAATTTATCTCTGAAATGTAACCAATCGTCGTCGGTAAGAATTTTTAGTTTTAGTATTTCTTGCTTTGCTTTGATACGTTCTTCAGCATTTGTACTATTTTGTAATTGATTGAAGGCTTTTGTGATTTGTTCTTTTTCTCGCAATAAAGTTTTATTCTCTAATTCAAGCAGCCGTTTTTTGTATTTAAAATCTCTTTTGACTAAAAAAGCAATAATAGCACTCAATATAAGTGTGATGATAAATAGAATAAGATATATTTTTTTCTTCGCAGATTCGTTATCGGCCAATAACTGTACTTCTCGTTTTTCTTGTTGAAATTTAAACTTTAATTCTAATTCCTGAATCTTCTTCGTATTATCTATATTAAATAATGAATCTGAATAGCTTTTGTATTTTCGGTGTGAAAAATAAGCCGATTTATAGTTTTCTAGTTTATACCATAACCTGCTTTTCTTGCCATACGCAAATGCAATTCTGTCCTTGAATCCTTCTTTTTTAGACAGTTTTAAAGCTGAATCTATATATTTTCCTGCAATTCGATATTCTTTCTCTTTATAGTAAATGTCTGATGCCTTTATATAATTGGTCACCAAGTTTAACTTTTCATTGTTCTTTTTAGCTATCGCAATATTACTTTGATTCAGTTGCAAAGCTTCTTCTACCTTATTCATTCTTAGATAGAGTAACACCAAGAAATTATTGACTTGTTGTAGACCTTTGCTATCATTGATAGCTACAAATATATCTTTGCATTTTTTATAATAAATTTCGGCAGAATCTAGCTTTTTTAGCGCTCTATAATTGCTTCCTTTCATGAGTAATGCTAATGCAATTCCTTCTTTATTATTGATGGATCTATTGAGTTGTAAAGATTTGTCATAATTAGAAAACGAAGCCGTAAAATCTTTTTGAAATTTATGAACGGTTCCTATATTATGATACACATCGGCCATGTTTGCCGTATCTTTTTCTCTTTCAAAAAAGTCCAACGCAGTTAGGTAATGTTTGATGGCTGCTGCATGTTCACTTTTTCTTCGTTTTAAGACTCCTAATTGAATTTGAATTAAAGCTTTGTAATGATCTGTAACAGCGTTTTTATTTTTTTGTGATAGATCAAAAGCTTCTGTAATGATATATTCTGCTCTGCTAAAATTATGATCCAATTCATATTCGCCCAGCACAAGCATTGCTTTTATCTTTTCTGTCTCTGAAGTTGAATTTGCTAACTTTTCTTCTAGTTGTACCAGTGTAGTATCTATTTCTTGTGAAAAAGAAAAAGTGGTAAAAAGTAATACCAAAAGAAAGCAGGAGTATTTCATAGATTGCAAACATACAAATAAAGAAATAGTGTTTTCTAAATAACTATAAAACCTGTTTATATTTAATGTGAGTTCAAAGTAAGAATCATTAATATTAAACAGCTTGTTAGTTCGAGCGCAGTCGAGAACACTAGAAAAACATACATTTCAATTTAATCTCGTGAGCTACGCTCGGTATTTACAATAATGCTCGATTTGACATTTTGTGTAATTCTCTTAAAATCAATTGGATAAATATAGATTTATCAAACTCACATTAAATATAAACAGGTTTTAAAAATTACTTTTTATTTGATTGTTAGTTTTCTGGCAACTGTTCCGTGATTTGATACGTACTAAAGTTCAAGAAGTTTCCAGGATGTGCCAATACATTTTGTAAGATGAGCGGCGTATCCGGACTTGTCCCTGAATATTGTGTACTTCCATTCATATTGATATCATTTACATTGTATCCGCTTACGGCATACGTTGGGAAATTCAAAAAGTTTCCGGGATCGTTTAGTATTTCCGATAAAACAGAAGGTGTATCTGGTGTGGTTCCTGAGTATTGTACAACCGCATCATTATTCGTATTTCCAGACCACATCGCCACTACTCCACTTGGCATTCCAGAAGTCGTTTGCGCATTGTTTCCAAAGGTAATTTGACTGCTTGCATTGCTAAAATCAGCAGAAGTTGTATTGATTAATAGCGCTGTTGATGTCATGATTCCTAAGTGATTTCGGTGTTTTACAGCTATAAAATAGTTATCTGTACCAGCATTGAAAGACAGTACCGAAACTCCATCAGTAGCTACAATATCTCCATCTCTTTGTAACAATGCTGATTGACTGTGTAAAACGGATGTATTATCATTTTTATCTCTTAATTCTATCCAAATCCAGTCTACAATAGCATTTGCTCCAGTCGTATTGAAAACACTTGTATCACAGGTTAATCCGTCTCCATATGGTGAAGTCGTTGGTATTAGACTTGCTATACGTAAATCATCTCTCATGAGATTTTCTTCTCCCATGTTTGGGTTTAAAGCGGCTCCTTGTAAATACACTTTTGCCGCAAGAAAGATTCCGCAGGATTGTCCACCATCCGTAATATCCCAATTGTATGGCGCTGATGTTAGTGTTTCTCTGGCATCAAATGCTAAACAATAGGTAGCATCCGCATCGAATCGTACATTTGTTTGTAGGCCCGTTTCTCCAGCATCAATAGTAGCCCAACCAATTAAAGTATTGTCATAATTTTGTTGAGACATTGCTGAGCCTGTTAAGAAATTTACAAAGGTATCTACAGTACTAATATCCCACGAAGATAAATCTTGATTAAAATTACGCGCGCCATCAAACATTTCATTCATAAAGATGACATTAGATACATCCCAATTGTTCATGGGTTGATTATATCTTAATGCTCTATCAAACATAAAATGCATTCGATCTGCCTTACTAACATCCCAAGTGTTTAAGGATTGATTGAAATTAAGAGCAGATTGAAACATCTCAGACATATCAATAAAACCAGTTACAAATTCACCAATATTCCATTGTGAAATATCCTGATTAAAACGTGTTGCACTTTTAAACATTCCTTTAAAATTGGTTACATTCCCTACATCCCAAGTTGAAATATTTCCGTTAAAACGAGAAAGGTTAAACATCGCCGACATATTTGTAATGGTAGACGTATCCCAATTGGAAAGATCTGCGGTTTCGATTTGTTTACAAATCACAAACATTCTAGACAAATCTGTAGCTTGGCTCAAGTTAGGACTATCTGTTGCATTGATTGCCATAAACTCACAACCACGAAAAGCCTCTTTCATAGAAGTCCATTCTTGTGCTCCCCATTGTTCAATAGATTTTATTTTGTCTTTATCACCTGTTCCATTAAAATAGATTCTTGGAAAGTCTCCTATCACGCTTACCGTGTAGATTCCTGCTGTTGTATAAACATGTGTTGCACTTCCTGTAAATCCAGATTCTATAATTCCATCTCCCCAATCTACAACATAATTATATCCTGATCCTGTAGTTGGAATCGTAATATTTTCATTCGCTGTGGTGGTTTCCCAAGTAGTGATAAAAGCATTTGTAAAATCACAATTTTGTCCGCCATCCGTAATTGCCCAATTGTACGCAGTACTGGTAAGTATGTTCCTTGCACTCAGACCTAAACAATATTCTGGTGCTGCGGCAAAGATGATATCTGACGGAATATCGTCGTCTCCATCAGTTGCATTCCCACTACTATCTGTTGCCCAACCAATCAGCAATGCGTCATAGTTTTCTGAAGTGAATGCCGTTGCGTTTTGAAACATATTTTCAGCGGTTTCCGTAAACGTTACACTAGTTCCTAAACTACTAATATCCCAATTACTCAAGTCTTGATTAAATGCTGCTGCGTTTTGAAACATGTTGTTCATTCGTTGTACAGCAGACACATCCCAAGTGCTTATATCTTGATTGAAGGCAGTTGTATTGGCAAACATGTATTGCATTTGCTCTACAGAAGACACATTCCAACCACTAATATCTTGGTTAAAATCCTCCGTATTGGCAAACATGGTAGACATGGTAATTGCACTGCTGGTATTCCAACCACTAATATTTTGATTAAATCGAAGTGCGCCAACGAATGTTTGAAGAAAATTACTCACGTTAGCAACATTCCAACCACTAATATCTTCATTAAATACTTCACATCCTCCAAAGGTTGCATACATATTGACAACATTGCTTACATTCCAATTTCCTATTTGATTTTTTAAATCTTCAAAATTGGTAGCGCCTTGAAACATTTGATGAATGCCCATAGTTGTCACTCCGCTAAAATCAGGCGTATCATCTGCATTTAATACGAGATTGCTACAACCTTGAAAAGCTCTGTGCATAATTGTCCATTGGTTTGGTCCCCATTGTTCAATAGTTAACAGCTTATCTTTTGATCCGTTTGGACGAGGCGTTACATTGTCTACTAAAAGGTCATTATTAAAATAAATTCTTGGAAATGTTCCACTAATACTTACCGTATACACATCTGCATTAGTATAGGTATGTGTAGCATCGCCAGTTTGATTGGTATCTACCGTTCCATCTCCCCAATCTACTCTATAATCGTAGGTAGCTCCAGGAAACGTAGGAATTACTATGGTTTCATTAGCACCTACTTGCCATGTAGTGATAAAAGAAACGCTTTCACAGTCTTCTGTTCCACCGTTGATTGTCCAATTATAAGGCATATCGGTTAAAATTTCTATTCCTGCTGCTCCCGGACAATAGGTTGTTGGAGGACCTTCGAATACTATGTCTGAAGGAATATCGTCATCTCCATCCGTAGCATTGCCACTACTATCCGTAGACCAACCTAAAAGCAATGCATCATAATTTTCAGTACTGAATGCCGTAGCATCAAAAAACATAAATTCTGCACTTTCTGTAAACGTCACACTACTTCCTAAACTGCTGATGTCCCAATTACTCAAATCTTGATTGAAAGCTGTGGCATTTTGAAACATTCTGTCCATTCGCTGTACTGAGGAAACATTCCAACCGCTGATATTTTGATTGAATGCTGTAGCGTTTTGAAACATTTTGTCCATTCGTTGTACAGAGGAAACATCCCAACCACTAATGTCCTGATTAAAGGAAGCTGCATCTATAAACATAGCATTCATATTTGTTGCATTGCTGGTATTCCAACCACTAATATTCTGATTAAAAACAGCTGCTCCTGCAAACATCGCAGAAAAATTTTGAACGTTACTAGTATTCCATCCGCTCAAATCTTGGTTGAAGTTTGGATTATTTACAAACATTTGAAGCAAACTAGTAGCTCCAGAAACATTCCAACCACTAATGTCTTCATTAAATAAAGTACAGTTGCCAAAAGTCGCCCACATATTCACCACGTTGCTTACATCCCAATTTCCAATTTGATCTTTTAAATCAACCAAATTACTGGCGTTGGTAAACATTTGTTGTAATCGTATTGTAGAAGTTCCGCCTCTGCTTAAATCTGGACTGTCATCTGCATTTAGGACTAAATTTGTACATCCCATAAAGGCACGACTCATGGTTGTCCATTGATTTGGTCCCCATTGTTCAATTGTTAAGATTTTGTTTTTATCTGCGGCTGCATCATCAAAAAATATTCTTGGAAACGTTCCTCTAATTTTTATTGTGTGAATTCCCGGAGTTGTATAGGTATGCGTCGCATCTCCTGTTTCACTGGTATCAGCTGTATTATCGCCCCATTCTACAGTGTAATCATACGGATCTCCCGAAAACGTAGGAATCGTAATGGTTTCATTGGCAGTTGTGGTTTCCCAAGTCGTAATAAATGAAATAGCATCACAGTCTTTTCCAGCATCCGTGATTATCCAATTATAGGTAGTTCCTGTTAGAAGTCCTCTTTCGGTTTCACTATTACAATAGGTAAGACCTACAGCTCCTAAATTTATATCTGCTGGTATTTGTGTTTCGCCAGCATCTAAAGTTGCCCAGCCAATTAAAGTATTGTCATAATTTTCCATAGACATGGCTGTATTGTCTAGCATGCCTCCCATACTATTTACGCCACTAATATCCCAACTTGCAAGATCTTGATTAAACGCAGTAGCATTCTTGAACATTTCAAAAAGACTTACATTCTCTGATAGTTCCCAATCGTTTAATGGTTGGTTAAAGTTTGTATTATTTCTAAACATAAAGCCCATAAATGTAACATTGCTTACATCCCAATTGTTTATATCTTCATTAAACGAAGAATTTTGAAACATATAACCTGTTTGGGTTATAGTACTTGTGTCCCAGTCATTGATACGTCCTCCATTATCAACCAAAGAACTTGTTCCTTCAAACATATAAAGCAGACTTGTTACACTGCTTAAATCTGGAATATCGGTAGCATTTATCACAATATTGGAACAACCTCTAAAAGCTCTTGAGAAGTTTCTCCACTGAATCGTTCCCCATTGTTCAATAGATAGTATTTTGTTTCTATTGCTGGTAGTAGAATTTTCAAAGCGTATTTGAGGAAATTCCCCCGTAATTTTTACATCATAGATTCCTGCGGTGACATATGCATGGGTTGCTTCTCCTGTTTCAAATGTTATTGGCGAACCATCTCCCCAATCTACATAGTAATTATAAATTATTGGGTTTAAAATGTTCGTTTCTATAGGAATTGTAATCGTTTCGTTAGCTGTGGTTGTTTCCCATTTGGTGATAAAAGGCTCGTCCGTAGGGCAATTAAGACCCGCATCATTCAATGACCAGTTTAAATCATTGTCTAAATAATCATGTTCGCTTACAGCATTGCAATAGGTGAGTCCAGAAGCGCCTAAATTGATGTTTGAAGGTGTATTTGGATTGTTTCGCCAACCCACTAACGTTAAATCATACGAACCGCTGGAAAGTCCTGAACCATTTAGCATATTACTCATGTCCATAGCATTGCTAAGATTCCAATTTCCTAAGTGTGTGTCGAAGTTATTTGCTCCTTGGAACATTGAAGAAAAATTATCTACGTTACTTACATCCCAAGATCCCATTTTGCCTCCTAAATCTTTTAGTGCATTACAGTTTCTAAACATATCTTCCATATTACTTACCAAACTTAAGTCTGGCACATCAGTCGCTGTGATTTTCAAATTTTCACATCCGTAAAAGGCTTGGGCAGTACTCGTCCATTGATTGGCTCCCCATTGTTTAATTTCATAAAGTTTTAATCTTGTTGAGGTAGCGGCAGACAAGTTATTGTATCTAAATCTAAATTCTCCCGATAGTTTCACCTCGTAAGTTCCTGCTTGCGCATAGGTATGTTGTCTATTTCCAGAAACATCGTTATCTACAGTGCCGTCACCCCAATCTACAGTATAACTATTATTATTACCCGTAGCCCCCGTAAACTGAAATCTAATGCTCTCATTATTAGATGTGGTCTTCCATACCATAATAAATTTGTCTTCCTCGGGACAAGCTAAAGTTGCATCTAAAAATGACCAATTATTACTATTTTTTAAACTCGTACGTTCCACTACAGAAGCACAATACTGTAAACCAACTTCTCCTACATTGATATTAGAAGGAATTTGAGTTTCACCCGCATCTAAAGTAGCCCAACCTATTAACGTAGCATCATAATTATCTACAGATAATCCAGAATTATCAAGCATATTAGTCATATCTACAACATTGGAAATATTCCAACTTGCTAAGTTTCGATTAAAATTACTAGCAGATTCAAACATACCATCCATGAATATGTCATTCGAACCTACATTTTCCCCTATGTTCCAGTTGCTTATATCTTGATTAAATGCGTTAGCTTCTCTAAAAAACCATGCAAATCCAGTACAATTCCCTACATCCCAGCCTGTAACATCACCATTAAAATTAGTCGCACCAAAAAACATAAGATTCATAATTCTTATAGCAGACATATCCCAATGAGATAAATCTGGACTCTCTAAAGAGGTACAACCAGCAAACATAGATCCAGTGCTTGTAACTCCAGATAAATCTGGTACATCTGTAGCAAGAAGTCTTAAGTTACTAGCCCCTCGAAATGAAGCAGCCATACTTACCCATTGAATTGTTCCCCATTGATCTATGGACTTGATTTTGTCTTTATCTCCACTATTATTAAAATAAATTCTAGGAAAATCTCCAAAAATTTCAACCGTATGCGTTCCTGCAGTTGCGTATGTATGCGTGGCATTTCCTGTAATATTGGTATCAAAAGTTCCATCTCCCCAGTTGACTACATAGTTATATCCATTGCCATCGGTAGGAATTTCGATACTTTCATTCGCGCTAGTGGTTTGCCAAGTGGTGATAAAAGCTACATCAGAACATTCAGGTCCTGCATCTGTAATGATCCAATTGTATGGTGCATTTTCTAACATACTTCTTTCATTGTATGCTTGACAAAAAGAGAGTCCAAACGCGCTAAAAGTAATGCCCGTAGGAATTTGAGTTTCCCCGTTTTCTAGAGTTGCCCAACCGATCAATGTAGCATCATAATTTTCTAGTGATAGATCTGAATTATTAAGCATGCCATCCATATCGGTTACGTTTGAAATATCCCAATTGGCTAAACTTTGATTAAAATTTAGCGCATCTTGAAATATAAAACCTATATCTGTCACTTGGCTTATATTCCAATTTCCTATGGGTTGATTAAAGTCGCTTGCTCCAGCAAACATTCCTCCCATGTTTACAGGTTCATTCGTGTTAATTGTCCATCCTGAAATATCTCTATTAAAATCACGAGCCGAAGAAAACATATTTCTAAAATCTATGACATTACTTACATCCCAATTGGAGATATCTCCATTAAATTTTTCAGCTTCGTTAAACATAAATGTAACAGACCTAATAGAGCTCAAATCCCAGTTGTTCAAATTTGTTGCATTGAAATTTTTACATTTATTAAACATTCTTGATAAATCAGTTACGTTTGATAAGTTAGGGGCATCCGTTGCATTGTACGTCAGGTTTTCGCATCCATCAAACGCATTGAACATATCTCGCCAAGCAATAGTTCCCCATTGTTCAATGGTTTTAATTTTTAATCGATCTCCTGTCTCGTTAAAATAGATTCTAGGGAATAAACCACCTATTCTTACTCTATGTGTACCAGCGCTAGCATATGTATGCGAAATATTTCCTGTAACTGAATTGTCTATTTGCCCATCTCCCCAATCTATATAATACCCATATCCTGGTCCAGCAGTAGGAATTGTAATAGATTCGTTTGCAGTAGTAGTTTCCCAAGTTGTGATAAAAAGACCATCATCAGAAACATTATTACAGTTTAAACCACTATCTATAAAATTCCAATTCGTGGGAGCATTCGCTAATGTTGTTCTTATTGCCTGCGATGCACAATACGTACTGTTATCAAACCTAATATTTAATCCACTTGGAATTTGTGTTTCTCCTGTATCTAGCGTTCCCCATCCAGTCACAGTTTGGTCATAATTACTTGTTGAAACACCTGCTTGTGCAAATATAGCATCTGTCCCTCCTGAGTTTAGATTACTTATATCCCAATTACCAAGATTTTGATCGAATGCACTGGCATCTTGAAACATTCGGGTAAAGGTCTCTACGTTACTAGTATCCCAATTGCTTAAATCTTCATTAAATACATCACAATTACGAAACATTTGTGACATATTTTCTACATTACTCATATCCCATGACCCTATTTTATTCCTATTATCGACAAGAGCATCAGCGTCTTTAAACATTTTATTAGTAGACGTTACATTAGTAAGGTTTGGAGTATCACTAGTATCGAGGATTAAGTTATCACAGCCTTCAAAAGCAGACTCCATAGTTGTCCAAGGGTTATTTCCCCACTTCGATATAATTGTTATCTTCGATTTGTCTGGACTGTTAGAAAAAATTATTCTTGGAAACAAACTTCCGTCTAGTATTCTAATAATATAAGACCCTGCATTTCCAAAAGTGTGCGTTAGGGCTCCTGTAACATTCGTATAAGAAACAGTGGCATTAGGATTAAAAGGAACAACAACATCAACATTATAGTTGTAAGTTAAAGAACCATCAATAGGTATGGTGAAGGTTTCATTTTGAGTAGTGGTTTCAATAAAAAACTCAAAATGTTGAGAATATGCAATATGGGACACACAAAAAAATAGGAATACGCTTAAAAGTAGGTTTCGCATGAGAACAATTTTTATTTTTTGCAAACTTAGGTTGAAAACCAAAAAAAGCATTGTTTTATAAGGTAGCAAATGGTCGCAAATCTTAAAAAAGTAGTACTTTTACAGACTTTATAGAAGTTTTCAATGAAAAAGCAGTCTTATTTATTTTTAGTACTATTTTTTAGTGTAACATTGCTTTGTTACGCTCAAAATAAGCAACAAAAAATTGACTCGCTCACTGTTTTGTTAGAAACAACTTCTTCGGATTCGTTACGTGTTTCGCGTACTATCGATTTAGGAGTTTTAATAGATACTTCTGATCCGATTAAAGCTTCTGAATATTTTAAAAATGCACTGACAATATTAGAGAATGAATATACTTTTTCTGATAAAGCTACACAGCAAGCACTCGCCTACGATTGTTTAGGAATTATTGAACGCAGACGTAATAATTATGATAAAGCATTGCAGTATTACTTGACATCGCTCAAAATTAAAGAAAAAGCCAAAGATTCCTCAAAAATTGGACGTTCGTACCATAATATTGCCATGTTATTTCGTTCACAAAAAAAGTATGACAAAGCCATTTCCTATATGAAGAAAGCTTTGGTAATGCGACGTAATGATAGTTTAGATTATGGAGTATCACTAAACAATTATGGACACTTTTTATATTTAAAAAAAGAACTTGATAGTGCACTTATCGTTTTAGACAGTGCCAAAAATTATTTTACCCAGTCTCTTTATTTATCAGATGTAATAAGATATAAAGCGAAAGTATACAGGTCAAAAAAAATGTATCAAAAAGCTTTTGAGCTTCACAAGCAAAATCTTGTCATTTATAAAAAAGAAGAAAAGATAGAGCGATTGGCTTCTACGATGAAAGATTTAGCTTTTAATGCTCGAAAAATGAATCTATTCGATGCAGCATCAAAATATTTGGACAGTAGTGAAGTATTGGCGACTCAATATGGAAATAAAATATTATTGGGTCGATTGTATTTGGAGCGCTATAAAATTGAACGTGATCAAAAAAATTATAAAAAAGCCTTATCTTTTTACAGGACTTATAAAAGATATAGAGACTCTTCTAGAACCATAGAACAGTCTGAACGTTTTGAAAAATTAGCTTTAGAATTTAAGTTCAAACAAGAAGCATATCGTGATAGTTTACAAGCATCTACAGAGAAAATAGAATTACAAAGAGTTGCCCAATCGCAACGCGCACAAAAACGTTTGTTTGCGGTTTTATTTTTCCTTGCACTACTAGCTTTGGTTAGTTTATTCCTTTTGTATCGATATAAACGAAAAATTAATCTTAGAAATCGTCAAAAACAAGAGTTAGAGACTGAATTGTTGAATGAAAAAGTAAATTTTTTACGCTATAAAACAGAGCGATTGTTGATGGATAATAAGATGCGTATCGATTTTAAAAAAGAACTGCTAGACACCATTAAAGTATTGCAAACAAAAGATAGTAGTTTGGGTGTTGTAGATAGTTATCAAAGCATCTTAATGCAACTTAAAAACCAAATCAGCACTGAAAAACGATTGGATAGTGTCTCCGAAGTCAACAATATGTCGGAAGCTAATTTTGAAATCCAATTGGCCAAACGTTTTCCTGATCTTACCAAAGCAGAACGCGAAATTTGTCATTTAATGTATCTAAATTTAAATCTGAAAGAAATCATGAATGTGCGCAATGCCACACTTTCTTCTATAAAGTCTGCTCGATATCGCATTCGCAAAAAACTAGAAGTTCCTAAAGGCGAAGAATTGGAATTATTTATCAAGAAACTTTTCTAAAAATCACGTAGAAATACGCATACAATGTAATGTGTACACTGTTAAATTTGGAAGTGTACAAATTCACATTACTATGAAAAATTACATTTTTGGATATGGTTCCTTGATAGAAACACAGTCAAGACTCAGAGATGCGCCGATGGCAAAAGTAGCTTTTCCGGCAATTGCTTTTGGGTTTCAACGTGGTTGGTATGCGCGCATGCCAGAAACACTTGCAAGTATTTCTCCAACGTATTTAGGCTGTTATCCCGATAGAGAAAGTCATGTAAACGGTGTTATTTATGAAGTCACCGACAGTGAATTGGAAGCTACAGACGGAAGAGAAAAAGGCTATACACGAAAGAAAGTAACACATATTGAAGAGTATTATAAAATTTTAGAGCCTGGAGATACGGTTTGGATTTATGTAAATGATTTTAGTGGTATTGTAGCGCCTCCAAGTGCGTATCCTTCAAAAGATTTTCCTATTGTACAATCGTATGTAGATATTTGCATTAATGGCTGTTTGGAGATTGAAAATAGTTTTCCAAAAGCCAAAGAAGATCATTATACCATCGATTTTATTCGTTCTACCATTGGTTGGAGTGAATGTTGGGCAAACGATCGCATTTATCCGAGACGACCATTTATTTATGAAAAAAATGCCTTTGCGATCGATAAAATCTTAAAAGAAAATTTACCCGAATGCATATACGATAATATTTATATTGAATAAATATATACCATTTTTAGTTTAACGATCGAAAAATGTCATCGAAGCAATTACGGTGGCATTTTTTATTATTTCAGTATAAAATCTAAGGTTTTCTCATAAAAAAGTTTTCATTTTTATATTTTGCAGTGTGAATGATTTTCTGATGAATCATTTTTTTTGATCACCATCTTTGCAACTATGAAGAAAAAATTAATTCTTGTTTTAGGTCCTGTTATCTGTTTGCTGTTTTTTTTCAGTCCATTTCAATTCATCAGTCCTGAAGCTGATAAAGTAATTGGAGTCGCTTTATGGATGATTTTATGGTGGATTACAGAAGTAGTTTCTATTTCTATTACTGCGTTAATTCCGTTGACTTTTTATCCTTTATTAGGTATTATGCCGATCAAAGAAGTAGCTGTGAATTATGGGCATCCGATCATTTTTCTGTTTTTTGGCGGATTCGTATTAGCATTAGCGTTAGAAAAAGTAAACTTACATAGACGCGTTGCTTTGTCTATCATCAAACTCACAGGAACAAGTCCCAACAAAATCATTCTCGGTTTTATGTTGGCGACTGCATTTTTAAGTATGTGGATTAGCAATACAGCAACCACCGTTGTCATGCTTCCTATTGCCTATTCTGTCATCGAATTATTGATTCATGATGAAGATGGTTTTACCAAAAAAGATCGAAACTTTGCGTTGAGTATTATGTTGGGAATTGCCTATTCTGCAAATGTTGGCGGTATTGCAACCTTAATTGGAACGCCACCAAATATTGTATTGGCTGGTTTTATGGAAAGCGAATATAATTATAGTATCTCCTTTTTAAAGTGGATCATTGTTGGACTTCCGTTTGCCATTATTATGCTCTTCTTTATTTATTATATTTTAACCAAAGTGATGTATCCAAACCATTTGGCTTCGTTTGAAAAATCGAAAGATATCATTGATGCAGAGATGAAGAAACTTGGTGAAATTAGCAAATCAGAAGTCATTGTATTGATTATTTTTATCACTGCAATTGTACTTTGGATTGGAAAAAATTACATCAACAGTCTATTCCCAAATTTAGCTTTAAGTGATACTACAATTAGTATGCTTGCTGCATTTGCTTGTTTTACATGTACGCACAAAAATACGGCTGTATTAGCTTGGGAAGATACCAAACGATTGCCTTGGGGAATTTTATTATTATTTGGTGGCGGACTCGCCTTAGCAAGCGCTTTATCGAATGTTGGAATTATTGATATGATCGGAGCTGCTGTGAGCAACAATACTTCCTTAAGCATATTGCTTATTTGCAGCATTTTAATCGCTGTTATGTTATTTATGACCGAATTGATGAGTAATGTTGCTTTGATTGCCATTTTTGCTCCTATGGTTGCAGGTGTTGCTATAGGATTGAATATTGAACTTTTACATATTTTAATTCCTGTGACTATGGCTTCTAGTTGTGCATTTATGTTGCCGATGTCCACGCCGCCAAACGCCATTGTATTCGCCAGTGGTCATGTAAAAGTAGCACAAATGGCGCGTGCTGGTTTTTTATTGAACATTATTTCAATCATTTTACTCATCGTATTTTTTCAGTTTGTGATTCCTTTGGTTTTTTAAAAATCATTTTGCTGTTACACATCCTTTTTTGCTTTTGTAAGGACTTTCACTTACATTTATCCTAACCCTAATATTTTACCAAATGCGCCGCTATTGTCTTCTTTTTATGGCTTTTCTATTGCAGTCTGCAGTGAGTTTTGCACAAGAGAAAGATTCCACCGTAGTGGCATTAGAAAAAATAGTAGCAGAAGCACCGAACGATTCACTCAAAGTTTCCGCTTATCTTACCTTAGGAGATTATCAATTGCGACGCGATTTTAATAGTGTGTCTGCATACTTAAACGAAGCTCGAAAAATCATTAAATCTTCATCAAAAAAGTACAATTCGGAACTACATGAAGCCGAAATTTTACAACAATCTGGTTTAATTCAGAGAAGACGTGCTAATTATTCTGAAGCGTTACGAGACTATTACAAAGCCTTAAAAATCTTTGAGAAATACAACGATTCCATAGGTTTGGCTTCTAGTTGTAATAATATTGGGAATGTGCTTATCTATCAAAAAGAATTTGAAAAAGCTAAAAAAATACTCCGCAAAGCCATTACAATCAATACAAAATTAAAACGTCCAAGAAGTATTGGTCATAATTACAATATACTTTCAAGAGCGTACAAAGATGATACTGAAATAGATTCTTTAAAGTATTTTTTTGATAAAACCTTAACTCACTATAAGGAAGCAAATTATGAAGAAGGCGTTCATCAAGTAATGTCAAATATTGGAAACTTGTATGTTAGAGAAAAACGATACGAGGAAGCGCTGGAATTGCAATTAAAAAATCTCGCTTATGTAACTAAAATTGGAAAAAAAACGGCGATTGCGGCTTCTCATTATAATATTACAAAAATTTACATCTCATTAAAAGAATACGACAAAGCATTATTTCATATAAATACATCGCTGAATATTGCCAAAACTGAAAAAATGGGACGTCGGTATTTTTTGTCTTTTCGAAGAAGAAGTCTCATTTACAATAATTTAAAAGATTATTACAATGCGTTGGAAGATTACAGAAGGTATAGCAAAGCACGCGATAGTATTTTAAATTTAGATAAGATTAAAGAAATTCGTGAAATAGAATTGAGCTATGCTTTTGAGAAAGAGCGTTATATGGACAGCATTCAGTTTACACAAGAGAAAGATGTACTCATGCTTAAAACAGAAAATGAGTCGCTTCAAAAAAAGTGGTATCTCGCATTGTTGATCATTACTTTATTCATCATTGTTGCGATTGTATATTTTGGAAGTAAATATTTTAAAAAATTACGCCTTCGAAAACAACTAGAAGCACAACAACTAAATACAAAGATTGATCAATTGAGTACTGAAATCAGTTCTAAAAAAGAGGAAATTTCAGAATTGGTGGCAGAAACGATCATACATCTGAATACCAAAGAAAAAATTACCGAAAACCTCAACAAACTTTCCAAACAAGAAGAAGGGATTTCTTTAACCGGAATTCTGGCTGAATTGAAAGCCGATAAACTAGAAGATGGAAAACTAGTATTGCTCAAAGAAAATATTGAAACGCTCAATTATGAATTCCTAAAACGACTTCGCGAAAAACATTCAAATTTAACCAAAACAGACATTGAGGTTTGTTCTTTTATCAAGCTTGGATTGTCTCGAAAAGAAATTTCTGAACTTCGAAAAACGAGTTTAGAAGCCATAAAATCGACACGTTTTCGATTGAAAAAGAAATTAAATCTATCTGCACAAGATTCTTTAGACGATTTTATAAACTCTATATAATCAATAACTTAAACTTATTGCACCCTATTCTGCACCCTATAATTTCTTTTTTAAACTAAGAAATCTTCCTAGTATTGCTTCATCAATAACTGATACGATACTATGCAATGAAAAAGCTTCCATCGCTCCTTCAAAATTTATTTTCTAGAAAGAATAAAAAAGCTGCTTCTTTGGAAAAATTGAAATCTAAAACAGAAATCATGAAAGCCGAATTAGAATCATTATCACAATTTGAAAACTTTTTAAAAGAACTCAACAACAAATCATAACCTATCATTCTATTCTTATGAAAAGAAACCTATTTTTTATCTTAGTATGTGCTGCCTCGTACATGTATGGACAAACCTCTTGTCCTTTTGATGAAAGTCTATTTTCTGGCACGCTTACAGTAACTACTGCTGGCGCCTCAAAAACAAAAGCTAGTGACGCTACTTCCAATTACAGATTTGGAGAACGTGTTGCTATTGACGGAAATATCGCTGCAGTTGTTTCACGTAGCAATGCTGCTGCCGCTGGAAAAGTATATATTTTTACAAATGATGGTTCAGGAAACTGGACAGAACAAACCATCATATCTGCCAGTGATAGTTTTGCTGGAGATAATTTTGGTTCTGCAGTAGCTTTAGAAGGTAATTACTTATTGGTTGGCGCACGTTCGCAACTAGATGCTGCCGATGTAGATACTGGAGCTGCGTATTTATTTGAATATAATGGTGTAGATACGTGGACTCAAGTAGCCATTTTTGAACCTAGCGATGGAACTACTGGAATTCGTTTTGGAGAAGCTGTTTCTATTGAAGGTGATTTAATCCTTGTAGGTGCAAGAAATGGATGCATTGGTGGATGCGCGTATTTATATGAAAATGATGGAACCAATACATTTACCTATACCGAAACAAAATTAGAGCCGCAAGTACAATCTAACTATTCAGGCGCACGATTTGGTCATGATGTATTAATAAAAAATGGACGTGCGTATGTTAGCGGACCTCAAGATTTTTCTGCTGTGGGTAATGCCTCTGCTGGATCTGTTCAAATATGGGATCAAGCAAATGATGGAACTTGGTCACGTACACACAGATTAAGAGGTACTGAAACTACAGAAGCTTTTGGATGGTCTATTGATGTGGAAGGAGATTATTTAGCCATTGGTGCTATGAATTTTGAAACTTCTACAACACCTGAAGCAGATCAAGGAAGAGTTTATGTGTACGAAGCAGATATAAATGGTGATTATTTAGAAGCCAATAGCGTCATGATTCAAAATGATGACAAAGATAGTTTTAATGATCAACGTTTTGGAACTGATGTCGCTTTGGATGGTGAATATTTATATGTAGGAACTTTTGGAAATGGAGCAATCAATTCAGATGCATTGTATGTATTTAAAGATGATGGTACCAATAACTGGACACAAATATCAAAAATAACTTCTGGTGCTAGTTGGGATGAGTTCGCACACAGAGCGGTTGCCGTTTCTTTTCCTTACTTATTAATTGGTCAAAATGAAGATGATAGTCCAAGTAATTCTGGAGCTATATATTTTGTGCCGCTGGCAAATACTGTAACACCTGTAGCTTCTGTTACAGAAACAGTTGGCGTGAATGCAGGACAAAGTAACGGAATTATAAAAGTAAGTTTTGATGATGAAGCTACAGAAACACAAATTAAATTTAGTGTAGATGGTGGTACAACGTATCCGCATGTTTTTAATGATGATGCGGGCACTGCCGATATTACAAATCTTGCTATAGGAACCTATGATGTTTGGGTAGCTTTTAATGAAAGCTCCTGCCCTATTAGTTTGGGAAGTTTTGACATTAATGAAATACCATATACTACTATTCCAGATGCCAACTTTGAAGCTGCATTGGAAGCTTTAGGATATGATGATATAAGTAGCGACGGACAAGTCCCTACTGGGCTGATTGAAGTTGTAACTACTTTAGACGTAACAAATCAATCTATATCGGATTTAACAGGTATTTCAGACTTTACGGCATTGGTTGATTTGAATTGTTCAGACAATTCACTGACTTCTTTGGATGTAAGTACTAATATGAATTTACAAACCTTAGAGTTTGATAATAATGCTATTGCATCGTTGACGCTAGGAGCAAATACAACACTAGATTATATAAGAGGAAGATACAATCAGCTCAGCACAATTGATATTAGTCAAAACACCAATCTGACATTCCTAAATTTAAGAAGCAATCTATTTACAACAATTGATGTTTCCAACAATACGCTACTTGAAACCATTAATCTTCGTGATCAGACCAATCTCACAGGCATTGATATTACCAATAATGTCAATTTAAAATTTTTATACTTTCAAGATACGGGCATAAATAGTTTAGATGTTTCTCAAAACAACTTATTAGAAATCTTAAGTATACTTAGGGCTAACATCAGTAGTATTGACGTTTCAAACTTAACTGCATTAACACAATTAAGAGTTTCGGATAATAACTTAACAACCTTAGATGTTTCCAACAATCCTGCACTAACACGTTTAGAATGCAGTAACAATAATTTGACATTCTTAAATACTAAAAATGGAAACAATACCGCTATTTTAGATGCGGATTTTAACGCTTCAGGAAATAGTGCTTTGACGTGTATTTTGGTAGATGATGCCGCTTGGAGTACTACAAATTGGACAAACATTGATACTGGAGTAGCTTCCTTTAATGATACGTATTGTCGCTACACAGCCATTCCTGACACTAATTTTGAAGCGGCATTAGAAGCTTTAGGGTACGATGATATTTCTGCAGATGGACAAGTGCCAACAGCGTTAATTGAAGTGGTAACTTCTTTGGATCTACAAAGCAAATCGATTAGTGATTTAACAGGAATTGAAGACTTTACAGCCTTAATTACGTTAGATGTTGATAGAAATAACTTAACTCAGTTACATCTATCTAATAATATTGCCTTAGAGACACTAATTGCCAATCAAAATGACATCACTTCTATAGATTTATCTCAAAACGTAAACTTACAAATTATAGACCTAGGAGCTAATCAACTTACTGCACTTGATGTTTCTGCAAACACTGCCTTAACCAGACTGGATTGCCCTGCAAATAATATTGTAACATTAGATGTAAGCAATAATATTGCGTTAGAAATATTAGAAGCATTTGAAACAGACATTGCAACGATAGACCTAAGTGCTAATATAAACTTGAAAAAATTACGCTTATACAAAACAAATATTACAGCAATTGATGTTACTAACAATCCACTATTGGACGAGTTACGCATTGACAATACTGATGTAAGTACACTAGATATTACCAATAACGTTCAACTTGATTGGCTAAAAGTAAACGGTTCATTAATTACTTCATTAGATCTAACTAGCTTAACGGTTCTGACAAAGTTTGAAGGACAAACGGGAATCTTAGAACATATTGACATCAGAAACGGAAACAATAGCAATATGACCACGTTTAACGTGACAAATAATAGCAATTTAAACTGTGTATTAGTAGACGATGCTGCCTATAGTACAACTTACTGGACACAAGTTGATACAGGTTTAATTTTTTCTGAAACCTACTGTCGCTACACTGCCATTCCTGATGCGAATTTTGAAGCAGAGTTAGAAGCGTTAGGCTATGATGATATTTCAGCAGATGGACAAGTACCAACAGTATTAATTGAAGGAATTACAAGTTTAGCGCTTCCAAATAAAGGTATCAATGATTTAACAGGAATTGAAGATTTTGTAGCATTGACCTCTTTAAACTGTAGACTCAACAATTTAACAGCGTTAGATGTAACACAAAATGTATTGTTAACCACCTTAACGGCTGATAGCAATAATATTACTGCGATTGATCTGTCTAATAACACGGATTTATCCAATCTAAATCTTGCAGGTAGCAATCTAACAACGATCGATGTATCCAATAATACAGAGTTAAGAAAACTATTCGTACAAGGAAATGGTGGATTAGCAAGTATCGATATTAGTAACAATGTTCAACTAGTAGAATTTAGAACTAATAACACAGATATTGCTACTTTAGATTTGAGCGTTCATCCTGATTTAGAATTGTTAGAATGCTACGGATCACCACTTGCAAGTATTGATCTCTCTAATAATCCTTTGTTGGAAACAGTACGCTTAGAAAACACGAATATTACTGCCTTAGATTTGACTAATAATACAAATCTTATAACGTTACGTGTCAATGATACAGCTATTGAAAGCTTAGATCTAAGCAATCAAACGGCTTTACAAAGTTTATATGCGAACGATACAAGTTTAAATTACTTGAATGTACAAAATGGGAATAATGCCAATGTGACTACGTTTATAGCAGATAACAATCCAAATCTAACGTGTATTTTAGTAGACGATGCTGCGTATAGCACTACATACTGGACAGATGTGGATCTAACAGTAACATTCAGGGACGGAGCTTATTGTAGATATACTGCTGTTCCAGATGCAAACTTTGAAGCACGTTTAGAAGCGCTAGGTTATGATGATATTTCTGCTGACGGACAAGTACCAACTGCGTTAATTGAAGTGGTAACAACCTTAGACATCAATTCGCAAAGTATTGCAGATATTACGGGAATTGAAGACTTTACTGCTTTAGAAGAATTGTATGCAACTCTCAATACATTTACGAGTTTAGACCTTTCAAACAATACTGCATTAAAAATACTTTGGACAAAGTTTACACCTATTGCAACCTTAAATCTTAGTGCAAATACCAATCTTGAGCAATTGGTAAGCTCTTTCAATAATTTAAGTAGTTTAGATGTTTCTACCAATACCGCATTGACTTATTTGGAATGTAATAACAATTCCATTGACATATTAGATGTTTCAAACAACACAGCACTGTTAGATTTGCGTTGCGGAAACAATGCGCTAACAAGCATTGATCTTAGCACAAATACATTATTAACTACATTTTGGTGCGATAATAATTCCATCACAACGATTGATGTTTCGCTTCAAACGGCATTGACATCTTTTGTTGCAAATGATAACAATTTAACATTTGTAAACATTCAGAATGGGAATAATATGAACGTTACCAATTTTGTAGCAACCAACAATCCTTCGTTAAGCTGTATTTTGGTAGATGATGCTGTCTACAGTACCTCTAATTGGGGAGGAATTGATGTGACCACAAGTTTTAGCGATCAATATTGTCGCTACACAGCCATTCCAGATGCCAACTTTGAAGCACGTTTAGAAGCTTTAGGTTATGACGATATTTCAGCCGATGGACAAGTGCCAACAGCCATTATAGAAACGGTAACAAGTTTAAATATAAGCAATCAAGGAATTACAGATATCACAGGAATTGAAGATTTTATTGGATTAACAAATCTGAATACTTCAGACAATACTATCGGAGTACTTGATATTTCTAACAGTCGAAACCTTGTATCTCTCTCAGCAAATGCTTGTGGATTGTCAAGTTTAGATATTTCACAAAACATCCTATTAGAAAGTTTATCAGCAGATTCTAATCAGTTAACAAGTCTAAATACCACAAATAATACAGCGTTAAAAACTATTGTTGTGTATGGGAATTTGATCGCTACTGCAGATTTTTCTACGAATACAGTATTAGAAACCTTAGATCTATTCCAAAATCGATTAACAACACTTGATCTCAGTAATAATGTAGCTTTAAAAACTCTTTTTTGTGATAATAATGAATTAATAAGTCTGAATGTACAAAATGGAAACAATGGAATCATCACGGATTTCAATGCACAAGGCAATGATGATTTGTATTGTATTTTGGTAGATAATGAAGCGTATAGTAATACCAATTGGGGAAATAAAGATGCGCAAGCTAGCTATAATGAAACGAGTTGTGATTTTGTCATTGTCGATGTGGATGTATTTCTGCAAGGTGCTTTACTCAATCCAAATACGGGAGAAGAAAGCTTAATGCGAGATGATCTTAGAATTGCTGGAGGAACTTATGACGCCAATTCTCCGTATGGTGATGGTGCTTCAATCAATGAAACTGTTGGACTTAGCGATAATGGAAATAATTCTACAGTCGATTGGATTTGGGTAGAGCTACGTGATGCAAGCAATCCAACTACAGTCATTGCTGGAAAATCTGGAATCTTACAACGTGATGGCGATATTGTAGATGTAAACGATGATTTGGTAACACCATTAACTTTTGACAATGTTCCTGCGGGAGATTATCACATTGTGGTAAAACACCGAAATCACTTAAGTATTATGACAGCTTCTGCAATTACGCTAAAACAAATTTCTACGACTGTTGATTTTACAGATGCAAACAATGAAATTACCTATGGAAGCAATGCACAAACAACCTTTGGAATGCCAACGGATATTGTGGCAATGTGGGCAGGAAATGTAAATGGAGACAGCGTTGTACAATATTCTGGAGTAAGTCCTGATACGCCAGAAATTCTATCGAAAGTACTCAATGACGCTGGAAACTTTTTAAACTTTCCAACGTATGTAGTAAGTGGTTACAATGCAGACGATGTTAATTTGGATAACAATACACAATATTCAGGAACAGATCCGGATACGCCATTTATTTTACAAAATGTATTGGCGCATCCAAGTAACTTTTTAGGATTCAGTACGTATCAAATTATAGAACAATTACCCGATAATGAATAAGAACAATCAAAATACAAAAAAGCAATATTTAGTTTTAGTTTACTAGGTTTTTAGTTGTAGTCTAATAAAGGGCAATTAGACATTTGGGGCAACTAAGTATTAAAGCGTCATCGATATTGGTGGCGCTTTCTTTTAAATTGATTTGAATCGTAAAATTCAAAAGAAAACAGAAAAAATTGATAGTAAATCAATCTAGAAAATAGCACTTTCAATTATTAACTACTTATAAAAAGTTATTTTTCCGTTTTCGAACAAGAATTTAATATTTTGATTTTCAACAACTTAAAAACCTGTCCCCCTAAATGTCTCCCCAACTTTTTTTTTCAAAACTATAGTGCATCATACATTTATAAAAGTTTCAGAAAAGCTTCTTATCCTATATGAAGTTTAAATCACATGAATACAAAGATGTTATGATACACCTCTTTAAAAGATTTTTTAAATCGAAAAGGCAAAAAACAAAAACCATTGAAGAAATGGAACAACAAAAACATGAAATGAAAGCACAATTAGAACTTCTGATTGAACTTGAAAAAAAGATAAAGAACAATCAACAATAATCACAAAGTAAAAAGTAACATTAGTTGTAAAGCTATAGAAAAGGCGTCTAGAAACTTTCATGACTAATGATTAAAAGCATCATCTACACAGATGGTGCTTTTTACAACTTTTTAAGAACATTTGAATAAGTCATTAATAATATTAAGTAGGATTTAGTTGCAGTCTAACACTGGGCAAATAGACTTTTGGGGCAACTAATGAATCGAAACGCCATCTTTTATGCTAAGGTGGCGTTTTTTTTAGGAAGTATTTTTTTCAGTGTCAATCACAAAAAACGCCATTCCAAATAGAAATGACGTCTTACAAGATAATCCCCTCATTATGTAACTACCAAAAATTTGTATTAATCATGTTCAGGTAGCTGTTCTGTAATCTGGAATGTGCTAAAATTTAAGAAGTTTCCAGGATGTGCGAGTACGTTCTGTAGAATGACTGGCGTATCTGGATTGGTTCCAGAATATTGTATGTTTCCATCCATATTCAAATCATCTGCAATGTATGCGGTTACCGCAAAGGTTGGGAAATTCAAGAAGTTTCCTGGATCATTCAATACGGTTGATAAAATGGTTGGCGTATCTGGATTCGTTCCAGAATATTGCACCATTGTGTCTCCGTTGACATTTCCTGCCCACATAGCCGTTTTGTTAGGTTGCATTCCAAAAACAGTCTGTGCATTGCTTCCAAAAGTAATTTGATTGTTCGCATTGGTAAAATCGACAATGGTAGTTGCTTGTTTGAGTGTTTCCGAAGTTGCCGTCATCACACCTAAATGATTGCGGTGTTTTATAACGATATGATAGTCTCCAATAGGAAGCGCATCAAATGTAAGTGGTTTTGTTAAATCGTCATTTACATCTACAATATCTCCATCACGCTGTAAAACTCCTGATTTTCCGGCAATGACATTCGTCGGATTGTTTTTATCACGCAATTCTACCCAAATCCAATCGACCATTGAGTTTCCTGCGTTATCGTTTGTGCGAACCAATTCACTAATCATTGCGCCATCTCCATATGGTGAAGTTGCACTGATCAATCCGTTGACGCGTAAATCGTCTCGCATTAAGTTTTCTTCTCCAACATTTGGACCTAAACTTGCTCCTTGTAAGAGCACTTTTGCACTTAATTCAATATAATCACAACTCGTTTCATTGAATGAAGTTTGTGCATCAATTTGTGTCCAATTGGTAGTACTATACGCAGCATTATCAACCAACACACAATACAAATCATCATTCGTAGCTGCTCGGAAGAATGTTACGTTTGCATTGTTTCCATTTTGTACATTCAAAGATGTTAACTCATTATCACTTACGTACATATAGTTTAGGTTTGGAAGCATGCTGAGATCTAAAGTTTTCAATTCGTTAGAAAAACATGTCAATCGTTCCAAATTCACATTGGTGTCAAGAGATAATTCGTTGATATAATTATTAGGAATCGATAAATCGTCTAATAGTATATTATTTGTCAAATCGATCGATGTAAAGTCGTTTCCGCTAACGGCTAAAGTTTCCAATTTTACATTGGCGCTCAGATCTAATTCTGATAAGAAATTTCGTTGCCCAATGATGAATTCTAAGTTTATATTACTTCTTAAATCAATAGCTGCTAATTTGTTATCACTAAAAACTAAAACCTGCAATATGGGAGAATTTCCTATGTTTAAATTTCTAAGCCTGTTGTTATGACATCGTAAATCTTCTAGAAGTGTATGTGTAGAAAAGTCTAGCGTTGTTAATTGATTTTCTTGAAGATCGACATCTCTTAATTTTGTATTTACACTGACATCTAAATTTTCAATATCATTGAACTTAGCATCTAAAATAAATAAGTCTGGATTGTTGCTTAAATCTAGTGCGGTTAATTCATTATGATTGCAATACAACTGCGCTAAACTTGGCGTATTTGTATTCAAATATGTTAAGTCGTTATAGTCACATTTTAAATAATTTAATATTGAATTATTACTTACATTCAGATTGGTAATCGCATTGTTAGAGCAATCGAGCGATAGTAAGGTTGAAAAAGCTTCGATTCCTGTCATATCTACAATTCCTTTGCTGCTTATATCAATATTTAAAGTTGTTCCAGGATTGATGTTTGCTGTAGGCACAAAATCATCCAAGGGACCAGAATCGTAGCCTAAATCAATCAATGCTTGTTCAAAATTATCATCAGGTACATAGGTTGCATAGCCACAATCTTCATTAAAACTTGTTTGTACATCAATGCTCGTCCAATTGGTTGCGCTCCAAGTTGCATCATCCACTTGTATACACGTTAAACTCGGATTTCCTATGGCTGAGAAACCAACAAAATTCGTGTTATTTCCATTTTTAACATTTAGCATTTGCAACGCGTTATTGTCTGCATACAATTCATTTAATGCTACATGAAAGTTTACATTAAATACCATTATGTTGTTATTACTAATATTCACTGATTCTAGTAATGAATTATTAATAATATTGAGTGCAGACAACATGTTTCCGTTTACGTTCAACGAAATAAGGTTTTCGTTAGCGAGTATGTCAAGTGTAGTTAATACGTTTGAAGCACAGTTTAAGTTAGTCAAATTCAAATTATTACGTACGTCTAGTGTTCCTAACGCATTGGACGAGCAGTTGAGTTCTTGTAAAGCTGTAAAGTCTTCGATTCCAGTTAAATCAGTAATTCCTAAATTGCTTATATCTAGTGTTGTAATTACTTCTATAGCGGCTTTTGGCACAAAATCATCTAAAGGAGCTGTATCATATCCTAAATTGATTAACGCTTGTTCAAAAGCATCATCTGGCACATAGGTAAAGTCGTAAGTACAGTTTTCATTAAAGTTGGTATGCGCATCAATATCTGTCCAGTTTGTGGTGCTATATTCTGCATTATCTACTTCAACACAAGTTAAATTATCGTTTTGAGTCGCAAAAAAAGTGGTGAAATTTTCGTTATTTCCGTTTTTCACATTCAGTCTTTCTAAATTATTATCCGAACAATATAGTTGCGTTAATTGTGTATTTAAAGAAAGATTGAGTGCTGTAATATTGTTGGATTCTACATCCAAATATTCTAATGCAGCATTATTATTGACATCTATTTCCGTAAAATCATTACTCCATAAGGACAATGCTCTTAGTGCAGCATTATTTGTAACATCAATAGATGTGATAGCATTAAAACGACAATCCAATATTTCTAAATTTGCATTCCCTCTAATATCTATACTAGAAAGTGCATTGTATCCACAATCCAATTGTACCAATGCTGTAAAATCATTGATTCCTGTTAAATCAGTTATTCCTTTATAAGTTACATTTAGAACAGTTATGGTATTGATATTTGCTGTCAATACATAATCATTCAATGGTCCAGAATCATAGCCCAAATCAATTAAAGCTTGTTCAAAACGGTCATCAGGAACATAGGTATAAAACTGATTGCAATCGGTATTAAAGCTTGTTTGTGTATCAATTGCCGTCCAATTGGTAGTACTATACGCAACATCGTCTACTTCAATACAGGTTAAATCTGGATTGTTGGTTGCAGCAAAATTCGTCATGTTGCTATTGTTTCCATTCTTGATAAGCAATAAGATGAAATTATTGTAAGAACCATCAAAACTGGTCAATTGTGTATGATTATTTAAATCGATCGTAGTCAATGCATTGTTACTTACATTCAACATTTCTAATGCTAAGTTTGTGCTGATATTTAACTCCGACAACAAATTGTCATTCACATCTAAATTTGTAAGTAAGGTATTTGCCGTAATTTGTAAATTTTCAATAGAATTCCCAGAACAGTTTAGTTCTTCTAAAGCTATAAAACCTTCAATTCCGGTCATATCTGCAATTCCCAAATTACTGATATCAAGCGTTGTAACTGTATTAATATTTTCCATTGGTATATAATCATCCAAAGGAGCTGTATCATATCCCAAATTGATCAAAGCTTGCTCAAAAGCATCATCGGGCACATAGATTAAATCGTAATTACAATCTATACTAAAAACTGTTCCTGCATCTACTCCACTCCAATTGGCGGTACTTGTGGCTGGGTCATCTACTTCAATACATGATAGGTTCGGATTGCCCGTTGCTAAGAAATTAGTAAGATTCGGATTCGCACCATTTTTTAAGTTTAGGACTTCTAGGTTGGGACAATTCTGTACATAAACTTCAGTCAACTGTGCATTGGAACTCAAATCAAGAGACGCGTAATCGTTTGTTCCTATGTCTACGACTTGTAAATTGATATTGTTTGAAAGATTGAGTACTGGTATGGCATTGTTAAAAACCCATAATGTTTCTAAGGCTGCGTTTGCGCTTACATCAAGTGAATTTAATTGATTGGCTTGTGCATACAATTCGGTTAAACTTGAATTTGCACTTACGTCTACCGTGGATAAGTTGTTATTTCCAAGCGATAATAATTCTAAACCACTATTGGTACTTACATCAATTGCATTTAATTGATTGTCATACGCTACATAGGTTTTTAAAGTGTTAATTCCTGTCGTATTTATGCTGGTTAACTGATTGCTTCTACACCATAATACTTCCAAAATAGAATTCGAAGTTACATCAATCGTTGTGAGTTGATTCTGATAGCAATACAGATCAATTAAATCTGGATTTGACGATACATCCAATGACATCAATTGGTTTTGACCACAGATAATTTGTATTAGCAACGGATTGTTGCTTGTGTTTAAAGCTGTCAGATTGTTTTCAGTAACCGCAATCGCCAATAAACTGGAATTGTTAGAAATATCAACACTTGACAATTGATTATTGGTAGCACTAAAAATTTGTAATTGTAGTAAAGACGAAAGATCGACATTGGTGAGTTGATTGTCATTACATCGCAAATCGGCAAGTTGCAGATTGTTCTGCACATCCAGACTTGTCAGTTGATTATCATTACAATACAAGGTTTGAAGTGCTGTAAAATCTTCGATTCCTGTGAGATCAGCAATATTTTTCGAACTTACATCCAACGTCGTAATTCCGCTAATATTTGCGGTTAGCACTATATCATCAAGCGGTCCAAAATCGTATCCTAAATCAATCAATGCTTGCTCAAAATTATCATCGGGAACATCCGTGCTCAAAGGATCACAATCTGTACTAAAAGTTACACTTGCATCTACCGCTGTCCAATTGGAAGTACTGTAAGCGGCATCATCTACTTCTATACAGGAAAGTGCTGGTGTATTTGTTACAACAAAAGTAGTAATTGCTGTATTGTTCCCATTTTGTAGGTTTAAGCTTCTTAAATTGATGATACTTTGTGCTCGAAGAATTTTTAATGCTGGATTGTTGCTCAAATCCAACTCTTCTAAAGTTGTTTGATTTGATGCAGAAAAATTCACATATAAATACTCTAATAATGAATTATTACTTACATCTAGTGATACTACTGGAGTTCCGTATAAATTTAAAAGAGTAAGTTCTGTATTGTGACTTAGATCAATTGTTTGGAATAGATTTCCTGCAATTCGCAATACTTTTAATGCTGGAGTATTGGAGAGATCTAAGGTAGCTAAGTCATTTCCAGAACAATCCAATTCTACTAATGTATTGTTACTTACATTCATACTCGTGATATCATTTCCATTACAGTGAAGTATTCTCAATGCTGTATTGGTACTTATATCCAAGCTTGTTAAATCGTGTAATTGCAGGTATATTTCTTCTAAGTTTGTCAATCCCGTAATGTCGATGCTTGTCAAATCACCTGTATACGCTGAAATGAAAGTTAGATTGGTATTGCTTGTAAAATCGATTGTTTGTATTTGATTTTGGGAAAAACGTATTTCTTCAAGCGCTGCAAAATCGGCAATTCCCGTAAGATCGGAGATGTTTTTTTGAGTAATATCCAAATTTATAACGCCGCTAATATTTGCTGTCGGCACAAAATCATCCAAAGGACCAGAATCATATCCTAAATCAATTAAAGCCTGTTCAAAATTATCATCAGGCACATAGGTTTGAGCAAATATCAAAAATGGTAGTATTAAAATTGCGATGAATGGTAGCTTTTTTTTCATGTAAAAAAGTAGGTTATAAAGTGGTTATTTATTAAGAATTCATTTTGATCAATTTTCCATCAATAGTGTAGAAAAAACTAAACATTGCATCGCTATTTTCTGGTTTTAGAATGATGCAATACTCTGTTTTAGTTATGTCTCCATTTCTAGGAAATATGATCGAAGCCAAATACAATGCAGGGTTTTGTATATTTTCTTCGTTTTGAAGCTTTTTACTAGATCTTTCTGCCAAATCTCCTAAAGTAGAAAGGTTGATGGTATCGCTTAATCGAAACATAAAATCTGCAGCCAATGTTCCATTAGGAATTTCGATAAATATATCCGATTTCTTTTTCCAAGCATCTTCAATAGAGTTCCATTTTTCCATTTTTAAAGATTTTGGAGTATTTGTTACTGTGGCTGTAACAATATTTCCAGCTGTTTTATGATAGCTGATAGAAACATCTGTGTAGTATGCATTTTCGCCAAACTCACTCTTCATTTCTTTTTCTATTTCGCCAAATGTTATGGCATTGGCAGGTAGTATTTCTACATCTTTAGTACACGACAATAACGATAACGCCACTATCACAATGACAATCATTGTAAAGTTTATTATTTTCATATGTAATCTATATTTTGTTTTTTTTCGAAGCATCGTTCTTACTAAAAAAGCCTTGCCTGCTACATGATGAATAGCACTCTAATTACCCAACATACAGTATTTGCCAAGAGGTCTAACCAAACTATAAGATACTGTTGTAACTAAAAATTAAAGTATAGCAGGCTTAAGGTTTTTGTATACTACTATTAACCAGCTTTTTTAAAAAATTTTATCGTTGATTATTGATTAACTTTTATAAAAGTATGTCGTAAGAATGAATAAAGAAATAGCCATTTTATTTCCGTTACACTTGGAGCTATAAATGATACTTTTGAGTACATATTTGAAAATGCACTAAAATTCTATGAAGTAAGCGTTATTAAGTATGTTTTGAAGCTTTCAAAAGGAAAATTATCATTTGTATTTGTTCAAGAAAGTACTTAAGAAAGCTTCTTTTCGTCTAGAAGATACTGGAATTTTATGTCCGTTTTTTAAGTGAATTACACCCGATTTGTCATACTTATTGATAAATTTTAAGTTGACAATATAAGATTGATGTGGTCGTGTAAAGTTAGCTTTAGTCAAGCGTTCTTCAAACTCTTTCAAGGTTTTAGAAACTACATATTTTTGTCCGTCAGCACAATAAAAAGTCGTATATCCTTTATCCGATTCACAATACATAAGATTATGTAATTCAATTACTTGAAAACTATCTTGTAGCGATAATATTAATTGAGAAGTATCTTGTGTTATTGCTTTTTTTACAACGTTTATTTGTTGTTTTTGTGTAGAAAGTGGCAACGCAGAAACTTTTTCTAAAGCAGTTTGGAGTTCTTCTATATCAACAGGTTTCAAAAGATAATCTACAGCGCCCATTTTTAACGCTTTTAGTGCATATTCTTCATACGCAGTGATAAAAATTACTTTAAAATCGGAGTATTCTGTTTGTTCTAAAAAATCAAAAGCATTTCCATCTGTCAGATTTATATCTAAGAAAATTAATTCGGGTTTGCATGCCTTTGCTAAAATTATCGCTTCATTTACAGACTCGCACTCTCCTACTACTTGCACTTCAAATTCTACCAATTCTAACAGATTCAGCAGTCCTTTTCTAATGTATTCTTTATCTTCTACAACAAGTGCTTTCATGATGCTTTTTGTATTTTATGTGGAATAACGAGTGTAACTATAGTTCCTTGTTCATTATACTTTTGTCGATCTTCTACAGTAAGTGTTCCTTTAGTTTTAGAATCTTCAGATAAAATTCGCAAGCGTTCAGAAGTGATGATCGTTGCTAAAGACTTTTTCTGTTTTTGACTTTTTTGTTTTTGAGAATCTATACCAATTCCATTGTCTATAATAGTACAAACGAGTTCTTCTTTGGCATAGCTCAGTTGAATGTCAATATTTCGATCTTCGCTCTGCTTGTTAAATCCGTGCTCAATAGCATTTTCTATAAACGGTTGAATCAGCATTGGCGGCACTTCAAATTGAGGTTTATCAATGGCTTCATCTACAGAAATAGAATATTTATACGAGTTATTTGATTCTATATTATGAAGCGATAAATAATTTTCGACAGCGAGCAATTCTTGATCGAGAGGCACCATTTTATCTCTAGAATTTTCTAAGGTAATTCGCAATAATTTTGAAAATTTAGACAAATACGACAATGATTTCTTTTTTTCATCATTCAATATAATTCCTTGTAAAACTGACAAGGCATTAAAAATAAAATGTGGTGTCATTTGCGAACGCAATAACTTCTGTTCAGTTAAAATATTTGCGTTTTTTGCTTTAATATTTCGCAATCGCAAGAAAAAGATAATCGCCGCTAAAGCCAATGTAACTAATAAGAAAGCGATAACTCCCAAAAGTAAATTTCGTTGCGATGCTTCTAAATCTTGATTCGTTGTTTCTACTTCTTTCGTTAGCCGCAATTCTCTTTGATTGGCAGATGCTAACTCTTGTTTGTATTTATACTCGTATTCTAATTTTATAATTTTTTTGTTTACATCCTTACTTAACAAACTATCGTTTATCGTTTTAAATTCTTTATGTGTTGCTAAGGATTTTTTATATTCACCTTGATATTCATAAATACCAGCAAGCAAACCATATATTTCTTTTTGGAATTTGAGGATGTTTAATTTATCTGCTATTTTTTTGGTTTTTAAAGTATAGTCAAGAGCTTTTTTATGTTTCTTTTGAAAATAATATACCTGCGCAATATTTAAATAACTCATAGCCATGCCTCTTTCATCATTTACCTCTTTTGAAATCGCTAATGATTTAAAGAAAAAATCTAATGCCTTTTTATTTTCAAATCGGTTTTTATGCACATTCCCTATTTTATCAAGACAATCGGCAATTCCGCGTTGATCATCCTCCTTTTTATAGAGTTTTAGCGCTTTTTCATAATATACTAAAGCTGAATCTGATTGCTTTTGTTCGCTATGAATGACTCCTATGCTCAATAAAAGTACTTTGGCTTTGGTATTATTTTCAATACTATCATAAATACGCAATGCATCATTCAAATTTTCTAGTGCTTTCGGAAAATCTTTTAATTCCCCATAAATCGATCCTAGGTTGGTATAGGTTTTGGCAAGTCCTGAGCGATAGTTAATTTTTAGCTTAATTTCTTTTGACTCATTATAATTTTTAATAGCCTCAAAATATTTCCCTTGATCTGCATAAATATTGGCGATATTATTGAAAATAACAGAAGCACCTTTTAAATTATTAATCTCTTTACACATGCTTGCCGATTTGTTGTAATACTCGAGTGCTTCTGAAAAATTACCTTGATGATAATAAGATGCTCCTATTCTATTAAAACAGTTTGCAATAAGTGCTTTACGATCTATTTTCTCATACAATTCAATCGCCTTTTTAAAGGAAATAATACTGGCACTAAAGTCAGATTTTGTAATCTGTACTTCGCCTCTGTAGTAGCTAGCATCTGCTTTTCCTTTTGCATAATTTATTTCATCAGATAATTTTTCAACCTCTGTGATCAAAGAATCTGCTTTGAGTGTATCTCTGTAATAAATTTTTTGAATATATGTTGATAGCATTTTGACTCTTGTCGTGTCTTTTTGCGGATGATGTAACAATAGAGAATCTAAAATTTTTGTAGGCGATCGCTTTTGAGCATACGAATTGATCGTAAAAAGAAAAAAAGAAAGGAATAAAAAAAAGTACTTAAGATGCGTATTCATAAAGTAAAATTTAATAGATACTATTTCAATTGTAATTACATATACAATCAATAGAAAAGTTTCGCTTAAAAACGAAATATCTGCGGCATATAAATGTATAAAAATTATCGAGTTTTCTTGAAAATATTTTTCTTTAATAGCAGCATATTTTCTCAAAATCAACACAAAAGCATCACCCATTTCTAAGTGATGCTCTTATGTTATAAATTAATTTTGGTTTTTATTAAATTAAAATGTTGTCAATGTACATGTTCTTTTATCAGAATGCTGACATGTATGTACTACTGTTTGTGGTGCACATGCTGCTCTTGATCCGCCACAAGCTGTTCCACTAATTCCTCCATTTACTTGTACATAATCAAATGTAGAAACTGTATTTTTTTTCAGTTTTAATGATTTTAAATTCTTAGTTTTCATGATCTTCTTATTTTATTTTGTTTAAAAATACATTTGCTGAGTATGCGCTTTTCCAACAAATTGTTTTGGTTTGAGCTCTGAGTACATACCAAAGTTATGAGTTATATTGCATTTTTAAAATAGGCAATCCATTTTTGAGTGGTTTGAAGATATGAGTGAGCTATATGATTTGATATTCGTTATTTCAAATTGATTGTTTTTAACACAAACTGACCAATATGAATACCTTGTGCCAATCCATTGTCAATGGCTGCTCTGTAGTGAATTCCTCCATACAAACGACTTATTGCCGCTTCTTGTGCTGCTTGATTGAAAGACGTAAAATCTCGTGAAGGCAAACCGTATTCCAACTCTGTATCATCCGTATAACTGAAATTATCGCCGAAAATATGTGTCAAAACAGTTGCCGCCGAACCTGAAACTACCGAATGTCCGCTGGTATATTCTGGAAATGGAGGTGTTTGCAACAACGGTTTCCAATGCACGTCTAAATGCTGATTGATTAAGGTTTCTGGACGTATCAAATTGCTTCTATATTTCTCGTCCCAACAACTTATAAACGCATCAAAAATAGTGATAGAAGCAAGCGTATTGGCATAGATAGTATCGTCTAAATTGTAATTCTTTTTCGCGCAAGCAATATTTGTAATACCAATCCAATGTGCGCCTGGCGTAATTTTCTTGGTCGCTGTCATTAAATGTCCTGTGCTCACAGCTACATACGGATTGCAATCCCAAAATTGAGCAATTTTCACTTCTTCAGCTTCATCGCCTGTTTCTTGAATTTTGGTGGTTACTTGGTATACTTCCTCCAACTCTTTATAAAAATCACTGTCTTCTGCTAATGAAAACACTGGATGTGTTTTTGGTTTAAATTGTGATGCATTCGCTAAAACCAGCGTTCTAATCTTCATCCAATGTGGCTCAATTCCGTCCATGTAAGATGGTGGCGTTGGTTGCCAGCGCGAAGCAGTATCTGAATCTACCGTAAACTTCGGCATCGTACGTGTTTCCTTGTAATTATCTTTGTCAATCCAGTTTTGAATATGTGATGCGACTTGCATTCCGTAGCTTTTAGAAGCTTCAAATTCTTTTGCGTTGATCTCTTTCCATACAACTGCCATAGAATCCTGATACGCATTGAGTAAATCTTGCGTAAAGACTAACTTTTTACCAACTTCCATATAAGCAATCATTGCCGCTACATCCAAATTGACATCTTTGCTAGTAGCTTTTGGAATGGCTTCTAAAGACGTTATTTGTGAATGTAATGAAGTATAGTTTTCATTTTTTTGTGACATAATTTCGTAAGCAGCAACGTTTGGATATGCATAAATTCGACTCGCAACTGGTGGCGAAAATATATCATACACCATGGTTTTAGTAAGTTTGTTAATAGCCGTTTGGTAATCGTTTGCAGTCACTTTAATAGGCATCAATTCTTTTTGACAGCTTGTAAACATACATAAAAGACAACTTGCAATTATAAAAACTATGTGCTTCATTTTTAGACTTTTTACGCGTACGAATTATATTCTTTCAAAACTACTCAAATTCTTTATCATAATATGTGGTAGCATCTGCTAAAAGCATCTCTAGTGTTGCTTTCTCTGCTTCCACACGAGCAGTATCCCACTCTAAATAATTGATACAATCGTTTAAAATGACTTCCAAATAGTGTTGAATACTTGTGATATTGAAATACAAACGACCCGTTCTGCGTACAAAGAAATCTGTCAAACTATTGGTCATTTCGTTGTGAATACAATACCATAATTCAGCACGAATCAAACGTTCTTGCGGCGTACCATCAATAAAGAAATTGGCTCTTTCAATAATAGTGTCCGCTTTTTTTCCAAAGGTAGTACACAAATGCCACGCATAATACGAATCTTGTATTCCGATAGTTGCTAGTTTTTCCTCCAACTGTTTTTGGTATTCCTTAACTTCTTGAGAAGAATGCATTGCAGGATGTACCAATTCTATGGTTTTTGTGGACGATTTTTTAAGCTTGTCCTTTCGTTTTTTAGGCAATGTTTTCAAAACTTCATCAATCACGCGTTGCGCCATTTTACGATAGCCTGTTAATTTTCCTCCTGCAATAGAGATTAAACCGCTATCAGACACAAAAATTTCATCTTTCCGTGATAATTCTGAAGGATCTTTTTTCTCTTCGTGAATCAACGGACGTAATCCTGCCCAATTCGATTCAATATCATCAATCGTTAGATGAATGTCTGGAAAAGTATTATTTGCCGCTTTCAATAGATATTCTGCATCTTCTTTGGTTGCAACGACACGTTCTAAATTTCCATAATAATTGGTATCGGTTGTCCCAACATACGTACAACGTCCGCGTGGAATGGCAAAAATCATGCGTCCATCAGCTACATCAAAATAAACAGATTGTTTGATCGGTAATTTTTCATGCGGAAATACAATATGTACTCCTTTTGTCAAGTGTAAATGTTTGTTGTTTTTGGAATGATCTTTTTCACGAAGTAAATCTACCCAAGGACCTGCCGCAGATACATAATTACGTGCTTTTATGCTGATTTTTTTACCTGTATTATTATCAATACAATGTAAATGTTCAATTTTACCATCATCGTCATATGCAAACGATTCCATTTCGCAATAATTGATAATCGTTGCGCCAAATTCAGTTGCTTTTTTAAGAATTTCTATCGTCAAACGTGCATCATCGGTTCGGTATTCGGCATAATAACCACTTCCTAACACGATGCTTTCGTCCAACAAAGGTTCTTTGTCGAGCGTTTCTTGTTTATTCAGCATTTTACGACGATCATCGCCGCCCACATTTGCCAATAAATCATATACTTTTAAACCAATAGACGTCATCATTTTTCCATACGTTCCGCCTTCTATTAATGGCAATAACATCTTTTCTGGAATGACTAAATGTGGAGCTAGTTTGTGTACAATAGCACGTTCTGAGCCCGATTCACGTACCAATCCAATTTCCAATTGTTTTAGGTATCGCAATCCACCATGAATCAGTTTTGTAGATTTATTACTCGTTCCCGAAGCGAAGTCATTTTTTTCTATCAAACAAACATTCATACCTCTAGAAGAAGCATCTAAGGCAATTCCCGCACCTGTAACGCCGCCTCCAATGACGATTAAATCAAAGGTTTCGGATTTTATTTTTTTGAGTTGTCGTTGACGATCTAAGACTGAAAAACGAATTTCTTTAGATGCGACTTTTTTTTTGTTGGAACTTTTGGTGCGTTCTACCGCTTTTTGCCAGCCTTTGTATTTCTTTTTGCGGGTTTTAGGCTTCATTTCAGAAGTGAAAATAGTATCTACTTCACGAATGGTTTCAATATCATTTTTCGTCCAAATTCCTGCTTTGATTCCAGCCAACAATGCTGCTCCAAAGGCTGTGACTTCAATCATTTTAGGTCTGTCTACCGCAACATTCAAAATATCTGATTGAAACTGCATCAAATAGTTATTGGCACTTGCGCCACCATCTACTTTGAGCGTTTTCATTTCCTTACCACTATCATTGATCATGGCAGTAATGACATCTTTTGTTTGATAGGCTAAAGCTTCCACTGTTGCTTTGATGAGTTCGTTTTTGCCTGTATCTAAGGTCATTCCGTAAATACTTCCTTTGGCTTTGTCGTCCCAATGCGGCGCGCCCAATCCAGCGAAAGCCGGAACTACATAGATATTTTTTAATGGCGGAATACTATTGCAAATTGCTTCGGTATCCGATGCTTTTTCTATGATTTGCATCCGATCACGCAACCATTGAATGGAAGCGCCACCTACAAAAATACTTCCTTCCAAAGCATATTTTACAGGTTCATTTTCCAAACTACAGGTCAATGTCGTTAACAAACCACTTTTAGAAGTCACAATTTTTTTACCAATATTCAATAGCATAAAACAACCTGTTCCGTAGGTGTTTTTGGCAATTCCTGATTTGAGTCCACCTTGTCCAAACAACGATGCTTGTTGATCTCCAGCGACTCCAAAGATTGGAATTTCGGTGCCTTTGTAATCAATACTTCCAAAATCGGAAGAAGATTGTTGAACTGTTGGCAAGACTGATTTTGGAATTTGCAATGCTTTTAAAAGTGTATCATCCCAACATAAATTTTTGATATCGTATATCATTGTACGTGACGCATTCGTATGATCGGTCACGTGTTTTTTTCCGTTCGTGAATTTATAAATCAGCCAACTATCAACCGTTCCAAAACACAATTTTCCTGCAGCTGCTTTTTCTCTAGCGCCTTTTACATGATCTAAAATCCATTTGAGTTTTGTTCCAGAAAAATACGAATCAATCACCAAACCTGTAGATTGACGTACATATTCCGACATGCCATTTTGCTTGAGTTGATCACAGATTTCAGTCGTTCTTTTGTCCAACCAAACAATCGCATTATAAATAGGTTCTCCTGTTTCTTTATCCCAAACTACGGTAGTTTCACGCTGATTTGTAATTCCGACAGCCGCAATTTCTTCTGCTGAAATTCCACTAGTTGAAATTGCTTTGTGAAAGGTTTCTACCTGATCGTTGTAGATATCCATCGGATTGTGTTCTACCCAACCAGATTCTGGATAGTGTTGTGTTAACTCTTTTTGTGCAATAGCATGAATTTGACCTTTTTGATCAAAGACAATCGTTCTTGTGCTTGTGGTTCCTTGATCAAAGGCTACTACATATTTCTTTTCCATCGCTTGTGGTTTGGTATTTTTAGTTGGAGTTATTTAAATATTAAATAGGTGCTTAGTACCATGATCGTAATGATTAATCCTACGATTTTTGCATATTTCCATGGCGTAATATCAATCTCTTCTGTAACTTTTGGAATGTACTCGTCTGTTTTAGGACGTAGTTTTCCAATAATGAGCATGATGGCAATGTTGATGACAAACAAAATTCCCATGACATGTAAAAAGTGCGGATAGGCATTCGCTTTGATAATGCCTAATTCTTTCGCATTCGTAACTCCATTCGTTGCTGCTTCCGCCAAAGCGGCATCTACAAAAATTGGTTGAACTACAAATTGACTGATAAGGTACATTAACACACCAACCGTTAATACAATCTTTGCGCCTAAGGCTGGTACATGTTTTGTTAAGATTCCAATGGCTACAACAGCTAAAATTGGTACACTTAAACTTCCTAACGATTCTTGAATATAGGCAAATAAACCATCTGGTGCGTCGGCGATAAATGGCGCGATAGACATCGAAATTAACGCCAATAATAACCCGAAGATTTTCCCCGCTTTTACGGTTTCTTTTTCGGTAGCATTTCCTTTAAAATATTGTTTGTACAAGTCAAATCCGAATAAGGTCGCACTACTGTTTAGTAAACTATTGAAGGAACTTAATACTGCGCCAAATAAAACCGCAGCGAAGAATCCAAGATATGCGCCTGGTAATACTTTTTTCACAAGTGAAGGATAAGCTTCGTCTGCATTTTCAAGCGTTCCATCAAATAAATGCCATGCGATGATTCCAGGCAATACAACAATGATTGGAATTAAGAATTTGACAAATCCTGCGAGAATCATTCCTTTTTGTCCTTCTTTTAAACTTTTCGCACCAAATACACGTTGCAATATGGATTGATTTGTTCCCCAATAATACATTTGTGCAATCATCATTCCTGTAAAGATCGTCCCAAAAGGAATAGAAGCATCTACTTCTCCGATAGCATCAAATTTTTCTGGATTTTCGTTCCAAAGCGTACTAATTCCATCAGAAATACTTCCATCTCCAATTAATAGTAAACCAAAAATCGGAATTAACAATCCACCAATTAACAATCCGATTGCATTCACTAAATCAGATACGGCTACAGCTTTTAATCCTCCAAAAATTGCATAAATCACACCTATAATTCCAATAGACCACACACAGATTGTGATGACACTTCCTTGCGACATTCCAAATAGTGTTGGCAAATCGAACATCGTGCTAAACGCCAAAGACCCTGAATATAAGATGGTTGGCAGTAATACTACTCCAAACGCTATGATGAATAAAACAGATAGTATGGCTTTTGTTTGCTTGTCAAAACGATCTTGAATGAATTCTGGAATCGTCGTAATTCCCGAACGCATGTATTTGGGTAATAGATAGATGGCTGTAAATATCATGGCGATTGCTGCCAAGGTTTCCCAAGCCATGACCAATACACCTTCGGTAAAAGATTGTCCGTTTAGTCCAACAATTTGTTCTGCGGATAAATTGGTGAGTAGTAATGAACCTGCAATGGTTATGAATCCAAGGCTTCTTCCTCCCAAATAATATCCTTTTGCAGTACTTTCGTCTGTGCCTCTGGTGGCATACCACGCAATAAATGCTACTAAAAGTGTAAAGCCAATAAATGAAATGATTGATAATGAATCCATAGGTTAGATTTTTTTTAGTTGAATTAAACCACAAGCAGGCGTTTCCACTTCAAACAATCCTTGTTTCAAGTTGATGTTGTAGTGATTGGTTTTTTCTCCCATACAATCAAAAGTGGTCAAACTGTATTCGCCAGCATCAACGGTACTTTTTACAACAACGGATGTCGTTAATTTTCCATTGAGGATGTCAATTGTATTTGCGTTTTCATTGATGTGTACAACATGATCGTCATACACTCCAATGATCAAATTGCCATTTTTAGAGACTTGCTGTAACGGATAGTTTGCCAACGGTCGCGATGGAATAAAATGTCCTGTGGTAATTGTTTCTTTATTAATGTTCCAATAATTTGTGTAGAATTTAATCATTTTTAAATGATTTTCAGGAACATTTTTGAGCTTCACCGAAATTTGAGGCACGCCAAAGAGTGTATTTACCAATTGCAATGCGGCAACTTCAACGGTTTCATCATTATGCCATGTAATCATATCGCTGTGTACGGCTGTATTTCCTGCAAGCATTTTGATGTCTGCAATCCGAACTCTGTTCATGACACCATCGCCTGGACAATCAAAAGCACGGAACATGTTTCCGTATTTTCGCATGGCTGGACCTGTATATTTTTGCCTGAATTCTATAAATACTTCTGGATTGATGGCGCGTAAGGTATACATGACATCTGTCAATAAACGATCGACAGCTTCGTTGATGGAATGAAAGTCCATTTCATCATTTTTTTCTCGAAGTGTATCTGGATAGAGTTTAAAATCGTCAATAAAATCAAGTTTAAAACCATCTAAATTCCAGTCGATTAACGCTGTTTTATAGATATTGATTAGATATTCTCTGACTTCTGGATATCTTGGATCAAACACTGGCGCCCAACGGTGGTTTTCGGTTAAGAATTTTCCTTTGAAACGTTTGTACGCTTCTGATTTTTTTCCGCAGAAAGGTACCGAATACCAAAAACCAACTTTCATTCCAGTCGCATGAACATTGTCGACAAATTCGCGCGTTTTTGACAAACGATCTGGATTCCAATCGCCTGTATAATCATATCCGCGATTGTTGTCGTTGGTTTGCCAGCCATCATCTATGACAATAGAGCGATAGCCTAGTCCGTACGCTAGTTTGCATTCTTCTATCAATGTGTTTTCTTCCAAGTCTTGGTGAAATTGATACCACGTAGAATACAACGGCGTTTGTGCAATTTCCGGTACATAAGCTGGCGCTAAGTTTTCATAGTTTTCCCACCATTGCGATACTTCTCTGATCGCTTCTGAAAAGTGTTTTTCTCCCGAATCAATACGAATTTGTACGTTGTATTGATTTAGCTTAGAATGTCGCTCTGCAAACATTTTGATATGACAATAGAAATAATCGTCTTCTTCACGAATTACGGCGTCTAATTCTAGTTTATTAATAGCATTTGAACACGCAAATGTATGTCTGTTTTCGTCTTTATTTCCGAATAGTGAAATGACGGGAGAATCAATCGATATGCGTGATTCCATCGGTTTTAGTTCCCAATCGGCTTGAATTCTTTTGGCGAAATCGGTTGTAGGTTTCCAAAGTCCTTTGACATTGTGTGCTGGAATTTTCCATTTGATAGTTAAAGGAGTTGGAATTTCGGGTTCTACAGCGGTAATATTGAGTTCGTATATAGAAACTCGATTATGACTGTACACTTCATGAAGATGTGTTTTAAAATTCTCGGAGAGTCCTACTATTTGAATGTCCGTTGTTGGGACTGTATGGTTTACTGTCATCATTTTTTTTCGCTTTCTTTGATTAAAAAGATTTTAGCATTTGTGTTGTTCTGAGAAGCCAAAATCATGGTTTCTCCTGTGGCAGATTTTAGTGTTACAATGTGATGTGATTGTCCTGGTACGTAAAATCCTGAAGCACTATTTTTGACTACTTCAAAACCGTTTTTACTACCTTTTAAATGCACGCCAATCAGCGCATCGTTGAGTCCGTAATTGGTTTCTGCAGTTAAGTCATTTCCAACTAATAAGGCATCTGTAAAGCCATCATTGTCAATATCTTTTAGTAAAATATCATTGATTGGTGCGACTTGACATTGCTCTGGAAGTTTGGTGATTTTATAGTTTCCATTTCCAAGGTTTTCTATATAACTACTTGAAAATGTAGTTGCTTTGAATGTTTCTTCTTCTAAATTTTCTATGTTGAGTAATTCTGTGAAACTTACTTTGGCAAAATCCTTATACGTTAAGTATCTATCTTTGAGTTTTACGAGTTGTTTCATGACATCATCGCGTGTTTGTACTGGCAATAATGTGTTGTTATTTTCTGGATCGTTAAAGTATTGGGCGACTATAGGATCGGTACTACCATTGTTGTCATAATCGTTTTTATAGACATACACAGGTTTATTTTCTTTGGGCAATACAAAACCATTTTCACCTTGATTTCCAACGATAAAGTCTAGATCGCCATCGTTGTCAAAATCTGCTGCTTTGATGGCATTCCACCAACCAAAAGTTTCTACTGTTTCGTTTGTTGCATTGGTAAAGTTTGGCGATGATTTTTCTAGTGTTCCATTATTGTTAAGAAAGATCGTTATTGGCAGCCACTCGCCTACTACAATTAAATCGTCCCAACCATCATTGTTGATGTCTTGCCAAGTAGCATCTGTAATCATTCCGAGATTGGTCAAAGCATCATTTGTCGTTGCTAAAAATGTGCCGTTTGTGTTTGTAAGCAATTGGCTTTTTGGCGCTTGCGGATAACGTCCTTGTACGATTCTGCTTCCGATGAAGAAATCAATATCGCCATTTTTATCAAAATCATTTGGTCGTACACGCGCACTGACTTCAAAAATTTCCGGCAATATATTTTCAGCTTGACTGAAATGACCATTTCCATCATTTAGATAGATTCGATCTTGTAGTACTGGCGCATTTCGTTGTACTTCCGTTCCGCCGCTAGCGACATATAGATCCAAATCATTGTCATTATCAATATCCACAAAAACGGCATCTGTATCTTCGTGTTTACTGTCTAATTCTTGCAATAATTCAAAAGTTCCTGTACTAGTCTGTGTCCAAATGGTTGCAGCTTCACCTTTGCTTCCGCCAATGAATACTTCATCTCCAGGTTGATTGTCCACATCCGCCGCAGCGATACATGGTCCAAATTTCGAATACTGACGCATCAATAAGTGTTGCAATACATAATCGTGACCGCGATTTTCCTTGTGCTCAAAATCCAGTCTGTTTGAAACATCTGTAAATATGGTTTCTGTTGTATTTTTTGAAATATTCTTGTCGAACGCAGATTTGATATCAGCCTCAACCACCGAATTCACGGCAACATTTGTCATGCTAGAAACCTTTCCATTTGGCCAAAGTACTTGTAAAGAATCTACAGCAGTATTTGAGGCTACTCCAAAATGCACTATCGGTTCCATAGACGATAAATACCCGCGTATGACGGATTGATACTGATGTTGTGCATTTCCATTTTGCCAAATAGTTACTTTTGCGCCTATTGCTTTTGCATTCGCTACTTCTCCTTTTAGCTTGATTCTTAGATAGTTGTTTGTTTCTGGAGTGTTTGTGTTGTTTTTGAGTAGAAAAGCTTCTTGATTAATGTTATTCACCACCAAATCTAAATCGCCATCATTGTCAAAATCTGCGTAGGCTGCACCGTTTGAGAATGAATTTTCTGCAACTTTCCAATCCTTACTAACATCGTTGAATTGAATGGCGCCTTTGTTCTCGTAGAAATAGTTTGGCAAGTGTACACTTGGAATTTTGTTGAGCAATTCTCGCAAACGTTTGGTACGGGATTCTTTGCTACCAAACATAGTATTTTGCGTAGAATAGTTGATAAAATCTAAATCGGTTAAGTCTTTTACATAACCGTTTGTGATGTATGCATCTTTATCGCCGTCATTGTCAAAATCTGCCAAAATTGGTGCCCAACTCCAATCTGTGGAAGCCATTCCCGACATATAACCAACTTCACTTGCTTTTAATACAGAATCGTTTAGCATTCCGTTATGCAATTGCAATGTATTGTGCATGAATTGTGAGTTATAGTTGTTGCGTTTTGAGAGTTCGTATTTGTCATAATTCATCACACCAAGCATGCGTTTTTGACGATCGTAGCTTTCTGGTAACATATCTACTACTAAAATATCTGGAAGCGCATCATTGTTGATATCTGAAATATCTACGCCCATTGCATTGTACGTAATATGACTTAAAAACTGTTTGTTACTTTCTGTAAATCCTTGATGTTTGTTGGTTTCTGGATGATTTCCTTGGTTGATGTACAACAAATCTTCGGTAATAAAATCGTTGGAAACATAGATATCTGGAAGATTGTCGCCGTTAAAATCCTGAATATTCACACCTAATGAAAAGCCTTTGTACGTAATGCCCAAACTATCTGAAACATCTGTAAACACAGGATGATTCACACCTTCTTTACGATCGTTTCGTAAGAGCATGTCTGCTAAGTTTTTTGGCATATAGTTTTTTGGCACTGGTGAGTTTTTGTCGAATTTTACATTTCCATTTCTGGTGATAAACGCATCTAAATCTCCATCAGAATCATAGTCAAAAAAAGCAGTTTGTTGACTGTAATTTCCATCTGCTAGGTTATATTCCGCTGCTTGTTCTTTGAACGTTGGAAAGCCATTTGCATCGAGGCCTTGATTGATGAAGAGTAAATTTTCACAATCATTGTTACAATTGGCACCTCCAACATTTAAATAAATATCTTCATAACCATCTGTGTTAATGTCAATAATAGAAACGCCTGTAACCCAAGAACTCGTTTTAAACTGTGCGTTTTCGCTGATGTCTTCAAATTGAAAATTTCCTTTGTTGATATACATTTTTGAAGAAACTTGGTTTCCTGTAAAGACGATATCCGAAAGTCCATCATTGTTAAAGTCGCCAATTCCAACACCGCCACCATTGTACACATATTGAAACATCACGACATTTACTGAGTCGTTTTCAACAATCGTATTGGTAAAATTGATGTTTGAATGTGAGGATTTGACATACGAAAACTTGGCTTTTGAATTTTCTGATGAGCAGGAAATTAAAAGACAAATGAGTATACTAAGAAGGCTATATTTTTTCAATTGAATAAAGTTTTTTTACTAAAATAATATCCATTCGATATAAATTACATTCAAATAACAATCTTAACTTTTCTAAAACGCTCATATTAAAACACCAAATTCTATTGTTTTTATTTTCGTTTTAGTTCGTGAGCTTTCTATTTTAAATTAAAGAACTCATGAATCTTTGATTTCTTTGCTCGCCCAAAGAAAAGAAACAAAAGAAATGGCGCTTTTCCAGAGGTATTTCTAGTTTTCTTTTAGTGAAAAACTAGAACCGCATGAACTTTTCTAAATTTTTTCCAAGGCTTCAAAAATTTTTAACGAAAAGCTCCTACTATACTGCGGAAAAGATAAAAACGCAATCTTGATTCTTATATCAAACTCTCATTAAAAATAAGTTATTAGTTGAAGAAAAGCCAAGTTTCGAAAAACCTGACTTTTGCTCAATTAAAAAACTAATCCAAAATAGTTTAAATTAACACTTAGTGATTTTTTTAGTATCCTGGATTCTGAGTTAGATTAGGATTCGCATCTAATTCAGAATTTGGTATCCATATCAATTCATGTTTTGATGTTTGGTATGTCCCGCCACTTAACGATTTTGGATGGTATGTTTGTGAACCATTGGTTACGTGTAATGATGTTTGTCCTAAATAATCATCTGCTAAATTCCAACGTACTAAATCGAAGAAACGATGTCCTTCTCCAGCTAGTTCCATAGCTCTTTCGTCAATGATTGCTTGGCGCATGTCTGCTTGACTTAATGCTGTTGATATTGGTGTTAAACCAGAACCTGCTCTTTCGCGAACCATGTTTACATAGTTTCCTGCTGACATTGTCATTCCATCTTCGTTTAACGCTTCTGCCAACATTAATAATACATCTGCATAACGAATTACACGCCAGTTGTTACCAACATTTGTTCCTAAGAAATCTACTTCTCCTCTTGTTCCTAAATCCATTCCTGAATATTTTTTAGAAAAGATTGGTTCAACGTTTGCATCTGTTGCTACAGGAATATCATCAACAAAGTCTGTATTGAATGGCAATCCACCATAACCTGTGGCTCCAGTATAATCGTATGCTAAGGTTTCGTTTCTACGGAAGGTATCTCCGTTTGCTTCAAACAATGCTCTTAACCAAGGATTTACTACGTGACTTTGATCTGGAGATTTTGCTGGTGGCGCATAATCAATATGATAATTCCCCATCGTTCCCGTTTGTGGAATGTCTGATCCCCAAACAAAGTTTGCTTGTCCTAAGAATTGTAATTCAAATACAGATTCTGAATTGTTTTCGTTCGTCGTTGTAAAGTTATCTCCAAATTGAGCTGCTGGCAATAAACTGTATTGCCCCACTAAATCATCTAGTGTTTGGTGTGCGTTAGACCAATCGCCCATATATAAATAACTTTTTCCTTTTAAAGCTCTCGCCGCACCAGACGTTGGGCGCCCTAAGTTTTCACCTGACCAGCTTGATGGTAACATTTGTTCTGCCATTTCTAAATCGGCAATAATTTGCGTCCAAACTTCTTGCATTGTTGCCTGATTTACTAATAAGTTATCTAAATCAGGTAAATCTGTAATTAAAGGAACATTCCCGTAAAGGTTTACTAAATACCAATAATCAAATGCTCTTAAAAAATATGCTTGTCCCACCAAAGCATTGTAATCTGCTGTTGGAATGGCTGTTGTCGATGTATTTACAATAATATTGTTACATCTGGCAATCGACTTGTATAATTCTTGCCAAGGTTCTGTTGCCCAACGATCGCCAGGATTTCCTTGAAATGTTGACATTGCTGTGTTGCTTCCGAAAGGAAAAATATTGAATTCATCCGAACGTAATAAAGCACCAGTATGTACAATTCTTCCCCAGAAAAATGTTCCTGTGATTGGGTGAAATGCTCCGTTTACTGCGGCTTCTACTTGTTCCACAGAAGTACCGAAGTTTGCGGTCGATGTTGCGTTGTTGTTTTGTTGATCTAATACATCATCAGAACAAGCAACTACAACAAATACCAATGCGAGTGTTAGTAAGCTAACGACTGATTTTAGGTTCATTAATTTTTTCATCTGTAATTTTTTTTATTTTAGAAACTTGCTTGTAATCCAATACTAAATGTACGTGCGTTTGGATATGCTCTTGCATCCAAACCTCTTCCTAATAATGGGTTTACATTAGGTCGTAATCCAGGAACACCTGAATTTAAGTTGGCTCTACCTCCGTTTGTGGAAGCAACATCTGGATCGTAACCACTATAGTTAGTGATGACAAATACATTTTGAACGTTTAGTGATAAACGAACGTCTGCAATCCAATCGACACCTAAGAAACCATTGTCAAAATTGTATCCAATTTCTAGGTTTTTAAGTCTGAAGTATGATCCGTCTTCTACGAAGAATGAAGAAGGTTCCCTGTTTCCTCCTGGATCTGCTTCTGTAGCAATTGGTATGTTTGTGTTTGTGTTTGTTGGTGTCCATGCATTTAATACATCTGTTAATTTACCACCATCTTGCCAAAGAATATTGTAATAACGGCTTAAGTTGTAAATATCATTTCCTTGTACACCGTTGAAGTTTAAAGCAAAGTCAAACTTCTTGTATTCTCCAGTAATGTTTAAACCATAGGTAAAATCTGGTGTTGGATCTCCAATAATTGTACGATCGTCTTCGTTTACTGTTCCATCTCCGTTGGTATCTACTCGTACAAAGTTTCCTGTTGCTGGATCTACTCTATCTTCTACAACCCAACCGTAAAATGCTCCTACAGGTCCGTTTGCTTCCGTTCTGTTTACCACACGTAAATCTTCATCAATTCCAGGTCCTAAGATCGTTGCAGGAATGTCTTCTGCTTCATTTTTAAGATTGAAAGAAAAGTTTGTTGCAATCGTATATTTAAAATCTCCTTCTGATTTATTATAGCTTAAGTCAAATTCAAATCCGTTGTTTACTAAGGTACCTGCATTTCTGGTCACAGGCAAACTTACTCCTGAAGTTGATGGCACATTGATTGGCACCAAGGCATCTTCTACATTTTTAGAATAGTAATCGGCTGTGAATTTGATTTTGTTATCTAACAACGCCATATCAATACCAATGTCAAATGTTTTTGTAGTTTCCCACACTAGATTCTCATCAGCCAATGTTGTTTGTGCTAAACCTGTTGCGGTAGTTCCACCAAAACTTGCGTTAGATTGATTGGCTAAGAAAACTGCTTGTGTTGGGTAAAATTGATCTGGATACGATCCTAATTCACCATACGAAGCTCTTACTTTAAAGAAGTTGATGGTTTCTGAGTTCCAGAATTCTTCGCTACTTACATTCCAAGCTCCTGAGAATGCTGGGAAATAACCAACTCTATTGTCTTCTGCAAATCGTGAAGAAGCATCGCGTCTTACTGTTGCAGAGAATAAGTATTTGTTGTCATATCCGTAGTTTACTCTACCAAAGTATGATAGTAAAGCTGCTTCATTGCTAGCACCAAGTGTTTGTGTAACCGAAGTCAACGCACTTGCTACTTGAATTGAGTTTGCTGGAGTTCCTTCACCGTATACACCATTGCTATCTTGTTTTTCAATAAAACGTGTATGTCCTAAAACCGCTTCGAATTTGTGCACATCGTTGAATGTCTTTTTGTATGAAATGGTTGGTTCAAACAATAGATTTACATCATCTTGTACAAAGTTTGTCAAGTCGTTTAATTCATTTACGTTACGAACAGGATCAATACTGTTTCCACTCGTTACAGGATTTGTCATTAAGTATGTTGGCGTAAACTGGAAGTTTCTTCTGTTTCTATAATCTACACCTAAGTTTACAGAAGCTGTTAGTTCTTCTGTGATTTCATAATCAATTTTTAAACTTGCGAACATGGTTCTTGTCGTTTCTAAATTGTTTTCCAAAGAAGCCAATCCGAATTGGTTGACACCACCAGGACCATGAATTGGATCTGTTGGCCCAGCAAATCCTCCATCATTGTTTGGATCTGATAAGGCAATTGTTGGCGCTGTAGTTCCGTCAAAACCATACCAGTTATTTTCTTGCAATTTACCTTCTGTCATACCTAATGACTGTGTGATGGTAAATTTTCCTAATTCATGTCTAGAGTTCAATCGTGCGTTTAATCGCTTAAATCCTGAACCTACTAAGATACCATCTTGGTAGAAGTAGTTTACAGAACCGAAGTATGATGATTTTTCGCCTCCACCAGCGATGGACAATCCATAATCTTCCACAATTCCTGATTGTAAAGATTCTTCTTGCCAATCTGTATCTACACCATTCCAAGTTACGGTTGTAGACGAACCATCATTTGCAAATCGTTGATTTAAGTAATCTGTATATTGTTGACCATTAATGAAGTCTAATCGTTTGCTTGGCGAATCGACACCAATTCTTGAGTTAAAATTCACTCTTAATGCTTGATCTTTTTTTCCGTGATTCGTTGTAATTAAAACCACTCCATTCGCTGCTCGCGATCCGTAAATAGCTGCCGCTGCAGCATCTTTTAATACAGAAATGTCTTCTATATCTTTCGGATTCACATAATCCATATTATCGACAAACAATCCATCTACAATATATAGCGGATCTGCGTTGCTTAAAGAGTTGATACCACGAATGAATACATTGGCAGAACCACCAGGTTGTCCACCAAAGCTTTCTACTTGTATACCAGGCAATCTACCTTGTAAAGCTACGGTTGGATTACCAGCAATGGTATTCGTAATTTCTTTTCCTTTAATGGTACTTACTGCACTTGTTGCTTGTCGTTTACTAGAAGTTCCGTATCCTACCAATACGACTTCATCTAAAGCTGCAGTATCTTCTTCTAAAGTTACATCGAGCGTTGCTTCTCCATTGTAGGCTACTTCTTGAGTTTTGTATCCTACATAGCTAAACACAAGAGTGTCGCCAGTATTTACATCGTTTAATGAATACTTTCCATCAAAGTCAGTTACGGCACCATTTGTAGTTCCTTTTACAGTAACATTTACGCCAGGAAGCGGAATCGTTCCATCGGTAACTGTCCCCGAAACTGATTGCGCATTTACTGCAAAACCAAATAAGGCAAAGGTCATACAGCATAATAGTCTTATTAATTTTCTATCCATAAGAATATTGTTAAGGTTAGTTAGTTGATTAAATTTATTAATTCGTTTTTATAAATGTAAATATTACGCTTATTACTTTTTTCATAAAAAAATCTAAGATGCTTTGGCACCTTAGCTGAACAGCGAAATACTAAACTGTGATACAGTATGCTACTTTACAAATATACACTAATTTTTCACATGATTAACAAATCATCAAAAAAAAGTTAAAAAATTTATAAATAATGCAGTAAAAGCCTTTTATTACTGCGTTATAGTGAATTACGCCTTTTTATTTCTGACGGAATGATTCGGTGAATTGGTGTCAAATATTTGACATACGCCGCCGATTCTTGCGCCATTTTTTTAAAGTCTGCAGAGATGGTCGTGATGCCTCCAAAGATAATTTCTTTCACATCATTATCATTATGTGCCAAAATACCAACGTCCTTCCCTATCGTATAATTTGCATATTTACAATCGCGTAACACCTGCCATAAATGTGTATCACTGATGAAGAAATATAGTGTGTTAGGTTTGACACTTCCTTGCTTGTATTTTTTTTCAATCGTACCTTTTATGTTGTAGGTTTTGATGAATTTTCGAAATGCATTTTTGATTCCTATCGGATAATCGGTATCATCACGAAAGAACAACGTCATTTTTGCGTACTTGTTGATCGCTGGCAATAATTCTTCTAAACGTTTGTAGGTAGAATGCTCAAATTCCTGAGAAATGTATGAGTATTCATTTGACATCGGAATGAATCTGTCAATTACTAACAATTTGTCCGATGGAATATTTTTTAGAATGCTTGGCATTTCAGGCGTTGGAATTGGCGCAATCACATACATTCCGTATTTCCCCGTAATGGTACTTAAAATATTTTTGAAAACATCCAGATTGTTGTGATGAAAAAATACATCGATATGGTATTTTTTACCCAATTCTTTTCTAAATGTATTGTAAAAGTCCTCTTGAAACGAATGAAACGCAAATAAAAGTAACGCCACTTTGAGTTTTATACGCGTATTTGTGTTTGAAATATAATAGCCTTTGAATTGTTTGGACTCCACCAAACCTTTGCTTTTTAAATCCTCATACGCACGTACAATCGTTTTTCTAGCAAAACCAAGTTTGTTTACCGTGCTATTGATTGAAGGCAAACGATCTCCCTTTTGTAAGGTTTTGTCATTAATAGCATTGATAATACCATTGACCAATTGTTCATGTTTGGAATGTAAACTTTCGTTTTTGAGTTCTATGATTTTTTCAAATACAGCATCCATGTGTAGCAATACAGTTTAGACTTCAAAGTTAATACCTTTTGCAATTAACTCTTGATATTTTTCATGATTGAATTTATAGTAGAATGCGCCTTTTTTGGAAGTCGATTTGTCTTTTTCTTCCAATTTAATCAATACGCCAAACGACAATACTTTTTTACGGAAATTACGCGAATCCATTTTCTTTTGGTAGATAGCTTCGTATAGTATTTGCAATTGTGGAAGTGTGAATTTTTCGGGGAGCAATTCAAATCCAATAGGTTGATATCGTGCTTTGCGTCGCAATCGTGCCAAGGCATCTTTTACCATTTGATCGTGATCTAAGACTAAGGCAGGCAATTCATCAAACGGATACCAAATAGCATTGTGTTTTTCTACCAAATTTTTATCGTACTCATCAATTCGTATCAACGCATACTGCCCAATAGAAATACATCGGTATCCATCATCTCTCTCAACAGCATTGTAGGTTTTGAGTTCTTCCATGAAGACATTTTGTAAACCCGTGATTTCTTCTAGGACTCTGTTGGCTGCTTCCGTTACACTTTCATCCAATTTTACAAAACTTCCAATGAGTGATAAGGCGCCTTCTTGCGGTGCTATTCTACGTTTAAAAACTAATAATTTAAGTATTCCATCATCAAAACCAAATATAATACAGTCTGTTGCCACATACATTTTGTCATGCATACCATATTTGTCTTCTTTCCACATATAATCAAATCGATTTAAAAAATATAACTACTATTATACTCCAGTTTAACATACATAATATTCAAATAAAACTTTAAAAACATTTAGTATGTTATTTACAAAAAACTGAATCTTAGTTTTTTATTTTCGTTTTCTTTGTTCGCCCAAAGAAAAGAAACAAAAGAAACGGCGCTTTTCCAGAGGTATTTTTAATTTTCTTTTTGGGAAAAATTAAAACCGCATGAACTTTTCTAAATTTTTTCCAAGGCTTCAAAAATTTTTAACGAAAAATTCCTGCTATACTGCGGAAAAGAAGAAAAACTCTCCTGATTCTAACCTCAAGCTGACCACTATTTAATGCTTTCAAATGTAGTCAAATTAATTGAGTTGTGCTTTTCGCAGAAAATTCAGCAAAAAGAAAAAATAATAAACGTAATATTTACATTTATTATTTTTATTGTATATTTACGCACCTTAATTTTTTATTGTGCCAGCATTAGACAAACATTATTTTAAAGATTTTAAAACAGAATTGACGGTGACTTCTCCAGGGAGAATTAACCTTATTGGAGAGCATACTGATTATAATAACGGTTTTGTATTACCGACAGCTATTGATCGGAAGATTCACTTTTATTTTCGAAAAAATGATACCGTTACTACCTGTAATATTTATAGTAAAAGCTACGATGCTTTTTTGCAGGTCGATTTAAAAAATGTACGTAAAAGTGACAAAGAATGGGAAAATTATGTTTTAGGTGTAATTCATGAATTGTTGATGAGAAATGCCACACTTTCTGGCTTTGATTGCATTATTGAAAGTGAATTGCCTATTGGTGCTGGTATAAGTTCGTCCGCAGCATTGGAATGTGGTATGGCCATTGGTTTAAACGAATTTTTTAACCTAAAACAACCTGTTGAAGAATTGATTCGACTTTCACGCGATGCAGAACATCGTTTTGTTGGTACAAAATGTGGAATTATGGATCAGTTTGCCGTGGTCATGAGCAAAGAAAATCATGTGCTCCTACTCGATTGTCAATCATTGGATTATGAATTGATTCCTGTACATATTGCTCCGTACCAAATTTTGTTATTGAATACCAATGTTTCACACAATTTGGCAAGTAGTGAATATAATAAGAGACGTGAAGAATGTGAATCGGGCGTAAAAATTATGCAACAAAAATATCGTGCAATACAATCTTTACGCGATGTATCTTTGTCTATATTAAAGGAATTTGAATCGCAATTAGACAGGATCGTTTATCAACGTTGTCAATATGTAATTTCAGAAAATGAACGTGTTTTAAAAGCTGTACAAGAATTGAAAGCTGGAAATTTAGAAGCGTTTGGGAACTTAATGTATCAATCGCATGAAGGTTTGCAACATTTGTATGAAGTGAGTTGTCCTGAATTAGACTTTTTAGTAGATTTTTCAAGAGCAAATACTCATATTTTAGGTTCTAGAATGATGGGCGGCGGTTTTGGTGGTTGTACTATCAATATTATTCATGAAGATGATGTGGAAGCCTATATAACTGAAGTTTCTGAAGCGTACAAACATACGTTTCATCGAGAATTAACAGCCATTGTTGTCAATCCGAGTCAAGGAACTTTTATAAAAAATTAATCATAAAAAACGATCAAGATGAAGCCAAAAATAACATTGAAATCATTAGCAGAAATTTTAAATGTTTCGGTATCTACTGTTTCAAAATCTTTGGCAAACAATCCTGAAATTAGTGACGAAACACGTTTGAGAGTCAGAGCCGTAGCTACGAAATACAATTACATACCGAATCAGTATGCAGTGCGACTCCGAAAGGGAAATACCAAAACTATTGGCGTGATTATTCCAAATATTTTGAATCCGTTTTTTGCAAAAGTGTTGATTGGTTTGGAAGAAGTACTTTCTAAAAAAGGCTATAATATTATCACGTCCATTTCGCATGAATCTACTGAAAAAGAGATCAAATGTGTCAAAACGATGTCGCTCGGTTTTATTGACGGATTGATTATGTGTTTGGCGAAAGAAACACAGATCAATAAAGAGTTTTCGCATTTGGATATGATCATTGATAAAGAACTTCCAATGGTACTTTTTGATCGAATTCATAATGATATTGAGTGTGACAAAGTGATCAACGACGATTATGAAGCTTCGTACAGAGCAACTACACATTTAATACAAGATAAAGGTTGTAAAAATATTGCTTTGGTATCGTCAATTGCAGATGTACATTTAGGAAAGTTACGTTTGGAAGGATATCAGCAAGCCTTGATAGATCATGGAATTGAAGTGAATCCAAGTCATATTATCAACTCGCCAAATTTGATTGATTTTACGTCGCGAATTCCGAGTGCATTGAAAGACCAAAGTATTGATGGTTTTTTTGGTGTGAATGAATCTGCTATCATGAAAACGATCAATATTGCGAAAAAAATGGAGTATGATATTTCTACATTGGTTCCAATTGCAGCTTTTTGCAATACGTATCAGTTACGAAATCATCCTTCGCTGATTATTGTAGATCAACACGCTACTGAAATTGGACATAAAACGGCGCAACTCATGTTAGATCGCTTGTTAAAAGATGAACAGAAAAGTTATACAACGGCTACTGTTAAAGCAAGTTTAGACTATAAAACCTATTAAATCAAGATGAAACAGAAAATAATTGTTACTGGCGGTTGCGGCTATATTGGATCGCATACTGTGATAGAATTGATCACGCATCAATTTGAAGTTGTCATTCTGGACGATTTATCAAATTCGAACATTAAAACACTAGATCGCATTGAAAAGATTACGGGTGTTAGACCCATTTTTGAAGAAATTGATTTGAAAGATACCGAAAAGACAAAAGCAGCTTTTTCAAAACATGCAGATGCGGTTGCTGTCATTCATTTTGCAGCATATAAAGCTGTGGCTGAATCGGTTCAAAATCCTGTGATGTATTATAAAAACAACTTCTTTTCGTTACTGAATACGCTAGAAGCACAATTGCAGGAAGGAATACATAATTTTATTTTTTCATCTTCTGCAACGGTATATGGCAATCCAAAAACATTACCAATTACTGAAGAAAATGAAGTACAACGTCCTTTTTCTCCGTATGGAAATACAAAGAAAATTGCTGAGGAAATTTTAGAAGATATCGTCAAAGCCAACACAGGTTTTTCAAGCATTTCTTTGCGTTATTTTAATCCGATTGGCGCACATACTTCTGGAGATTTGGGAGAATTGCCAAACGGAATTCCAAACAACTTAATGCCCTATATTACACAAACTGCTGCCGGAATTCGCAAAGAGTTACAGGTTTTTGGTGATGATTATGATACGAAAGATGGTACGGCGATTCGCGATTATATTCACGTAGTCGATTTGGCAGATGCGCATGTAAAAGCTGTAAAACGACTGATTCACAAAGAACAAGAGCAAGCGTTGGAAATTTTCAATTTGGGAACAGGAAATGGTTATACGGTGTTGGAAGTGATTCAATCTTTTGAAAAAATCACCGAAAAACCATTGAATTATAGAATTGTTGGAAGACGTGCTGGCGATGTTCCTGCCTTGTATGCTTCGACAAAAATGGCGAAAGAAAAACTAGGTTGGGAAACCACTTTGGGCATTGATGATATGATTTCCACCTCATGGAAATGGGAAGAAAATTTAAAGAACGAATAAGACTGTGTCATGGATATTTTGAAAGAACCGCATATTAGAAAAAATATATTAACAGGTGATGAAGTATTGGTTTCACCGCATCGTACCAAGCGTCCTTGGCAAGGAAAAGTAGAAGATCAGTTTGTGCCTGTAAGTTTGGAATACGATCCAAATTGTTATTTGTGTCCAGGAAATACACGTGCTAGCAGAGACGTAAACCCGAATTATGAAGATACCTTTGTATTTACCAACGATTACGCTGCTTTGAAAGAAGATACCGAAGCTGCCGATTATGTTTCTGGATTGTTGGAAGCTAAAGCTGAAAGAGGAATTTGTAGAGTGGTTTGTTTTTCACCAAATCATTCATTGACACTTTCTAAAATGGAGATTCCTGCTATTGAAAAAGTGATTACCACTTGGCAGCGTGAGTTTGCAGAATTGTCTACGCTTGATTTTATCAATAATGTACAGATTTTTGAAAATCGCGGTGATATTATGGGTTGTAGCAATCCGCATCCACATGGACAAATTTGGGCACAGAAATCCATTCCGACAGAACTTCAAAAGAAAACGCACAATTTTGCAAAATATCATGCTTCTAATCAAAGCAAAACCTTGTTAGAAGCCTACTTAACACAAGAAATTCAGGAGAAAGAACGCATTGTATATGCAAACGAGCATTTTGCAGTGCTGGTTCCTTTTTGGGCAGTTTGGCCGTTTGAAGCGATGATTGTTCCCAAAAAAGCCATGAAAAATATTTTGGAAATGACTCCGGAAGAAATTACGAGTTACGCAGACGCCATCAAAACCATTACGAGCGTGTATGACAAAGTATTTAATGTCCCATTTCCCTACTCTGCGGGAATTCATCAAGCACCAACAAATAATCAATCCAATGATGGTTGGCATTGGCATATGAGTTTTTATCCGCCGTTATTACGTTCAGCAACGGTGAAGAAATTTATGGTTGGTTATGAAATGTTTGCCATGCCACAACGCGATATCACAGCCGAAAAAGCTGCTGAAATGTTGAGAGATTTGGTCTAAGCTTAAAACATCAACTTATTGATAATTTCAAAAAAGTATTTTTTGTAGGTTTCGCCAATAGGCAATTCATTTCCGTTACTCATTTGTACAGAAATTGTCGTGGTTTTTACTATGTTTTTAATGGAAACAATATAGGATTTATGCGTTTTGATAAATAAATCTTTAGACAATTGCGTTTCAAAGTTTTTCAAGGTGTTATAGGTTATAACTTGGCTATTTACCGTATGAATACACACATGATTTTTTAAACTTTCAATGTATAGAATATCATTGAGGAACACTTTTTCGAAGTTATTTTTCCCATCCGTTTTTATAAAGATGAAATCATCCGTATTGGTGGAAGATTGCGCCTTATTTTTTCCTTTTACTTTTAATACTGCACTGTAAAATCGTTCAAATTCAAAAGGCTTTAATAGATAATCGACGGCATTTAATTCATAACTTTCTAAAGCAAATTTAGGATATGCCGTAGTGAAGATGACACTGACTTTGTCTTTGACTATTTTAGACAATTGAATTCCCGTAATCGTAGGCATTTGTATGTCTAAAAAGAGTAAATCTAGTGCTTCGTTTTCAATGATTCCGATTGCTTCAACCGGATTTGACGTTGATCCTACCAGTTCTAAAAAAGGAACTTTCTTTATATACGATTCTAGCAAACGTATTGGTGGCGTTTCGTCATCTACGATTAAACATTTCAAATTCTTCATATTAGTTTTTTAACGGAATTTTTAAATATGCTGTATATATTTCGTGCGCTTCGTCATGTTTTAATTCATAAGCATCTTCAAACAATAACTGCAATCTCTTTTTCAAATTCTCCTTCCCTATTCCAGAACCGCTATAATTCTGTCCTATTGAAATTTTATTTTCTGTAGTAATCTCCAGAAAATCTGAGGTGATGTCTATGGTAATTTTTGCTGGATGATCCATGTCGTTGATAATTCCATGCTTGAAAATATTTTCTACAAAATGAATTAAAATTAACGAAGGCATTTTTTGTGTTGTAACAGCTCCTTTTATGGTAAAATCGAGATGAAAATTGTTTTCAAAACGCTTTTCATAAAAATACATATAATCCTTGATAAACTTTATTTCTTGCGTTAATGGCATAAAGTCTTCTTTGGTTTCATAAGTCAGATAACGTAATAATTCAGATAATTTATAAATTCCTTTAGCAGTTTCTGGTTTGCTTTCTGCCAATTCTGAATAGAAAATATTGAGCGTATTGAATAAAAAATGTGGTTCGAGTTGTGTTTTTAAGATGTCTAATTCTGCTTTTTGCCGTTCTATTTGAAGCTGATGAATTTTTGACATACTTCTTAAATAGTTAAAAAGAAAATACATAAAAGCACTGAACAAACCAGCTTTTAAAGCGTAAAAAGCATTGTCAAAAATATAATACCAAAACGTTCGGGTTCTGTCTCCATAATTATGAAATCCGGTGATACTATACATAATAATTTCTTCCATTAGGAATCTAATCCCTGCAAAAACAAAAGACAATGAAAATAAACCTATTATAAACAGAAGTATTTTTTTCTTAGCTAAGGTATTCGGACAAATCACTTTATAATTAAATACATAAGTTCCAAAAAAAGCAATATTGAAAGTTGTTAAATACGAAATCCCTAAAGCCAATTCATTAAAGAAAATTTTGCTTCCCATTTTATTATACTCATCCAAAATATGCATGGCTATAATAATGAAAGCAAGTAATAAATGATATTTAAATGTATTCTTTAGATTCATATCTCAAAAATATGCATAAAAACAACGGATTTCTTCGCGAGAAATACAAAACTCCTGTTTGACAGGACAAAACACAGCACACACACAACAAAATAAAATACCGTGATCATCTTCTGGTTTCATCTTTTAAGACCTGTATTTGATGGAGTTCTCCTTTTTGGTATTTGATCAAAATATAGTTTTGGGACTGTAAATTAATTCTAAAATCCGCATCATGAAACTATATACATTTTTCACTTGTTTGTTAATATGCACCACCATATATGCGCAAAAGCAGCTGTCTTTGAATGACGTTCAAAAACACACTCACTATTTTTCAATATCAGAGAATTACGAATTTTCAGAAAACATTCAAGAAATGTTGGCTCAAGGAGCAAAAGAAAGTCAATTCATTGGTATTGCTGAAGTTCATCAATCCGAACAGTTAAGTCATTTTACAGCTGCTTTTTTACGCATTCTAAAATCACATGAATTCAACAATTTTGCTTTGGAGATTGGTGATTATGCGACTTCTATTCTAGAAAATATTTCTAAAAAACCAGCTGAAATACAACACAAACTTAGCATATTGAACAAAAAGTACGGAAAAAGTAGATTCCCGTATGTGCCATTTATTTTTGTTGATAAAATTGCAGATGTCAAATTCATCCAAGAAGCTTCAAAATTAGACTTCAATCTTTGGGGAATTGATCGTGAATATGAATTTTCATACTTGTTGCATTTCGACAAAATGTACGCGCTTTCTACAAAAACATCTGAAATTACAACTGCCTATCAAAAAGCTAGAAAAATCTTGAAAAAGAACGCTTTTAAAGATAAAGTCTCTGGTGAATCTAAGTATTGTTGGTTGCTGAACGAACCTTCTATAAACGACTTTTTAATGCTTGTATCAGAAGAAACCACACTGAGAAACTATGCTAATGAATTGAAAAATTCATGGAAAATTTACTGTCGATTCGCTACCAAAAAAGGCGGAAGCACTGCACGAGCAACCTATATGAAGCGTAAGTTTGATAGTTTGTATACTGTAGCTACGACACAAGAAAAATTGCCAAAGGTTTTGGTAAAACTTGGCGGCGTGCATTTGACACACGGAAATTCACAATACGGACGCTATGATGTTGGAAGACATTTACACGAAAAAGCCAAAGATAATAACACTAATTTCTTAGCAATTCGTCATGTATGGCGCTATAAAAACGGGAAAGATCAAATTGGGAAAAGTGGCTGGAAGAATACGCGTTTTTTAATGCAATTAGGGAAAAAAGACCAATGGACATTGATTGATTTACGACCTCTAAAAAAGTTGGTTGCAACACAACAATTACAAGTAGATACAGGCACTGCATGGGAACTTAAAAATTATGATTGGTTCTTAATTTCTCCGAATGATTCTAAAGGTAACATAAACAGATAAAAGATGAATAAAGTATTAATTATAAGCTTTTTGACGCTCGCTTTTGCGAAAGGTTGCAAACCTGAAAATATACAACCTAATGAAGTGAATTTCTTGTCAGAACGAAAACAAGATTCAACTTATGTTCATATTGTTAGCAATTCGTTTGCGCCTATGGAAATTTCAGTAGGTTTGAAAAACGGTGAACTAAAAAATATTCACATCAAAAACCATGGATTATTAAAAAGTAAAGACACGCTTTTTAAGGTAATTATTGTTCCAAATACGGTGATTGACTCTATTGGAGAAACAAAATTATTAAGAAAACACATTACTGCAAAGTTTGATTATGGAGATAGCAAAACGGCTGTCCACAACGATGCATATGTATATAGTTTGCCTGTAGCTATTGGAAAAAAAGTCAGAATATCACAAGGGTTTAACGGCAAAAAATCACATTCAAGCATTGCCTCCAAATATGCTATTGATTTTGACATTCCTGTGGGCACTGAAATTTATGCTGCAAGAGAAGGCATTGTCGTATACACCATCACTGGCTACAAAAAAGCTGGTGGAAAAGCTTATGTTAAAAAGGCGAATAAAATTTTAATTCTTCATGATGATGGCACTTTTGCAGCCTATTCTCATCTTATGTATAATGGCGCATTGGTCAAAAAAGGAGATACTGTTCAAAGAGGCCAACTTATCGGATATTCAGGAAATACAGGATATTCTAGCGGACCACATCTGCACTTTGCCGTCCGATTGCCCAAAGATATTTGCGTACCTATCTATTTTGAAGGATATGAAAATAAAGCTCTGAAAAAAGGAGATCATGTAAAACGAATAAAAATACAATAATGAAAACACGTACACTTACTGTAATTGCTTGTTTAGTTGCTTTTACTATACAAGCTCAAAACTTGATCGAGAACTATTCTTTTGGTGTGAATGATTTGAATTCGAATCAATTTGCACAATTCTTTTCAAAGAAAATTAAGAACACACAATTTATCATGCTCGGAGAACAGCATGGCATTCAGGAAGTTGGAGAAATTACCAATGCTTTATACAATCTTTCTAAACCAGAAGGATATAATGCACTTTGTATAGAAACTTCGCCTTTTGCAGCTAATATTTTAGAACTACAATTTACAAGTGCAAAAAATCCTGCGGAAGGATTGAAAAAACTGTATGATGCATATCCGTTCGCAATTCCATTTTATAATAATAAGAATGATATCGGACTATTTAAAAACGTTATTGAAAATCATGGTGCAATTTGGGGAATAGATCAATCTTTCATGGTAGAATATAGACTTGTTTTTGATTATTTGGTAAATCTGAATGATAATAAAGCCCTAAAAAACACCGTAAAACCTCTATTGAAAGAAGCAAATTTGGCTTTTAATAAAGCTGTAGAGAAAAAAGATTATCAGGCATTATTTATTTTTAAATATACTGACGAATTGCATCACAAACTGATGGCATTGACAATTTCTGATGAAGAGAAAAAAATACTAACAGATTTAAAATTGACTAAAGAAATATACTTGTACAATTTTCAGCAACAATATTATTTGAACAATAATGAACGTGCAAAACTCATGAAACGTAATTTTTTAACGTATTATGATGAAGCAGCAACTGCTGGAAAATTACCGAAAGTGATCTTTAAATTAGGAGCAAATCATGTTGCAAAAGGATTTACTCCTACCAATGTATTGGATATTTCAAATATGATTACCGAATTGGCAGCCATGAACGGGAAAACTTCTTTGCATGTATATGCTGTGGGAATTAATGGTGCTAAAAATTTAGGAAATCCTTTTGCGCCAACTCCCGTAGTACCATTTGATGATTCTGAAAATATACCTGAAGAAGTTAAAAATCTTATCAAAAATATAACGGCTAACTATATTATCATTGATGCCGAAAAGTTAAAAGAGAAAGCCAATCGTTTATCTCCAAAAATGAAAAAATTAGTTTTACAATATGATGTTTTAATGTATGTGAACGCTTGTAAACCTTTAGAAAATTTAGATTAAACGTATATTCATAATACAGAAAAACGCCATCATGCTCTCTTGATGGCGTTTTTTATGTTTCCTTATTTTCTAGACAATACTTGATGAAATTTTAAATTTTGGCCGTCAAATCTGGTATTTCTATAAGATTAATATCTGTTGCATCAATTTCCTTATTGCACGCAATATGACACATGTAGTTTTCTGATAAAGCGATTCTTTTGGTGTAAAATTTCTCTGAATGAACCAATGTTGTATTGTTTTGAATTTCAAAAGATAACAACGGAATGGACATTCCTTTTCCATCTGCTTTGATCACGGCTTCTTTTTTAGTCCAATATTCATAAAAGGCTTGCAATTGATTTTCAGCAGTGTTTACATATTGCCATTCATTGTTTGTCATTTGTCGCTTAAAATCTTCTACATCTATGGGACGCATTTGTTCCATATCTATTCCAATTTTGATTCCTGTCGTTAGTGCGCAAGCCACTATTGTTCCTGAATGTGAAATATTAAAATGTAGCTCACTGGTATCTAAATACGGTTTTCCATAGGAAGTATACGACAATGAATTCCAATCAAAATGAGCTAATTTCGCATGCTTTTGCAAAGCATATTGTAGCAACAATCTTCCTGATAAAGACAATTGTGCATCTTCCCATCTCCTGAATCTTTGTATTCTTTCTTGAAATTCTACAGGAAAGTTGGAAAGATACTTTTGAATCAATCCAGCATGAGCATTTTGTGATATTTGGTAGTAATAAATTGTTATCATATGGTCATTTCATCCATCAAATGGTGTTCGTACACAATGGCTTCAACTGCTCCTGTGGCAGAATTGATAACTCCGATATCATTGGCTACTTCTGATGTTCGTACCCAAACACCTCCATATTTCTCTCCAAATCCGAAAGCTCCCCAAATTAATTTATGCGGCGTCCACTGATTTTCTTTATTAGGTGCTAATACTTTGATAGAATCACTGAATTCTTGTGCAATAAAGTTTTTATTCGTTAAGGCTAATTTTATAGCTTCATTCCATTCTTCATCAGACGAAAATCTTCCTATAAAAACATCTTTTCCTTGATATCCTTGCGCTGCTTTGATCACCATGTCTTCTTTATGATTTCTTAGAATTTCTGTGATCGGTAAACGTTCTCCTTGAAATATCTCTGTCCTATCTTTAATTTCCTTTGTCCATGGAATACTTTCAATAACCAATTTATTTTCTGCTGCGGTAAATTTATTGTTTTCGGCTAATTCTCTTAAGATTCCCAAGTTTCTTTTGTCGCCATACATTCCTGAAGCCAAATGGTCTGGAAAGTAAACAATTCCCATCATAAAAGCTCTAAAGATATTAGCTGGAATTCCCATATCGCTTACTACAATTTCTAAAGCACCGTGCATCTCTTGACCTTCAAAAATTAGTTTGTTTTTTTGTAATTCTATATCTGTAAATTCTCCGATAAATGTATGTCCTTTGAATCTTGTACCTTTTAATGATTCTGCTAATAAATCATTAAAGAAGCTCGTAATATTTTCTCTTTGGAAACCTTCTTCGTATTCTCCAATGGCTAAAAACACATTGATGTCTTCTTTAAGATATGAAACTTGTTTGATGATATTTTTCACCAAAAAGTCGATGTAATTAGCTTGTGTATTTTCTGTAGTGAAATTTTCATCTAAATTTGGATGTGTTTCACGGATGATTGACTCAAAACTTTGTACTTGCCATCCTCCAATAGAAGAACCAACATTGGCTTCTAGTATTTTAAATCCATCTGCATCGAGCGATAAATCTAAACGACAACCAATTTCTATCTTTTTTTCGTGGCATAACATCGCAAATTGCGTCATCATTTCATCTCCTTGAAAGTAAAAATCTGCAATTTTCTTGGTATCATTTTGAAAGTGTAATTCAGGTATTTTAGTAAGGAGTTCGGGTATTTTGACACAAAGTTCTTCTAAACTTTTGGTTTGTGTTCTGTCGATAATAACTGGCCACGATGAAACAGGATATCCGTATCCTCTCAAAAATTTTGGTAATTTTTCAGAAGAAGCATCTACAAAAGTTGGGCAATTTTTAGACGCATCTAAAGTCATTAAATTCTCGTAGGCATCTCCCAATATCGTAGCTGTCATTTCTTTTTCTACCATAGGAGTTTCATGCTGCACAGCTACTTCTTCATAGACAATAGCTTCTATAGCTCCTGTTGCAGCATTGATAACTCCGGAGCTATTTTCTTTAGATGACATTCGTATCCAAGTACCTCCATAGGCATCTCCGAATCCGAAAGCGCCCCAAACTAATGAGTGTGGTGTCCATTGATTCTGTTTGTTTGGTGCTTGTATATAGTCAGATGACACAAACTCTTGTACAATGTATTTTTCTTCTTGAGTTGCTTTTTTTATGGCTTTATTCCAAGCTTCTTCAGATAATGATCTTCCAATATATACATCATCTCCTTGTAATCCGTCAGCAACTTTAATTACTAAATTGTCTTTTTGCTCTTTTAATAAGGTTTGTAAATCATGCGTAGCACCATTGTACGAAACTGTGGTTTCTTGCATTAATACCGACCAAGGAATAAATTTTTGTATTTTTTTGTTTTCTTCTGCAGTAAATTTTCCTTCGTCGGCAAGTGTGCGAAGTATTGCAAGGTTTCGTTTATCGCGAAGTACGCCTACTCCTAAGTGGTCTGGAAAATAGATCGCATTCATCATAAAAGCTCTAAATACATCTGGTGAAATATCTTTTAGCGCAAAATTACGTATCAAAACTACATGTACACGTTCATCATTGTAAGTCAGTTTGTTGTTTTGAAACTTTACAGAAGACATAGTGTTGATGACTACTTTTCCTTTTATATTGTACTTTTTTATTTGTTCATTGAGGATTTCATTAAAAAACTTTTCTGCTTCTGCATACGCGATAAAACCTTCTCTATTTGAGATTAATTCTGCCATGAAAATGGTAATTTCATCTTCTCCTTTAGCGCGTAATTCAATTGCTTTTTGAATAATGAAATCAATATAAATTTGTTGTACCTCACGTGCTTTTAAACCTATTTTTTCATCTTCTAATTCGGGATGCATTACTTCTATAGCGCCTTTAAAGCTTTGAATTTCCATTCCGCCAATAGCAGAACCTGTATTTACTTCCAATACTTTAAAACCTGAATCAGATTGTATTAAATCCAAACGACAGCTTACATCTATCTTTTTCTGATTGCAAAAGTTTGCAAATTGTGCTTTGGTTTGATCTCCTTCATAGTAGAAATTAGCTATTTTTTCAAGATCATTTTTAAAATATAGCTCAGGTATTTCTTTTATGAGTCTTGGAATCAACGTACAACAATCTTCTAATTCTTCAACCTCTTCTTTTGTTAGAATGATAGGCCAAGAAGATATAGGATATTCAAAATGCCTTAATGCTTCTGGGACTTCCTTTGCTTTTGTGTTTATTAATGCTGGAAGCGATTGCTTTGAAGGTTTTACTAGATGATCATAGTAGTTAGCTAAAATGGTCTTTTCCATGGTTGTTTTTATTGTGTACATTAAATAATTCCCCAATACAAAAAGTAGACAGCAATCAATATATTTGAAAATACGATTGAGAATAGAATACTTCTTTCATTGAGTTGTTTGATTTTTATAACGTAAAATAGTAGTGTGAGTGACAATAATCCTAGAAATATCCACATGAAAATGTATAAATAGTCATAGGAACTCGGCAAACCAAACGCCAAAATGTAAAAGTTTTGATCTACCGTTGTCAAAAGTGCATTTACAAATCCTATCAAACTTATAATTCCAAATACAGACGTTAATAAACATAGAATTCTAACAATTTTGTCTGATAGTTTTTTATATTTTCTTCGAATCAATTTGATTCCATGTGCAATGATAAATGCCAATGCAACTCCAAGTGCAATTAATAATGGCGTGAGAAATAGTGGATCTTGTTCATCTAAACTGTTTCCCATAGAAGAAACGCCGCCATTGACCGTGATGGAGTTGACAATTTGTAACGCTGGTGCTTTTTTGAACACTTCTTTTTCTGGCACTTCATTTTTATCAATAAATGCTGTGACTACTTCCGTTCCTATTCTTGTGAAACTTGGTACATGTCCGTAAGTATATGCTGTAACCGCCGTTCCGTTGTTAAATAAATTGGCCGTCTTTTCTGCATTACCTTCTGGTGTAATTGGATCAAATTCTCCTCCAAATACCAATACTGGTATATTGCTTTCTTTCAACTTGTCTAAGTTTTGGTATATGATGGAATCTTTTTGAATATTCCACTGATCACATACCACAAAATCTGATTTGTAGAATGAAATTGGTCCTTTGAGTCCTTTGTATGTTTTAGATTGTTGCTCAAGCGTTTCTATATCGTTTACAGGTAAAGTTTCGTTACAACTCACACAATAATACACTCCATAATCCATATTTAACAACGCTGAAAAAGCAGGCACTAAATTCCCCAAAGCGATTTTATTTCGTGCTTTAAACTCATAAATAAGCAATGGAATTACCGCAACCAATTGCTTGTTATACAAAGCTTGTTGCAAGGCTACTTTAAAGTCTTCTGCATTAAAAGTGAACGATTCTGATTCAATCAAAAATTTATCTACATCAACCGTGATTGGATTTTTCTCTAAATCTGCAATGACTTCATAATAGATATTTTCAATATTTGGATAATTTTTGTTACAGTTTTCATCGGCTTCACAGGCTTTGAATACCTTTTGCAAACTTGTCATATAGTTTGTCGTATTTGCCGTGTAATACTCAGTAATGTTTGAGATCGAAGAATCTAGAATGAGTTTACTGATGTCATTAGGAAACATATTTGCATATACTTGCGCCATATAAGTTCCGTAGGAAACTCCGTAAATATTCCATTGTTTGTATCCCAAACTGTTTTTTAGTGCGTGTAAATCTTTGGCAACTGAAGTACTTTGATAGGCTTCTATATTGATTCCTTTTTTTATCAAATCAGATTTACAAGCCAATGCTGCATTTGCTTTTTGTTCTTCATCTTTAGATGGCGATTGATTTTTTGCTAGAATGGCTAAGAATTCTTTTCCCAAATCCGGACACAAACGCGGTTGTGAATAGCCTGTTCCTCTAGTATCAAACAATACGATATCATGATTTTTTCGCAAAGAATGATTCAACCAAGACCAAACATCGTCTACACTTCCTTGCCCTGGACCACCTTGAATAAAGACCAATGCTTCTGCATTCGCTTTTCCAGAAGTGTTTTTTAAGACTGAGACTGCAATTTTTATAGAATCGCTCATCGGTTGATTCCAATCTTCTGGTACCGATAAATAACCCCATGTAATGGCATCATCTTCTATATAATCTGCATATCGATGATAGGAAGAATCTACTTTTTTAAATGTACCTTCTTGTCCGTGTAAGGCTGTACAAGTAATCAGTAGCAAAAGTGCATTAAAAATATTTTTCATGTATGTATTCATAATTCGTATTTCTAAAAATTAAAATCTATGTCTATTTCAGAAGATGTTTCTTGATGTAAGTGAATGTTTAAGTCTTCTATTGTTGTTTGTTTTGTTGCTGCGACGGCGGATGTTAGCAATTTTTCAAAGCGCATACAGAGCAATGATATGCTATCGGCATCAAATATTGTGGTATCATAATTTATATGTAATGATAAGGACGATCCGACAGTAAAGTTTAATAATAATGGCAATCTGCTGTAGCGCGATGCAATTTCATGTGCTGAAAATACAAGATCATCAGTTACTTGAATTGTCTCATAATTGAATGACTGATTTTGGACTACGAGTATAACATCCCAAAGAAAATCTTTTCGTGTTGCCAAAGGAATATCTTGATGCATATCAAAGTCCAATATACTGTCTTGCGCTGTCTGTAAAAGTGAATATACCGTCTGCGTTTTGTTGTTTTTGGTTCGTAATGGTAGCGTTTTTACAAACATTCCTACTTCCGAAAGCAAACTCGTATGATTTCTCCCAGCATTTACCGTTCCGATACACACATCATCATGATCATAGTTTTTTAAGATTAAAACGCTAAACATCGTTGCCAAAAAGCTGTGTAGTGTAATTTTTTGTGCAACAGTAAAATCCTGTATTTGTTGCCATAACGCTGCATCGTATTCTAGTTGTATAGACGCGCCTTGATCTGTTGATTTTTGCAATGTACCTGTAGCTGTCAATAATGGTTTCCATTGGTATGATTCTAGATACGAAGTCCAGTAATCATGTACGTTTTCTATATTTTTTTGTGTTTGCCATCTTGCATAGTCTTTGAACTGAAATCTATCTTGATTTTCTTGATTTGGAAGTGTTTCCAAACGATACAAATGTGCTATTTCTTTTATTAAAATTTCTAATGACCAACCATCCAAAATGCTGTGATGCGTATTGAATACTAAAAAGCTTTTGGAATCACTTTTATAGTGTGTCATTTTACACAATAAATCATTTTTTAAATCAAATACCTTGTGCACATCTTCCTGAATTTTCAGCTCTATATTTTCATCAACACATACAATCGTTTCAATGGTAAAATCAGGGTTTACATCTTGAATTTTTAGTTGTGGAATTCCTCCTACTTCAACAAAATTCGTACGTAAAATTTCATATTTAGAAATTAAATACGTGAATATGGTCTGAAGTCTGGACAACTCTATATTTCCATCTATTTTGTAAGCAGCAAACATATTGTAAGCAATAGAGCGATCACGATTTTGTGATGCCATCCATATTTCTTTTTGTGCTTCTGTAATTGGATAATATTCCTGCTCAGGAGCTTTTGATATGCGCTCTTTTTGTAGCGTTGTTAGATTGTTTTGTATATAATCTGTTAATTCTAATACTGTTGGGCAATCGAATAGTATTCGTAAACTCAAAGTATAGTGTAACTGAGTTTGTATGTTATTGATTAGTTTTACCGCATTTAAAGAATGCCCACCGTGTTCAAAGAAATTATCCGTAAGATGAATTTCATACGTTGTATTTAATGTTTCTTGGAATAATTGACAGAGTGTTTTTTCTAAAGAAGTGCTTGCCTTTCTTACGGGAGTTTCGTCCGTATGTGTGTTTTTTATTTGAAACTCCATCAAAGCCTTTCTATCTACTTTTTTGTTTGGTGTTAGTGGCAATGCATCAAGAATTACGATTTGACTCGGAATCATATAAGCTGGCAATTGTTCTTTTAGAATATTTCTAAGATTTTCCACTTGTATTTTTGTCGAATCTGCTACGACAAATCCTGCTAAATACGCTTCTTGATTTTGTTGTTTTTTAGCGACAACTACGGCTTCTTGTACGGCTTCAATTTCGTGGAGTTTTGCTTCAATATCACCCAATTCAATACGATATCCACGGATTTTCACTTGAAAGTCATCACGTCCTAAAAATTCAATCTCTCCGTGATCATTCCATTTTGCTAAATCGCCTGTGTTGTACATGCGTTTTTCCAATTGCGTGTGTACTATGAAACGATCTTCCGTTAAGGTTTCATTTTTATAATATCCTTTCGCCAAACCATCTCCTGCAATATATAAAGTTCCTATACTTTGCTTTGGAAGTAGTTGCAGCGCATCATCAAGAATGTATATTTGTGTATTGTGAATTGGAGTTCCGATGGTAGAGGCTTCTAACGGACTTGTAATTTGTTTGCAAGTGGACCAAATTGTCGTTTCGGTGGGTCCGTACATATTCCACAATTCTCGAGTGTTTTGGAGTAATTTTTCAGCCAATGCTTTGCTTAATAAATCGCCTCCACATAAAATTTTAATTCCCAAATTTCCTTTCCAACCTGCATTGAAGAGCAATTGATAAAAACTTGGTGTTGCCTGTATCATTGTTGGCGCAACTTCTGCTATTTCTTCGATTAATACAAAAGGATCTGCGATAGTTTTTTGTAATGCTACATGTACTGAAGCGCCTGCTAATAAAGGAGTTAAAAATTCTAAGATAGAAATATCAAAAGATTGTGTTGTTACCGAATAGAGCAGATCATTTTTTTCCATTCCAGGACGTTCTTTCATACTTAGAATGAAGTTGACTAATGCTTGATGTCCCACTTCAACTCCTTTTGGATTTCCTGTAGTTCCAGAAGTGTATATGATGTAAGCTGAATCTGTTGCTGTTGTTCTAGGCAACTCGATTTCTGTGTTTAATGGCGAACATAAAGCTTCATAATCCGTTTTTTCGACTGCTGCCGAAAGCACTAAATCGGAAGCTGATGCTATGATTAAATCGGTTTCACTATGCGAAATGATATAGGATAAACGATCTTTTGGAAAGCTTGGATCTAAAGGAATAAATGGTCTTTTTGACTTCATGACACCCAAAATACAGACAATCAATTTTGCTGAACGTGGCAGTAAGATTGCAACAGGTTTTTGTGAAGTCATTCCCGAGGTTGCAATGATATTTTTTGCAATCGTATCTGATAAATTTTCTAATTCTTGATATGTAAAAGACTCGTTTTGATCACGTAAAGCTATTTTTTGAGGTTGATTTTCTACTTGCTCCGTAAAATAATCGAGTACCGTTTTTTGTGTTGAATATGTATATGATGTTTGATTGTAGGTATGCAGTATTTCTTTTTCTTCACTTGCTGTGAGATAGGAATACGCATGTATATTTTTTTCAGGATTTTGTACAACAGAGGTCAGTAAAGTTTCAAAATGTGTGATGATTTGTGAGATTGAAGGTTCATCAAAATAAGAGGTATTGTAATCAAAATCGATATGCACATCTTCTTTCGGATCAAATTCTCGAATGTATAATGCCAATGGTACACGTTCCGATTGATGCGTGAGTGGAATTACAGATGTTTTGGTATTTGCAAAATGATCTGCATAGTTTTGTTTTTCATACGACAGCGAAATATCGAACAAGTGACTCGTATGATTGAATAGTTCTAATTCTTGTATGAGTTTCCCTAACGGAAAACGTTGGTAGCGATAATCTTGTCTGAGTTGTTGGCGTATTTTTGTTAAAAAGGAGTTGAATGTATCTTCTTTTTCGAGTTGAATTCGCAATGCGGAAACTCCCATAAACAGTCCAACTGTTTTTTTGAAAACCGCTTTACTTCTGTTTAAAACTGGCAGTCCAATTGCAAAATCGTGATTGCGTTGTTTTCTTCCAAAATACACATACATCAATCCTAAAATGACATGAAACGTACTGCATCTGTTTGCTTTTGCGATGGTTTCTAATTCATTGTATAATGCACGTTTGACAGTCAATACTTTTCGTTGACTTTTAGGTATTGGAAGTGTTCCTTTAATCGGTTGAAAAAGTGATTCAGGTAAGCTGTGGAATCTTGATTTCCAATACGTTTTATCTTTTTCGTAAGCTTCTGATTGTTGGTATTGTACATCATCTGCTACAAAGTCATTATAATGATACGGATAGCTAGACGTTACGTTTCCGCTAGTTGTAATTTCGTTATAGTTGGCTACCAAACGTTGAAACATTAACGAAGTTCCCCAACCATCAGTAATAATATGATGGTATACAGAGAATAAATAATGTTGTTGTTCTTCTACTCGTATTAAAATAAATTTATGCAACAAACCACTTGTAGTGAGATCAAAAGGTTGTGTAAAACGTTCCTGCATATATGCATTTGCTGCACTATCAGGATGCGTTTCGTTTGAAAAATCCTTGATTTCAAGAACATCATCATAGGTTTCCAATTCCACAAACGAAATCGTATTATTTGCATGACTAATACAACTTCTGTATGTATTGTGTTGCTGCAATAAAGCACGATATGCTTCTTGCATTATTTTAGTTTCTAATGTTCCTTCAATTTTAATTTTTGCACCTATATTGTATATAGGATCGTTGGGGAACAATAGTTGTTCAAAATACACATCTTGCTGTGGTAATGTAAGTTGTATCATTTCTGACATTAGGCTATAATTATGAAACGTAAAGATGAAAAAGAAAGCGATGTTGAGATCGCTCTCTTTAGGTTGTTAATTGTTTACTAAGCTTAATTGTTTCTTACAGGTGCAGCTGCATTACAGCATGTCCAACATTCTTTTCCTGTAGGATCAAAATCATTTTTACTTGTTTCTCCATCTCCTCCTGCTCTTCCACCTTTGATGTCGTGAAAACTTAAGCTAGAAATTGAGTTTTTGTTTAATTGCAAGTTTTTGAGATTTGCTTTTTTCATAATTAAAAGAATTAAAGTTAGTATTCATAAAAACGAAAAAGACAGCAATCTTTTTAATCACTTTCTTTTCGTAATTTATATTAATTTCCAGGATTTCTCACTGGTGCAGGTGCAGCATCGCAACCACAACATGTTAAGCATTCTTTTCCTGTAGGATCCATTCCATTTTTGCTTGTTTCTCCATTTCCTCCTGCAGCTCCTCCTCTGATATCGTGAAAAGTTAAGTTAGAAATCGATTTCTTGTTTAATTGTAAATTTTTGAGATTTGCTTTTTTCATAATTAAAAAAATTAAAGTTAATATTCATAAAAACTAAACACTGGCAAATGACTTTACAATTTACGAGTGTTAGTATGTCTTGGTTTTATGCCCAAATGTCTTGCATACTACTTTCACTTGATTGTATATTGATGTCTTTTATTATTTTTCCATAATCAAACTTTATCACTCGATCTGCATTGTTAAAATACGCATCATCATGTGTTACTGCGATGATTGTTTTTCCTTCTGCTTTTAGTTTTGGAATTAATACTTCATAGAAATATTTACGGAAATGTGGATCTTGATCTGCTGCCCATTCATCCAATACCAATACTGGCTTTTCTTCTAATAAGGCTAGTATCAATGATACACGTTTGCTTTGTCCTTTGGAGAATTGTCTTCGAATCGATTTTTCTTTATCATCTGTTATGATATGATCCAACTCCATCGTTTCTACAAGTTGTCTATATTTCTTGTTGTTTTCAAGCTCAAAATCATCATAGTTTTTTGAGAAAATGTGATTGTTTGTAAATACAGCCGCCGTCATGTCTTGCAAGCTTCTATTTGATTTTTCACTGATGGAATCATTTACTAAAATCTCACCATCAGATATCGAATACAATCCTGTCAATGCATTGATGAAAGTACTTTTCCCTGATCCGTTTCCTCCTACTACAAAAATGACTTCTCCTTGTTTTATGGATAAATTCAATGGTCCCAGTGCAAAAGGTTTTGTTTTCTCTTCTAATTTTTCGTCTGTTGGATATGAGAATACAACGTCATTAAATTCAAGTGAACTGAATGTATCTGATGTCACTGCCTTTTCCTGTTTTCCATCATCTACAATTTCAAAATCGCCTATAAACTTTTTAACTCTAGTATTGGCAACCATGAATCGGGTGTACATTTGTTGTAAATTAATCAGGTTGTTGATAGGTCCAGAAATGAAAAGGATGATGACAACATAGGCTATAACATCTTCGGTGGTAAGCAGTCCGTATTGTGGCAATACAAATAGAATGACAGCAACCACAAAATACAATCCATATTGACTTATTAAGTTGATTGATAGAAAGACATAGTTAATTCTAAAATCTAAGTCCATTGCCTTGTCTCGGTTCGGAATTAAGAAGTTATTCATTAAGCTATTACGACGAAAAAAACTTAGTTTTAGTTCTTTAAATCCTCGCATTACATCATCTACATATTGATAGTAATCTTCATTATATTCTCGAAGAATTGCTACTTGTTTGGTCATTGTATTCATCACCACAAAATAACAAGCTGCTACCAGCGCAATAAGAATGATGACAATTAATGCCGATGAAAAAGAGAGCGTAAACATGTATATTAAACAAAGTACAAGCATAAGTACTGAGTTTACGGTATGTGTAACTGTATAAGGTAACATCGAGAAGGTTCTTAAATCTTCTACTGCCGTATAAAAGCGTTGCGGACCGAGTTTTTCTAATTTGATCAACGATGCTTTTAAAATTTGACTAAAAACTCTTTTTTCATTTTCATAAAGAAACTTGAAAGCATACAGATTGAGTCGTTTCTGGAAAATGATATTGAGTAAATATGTATATACTATGATTGCCACAAATACAATTCCCATATATTTTCTAGTAAATACAGGATTTGCCGCCATCACATTATTGATAATGTATATGATGGCAAAACTTAAAATTGTATTGGGTAAGGCATACAAAATAAGATAGATAATGTCTTTTGCTTTTAGTTTTAACATTGTTTGTTGTTTTAGTTGATTGCTTAGTCAAATGACTTTTCTAATATGCGTACTAATGCTTCTGGATGATCGTTGATAAAAAAGTGATTTCCTTCCCATAATTCACAATTGCAATAGCTCGCGGTAAATCGTTTCCAATTATCCAAACGATCACTGCACTTTTCCTCGGTTCCCATGATGGTTTTTATTGGAGCTTTTATGACGATATTTTCCGTCGCATATCCTTCTTCTGCGACTTGGAAATCTGCACGAATGATAGGACTAAAAAAATCGTAAAGCTCTTCATTTCCCAACACTTCTTCAGGAACACCACCAAGCCTGCGCAATTCTTTTTTGAGATCTTCATCATTCATTAAATGACGTTTTCCTCTTTTTTCTTCTTCTTCATCTTTTACGCCCAATCCTGGGTTTCCAGTAGTAATTAATGCTTCTGGGTAATCTGTGAAGTCTTCTAGTTTTTTTGCTACAAATAATCCCAATGCTGCGCCCATACTATGTCCATAAATAATGAATGGTTTGCCATTTCTTTTGGCTCTTATTTGTTGTACATAGTCGTCAATTGCTTCTTGACTGTTGGTGAGTAGTTGTTCTTTGAAACGTTTTCCTCTTCCTGGTAATTCTAAGGTATGCACTTCAAATTTTTGAGATATTTTGCTGGTCAAAAATACAAATGAATGCGAGCTACCTCCTGCGAAGTGCAACATAAATATTTGTGGTTTTTGATATATCATTTTTTTATTTTTTTGGGTTTCTAGTCTCTATTTTGATCGTGAAAAATCCGGTTATTTTATTTTGTGTGTAAGTGTAATTGCTCTTCTGGTTTGAAGAAGTTCATACGAATACAGTGTTCTATAATTTTTGAATAATACATCGCATCTGGTTCAAATCGAAAGCCAATACGTGCTAAAAACGCGTCTGTTTTTTGGGTTTGAATGTGATAATGTGTGTATGCTTCTATGTTTTGTTCTCTTTGTTGAGCAATGCCAAAAAATGGAATTTTATTGGAATCCGTTTCCGAAATCACGGTTGCTATTCGTTCTTCAAAAGTAGTATGCTCCAAAGGATGCACCGTAATATTGTTATACTGAAAAGCTTTTATTACATTTTCTAGCGTAAGATTTTCAAATTTGTACAAATGGAATGTTTGCAATGCTTTATTGGCACGTGCCGAAATTAAATGTATTGCTTTGGCGATTTGATCAACCGGAGAAATTTCTATGTTTCTTTCGTAATCGGAAGGATAAATCCCAGAATTGTATAACGATTTAAAAAGTAGGTATACAATATTGTTTTCTATGTTTTTCTGGAAATTTCCTCGTTCACTATCACCTCCCAAATTTCCCAATCGCAAAATATTGATCGACATCGCATCATTTTGCTGTTCGTGCAGATACATTTCTGCTTTAAATTTGGAAGAACTGTAAATGTATGAACCAAATTCCTGTCCCAAATCTAAATCTATTTCATTGTAATTGATCTCGTCCACATTTTCAATATAAGAACCTGATACGGCTACTGATGATATGTGATTGAAATTCGGAATTTGATGCGCTTTTGCCCATTCAAAAACATGCTTTGTTCCATGAAAATTGATGCGTTCGGATCGTTCTTTCTTTCCGTAATGATTTACCGCAGCCGCCGTATGATATACAACATCTATTTTTTCGAATATAGAAGCCATCTCATTTTCTATACCCAAACCTGGCATCGTAACATCGCCTGCTATTACTCTAATTCTGCTTTTGTAAGCTAGTGATAGTCCATTCTTTCCAAAATACGATTCATAGCTCTCAAAACAACGTTGTGCAGCAGTTTTGGTTTCAGATTTTCTGACCAAACAAATGATGTTTGCCGTAGTATTTTCTAAAAGCTCTCTCAATAAATAAGTTCCCAAAAATCCAGTAGCTCCTGTTAAGAAAATTGTTTGAAATGTTTTGACAGATAGCGATTGAGTTTCCACTTCTTGAATGGCAATTTTATACTGCTCTTCTTTATCAATTGATGGTTGTTTCTTGGAAGTTGTTTTTGTTTCTGATACTCTGGCTTCTACGTTCAACTTACTTTCAACAAAAACTGCTAATTTTTGAATCGTATCTTGTTCAAATATGTCTTGATATTCCATACGAATTCCAAATATGTTTTCGATATCCATCATGACATCTAAACCTAAGAGTGAACTTCCGCCAATATCAAAAAAGATGTCTTGTTCGCTTATAGCTTCAATTTGTAATGTTTGTTCCCAAACGGTTTTGATATGATGACTAATTTGTTCCGCAGTGAATTCCTGTGTGTTTTTTTCAGAAGTCGTTATTTGACTTGCTGGTGCATAATCTGGTACATCTAGCGAAACACCTTCTACCCAATGACGTTTGGATAGAAATACTGGAAGTCCAAGATTTTGAATGAATTGTCGTTTTTCAACGGGTGTTTTTATAGAACATCCATGATCAAAAAGATGTTGTTGCATTTCTATATATCCTGAAAGATTTTTACTCATGTAACACTTGTGTAAGTGTTGTTCTTTGCTTTTACTTTGAAACGCTTGCAACATTTCTCCATGATCTCCAACGACGTAAAAAATAGTTTCTGAAAGCTGACTTAAATTGTTGAGATAGTTTAAAAAAGAAGCTGTTTTAAAATCTGTCGAACTATCTACTGTGATCGTTTGCAAATAGTTTTCTTTTTCTTGTTGACTTGTAAGTGCTAGCAATTGTTGCACTATTTTTCCTTGTCCGCCAAATAAAACCTGCGCTGCAAAGTCCTTCATTTGCATGAAATGCTTCAAAATTCCATACTGAATCAGAACATTTTTGATAAAATCATCTTTCTCAACATACGTTTCAGCACGCATTGCTTTTTGAATTTCTATCCATATTTCAGGATATTCTTTTAAAAGCGCTGTACGTTCATTTTCATTCCAATCGTAAATTCCTGGAACTAATACAATGACATTTTTCTGCGTTTCATTTTTACGAATATGGACATTTTGCTGTTGAAGCGCTTGTATCAATTCTTTTTTATCTCTAAATAACAACGAAGAAGTTACCGCCTCTTCCGCATCAAATACTTTGTTTAATGAATAGCAGAAATCGTTTAGATTGACTTCTGTATTGTTTTCTATATAGGATATTAAATGCTTTTTGGTTGCCTGCATCAGCGCTTCACTCTTGGTCGAAAGTCGCGCAAAGTGTACCGTTTTATGATTTGATTCTGTTTGAGTTTCTAGATATTGATGCTCTTTCAATATCATATGTACATTGGTTCCTGTAAGTCCAAAAGAACTCACGCCTACGATTCTGTCTGTATCCGTTTCCCAGGCTTCTGTTTGATCTTGAACGTACACATTTGGTAATTCTGTTCGAATGTGCGGATTGAGTTGCTGAAAACCTTGCTGTTTGGGTTTTATGCGATAGTTTAAACTCACCAAACTTCTTACAATTCCTGCCAAACCAGACATCGCATCTAAATGACCAACTTGTCCTTTTGCTGAGCTGATTCCGCAAGTACTCGTTTTATTTTTCTCTTTGAATGCTAATTGAATGCCTTCAAATTCTATAGGATCGCCCAATTCAGTTCCTGTACCGTGTGCTTCAATAAATCCAATATCGTCCGCAGAAATTTTACTTTTTTCCCAGGCTCTAATGAGCACTTCTTTTTGTGCTAATGGACTTGGCGCAGTTATGTTTTGAATGCGTTCTCCTCCATGATTGATCGCTCCACCTTTGATGACTCCGTAAATGGTATCATTCGCTTTTTCGGCTTTGTCTAAAGGTTTTAACAAAAGACAAATAGCACCTTCTCCTGGAACAGTTCCATCTGCTTTTGCATCAAACGGTAAACATTTTTCAGAGTTTGAATATATCGCTGCGGCCACTTTTTGTGCATGTGCAACACCTAAATTCACGCCACCTACAAAGGCATATTCACAATCTTCCGTATATAAACTTTGACATGCATAATACAATGCTACTAAGGAAGAAGAACAAGTAGTATCATACCCAACTACAGGTCCTTTGAGTCCTAAATGATTTGCGACTTTTGTACCAATCATTCCTGACATGTGTGAAGTAAGTGATAGATTGGAAAAATCGTCAAAAAAGTAACGATAGGAAGAATAATAGTAAGTATGAAAAAATCCGGTTCTGTTGTTTGCGACTTCTTTTCGCGTGTATCCAGCGTTGTACAATGCTTTTACAGAATGTTCCAGCATTAATCGCTGTTCAGGATCCATACGCATGGCTTCACCTTTTGTAATTCCGAAGTAGTTTTCATCAAATAAATCGATGCGGTCTAAGTATCCTGCATTTCCAATATCTTGCGAGCCAAATCTGGCTTCAACATCTTCTTTGCGGATATGGGGAATTCCTTTTATGTTCAGCGTTTCATCTGCAATAGCTTCATAATATTCCTGTAAATTATGAATTCCAGCAATTGAAAAAGAAACACCTACTATAGCAATATCTATACTCATTAATTTTTGTTTTTTTCTTTATAATTTTGACTCTTTACTACATTGAATTTGATGTGACTGTCAAAATATATAGTGTGATTGGCTTTTGTAAAATCCGAATCGTCTGCTTTGTAAATATTTGGAATGTATTTTTGGGGATTTCGATCTAAATACGGGAAATAACTATTTTGGATTTGAATCATAATTTTATGTCCTTTTTTAAAGGTATGCATCACATCCAATAGTTGTAAGTTGACCGCTGTTTTTTGATTGGGAACAAAAGGTTTTGGGTTTTCAAAACTTTCTCTAAAACGTCCTCGTATCACGTCCCATCGAACAATACGTTCGTATCCTTCCATGAGTGCATTTTTATTAATTTTGAGACTATCTGCCACTTCTTCTTGCGGATATACATCAATAACTTTTATCATCCAATCGGCATCCGTTTGGTCTGTAGCCACTTGAAGTGCTGCTTCTATGGCGCCATATACTTGTACATCATTTTTTAATGTTTCACTAGAAAAAGTAATGACATCTGGTCGTGAGCTAGCAAAACGTTGATCTTCCGCTACGAATAGTTTGGGAGAATATTTTTGTAAAGTACGATCTGCTGAGTATGGAACTGGTTTGTTTGGATCGCTTACATAACTAATTCCCTCCACATCTTCAGTTTGCGGATTGTTTTGTGTAAGTTTTCCGTTTTCGCCTGTGTAATAGGTAATTGTATTGTTTGACGTTGTTTTTGGATAACTTTTAAAATGTTTCCACTGTAATGATCCTGTATCAAACAAACTAATTTTAGGAATTTCTACATCCTTGTCATTTCCTTTTAAATAGCGACTGAAAAAAGGTGCTTCTATACTTTCTTGAAAGTAGGTTGTTAGATTTTCTCCAAAATATAAATCTCCAATTGCGTAGGTTCCTTTTTCATATCGGTAATCACCATGTGCCCAAGGACCAATAACCAAATACGGGTTTACATTTGCGTTCTGTTTGTTGATTGCTTTGAAAAAACCTAAGGTTCCGTATAAATCTTCCATATCATTCCATCCGCCGACAACCAATACTTCACAGTTTATATTTTTCATATGTGGCAATGGATTTCTTTCTTGCCAAAAAGTATCATAGTTTGGATGTTCTACAACTTGTTTCCAGAGAAAATTCTCAGGATTCATAAACTTGTCGGAGTTTTTTAAGCTTCCTAAATCATTTAAATAAAAGTCGTAACCATCTTTATTTTTCACTTTGGAAAGATTGTACATGTCCCACCATTTGTCTGTGTTATTCGGCGTTTGTACTCCGATAGCATCTAAGGAAGGCCAGAAATAAATTCCGAAAGTTCCATTCCGATGTATATCATCAAAAAATAAATCACATACTGGTGCTTGAGGAGAGACTGCTTTGATGGCTGGATGTTTTGATATTGCACTTAAGGCTGCATAAAATCCCGGATATGATGTTCCTACGACACCTACATTTCCATTGTTGTGCCTTACATTTTTTAGCAACCATTCTACAGAATCATACGTATCTGTCAATTCATCTACGGCATTCGGATTGGTCGTAGAAACCACAGGGCGCGTATTGTCAAAATCGCCTTCACTCATAAAACGTCCTCTTACATCTTGGTGTACAAAAATGTAACCTTCTGCCAGCATGGTTTTGTTATATGAAATGTATCTGTGTTTTTTATCTTCTCCGTAAGGTCTATTTCCCCATGTGGTACGAGATAACATGATTGGATACTCTTGTTTGCTATTTTTTGGAGTATAAATTGCGGTATACAATTTTATTCCATCTCGCATTTCAATATAGACTTCCTTTTTCGTGTAATCTTCTTTCGTCAGTTTTTGTGCTATACTGAATTGTACTGCACATAGACTGATGAGTATAAAAATTACAAATATGTTTTTACCACTTTTCATTCGCGTTTGTTTTGCGGTTTAAAATCCAATTAAGGTATCATCATTTACACTGATGGTTTCTTCTTTTTCAAGATGTTTTTCTACTTCTTGAACAATGTCTTTGAGTGTTTGCATCATAAAGAGTTGCGCAATGGAGATGTCTACATTCCACAGTTCTTTTATTTTTTGATGCATAACTATGATGTTAAGAGAGTTTCCTCCAAGTTCAAAATAGTTGCTATCAAGATTAATTTCTTCATTATCAAAGAAATCCATCCACAATTTGCGCAATTCGTTTGCCACATTTTTGCCTTCTGTACTGTCATCATCTACATTTTCTAGACCATTTACAGTTGTTGTGGATGTAATTTTTTCTACAATGCGTTTTGGAAGCGTATCGCGTTCATATATATCATGTATGGAAACAATCCACTGATGTGCTTCTTTTGCATTTAATGTGCGTTCAAATACTTTTATAAATTCGGCTTCTGGTATATATTCATCATCGTCTCCAAACGACAATCCGTCTAAGTTTACAGAAACCCATTTTTGATCTGACTCTGCCTGTATTACTGATACAAAATGATCCATACAGCTGTTTGCTGCGGCATATGAAGCATAGGTAATTCCTCCTAAAACAGATGACAAACTAGAAGTCGTCCACACAAAATCTAGCGTACTCGTTTTTGCAATTTCATGGAGATTTATGATTCCGTTTACTTTCGGCGCCATTTGTGCTTGTACATTTTCAGGCTGAATATTTTCTACCAATTCATAGGTTTTTCTATCAATATTCCCTGCGGTATGTACAATTCCGTTTATTGCTCCATGTGATGCTTCTAGCTCAGAAATTGTGTTTCTTGTTGCTTCTAATGCTGTAATATCACCTCTAAGATAGTGTAAGAATCCTTTATGTTTTGTGGCTAATTTTATATATCTGATTGTTTTTTCAAGCTTTTGTGCTCTAATTTCATGATAAGACAATTGTAAGAGTTGTTCCCAATTTTCTTCTTCTGGCATGCTTGATCTCCCTATAAGAAAGACTTTTGCTTGATAGGTCGTTACTAAATGCGTTGCTAATGTTATTGCGGCATTACCAATTCCTCCCGTAATGATATAGTTTCCATTTTCCGTAATGATGGAAGACGTTGTTTGCGTAGGTATTTGTATAGATTCATAGAAATTCGCCCAACGAATATTATTTCGATAGGTAATTTGTATGTCTTTTGCGTTGTATAGAATGTCATTTGCTACTTTTTCTACCAACTGCTCATCATTTTTGTCAATGTCAATGGTACAATTAAATCCTTTTAGATTTTCCTGCATTGCCACGTATAATAAGGTTTTTACACTTGCAGAAGCGAAGTCCTTTTTTTCGTTTGTATGAATATTGACTTGTTGCTGAGTTAAAAGTGTAAACTTATGTCGCTGTCGTGTTTTTTGTAATTGAAATGCTTGAAGTATGTACAAACATGCATGGAAATCTTCATGCAACGCTCCTATATTTTCTACATCTATTATTTCGATTGTTTTTTCCGCATTTGATAATGACCAACCGTATATATAATGATCTACTGTGCCATGATCGAGTTTTATATCATTGTATAACAATGTAAAATCTGAGGATTTATCTACATTTATACTATATTCTTTATCAGAAACATAGCGATACTGTGCTCCTTTTTTAACGACAATTACATTTTTTCCTTGTGCGCTAAACTGTTGTTGAAGTTCTGTAAAGAAAGCATCTTCTGTAGCAAATAATACAATGGTGTTGGACGCAGAAAATAGTTCTTCTGTTTTTTCTAGATGTGTAAGCTTCCAATTGGTGGTATAAAACCATTGGTTAAATGGTTTTTTATCATTTTTTATACTGAAATCAAATTCTTTGTTGAGTTCTCTGTATACATCAATTTTGTATGGAAATGTAATATCTTCAAAAACATAGTTAGGCAACTTTGTCTTTTCTTGTGAATGTATTGGAAGGAATTTATTCCATTGTGGATGTATGCCATAACTCCACAACATACCCAATTGTTTGACAAAACATGTAGCTTCATTTTCTGTATTCTTTGCATCTTTTAGGATGCTTAGTGCATTCCCTGACGAATTTGTTACATTGCGATGATATAGATTTCTCAATATATTTCCAGGTCCTACTTCCAAGAATACATCATAGTTAGCTGCTTCTAACGTTTTCATTCCTTTTGAAAATAATACTGCATTTCGGATATGTGAAACCCAATATTTTGGTGAAATCGCTTCCTCGGATGTGATTGTTTTTCCTGTGAGGTTGGAAATGAACGGAATTTGAGGTTCGTGTAATGTAATTGTGCTTATTTTTTGTTGAAAATCATCCAGAATTGCATCCATGGTAGGCGAATGAAAAGCTTTGGAAGTTTTTAACGGTATTGTAGCAATACGAAGTGATTTAAATATCGTTTCTAAGTTTTCAATGGCAGTTGTTGTTCCTGATAATACGACAGCATTTGGTGCATTTATCGCCGCAATACTTACATCTGAATTTAAATACGCAATGATTTCTTCTTCCGAACAGTTGACACTAATCATTTTGCCCGATTCGGTTTGTTCCATAAGAGCAGCTCTGTAAACTAACAATTGCAAAGCATCTTCTAATGAAAAAACGCCCGAAATACATGCTGCCGTATATTCACCCAAACTATGTCCAATCATGGTTGTTGGTTGAATTCCGATATCCATCAGTAATTTTGCCAACGCATATTCAATCAAAAAGACCAACGGTTGCGTATACTCAGTTGTGTGTAGTAAGCCGGAAGTCTCTTCTTCTGAAAGTGCAGAAAATAACACTTTTTTATAGTCATTATTATTTATGCCTGACAAAATGTTGAGTCCATCATCAATAATAGCTGCAAAAAATGAATTCTCTTTGTAGAGTTCGTATGCCATATTTTCGTATTGACTTCCTTGTCCAGGAAACATAAATACTAATTTTGGCTTCGTATTTTCATCATCTCCACGTACAACATCATCTGGAGTCAATTCTTGCAACTTTCCGATAAGTTCTTCTTTAGTGCTCGCAACTACAGAAACTCTCTTAGAAAAAACTGCTTTTTCTAGCAACGCATTGAAAATAGAAATTGTACTTAGAGAAGGATTGTTTTGTAAATGCCCTATCAGTGCTGCTTTATACTCCATCAACGAAGAAGTACTTTTGGCAGAAAGCATTATTGGAATTTGATGCTGACTCGTATGCGATTCCTCTTTTTTGATTGTATTAAATTCTTCCAAGATAACATGTGCGTTCGTGCCTCCAATTCCAAAGGAACTTACGCCTGCTCGCAATGGAGTTTCGGCTTGTTTTCGCTGATACGATTGTAAAGTATCATTTACATAAAAAGGACCTTGATTAAAATTTACTTTCGGATTTGGTGCTTTGTAATGTAAACTTGGCGGAATTTGCTTGTGATGTAAGCTTAAGACCGTTTTTATAAATCCTGCTATTCCTGCAGCCGCGTCCAAATGTCCCAAATTTGATTTGATACTACCAATCGCACATTGTTTTTGAGTATTCTTTTTGAACGCAATGTTGAGTGCTTCTAATTCTATAGGATCACCTATTTGTGTTGCCGTTCCATGTGTTTCAACATAACCTATCGTTTCTGGAGTTATATTGGCAACTCTATGTGCTAATGCAATACAACTTGCTTGTCCGTCAATACTTGGTGCCGTATATCCAACTTTATTATTTCCGTCATTATTAGTTGCAGAACCTCTAATTACTGCATAAATACTGTCTCCGTCTTTGATGGCATCTTCCAATCGTTTTAGGACAACCGTTCCTGTTCCTTCTCCTAAAAAAGTTCCTGAAGCATCTTTGTCAAAAGGTTTACAAAAACCATCTTTTGAGGAAATCATTCCTTCTTGGTAGTAATATCCTTTGCCATCACGTGAATTTAAAGAAACACTGCTTACTACATACATTGATGCTTCTTTCATAAGTAATTGACGCGTAGCCATGTGTATTCCTGCCAAAGAACTGGAACAAGCTGTATCTATAAAGTAACTTGGTCCTTTTAGGTTTAACCGATATGATATGAGCGTATTACTAAATTTTACATTGCTAATTTGTCTTCGATAATAAGCACTAACATTTGCACTTTTTTGATTTTGCGCATAGACTTTCCAATCTAGATTCTCGGATGCACTTACGATCAAACCAATTTTTTTGTCAAACGCAAAAGGATTGCATTTTGCATCTTCTAATGCCAACCAAACTTCTTCATGTAATATTCGAGTTTGCGGATCCATGTATTTTGCTTCACTTTTTGTGTATCCAAAAAATGAAGGATCAAACGTTTCTGCGCCTTGTAAAGTAGTATCTATTTTGATGAAGGTTTCATCTTGAATTTGACTTTCTTTGATTCCTGCTGCTCTCAGCGTTTCATCAGAATGCCAATTATATAACGATGCGCCTTCCTTTAATTTTTCCCAAAAAACATTCAAATTCCCCGCATTCGGAAATCTACCAGATAATCCGACAACGGCAACGCTTTTTCGTATTGTTTTTTCGTCCATTTGCATACTCATTTTTTTCTACACATTAAAAAAGTTATTCTTCAAACATATCATACACATCATCATCTACGACACTTTCTTCTACTCTTTCTAATAATTTATTGGTTGCTTCTTCTTCAGAAGTATTAATTGCTGCTGCGAGACTTTCCACTGTTGGATATTGAAATATGGTTGGTAGTTTTAAGTCAATATTTAATGCAGAATTAATATCATATACTAGTTTGATCAGTAAGATAGAATTTGCGCCTAAGTCAAAGAAACTATCCTTGATTGATATTTTTTCAACACCCAATTCTTTTTTGATTAAGTCTACCAATATTTGTTCGGTATGATTGCTAGCTTCAACAATATTTTTCGGAGCTGTATCATTCGTTATATCTTTGGTTTGCAGTACTTTTTTGTCCACTTTACCATTCGCATTCAATGGCATTTCGTTCAAGCTTACAAAATATTCTGGCAACATATAATCAGGCAGATTTTTCTTCAATACAGTTTTCAGTGCTTCTTCATTCACACTTTCCTCTTGTGGTACTATAAAAGCAACTAAAACTTGCTGACCTTTCCGTTCTTTTACCAATACTGCCGCTTTTTGAATGAGTTGTTTTTCTGCTGCCAGCGCTTGTTCTACTTCTTCTAATTCTACTCTGTATCCTCTTATTTTAATTTGATTGTCTTTTCGTCCAATGCATACAATCGTTCCATTAGGTAATCTTTTCCCTAAATCGCCAGTTCTAAAAATTCTTTTGCTCAATTTTGAATGTTGCACGAATTTTTCTTCCGTGAGTGCTGGTAAATTCAAATATCCATCTGATAATTGTGGCCCTGAAATACAGAGTTCCCCAATAATATTATCTCCGCATAATTGTTGTTTTTCATCCAAAATTAGAAGCTGCATGTTCGCTACAGGTTTTCCTATGACAATATTTTCTTCAAATTCTTTTAGATTTTCTTTTGTTACGGTATGTACACAAACTCCAATGGTTGTTTCTGTAGGTCCGTAATGATTTACAAATGTTTTTCCTGCCGCAATTGTTCTTCGTACATCGTTCACTATCGGCTTTTCTCCACCACAAACAATAAGTCTTAAAGTAGAGGCTTTCAAAATATTTCCTCGTACGTTTAATAATACATTTAAGTACATTGGAGTGATTTTCAAAAACGTAATTTTGTGTTCCATAACGTATTTTGAAACTCCGCTTAAGTCACGGATTAAGTCTTCTGGTGGCACATGTAATGTTGCTCCCGAAAGTAAGCAACCAAATACACTTGTGTATATTAAATCGAATGTGTGTGACGAAAGTACCATAGAACTATCGCCTGCTGTAATGTTATGTGCATTTTTGAGCCAATTACTATAGTTTGCTACCGCTTTGTGTGGAATTTGCACTCCTTTTGGTTTTCCTGTAGTTCCAGATGTATAAATGATATACGCTCTCATATCACTAGAAATCTCAGGCAATGTAATCATCTCACTTTCAAATTCTTTCAACTCAAAATCTTGAATAACAGACGCATCAATCGTAAGTACACACGCACTATCTTCTAGCATGTATTTTGTACGTTCACTTGGTGCATCTATGGCAATAGGAACAAAAGCACAACCTAGTTTTAAGACACTTAACATTGCGACAAAAACCCATTCACTGCGTTCTAATTGTAGTGCAATTGTACTTTCTGGACGAATGGAATGTGCTGTTTTTAAATACTTCGAAAATTCATCCGACATAGCATTCAACTCCTCATATGTAAATTGCTTTTCTTCACCAACCAAAGCTGTTTCGCTTCCAAATTTTTGTACTGTATTTTTAAATATACTTACAATGCTTTCATTTGGTGTTTCTGTTTGTATTTCGGAAGTCGTTAAGATGATTTCCGCTTCTGACGCTGATAAATAGCGTAATTCGTTGATTGGAATTTTAGGTTGTTGGATTGCCTGTTGCAACAATATTTCTAGATGCGATAGAACTTTTTGAATTTGAGCTTTCGCATAGATATCTGCATTGAATTCTAATAATAAATGAATTCTATTATTATGCTCTTGAAACACAAATTTTAAATCGAACATACTGAGTTTTCGAGCGTTTCCAGCGTATGTAGTCACCGTAAGTCCTGAGTCTTGATGCTTTTCCTTAACAATGGTATTTTGGAAGTTTTGCAACACAACTAAGATGTCAAATAATGGCGATCTGCTTAAATCTCTTGCCAATTTTAACTTGTCTACCAGTTTGTCAAAAGGATATAATTGATGCGAATATGTTTTTGATAATTCGTCTTTTACAAGATTTGTTAAAGCAGCAAAATTGATTTCTTTATCAAATTGTGTACGTATCGCCAACGTATTTAAATACAATCCTAGTTGATCTTCCAATTGCTCATGTATTCTTCCCGCAGTTGGTGTTCCTACAATGATGTCCGTTTCATTTGTGTATCGATACAATAACGAATTTACACCAGCTAGTAATGTCATAAAAAGTGTAGATTCACTTTTAGCTACGTAATGTTTGATACTTTCTGAGAGTTCTTTGGAAAAACTCGTCGAAACACTATCGCCATTGTATGTTTTGAGCGCAGGACGTTTTTTTGAGGTCGGAAATTTGATATGTGGAATTTCACCTTTGAATTTGTCCAACCAATACGCTTCTTCTTTTTGTATTTGTTGTTCTTGGTTTGGCATGTTGAGCCAAGCCACATAGTCTTTGTATTGAATTGAAAGTTCTGGCAACGCTTCTTGTTTACTTTTGTGCAGTAAATCATGGTAGTTTGTCAGTACTTCTTTTGCTAAAATTTTCATTGACCAACCATCGCAAATGATGTGATGAATGGTGAGTATGAGAATGTGTTGCTGTTCGGATACTTTTGCAATCGTTACATTCCACAATGGTCCTTTTTGCAAATCGAATACAGTTGTATATTTTTCTTCAATAATCGTATTTACCTCTGAAAGTGTGGCTTCATTTGTAAAAGTAAGATCGTGTTGAAATTCTGCAATGGAATGAAATTTTTGACGAACATTATTTTCTTGATCAATTATGAATTGTGTTCTCAAAATTTCATGTCGCGCTACTACTTTTGCAATTGCTTTTTCTAAAATCGCATGTTGTAATTCTCCAGAAAATTCAAAAGCTTGTACAATATTGTGTGCTCTGTCTGCATTTTCAAACTGACTTAGCGTCCACATACGTAATTGCGCTGAACTTAACGGATACGTTTCTTGAATTGCTGCTTTCGGAATTTGTGATTGCTGTTCGCCCGTTGCTTTGGAAATGATTAATTCGGCATGTGCTTTTACAGTCGCATTCAGAAATAATTCTCTAAAAGAAACCGTTACTTTAAAATGCTTGGAATACCTTCCTGCGAGTTGTATAAACTGCAAGCTATGTCCGCCAAGGTTTAAAAAGTTATCATACAGCGAAAGTTCATTTATTTTTAAAATATCTTTCCAGATACTTATAATTTTCTCTTCTTCTTGTGTGCGCACTTCCGTTGCTGCGTTTGTAACAATGTTGGAAGTATAGTCACTGTAGAGCTTTCTTTTGTCAACTTTACCATTATGTGTCATCGGAAATGCATCCTGACGTATGATGGACGTAGGAATCATATAGTGTGGCAAATGATTGTTTATATGTGCCATGAGCGTTGACATCTCAAAAGCATCATCTGCTATGATGAAAGCGATTAGTTTTTGTACCGAAGCCGATTCTTCATGGAGAATGACTACAGCTTCTTTTACCGTGTTATTTTGTAAGATTGTCGCAGCAATTTCATCCAATTCAATTCGGTAACCTCTGTATTTTATTTGATCGTCTATTCTTCCTAAATAGTGAATGGAATTATCGGAATGAATATAGGCTTTGTCGCCCGTTTTGTAATAGATGTTTCCATCAATCGTCACGAATTTTTTCTGAGTCAACTCATCATTATTCACATATCCATTTCCAACAGATTTTCCGCTTACCAATACTTGTCCGACTGCACCTTTTGCTTGAATTTGATTCGTCTTAGAGATGATATGAATCGCTGTATTTTGAATTGGCGTTCCTATGGAAGGAATTTTTTCAATTACCGTTGCAGTATCTACCGTCATCGCTGTAACTACATGCGTTTCTGAAGGTCCATAATGATTGTGCAATTGGATGTTTCTACTGAAAAGGAATTCTTTTAGATTTGCGTTGATAATTAAACGTTCTCCTGCAACAACAATGTCATTTACACAGCTTGGAAATGTTTGTAATACTTCTTTGGAATTGCTGATGTATTTTAGATACGATGTTGGGAGAAATAGCGTTTCTATTTGCTGTTTTTCTACAAATTGAAATAGTTTTTCTACGTTGTATCGTAAGCTTTCGTGAATTAAGAATAGATTTCCTCCTCTGAGATGTGTTGCAAATATTTCTTGAAAGGAAACATCAAATACCAAAGGTGCAAACTGCAATACTTTTGAAAGTTGAATGGTTGTTGCGTCATGGAAATCGACTAAGTTCATCATGTTTTCATGCGTCAACATCGTACCATTTGGTTTTCCTGTGGTTCCCGAAGTATAGATGATATAACAGATGGAAGTGCGATGTGGACTCGTAAAAATAGCTTTATTTTCTGTGAATGTTTCTTGAGAACTCTGCCAAGTTTCCATCATAGATTCGTCAATAATACAAGTTGCTTTTGAATCTTGCAGAATATAGTCTTTTCTAGCTTCAGGATAGTTCACATCTAGCGGCACAACGGTAGCTCCTAGTTTTAAAATACTCCAAATTGCAATGAGCATTCGCTCTGATCTTTCTAGAGCAACTACTACGCGATCGCCGTGTTGAATGGTGTGGTTTTTATGTAAAAATCCCGCGAAAGCGTCTGACAATTGATCCATTTCCTGATAGGTAAATTCCTGATTGTCATGCGTAACTGCTACACGAGTTCCATATTTTTGCACACTTTCATTCCAATAACTGACTAAAGATTCTTGGTGAATTTCGTGTGATTCGCCTTTAACTACGGCCAAATGCTTGTCTATAGCTAAAGAAATACCGTTTACTTTATTATTTTGGTCTTCAGCAATTTGCTGCATTACATTTTTTAGATAATCTCCAATAATGTCAATGTCTGTTACCGAAATCAGCGAAGCATTGTATAAAAACTTAAATTCAACTTGTTCATTTTTCTTCGCGATGATATTAAAATGATAGTTTGTCTGATCAAAAACCTGCGTATTTTCTAGACGTAAATCCAACGCTTTTAACTCGTCGGCTTTGGATACATCTTCAATGTTTTTCGGATAGTTTTCAAAAATGAAGATATGATCAATTAAATTTCTAGATTGCTCTGATTGTTTTTGTATGTCCGCTAATTGTAGATAACTGTACTCTTGAATTGTATTTATTTTTTCAAACGATTGCTTTAATACTTCGCGGATTGTCGTGTCTTCATCCCAAGAAATTCGAATTGGAATCGTATTGATGAAGAGTCCTAATATTTTATCTGAATCTGTTACTTCTGGTGGTCTTCCCGAAGAAACTACACCAAATACTACATCTGAAACATCGTTGATTTTTGCCAGTACAATTGCCCATAATAATTGACATACCGCATTGATAGTGACATCATTTTCTTTGGCGATGAATTCAATATGTTCCGTAAGTTCCGTTCCTAGCGAAACCGTATGATTTGCAAATTGGTATGGAAGTTCATTGTGTGTTTTTAGAAACGGAATTTTAAGCTGATTTTGATATTCGCTTAAATAGTCTTTCCAAAATTTTGCAGCTTCTTCAGTATCTTGTTTTTCCAGCCATTGTATGTACGATTCGTAGTTTGGCACTGGCTTTTGAGGAACTTCTAGTTGTAGTGTTCTCGCTGCATAAAACATCATGAAATCATTGATAATGATGCTGTTGCACCATCCGTCCATGATAATGTGATGAAATGTAAAAATACACGCATACGAAGCTGTTCCTTCTTTGACAAGTTGCAAACGTACACATGGTTTTTTGTCAATTTGAAATCCTTTTTCTAAATCTGCTTCTAGAAGTTCCTTTCTCGTACTCGTTACATTCGCCGTTGTTATGTCTGTATATGTAAAATCTAATTCAATTTCTTTTAATACAATTTGAATTGGATAATCGGTTGTTTTTTGGACAAAAATGGTTCGCAAAACATCGTATCTTTTGCAAACATCATGAAAAGCTTCTTTAAAATTAGCAGACTGTATATCTCCTTTTAAATCAAAACAATATTGTACGATATGCTGTTTTGATGACGGATTCAGCTTGTGCAAAAAGAACATTCCTTTTTGCATCGGTGAACATTTAAAGATTCGTTTTATATTTTCTTTGTGTAACATGTATTTTTATATTTTTCTTCTTGCTTCATTTTCTGTTTTTAAAAGAGTGCTTCAAACTCGTCTAAACTCAGATCATTTTCTCCTAAATCACTTGGTGTAATCACCACATTTTCTGTTTGTTCTACTAAATGTATTACTTGTTCTAAAAGCTCCGTAATTGCGCTTTTAAGTGTATGAATTGTTTCTGTACGGAATCGGGTTTTATTGTAATTAATGGTCATTTGAATTTCTCCATTCACCGTTACCGTTCGTATGTACAAATCGTAACTAATTGGACTGTCTTCCGAAATGCCTTCTCCCGTATACTCTTGGGAAACTGAAATTTTATTGTACGACATTTGCTCTGATTCAGTATCAAAACTTCCCAAATTATTGTACATGATTGTAATGTCTTCTTGCTTCGCTGTTGATTGTATTAAATCACGGTAAATTCCATAGCCAATTCCTAAGTTTGGTATTTTACGCAAGGCTTCTTTGGTGTGAATGAGCGTTTGTTCCAAATCATATTGAGGCGTCAAAATCACAGGATATTTACAGGTAAACCAACCAATCGTTTCATTGATGTCGATGGTTTCATTTAGTTCTGCTCTACCATGACTTTCCATGTGAATTTTGGTACTATCAGCATTGAAAACTTTTTTCAGTGCCATTCCGAAAATCGAAAGCATGATATCGTCCGTTCTACACGCATACATTTTGTTCGCTTCTGCTAATAAACGCTCTGTTTTTGAAGCAGATACTGTAATTGCTGCTGATGTTTGGTGTAATGTTGAACGATCGCCGTTAGGAAAATCGGGAACGATATGTGTTGTTTCTTGTGTAGCTATGTCTTCCCAATACGCATGTTCTTTCTGGAATACATGACTGTTTCCATATGCTGTTAATTCCTGAACCCAATTCCCGTAAGGATATTTTTTATCTTCGAGTTTCACTACTTTTTCTTCGAGTTGTAGCGCTTTTAGTTTTAAGAAATCTTTGATCAGAACTCTCCAAGAAATAACATCAATGACAAAATGATGAATCACAATCACTAAGCGACTTTCTTCTTCAAAATCAAAGATCGCAGCTTTTACTAAAGGACCATTTTGAACATCCATGGCTTGGTGCAACTTTTCAGTCGCTATTGCATGCATGTTTTCCAAGCTTCCTTTTCCATTACGACAGTCAATATATAATGGTTTTTCAGCTTCTATGGTAGCATCATACTGCATATACCACTGATCGTCTTCTTGTTTAAAATTTCGTTGCAACGCATCATGTTGCTGCATTAATACACGCAGTATTTCTTGAACTGCATCTGGCAACCATCGATCATTTGTATCTTCATTTACCAACGCGATTGCCAAATTGAATTGCGAAGGAATCGTTCCGAATTGATTTACAAATTCCGATTGAATCGGCAATAATGCTGACGTTATATTAATTTGATGTTGCGCATTTGTAGCATCTTTTAACGCGAGTTTTAATGCTTGATCTTTTAATGTTGGCGCCATTAATACATTGGTCACACTGATGTGATATTGCTGTTTTTTTAGTTTAGAAACGACCAACATCGATTTTATAGAATCTCCACCAAGATCATAAAAATTATCATCGACTGAAATGTCATGAGCAATATTCAATACTTCTTTCCATACGCTCGCTAAAATTTGTTCTTTTTCCGTTTCTGGTAGATTTGCTACCGCATTCTGATTCGTTTTTAGCGAGAAAGTCTTGATTTTTTTACGATCAATCTTGTTATTTGGAGTCAGCGGAATCGCATCTATAATTTCTATTTTTGAAGGAATCATATAGGATGGCAAACGGCTTGCTGCATAATTCAGAATCGTATCTGCATCCAACGATTCAGCGTCTGTAAGTTCTACAAATGCCAACAAACGATCGTCATTGTTTGAAACTACAGCTCTTCGTATGAGCAGATGTGTTTCTAAAACAGCTTCTATTTCCGTAAGTTCAACTCTAAAACCTCGTATTTTAACTTGGTGATCGTTTCTACCTAAAAATTCAAGTTCTCCATTTGGCAACCATTTTCCTAAATCGCCTGTTTTATAGATAATTTCTCCAGTTTTGTACGGATGCGCAATGAATTTTTGCTCTGTCTTTTCTACGTCATTATAATATCCAAGCGAAACACCAACACCGCCAATCGCTATTTCTCCTGCAATTCCTACGGGTAATAATTTGTGATCTGAATCTAAAATGAGAATCTCCATATTATCAATCGGTTTTCCAATCGATATTATTGAAGAAGGCAACATTTCTTTATACGTAGCGCAAACAGAGGTTTCCGTAGGTCCGTATTCGTTGAATAGTTTAACGGCTGGCAATAGTTCGTAATGCTTCTCCAACACACTTTGTGTCAATGCTTCTCCAGCTACAGTAATGGATTTTAGGTTGAGTGATTTGTCTTGTAAATCGTTCACCAATACTTCATAAAATGTTGGAACTGCAATAAAGTTCGTGACTTTTTGGTCTTGTATGAAGTTTGAAAGATAGGCTGTTTCTAGTGTTTTGTTTTGATCTGGAATGCACAGTGTTGCGCCTACAATTAGCGCACCAAATATATCTTCTACAGAAGCATCAAAGTGAAAAGATGGAATGCTTAAGATATTGTCTTCGTTTGTGAATTCGTATACACGTTCGCGCCATTTTAAGGTGTTGATAATGCTTTTATGTGCTACACTAACTCCTTTTGATTTTCCAGTAGTTCCCGAAGTAAAAATCATGTATGCTGCTGCTTCCGCAGAAACTTCTCTGTAGCAACTTTCAATAGATTGTTGTTCAATAACATTTTTTCCATGCTGTTGTTTCAAAGTATAACTACTTGGAAGCGCATGCTCCTCGCCCATTTCATAAATAACATCATAGCGATAGGTTGTCAATTCGTTGGCGATGGAATGTATTTTACCACAAACAATCGGTTTTATTGGCAATTGATTTTGAGCAACATAATCAAGGAAAAAGGCTGGTGCAACAAAGAGTTCGGTATCAAATGCAAGTTTCGTTTTTACATTAGGATGTGCTTGTTGATACATTAGAAGATCTTCCAACATGGTTTGCTTTGTATCATGATTCATGATATCGCCTAAAAACAACATTCCATCTTTGGCAACAATTGAACAAGCTTTTGCAAGAATATCACGTAAATAATTCAATCCAGGAAAACATTGTATCACACTATTGATAATGACAATATCAAAGGTTCCTAAGTCAAGTGCATCAATATCTGCCGCGCCTTTTACATAGCAAGAGACATTTAGGATTCCTTCTCGTTGTATTTTTTCTCTATTTTTTTGAATGACTTCCGAAGAAATATCCAATCCTATATATTCTTTTACATGCGGCGCTACGGCAAACATGGTAATTCCTGAAGCACAACCAATTTCAAGTACACGCTTGTTTTTGTTGAGATATGGACGCACTCTTTGCAGTACATTTTCTGAATATTCGTTCATTTCTAGTTCAGAAAACGGCAATCCTGTAAAACTACTCACCCAACCTCCTGCTTCAATAGCATCTGTAGCTGTGCTTGCGATGTGATTCCATAATTCCTGCGACATTAACGGACTTTCATTTTCTAGGATCGCGTACGGATCGTCGTTGTCAACACATGCATAGGTATTTAATTCAGAACATTCCCATTGCAATATATTTGCCGTTGGTATTTCGGAAGTCCCAATGAATATTAAAGGAACTTCAGCCTGATCTAGTACTTCTTTTTTTCGTTTTTGAGGCCAGTTTATATCTAATGGTACATACGCGCAACCTGCTTTTAAGATTCCTAGAATCAGTCCGATGTAGGTAGTTGATTTGTGATAGAGTATTCCAATGTTTTTTCCTTTCGGGATATTATTCTCAATGAGATAATTGGCAATTTTGGAAGAAAACTGATCTAATTCTGTGTATGAAAGTGCATCTTCATGATCAATCACAGCGGCATGATTTGGCAATTCTATTGCATGTTTGTGAATCAGCGACACCAATGTATCTGCTTCGTTTCGTTCTTCTTCAAAGCCTTTGAAATCGGAAAGCAATACTTCTTTTTCCTTTGGTGTGATAATATCAATATCTGAAATAGAAAGCGTTGGATTTTTTATGATTTGTTGGATGCAATTTTTGAGGTGACTTTCAATTTTTTGCAAGTCTTGTGTTTCAAATAAATTGGCATCGTATGAAAATCCGAAATGCAATTCCGCTCCCGGCATGACAATCATTGCAAAGTTGTAATTGGATTGTTCGTACACTTCAAAATCTAAAAATTCAAAGTCTAAATTCTTTTTGTTTTCGTTCAAAGAACTGAGACTTGGATAGTTTTCAAATACGTATAAGTGATTGATTAAACGATCTTTCAACTGAGAATTCGCTTGAATTTCAGATAATTGCAAATATTGATGCGCTTGTGAATCGATCCAAAATTGTTGATGATCTTTTACGACATTTTCAAAGGATTCTTCTTCAAATCGCACACGTACAGGAATCGTATTGATGAATAAACCAACCATACTTTCCACATGTTGTAAATCTCCTGGTCTTCCAGAAACTACCGCTCCAAAAACCACATCTTTTGTGTCGTTATATTTTGCTAAGAGCATTCCCCAAATTCCAGAAATCAAGGTATTTAAGGTAACACGATTCGTATTTGCCAAACGTTGTAAAGCAATGGTTTCTTCTTCTGTGATATGGAATGAATAGCGATCGTGTAGTTTGCTCGCATCTTCCACTATTATATTTTTTTCATACGGAACTTTGACGCCTTTGTCATAGTCAAATAATAGTTCCTTCCAATACGTAACTGCTTCCGAATTGTCTCTTTTTGTCAACCAATTGATATAGTTAGAAAACGGAATTTCGCTTCCAATGTCAATTACAACACCTTGCTGTAGCTGAATATAAGCTTTAAAGAAGTCGCTAAATATTAATCCATTACACCAACCATCAAACAGAATGTGATGGTGACTCAAACAAAATTCAAAAATAGAAGGTGCAAGTTTGAAGACATTGAGACGTATTAGCGTATCTTTTTCTATATCAAAACCATCTTTAATGTCTTGGTCTTTAATGGTTTTTAGAGTTTCGTTTCTGACTTCTTCCGAAACCTCAGAGACATCGTGATAGTTGAAATTTAGTTTCTGATTTCCTTTTACAATTTGCAACAAATCGCCGCCAATATCATCTGAAAAAGACGTTCTTAAAATAGAATATTTATCGAGTACTACTTGAAAAGCTTCTGCAACTTGATTTGCATTAAAGTTTCCTCTGAGTTTGAAGTTTTTCTGTTCAAAATAGGCTTTACTACTTGTGTTTCTTTGGTAATGATAGAAGATTCCTTTTTGCAGCAAACTCATCGGCAATACATCAACCACATTGTTGTCTTCAAAGATGTTTGAAGCTTCCATTTCCGCTATATTGAAGTCTGAAAATGTAAAATCAGATGGTGTGTATTTTTGCTTTTTTAAGGTTTGACAATGCGCTACGATTTCGTGACATTCTTGCGCATAAGCAGTCAACAGTTTTTCTATGGTTGTTGCTGCAAGAAAATCTTTTGGATAGAAGCATTGTACATGCAATTCTCCATTTTGTATGCGTGCTTGTACATCAATGATATAATCGCGCGTACGTTTTTCTGCAATTGGATGCACGCTAGGTTTCATGATTAAAAAACCTTCTTCTACAGCGCTTGCATCAATATTTCCGATATAGTTAATGCGTAGTTGTGGTTGTATGAATTCTTGTGTTGTATTTGACAAGTATTTATACATTCCGAAGCTCGTTCCTTTGTTGGGTACTTTTCGCAATACTTCTTTCGTGTGAATGATGCGTTCACGTAATGTGCTATGGTTTTGCAATTGCACAGGATAGATGGACGTAAACCATCCTACAGTACGACTGATATCGGTAGCTTCTAATGTTTCGTGCCTTCCATGACTTTCTACATCTATGAGAAGTTCGTGTGTATCAAACGTTTTCGAAAAAGCATCTAACAATCCTGTTATGAGTACTTCTTCGATGTTGATGTTGTATTTTTTTTGTGGTAATTCTTGGAACAACAATGTTTCTTCTTTTGAAAATTGGAACGAAGCAACTTCTTGATGTTCAAATGTATTTATGAATTCCGTTGTGTTTTTGAATATTGGTGTATGTAATTCTTTTTCAAATTGCTTCCAATAGTCACTGTCTTTTTGGAATTGTTTGGTTTGTATTTTTGCTAGTTGTTGTTGCACCCAATACGCATATGAATCTGTTTTTTGAGGCAATGCAACGGCTGTGTTGTTGTGTAAACTTTGGTATATGTTTTCAAAATCTTCTTTTAGACTGTACCATGAAATTATATCGATAATTAGATGATGGAATGTAAAGAAGAGCAATGATTTTTCGTGATCTTTAAAAAGTGCCAATCCAATCAAAGTATCTGTCACTTTAATTTGCTCCTGCACATATTGTGATTTTTCGAATACAAACTCTTCCGAAGTCGATTCAAACTTATAAAAATCATATACAGCCTGTGTTTGTATGATTTGTTTCCATTCTGTAGTTGACTTGGAAAATTGTACTCTTAAAATATCATGATGTTCGGATAGAAGTTCAAAGGCTTTTTGAACCTTTTTTTCTTCTAACGGAAGTTTGCTTTCGTATAGGAATGAATAGTTAAAGAAATGCGGAATATTTTCTTCATTGCTTAAGAATCGCTGTTGAATTGGACTTAAGGAAACTTCTCCAAAAACCTGATTTTGAGGAATTTTCCTTTTTTTAACTCTTACGAATGATCCCAATTGTTCGATGGTTGGATATTTTAAAATATCTGTCAAATCAAACGTAAATCCTTGTTCTCCTACTCTCGATAATATTTGAATTGCTTTGATGGAATCGCCTCCTAATTCAAAGAATACATCTTTAATTCCTATGGGTTTAGCTCCTAAAACGTCTTGCCAAATCGTTGCCAACATTTTCTCTATTTCAGAGCTTGGCGGCACATAATTGGTTGTGTTTTCTTGTGTAATATCAATACTTTCCAACAACGTTTCTTCAATGATTTTTCCGTTTTCATTCATCGGAAATTCATTAAATACATACGCTTGTCTTGGCAACATATACGCTGGCAAATATTGACCTAAATATTCTTTAATTTTGTTGGTATCTGCAATTGTTCCCACAACAAAAGCAATAAGCAATTGTTGTCCGTCCTTTTCAACAACTGCAATGTGTGCGTTGGTAATGGCGTCATGCGCTAGCAATAAACTTTTTATTTCTTGCGTTTCAATTCTGTAACCATTGATTTTTAGTTGCTTGTCTTTTCTACCTAAAAACTGAATCGTTCCATCAAGAAGAATTTTTCCGTAATCACCTGTTTTATAGATTCTATTGTCGGCTCTATATGGATCTGCAATGAACTTTAGGTTTGTTTCTTCGGCATCTAAATAGCCTTTTGCCAGTCCGTTCCCTCCAATATATAATTCGCCCATAACTCCATTCGGAACTAATTGTAATGAAGCATCGAGCACATATATATAGTTCCCGAAAATCGGTTTTCCAATGACTGGATTTTCTACAAAAGCAGCTAAATTTTCTGGCGTTACCAAATGTGTACAGGTTCCGATAGTCGCTTCTGTAGGACCATAATGGTTTAACATATGAATTCCAGAATGGACAATTTTTTCAACATCACTTCGTATCGGCGATTCTCCTCCACTAACAATCAATCTTAATTTGGCATCTCGCGTTAGAATATTCTCAGAAATATCTAGAAAAACATTTAAATAAGACGGCGTGATTTTCAGATATGTAATTCCATGTTCCGCTATAAAATTTGTAATTTCAATAATGTTCTTGGTTTGTCCTGTTGGCGGCACAAAAAGAGTCGCACCAGACAGAATACACGGAAATACGCTCGTATAGATAAGGTCAAATGCCAAACTAGAAAGCACGATAGAACTATCATTTTCTGTTATATTGTTTGAGGAAATAAACCAATTTGCATAGTTTACAACCGCTTTGTGCGGAATTAAAACACCTTTTGGATTTCCTGTAGTTCCTGAAGTATAAATGCTGTAGCATGTAGTATTGGCATCTATTTCAGTGGTTTCAAAATCTTTACTGTATGTATCTTGTTGCTCCGTAAATGTTGTTATAAAAGCAGCGTCAATACAGAGAGAACTTCCACTATTTTTTAAGATATAATCGATTCTTTTTTCAGGAAAATCTACGTCCACCGGAATGAAATAAGATCCTGTTTTTAAGATACTCATGATGGTTACAAAAAACCATTCGTCCCTTTCTAGTTTTACGACAATACCTTGTCTAGAAGTAATTTTATAGTGTTGCTTTAGATAGTGTGCAAATTGATTGCTTACTGTATCTAATTCACGATATGTAACTTTTCTGTTTGGTGTTTGTATGGCAATATTCTCTGGATATTTTCGAACGATATTTTGAAAACTTCCTACGATAGTATCATTCTGATCAATGGAAACTTCTTTGCTTTGCGAAGCATTGATATAGTTTTGTTGCTCTGTGTCAGACAGTATTGACAACGCTGCTATAGAAACTTGCTGGTTATGAAGTAGCTTTGGAATAAGTGTTTTGTAATGACTTAAAAGTTGGTGAATTGTGTTTGCTTCATAGATGTCTGGATTGAAATTTAATCCTAAAACAATAGCATCTTCACTTTCGTAAAAGCTTAGATTTAAGTCAAACTTAGAGGATACATTGTCTCTGTATATAATTTCATCTTCCGAAGGAATGGCATTGCTCACTATTGAAGATTGCACATTTTGCGATGTAAATAAAATATCGAAAATTGGGCTTCGACTGTGATCTCTTTTGATGTTCATTTTTTTTACTAAAACATCTAAAGGATATTCTTCATAAGTAAAAGCAGCCAAGGTATTGTCTTTTACAGACGTGTATAATTCTTCAAAGTTTTTCTCAGGCGTAATTGTATTTCGTAAAGCAATTGTGTTGATATACGGTCCAATTTGATCTTCGAGTGCTTTTGTTTTCCTTGTTGCAACTGGACTTCCCACAATGATGTCTTGTGTTCCCGTATACTTATACAGTAAGACTTTCCAAATTGTCAATAAAGTCATAAATACACTTCCTTCATGCGCTCTTGAAAATACGTGAAGTTCTTTTGACGTTGTCACGGATAGTGAAGTTTCAAAAATTGCTCCGTTATAAGTTTTGATTTTTGGACGCACTTTTGTTCTTGGCAAATCAATGACAGGCAAAACTCCCGAAAGAGTTTCTTTCCAAAACTTTTCATGTGTACTTAAGGCAGCTTCTGAAGTCACTGTTTTTTCCCATTCCGCATAGTCTTTGTATTGCAATGATAATGGAGATAATGAAATCGTTTTGTTGTTTTTCAGTGCTTCGTAGTGATCAAATAATTCTTTTAGCAATACTTGAATGGACCAACCATCGGCAATGATATGATGCAGTTTTAGATAAAAAATACTTTTATCCGCTGGCATATCAAACAACGTATAATGTAGTAATGGACCTTCTGCTAAGTTGAATATTTTATCGTTCTCATCGTCCACATATGTTTTCACGAAAGCATGCGCATCTTCTCGATTTGTGCAGTCAAAAAAGTCATAGCTACGAGTAATTTCTTTGGCGCCTAAAATCCATTGTTTGACCGTTTCTTGATCATCTTTTCTAAAAACGGTTCTTAAGATTTCATGACGTTCAATCATACAATCCATCGCTGCGTGCAAAACATCCAATTCATATTTCCCTGATAATTCAATGACAAACGGCATGTGATAGGCTTTTGAGCCTTCTGGAATTTGACTTTCTATCCAAATTTGTTGCTGAATGTTTGAGAGCGCATAATTCGGTTTGAATGCTGCTGGTAGTACTTGAATCGTATTCTTTTGAGCTATTTGTTCTGAAATGCTTGCTATCGTTGGATACAGAAACACATCACGCATGTGTAAATCGCTCTCAAAGGCAGTATTTATATGATTTACCAGTTGCATGGCTTTCATACTGTGTCCGCCCAATTCAAAGAAATTATTCGTAATTCCAATCTGTTGCGTTCCCAATACTTGCTTCCAAATCGCCACCAATTCTTTTTCCATGGCTGTACTTGGCAGTATATATTCCGCCTGTATCATGTCGTCCAAATCTATTGCTGACAACTTTTTTCGATCTATTTTTCCATTGACCGTTAGTGGCAACTTTGGAATTTCCATGTAGAAACTAGGAAGCATATAGTCTAGCACTTGCGTTTGTAAATGCTTGCGAATTTCTTCTTTAAGCAGCTTTTTAGTACTTATATAATAAGCGACTAAGTGTTTTTCGTTTTGATGTAATTGAACATCTACATAGGCAACTTCAATAGTGTTTATGTTTGTAATTGCCGCTTCTATTTCTCCTAATTCGATTCTGTGACCACGAATTTTAATTTGTCGATCACTTCTGCCTATAAATTCAATATTTCCATCAGGAAGTTTTCTAGCTAAATCTCCTGTTTTGTATAAAATTTCAGCTTCTATAAAAGGATGCGGAATGAATTTTTGAGCAGTTAATTCTGGTTGATTTATATATCCTTTTCCAACTCCATCACCCGAAATACATAATTCTCCCAAAATACCATCTGGTTGTAAAGTATTGTATACACTATCTACAATATATACTTGATAATTGGCAATAGGTTTCCCGATAGGAATATTTGGTGTTTTAATGGCATCTATACTGCTAACTTCATACGCAGTAGCACAAACCGTCGTTTCTGAAGGTCCATATGCATTGATGACTTTTATATTTTTGGACAGATACCAAGCAACCATTTCTGGTTTGATAGGTTCTACTCCAAGAATGATTTTTTTCAGAAAGATTTCTTCATAAGAATCCAATGTTTTTGCAATAAGATGCACATGCATGGGATGAAGATAACTGTATGATATTTGATTTTTATATAGAAATTTGGCGTAAGCTTCAGGATCAAAAGTGGTTTCTTCTTTTGCTATATATAAAGTACTTCCAGACGTAAGTGCTGTGAATATTTCCTTTACAGAAACATCAAAAATTGATTTACAGGTTAGCGAAATATTGTGTACTTCTTTGTTAAAGTAAGACATGATATTTACACAGTTTTTATGTGTAATCATGACGCCTTTTGGATTTCCTGTAGTTCCAGAAGTATAAATGGTATACGCTAAATTTTCTGGGCGAATTGCTTGCGTTGGAAGTGTATTGTTATAAGCAGCTGCCTTCTCTTTAAAAACAGTCAATTCTTCTCTGTCAATCACAGCTTTACATGCTGCATCTGCACAGATATAGTCTATTCTATTTTTCGGATATTCTACTGCCATTGGCACATATGCCGCGTCTGCTTTTAGAATTCCTAATATTGAAATGATAAGCCACTCGCTACGATCTAACAGTATTGCGATAACATCATCTGGCTGCGGATTGTAGGTTTCTTTTAAATAGTGTGCTAGCTGATTTGATGTTTCATTTAATTCTTTGTACGTAAGCGCATTTCCTTCAAATACTACAGCGATTGCATTTGGACATTTATGTACTTGATCTTGAAATATATCAACTAGTGTTTTGTTTTTTGGATACGACTCACTTGTTGCATTGTAATTCGTTAATTGTGTTTCTATTTCTTTTGTTGAAAGATAATTTACTTGACGAATTGGTGTTGCCACTTCCGTTGTAATGATTTTACGCATGAAGCTTTCAAAATGTTCAAGAAATCTGTCAATAAAAGAAGTTTCATAGATATCTGCATTGTAATTTAATGTCAATTTTAACTCTTCTGTTTCTGCAAAAACGAAACTAAGATCAAACATTGCTACATTAGAATCTACCTGATGTGGTTTTGTTTCTAATCCTTTAAAGAAATTATCGGTTGCGACTGCTTGTAATTGCGATTGACTTTGCAATACTACCATTACATCAAATAATGCCGAGCGAGATACATCTCTTTTTAACTGAAGCTTCTCTATTAATTCGTCAAATGGATACGATTGATGCTCGTATGCTTCAAAAATATTTTCTCTTGCACGTTGTACTATTTTGGTGAAATTATCGTTTGATGCAATTTGTGTACGAATTGCAATTGTATTGATAAAAAGACCTATTTGGTTTTGTAAGTCTGGATGTTCTCTTCCAGCTACTGGTGTTCCTAAAATAATATCATCTTGATCTGTATATCGATATAGAAACGCATTGATTCCAGCTAATAGCGTCACAAATAAAGTAACATTTTGATCTTTTGAGAACTGAGTTAAAGTCTGATGGAATTCGCTTGAAAATTTGAAATGATTCGTTTTTCCATTGTATGTCTTTACTGCGGGACGCTTTGTAAAGCTAGGTAATTGTAGTGATGGAAGTTCTCCTTGAAATTTGTTGAACCAATATGTTGCTGCTTTTTTATGATTTTCAGTGTTTTCAGATTGGTTTTTCCAAACTGCATAATCTGGATATTGAATTGCTAACGTTGGAAGTTCTACAGGTTTTGATGTACAATGCGCATTATACGCAATGACCAATTCTCTGGAGAAAACTTCCATAGACCAACCATCGCCAATACTGTGATGCAATACAGCTATGAGTATATGTTTGGTTTCGGATATTTTGAGAAGACGCGCGCCCAATAAAGGAGCAATTGAGATGTCTAAATCAAATTCATAAAACGGAGCTATATTTTCAATTGTAGCAGTCGTTTCATCTATGTATTCTATTTCAAAAGTGTTTTGTCCTGCTGGTGTAATTTGCTGAAATACTTCTCCGTCTTTTTCTACAAAAGATGTTCGCAAACTATCATGTCGGTCAATAACATATTGAAAAGCTTTTTCTAAGGCTTCTTTATTCAACATGCCTTCCATTTGATAGGCTACAACGATGTTATAAGCTGTATTTGCATTGTTGAATTGACTCAGCATCCAAATACGTTTTTGAGCTGATGTCAAAGGATAAAAAGCTTGTGTTGGAGCTTTGGGAATCTTTGAAGTATTTTCAGCACTCAATAATGTAATTAAATCTTCTTTATACTTTTTTATTTCTTGTATATGAGAAGATGTTACTACACCTTGTGGAGCTTTAATTTTTAGGTCGTTATCCTGTATTTCTAAACGAACTCCTAATTTGTATAATGTATCTAATAGAGACTTCATATTCACACAACTACTATTGATATTTTAAAACACTATTTTTAAGAATTACTATTTTCCAATACTTCATCAATTCGGAAAATATTAGGATGCTGTATTTTTGTGTATAGGATGTTATTATTCCACACATAGTTTAGTTTTCCCCATTCACACGCTGTTTTTACATCTGCAAAAAAGCCTTTTCCGTTGTAATTGGCACTCGTATTACATAACAATGGAATTCCACTTATTTTTTTGTACGCTTCTAATAAACTTCTAATTTCCTTTGAAGCGCAATCTGGTCCTACAGTTTGTAACCTTGCAGAGCCATCAACGTGACATATTGTAGGCACTTTATTTTTCCAATCTTCTCGTACATCATGATTAAATAGCATGTACGGATCTTCGCAACCAGGATCAAATACTGTCTCAGCATCTTCCGACAGACAAATTGGAGCCACTGGACGAAAAGGTTCGCGTTTTTTGACCATATTCAAACAAGCCTTCATATTTGGCGAGGTTGCAGCAGCGATTAGACTTCGATTTCCTAAAGCTCTTGGACCTATTTCGGCACATCCGCTTAAAAATACTACAGGTTCATTTTTATGATGTAGTAATGCTGCTAAATCTTCTAAATTACAAGCTGTTTCTGTCCAACCTTCTGGCACTTCACTCTCTTTTATATCTGGTCCTAAATACGGATGCCATTCAATATGTGAATGTGTTGTATGTTCCCACATTCCTGCACAAGCCATTCCGATGGCACTTCCGGAATCGTTTGGGAATGGTGGCACAAATACATCGTTGAATAAGTTTGTAGCTCTTATGGCACTGTTCCATTTTATGTTTAAAGCAGAACCACCCGCAAAACAAAGATTCGCTTTTGCATATGCATCTTTTTTCAGTTTCCCTGCTAGTTTTTCGATGATCATATGTTCTAAAAATGTATGTATTGTAAGTAATACATCTGCATCTGTACAAGACATATGTTTTGTGAATTCTTTGATGGCTGCACAAAATTTATGCTCAAAGAATAAGGAGATTTCTAAAGTCGTTTTGTAAAGTCGAGGCAAAGCATTTAATAATTCTTGGTTGATTTGCCCTTCGCCCATATACGACATTATTTTACCTGCAATTGACAATCCGCCAAAGAAACCATTAAGCGTCATTTGTCGTTGATCTTCTAGACGTTCTTCTTCACTTTTCTTATAAGGTCCAAAATAATGTCCCATTATTCCATAGATGGTTCCTGTCAAAAAGAAGAGTGTTCCTTTGTTTTCTACCTTCTTCGTATTGGCATTTACATAATACAATCGTGGATATTGTCCGCCATCCCAAACCAATACATAGCTATCTTCTTTTTTCGCTGCAAAAGGACTTGCACAATACGCGCTTAGTATATGTCCTGCAACATGTTTGTAGCTGCTGTAGGTATAGTTTTTATTATTTACAGGTAATCCGTTTGGAAAAATGGTTGCTTTTAAGTTGTCTTCTTTGAGACTTTCTTCATTGTATGTTGCAACAGGAAGTGAAATTGGTTTTCCAGACGACTGCGTTTCAATTACAGAGTGTTCTGGTTTTGTATTTTGAGTTCTATCAATATGCCAGCCATCAATGATGAAATGATCTATTTGATCTATGGCATATCCTTTTGATTGCAGTAATTCTTCTATTTCGGAAAGATCCGTAATTCCTGCATATCTGTTATTATTATTTACTTTTTCAAGTTCTATACTGAAAATAAGTTCATTATTTTCTATAAGCGCTATACCGCCGTCATGCGTTATTTTTATACCACAAAAAATCATATTTCTCTTTTTACTATACTGTTTATGAAGCTTCCTTTTTTAGTATGCTTCACCATTTTTATATCATTGAAGAACAATCACTGATTTTAGCAGTATGTCTTCAATGCGTTGCATACAATTTTGTTTTAAAAACATAATTGCACATGTTTTACCTTAGATGAATAAGGCAAATCGATTCATATCAACACATTCATTTTGTTGATATTATATGTATGTAATAGGGGGAAATTTAAGAGCACGAAGTGTGACTCAAACCTGAAATAGTTTTTTAGGGTATTATCTTATCTAGATTTTACTTATTTACTTAGAAACATAGGCGCTCTTCGTTTAAAATAGATTTACTATTAGATAACGTTGAACATAAACGCTTCGTATAAAACAGGTAGGAAAAATATTCGCCTAACTATTTAATTTTTTAAAGAATTATGTTCTTTTATATTACTACAATAACTACCTAATTGAATTAGATAGTTATTGTAATTTCTTATTTAGATTATATTATTTATTATTCTTTTGACTTTTTTATCGCGGTCATATATCGCGTCAATTCTTCCCTTACTTTCGGGAATAGTATTAGTAATCCTATCATATTAGGGAATACTAATGCTAGTATCATCGCATCAGAGAAAGCAAATACTGCTCCCATAGACATCGAAGCTCCAACTACTGTTGATAATAGGAATAGTACTTTATATACCATTTCTGTTTTCTTTCCTCTTCCGAAAACATATTTCCAAGCTTGTAAACCGTAGTATGACCAAGAAATCATCGTAGATATTGCAAATAATACTACTGCTACTGCAAGTACATATGGGAACCAAGGAATTACAGATTCAAAAGCCATTGAGGTTAAATTAACACCTCCTACTGCTTGACCTTCAACAATTACAGTTCCTAATCCGTCTCCACCATACGCAAAAACATCTCCACTGTTGTAGAATATAATTACTAAGGCAGTCATTGTACAAATAAGTACGGTATCTATAAATGGTTCTAGTAAAGCTACAATTCCTTCACTAGCAGGATATTTTGTTTTTACAGCAGAGTGTGCAATTGCTGCAGAACCAGCTCCTGCTTCGTTAGAGAATACTGCTCTTCTGAATCCTATAATTAACACTCCAAATAAACCTCCGAGTCCAGCTTCTGGTGTAAAGGCTCCTTCAAAAATTAATCCGAAAGCATCATCAATGTATGAGATGTTCGCAAAAATTACGATCAAACATGCTAAAGCATAAATACCTGCCATGAATGGTACTATTTTTTCTGTTACAGAAGCAATTCTTTTAATTCCTCCAATAATAACAACTCCTACTACCATTGCAAATATAATTCCGATTATAAATCCTGTAGAACCACCCTGAATTCCTAAAACATTTGCGATCTGTTCTGCTGCTTGATTTGATTGTACTGCGTTTCCTCCTCCAAAAGAAGCTCCAACACATAATACTGCAAAAACAATCGCTAATACTTTACCAAAGCCTTTCATGTTTCTTTCTGCAAGACCTTTTGATAAGTAATACATTGGTCCTCCATATACAGCTCCATCTTCTCCTACATCTCTATATTTTACACCAAGTGTACATTCCACAAACTTAGTCGCCATACTAAAAAGTCCACAGACAATCATCCAAAATGTTGCTCCTGGTCCTCCAATCGCAATTGCCAAAGCAACACCCGCAATATTTCCTAAACCAACTGTTCCTGAAACTGCTGTTGTAAGCGCCTGGAAATGAGAAACCTCTCCTTCACTTTCATCTCTAATCGTATCAGGAATATCTCCATCAACTACATTCACTTGCGCTTTTTCATCAGCTGAAGCATGATCTAATTCGTCATACTTTCCTCTTACTACATTTATTGCTAAAGGAACTTTTCTAAAGTTGATAAATCCAAAAGCTACCGTAAAAAATATAGCTCCAAGTACTAGTAAAACTACTACTAGAGGAATTTCTATCCCTGGTACTTCCCAAAGTACAATACTTTCCCATTTTTCGGTAATTGGTACAAAGAAGTCATTAATTTTTTCATCAATTCCTTTTTCCTCAACAACAGTTGTGTCTTGTGAAAAAGCACTTATCGAATAGCATAAACCGAGCAGTAGCGATAGAATAGTTTTACTTTTTTTCATGAATGAAGTTTAATTTTGAATATTGAGCAATATAAAAATAATATTTAAATATACTTAGGAATCAAGAATATTTTTTAGTGATTTAAAGTGCTCTTCTTCCATCATTTCTCCGTGTATACAGCTTAGTTGGAACGTAACTACAGACGATTTTGTAAACGGCTCCCAAGTGTTCATATTGAGTACTTTTGTATTCTTAGTTGCTTGTACACAAATGATTTCATTTTTGATGGTTCCGGAAACTTGATAACTATCAGTTAGTATGTGTAAATTGTTTTCTGCAATTCGTAAGCTTCGTTGCACCACATCTTGATCAAAAGCTTGTCCAAATTCTTTCACATATTCCTTTAAGTTTTTCAATTCGCCGTCTTTGTCGATGATGTTTTCAAATGCTGGAATTACATCTAAGATGATTAGTCTGTAATTGGAAAACCCTTTTTCATCTAAGATTTTTGCGGTTTCATATCCTATGTATCCTCCAAATGAGAATCCAAATAGTATTGCTTCTGTATGTTGTGAATTTTCGATGATAAGATCTGCATATACCTCAGCTTCTTCTCGGAATGTTTCAGCTACAGCTTCATCGCCATGCATTCCTAAACTTTGAAATGTATAGTTGTTATATGCATCTCCTAGATAGTTTGCCAAAGATTTAAAAACCAAACCTATTCCGTGTGATAAAGGCAAGTAGTAGATACTTTTTTGATGATTCCCATTGGTTAGGGTGAGCAATCGTGAATGATTTTCTTGTGCTTCTTCCGTTTGTTCGGCGTGACTTAGAATGTTTTCAATCGTAGGTTCTTCGTAAAAATCTACAATATGCATTTCAATACCTAGCGTTTCTTTGAGTCTGTTTAGCATTAAAGCCACAGTAAGACTGTAACCGCCAATTTCAAAGAAATCATCATCCAAGCCAATGTTTTTCTTTTGTAATATTTCTTCCCAAAGTTGCACCACTTGTCTTCCCGTCTCTGAAATTTCAATTTCGTTATTTTCAACAATCGGAATTGCTACCGAACTCGGTTTTGGCAATTGTTTTTTATGAATTTTACCATTTACCGTCAGCGGCATCTGCTGTAAAGGAATAAAAAATGTAGGCAGCATATATTCTGGCAATACACTTGCAAGATATGTACGCAAGGTAGTGTCCGTTTCTTGAATGCTTGGTTGCAATACATAATACGCTATCAATTCCATAGCGCCGTGAACGGAAGATTTTTGTGCTATGACAATGGATTCTTTGATGGCATTATGCGCATTTAGTGCCACATTAATTTCGTCTACTTCTATGCGATGACCTCTAATTTTTACTTGATCGTCAATTCGTCCAATATATTGAAGTTCTCCATTGGGAAGTCGTTTTGCCAAGTCGCCCGTTCTGTAATACCTTCTTGTTTTGTTGCCGATTGATATTTCAAAAAATCGATCTTTTGTGATTTCTGGTCTGTTTAAATATGCTTTTGCCAATCCTGCGCCACTTACATACATTTCTCCTGTAATTCCGAAAGGAACAAGTTCAAAGTTCGCATCCAATACTTGTATGTCAATCCCTGGAATTGATCGTCCAATCGTACTTCCATTACTATTGACATCTGTTAGCGTGAGTTCTTTAAATGTATTGTGTACCGTAGTTTCCGTAATTCCATACATATTTATGGTACGACATGTTGGAAAGTGATGTTTCCACGTTTTTAATAAAGTATTTTCTAACTTTTCTCCACCAAAAATTAAATAGCGGATATTAAGTGCTGCTGCATTTTCTATGAAACTAGATTGCAATGCTTGAAAAGAAGTTGGTGTTTGATTGAATACCGTAACTCCTTCCTGAATGCATACTTGAGTTAGTTTTTTATAATCGACACGCTGCGCTTTTGGTAGAATCACGAGTTTTCCTCCAGAAAGTATCGCGCCAAAGATTTCCCAAACAGAGAAATCAAAACAATAGGAATGAAATAAACACCAAACATCTTTTTCTGTAAAGTCAAACAATTTCTTAGTGGCATTGCTGAATAAATGGTTTAGGTTTTGATGCGCTATCATGACTCCTTTTGGCTTTCCTGTAGAACCTGAAGTGTAAATGATATATGCTAAATCGGTTGGTTTTGGGTAAATTCCAACCTGAGTTTCAGGATATGCTTCCTGTTGAGTTTTGAATTGTTCCAAAGTATCAGCATCAATACTTAGCTTGCAATTTGTATCTGATTCTATATAATTGATACGCTCTTGCGGATAGTTTGGATCAATTGGCACATATGCAGCGCCTGCTTTTAAAATTCCTAGTATGACAATAATCAGCCATTCATTATGATCTAATTTTACCGCAATTAAATCGTTCGCTTGTATCGTATTTGTTTCTATTATATAGTGCGCAAACTGATTGGATAGTTCGTCCAATTCTTTGTACGTAAAACTCTTTCCTTCATGAACAAGCGCCGTTCTTTCTGAAAATGCTTGTACTTGCGAAGCAAATAAGGATACTACAGTTTGCGAAGTATCATACGATTCCGTTTCACTGGTAGCTTCTAATAAGGCTGATTTTTCATCTTCATGTAAATAATCAATTGTATCAATAGCGGTTGTTGCATTGGTTAAAAGCGCGTTGAGCAATTGCGCATAATGTTGCATTAACTGCTGCATTAATGCTTTATCGTATACATCTTGATTGAAGATGAGTTTGTAATTCAGTTCATCTCCTTGATCTTGTATTTCTATTCGGATATCAAAATTGACAACTGCTGCTCCGAAATCTTGAATTTCAGTACCAAAAGAGATGCCTTCTTCTCCATTTTTGAGAATGTCATAACTGAGTAATGCATCAAATAAAGCGCTTCTGCTGGTATCATATTGTATGTTTAAATCTTCCACCAAACGATCAAAAGGATAGGTTTGATGACTAAAACTTTCCAGTGTACTTTGTTTGATACGTTCGTAGAATGTAGCGTACGTATCGTCTTCTTTCACCGTATTTCGCAATGCCAAGGTATTGATGTAAAATCCAATTTGATTTTCCAATTCTTTATGCATTCGTCCAGAAGTTGGTGTTCCAATAATTTGATCTCTCAATCCTGAATAACGGTAAAAAATAGCTTGCCAACCTGATAAAAGTACCATAAATGTACTTCCGCCGTACTGTGCTGTAAAGTCTTGTATGCGCGTGTAAAGTGCTTTTGGAAGTTGCGCTCCTAGTGCATATCCGTTGAATGTTTTTACTTTTGGACGCAGTTTCGTTGTCGGTAAATCTAATAATGGTAATTCTCCCGAAAGCTGGCTGATCCAATATTCTTTTTGTGTTATAAATGATGGTTCAGCTTGTTGTGCTTGCTGCCATTGACTGTATTCTTTGTATTGAATTCGCAATGGTTTTATCTCTAATGCTGCTTGTTGATTGAAATGTTGGTAGTAATTCATGACATCATTTCTAAGCACTTCCATAGACCAACCATCGCTAATGATATGATGTAGATTGTAATAGAATGCATAATGTTTGTCTGAAAGTTGCATCAAACTACATCTGAATAATGGACCATTTTCTAAGTCAAAAGCGAGTTGCGCATCTTCGTTTCTGTAGTTTTCAAAAGCGATTTCACTGTCTGCGTGATTGCGAAAGTCTTCAAAACCTATTGTAAAATTGTAATTTTCTTTTGGAATGATGCGTTGTCGCACTTCTCCTGAAGATTGCTGCTTGAATACCGTACGTAGTATTTCATGACGTTCTACAACCGCGTGTACTGCTTTTTGAAAATGTTCAATATCATAATCGCCTTCCAGATATACAAAACTTGGCATATGATAGGCTAACGAACCTTCTTTGAACTGACTTAATATCCACAAACGATGCTGACCTGAAGATACTGCATAGTCTTCTTGCGCTTCCAATTCAGGAATTTCCTCATAACTTTCATTTTCAGATGAAGACAACAATGCAACTTGCGAAGCTACTGTTGTTGACGAAAATAAATCGCTCAATGCTAAGCGTACTTCAAATTCTTTATGATATTTATTTAATAAGCGAGTTGCTCGTAAGCTATGTCCGCCCAAAACAAAGAAATCATCATCCAAACCAATATGTTCTCTTCCTAAAATTTCTTCCCAAATAGCAACTACTTGTTTTTCCAAGTCCGTTTCTGCCGCACGAAAAGATTCCGCTTCTCTAGCATCTGCAATTTTAGGATTTGGAAGTTCTTTCTTTGCAATTTTACCATTGGTATTTAACGGCATGTGTTCTAAATGCACATAATACGCTGGCAACATGTATTGTGGCAAACTTGTAGCTAGATGCGAGCGCAATTCAGCTGCTTCTATTTCATTATCAGACACGTAATAACCGATCAATTCTTGCTGCTCAGACAATTCTCGCACTAACACAACACTTTCACGTATCGCTGAATGAGATGTGAGACACTTTTCTATGGCTCCTAATTCAATGCGATAGCCGCGCAGTTTCACTTGATCGTCCAATCTTCCTAAAAATTCAATCGTTCCATCTGGAAGCCATCGTACCAAATCGCCCGTTTTATACATACGTTCGCTAGGTACAAAAGGATTGTCTACAAATTTTTCTGCGGTCAATTCAGGTTTGTTATGATAGCCGCGCGCCAAGCCAATTCCACTAATGTGCAATTCTCCTGCAACACCAATTGGACATAAGGTTTCATCTTGCAAGACATAATACGACGCATTGTGTACAGGACTTCCAATCGTAATGGGTTTTCCTTTGTGAATTTCTCCTCTGGAAGTCGTTACCGTACATTCTGTAGGTCCGTATCCATTGTACAATTGCTGGTGTTTAAACTTTTCAACAACCGTATCTTTTAAAGGTTCGCCTCCGAGAAATATTTTTTGTAATGATGATTTTTCAGCAGGAATAAATTCGGACATGGAAGAAGTTCCATCTAACCAAGTAAGTTGATGTTTGTGTATGAGTTCCTTCAATTCATTATAGCCAAATTTTGAAACAATCAGCTTTCCTCCCGTAAGGATTGTGTTGAATATTTGGTTTAGAGAAATGTCAAAACAATACGTAGACACCAATAGAGTAACATCATCGGCATTAAAACCATAGACTTTTGTATTGAATTGCAGATAGTTACTGATAGAACGATGCTCAATCATTACTCCTTTCGGTTTCCCTGTAGATCCCGAAGTGTAAATGATATAGGCTAAATCGGTTGGTTTTGGATGAATACCTGCGTAGGTTTCCGAATAATTCGCTTGCACTGCTCTAAAACGTTCCAATTCCGCAGCATCAATACTCAACTTACAATTTGTATCGTTTTCTATATATTGAATGCGCTCTTGCGGATAGTTAGGATCAATAGGCACATACGCTCCACCTGTTTTTAATACTGCCAGAATCGTAATAATCATCCATTCACTACGCGCTAATTTTAAGGAAATTAATTCGTCTGCTTTGATTTGATACGTTTCCACTAAATACTGTGCTAGTTGATTGGATACAGCATCTAATTCTTCGTATGTGAGTTGAATATCATTGAATACAACCGCAGTGTTTTTCGGTGTTTTAGCAACTTGCTTTTGAAATAACGAAATAAGCGTTTCCGATTGATCATACGAAACTACTTCGCCTTTAAAATCTTCTAATAAAACGATTTTTTCTGTTTCCGTTAAATAGTCAATTTTACGAATTTCCGCTGTAGGTGTTGCCAATACTTTTTCAAGAAATTGAAAATAATGTTGTATTAATTGACGCATTGTGATAGCATCATATACATCTTCGTTATATAAAAACGAGTAACGTAGTTGATCTTCTGCTTGATGAAAGGCAAATTCAACATCAAACTTTATGGAAATTGAGTATATTTCTTCTATTTCCGTCGTGTTTTGTGAAGTTTGCAAAGCCTCTTCTGCTTGATGCACCGTAAAAAGCACATCAAATAAGGTACTTCGACTTGAATCATAACTTAACGATACATCATCAATCAATTTGTCAAAAGGATATTCTTGATGATTGTATGCTTCTAGTGTATTTTCTTTGACGCGTTTGTATAGTGTTTGAAAAGTATCAGTATCTTCAATCGTATTTCGCAATGCTAAAGTATTGATATAAAAACCAATTTGATTTTCCAATTCTTTATGTACTCTACCAGAAACTGGCGTTCCTATAATTTGATCTTTTGCTGACGTGTAGCGATAACAAATGGCATTCCAAGCAGCTAATAACACCATGAATGCACTTCCGCCCTGCTCTTTTGTAAATTTTTGAACCGCGTTGTGCAATGTTGTTGGAATTGTTGCTTCCCAACCTGTACCATTGTAGGTTTTTAGTTTTGGACGTTTTTTTCGTGTGGGAAGATTGAATACCGGAATTTCACCTTTAAAAATTTCTTTCCAATAGGTTTGATGTAATTTGTAACGCTCCGTTTCTTGCAATGAAATTTGCCATGCACTATAGTCTTTGTAATGAATTCGCAACGGTGTTATTTGCAAAGGCGTTTCAAATTGATAATGTTGGTAATAGCTCATAATTTCATCTCGCAGTACTTTTAACGACCACGCATCGCCAATGATGTGATGTATGTTTAAGTAGAATACAAAATTTGACTCTGACAGTTTAATGACACTTCCTCTGTATAATGGACCTTCCTCAAGTTTAAATGGCTGATTTGCTTCAATAATCCTGTAGGTTTCAAACACTTTTTCTGGACATGTTTCAGTAGTAAAATCTATATATCCCAACTCGCACGAACATTCGTTTACGGGAAGAACCCACTGTCGTACGATACCATTTTCATCTTGCTTAAAAACCGTTCTTAGTATTTCGTGACGCGCAATAACGGCTGCTACTGCACGACGAAAGTTTGTAAGGTTAATTTCTCCTGATAAATATTCATATTGCGGCATGTGGTATGCCAACATTCCTTCTTTAAATTGACTAAGAATCCAAATACGTTGCTGTCCCGGAGAAAGTGGATAATTTTCTTGCGTTTCAAGCTTCGGAATGTTTAATATTTTTTTGGATTCTTCTACTTTTTTTAGATGATTGATCAATGCTTGTTTGTTCGCTTTTATTTTGCGAATGGTATCTGGCGCTAGTTTTTTCTTTAGTGCAATCACCTGTATATCATCACCTTTTAGTTTGAGCCTGATATCTTCTTTTTGTAATTCAGAAAGTATATTTGTTATGTTTTCCACGTATGCTTTAATGATGAATTAACTCGATAATCGAGATTGTAATACTCCACGTTTGTGTAGAAATATTTTTAGTTATTTTATGTAAATTCTTCTTGGTTTCTCCCTAGAAATTATTGATTAGTATTCAATTGTTTTTTCTCCAAATAATCGTTCAGCTACCATTTCTCTTTGATTGCAATCATCGAGCAAACGATTTGATTCGACAATAGGACGTGATTCGTCTGTATATTTTAAAGAACTGATGAATTCTAACCAAGGTTCGAGTCCCATCGCATATACAAATACATCTTTTGGATTGAAGATATTGATGAATTTTCTAGCTTGTTCGTAATTACAACCGGCCAAACGTCTGGAATTGTCTTGATCGCGCGGTAATTTTTCTGGCATTAACGGACCGTACAACCATGATAACGGCGCACCGTCACATTCCATTCCTAAAAATATCACATCTGCATTTCCTACCAGTTTTTGTACACGTTCGTAAACTCTTGGTTCTACATTACACGAATCCGCAGCAAATAACACTCGGAAGTCATTGTGTAATTTGATGTGATAACAGAGTTTGCTTCGTACATCTAAATCAGAATGTTCTCCTAAAAATGGCAATCCTGTAATGGTACATTTATCTAACGTAATTGACTCCATATCATCTAGTTCTATAATATTGTGGAATCCGATATTTTGAAACATTAGTTTTAGTCCTGGATCTTGTAAGTTTCCTTTTCCGCAAGAAGGAACAATGATATTTTTGATAGAATGTCGCAGTTGCAATAAGGTTTCCAACAAAATATGATCTTGATGATTGTGCGTAATTAATACATAGTCTATTTCTTCAGGAAGATCGTTGATGGTATATCTGTTCACATCCGATTCGTAACCGTCATAACTAATTACAGGATCTACTAAGATCGATACTTCATTCGTTTCTACCAATACGCAGGCATGTCCAAAATAACGTGTGCGAATTCCGTTTCCTGTATACGGTTCATATTTTTTAGGTGCTTCTGTCGTAAAAAAGCTTTTGAATAGTTCTTCTTTATCCGCTGGAATGTTGAGTTTTTCCTTGATAGTTTCATACGAACCTGCAATTCGCTTCATTTTAAAGAGTTCTTCAATCACGTTTTCCTTAAAAGGAATGTTTAAATGAATCATATCTTCATCATCCAATCTTGGTGTGCTTAATACAAACGAGCGAGAATCATCTGCATCAATCAACTGTAAAGACACAGATTGTGTACTTTCATCATAATATTCACTTTGGTATAATAAACTTTCAAAGAACCTGAAATTTGGATGATTATTTAAGTCATAATACAATTCTACATATCCTTTGAGTGGTTCTGGTACTTTGTCATATAAAGCATTTAATGAAAACCCTGTAGCTTCGGTTTGCAAGGTAGTATTCAGTTGACTAATTGCTTCACAAAGTTCAAGCATTGGTGCTCTTTTTTCTTTGGTTTCCTCAAATAGCGCTTTGATTTCTTCTACACGTCCGCCATCATAATCAATAAAAGGTCCGCCTAACATTTCAGGTTTTTTAACCGCTGCTGCATGTATTTTTGGGTTTCTGATGTACGACTGCATTATTTTTAAATGTCGGTCTTTGATATTCATGGCTGCCGTAGCTGGCGATACCAAGTGTGACCAGGCATACCATCGATCAATTAAGGCTTCTAATACAACGTTTAATTTTAAATATACTTCCATTTTATGTTTTTTTATATTATTTCTGAGTCTATAATTTCATCTTCATCAAAAGAGTCTTGATACCATAATGATTTCTCAATTTCAGTGGCCAATTGCGTAATGTTTGGATTGAGGAATACATTTGCAATATCAATAGTTACTTGAAAAAGTTCTTGTACATTGGTGATTAACTGCATTGCTTTGATACTATTTCCACCCAATTCAAAGAAATCATCTTCAATACCAATCTTGTCTACTGCTAAGAGTTCTTCCCAAAGTGTCACAAGTTTTTTCTGTACTTCACTTTCTGGAGCAACGTACACATTTCTCACAATTGCAGAATCGTCAATTTCTGGAAGATTTTTTCGATCAATTTTTCCATTGGCGTTTCTTGGCAATTCATCCAATTGCATGTAGAAAGATGGTACCATATATTCTGGCAGTCTTTCCGAAATAAAACTTCGCAAGAGCGCTTTGTCAATAGTATCATCTGAAGTAATATAAGCCGTTAAACTTGGTTCATTATTGAGTTGCTTCACTACCGTAACCACTTGATTTATGGCCGAAAACTTCTGAATTACTTGTTCTATTTCTCCCAATTCAATTCGGTAACCTCTCAATTTTATTTGATGATCAGAGCGTCTTCTGTACACAATATTACCATCTTGTAAACGTCTTACAATATCTCCCGTTTTGTATAAAAGTGTTCCTCTTTTGAATGGATTTGGAATGAATCTTTCTTGGGTTAATGCTTCTTTGTTTAGGTATCCTTTGGCAAGTCCCGCACCTTCTATATACAATTCTCCTTCTACATAATCGGGTTGCAATTGCATTTCTTCTGATAGAATGTAAAAGTGTGTTTGATCAATTGGTTTCCCGATAGGAATTGCATCAAAATCAAATGTTTTTTCTATACGATAACAACTACTATACGTCGTATCTTCCGAAGGTCCGTATAGATTTCTAACTTCAATACGATCAAAAGGTAAAGCATTTGAAACATGTTGTGGAATTGGTTCGCCTGCCATATTTATGGTAACTACGTTTTCCCAATTTACTTGTTGTGAAATCAAGGTTTCAATCACGCTTGGAACCGTATTAATTGCGATGTTTTTGTCTGTTTCTAGATAGTTTGGAATTTCCAATCCATTTTCTAACATACGAATGCTTTTCCCTGTGCTTAACGGATAAAACATTTCGTAAATAGACAAATCAAAACAATAGGAAGTCACATAATACATGACGTCAAAAGCAGTTTTTGCAAATTCCTTTTGTGCCCATTGTAGCATGCTTACGGCGTTTTTATGCGCAATCATCACGCCTTTTGGTTTCCCGGTAGATCCTGACGTATAAATGACATATGCCAAATTGTTTGCTGCAATACTTACTGGTACTGCTGTTTGGGCATATGTGTGTTGATTTTCTCTAAACTTGGTCAATTCTGCTTCATCGATGCTAACTTTGCAATTGATATCTGCTTCTATGTATGTAATTCGCTCTTGCGGATAGTTTGGATCAATCGGCACATACGCAGCTCCTGATTTTAAAACTCCTAATATGGAAATGATCATCCATTCGGTTCGCTCTAATTTCAATGCAATTAATTCTTCTGAAGCAACTTGATATGTATTGATTAGATAGTGTGCAAATTGATTCGACAGTCGATCCAATTCTTGATACGTCAGCGTGATTTCGTCAAAAATTACAGCTATATTTTCAGGAGTTTTTGCAACATTCGCTTGAAAATTAGACAGTAAATTATCTTCTGTTTCTAGAGAAACTATATTTTCTACGAACGCTTCTTTTTCGGCATTATTTAGGTATGTTATATGATCAATATTGGTGACTGAATCGACAACTATCTTAGATAATAATTCCTCATAATGCTTCATGAGTTGCTTCATTACTACTTTATCGTATACATCTTCATTGTAGATAAACACGTATGACAATTGACCTTCCGTTTCATGAAATGAAATTTCAATATCAAACTTTGTCATCGTTTGTCCTGCTTCTATGATCGTTTCTGTATTTTCTATTTCTTCAGAAGCTTCATCTACCTGATTCAACGTAAGTAATACATCAAACAAAGCGCTACGACTCGTATCATAATTCAGCGCTAAATCTTCCACTAAACGATCAAAAGGATACGCCTGATGGTTAAAACTTTCGAGTGTATTTTGTGTAACACGTTCATAAAATGTAACATATGTGTCGCCTTCTTCCAGTGTATTTCGTAATGCCAAGGTATTGATATAGAACCCGATTTGATTCTCCAATTCTTTGTGCATTCGCCCAGAAGTTGGCGTTCCTATAATTTGATCTCTTAAACCAGAATAACGGTAAAATATAGCTTGCCAACTTGATAAAAGCACCATAAACGTACTTCCGCCGTGTTCTGAAACAAAGTTTTGTACGGCATTATATGTATCATTTGAAATGATCGATTCTAATACTCGTCCATTGTATGTTTTTACTTTTGGACGTAATTTGGTGACTGGCAAATTCAATATAGGAAGTTCACCTTGATATTTTTCTTTCCAATAGCTTTGAGCTGATTTTTGTATTTCAGATTCACTTTGCTGTAATTGCCATTGACTGTAATCTTTGTATTGAATGCGTAATGGTTCTAGATTTGTTGCCAATCCTTGTTGATACTGTTGATAGTATTTCATGACATCATTTCGAAGCACATCCATTGACCAACCATCACTGATGATATGATGCAGGTTGTAATAAAATGCATAGTGTTTGTCTGATAGTTGAATCAAACTACATCTAAATAAAGGACCATTTTCTAGGTCAAAAGCGAGTTGGGCATCTTGTTTTCTGTAGTTTTCAAAAGCTGTTTCACTGTTTTCATGACTGCTAAAATCTTCTACATCGATTGTAAAGTTGTAGTTTTCTTTTGGAATGATGCGCTGACGAACTTCTCCTGAAGATTGTTGTTTGAATACCGTTCGTAGTATTTCATGTCGTTCAACAACCGCATGTACTGCTTTTTGAAAGTTTACAACATTATGATTTCCTTCCAGATATACAAAACTTGGCATGTGGTACGCCAACGAACCTTCTTTGAATTGACTTAATATCCACAAACGATGCTGACCTGACGATACTGCATAGTCTTCTTGTGCTTCCAATTCTGGAATTTCCTCATAGCTTTCATTTGCAGATGAAGACAGCAATTCGACTTGTGAAGCAACCGTCGTTGCTGAAAATAAATCGCTCAATTCTAAACGTATTTCAAATTCTTTGTGGTATTTATTTAATAAGCGAGTCGCACGTAAACTATGTCCGCCCAAAACAAAGAAATCATCATCCAAGCCAATATGTTCTCTGCCTAGAATTTCTTCCCAAATAGCAACCACTTGTTTTTCCAGATCTGTTTCAGCAGCTCGGAAAGATGCTGTTTCACTTGATGTTATTATTTCCGGATTTGGCAATTCCTTTTTCGCTATTTTACCATTTGCGGTTAATGGCATTTGTTTTAAATGCACAAAATATGACGGCAACATGTATTGTGGTAAGTTTGTTCCAACATGCGAACGCAATTCAGCTGTTTCTAATTCATTATCAGACACATAATAACCAATCAATTCTTGTTGTCCTGCTAATTCTCGAACCAATACAACACTTTCGCGAATCTCTTTGTGATTGATCAAACTGTTTTCAATGGCGCCTAATTCAATTCGATATCCACGCAATTTCACTTGATCGTCAATTCTACCTAAAAATTCAATCGTTCCATCAGAAAGCCATCGTACCAAATCGCCCGTTTTATACATGCGTTCGCCAGCTACAAAAGGATTTTCTACAAATTTTTCTGCGGTCAATTGTTCGTTATTATGATAGCCTTTTGCCAAACCAATTCCGCTTATGCACAATTCTCCTGCAACACCAATTGGACACAAAATATCATCTTGCAATACATAATATGACATGTTTCGAATTGGATTTCCAATAGAAATTGGTCCAGTTTGCTGATACGCTTCAACAGCTACTTTATGAATGGAAGAGCAAATACTCGTTTCTGTTAATCCATAGGCATTGTAATAGGTTCCAATAGTTTCAAATCCTGCAATATCTTCGTAATTGATTTGTTCTCCCGCGGTAATTAAAATGTTTAATGTTCTGAGTTTGCTTACTTCGATTAATCGTAAATACGATGGCGGCAATGTGGCGACCGTAATTTCATTTTCGAGCATATAAGAAAGTAATCGCTCTGGATTTTTTCGGACATCTTCAGTCGTAATGTATAACGAAGCACCAGAAAGTAATGCTAAAAAGCTTTCCCAAACGGACGCATCAAAAGAGAACGAAGCAAACTGTAAACAACGTTCTTTTTCGCTAATTTGAAAGGTTTCTTTCTCTGCCAATGCTGTATTGAGTGCAGCTTTGTGCGTAATCATTCCGCCTTTAGGTTTCCCTGTAGATCCTGAAGTATAGAGTATGTATGCCAAACTTTCTTCCGCAATGTGTACATCTAGTTTTTGAGGAGACATTTCAAGGAAATCTATTTCGACATCAATCGCAAAAATGGTTTCTTCAAAATAATAAATGTCAAACATATAGTCCGTACTCGTAATCAAGAGTTTGGCTTTTGTTTCTTCTAAAATATATTCCTTACGCGCTTCCGGATAATTTGGATCAATAGGAACATAAGCCGCGCCTGTTTTTAGGATTCCCAAGATGGACACGATCATCCATTGACTTCTGTCTAATAGAATTCCTACTAAATCTTCTGTGCCAATATTGTGTTCTGATCGTAAATAATGTGCTAATTGATTTGATTGTTCGTCTAATTCTTGATAACTCAGTGTTTCTCCTTCAAATACAACTGCGGTATGAGTTGGATACTGTGTTGCTATTTCCTCAAAACGATCTAAAATTGTGCCTTCAGTTGTGTAATTCGTATCATCACTTGCATATGTGTTTAGCAATAATGATTCTTCTTCTGGAGATACATACGCTAATTTGCTTAATTGTGCTTCTGGTTTTGTGACAAACGATGTTAACAACGTATTGAAGTTCTCTGATAATCGCTGAATGTATTCAGTGCTGTATAGGGCTTCGTTGTATACAAAACGGAAGCTTAAAGATGCATCTGGAGCAACTTGAATGTAGAAATTGTAATTCGTTCTTTCATACGATTCAAACGAACTCACTTCCATCTCTACAGTATCGCTTTCTTCTGCTGAAGCGACTTCTGACACACGTGATTCTTCCACCAAATAGTTTCCAAACATTAAAATGTGATCTATCAAATGACGACCTGTTTTGGTAAACGATTGTATTTCTGATAGATTCAAATAATGATGTCCGTTGCTGCTAATGGTACCTTCTTGAATGCGTTTGAGTACACTTGTAACGGTGTCTTCTTCGTTCAATTCCACTCGTACTGGAATCGTATTGATAAACAGTCCAACCATGGTTTCCACACCTTCTAAATCAGATGGACGACCAGAAACTACAGAACCATATACCACATCGTTACGTTGTGTATAACGTGAGAGTAAATAACTCCAAACTCCTTGTATGAGTGTATTTTGTGTGAATCCGTATTCTGCACAAACCGCTTTTAATGAAGTGTATATTTCCTGAGAAATCTCTAAATCTATATGTGATTGTTGATATTCCTCTGATACCGCTTGCTTGTCCATTGGCAAACGTGTGATGCCTTCGTATCCTGATAAGATATTGTTCCAATAGTTCAGCGAGCTTTGTTTGTCTATTCCTCTAAGCCAATTGATGTAGCGAGAATATGGAAGCACTTTTGGTAAATCGGCTGGTTTTCCAGATACTTTTGAGCGAATGAGTTCGTAAAAATCATTGATCAAAATACTCATACACCAACCATCGATTAAGATATGATGGTGACTCCACAAGAATTCATAGCTTCCTTTTTCAGTTTTGTAGATTTGTAAACGCATCAGTGAGGAAGCACTTAAGTCAAAACCTTCTTTTCGATCTTGTTGCTTTAATTCCTCTATGCTGATCTCACTGCTAGCGGCTTCATAATAACGAAAATCTCCTTGTACATCCTTGTGAACAATCTGCAATGGAGTTCCGCCAATATCATTTCTAAAGCCTGTTCTTAAGACTTCATAACGAGCGATCAGTTCATTATAGGCTGCTTTTACATATGGAATTGGAATCTCTAGCGAATTAACACTATACGACATTTGTTCGAAATACAATTCGTTCAGCTCGCTTGACAGCCAATGATAATACATTCCTTCTTGCAACGGTGATAATTCATAGATATCTGCAATTGCGGTTTCTGTTGTTAGCTGTGATAATTCTTCTATGCTAACTGCTGAATAGCTAAGATCACTTGGTGTTAAACTGGCTTCTTTTTTGTCGGATAGTGTTTGTATATATTGTTGTAAATGTTTTTTATAAGATTGTTCTAATTGCTTAATCTGATTCGTGGTATAATGTGCTTGACTGTAACGAATACTGATTGATAATTCTCCTGAAACAATGATGCCCGTGACTTCTAATCCGACATGACTGATATTGTTTTTAGAACGATCATTTCCAACGTCATAACTTCCATATTCAAAACTCGTAGATGCTTCAGTAGTTGTTGTTTCGGTACTTTCTACGCCTGAACCAAAATCTCCTAAGTAATTGAACAGTAATAATGGTCGATATCCAGTTTTAAAATCCTCAGATAAGTATTGCAACATACTATAGCCGATTCCGCGGTTTGGTATGTTTCTGAGTCCTTCTTTGGTTGTAATTAAGGTGTCAACATTTGTACCTTTAGATTGTAATTCAAAAGGATATAAACTTGTAAACCAACCTACGGTTCTACTTAAATCTATTGCGCTTGTTAATTCTTCGCGTCCGTGTCCTTCGAGTTCTATCAAACAACGATCTATGGAAAATACTTCGTCTAAACTCAATGATAAACTACTCAGCAAGATATCGTTTACATTTGTATTGTATCCAACATGGATTGAGCTTTGCAGCTTTTCTGTTTGTGAAGCTGTAAGTGCAAAATCGGTCGTTGAATCTAGTTGTATTTGAGTTATTGTAGCCAGTGTTTCTGGTAAATAACTACTACTTGGAAGTTCGCATACAGAAGACCAATATTTCTGCTCTGCTTCAAGCTGTCCGCTATCCACATATGCTTGTTGTTCTTTGGCCCAAGCTTTGTATGAAGTCGTTTTTGCTGGTAATTGAATCTTTTCACCTGCTACAAAACTGCTATACACATTGGTGAAATCTTCTAGTAAAATTCGCCATGAAACACCATCAATGATTAAGTGATGTGCGATAAATACCAAATGATCACTCTCTGGCAATTGAAAGTG
>NZ_CANLEA010000014.1 GCF_947489565.1 uncultured Kordia sp. | reverse complement strand
TGAATTTGTAAAACAAATTAGTATCGAGATCTACTATGAATTAGCTTTTTTTGAGATGTCATTGCGAGGAAGTATGACGAAACAATCTGTTTCAATAAAATTCTGGCAATGACATTTTGTTAGACCGCTTTGCTTTTAGACCGCTTACGCTGTTAGATATTAGATTGCTTCGCTTTTAGATTTTTTATTTTGAATACTGAATACTGAATACTGAATACTGAATGTTGAATCTTGAATTTTAAATTAATTCACTAAATATTTTCAAAACGTCTGATCGAGTGAATTTGTAAAACAAATTAGTATCGAGATCTACTATGAATTCGCTATTTTTCTAAGCATGTACTATTTGCTGCGGTTTTTTATGAAGCGCTAAGTTGGATAAAGTTAAAAGTCCTCCAACAACTAAAATGGCGCCTCCGATAAACGGAAATCCTGCACCAACCAAATCGGCCATATGAGACGAAAATAAAAAAGGAAGACAGAATAACATTCCAAAGATTCCAGCTGCTATGGAAGCATAAGCTCCGTATTTAGTGAGTTTTTTCATAGTGTATATTGTTTTTTGTGGAGCAGTTGTATGTGCTAATTCGGTTCTCAATTGACTTAAATTACGATGTGCATGAGTTTCAATAGTCCATTTTGAAATTTTTATAGTAGCGCTTCCTTTTTTAAAATCAGAATAAAAAATCATCCATAATTCAGGAAGTAAAAAGGCGCCAAAAATGAAAATAGCGAAAGAAGGAATGGAATAATTACCATTTCCAATCATAAAGGCTTGCATTCGAATTTCATCTTCGGCAGTCATTTTATAATCCAACAGAACATGTTTTAAGTCGTGACTTTCATATTTGGGAACCAATGTCAACTCATGTGCATCCAGGCAAGTAGCAATTTCTTTGCCTAAAGTTCCGTCTTCAAATTTCCTTAACGTATCAACTTTTTGATGATATGTATCCATAGCGCTGAAATACTCAATAGTAGTCACGGAAACGTCAAAAGATATTTTTATAATGCGTCTTGAAATTTTTTGTAGAATATTCATTAGTGTATGATTTTTTAAATATGTAAAAACGACTCGATGAAAGTTTATTATAAAACTTGAACATTTATTTGTGTAAAACGGAAATTGGATGTCAATTAGTATATCTTTTGAAAGGTATTAAATATTAATTGTAATTTGGATGATGGTTATACGAACCAATCATTCAACGATTAGACATTCAACATGAAAAACCTACACAAACTTTATATAGTATTCCTTGGAATCCTTGTGATTTCTTGCGGACAGAAAGAAACTAAAAAAGAAGCTTATACATTAAAAGATGGTTCTTGGCGCGTAACTTTGACGGTTCAAGATGCGAAAGAACTACCATTTATCTTCACAACAACCGCAAAAGGAATTGAAATTCACAATGCAGAAGAGCAAATTCCAATAAGAGATATTACCATCAAAGAGGATTCTATCACCATAAAAATGGACGTTTACGAAGGTGTCTTAAAAGGAAAGTTTACAGATGCAAATACAATTCATGGACAATTTGAAAAAGTCTCGTTGGATAGATATGTTCCGTTTACGGCAACTTTTGGAGAAACCAAGCGCTTTCCGAATGCAAAAGGCGAAGCAAAAGCTACAATTTCAGGAAATTGGGAAACAGTGTTCAGTCCAGAAGTAGCAGCCGATCGTTATATTGCCAAAGGAATCTTCCAGCAAAACGGAAATACAGTTACAGGAACGTTTAGAACTACGACAGGCGATTATCGTTATTTGGAAGGAACACTGAATGGTGATCAATTGCAATTATCTACGTTTGATGGCGCACATGCATTTTTATTTACAGCCAAAGTCACTGATAGTACTATGATTGGCGAGTTTCAATCTGGAAATCATTGGAAAGAACCTTTTACGGCAAAACGAAATGAAACTTATGAATTGCCAGACGCGAAAAGCTTAACATACATCAAAGAAGGCTATGATGAATTCAACTTTTCATTTCCAGACAGCAGCGGAAACATGATTTCTCTCACAGATGAAAATATGCAAGGAAAAGTTCGCATTATACAAATTATGGGAACTTGGTGTCCAAACTGTTTGGATGAATCTACCTATTATTCAACCTATGCAAAACAACATCCAGATGTACAATTTATTGCCTTAGCTTTTGAATATGCAAAGACAAAAGAAAAAGCATTTAATAACATCAAAAAACTACAAAAACGATTGCAAATTCCGTATCCAATTTTGTTGGCACAATTTGGAACTTCTAACAAGCAAAAAGCACAAGAAAAATTGCCAATGTTGAATCATGTTCTATCATATCCGACGACAATTTTTATAGATAAAAAAGGAAAAGTCCGACGCATTCATACAGGTTTTAATGGGCCTGCTACAGGAGACAAATATGTAGACTTTGTAAAAGACTTTGAAAACTTCGTTTCTGAATTAAAAAACGAATAAAAAGTACGGTTTAAGTAGTTGATTAGTAAGGTATAAACGTAAAAATGCGTTTTATAAAAAAAACCAACAATTTCTTAACATTAAATTGTGAGTATAATTTTTGAAACTACCTATTTTTAGCATGTAGAAAGTGAAATTATGAAGCAGATATTTTTGCAAAAAATAGCGAATAATAATACTATATATTATCAAATAAAATGATAACTCAAAACGTCTTACTTCCTTAGGGAACTAAGGCGTTTTTTCTTTGATAATTATGATAATTTATTTGTTGTAACGTAAAAATGTGCTGCACATAGTTTCCAATTAATAAACTCAACCTAAAATACAGTACATGAAAAAACTTTTACTCTGGCTATTTTTAGCCGTTAGTATCACTGCGTATGCACAAGTTCCATCGTATTACAGTGATGTCAATTTGTCTCAAACAGGAAATAATTTAAAGGATGAACTTGCCACTAAAATTATTGCTACGCATACGAACTTTTTATCCTATACGCCTGGTGTTTGGAATGCTTTACAACAATCGGATTTAAATCCAAGTAATAGCAATGAGGTAATTTTAATTTACGGTCATAATGACAATGATGGAAATGTAAAAACCGACAGAACTCGTGGAAAATTTGACAATGGAGGAAGCGTTGGCGATTGGAACAGAGAACATGTTTTTGCAAAATCATTAGCAAATCCAGATCTTGGAACTTCGGGACCAGGAGCAGATGCGCATAATTTACGTCCCTGTGATTTTCAACAAAACTCTACACGTAATAACCGTAAATTTGGTACAGGAACTGGTGCGGCTGGATTCATCAACTCAAATGGAGATTGGTATCCTGGAGATGAATGGAAAGGTGATGTAGCACGTATTATTATGTTTATGTATGTTCGTTACGGAAACCAATGTTTGCCTGTAAATGTTGGATCAGGAACTTCTATCAGCATTGATAATAACATGATTGATTTATTTTTACAGTGGAATGCAGAAGATCCAGTATCTACTTTTGAAGCTAATCGTAATGATGTTTTAGCGGGAATTCAAGGAAATAGAAACCCTTTTATTGATAATCCTGCATTTGCAACTCAAATTTGGGGCGGACCACAAGCTGAAGATAAGTTTGGAAATGGTGGCGGAAATCCTGATCCAGGTGATGGTGGCGGAAACCCAGGAAATGGAAGTACAGACGAATTATTTTTCTCAGAATATATTGAAGGTTCTTCTAATAATAAAGCTTTAGAAATTGCTAATTTCACAGGAAGTAACGTGAATTTATCAAGCTATTCTCTTAAAAAACAAACAAATGGCGCAGGAAGTTGGTCATCTGCATATGCATTATCAGGAACATTAAGTAATGGTGATGTATTTGTAATAGCGAATAGTTCTGCAAATTCTGCTATTACAAATCAAGCTGATATAACTACTGGAAGCGGAATTGTAACCTTTAACGGAAACGATCCTGTAGGATTATTCAAAAACAACGTTTTAATTGACGTTATTGGAAACTACAATGGCGGAAGTTCAAACTTTGCACAAAATGTAACCTTACGAAGAAAATCAAGCATCACAAGTCCAAACACAAGCTACACAGAAGCGGAGTGGGAAGAATTTTCAACAGATACAAGCAACAACTTAGGTTCACATACTATAGATGGCGGTGGAAACACTGGCGGAACACCAGCTGGATCTACTGTTTTACACGAAGGTTTCTTTGAATCTGGAATGGACGGTTGGATTGATGGCGGCGGCGATTGCTACCGTTACTCAGGAAGTCGATCGTATGAAGGAAGCTATTCAATTCGTATTCGAGACAATTCAGGTACAGCATCTTCAATGACATTAAATGATGTGAATGTTTCTGCATATGATGAAGTAGAAGTAGAGTTCTATTTCTATTCGTATAGTATGGAATCTGGAGAAGATTTTTGGTTGCGTTACAACGATGGTTCAGGATGGCAAACAGTACGTGCGTATGCTAGAGGAACTGATTTTGAGAACAACAACTTCTATTCTTCAAAAGTAACATTAAGCAAAGCAAACTATAACTTTGTCAATGATGCTAGCTTTAGATTCCAATGCGATGCTTCTGCAAATGCCGATCAAATTTATATTGATCAAGTAACCATTACAGGAATTGTAAACGGTTCTTCAAGAGCTACCGAACAAGCAAGAAAATCAGATATCACTTTACTATCAGCAGCTCCTGAAGAAGATGACTTGTTGATTGAAGAAGACTTTACAGTATATCCAAACCCAACAATCAATGAATTGCAAGTACGTATTTTTGCAAATGAAAACGCTTCGTACCAAATTCATTCGATGTTAGGACAAGTTGTAAAAGTAGGAACATTGAGCAATAAAACACTTAATGTAAGCGACTTAAAAGCCGGAATGTACATTTTACAAATCAATGATGGTGATGAAATCTTAACAAAGAAATTTGTAAAGAAATAAAATAACCATTCATAAAATACTTAAAAGCCTTTCCATTGTGAAAGGCTTTTTTGATGAAAAATAGTTGATTATAAGAATGTTAAAAGCAATAAAAGGTTTTGTTTTTAGTTCATATTCATATAGCTTTCATCATCAATCAAAAACAAAATACGATGTATATACGAACCAAGTGTCTACTTTTTATACTGCTTATTTCTTTTGTAGGATATGCACAAAACGACTTAAAATATCTAAAACAAAAACCACCATCAATAACGCCAGAAGTATTTGCGCCCGATTTAATTTCTAAAAAAACAGAATACGAATTTGGTTCTGTATTTAACAAAGCTGCGACAGCATTTTACTATGGAGTTGATGTTGGAGGAAATACAGAAATTCGATATACGGAACTTGTAAAAAATAAATGGACGAAACCAAAAACGATCTTATCAAATAAAAAATTTGGCTTCAACGATCCGTTTTTATCTCCAGATGAAAAGCGATTGTATTTTATCTCGCAGCGTTCACTAGATGGGAAAAGTGCTAAAAATGATCACGATATTTGGTATGTAGAAAAAATAGGAGGAAAGTGGTCTGAACCGATCAATGCAGGTTCAAATATCAACACAAAAAATGATGAATACTATATTTCATTTACAGAAAATGGAACGATGTATTTTTCGTCAAACAAAAGAAATTCAGCGAACAGAGGGCAAAGTTTTGATATTTATTCTTCAAAATACATAGACGGAAAGTTTCAAAAAGCTGTCGTATTGAGTGAAGCCATCAACACAAAATATTATGAAGCCGATGTCTTTATTGATCCAAAAGAAAAATATATCATTTTTTGTGCAAATCGTCCAGAAGGATTGGGAAGAGGCGACTTGTACATTAGTTTTAAAAATGCTGATGGAACTTGGACAAAATCGAAGAACATGGGAGACAAAATAAACACAAAAGGTCATGAGTTGTGTCCATTTGTTTCTGCCGATGGTAAGTATTTCTTCTACACCAGCAATCAGGATATTTATTGGGTAAGCACTGAAATCATTGAGGAATTGAGAAAATAAAGTCGGATGCTCGATTTTACTGAATATTCTTAATAACTTTAGGAAATACTTTAAAACCATCAAAGCCATGAGAAAATCAGTGACTCTTTTATTTCTGTTAGCATTTGTGCTAAACACATACAGTCAAACTGAACCAGCTCTTACATATACGTACAACAAAGAAAACGTAGTGGCAAGTGCTATTGATGGTACTTGGAAAAATGAAGAGAAAAACTTTCAGATTGCTTTTCAAAAAGATGTGTCTGCGTTAAGTTTAATACCCGAAATGTTTCTTGAAGAATTGTCAAAATATCCAATATATCATGCAGGTTTTCTGACTTATCCTGAAAAAGAAAAAGAGATGAAGGTTCCTTTTTTGTTGACTACGATTCACGGAAATCCTCATGTTATATTTTTTAGGGGAAAAGGTGAAGATCCGTATGGAGATTCAGAGTCTTTTAATCTTTTTATAGCCAAAGGAAAAACCAAAGAAACAGACAGGTTATTTATTGGAGGCGACTTCAATAATCAAGAATTTCGTGAACTAGTTCGAATTGACTAACACTGAATGTATGCGAATTAAATATTACTATATTTTAATTTTGATGTGTGTCGTTTCATGCGTTTCACAGCATAAATTTGTAAACGCTTCCGCAGAAAAATTTGTAAACGAAATTATGTTTACGGACGATATTGTTTCAATTTATAAAAGATATTCATTTGTTGAAGAAATAAATCAGCCTAATTACACGAACTATAAAAATCTTGAAAAAAACGGATATGTAAAACTGAAATTGATTGATACATCTCGCAACAATAAAACCTACAAAATAGAATTATTAGCAAAGTCTGATATTTTTATAAAAGGAACTACTCGATCTAATAATGACGAGATTGAATCGGTGATTTTAAAAACAGTAGCTCACGGCGCTATAGAAATTAAAGATGTCATTCCGATTGATGATTATTATAAAATAAACTATAAAATCATTAATCCGAAACGAACACCATTTCACGAAGATTATTATATCAAGTCACAAAAACCATTGGAAAGCTACGAAGGTTCATGCTATGTGAAATATTTGAATGATCGTTGGCAAGTACATACAGATACAATGTTTTATGATTTCACTAAATACGGTAAAAAGTAACAACTCATTACAATGAAAAGCAGGATACTAAATAATAGAATCATTTTTATCATTATCATGAGTTTGTCATTTGCTAAGTTGAGCGCACAAGATTTAAAACAACACCAATGGGAACATAGAATTCTCATTGTAAAAACGACCTATCCCGAATCCAAACAGTTTCAAGCGCAACTTACTCACATAAAGAATGCAGCGAGTGAAATGATAGCACGTAAATTTGTGGTATACACAATCATTCAAGAAGATTTTACATTTATAAATTATAAAGATGTAACGTTGAATAATGTTGGAAAACTTCATGGAAAACTTTCAAAAGTCGTAAATGATAAAAAGGAATTCGAAGTTATCCTCATAGGTTTGGATGGCGGCGTGAAGCTACAACAAACCAACGTTTTGACTACAACTAAACTCTTCAATAAAGTAGATTCCATGCCAATGCGAAGAAGTGAAATGCGGAAAAAACAGAAAAAATAGTGTCAGTTCGAACGCAGTCTAGAACATAAATAAAACCTATATTTCAATTGAATCTCGATAGCTACACTAAGTGTTTTCAATAAAAACTATTTCTATTTCAATAATGCTCGATTTGAGAATTAGATATTTTTCCATCAACCCAAAAACGAAGAGACCCAATACCCAATACCCAATACCCAATACCCAATACCCAATACCAAAACTAATAACTTTTCAACGTGAATCCAAAAGTCAAAAACTGATCTTCTTGCTTTTGATCGGCAATGACAACACTTTCAAACGTATGTAAATAATTCACTTTAAAATTTAAAAACTTCCAAATAGGCAATTCGACACCAATATCTGCGCGCCAGCGAAAATTATTGCCATATCGCAATGAAGGTTGAAAATAACTTTCATGACTTAGAATGATTTTATCTTTAAATAGATGATACTTTCCGTTGATCCAAAGTGTTCCGCGTAGTGTATTTATCGTGCCGCTTCCATCAAATTCATCATAATTAAAATCGGTCATAGAAAAGCTAGTATACTCGTATTCGCTCGTAAGCGAAACTTTTAACCAATGTTTTTTATGTGTTAGAATTTGATACGTAACACCGCCACCAACAAGGTAGCGCAAATCGATTTCTCTACGGAAATTGGTACTCACAAAGGCAAGTGCTAAAGGATAAAATTTTCGTTCAGGATTCAGATATAAAAAATTAAGACTCAGAATATCTTCATCAGCCTTTTCCTTTCCAAACTCTTGGTATACATAGGAGTTTTTCGTTTTAAAAGCCCACTTTCTAAATGGTGTAAACGCTACTTCCGATTTTGCTCTAAAAATAAACGTATCTACATTTCCAGCCTGCCAAAAACCAGTTAATGATAAATCGGCTTTCAGTTTAAGTGAATCACTTTCATTAATTTGTGCTTTTAGGAATACGGGGAAAAGTAACAAACAATACACGATCTTTTTCATATCAATCTCGCTCTAAAATTTAGATCTCAAAAACGGTCGAAAGATACTAACATTTTCTTGGATAGGATGTTATCTTACAAATGTTAATTAACATATTTCGTTACAAGATTAACAAACCTATAACAAGTCTGCACAGTTTGAAATTTTACCTTACAGAAACCTAATTAACACCTAAAATTATGAAAACAAAAACTACCTTTATAGGGAGTCTCTCCCTTTTTGTATGCTTACTTTTTGCTACAACCACTTTTGCCCAACTCAATATACCACGCGGAAGTCAAAAAGCAACCATTTCTCAAACGGTTGGAATCTCTGAAGTTTCCGTAACGTACTCAAGACCAAGTGTCCGCGGACGCGAAATTTGGGGAAAACTTGTTCCTTACGGATTGAATAACCTCGGATTTGGAACTTCGAAAGCTGCACCTTGGCGTGCTGGAGCCAATGAAAATACAACCATTACGTTTAGTGAAGATGCTACTGTAGAAGGCAAAGCGATCAAAGCAGGAACGTATGGATTACACATGATTGTTAGAGACAATGGAAATGTAACCGTCATTTTTTCAAGTAATAGCACTTCATGGGGAAGTTATTTTTACAAGCCATCAGAAGATGTGTTGCAAGTAGATGTGACTTCTAAAGAAATTCCACATGTAGAATTATTAACGTATAATTTTGTGAGTGTAGATGCGAATTCTGCAACCTTAGCTTTGCAATGGGGAAAGAAGGAAATTCCTTTTAAAGTGGGCTTTGATGTGACAAATATCGTATTGGCTGACATTCGAAACAAAATGCAAGATCAACCAGGATTCCAACGTCAAACTTGGGAACAAGCAGCTGGATATGCCTTAAACAATGGAGGCGATTTAAACGAAGCTTTAACTTGGATAAATAATGCCATTGCAGGACAGTTTTACAGCAAGCAAACCTTTAACAATACACAAATCAAAGCAGCTATCTTAATGAAATTAGACAAAAAAACGGAAGCTTTAGCATCTATGGACGAAGTTTTACCAACGGCTACCGTTTTTGAAATTCACCAATATGGACGTCAATTGTTAGGACAAGGAATGCAAGACAAAGCGATGGAAGTTTTTAAATACAACGCTAAGAAAAACAAAGGAACTTGGCCAGTACATTACGGAATGGCAAGAGCATATTCTGCCAAAGGCGATCATAAATCTGCGGCAAAACACTTAAAGAAAGCTTTAGCAAATGCTCCAAACGAAGCTAGTAAAGGCAGAGTGCAAGCAAATTTAGATAAAGCGAACAAAGGAGAAAGCATCAACTAAGATATATTAAAAATTGCTATGTGAATGAAAAACCAATCACCGTCATTCATCACATAAAAAAAGCGCCAATTCATTCGAAAGGCGCTTTTTGTTTTTTTGTAATTAATAAACTAAGAATCGTCATTGTAAAACAAAGATGAAGTCATCTATTTAAAACAAGTCTAACAATCTAAAAGCCCAGCATGTCTAACATTCTAAGAGTGTTTACACTGAACGAAGTGAAGTGAAACAAGTCCAATTTACACATGCTGATCCATTAAAATGACATTCCCATCAGGATCTTTAATTACAAAATTTGCAGGTCCCGAAGTACTTTCATCGGCTTCTGATGAAAATTCGAAGTTTTTACTTTTCAATTCTTTTTGAATATCTCTAATATCTGTAAATGATTCCAAAGGCTGTGCATCTTGAGACCAACCCGGATTGAAGGTTAAAATATTATCTTCAAACATTCCTTGAAAAAGCCCAATGACAACTTGTTCATTTTTCATAATCAACCAATTCTGATTGATATCTCCATGAAAGGTTGAAAAACCTAAATTCTCATAAAAAGCTTTGGAAGCGTGAATGTCTTTTACAGCAAGACTTACTGAAAATGCACCTAATTTCATATTGTTGTGGTTTTTTAAGTTGATTATTTTTTAAGACAGTATTAAAAGTACAATTTTTTGTTTAGTTAGAATACACGAATTGGAAACTCGCGCTAACACGAGAAAATGTATTAAAAAAGATCTAACAGCAAAGCGATCTAATATCTAACGCCAGGCACGAGTTCGAAACTCGCGTTAGCGCTAACTAATATAATTCCAAATATTCTTATGTTTTACCAATTGGGCAAAGGTATAACGAACGGCTTTGTGTTCTGGTAACATCAAATTCGGATCGGCTTTTAAGACTTGTAAAGCAAAATAACGTGCCGTTTTGAGAATATCATTATCTTTTACAATGTCTGCAATTTTGAGGTTTAACACACCACTTTGTTGCGTTCCCATGATATTTCCAGGGCCGCGTAATTTTAGATCGACTTCAGCAATTTCAAATCCGTCGCTGGTTTGTACCATGGTTTCCAAACGTGTTTTTCCATCGGCACTTAACTTATGACTTGTCATGAGAATACAAAAACTCTGTTCTGCACCACGACCCACACGACCACGCAACTGATGCAATTGTGAAAGTCCAAAACGTTCTGCACTTTCAATAATCATCACAGAAGCATTGGGCACATTGACACCAACTTCAATCACCGTAGTTGCTACCATAATTTGAGTTTCGCCTTTGATAAAACGATTCATTTCAAAATCTTTATCTGCAGGTTTCATTTTACCATGAACAATCGAAATTTGATAATCGGGCATTGGAAATTCTCGCGCTACACTTTCGTAGCCATCCATTAAATCTTTATAATCTAACTGCTCTGACTCTTGAATGAGCGGATATACAATATAAATCTGTCTTCCTTTGGTAATTTCATCACGAATAAACTTAAATACCTTTAAACGATTGCTATCGTAACGATGCACGGTTTTAATAGCTTTTCTGCCAGGAGGCAATTCATCAATCACAGAAACATCCAAATCGCCATACAAGCTCATAGCTAGCGTTCTTGGAATTGGTGTAGCTGTCATCACCAAAATATGTGGCGGAACGGTATTTTTTCTCCATAATTTGGCACGTTGGGCAACTCCGAAGCGATGTTGCTCATCAATAATTGCCAAACCAAGGTTTTTGAATTGTACTTTATCTTCCAACACAGCATGCGTTCCAATCAGAATATGCAAAGAACCATCTTCTAGCATTTCGTGAATCACACGTCTGTCCTTTGTCTTTACAGAACCTGTTAAAAGTTTTACGTTTAACCCTAAAGGTTCAATCAATTCCACAATACCGTTGTAATGCTGAATGGCTAAAATCTCCGTAGGCGCCATAATGCAGGCCTGAAAATCGTTATCAATCGCTAATAACATAGACATCAATGCCACAATGGTTTTTCCAGAACCAACATCACCTTGTAACAAACGATTCATTTGTGCATTGCTACCTAAATCGTTCCGAATTTCCTTAATCACACGTTTTTGTGCGTTGGTCAGTTCAAACGGTAGATGATTCTTATAAAACTCATTAAATTTTTCTCCCACTTGATCAAACGGAAATCCTTTAATCTTACTTTTATGAATGAGGTTTTTAGTGATGAGTTGTATTTGAATATAAAAAAGCTCTTCAAACTTTAAGCGATATTGCGCTTTAGCCAGTAATTCTTGATTTTTAGGAAAGTGAATATTGAATAAAGCTTCACTTTTAGAAATCAGTTTGAGTTCATTTAAAATAGTAGGAGGCAAGGTTTCATAAAACTGCGTGCGCGATTCTATGAAGAGTTGTTGCATCAACTTATTGACAACTCTGTTGGTAATGCCTTTATTGTTTAACTTCTCTGTAGATGGATATACAGGTTGCATTGCAGTTCGCAAGCTTTGTTCGTGTTCTTTCAACAGTTCCATTTCTGGATGCGGCATGGAAAACGTTCCGTTAAACCAATTGGTTTTGCCAAAAATGACATACGGTGTATTCAGCTTTAAGCTGTCTTTAATCCACTTGTGACCGCGAAACCATATAAGTTCCATTTCGCCTGTGTCGTCTACAAATTTAGCTACCAAACGTTTCCCACGTTTTTGCTGTACCATTTTAATATGTACAATTTTCCCAACAACTTGCACTTCCGAAGAATTCCGTTGCAGTTCGTTGATTTTAAAATAACGTGTTTTATCGATATATCGATTTGGAAACAGGTTGATGAAGTCTTGATATGTATGAATTCCTAGTTCCTTACGCAGTAAATCGGCGCGGTTTGGACCAACGCCTTTTAGGTAATCGATAGGAGTTTGTAATACATTCGGATTCATTGATTCAAAAGTAAGGGATTTTGCTGTAAAAATTAAATGATTGAAGTATTGAAATTAGTGCTTTTTCTTCTTTCCTTGCTAGCAACACGTACTTATACGTATACCTCAGACAATCCTAACAGTTTTACAAATGCAAGTAATTTCTACCTTAAAAATAGTCGTGTTTCTTATGACATTTGTAATGTAATCAAATAACAAAACAATTGAGTAGCTACCATAAACTTGATTACAAAGGCGGAATCCGAAAAGCCATTTTTAAATAGAGTAGGAGTTTAAAATTAAATATTATGTCAACAGAAATCATCAGAGGTACTATGGGAAGTACTGTAAACTTAAATTCACCAATTGTTAAATTCTCATTAATGACAGATTTAGAAACGAATAAAGTTAATGGAACTGTACAAGTTACTTTAGGAAATCCAGGCGATAAACCATACAGCGGAAACGTAACAGGAACATTATATCCTACAGGTTTTGGAAAATTTGATAAAGTAATTTCTATCCATGGATACTTGCCATCAAACAATCCAATTACTCCAATTGAGTTTGGTTTCAATGCAAATATGGCTCTAGAATCAGACGGACAAGGAGTTGGAGGTTTTAATTTTAAAGGTGGACACTATGAAGAACTTCCTATTACTTACAAAAGTATGGAACTATAAGTTACCAATCTTAGGTATCGAAAAACCAATATCACTGCTTATGAATGAAGTCTTGATATTGGTTTTTGAATTGAATTTATTTTTTGTCTGGAATTTTTCCAAACCAAACTACCGCATAATTCTTATAAATACCTATGCCAATCGCTTTCCAAGGATCTTTCCATATTCCTTCATTAATCACTACTTTATTATGTGATTTGCTTTTTTTCCAGCCTTGGAGCGCTCTTTCTGCTTTTACCATGTATTTTTTGTCGGTGGAACCATGTGCAATTTCAAAACCATGTCCTTGGTAGGAAGTCAATTCACGCGGTTTGTACCACATACAAGCTGCTTTTTTATGATCGCGCGTATAGCAACACGGTGTCCAATCTCCTTTATCGGACCAACTATGCATATTGCAGGTACTAAAATTGTTAGGTGTATTGTTATGTAGATCTTTTACATGTGTTTGTGCGACAAACGTTAATGATTTTGATAATGGAATGGAAGGTAAGTTTTTTTCCTTTCGGTATTCCATAATCAAATCGTATAGTTTTTGCTCTTCTTTGGTTAATTTTTGTGCAGATACACCAAATGTAAAGCAGCAAATACATAGTATTGAAAAGATGTTTCTCATAAGTACTGTGATTTATGTATACAGAAGAAAAACAAACAGTATACCAGAATTGAGTTTATTTATGATTTCACTTCTTAAAAAGATTTGCCACAAACAATACCACAGAAGCTCCAATAGCACCTTTTATGATATCTGCAAGAATGCTATTAATATTATTGAATAAATTGATATCCAATTCTTTAAATAGCCAACCTGCAACGGCGCCACCAATAATACCTAAAAAGATATTAAGTATAATTCCGAATCCGCCACCTTTCATCAATTTTCCAGCAAGCCAACCTGCAATGCCTCCAACCAATAAAGAATATAATAAGCTCATAGTGTATATATTTTAGTTGTTTTAAAGATAGAGAATTAACTTGTGATGCGCAATGGAAAACGCTACTGTATTTGGAATTGTTTATAGAAATTTACGATATACAATGTGAAGGTTGGTATATATAAATTAAGGATTTGTATTGGTCATATGGTTTTCCATAAACCAACTTCCGTTGTGGAGTTTCCATTGTGTCAAATACGTGCCGGAGAATTCCACGCCGCTGTTATTTCCTTTCCAAATACCTCTTTCCACAGCAATAGAATCTGAAATTACTACAAAAGTAGATTTGTCCATCACCATGCGAAAACCACTTTCATACACATCTTGTACATATTCAATAATTTCTGCTCTACCGACTAATTCTCTATGATTGGTAGGCATAAAATGTGCATTTTCTAAATATAATGTGGCAACAGAATCAAATTGTCCAGAATTAAAATAGCGCATATTTAAGGTACTTGCTTCTGTTATATCAGAGCGTTTTACATTAGAATCATCATACGTTCTTTTAGGACTCCTCATTACCATAAACATTGCAATCAAAGATAAAAGTATGGGCAGAAAAATAAGAGTGAATTTTTTCATGGAATTTGTTTTAAAGTTCAACAGTTTTCCAGCATGATTCTCCGTTGTAGCATTCGTTTCAACACTAGCAGTTGTGGCACTTTCGAAATCTATTTCAAGTGCTTCAAAAATTAGCTTTATTGTAGAAGTTCTTGGTGTTACTTCACCAGCTTCAATGCGTTGTAATGTGCGTACATTAAGATTGCATTTTTCGACAAGTTGCTCTTGTGTAAAGCCTTTTACCTTTCGAAATTCTGCAATTTTTTTTCCTAATGCTGGTTGTGGAATCATTTTTTGAAAACTTTGATGCAATGTTATTGCGAAACTCTAAAACTCTCCACGAATTATCATGGATTTATACCCGACATTTACCCGTATTTTGTACGGCATGTCTTGTTATGACTCGAATGTACGGCTTTTACAATGAATTTATGTAATTATAGATCCTTAAATTTTAAGTGTAGAATTTTAAGGTTTTTTTAATGTAGTTTCTAAAACAGTTTTTCCGTGAGTTATCCTCATAAAAATAACACGACGATTGGATATGTACAATTCAACAAAAGTTTATTAATGTATTACAACTAATTTTTCCTACGTAGTTATTCGCTACTAATAATAGAATAAATGAGTTTCTGACATATTTTAGCACGGATATTTGTATAATTATTATTTGAGTATTTTTTTAACTCAAAAATACTTAGATAAAGCGTAAGTATATGCTTATATTACTGCTGATAATCAACTAATTAATTTGAATTTAAAAGAAAACTTATGAGTAAATCTGTTATTGTAGTAGTACGGCATGCTTGCGATGGTGGCACAAAACCAGCAAATGAAAAAGTAACACTTAATGGTAATATTAACATCAAAAATCATGGTGAACATACGATTGTCGATGGACAAAAAATTACAATTCCAGTAAATTGGCTTGGTGATCTTGGTTTGAGACAGGCAGCCGCTTTAGGCCCTGCATTGAATTCATTTCTTGAAGATACAAGCAAAGATTATTGTCCAGTAAGTAGAATTATTACAGAAGATACGGGAAGTAATAATGATGATGGAACACCAAATCCATTAAAAACAATTAGTTACTACGCAAATAGTACAAATGCACAACAAGCTGTCAGTTTTGATATTTACCAAGGAGGCGATATTCCTGATCCTAATATGTTTTCGATAGATTCTTTATTGAGAGATGGAATTGGTTCATATTCTACAGTAGTTTGTTGGGAAATTAAAGGAATGTGGCGCCAAGGACATGGAACTCCATATTGTAAAAAATCAATTTTAGGTTTGTTAGGACATTGCGGATCCAAAGGTGGTAAAGTTGCTAATTATGAACAGATGAAAACTCATCAGCCATTCAAAGGACAAATAGTGTATGTTTTTGAATGTAATGAAGATAAATCGTTGACGTTAAAAATGTATAATTTTGATGTGAATCAACCTGTAGGTAGTCAATTTACTGAAATTAAATCTGATTCACCTTGGCCAACAAATCTCTGTCAAGATTGTGAAAAACACGATGTTTCTCAATGTAAAAAACATGCAGAAACAGCCTAACTTTTACGATTTGTAATAATCAGTCTGTTTTATGATCTCTATACAAAAAAGCGAACCGAAGTTCGCTTTTTAGGTTTCAATATGATTTAGCAAATAGGAAATATCGTTGTTGCTAATGGTCCTACAGGATCGTTTGGTCCAACACATTCTTCATTCGTTGGACACCATTCTACAGTTGGAGCCGTTACAGCGCCACTTCCGCCACCGCAATTATTATTGGTAGCCAAACAACAATCTGTAACGATATCAGATGGTCTGTTAGTGCAATTTGCTGCGCTAGTTCCAGTGCCACATACATTGATATGCGTAGGCGTGGTATTTCCGCCTTTAATGTGATTTTCTAAGTTGGTAATATACCTTTTGTTCAGCTGTAATGGCTTAAAAACCTTTTTTTTCATGAGTTATGATTTTAATGTTTATAATCATCACGAAAATAAAAAATCAAAGCAGCAGAAATGTATGGGAAAGCCGTAATTAAAATATATGGAAGCAGTTTTTAACAGAAGCAATGTAGCTTGTTCAGTAATTGCTATTCCTATTATTAATCAACAATTAGACGTTGTATGTTAGCAAAAGGTTCATAAGCTTCCATGTATTCTAAACTATCAAAAGCAATAGCAGATTTTCCTTTTTCGATTTCTGTATTCACAATATTTTCTATCAATTTTGCACCTAATAAACCAATGGCATAATAATCAAATAGAATAACATCATGCTTAAGAAAGTTGGCTTTTATAATTAAGGCTCTTTTTTTAATATGATCTAAATAATTGAATCGATCCTCAAAATTCACTTCTATTTCTTCAATAGCTTGGATCGCTTTATATTTGTTTAGTTTCATCACTTTTAATAAATAGCGCTCAACAGTTAATGGATAGAACTTTTCTATGAAACTATCGGGACTAAAATTTTTTGCCCAAGGTAAATGGTCTTTGTTTTGAAAATGATTGATAATTTTCAGTTTTAAATCTATAGGAACGTCTTTTTTTATCAAATTAGGAACATATAAACGTACAAGTTTCCCTTTTGTAAGCACAATTTCAGGAATTTGAATTCCTTCTATTTTAAAAGGTTTTGAGTAAAAAGTGATTTCCGACATTTATATTTTTTAAGTTTCATCTAATAGCTAAGGATGTCTAATAATCTAAAAACCTACACTCAATTAAACCAAACGGCGTAACCTTTTCTACGCAATTCTAACGCAAGAATTCGTTCCATTTGTTCAGCTTGATGTCGTGTTGGTAATGGATCAATATGATTGTACAAACTCGGACGTAAATAGGAACCGTATTTTTGAACAATATTGGAAGAGAGTTTATGTCCTTTTTTGTTTCTATAACCCGTTTTGTGCTGCATAAAACGTTCTTTTGGTGTCTTACTTGTCATGCCTACATACAAACATTCCAACACACCATTAAATTGCGGATTCGCCAAACGGAACTTCGTATTTTCTGTAAATACTTTTTTAGAAAGTTCCACTACATATACACGGTATTCTATTCTTGCCATTTTTTTTGGTATTAGGTTTTGGATCTTTGGTCTTGAATGTTTTCGATCAAAGTAAAAGTTTACATCTAAAAGTAAAGCGCGTCTAAGTCAGTCTAAAAGCCAAAGGCGCATCTAAGTAGGTCGAAATGCTACCTATAATTTCATAGATAAAATCGCCAAACATATTTTAATTCCTTGTGTAATGTTTCCTATGCGAATGTTCTCGTTCGGATTGTGCTGATTGTTATCCATATTCACCATCGGAACAATAATTGCCGGAATGTCTAATACTTGTATCGCAGGTGTAATAGGAACAGTTCCGCCCATAGTACGAATCATGATAGGATCGTTTCCAAATTGATTTGAAATCGTGGTACGTAATTTTGTGCCAATAAACGAATTGATATCCGTTCTAAATGCATTAACACCAGCATTTGTGGTTACTGTTGCGATTTTAGCATATTTCAAACGTTCGGCATCTGTAGGTTCGCGATCTAACACCAAATATCCTTGCGCTGCAATGTGTTTTTTGACTTTAGCCAATTGCACTTTTCCATCAGTTTCCTTCACCAAACGCACGTCTAAATATGCCGTTACAATTTCTGGAATGATGGTTTTTAACCCTGGACCTTTCCAAGAAGTTTCTATATGACGCACATTTAACGAGGGATATTGCAAGGCTTCTTGATACGTTTTTCCAACATTATCTGCTTGATGAATTCCTAAGTTTGCTTGAATTGTACGATTGTCATCGGGAACTTGTGCTAATAGTTTCTGTGTTTCAGCATCTAAGTTAATTCCGTCATAAAAGCCATCAATAATAACTTTTCCAGTATCATCTTTCATACTTGCCAACAAGTGTGACATGTGAAATACTGGATTTGGAGCATAGTTTCCAAAATGTCCACTATGTTGCGGTAATTTTGCGCCGTAAATACTAATGTTGCAGGTTGCAATACCACGGCAACCAAAAGTAAGTGTTGGTTTATTTGTAGGATGTGCAGGACCATCCATAATAATCATATAATCGGCCGCGTATTTATTTTTATATTTTTTTAGTGTGCTAAGAAAACCTCTAGAACGCGTTTCTTCTTGTAAATCGAGAATGATTTTTACATTGTATTGCAATGCTTGTTGTTGCTTTTTTAAAAAATCCAATGCAGACAACATCATAATAATTGGAGCTTTATCATCTGCCGCAGCACGGCCAAAAACACGCCAATCAGGATCAATTTTTCCATCAATATGTGACCAATCTATAATTTCCCAATCGCCATCAGCATTTTGTGTTTTTAACACAGGTTGAAACGGATCTTTTTGTTGCCATTTCTCGGGATTCACTGCCTGACCATCTAAATGCAAATAGAATAAAATCGTTTTTGCTGTTGGATTCACTTGTCTTTCAGCAAAAAAGACAGGCAATGTTGAGGTTTCCAAGATAGAAACAGTAAAGTCCAACTTCTCAAATGCGTTTGTAACCCAATCCACATTTTTCATCATATTCGGTTCATCGGAAGCTACATTGGGAATGCTGACCAATTCGCGGTGTTTTTTAAGAATTTTTGGTAATTCTTGCTGAATTTTAGCATCCCAATTAGTTTGTGCAACGAGAATGTTTGCAAATAAGCAGAGTAGGAGACTGTGTAAAATTTGGTGTTGTTTCTTCATTATACAACGCTTTTTTGGGTATAAATATATGTTTATAAATATCGGTATTTTACAATTTCCCATTCGTACATGATTCCGAACTCAGAAAGTGATTTTGCTTTTTTATCAAACTTAATAACGGTTGTTTTCTCTTTTGTGCCTTCTTTCCCATTTTCATAGGCTTCTTCTTCATTCGAAATGTTTCCTTTGGTAATGATGATTTCATTTTTAGTAAAGTCAAATGCACAACTTTCAGTATCTCCTGAAGCAGCATGAACACTGTTGCTTTGCGACAATATGATCATAAATAGACCTTTCTGAAGTTCAAAAACATAAGAAATGTCAGAACGCGTATATTGTTGTGAAATAGTCAATTGATTGGCAGCAATGGAGAGATCAGGTTCAATCATCGCAGACATTCCACCTTCATCTGATCTTGGAATAAATACATTATTTTGCGTATGTACTTTGAAAGTGTCATTTTCAGATAAAAACACCAATAAAATGCGTGCTTTACTGACTGAAGTTGGACAATCAGCACATCGAATTTCTATAAAGTCTTCTTTGGATTCTATGACAATGGCAACATCATCTTTGCCATCTTTATTTAGATCGCCAGTCGCTTTTTCTAGTACATGCCAGTTTTCATTTTTTTCAATGATAGCGAGTGTTTTTCCTGTAAAATCAGGATATTCTGTAGGTTTCTCCTCTTGTGCAAAAATCATCAATGTATGGAAGAATACGGCGAATAAAAGGATGTATTTTTTCATGATAAAGTAAAGTAGTTTTTAGTATGTGCTACTTTCTCCACCAAGATACTAATTATAAATAAAAATCCTTCGCAATTTTCCAATCGTGCATTTGCTTAAATTCAGAGAGCGATTTAGGTTTCACTTTAAATTTAACAACCTTTATTTTTTCCTCATTAGAAGAAACTGGACTTGTTTTTCTGGTCACAATACCTTTTGTAAAATCGTATTTGTCAGATGCTACTATGTCATTAGAAGACTGTATGACTAAGGCGCGAACAATATTCAGTTTATTGTTTTGGAGTTTGAATTTGTATGAATAAAAAGCATGAGAATATTGTTGACAGATGATGAATTCATTATTTTCAATCACAAGGATTGGAGCTATATCTAATTCTTTGCTGCCTTCATCTGCTCTAGGCATAAATTCATTATTTTGAGCATGTACAATTTGTTTTCCATTTTTATATAAAAAAACCAACACAATTCTTGCTCTGCTTTTACTGATTTCGCAATCATCACATCTTTTTTCATTGACAATATCTTTAGATTCTAGAACGATTGCGATGTCTTTTCTTGCATCATCATTGAGATAACCCGGAACTTGATCTAAGATACTCCAATCTTTATTTTTTTGAATAGCAGCAAAGTCTTTTCCAACAAAATTAGGATAGTGAATCGGTTCATTTTGAGAATAACTATAGGTTGTAAAGCATACTAATAGTAAGATGTGTAGTTGTTTTTTCATGATTCGTGTTTTAGTAATAAAAACTAAAAGTAATCGGTTTACAACTCTAAAAATCCAGTAAAATAGTATTCGTGTAGTTTATAGAAGTAACTGTCGTTTATGCTTTAGTATTTGTAAATTCTCACACTAAAAGCACATCAACCCAACACCAAAGACCCAAAACCCAAGACCCAAAACCCAAAACCTACAACACATACTTCTCAAAAATATCGTCCAATTCCTGTTGCGGATCATCACACAAACCAGCATGTGTAGGCGAGCATAAAATCATGGTACTTTTGGAAGCGGCTAACCATCTAAAGCGATCAGAACGTTCAAACATTCCAATTTTTCCACCGTGTGGCGCACCTTTACAGATATTTTCCCATGCATGGAGATATGTATTTAATTCATCACGCGTGATTTCACATGAAAATGCAGCTAGTTTTTTAGCATCGACATGATATTTTAAGGCTAGAAACTTCTTTCGTTTCGAAAAAACAATAACACCAATATTGAAGAATTCTTCACGCTCCACTTTGGGCATGAATCGTATGATAGCATATTCGAAGGTCACTTTATCTTGCATCTTCCGCTTCTTTTATGAGTGAATCAATCATGGCTAATTTAGCTTTTAAATACCTTGTGTAGGCTTGTCGCATTTCGTCAGCTGATAAATCATCCGATTCATGTTGCAGCCAATCTTCTGGAATAGTATGAACGATTTTAGCAATTTTTTCATCCGTAAGGGAAGATTGAAATAATTCAGCAACTTCCTTCAATTTGGTAGCTTGTGGCAATAATACATGATCTTTTATCAATGGAAACGTACGTGTCAAATGATTTTCCCAAGTTGCCCAATTGTGATGAAAATAGAAACTCGCACCATTATCAATAACCCAAAGTTCATTATTCCAATGGAGTAAATTGGTGTTTTTTACGGTTCTGTCAATATTACTAATGATACTATCTAACAATACCACTTTTGACGCCGTAATAGCATCTACCGTAGTAACCAAAGGATCAAAGGTAATAGCACTTGATAAAAAGTGAAGTCCTAAGTTGAGTCCGACACTAAATTTGAGCAAATCCTGAATTTCTTCATCGGGTTCTGTTTTACTAAACGAATCGTCCAAATTCATAAAGACCAATTCAGGAATCTTTAATCCGATAGCGCGTGCCAATTCGCCACCAATCAATTCGGAAATCAGTGCTTTCTTTCCTTGTCCGGCGCCTCTAAACTTTAGCACATACAAAAAATCATCGTCAGCTTTTACAATTGCTGGAAGCGATCCGCCTTCGCGTAAAGGTTTAATGTACTGAACCACATTTACGGTTCTAATATCAAGTGTATTCATTGCAGCGAAGATATAGAAAGTTCTGCATTCATAACAAATACATAGCAACAGTTTTATCGTAGGTATATTGTAAATTCAGCTGCATTTACAATTCTATCGGTTTGTAGAATTCTAACTCTAATATTAGTAAAAATATATACATCTCCTTTTTTTGCCCCTTTTTTTAATAGTAATGAGTCAAAAGAAGAACCGCGAAGTTTTATGTCGCGTCTCTTTCCATCAGATGAAATTTTTAGCACATCACAACTTTCAACAGTTAATGCACAGTCTACGGAGAAATTTTCTAGAATTGGATATGCTGTTCGCATGGAGGAGAATTCTTCCAACGTCATATTGTTTAGATCTCCATCGCCATTAGTTAGTACAGTAATTTTAGGACTTGGAAATGGAATTACTCTAAAATTAAGTTCTTTTACCACATTTTTTCTTTCAAGCTTAACAGTTGTTTTATATTCGGAATCGATCAATACGGTAAGAACAGATTTTTTTATCTCCAGAATTTCGCCATTAGAAATAGATACTTGGTATTTCTCTAAATCAATATCTTTAAAGTAAATCGTATTGGGAACATCATGATATAACAAATTATGCATATTTGTAGTTCCAGTTATCTGCTGCGCATTCAAAGAATTTACGATCATGAAAAGCACAAATACTGGAGAGAAAAATTTCATTTGAAAAGGAAGTTTAGTTGTTAGCAATAAAAAGTATAACCATTTTGGGACTAGAATATTGTTTTCAACTTATTGTAATTATTTATCTTTGACCATTATGAAGAAAATTCTTGGTTTTTTATTATTGATAATTGGCGGGTTTATAACCATTGCACTATTTTCAAAAATACCGTCAACCATTGAAAAATTAAAAGACACTTCTAAGATAGAAGCTGAAGATCCTAATAGTTATATTATAGGTGTTATTATTGCAGGCGTATTACTTTTAATTATTGCAATGGCAGCACTTTATTTTGGATTTCAAATGTTGAAAAGAGTCAAACAGAAAGCCGCTATTGAAAAAGCAGCAAAAGCAGCAGCAGCGAAACAAATGATTAATTCGTCTGAGAAAGACTCATAAGTTTCACCAAAAGCATATTTTAAAAAGCTTTCAAATACGATTCTCTTTTAGACTTTTACGATTCTTCTTTTAAGAATTCCAAAGCATTTGTAAAATAATCTTTCAAACTGTCAAATGGTTCTTCTCCAGGATACCATGAAGAAAATTTCCAATAACGCCAATTCTTAGACGCTTCACTTGGAGGAATCAGTAAAAACTGTTGTTCTTCCTCAAAACCAGCAATTAAGATGCTTTGTGCTAATACATCTGCTAAATCTTCGTTTCCAGTTTCTCTCCAAATTTTTATAAGTTCAGCATCCATGTTTTTTAAATAATCAATAGATTCTACAGTATAAAAAGTAGGTTCAATATCGCTAAAGGCATGAAAACCATTGGCAATAGATAAAAACTCTTTATAATCGTCAGGAAATGTAACTTGTAATCGTGCTTCTGCTTGTTCAATACTATTGGAATCAGCAGGAGGATTTCCAAACCATTTGGATTGTAACTGTTCTTTAGGATAGTGAAATTCATCCAATCGGATCATTTCTAAAGAAATAGCTTCTAAAATTGATTTCATGTAGTTGGTTATAATTTTCAAGATACTAAACTAAAAAATAAATCTAACAAGTATCACAAGTCTAAATAAATTTGATATTTCTAACAATCTAACAAGTCTAACAAGTCTAACAAGTCTAACAATCTACTTAAGAAATGTTAACTTTAAGAAAAGCTACGACAAAAAATAAATAATCTGTTTATTTTTATAGCCTAAAATCATATTCGTGCCAAGAAATTACTCACCAAGCCATATTCTTTTCCTTTTCTTTTTTTGTTTTACCGCGACTGTATCGGCGCAATACCTTGTAGAAGGAACTGTGATTGATGCATCGACTAATATTCCATTGTCAAATGTTACTGTGGTAGATTTTGAAACCAAAACGGAAGTTAAAACAACTGCGAAAGGTAAATTTTCACTTGAAATAAAGTCAGCCTTAGATGTAACTTTAGTGATTTCTTTGGAAGGTTACGAGACTCAAACTGTTAAAACAGCTTCAGGAAACAATACAACCATTGCTTTATTTCCTACCACAAATGCTTTAGATGAAGTTGTTGTGAATGGAATTACGATTCAACAAAAACTACAGCAAACTACAGAAGCAATCACAATTGTTCCACAAAGCGAAATCAACAGCGAAAATACAGTACAATTAGCGCCTATTTTAAACAGAGTTCCAGGTGTATTTATGCAAAGTGGATCGTTGAATACGAACAGAATCACCATTAGAGGAATTGGCGCGCGAAGTCCGTTTTCTACCGCAAATATTAGAGCGTATTATGCTGATATTCCACTAACCGATGGAAATGGAGAATCTGCCATTGAAGATTTGGAATTAGCTGCGATTTCAAGAATGGAAATCCACAAAGGACCTTCATCGAGTAGTTACGGTGTTGGTTTAGGCGGAACGATTTTACTATATCCTGAATATGCGAAGTTTAATGAAACCAATGCCAATTTGTTTACAACTGTAGGAAGTTATGGATTGTTCAGAACAGTTGCCAAAGTATCGCACGGAGGAAAAAAAGCCAATGTCAACGTGATTTATAGCAATACACATTCTGATGGCTATCGCGACAACAATTCCTTAGACAAAGCAACGGCGACAATTACTTCCAATTGGTTGGTAGATGATAAGAACGAATTGACATTTATTGGAAATTATACAAGTCTCAAAGCGTTTATTCCAAGTTCATTGAATAGAGAAGATTATGAAAATTCGCCAAGAAACGCTGCGACTTTCTGGAAAAATGCACGCGGATTTGAAGATTTTAAGAAAACATTATTGGGCGTAAATTGGAGTCACAACTTTAATGAAACTTACACACAAAAAACAAGTGTATTTACCAGTTTCAATAACAATTACGAACCACGACCTTTCAATATATTAGAAGAAGAAGCCACTACTTTTGGTGTTCGCACACGTTTGTTGGCAACCAAAAACTTTGAAAACAGTTCTTTAAAATGGTCTGTTGGAGGCGAATTGTTCTTTAATAATTACAATGCAAAACAATTTGACAATCTGTATCAAGATTTTCCTGATGGAACAGGAAGTGTTGCAGGTGATATTTTATCAAACATTGATGAAAACAGAAATTACTTCAATGTATTTGCAGAAGCGATCTATCAATGGAAAAAGCTTACACTAAGTGCTGGATTGCACCTCAATCAAACAAAATATACAGTGCAAGATCAGTTGAATGTTTCCAGTAATGAAGAAGACTTTACCTTTGATGCTATTGTATCTCCAAAATTTGGAATCAACTATGAAGTTTCAAATAATTTCAATCTATTTGGAAGCGCTGCGCATGGTTTTTCGACACCAACAACCGAAGAAACTTTATTGCCAGATGGTGTATTTAATCCAGCGATAAAAGCAGAACGTGGCTGGAATTTTGAAATTGGTTCCCGATTCCACACAACAAATAGAAAATTATCAGGTTCTGTTTCAATCTATACGATGGCTGTGAGTGATTTGTTGGTCAATAGAAGAACAGAAACAGATCAGAATATCACACTAAACGCAGGAAAAACAACGCATAACGGAATAGAAGCGGCATTGCGTTACGAGGTATATAAAAACAATACATTTTCAATCAATTCGTATGCAAATGCCAGCATCAATGATTTTAGTTTTAAAGAATTTACGGAAACCAATGCAAACTTTTCTGGGAATGACCTCACGGGAGTTCCAAAATCTGTTGTAAATTTAGGAATTGAAGCAGCAAGCAACACAGGATTCTATGGACGACTCGATTTTCAAGCGGTTGGAGAAATGCCTGCGAATGATGAAAACACTGTGTACAGCGATGCTTTTGAGCTTTTGAATGGAAAAATTGGCTATTATAATACCATTGGAAGCCGATTTAGTTATGATATCTCCATAGGAGCAAACAATATATTTGACACAGCATATACGTCACAATTACAAGTCAATGCGTTTGGAAACGATACCAATGCGCGTTATTTTTATCCTGGACTTCCGTTTAATATGTACGGCGGAGTTCAATTAAACTATAAACTCTAAAAACACAAACCAATCCATACCATGAAACATTCTATCAGTTTCCTAATTGTACTAAGCTTTCTTTTGAGTTCTTGTGGACAGAAACAAAAAGAAGTAGCAAAGGTGAAAATTCCAGCAGAAAAGCCATTAGCCGCCATTAAAACCACAGAAGAAATCACAAAAGATCAAGAAAGCTACAAAGCCGAATTGGTTGTTGATGGGATTGATATTCCGTGGGGAATGACTTGGTTGCCAGATGGAAGTATGTTGGTGACAGATCGTTCTGGGGAATTATATCATGTGAAAGATGGACAAAAAACATCTATAAAAAATGTACCAGAAGTATTTGCGCGCAATCAAGGCGGATTACTAGATGTGATGATTCATCCAAATTATGCTGATAATGGCTGGATTTATATTACATATTCCATCGTAGACAAAAAAGAAAAAGGAAGTCATACAGCATTAATCAGAGCAAAATTAGTGGACAATGCACTGACTTCAATTGAAAAACTATACCAAGGAAGTCCAAATGTAAAAACGGCACATCACTTTGGCTCTCGCATTGCTTTTGATAGTGATGGATATGTGTATTTTACCATTGGAGATCGTGGAAAACGCGATGTAAATCCGCAAGATATAACGAAAGATGGTGGAAAAGTATATCGTTTGCATGATGATGGACGTATTCCAGCAGACAATCCATTTGTCGGTCAGAAAGATGCCAAAGAAGCTATTTATTCCTATGGACATCGCAATCCGCAAGGAATGGCAGTGCATCCAGAAACAGGACAAGTTTGGGTACACGAACACGGACCACGTGGTGGAGATGAAATCAATCCTGTGACCAAAGCCGTAAATTATGGTTGGCCAGTCATTACCTATGGAATTAACTACAGCGGAACTACAATCACAGATGAAACTGCTCGTGATGGCATGCAACAACCATTATACTATTGGGTTCCATCGATTGCGCCAAGCGGAATGGCATTTGTGACTAGTGATGTTTATCCAGAATTAAAAGGACATTTATTAGTAGGTTCATTAAAATTTCAATACTTAGAATTCTTAACACTTACAAAAGACGAAAAAGTTGCCAAGCGTGAAAAATTATTAGATGGTATTGGTCGTGTACGTTCGGTACGTCAAGGTCCTGACGGATTTATTTATGTGGGAATTGATGGAGAAGGTGTCTTTAAAATGATTTCAAATTCTTCTACAAAGAAAACGACTGAAAAAGCTACCAATACCGCAAAAACGGAAACAAAAGCAGAAGAAATAGAAGTGGTAGCACCAACTTTTGCAAAACTTGCAGATGCATCGAAAAAAGATGTGGAGGAAAGTCTCAAAAGAGGAAAAGCTTTGTATACGAATGTATGTGTACAATGTCACTTAGCCAATGGAGAAGGAGTTCCAAAAGCATTTCCGCCCTTAGCAGGATCGGATTGGTTGACAGATAAAGTTGTAGAAAGTATTCGATCGGTAAAATACGGATTGAAAGGTGAAATTACCGTAAATGGAGTAAAATACAGAGGCATCATGTCGCCACTAGGACTCAATGACAAACAAGTTGCCGATGTTATGAATTATACATCCACAGCTTGGGGCAATGAAACAGAGAACTTTTATACTGCTGAAGAAGTTGCGAAAGTGAAAAAAGAATAAAGTAATTTATTATAAATACAAGCTTTAAGATATTTACATCTCGATTATCGAGTAAAAACCTCAAAATAACAATTTTGAGGTTTTTTGTTGTGAGCACATTTCAGCTTTTTTACTTACATTTAGCCTGAAAACAAATTACAGATGAAAAGAAAACCAACCATTCACACCATTTTGTATACGCTTTTGGCGTTTACCTTTATATTTTACGCGTGTAGCTCTGATGAAGGATCAGGTACAGCTGCTCCTACGATTAGTATCAACAATTCAAGCGTTAGTTTTAGCGCAATTCAAGCAGGAACAACGTCTTCTCCGAAGTCTGTTTCTATGACCGGAGCACGATTGACAAGTAGTGTTTCTATTAGTGTTTCAGGTGCTTTTGAAATTTCAAGAGACAACACAAATTATAGTTCAAACATCAGTTTAACCGCAGATCAAGCGAATCAAAATAATACAATTTCCATACGATTTTCTCCTTCAGAAACTGATCTTGGAGATTTGACAGGAACAATCACAGTCACTTCAAATGATTTTGACACCAAACAAGTAGCACTTACAGGAACTGCCTTAGAAATTGTGCGCGAAATTCAAGTACTAGGAACGGTAAATCCTTTTGGTGATGTCACGGCAGGAACAATGTCTACAGCACAAACGGTACAAGTACGTGGAATGAACTTAGAGAATGATGTCACAGCAACAGTTTCAGGTTCATTTGAAATTTCGAAAGACAATATCACTTTTGGAAATTCAGTTACCTACGATCATACAGCAATCAATACAACACCAGAAGATTTATATGTACGTTTCAGTCCAACTGCAACCGATTTAGGAACGCAAACAGCAACAATTACATTGGCAGCAACGGGAGTTACAGATCAAACGATCAACTTATCAGGAGTTGGAACTGCGGTACGTCATAATTATCAAACATTTGACAGTCAGCGAATTGCTTTTGGTGGCGGATTTAATCAAACAGTGACGAATACATACAATTTGCATACGAACATGTCCAACATCGAACAAATTATGATGTATGTAGAATTGCGCTGTCCAACAGGCGGATGTAATGCTTGGGATGTATATGCAAACATCAAAGTAAAAGACGATGCTTCTGGAGAATTCTATGAAATTGGACGTTATATCACGCCGTATGGAGTAGATAATTCACAATTGTCAAGAGGTTTTGAAATCGATGTAACCGACTTTAAATCCTTATTACAAGGAAATACAGAACTATATGCGCGTATTGAAACTTGGGGAGCAGACGGATGGGAATTATCTGTTGAATTCGACTATGTAGAAGGCACACCAGATTATGAATATTATGCAATTGCAGATGTAATTACCTATGATGATTGGTCTACTTCTGGAGTTCCGTACGGAGTCGCAATTGATCCAATGACTTGGGATTTGACTAAAAATGTAATGATTCCTTCAAATGCAGAATCCACACATTTACGTACCATTATTTCAGGTTGGGGACATGCAACTCCAGTAGATTCTGATAACAGACCGTGCGCGGAATGGTGTTTTAGAACGCATGATGTAAAAATAAACGGAGCAACAACCTTCCAACACAATATGGAACCAATGGGCTGCGCATCTAATCCTGTGCAACCACAAGCAGGAAATTGGACGCCAGATAGAGCAGGTTGGTGTCCAGGAATGGCAGTTCCAGTTCGTGTAGATCAATTTAGTACGCCAATGAATGGAAGTATGTTTGCTTTTGAATATGACTATCAAGATTGGACAAGTGATGGCGGAACAACCTCTGGACAAGGTGGTGCGTTTTATGCAACATCAACCTTTGTAGTTGTAAAAAGTAGCACACCAATTGCAAAACCTACAGTAACGGATTAATTTAAATATATATATAACAAAAGCCTTAGTATGAAAATGCTAAGGCTTTTTATTTAACATCAGTTTTATATGATAGTCTAGAGTATGCTTTATCTTTTCCAGAGGTGTTTCTTTTGTTTCTTTTCTTTGGGAGAACAAAGAAAACGAAAATAAAAAAATGTAATTCAGTTGGGAACAACTTTTTCCTTGATGAAAATGTAACTTTAATTGAAAAGTTATCTGAAACTCAAATTAAATAATACACTGAAATATACTATTTTGGTGTATTATTTGTTTATAGCGTATCATGAAGTATATTTTTTCCTTTTTCCTATGTTGTTTTAGCGGTCTTGCTTTTGCGCAACAAACTGAGGTTGTTGATTTTAAAAAAGCAACCGTTGATCTTGTCATTCGTCCCGCATTAAAAGAAATTGGGATTGATGTACACTACGAATTTGAAATTTTGAAAGATACAGATTCTATTTATTTTGATATGAGATCAATAGATACTTATAAAGTCTATCAAAAAACATTTCAGGGAACAGATACTTATACGAAGGATAGAAAGATTGTACTGAAAAGTAAATTTAAAAAAGGAGAGAAGCATACGGTAGGTTTAGCAGCATTTACACATCCTAAAAAAGCCATGTATTTTATTGATTGGGATGAGAAAAAAGGCAGAAAACAAGTCTGGACACAAGGACAAGGAAAATATACAAGCAGTTGGCTACCGAGTTTTGACGATGTCAACGAAAAAGTGGAATTTGATTTTAGTATTACGTTCGACAAGCGTTATGAAGTCATTGCTAATGGAAAATTGATTAAGAAAGAATCGCCCAATGATTCGCTGACAAAATGGTATTATGATATGAAACAACCAATGAGTAGTTATTTGGCTGCGATTGCGATTGGAAAGTATCAAAAGAAAGTCATCACTTCTAAAAGTGGCGTACCAATAGAATTGTATTATTATCCAGAAGACGAAGCCAAGTTTGAACCTACTTATCGTCATACCAAACGTATTTTTGACTTCTTAGAAGCAGAAATTGGCGTTCCGTATCCTTGGCAAAATTATAAGCAAGTTCCTGTAAAAGACTTTTTATATGCAGGAATGGAAAACACAAGTACCACCATTTTCTCCGATGCTTTTGTGATAGATAGTATTGGTTTTGTAGATAAAAACTATGTAAATGTCAACGCACATGAACTAGCGCATCAATGGTTTGGTGATTTGGTGACAGCCAAAAGCGGAAAACACCATTGGTTACAAGAAGGTTTTGCAACCTACTATGCGTTATTAGCGGAAAAAGAAATTTTTGGTGACGATTATTTTTATTGGCAACTATTCAAGTCAGCAATGGACTTAAGAGCTTTAAATGATGGAAAAGGTGAAGCCGTTTTAAATCCGAAAGCAAGCAGTTTAACGTTTTATCAAAAAGGAGCTTGGGCTTTGCATGTATTGCGAACCAAAGTAGGAGACAAGCCGTTTAAAAATGCTGTAAAACGATATTTGAATACTTACAAATTCAGCAGTGCAGAGACTGAAGACTTTATCAAAATTGTAGCAGAAGAAAGTGGTCAAAATTTAGATGAGTTTGTGAAAATGTGGTTGGTAAATCCGCAATTGCCTGATGATTTTTATGATTTTGAACGATTGCTCACAAGTAATTCAGGCATGGAGAACAGCATGTATGCGTATTTAGGAGGAATGCAAGGCACACCAACACAAGTGGCTTTGTTTAGATTAGCCAATAAAAATGGAACCAGTGTAAAAATTAGCAATGCTATTAAAAGTGCAATTAGTATATCTCAAACGGAAGTAGTACTAACGGAAGATCCAATTTCAGATGAATTACTCGTAAATCTTGTCAAAAATATTCCACAAGAAAGTTCTACAGAAAGAATAAGCGCCTATAAAGCTGCGTTTCAAACCAACAATTTAAAAATTCGTCAAGCAATTGCATTGACACTGACCAAAATTCCTATTGAATTAAAATCGGATTACGAAACCTTATTAAATGATGCTTCATACGAAACCAAAGAAGCCGCTTTCTACAATTTATGGGTAAACTTTCCAGCAGATCAAAAGAAATATTTAGATCAAACAAAAGATATCATCGGATTTAACGATAAAAGTTTCCGAATACTTTGGCTAACCTTGGCAATTGTAACTAAAAATTATAGTGGACGCAATACACCAGTATATTATCAAGAATTATCAAACTATACACGTGCGTACAACCATTTTGAAGTGCGAAAGAATGCATTTATTTTTATGAATGAATTGCGTTCATTCACCGATCAAAACTTAGTAGATTTAGTCAACGGAGCCATGCATCCAAATTGGCGATTTGCAAAGTTTTGTAGAGATTTATTAGACAGTATCATCAAAAATCCTGATTATACAGAAAATATTACGCGAACAAAAAAGCTTCTAACAGAGAAAGAATTGGCATTTTTAGAAAAGCGAATGAAAAACTAAATACGTAGTAGTACGGCATTTTGCTTAATTTCTAACAATACAATTGATCATTTCGTTTGTTGAATCGGAAATTTTAGTATTTTTAAAATAAAAATTACCAGCTATGAACCAAAAAATTACACTTACCACGTTATTATTTTGCATTTTTCAACTTTCATTTGGTCAATATAAGTACGTTCAAATAGAATTGATGGATGAAAGTCCAACTATAGGCGCTTATATTGGCGCACCAACCTATTATTACAATATGCCTGCTGGTGCCACAGATTATTCCAATGATGCGGGACTGAATGCCATATTAATGGGCAATAATGTTACTGCGTATGATGATATAGAAAGTACGTTTATGGATCCTAATTTGTTAGGAAATAGGACGTTGGTTGTGTGTAACAATTGCGATAATAATCAATTAGCAACAGAATTATTAGCATATTCTTCTGTCATCAAAAATGCATATCCTTTGGATGATCGCTATTCCTATAATGAATTATATATAAAAATTAACGATGTATCCATAGGAATACCAACGGGAACTAGTAATGGCGTTATTACCACAAATGATACTGGATTGAACGCAATATTTGTAACACATAATGTATACTTTTACCGACAACTGTTTCCGTCATCTATGACTAATTCACTGCTAAGATCTTATGGAATTGCTTGTGAATGTGATGCAACACTCTTGAAAGCTGATTTGGATGTGTATACTGCTGTGATTGAAGTAGCAGAACCTCTTTATATAGAATCGCAAACATTATTGAGTACAACGGAGTTTGCTTTTAGCGATGTACAATTATATCCAAATCCTACTAGCAATACTTTAAACATAAACAATACATCTGCTATAAAATCGCTTGAAATCTATTCTGTACAAGGACAGCTTATGCTACAACAGAAAAGTCAATTTGAAACTGTTGACATGTCACAACTTCAAAGCGGATTGTATTTTGTTACACTTAAGGATACTCAAAACAGGAGCAAAACCTTTAAGATTGCCAAAAACTAAGATTCTAAACTTAAATAATTTTAAGGATTTAAAATATCGCCAACTTCTTTTTTAATAAAAGATAAAGCTGTGCTACTTGGTGATTCTTGCTCCATCATTTCTGTGAGAATCACTTCTCGTAATTTATCGGCAGAAGTTACTTTGTCAGACAATCCTGCTTTACGAATCAGTTGTATGGTGGTATTTTTTGCTGCAATGATAATATTCCAACATTGATCGCTCATATATATTTGTTGCGACAAATTGTGATCAAACTCTTGTTCGATGCTCATAATCAACAAGCGTTCGTAATCTTCTTTATTGGTAGAATTTGGTGAAACACGAATCAATAATTTAGCTGGAGCGATGCGTTCTAAAAATAATGAAAGACGTTCGTACGCTTGAAAACGTATTGGCAATGCTTCTTTCTGAGCATCTTTATGCAATAAATAACGTCTTCTTTTGTCTTCATTTGACATGTGATCTCTAAAGAAAAAATAAGCGAGTCCGCCCGTAATAATGGCAGGAATTGAATACATTAACAAGTCAAAAATTTTGTCTTCCATAAAATAGCATTTTTAGCAAACATAATACGTTTTAACTAACTAGACAAATAAAGATTTATTGTTTAAATTACGGCAAAATCATTCACAGACATGAAAGCAGTCACAGTTTCCGTACTAAAAAAAGAATTGAAAGATCATTCACATCAAGAATTGATGGAAATCTGCTTGAAATTAGCAAAGTTTAAAAAAGAAAATAAAGAACTGCTTACGTACTTACTTTTCGATTCTCATGATGAAGATGCGTATATTCAATCTGTGCAAGAGGAAACGGATGAAGCTTTTTCAAAACTAAATCACGACAGTTTATATTATGTCAAAAAGAGTACGCGAAAAATTCTGCGAACGCTCAAAAAATATATCAGATATTCTAAAAAGAAAGAAACCGAAGCTGCCATTTTACTACATTTTTGTGCAAAGTTGAAAGAATTAAAGCCGCGACATCAAAAAAGCATTCAAATGATGAATATATACGAACGGCAATTAGCTATGGCAAAAAAAGCAATTAAAACCCTGCATGAAGATTTACAATATGATTTTACACTTGATTTGGAAGAATTGGGCGAAGAGTTATAGCATATAAAAACAATATAAATTGTGGATACAGTATCTAAAAAAACAACCAACGGAACACTAGTAGTAGACATCGTAGGGCATGCAGAACCAAATAATGGAAGATCATTATGGAAAGTAAATGTACTGTACAACAATACAAACATCAATGAAAAATTATTCTCCAACAATTGGAATTATATCAATGAAAGAATAGATCATTGGCAACAGGAAGGCTTTGGATATGTATACATACCTGTAGAAGGAACCGCAAAACTAATACATTTAGATATACTTGAGATACATGACCTTATCTACGAACGAATTTCAACAGTTTCATTCATAGGGAATAGCTTTCAGTGTAACAAGCTCATGGAAGTCTACAGCGATGTGATTAAAATTACAGACTTAGCGACATTACAAACCAGACTTTTCAACTATAAAAACCTGGAACGTGTCGAAAACGCAACATTTCTAAACGAAAAAGAAATTGAAGTACACTTAGTCAAATACAAAGGTAGAAATCACGAAAAGCGCACAGAAATTCGCCGCATATAACCTTCATTCATCATAAAATAGTCAGAAACTTTGTATATCAATAGCTTATTTTCCGCCTAAATGCTCACATGTTTTTAACGATTCCATTCCGTCAAAAGGAACAGGAGTTTTTTGATATTTATAGGTATTATCTAAGTTTTTGGATAGATTCTGATCGTCTACATTCATCTTAATATCTGTCATTTTAAATTGACATGGATGCTCATAACCAGCCGCATGTGTGATTTCCACAAACTCCTTTCGAAAAGTTTTAAAATATTGCGCCAATCGTACAGATTTCAACGTCGGATCAATTCCGTTTTGTAACCATTTACTTTGTGTGGCAACTCCTGCAGGACATTTGTTTGTATGACATATTTGTGCCTGAATACAACCAATACTCATCATAGCTTCACGTGCCACATTGATACAATCAACACCCATAGAAAAAGCCATTGCTGCTTTGGCTGGAAATCCTAACTTTCCACTTCCAACCCAAACAATACGTTCTGCTAAACCTTTCTGTTGGAATAATTTATACAAATCTGCAAAACCATAAACCCAAGGTAAAGATACGTGATCGGCAAAACTTGGCGGCGCTGCTCCAGTTCCACCTTCACCACCGTCAACGGTAATAAAATCGGGACCTTTTCCAGTCGTTTTCATAATATCTGCCAATTCTTCCCATTGTTCTAATTTTCCGATTGCTGCTTTAATTCCTACTGGTAAACCTGTAGCTTCCGCAATGGCTTCAACAAAATCAACCAATTCTGGCACTGTCGAAAATGCTTTATGATTTGGAGGAGACAATACATCTTTTCCAACTTCAACACCTCTAATTTTAGCAATTTCAGGTGTGATCTTTTTTCCTGGTAAAACACCACCTTTTCCAGGTTTTGCTCCTTGTGATAATTTGACTTCAATCGCTCTGACAAAAGGATTATCTTGTACCAACTTCACCATTTTTTCCATAGAAAAACCACCATCATCGGCACGTACGCCAAAATATCCTGTTCCGAAGTGAAAAACAACATCGCCACCGTGACTATGATATGGAGACAAACCACCTTCACCAGTATTGTGATAAGCATTTGCCATTTTTACACCTTTATTCATAGATTCTACCGCTTTGGCAGAAAGAGAACCAAAACTCATTGCAGAAATATTAATGACAGATGCTGGACGATATGGACGTTTTCTTTTGTTGAATTCGCCCATCACTTTTGCACATGGCAGAAAAGATTTATCTACAGCATTTGGATGATTTTCTGGAACTTTATACGGCATCATGGCATTATTAATAAACATATGATGATGTGCATAAATATCTCTATCGGTTCCAAAACCTTCGTAATTGTTTTGTTTTTTTGCAGACGCATAAATCCAACCGCGTTCAATACGGTTAAAAGGTAATTCTTCGCGATTATTTGCTACAAAATACTGGCGAATTTCTGGACCAATACTTTCAAACATATAACGAATATGTCCTACGATAGGGAAGTTATGACTAATGGTATGTTTTCTTTGTAAAATATCGCGAATAGCAATAATAAGTAACACAACAATAATCCACATCCACCAAGAAATTGAGTCAAGAAAAGTAAGAATCGTATCCATAGTTTTTAAAAGGTTTGCTCAAAAATAACAATAATCTGTTTTGACAGCCAATTCTTTTATTTTTTTTCAATAAAAAAAGTCCAAACTTTAAGTCTAGACGTTTTATTGATTAATAATAAGAATTTAGTTTAATTCTCTGGTAATTGTTCTTCTATTGGATACGTACTAAAATTCAAGAAATTTCCAGGATGCGCTAGTACGTTTTGTAATATAAATGGTGTGTCTGGTGCTGTTCCACTATACTGCGTACTTCCATTCATATCAATATCATTTGTATTATAACCTGAAACCGAATACGTTGGGAAGTTTAAAAAGTTTCCAGCATCGTTTAGTACGTTTGATAAAATATTTGGCGAATCAGGACTCGTTCCTGAATATTGCACTAATTGATCTCCATTTGCATTTCCTGCCCAAAGTGCTAAAACATTATTTGATTCTGGCGAATTTGTAGATACGGATCTAGTAAGTAATGGTAACATCACAGTTGCTTGCGCATTTGTACCAAAGGTAATTGGAGTAGTGGATTCTGTAAAGTTTATAGTTGTGGCTGTTCTGTTTAAAGTTATTGTATTTGTTGTCATAACGGCTAAGTGATTCCGATGTTTAATTGCTAAATAATAATTACCACTTGCTTGATTAAAGCTTACTACAGATATACCATCTATACTTACAACATCACCATCACGCTGTAATAAAGCAGACTGCCCATCAATTACTAAGGTGTTATCTGTAGCATCACGCAATTCTACCCAAACCCAATCTACAATATCATTATTTGTATTACCTGTTCCGTTAGTTCCTCCAGTATTAAATACCGATGCATCACAAGTTAAGCCATCTGTATATGGTGATGTCGTTGGTAAATAACCTAAAGACCTTAAATCGTCTCGCATTACGCTTGTATTTCCATTAGATAGTAAAGCGCCTTGTAAAAAGACTACTGGACTTACAGTAATTGGAATTATTTCTAAAATAACTTCTGTTGCTGTATACCTAACATCCCAATTGTAACCTGCTGGCAAGTTTATTGTATCAAAAGTTCCTGAAATGTTACCTGCTGTTAAAATTGTAAAAGTATCGCCTACTATTGGTGAATAATTATCTAATAAAGTAACCTCTAGTGTACCGTTTATAGCTGCTGTGCCAGTTACTGTTACGATATCGAATGTGGTAGCATTTTCTAATTCTATTTGTAAGTTAGCAGTTGTTTGTGCTGAATAATTGTTATTGAAAGTATAGGTACCAGGAGAATTACCAGGACTTAACGTACCTGCATTTGTAAAATCTTGGGTATGACTTGTGTTGATTCCAGAAAGTGTCCCTGGATTACTAAATGTTCCTAAATTATCAAATATACTATTATTGGTAAACGTTCCATTATTAACTAATGCACCATTATTAGTATAGGTACCTGTGTTTATAATAGCACCGTCATTGATTAAGGTAGACGGCATTAAGGTAGTCGACATGCCATCATCTGATACATCTATGACTAAAGTAGCTCTGTTATCTATAACGCCAGTTTCTGAATTATGGAGTGTAGAAAGAACAGGAAAACCAAATGCAATTGTGCTAAGTGTTCCTCTATTTAATAGTGTTCCGTTATTTATAAACGTATCATTTCCCATACCGGCTATGCCATCTGGTAATATTTCAATGATATTATTATTTACTATTTTTCTACTTAACCTAAATCCAGTCTCTCCTCCGTAAATTTTCACGATGCCTTCATTGGTAAACGTTTGGCTATCAAAATACATACCTATACTTCTAGTAATTATGGTACCTGTATTGGTAAGTAAACCAAAATCTAGAATGATTATAGACCCCGTTGTGATTCCTTCATTTGCAAAACTCCCAGAACCTTCATATGATCCATTAAATTCATTTGTATTAAGGAATACACCATCATTAAATAGAACACCATTAATAGTAAACACACCATGATTTGCAATAGTTCCCTGATTAGGAAAATGAAAATTATTAGGTATATCAAAAACTCCTGTGTTATTTATCGTTCCTGTGTTGGTATTAGAAGGACTAGATGCAAGTGTTAATGTAAGCGTACCATGATTTGTAAATGTAGCCTGATTTCTAAACAAATGCATGGAGGTGTTATCGGTAACCTCGAAATTTGCATTGGTGTTATTCACTACAGTTCCTGCGTTTGTAAATGTTGCATTGGTGTTAGAAAATGTACCAAAATTATTAAGTGTACCTAATGCGAGCGTAGTTACGGTTCCAGAATTGGTTATGCTACCCGTAGCTTGGTTACTTGCAGTACCAGAAGTACTTAACGTTCCTGTAGTATCCATAGTGATGGTTCCAGCATTCGTAAAAGTTCCTAATTCGAGCGTAGTTATTGTGCCAGCATTAGTTATACTAGCTGTTGCCTGGTTATTTGTAGTACCAGAAGTGCTTAACGTTCCTGTAGTATCCATAGTGATGGTTCCAGTATTCGTGAAAGTTCCTAATTCGAGCGTAGTTATTGTGCCAGCATTAGTTATACTAGCTGTTGCTTGGTTATTTGTAGTACCAGAAGTGCTTAACGTTCCCATAGTATCCATAGTGATGGTTCCAGCATTCGTGAAAGTTCCTAATTCGAGCGTAGTTATTGTACCAGCATTAGTTATACTACCTGTTGCTTGGTTGCTTGTAGTGCCAGAAGTACTTAACGTTCCCATAGCCTCAATAGTTATGGAGCCTCCATTGTTAAGTGCGTTACTATTTGTAATTGTTCCATTATTAACTAATGCACCATTATTAGTATAGGTACCTGTGTTTATAATAGCACCGTCATTGATTAAGGTAGACGGCATTAAGGTAGTCGACATGCCATCATCTGATACATCTATGACTAAAGTAGCTCTGTTATCTATAACACCAGTTTCTGAATTATGGAGTGTAGAAAGAACAGGAAAACCAAATGCAATTGTGCTAAGTGTTCCTCTATTTAATAGTGTTCCGTTATTTATAAACGTATCATTTGACAGACCGGCTATGCCATCTGGTAATATTTCAATGATATTATTATTTACTATTTTTCTACTTAACCTAAATCCAGTCTCTCCTCCGTAAATTTTCACGATGCCTTCATTGGTAAACGTTTGGCTATCAAAATACATACCTATACTTCTAGTAATTATGGTACCTGTATTGGTAAGTAAACCAAAATCTCGAATGATTATATCCACCGTTGTGATTCCTTCATTTGCAAAACTCCCAGAACCTTCATATGATCCATTAAATTCATTTGTATTAAGGAATACACCATCATTAAATAGAACACTATTAATAGTAAACACACCATGATTTGCAATAGTTCCCTGATTAGGAAAATAAAAATTATTAGGTATATCAAAAACTCCTGTGTTATTTATCGTTCCTGTGTTGGTATTAGAAGAACTAGATGCAAGTGTTAATGTAAGCGTACCATGATTTGTAAATGTAGCCTGATTTCTAAACAAATGCATGGAGGTGTTATCGGTAACCTCGAAATTTGCATTGGTGTTATTCACTACAGTTCCTGCGTTTGTAAATGTTGCATTGGTGTTAGAAAATGTACCAAAATTATTAAGTGTTCCTAGCGCAGGAATAGTTACGGTACCCGAATTGGTTATACTACCCGTAGCTTGATTGTCTATAGTTTGAGAAATAGTAAGTGTTCCTTGTGTTTCAATATTTATAATTCCTACGTTCGAGAATGCTATCGTATTTGTAAATGCGCCGTTACAGTTTAAGGTTCCAGTATTATTAAATATATTATTGTTTGTGTAATTACCATTATTTGTAAATAATAGAGGGTTATTAAGGGTACCATTATTTGTAATAGTACCATTGTTTTCTATAGTACCTTCATTTGTGTAGGTACCTAAATTTAGCATAGTACCAGTTGCGGCAATAGTAAGCGTTCCTGTGTTGTTAAAAAGAGAAGTATTCTCTAAAGTGGCATTATTTACAAAGGTTCCTGTATTGTTTAATGTTTGAGGATTAACGAAAATTCCATTATTTGTAACACTATTCGTGTTATTAAAAGTGCCATTATTTGTTGCCGTTTTCTGGTCATTATTTACAAAAGTACCTGTGTTTTCTACTGTTTGTGTATTTACAAAAGTTCCATTATTTGTAAACGTACCCGATATGTCTAGTAGTTGACCATTAGTAAAAATTCCAGTATTTGTTAACGCGGCAACATTGTTTATTGTTGCCATATTAGTAAAGGTTGCAGCTGTGTTAAAAGAACCGTTATTATTAATAATTCCTGTTCCCGAGTTTTCTATTGTAGCGTTTTGACTAAAAAATAAATTAGCAACTGGTTGTATTTCAATTACTCCAGTGTTTATAAGTGATCCCGTGACATCTACACTTGAACCAAAACCTATAGTAATGGTTCCTGTATTAGAGAGTGTTCCCGAAGTACTTATAAAGGCAGAAAACCCACTAAATTCTGTCGCAATAAGAGCGCCTTCATTAATTAATGTTCCGGTATTAGAAATTCCAGAATTAATACCAGTTGTAATACTTCCAGAACTTGAAATAGTTAAGTGCCCAGCATTTATTATATCTGCCTCGACAATATTTCCGTTAATAATTACAGTATCTCCAGCTACTATAGTTGTACCAGGATAAGAGGGCGACCAATTGCCTGTATTTGCCCAATCACCAGTACCTGTGTAGGTGTAGGTGGTTTGTGCATTTAAGTTGGGTATTGTAAAAGAAAGAGTTACGAGTAGTAATAGTTTTTTCATAGGGAATTTTAGAAATTTGTATACTTACAATTGTATAGCAAAGGTATCTAAAAAACCCAAGTCATCATTTTCTCACTAGTTATTGAGGTAATCTAAAGTAAGTTGTACGAAGGTTTTTATACCGAGTTTCATACCGCTTTCATCAATATAAAAATCAGGTGTATGATGCGAAGTTGCTTCTTGATCGACAGGTTTTCCACCTAAAAAGAAATACAATCCTGGCACTTCTTTTTGAAAGAATGAAAAATCTTCTGCACCAGTAATGGCTTTAATTTCGATTACATTTTCTGCGCCAGCCGATTTTTGTAAAGAAGGTAACATTTGTGCGGTTAACTTCGGATCGTTATATGTAATTGGATATCCTTTGGCAATTTCAATAGTCGCTTCAGCTCTGTATGCTTTCGCGATTGCAGGAACCATTTCTTGCATACGTTTGTTGATAAACGCTTGCATATCATAATCTAACGTACGAATAGTACCAATTAATTGTGCTTTTTCTGGAATTATATTGCTACGTACACCACTGGTAATTTTTCCAACGGTAATTACTGCGCCTTCTTTTGTTAATTCAGATTCTCTACTGATAATGGTTTGCAATCCATCAATAATCTTTGCACTTGTCACAATAGGATCAATACTTGTCCAAGGTCTAGAACCGTGACTTTGTTTTCCTTTCACATTGATTTCAAAACTCTGTGAAGCTGCCATAATTCCTCCAGGTTTATAACTGATAGTTCCTACATCAAATCCAGCACTAATGTGCAATCCGAAAATAGCATCTACATCAGGGTTTTTCAACACACCTTCTTTCACCATCATTTCCGCGCCACCTTCTTCGCCTTTAGGCGCGCCTTCTTCTGCAGGTTGAAAAATAAATACAACAGTTCCCTTAATTTTATTTTTATGTTTTGAAAAGATTTCTGCAACGCCCATTAAAATTGCGGTATGTGTATCATGTCCACAAGCGTGCATTACACCAGTGTCTACTCCGTTGAATGTAGTTCTTACCATAGATTTAAAAGGAACATCGGTACGTTCCGTTACAGGAAGTGCATCAATATCGGCACGTAGTGCGACTACTTTTCCAGGTAAATCACCTTTCAAAATTCCCACAACTCCCGTATGTGCAACACCAGTCTGTACTTCTAAACCAAGCGATTTTAAATGTTTTGCAATTTTTTCAGCAGTTTTAAACTCTCTATTAGATAACTCAGGATTTTCGTGAAAATCGCGTCGCCACTCAATTACTTTAGATTCAATAGCGTCGATATCTTTTTCAAGTCCATGTTGTGCATTAACAAAACAAAAAGAAAGAAAAAGGCTGGCAAGAAATAATTTCTTCATAGTATTTATGTGATTGGGAATAGTTATAAATTCAAAGATATTCAATTTTTTGATTTGTAGGATGCTATTTGTAAAAGTTGTCTGGAAACTAAAAAAAGCTTCCAGTTTCCTAGAAGCTTCTATTAAATATAAATTTTTCTTTTACTATTGATCACAGAATGGACAAGTTGTATTGAAAGCAGATTCTCCTGCCGCTTCTACTCCTCCTTTTACCTGTAACTTAGAAACAGGAACTTTGTTCAATTTTAATTTTTGTAATTTTTTCAGACTTTGTTTTTTCATGGTCATTAATTTTAGAAGTTATTCTTAAAATTAATAAAGATCATTTGTCATAAGTTACGGGAAGACCGTAGTTTCATAATATTTAACGTTTTACATTGATTTACTTAAGCTTTACGAACTGGCTTCGGAAATAACGCTTCAAACGTATTCAATACTTTATAGGCGTTTTCGCAAATTCCTTGCGTTGGATGATTATTTATAGTTTTATTCCAGCGTAAGCAAATAATACTTTTATATACATCTACAAAAGAAACGTCTGTCTGTATATAATATTTGTAATATAAATATAAAGCTGTAACCGTTACCGCACGACTTCCTCCTTCATGACTGTGGATGACTAAATTTCCTTGCGCATAAAAATCTACCGCTCCAGCTGCTTTTTGCTGTGTTGGTGATGGCGCATTCAATAATTGTTCTGCTTCTAATACGGCAGCAACCAAGGACATCATATCATTTTCATTGTCATCAGTTAGACCAACTTTATTTAATTGATTTAAATAATATGTTTCATTAGCAGCCAACTCAAAAGGCAAGGCTGCACGTTTGTCTACTTGCGGATCAGAGAATGGAATTTGCAAGTCTTTCGCATCATTTACTTCAGTAGCCACATTTAAAACAGCAGCAATTTGATTGTTGATAATGGCAGTTTCAGACAATAAAAAACTTGCGCCTACAAAAATAAATTGTTCTTCCAATCCTTCTGGCACATTGACTTTTGGTACTTGAAAAACACAAGTCATTGCTTGATTAGGAAAATTTCCAGCAGGTGTTGGCATATGTGAGCTAAACAGCACACGCGGATCAATGGTTTGTAATTCTTGACAAAAAGTTTTTGTAACAGGATCTACAATAATATCATCCGTATCTCCATACATTAATAACTGCGGAATTTGATCTAACGTATAGGTTTTATCTCCATTATAGGTAAGTTTCCAAACCAAATCGAAACAATCGCCAGGCCAAGGAGTAGTAGGCACATCTTGAGTTCCAAAAGTGTTTGCTATATCTTCAATGTCTGTATGTTGCCAAGCAATAGCAATGACAGAATCAGTATATTTTTCATCCTTAAAAATATGTGTTACCATATCTTTATATTCATATTTTAAAAATTTTTCATGGATTTTCTTATCCAAACGTGTCGCTAAAGGTGTTATCGTTTCTATTGGACGTTTGCTAGGACTTTTAATTCCAACACCAGCGGCAAAAAGATGATCAATGGTACCAAAAGCATCAGGTAAATAATAGGCTAGTGCTGCTGCACGTTCGTAACCTTTGGTAGATAAGTTTTCGTTCTTTGAATCTGCAGGTTTTTCTGCATGTCGAAAGATCAAGATTTCTTTTGGATATCCCATGTAAATATTTTTTTCTAAAAATAGCAAAATATCCGAAAAGCATTGCACCGTAGTTTTACGTAATTTTGATGCAGTCAAAAAGGCAATTCCGAAAGCCAAAGTGTTAATTCATAGGATGGAATTTGGCAACATACTTCCTTTTTTTCTACATTTAATACCATACGAACTAAATTTTCGCTGATGAAAAAAGCAATACTACCATTATTACTGCTGATATTTTACATAAGTTTTGGACAAACTACCGATGCTAAAGACACTCAAAATACGATGGCAACGTCAGATACAAATGCTTTTAACGACGATTATCCAATTGCGGTAAAACCTGCGTTTAGTTATATGTCGAATATGAATGCTAGCGAAAGCATCCTTTTTGATGCAAAACCCGTAGTATATTATAGTATTATCAACAACATTCGTAAAAACATGCAAGAATATGATAATAAAGCAGGAAATGCTTTTTATGTTACGTTTCAACCGCATATTCGTATGTATGGAGAAACTTCAAAACCTGTAAAAACACCTTCGTATCGTATCTTATTTGGTTGGCAGCAAATGATAAAAACAAGTAGCAATAACTTTTTTGCTTGGGCAATTGAAAGCGGACATTATTCTAACGGACAATCTGGTTGCGCATTTTTGGCTGGAGAGGAAGATGAATCGATGGCATGTAATGATTTTCATGCGACAATTACGGATGATAGCAATCTGTCAGCATTACTCAATAGAACGAACGGAAATTTTTCAACAAATACTACAAAACTCTCTTTAAACTTTCGATTCAATGAATTGAACAAGCGCGATGAACCTCATAAAATCCATTCCTTTACGGCTTCTTGGGAATTGTATCACAATCGTTTTGTGGGATTGTTTGATTTTGGTGGTTATTCAGATTTTGATATCAGTATTTATGGTAGAAATCGCTTTGGGTTTTGTTATGAATACGAACATCAATGGAAACCGAAATTACGCTATGCCATTGAGCAAAAATTCGAAGTCATTCAAGGCGCACATGCTTCCGTAGAGCCTTTACGAAGCGAAACTTCATTTACTCTATATCCTTTTAATCGAGATATCGGATTTTTTGTAAGCTATATTTACGGACACGATAATTATAATTACCGCTTTGTAGATTCTGGAAATCAAATTGCTATTGGTGTAAGCTGGGACTGGTTTCAACCTTTTCAAATTAGCCGTGTGAAAAGTGAAGAGTTGTGAGTTATGAGCGAACAAATTGACAAATCAACAAATCAACAAAGAAACAAATTGACAAAAAAACAAATCAACAAATCAACAAATAAGAAGTTTACATGTTTATAAGTTGAATAGTTCAGTCTTTGAAACAAAATTAAAATAAGCAACCTTACCAAAACCCAAAACCCAAAACCCAACAAACTAACAACAAAAAGTGCATAACTTTCACAAATTGTTATTGTAATAGCGAGTTGAGTGTTTTATTTTTGGACTTAATTATGGAGCAAGACATTCAACATTATATTGCACAGCTAAATGATGCACAAAGAGCGCCTACAGTTCACAAAGATGGCGCATTGATGGTGATCGCTGGAGCAGGTTCTGGAAAAACAAGAGTACTTACGTATCGTATTGCGTATTTAATGAGTCAGGGCGTAGATTCATTCAATATTTTAGCCTTAACATTTACCAACAAAGCAGCACGTGAAATGAAAGAGCGTATTGCAAAAATTGTTGGTGGAAGTGAAGCTAAAAACCTATGGATGGGAACATTCCATTCGATTTTCGCAAAAATTTTACGCTTTGAAGCTGATAAATTGGGCTATCCAAGTAACTTTACGATCTATGATACGCAAGATTCCGAACGTTTGATTCGTTCCATTATCAAGGAAATGCAACTTGATAAAGATATCTACAAATACAAACAAGTACGTTCGCGAATTTCTTCTTTTAAGAATAGCTTAATTACCGTGCGTGCGTATTTTAATAATGCCGATTTAGTAGAAGCTGATGCGATGGCAAAACGGCCAAGAATGGGCGAAATCTATAAAGAATATGTAGATCGCTGTTTTAAAGCTGGTGCAATGGATTTTGATGATTTATTATTACGAACGAACGAATTATTAAACCGCTTTCCAGATGTTTTAGCCAAATACCAAAATCGTTTCCGCTATATTCTAGTGGATGAGTACCAAGATACAAACCATTCACAATATTTGATCGTAAAAGCGTTGGCAGATCGTTTTCAGAATATATGTGTCGTAGGTGATGATTCGCAAAGTATTTATGCGTTCCGTGGCGCCAATATCAACAACATTCTGAATTTTCAGCAAGATTATGACAATGTAGAAATGTATCGTTTGGAGCAAAATTACCGTTCCACCAAAAACATTGTAGAAGCAGCCAATTCAGTAATTGAACACAATAAAACACGTTTAGATAAAGTTGTTTGGACTGCCAACGATCCTGGACCAAAAATAAAAGTCAATCGTAGTGTTACCGATGGAGAAGAAGGCCGTTTTGTAGCAGGTTCTATTTTTGAAACAAAGATGCGCGAACAATTGCCAAATGGTGATTTTGCGATTTTATATCGTACCAATGCACAATCTAGAGCAATGGAAGATGCGTTGCGTAAGCGTGATATTCCGTATCGAATTTACGGAGGTTTATCGTTCTATCAACGTAAAGAAATCAAAGATGTATTGGCATATTTGCGTTTAATCGTAAATCCGAAAGATGAAGAAAGTTTAAAACGTGTCATCAATTATCCAGCACGTGGAATTGGGCAAACAACCATCGATAAACTGGTGGTAGCTGCCAAACATTACGGACGTTCGATGTTTGAAGTAATGGAAAATATTTCAAAAATTGATCTAAGAATAAATTCTGGAACGAAAACCAAACTAGAGAATTTTGTGGTAATGATCCGAAGTTTTCAAGTGATGAATGAAAGTACAAATGCATTTGAATTGACATCGCACATCACTAAAAAAACAGGTTTAGTTCAAGAATTGAAAAAGGATGGAACGCCAGAAGGAATTGCTCGTATTGAAAATATTGAAGAATTACTGAATGGTATCAAAGATTTTGTGGAAGGACAAATAGAAGTTGCAGATGCTACAGGTGCTTTGGCCGAATTCTTGGAAGATGTAGCGCTCGCAACCGATATGGATAATGACAAAGGAGATGACGATCGTGTTGCTTTGATGACGATTCACTTGGCAAAAGGATTGGAATTTCCACACGTATATATTGTGGGAATGGAAGAAGATTTATTTCCATCGGGCATGAGTATGAACACACGAAGCGAACTCGAAGAAGAACGCCGTTTGTTCTATGTGGCTTTAACCAGAGCCGAACAGCAAGCTTATTTGACATATACACAAAGTCGTTACCGTTGGGGAAAATTGGTCGATGCAGAACCAAGTCGTTTTATTGAAGAAATAGACGATAAATTCCTAGATTATATTACGCCAATAGATAGTTATCGTTTTAAACCGTTGGTAGACAAAGATATTTTTGGAGAGGTTGATAAGAGTAAATTGCGTCTGCAAAAACCAAAATCGGGTCGTCCGCCAGTTGTGGGAAGTCCAACACCAGAACAAGTTCGAAAGCTGCGTAAACTCAAACCTGAATCTTCGCAAAGTTCTCCACCAAGCGGAAGCTTATTAGATGAACGATTGGTTCCAGGAACTTTAGTAGAACATTCACGTTTTGGTCGCGGAGAAATTCTGCGTTTAGATGGAGTAGGAGCCGATAAAAAAGCAGAAATCAAATTTAAAGTAGGCGGAATTAAAAAGCTATTGCTACGTTTTGCCAAACTTAAAGTTGTAAAATAATATTTCATAAAAAAGCCGTTTCAACAGATATTGAAACGGCTTTTTATATTTCTTAAATACTCTAAAAAGTAAAAAAATTGCGTACTTATGATATCGTGAGTTCTTCAATCATTCGTTTAAAATACGGAAAGTAAATGCGTCCCCACATGGGTTTTTTATCAAAAAAGAATACTTCTTTCGTCTTTGCATCAATCACTACAGGAATGGCAAATCCTGCCCATTTTTTACCAGATTTCAGCTTTTTACAATAAGTTTTGGCTTGTTCTGTAATATTTTCTGCAATTAGAATATTGACGACACCAATAGCAGATTGCAAACCTCTGGGCCAACCTTTATAGTTTTTCTTACCGTAATTAAATGCTTCTTTTAAATGAGATTCAATTGTTTCAACGGTGATTGTTGCGTCTTTTAAATCACTTGCCACATAAAACGTATTGAGTTGTGTTACCATCCAACTCCAGCGAAATTGTTTGTCATATCCAATCACTGTTTGTTGCCTGAGAATGGTATCTTCAGCAAGCAATATATTCTTTGATAATAACCTCTTTTTTATAGATGTAAGACTCATATAGTGTGAATTATTCTTTTAAAAGTGTACCTAACAACTTCACCATTTCATCAAATTCATCTTTCTTGAAACCTGTGGAAGCGTAGACTATTTTGCCATTTTTTATAATATAATTTCGCGGAATATATTTAGTTGCAAAGTTGTTATAAATCGCTTTGGAAGCATCTGGATGCATTGCAAATGTCGTTTTAAAGTCTTTTTGAAACTTTTGAACTTTCGCCAAATCATCACCGCGTGCAAATCCGAACATGACAAAGTTTTCATTGCCTTTGTATTGCTGCCACACATCTTTTTCTAAATGTGGCATTTCTAGTTTGCATGGCGGACACCAATTGGCAAAAAAGTTAATAAATACAACCTTATCTTTATAATCGGACATTTTAATTTGCTTGCCATTTTCTACCGTAAAGACTAAGTTAGAAACGTCTTGTCCTTTTTTGGCAACATCGCCATCTTGCGCAAATCCGACAAGGAAAAAAAGACTAAACGCAATGGCAGTAATACATTTTAATCGCATTGTAAAGTTTGTTTTAATGTTCCTTTACAAGATATAGAAATATATTCTAAAAGTAAGGTTGTTCATTTAACTTTCATCCATAATAGACTGGCAGAACTCTTCAAAATTTTGCATTTTTATAGGATCAGATAATGTATCATTCATAAAAGCAGAACCATCATAAAACTCTTCAATTTTCCCAAAATAGTCAGAGGACGAATCACAGCATAAATAAATATTCCCTTTGTCTCCTCTTACTCCAATGTAAATCCAAGAGGCTAATTTTCCTCTTTCTTCGTCATACGGAGACCACAAAGTGATGTCATTAATGGTTTGACTAACACAATCAATTATTCCAAAAAAGCCATAGTCATCTCCTAGGTGAACAATTCCATTAGGAAAAGCCTTTAAAAATTCGATATAAGCATCTGGAATTTTAAGTTTATAATAATTCTGATCACATATTTCAGAATACATATTTCTGAAAACATCTTCAAAAAAGGCATGAAAATAGGTGCTTTCTTCAAATTTTCTACCGAGAACTGATTTCTTTCTCAATTCTTCTATTAGTTTTTCATTCATAATCAAGTTCTAATTTACATCCAAAAATCCTTCTAAACGATCGAAAGCACTTCCCCAACCATTGTAAATCCCCATTTTTTCTTGTTGACGGCAATATGCTTCAGTTTCATGAATCACATGGAACGTAAAGTGAGTTTTGTCACCATCTGCTTTAAACAACGCATGAATTTCAACATTTTCCGTCATTGGTTTAAAATCTGCAGTAAAAACGATCTTTTCTTGTGGAATGATCTCTTGGTAAATTCCTTCTGAAATAAATTGGTTTCCATCGGGCATTGGCATGCAAAATTTCCACTTTCCACCAGCGACAAAGTTATGTTCTACAATATCTAATTTCATTCCATTTGGTGCCCACCAAGAGGCAATATGTTCAGGTTGTGTCCAAGCTTCCCAAACGAGTGCTAAAGGTGCATTAAACGTTCTTTCAATAGTAATAGTACGGTTTTCAGGATAGTTCATCTTTGTTGTTTTTAGATTGTAATTCGTGTAAGTAGTTTTCAAAATTATCAAGTCGGTCTTCCCATAATTGCTTGTATTGATCAATCCATAAAAAAGCTGGAATTAATTTTTTGGGTTGAATCATACAAAAACGCTGTCTTCCTTGCTGTTCTATGCGAATGATTTCACATTCTTTCAAAATCTTTAAATGCTTTGAAATTGCAGGACGACTTACCTCAAACTTTTCCGCAATAGAATTAACGGTCAAAGTTTCTTGGGCTAACAGTTCAATAATATCTCTTCGAACTGGATCGGCAATGGCTTGAAAAACATCTCTTCTCATAATTTATGTAACTTTTCGGTTACAAATATATATGTAACTATTTGGTTACGCAATTTTTTTATCAATTTTTTTGAGAATTATAATTTGATAGGGAAGAAGTTGAAGGAATTAAAATTGTCAGATTGAGTGAGGAATCAACGATTTGTTGTATCTAGATTTAATTCAATTTTCAAGGTACTTCTCGATACTATTTTTCTTCATTGTATTCCAAAAAATCACTCGAAGTGATGTTTCATCTATTTCGATTTAATCTGAATTCCTGCCTACACAGGAATGACAGCTTCTATAGAATAATAATAGTAGTAGTTTAAGTCTAAGTAAGTCTAAGAAGTCTAACAGTTCTAAAAATCTAAAAAGTCTAAAAAACTACCGAACCATACACACAGAATTGATATTTCCATGAAAATCGTATTCTTTCACAGGATTGTCAGGATCCAGTATCCATTGGTTGTCTACAATAAATTTATATTGATGTTTTCCGCCAGAAAGTAATACAGAAAGTTTCCAGCCATAATCTGTTTTGGTCATTTTTAAACCATCTTTTGACCAATCATTAAAAGTTCCGGAAAGCAATACTTTTTTTGCGTTTTTATGACCGCGGAGTTTAAACGTATAATATGCTTTGACTTCAATTAACGAGTTGAATTCTCCAAATTCATTCGGTTTCTTATCAGGATTTGCTTCATCTTCAATCCAAATAGAATCTACAATGAACTTATATTCGTATACGCCAGGCTTCAGCTGTACAGTCAAATACCAACCATCTTGGACTTTTTTCATTTTAAACAGCTGTTCATTCCACTTATTGAACGAACCACTTACCACCACATTCTTTGCTTTGTGATAGCCTTTTAAGAAGAAAGTCGTATTGCCATCTTCCGAAATATGTGCCGTATACATTTTTAGGTTGTATACATGCAAATCAGAACCGTATTCATTTTTGGCATCTGTAATGTTTTCAATATCTCCTTCTGGCTCAGCCCAATAATGTTCGTTGATGACAAATTTGAATTCCCATGAAAATTCATCTGTAAAATCAGCCATTTTTTTACGGAATTCATATCGATTTTCATCAATCTTAGTCATGATCCATTTATCTTGTGACCAATTGTTGAATTCGCCTGCAACGGCAATCATTTCAATAGCTAGGTCTTTATCGTCAATAGATTTTCGATGTTGCGAAAGTCCGTGCGTCACTTCTTTATAATCACGTTTGTCAAACGTAAATACAACTTCATCACCTTCCACACGATATCCTTGCGTCTTTTTTTGCGCAAACATACTTGCCGAAATACACAAGCTTAGGAGAATGATGATATGTTTAATCGTTTGATTCACGGTCTAAATATAGGCGATTTGATGAAATATAACTTTTCTTTTTTATAATTAATAATGGTACGCTTGTATTTTAAAAACTCATATCCGAGCACGCCATCTACTGAAGTTCCGTACGCTTCTCTCATTTTCCGAAGATTGGTAACAATGGTATACATTGGTCCAACACCGATACGTTCGTTCAATCGGAAATCATACAATTTTCCTGCCAAGACACGAATCTTTTTATTTCCTGCGCCAACCATTGTCAAGCGTTTGATGGGACGGAATTTTTTGAGAATCTTTTGGTTGCTATTTTTATTCAGTTGATTGAATTCTGCACCAGTATCCAACGCAAACCGTACTTTTTGGTTATTGACAAAGCCTGAAACAACAATCGTATGCTTTTTTAAGTCAAAATCTAATGTATCTATAATTTCTTCGGCATATACTTTTTTATCGAGTTTATCTCCGTTTTTATCTACCAATGACAGTGTAATTTGGTTTAGATACAGATCGATAAACACTTCGTAATCCTTTAAAATATCGTAACCTATAATACCGAGCAAGTGCATTTTTTTGCTTCTTTCAATGTGTGAAAGATCAATAACATCAGACTTTCTATTTTTCAAACTAAAGTTGTGTAGGATAAACTCGCTGAGTTTTCGTTCATAGGGTTGATCTATGATGCGTGTGACGCCGGTCGTTTTTCCTTTTTTCTTGGTGAGTCGTTGTCCTTTCGGGAAATGATTTTTGTTTAAAACCAGTCGCTCCGAACCAGTATCGATGATAAAATCACCTTTTTGGTTTAGGAATTCGGCTTCTACGACAATCAATTGATCAATAACTTTAAAAGGAATACGCGCGGTATACTGATTGAGAAACTCTGCTTTTGGAAACAGAATTTCAATAGGATTTTCTTCTTCATTTGCCCAAATAAAATTTAAACTAAAAAAGAAAACCAACGTGATAAAGATTCGTTTTCGCATGGTATTTTGATTGATGACTTATAAATATAGACGATCTCTTTGAAGATTTGTTGCAGTTTAAGGAAGATTTAATAGTGTTTTTGATACCTAAAAAGTCAGATCGAGTGAGATTTCAAAGAAATCTTGTATCGAGAGCTGCTAGGAATTTCAGAGTACTTCTCGATACAATTTTTCTTCATTTTATTTTGAAAAATCACTCGAAGAGATGCTGAGAGTAACTTAACATTTCGACTGTGGAAAATATAACACACAGAATAACAACAAAAACATTCGTGAATTCGTGACAAAAAGAAAGAAAACCAATTGTGAATTTAGAAGCAAATTATTTCGTCATACTTCCTCATAATGCCGTAAATAATAATTTAAAATTAATAATTCAACATTTCAATTACACTCAATATGCCACAAAAGGAACAACAACAAATACATTCTTGAATTCGTGACAAAGAAAAATCCGATACGTCATAGCGAATGCAATGAAGCTATCTGTTATTCTAGAAACAGATCACTTTGTCATACTTCCTCGTGATGACGTAAAAAAGCAATTCAACATTTAACATTCAAAACTTAAAAAACCTTCTTCCGAAACGCAGTAGGCGTGACACCTTTTATTTCTTTAAACTTCCGATTAAAGTTTGACACATTAAAGAATCCGCAATGGTACGCAATGTCTGCAATAGACAATGGTGTAGCATTGGTCAAAAACTTACAAGCGTTTTCAATTCTTACTTCGGTTAAAAACTTAAAAAAGGTTTTATTGGTACGTTGTTTAAAGTATTTGCAAAAGGCATTTGGCGTCATATTGGCAATCGTAGCCACATCTTCCAAGATAATTTTCTGATCAAAATTATTCATCACAAATTCAAAAACAGCACTCATGCGTTTTCCTTCATCGTCCGTATAGTTTTTGGTATTGATAAAAGAGGAAACAGTCTCATAATCCGATTGTGTCAAAATAGAAAGTATCTCAAAAAAAGTTGAAAACTGTTGCATCGTATGCTGTTGTACAATATTTGTAAATAATAACTCTAGATAGCTTTGATGCTCAGTAAATTTCACTCCAAAGTTAGCATCACTCAATAGTTGTTGTGCTTTTTGAAGTTTTGGAACCTCAAAAAATCCTTCCCCAAAACTATCATTTGTAAAGAATAAAGAAATCATATAGGAATCCTCATCAGTTTCCGAATCAGTTCTAAATACATGCGGCACATTACTTCCAAACAAAATAATATCATTGGATTGAAAATCACGAATAGTGTCTCCCACAATGAAAGTGCCTCTTCCCGAAATAATATACGAAAGCTGAATTTCTTCATGTTGATGCAGTTGCTCGTAAAACGTACGTCCACGATCTTGCTGAACGATTAAAATATCGCTTTCTGCTTTTGGTATTTTAAAAGGTAGAATCTTCATCTTTCGATTACAAATTTGCAAAAATTATTCTAATAAAGTGTTTTTAAATAAAAAATAGGATAAAATAGTATTAAAAATGGATAATATCTACCATTCTTAAGCTCAAGAAGAAAAGTACTTTTACACCAACCAAAATTAGAGTTATAATAACCAAAACAAAACTTATGACAATTAATTGGAAAGGCGTAATGCCAGCCGTTACCACAAAGTTTACAGAAAATGATCAACTCGATTTAAACATGTTTGCTGTAAACATTGCAGCACAATTAGATGCTGGAGTGCATGGAATTATTCTTGGAGGAACTTTAGGAGAAGCTAGCACATTGACGAATGATGAAAAACGAATTTTAGTCAGAGAAACTGTAAAAATTGTAGCAGGAAAAGTTCCTGTAATTATAAACATAGCTGAGCAAGCTACGACTACTGCAAAAGAAGTTGCAAAACAAGCAAAAGAAGATGGCGCTAGTGGTTTAATGGTACTTCCTCCAATGCGCTACAAAGCAGATGGAAGAGAAACAGTTGCATACTTTAAAGCGATTGCTCATAGTACTGATTTACCAATTATGATTTACAATAATCCTGTAGATTATGGCATTGAAGTGACCTTAGATATGTTTGACGAATTACTAGAAGAATGTCCAAATATTCAAGCGGTGAAAGAATCGACACGTGATATCTCAAACATTACACGTATCAAAAAACGTTTTGGCGATCGATTGGCTATTTTATCAGGCGTAGATACACTGGCTTTAGAAAGTTTATTAATGGGCGCAGATGGTTGGGTTGCAGGTTTAGTATGTGCATTTCCAGCAGAAACTGTCGCTATTTATGCTTTAGCAAAAGCTGGAAAAATTGACGAAGCTGTCGAATTGTATCGTTGGTTTTTACCATTATTGGAATTAGATATCAACACCAAGTTGGTACAAAATATAAAACTGGCTGAAGTAGCTACGGGAATAGGAACGGAACAAGTACGCGAACCAAGATTGCCTTTATTTGGAGAAGAAAGAGCGCATGTTCTTGAAGTGATACGAAAAGGACTAGAAGAACGTCCAAAATTACCAGAGTATAAACAGTATTTGTAGAAAAATTAAAATGAGTGCTAAACTGTAACAGCAGTACAAATATCATAAAAAGTTGAATAGTTAACTGTTACTCCAAGGTTCATTTTTTAGCGAAGTGTTGAGTCAAATCCGTTACAAATTTCTAAAGCCTTGGTAGAAATTTAGGATTTGAGTCACACTTTTAGTATTTTCAAAAAAGTACATTTTCTTTACTAAAGAGAAACACAAAACACAACGCATGATCACAGGAAAAAACTATATCGGAAACTCGCTTTCTGGCAAAGGAACGATTACCTACAAAACCTATAATCCGAAAAGTAATTCGGAAAACGAAACGACTTTTACAGAAGCAACTGCGGAAGAAATTGAAGAAGCTGTCAATTTAGCTTCGGAAGCTTTTAAAGAATTTCAAACCATTTCTGGACCCAAGAAAGCAGCATTTTTGAATGCAATTGCAGACGAAATTTTGGCATTAGATGATGAATTAGTACAAACGTATATGTCTGAAAGCGGATTACCAGAAGGACGCGCCAAAGGTGAACGTGGAAGAACTATTGGACAGTTGCGAACTTTTGCAGCATTGGTTGAAGAAGGTTCGTGGGTAGAAGCACGCATTGATCCTGCACAACCCAATCGAGAACCAAGACCAAGAGTAGATGTACGAAAAATGTTAGTGCCTATTGGACCAATTGTAGTTTTTGGTGCGAGTAATTTTCCATTAGCATATTCTACAGCTGGTGGCGATACGGCTTCGGCACTAGCTTCTGGTTGTCCAGTTATTGTAAAATCGCATCCTATGCACGCAGGAACAGGTGAATTGGTCGCTTCTGCGATTCAAAAAGCAGCAGAGAAAACAGACATGCCAAACGGCGTATTTTCAAACTTGAATAGTAGCGGAATTGAAGTCGGACAACAATTAGTAGCACATCCAAAAGTAAAAGGAGTTGGATTTACAGGAAGTATTCGCGGTGGACGCGCATTGTTAGATTTAGCAGCCAAACGTCCAGAGCCAATTCCTGTATTTGCAGAAATGGGAAGCATTAATCCTGTTGTATTCTTACCAAAATCATTGGAAACAAAAGCGGAAACTTGGGCAAAAACTTACGCAGGTTCTATCACTTTAGGAACGGGACAATTCTGTACCAATCCAGGATTGATTTTAGGAATAAAAAGCGAAGGTCTTACAAGTTTTATTGATACTTTATCAAACGAAATTATACAGATTGCACCCAAATGTATGTTGCATCCTAACATTCATGCAGCGTACACGAATAATAAACTGCAAGCACTAGATCAAAATAATGTAATAACTGTTGCAGCAATCACAGAAACAGTCACAGAAAACTATGCGCAGCAAGCTGTTGCAACTGTTGACGGAAAAACATTTTTAGAAAATAAAACCTTGCATGAAGAAGTGTTCGGACCATTTTCGCTAGTAGTTCAATGTGAAAATGCGGCTGAGCTGGAAGAAATTATTGCCAATTTGGAAGGACAGTTAACTGGAACGATCATTTCTGAGGAAAATGAAGTTTCTAGTTATGAAAGTGTTGTGCAAGCATTGGCAAGCAGAGTTGGACGTATTATTTTTAATGGTGTTCCTACAGGTGTGGAAGTAGTGCCTGCCATGTTACACGGCGGACCATATCCTGCATCGACAGACAGTCGTTTTACGGCAGTTGGTAGAGATGCCATCAAACGTTGGGTACGACCATTTAGCTATCAAGATTGGCCAAATGAACTCTTGCCAGACGAATTGAAAAACGAAAACCCTTTGGGAATTCTTCGTTTGGTAAACGATCAAGAAACAACGGATAAACTCTAATCTATGAAAATCATCAAACTTTTTGGATTATTAGTATTGTTGCATTTCGTAGCTTGTAAAAAGACTTCATTAAATACTAATAACAGTACTCAATTACAGTCATTAATTCAAGAATATGAACATCCCAGAGTATATGATTTTAAAATAAACGAATCTGTAGAAAGAACCATTCAATATTACCAAAATGAAGCTGACTTTGCATCAGATTTAAAAGAAAAACTAGCAGCAATTTCTGAAAATGGACTCTCTGAAACTGATAAAATTTCTAAAGAATTGCTGTTGTTTGTTTTACAAGATAAAATAGATTACAACACTTATAAATCGTACCTAAACCCTATTACAAATGAAATAGCTTTTCACTTAAACTTAGGCGAAATGGGGAATAGAGTTTTAGAAAATAAGGATGATATACATGCGTATTTGTCAGATTTAGATAGTTTGCCACTTTCGATAGATTACAATATAAACCTACTGAAAGCAGGAATTGAAGAAGGTATATCGCAGCCCAAAGCTGTTTTCTATGAATATGAAAATACGTATGACAAACATATTGTTGCAGATGTAACTAAAAGCGAATTTTATAAACCTTTTCGTCAATTACCAACATCACTTTCCACAGAAGAAAAAGATAGTATTATTAGTATAGCAAAAGCCAGTGTTCAAAAAAATGCAATCAATCAATATAAAAAAATTAAAACCTTTTTTGAGGAAGACTATTTTTTAAATACAAGAAAAGGTTTAGGTGTCGATACCACACCAAATGGAACCGAATTTTATCAAAATAGAATCAATTATTATACTACAAGTACAGAGTATACGGCAGAAGATATCCATAATATTGGATTAAAAGAAGTCGCTAGAATAAAAGCAGAAATGCAAAAAATTATTGATGAATTGGGTTTTAAAGGTTCTTTTGCAGATTTCTTACAATTTCTAAGAACCGATGAACAATTCTATGCAAAAACGCCAAAAGAATTATTAATGTTTGCTAGAGATATTGCCAAAAGAATAGATGCTGAATTGCCAAAATTCTTTAAAACATTACCTAGAAAACCGTATGGTGTAGTTCCTGTACCAGCTGCAATTGCACCAAATTATACAGGTGGACGTTATTCTCCTTCACAAAGTGAAACGACAGCAGGATTTTATTGGGTAAATACTTATAATCTGCCAAGTAGAACCTTATATACAATTCCAGCTTTAACGGCGCATGAAGCAGTTCCTGGACATCATTTACAAATATCTTTGAATAATGAATTGCCAGAAACAATTCCACAATTTAGGCGCAATTTATATTTGTCTGCTTATGGTGAAGGTTGGGGATTGTACGCAGAGTATTTAGTTGACGAAATGAATATTTATACAACCAAGTATGAAAAATTTGGTCAGTTAACCTATGAAATGTGGCGCGCTTGCAGATTGGTAGTAGATACAGGAATTCATGCAAAAGGTTGGACACGTCAACAAGTCATTGATTATATGGCTGCAAATACTGCATTGTCAATACATGAAGTAACCACTGAAACAGATCGATATATTTCTTGGCCTGGACAAGCATTATCGTATAAAATGGGCGAACTCAAGATAAGAGAAATGCGTAAAAAAGCAGCTTCTGAATTGGGAGATAAATTTGATATTAGAGAGTTTCATGAAGTAATTTTAGAAGAAGGAACGGTTACCTTATCAATTTTAGAATCTAGAATAGAAAACTATATAGCAAAAAAGCAGCATGAGTAGAAAGACTTTTTTTTGTATTGATGCACATACGTGTGGAAATCCTGTACGTGTTGTAGCTGGTGGCGGACCAAATTTGATTGGTGCCAATATGAGTGAAAAGCGTCAGCATTTTTTGAAAGAATTCGATTGGATTCGAAAAGGACTAATGTTTGAACCACGCGGACATGATATGATGAGCGGAAGCATTCTATTTCCACCAAGCAATCCTAAAAATGATGTTGGAATTCTGTTTATAGAAACTTCGGGCTGTTTGCCTATGTGTGGACACGGAACTATTGGAACAATTACGATTGCCATAGAAGAAGGTTTGATTACTCCAAAAACAGCAGGGAAAATCAAAATGGAAGCACCTGCAGGTTTGGTTGAAATTGAATACCAACAAACTGGTAAGAAAGTAGATTGGGTTCGATTGACGAATGTAAAAAGCTATTTAGCAGCAGAAAACTTAACAGTAGATTGTCCCGAATTAGGCGAAATTACCTTTGATGTCGCTTACGGCGGAAATTACTATGCCATTGTAGATCCGCAAGAAAATTTTTCCGGAATTCATGATTTTACAGCGAGTAAGATCATTCAATATTCACAAGTAGTTCGCGATCGTATTAATTCAACATATCCGAATCAATTTGTACATCCAGAAAATGATACTATTCGCGATGTTTCGCATATGCTGTGGACCGGAAATCCGCTAGATGAAACTTCTTCGGGAAGAAATGCAGTTTTTTATGGAGACAAAGCCATTGATAGAAGTCCTTGTGGAACAGGAACTTCGGCGCGAATGGCACAATTGCATGCTAAAGGAAAGTTGAAAGTTGGGTCAGCATTTATTCATGAAAGTTATATAGGTTCAAAATTTATTGGTCGCATCGTTGAAGAAACTGTTTTGGATGGAAAATCTGCCATTGTTCCAAGCATTCAAGGTTGGGCAAAAGTGTATGGATATAATACCATCATTATTGATGAGGAAGATGATCCGTATGCACATGGTTTTCAGGTGATTTGAGAATAGTATTAGGCACGAGTTAGAAACTCGCGCTAATCAAGATTATATTTAGAAACGTCATTACGAGGAAGTATGACGAAGTAATCTGTTTGTTAAGAGACAGATTGGCACGAGTTCGAAACTCGCGCCAACCAGAAATCTAAGAAGTCTAAAAAAACTAAATAAATTGAAAAAAGAAGTAGTAATTATTGGTGGTGGAATTATTGGACTTTGTTGTGCATATTATTTGCAACAAGATGGCCATCAAGTGACTATTGTAGATAAAAGCGATATTTCTAGCGGCGCTTCTTTTGTGAATGCTGGATATATTACGCCAAGTCATATTATTCCATTAGCTGCTCCAGGAATGATTACCAAAGGGTTAAAATGGATGCTCAACTCTTCGAGTCCATTTTATGTAAAACCACGATTGGATGCTGATTTTTTGAAATGGTCGTGGTTGTTTAAAAAATCTGCTACAGCGAAACATGTAGAACGCTCAATTCCTATTATCAAAGATATCAATTTGTTAAGTCGTGAATTATATACGGAAATGAAAAAATCGAATGATTTTGATTTTCATTACGAACGAAAAGGATTGCTGATGTGTTATCAAACCGATAAGGAAGGCGAAGCAGAGTGGAAAATGGGACAACGTGCTATTGATGAAGGTTTGAATGTTCAAAATTTAACAAAAGAAGGGGTAAAGAAGTTAGAACCGAATGTTGATTTTAATATCAAAGGTGCCGTATATTTTGATTCAGATGCACATATGACACCAACCGATTTTATGCCACAAATGATCACGCTGTTGCGACAAAAAGGTGTACAGTTTTATACGAATGCAGCAATTACCGATCTACACTTTGTAGATGGTAAAATAATCTCTGTACAGACTTCAAAGCGTACACTAAAAGCAGACGAATTCATACTTTCGGCAGGTTCATGGAGTTCAACTTTGGCAAAAAAGTTACGCATACGACTTCCGCTTCAAGCGGGAAAAGGCTACCGAATAGACGTTAAAGAGCACACAGGAATTACCATGCCCGCAATTTTAGCAGAAGCCAAAGTTGCCGTAACGCCGATGCAAGGTTTTACACGATTTGCTGGAACAATGGAAATAGGAGGAATTAACCATAAAATAAATACTACACGCGTCAAAGCTATTGCGAAAGCGGCAGAAACCTTTTATAACGGATTGGAAATTCCATCAAACGCTATTAAAAATGCTGCTTGCGGATTGCGTCCGTGTTCGCCAGATGGTTTACCATATATCGGAAAAACTAAAAATTACAAGAATCTCACTATTGCTACAGGTCACGCCATGATGGGTTGGAGTTTAGGTCCAGCCACGGGAAAATTGGTCAGTGAATTAATAGGAGAGAAGGCAACTTCTATGTCTTTGGAGGGTTTTGAAGTGGAAAGATTTAACTCGTAGATTTGCTTTGCTCTTAGACAATTTCTCGCGCTGACGAGAATCTTTAGACTCACTTACGCTTTTAGATGACTAGTATTATATGACTTTGTTACGCTCTAGAGTTATTGAGAATTTCTATGCTTTAATAAGTTAAAGCTTAATGATATGTCTAAGGTATTCGACTTCCAATTCACTATTCACATAAATTTTTGTGCTCTTTATTCTGTCTTGTGAATCGTAGGTATAGAATTCTTCATAAGTCGCAGGCATTTTGGCTGAGTATATCGTAGAATTCAGAAATATTTTGAGTGAAAGATTACTGTTGGTAAGCACTTCCATTTTTTGGAGTTTATTATCTACATAAGTGAATGTAGCATTTCTGTAATAGTTGTTTTGTTTGACATTTATTTTAGCCAACAATCCTTTTTTATTGTAATCATAGTCACTAACTGTCCAATGCTTTTTAGATTCACTAAATACAGAATCTTTGATCATTTTCCCTTCTTTATTATACATAAAATTTGATTTATATAAATAATGCTTTTCATTACTATTTGCATACTTTACGTATTCTAATTTTTTGATAATTTGCGATTTATCGTTGTATATGTATTCAATATATGTTCCATACTCAGGTTTTTCACCAGTGTGCATATAGATTAAATTTCCTTTTTTGTCATATTTAAAATGCTGTCCAGAAATCAATTGATTCCCATTGTATATACCTTTTGAAGTACATTTATTTTTCGTGTATTTAAATTCTGTAAATGAATGATTTGACGTATCGTTATTTTTAATTCTATATCCTTTAATTTCCCTGAGTTTACCAGCAGTATTGTAATTTAAAATTGAATGCCTCACGCTTTTAGGGCGCTTACTATAAAAAAGAGTTGTGTGTATCTTTTTCCCTTTTCGATTATATTTTTTCTTTGAGGTATATTCTATTTTATTATGAAAATATGCTCTTTTTTCAACTTCATTTCCATGTCTGTCATAAAATGCAACATGAATTGTATCTTCTTTAAAATTATAAATTTTCTTTTTAGCTATGTAAATAAATTTTTCGGAATGTAGATTGGTTATTTTTTTATACTTATTCAATAAATGGAAAGGATCTGGCTCTAGAAAACGTAATTCACTAGTTGTTTTTTGAGCTATTCCTACATGAAAAATACAACAGAATAATAATAAGATATAGTTACGAAACATTATAGCTTGATTTAGATCGCATAAAAGTAGTAATAAAACTTAAAACGATACGTAACACTAGCTTTTACAAAGAAATGCGTTCCTAGTGTAAAATGAATTTCTTCTACCGATTGTGATTCGTTCCATTCGGCATCAAATAAATTCTGGATTTGAAATCCAAAACTTATATTTTACGGTCCTATATCAAAATAATTTAGTTACATTTGAGTGTGATGTGTTTTGAAAAAAACATCCTCCCTTCACATCAAAGAACATATTGCATTTAATTCATGAGTCATAAAATTAGCGTTTTATTAATCCTCGTATTTTTCAGTACTTGGTTTTCTTTTTCACAAAGCTATCCTGTTGCCAATTTCCAAAAAATCAATGAAGTTATGGGGAATTTTACAGGAGATTTAGATGTGAACGACAATTTTGGAGTTTCGGTAACTGCTATTGGAGATTTAGACGGAAATGGAGTTACAGATATGGCTGTAGGCGCATTTAACGATGATGATGGCGGTAGTAATATTGGAGCTGTTTGGATTTTATTCATGGATGTAAACAATGAAGTAATTTCTCATACTAAGATTAGTGATACCAGTGGAAATTTTAATGGAGATTTAGATACAAGCGATCGATTTGGAGTGTCAGTAGCATATTTGGGCGATATGAATAATGACGGTTTGATTGAACTAGGAGTAGGTGCTACGTATGATGGTGATGGGGGATTTTGGCATGGAGCAATCTGGATTTTAAGTTTAAATTCTGATGGTACTGTAAATTCACATGCTAAAATAAGTGATACGCAAGGCGGTTTTACAGGCTTTATCAACGGAGATGCAGTTTTTGGGGCTGATTTAGAAAATATAGGCGATTTAAATAATGACGGAATAGACGATTTAGCAGTCGGTTCAAGAAGAGATGCCGATGGAGGATCAAGAAGAGGCGCCGTTTGGATTTTATTCATGAACCCAGATTTTACTGTAAACAGTCATCAAAAAATTAGTGATACACAAGGAAATTTTACAGCCACTTTAGAATTTGAAGATTTTTTTGGAGGATCCGTTGTCAATATTGGCGATTTAGATCAAGATGGTGTTACCGATTTGGTAGTTGGTTCGTATCGTGATGATGATCAAATTACAAATTCAGGAAGCTTCTATGTGTTATTTTTAAATGCAGATGGAACTGTGAAAAACTATCAAAAAGTATCTAATTTAGAAGGTGGTTTTGATGGTTCTATTACAACAGATGCACTTTTTGGAAGATCCATAGATGGAGTAATTGATATTGATAACGATGGAAAAATAGAAGTTGTGGTTGGAGCACTACAGCAACAAAATCCTACATCTCTACAACAAACAGGTGCTTTTTATATTATTGAATTGAATGCTGATGGAACTGTATCTGAACAACATTTTTATACACAAGGAGAAAACTGTTTTACAGGAGAATTAGATGATGGAGATTATTTTGGAGGTTCTGTAGGTATCTTAAATGATTCAGGAATATACCGTTTAGCTATTGGCGCCTATAGAGATAGTGAAAACGGAAATAATAAAGGAGCTGTTTGGATTTTAGAATTAGGAGAACAGTCTTTTACGATTGTCAATAGTCAAGATCCAACCGATTGTGCGACAAATAATGGAGAAATTACTATTGGTAATTTGGAGTCAAATACAATGTATGATATTATGTATGAAGTCAATGGAAATGCAGCTTCAACAACTGTAACATCTGATGTCAATGGAGAATTTGTATTATCTGGACTAGCTGGAGGTAATTATACCAATATATTTATCACTAATACCGTTACAAGCTGTTCAGGAACTACTCCAGATGTTATTTTGAATACGGGAAGTCTTACGATCAATTTCACGCAGCAAAGTCCAAGCTTATGCGGAGCTTCTGATGGTAGTATTACTTTAAGTGATTTAATTCCTAATTCAGCATATCAAATAAGCTATACATTCAATTCAAATCCTGTAACGCTAAATATAAATGCTAATAATGCAGGCGAAATTATATTAGCAAACCTTTTAGGAGGAACGTATAATTCTTTTACGGTAGTAGATTTAAATTCAAACTGTGAAGATATTCTGGGAGATATTTTCTTAAATGAAGCTGTTTTTCAACTCAATTTTACAGCGAGTATGCCATCATCGTGTAATGCATCAGATGGTAGTATTTTGATTTCAGATTTGACACCAAATCAAGTATATATAGTTGATTATTTCTATCAATCTAATCAAGTTCAAGACACTTATACGGCGAATACTGATGGAGAAATACTGCTAACAGGTTTAAATGCTGGATTGTATGAATTTATAATGGTTGTCGATACAGTTGGACCTTGTACAGATGGAATTGGAGAAATACTATTAGAAAATTCTGAATTTACTGTAAATTCGAGTTTTATGAATCCAAGTGCTTGCGGTCTTTCAGATGGTTCTATTACTTTTGAAAACGCCAATGTTAGTACTGCGTATATTGTTTCTTATATTTTAAACGGAGCAACAACTACAGTCAACGTAAATTCAGATGCTTCTGGAACTATTATTTTAGGAAATTTGGGAGCAGGATTGTATGAGTCGATTGTTGTAGAGGAAGTTACTACCAATTGTATTGCCAATGTTGCAAATATTACTTTAGAGAATGCTTCATTTACCGTAACTGCTAGTTTTACAAACCCAAGTGCTTGCGGTCTTTCAGATGGTTCTATTACTTTTGAAAATGTCAATGCTAGTACTGCGTATAGTGTTTCTTATATTTTAAACGGAACAACAACTACAATCAATGTAAATTCAGATGCTTCTGGAACTATTACTTTAGGAAATTTGGGAGCAGGATTGTATGAATCAATTGTTGTAGAGGAAGTTGCCACCAATTGTATTGCCAATGTCGCAAATATTACGTTAGAGAACGCTTCATTTACCGTAACCGCTAGTTTTACAAATCCAAGTGCTTGCGGTCTTACAGATGGTTCTATTACTTTTGAAAATGTCAATGCTAGTACTGCGTATATTGTTTCCTATATTTTAAACGGAACAACAACTACAATCAATGTAAATTCAGATGCTTCTGGAACTATTACTTTAGGAAATTTGGGAGCAGGATTGTATGAATCGATTGTTGTAGAGGAAGTTGCCACCAATTGTATTGCCAATGTCGCAAATATTACGTTAGAAAATTCCACATTTGACATTGCATTTAGTTTTGAAAACCCTACAGACTGTGATGTTACAGGAGGTTCTATTACTTTTGTAGATGTCAATCCAAATGCACCGTACGCTGTTACCTATACTTTAAATAATATTTCAACCACTGTTATGGCAAATTCTGATGCATCAGGAACTTTTGCTATAGAAGGTTTGGGAGTTGGATTGTATGAATCAATTAGTATAGAAGATCTTACGACAAATTGTGTGGCTATGATTCCAAATCTTTTCTCCGGAATTGCCACTTTTACGATTACGCCAACCATCATACATCCAACAGATTGTGAAAGTAATGATGGTTCAATTTTATTTCAAGGCGCACAACCCAATACAGATTATACACTTTCATTTATATTTAATAATGAGTTGACAATGTTGAATATAACGTCAAATAATCAAGGTGAAATCCGAGTAGAAAACCTTGGTTTTGGAGTGTATAATGATGTAATTATTACGGAAGCTGGAACCGATTGTTCGACTTCATTTTCTATGATCCAATTGAACTGTGAAGAACGTATTGAAGCGTGTTTTAGAGTTCGAAGATTTTTTACACCAAATGCTGATAATTTTAATGATGTTTGGCAGTTGGAAGATGTGCAAGACTGTAATTATCGAGTTTATATTTATGATCGATATGGAAAAATCATCACGATTTTAACACCGAATTTTCCAACTTGGGATGGAACATACAACGGAAATAAACTGCCTTCAAGTGATTATTGGATTTCTATTGAATATACGTATAACGGTCAGCAGCTTACGTATACTACACACATTACCTTGAAACGATAGTTCTACGCTTGTATTTTTACTAAAAACGATACGTAACACTAGCTTTTACAAAGAAAGGTGTTCCAGGCGTAAAATGAATTTCTTCTACCGATTGCGATTCGTTTTGTAAACGTGATTCCGTTGCAAATTGTGTTTCGTTCCACTCAGTATCAAACAAATTCTGAATTTGCAATCCGAAACCTATATTTTTCCAGTCGTATCCTAGATTCAAATCTACTACAGAATATCCTTCGGCAATGATAGAATTGTCTTCATTGGCAGGTCTGTCTTTGAGATGCCTGAGTTTGATTCCACCAGAAAAACCGTTGTCAAATTGCATCGTGAATCCGCTAGAAAGTGTAAAATCAGGTGCTAACGGAATATAATCTTCACCATTTGGAGCATCAATTGATCTAGCGTACGTATAGTTAGTATCAACATTCCAAAATAGCCATTGGAAAGGCTGATAACGTACGCTGAGATCAATTCCTTGTCTGCGTGTTTTTCCGCTTGGTTCTACAATTCCTGCATCACCTACATATACAAATTCCTGTTCAGAGTGTAATTGCCAATAGGCTGTATTTACGATCAATTCGGGCATTGGTTTCCAAATAAAACCAACATCAAAACCGTAAGCAGCTGGTAAAATTTCATTGCCATTTTGTGCAATTACAACACGTGTATCGTTGGAGTGAAATCCTTTTCCTGTTTTAAGATAGGCTTGAAAATTTTCGGAATGATTGTATAAAAAGTTCAGCTTTGGACTGAGAATAGCTTTGTTTTGCGATTGTGTCACGTAATTTGTTTGAAGAAAATCGTTGTATTGAAAATCGAAATAATCTACACGTAGTGCAGGGTTAATCGTCCATTTTCCGAATTCTAAATTTGCATTGATGAAAGCACCGAGATTTGTTTCATTTACATCACCAAATTGGATATTTGAAAGTGTTTCACGACGATTCAAGGTACTAGAAAGTTCATTGTTATTACTTTGATCTTTTCGCAAACTAATCCCTGCATTCCATTCTCCTTCAAGCGTATTGCTCTCAAAAGTACGTGTATATTCACTTTTTAAGCCGAATAAAGTTCTGTTTTCTTGCTGTTTGATTTGATCACCATTGATGGGATCTTCCAGAAAAAAAGTAAAATTAGAATACAGCTTAAAATCGTATTTGCTGTAAAAGATACTATTTTCAATCGCAGCATTCGGCGAAAGCCTTTTGTCATAATTCACTAAGAAGTTGGTTCTGCTTGTTGTGCCGCCTTCGGTATCATCAATGGCTCCAAAACGATTAATCAATCCACTGTTTACAGCACGTTGCGGAATTTGTCCAGAAGCATTCCAAGTACTTTCAAAGTGTGAAAATGTAACACCAATACGATCATTTTCTGTGATATTTCCCGTGTATTTCCCAAAGATATTGAAGCGATCAAAGTTTTGTGGACTTTCAAACGGACCATCAGTAGCTATATATTCACTGGCAATATACGCAGCGTGATTACTCGAATTTAAAATATTGAGCATTCCTAGTATTCGATAAGTATCAAACTGTCCAGCTTCTAGCTTTATTATGCTTTCTTTTACACGTTTTTTCGTTTTAAAATCAACATAACCAGCTGTATTAAAGTTTCCTTGGTTGGCATAATATGTACCTTTTCCAAAATCGATTTTATCTAGTGTTTCAGGAATTAGAAAGTGCAAATCGGCATAGCCTTGACCATGTGCGTGCGATACCATGTTTACTGGAATTCCATCTGCAGAAATGGCAATATCGGTTCCGTGATCGATATCAAATCCGCGCAAAAAAATCTGCTCAGCTTTTCCACCGCCAGCATGTTGCCCAATAAGTAATCCGGGAACTTGTTGTAGAATTTCTTGTGAAGAATTTACAGGATTGATCTGAATATTGACATCACTCATCAAATGCAACGCATCCAATTTTGGAGAAATGATAATTTCGTTGAGTGAGATGGCTTTCTTTTCTAGAAAAATGTTTAGCTTTTCGTTTAGTGAGTTTACGATGATATATTTTGTTTGGAAGCCAATATGTGAAATTCGTAAACTGTCGCCAATAGAAACGTTTTCCAATAAAAACTTCCCATATTCGTTACTGTGTGTATGTTTTTTATTGTTTTGATTGTAGATTTGCGCTTCTGGAATTGGCACGTCATACGGATCGGTTAATGCGCCCGAAAGTGATTGTGCAGAAATGCTGAAACTAAAACATAAGCAAAAAATGATTCCGTAAAATTGATTACTCGTCATGATATTTTAAAATTGATTGGTTTTCGAGTGTATATACGGAGGAATGTTTGTAGCGGTTTTAATTTTTTGAACATTATTTTTATCTAATTGATTTATAGTTTGTTGTATGAGTTTGAAAAACCTTTTTATTGTTAGTTTACTGTTCTTTATGGTTATTTCTTGTGCTAAAAAAGCAGAGAAAGCACCTTTAATTCCCAATAATGTTAGTTTGCCAGCGGGACTTTTGGAAATTTTGAAAACTGAATTTTCAGACTATACCTATCTAACACATTTTACAGGAAATATTGATACAGACGCTGTTGAAGAAGTAGTTTTGGTTGTAGAAGGATTTTGTAACGAAACACAAGAAAGCGCATCCGAAGAGTCTAAATGTAGGTTGACTGCCTTTTTGAAACCACAAACCAATAAAGGATATGTTGTTATGGCAACAAATTCAGAAGTCATTGGTTGTTCCAATTGTGGTGGTGCTGGCGTTGGTGATCCTGGCGTAGATATTCAGATTATGAATGGAAAAGTTCGTTTTACATCTATGTATGGTGGAAGTACTAAAACTATTGTAGAGGAAATGTTTACCTATGATTCTCCCGTTAAAAAATGGAAAAAAACACGTTTGAAAACCAAATGGTATCGCATGGATGACACCTTAGCTAATGGTGAGATTAAAAATCATGTGAAGATTCAAACGCCTAAAGATTTTGGAGAAGTTTACTTTTAAATAAAAAAAGCGCCACCAGCAAGATGACGCCTTCAATAGTTAACTCATAGTAACCATAGGTCTTAGTATTACGCTGAAATTGTATTTATTTTTCGTGTAATTGTTCTGTGATTTGATTCTTTGATAAAGGTCAAAAAAAAACATGGATGTTCCAAACTATTTTACAAAATAAATCACATGTCAGAATTGGTTTCAAAGCAATGTGAGAAGGCATTTCGATTTACTTCCTTTAAAATAAACTAGCATGCTTTATGCATTGTAAATGCTACCATAATAGTTTTTTTGCAATAATGAAAAAGCAAGATTTTTAACTTTACTAAATACATATAAAAACAGGACTTCCTCTTACAATTATAAGAGGAAGTTTGTAGCTAGAAACTATGGGTTAGTTTGCTATATAAAAATCACGATTATCTTCTTGGACATCCTGCACTGGTTGCACATTCAAGAGGATTGATAGATCGGCACATTCTCGGTACAATAGAAGTAGATCCACCCAATACAGAATGCATTTCTTTATTGTTTAACTTAGCAATGTTTGACTTTTTTATGCTTAATGATTTTTTGATACGTTGTTTTTTCATTAAATAAAATTTATCGTTGCTGTTTCTTGAACATTTTGAGTCGGTCAAGGTTTCCGACATTCCTTAAACTATATTTGAGACGTAAAAGCTTCGGTACTAGCTTTGAATGCTTTTAAACTAGCACCGAAGAAATAGTTGTCTACATTGGCGGAACACAGAAATAACTATCACAGTTGTCCAATAACGAATTGTTTGTGTATGTGAAAGTTCCAGAGGTATAGCTCGACCCTCCATTTAGTGCGGATGCTTTGCGTTCGTTTAATTGAGCGATACTGGATTTTTTTACCGCTAATAGTTTTCTTGAAATGTTTTTTTTCATGGTTTAAAAATTTAAAATTGTTATATCCTGAATGTTAATAGTCGGTCAGGATTTCCAACTTTGATTGCAATCTTGATATACTCAAATGTAGAATCTCCTTAGTTATCAATATGTTAAGAGGAAGTGAAGTGGACGAATTAGGATTTAGAATATCTATTTTTTGATATAATATTATTCTTACTGAAAGATGTTAAAAATCTTAACATTATATAAGCGATTGTACAAGATTTAATGAGATACTCGATGAAGCAAAGTGACGCTTTTTTGATGTAGAGGCACCAAAATTGCTAAACGAAGCCTGCTTTTATTGATGTTAATGTTGTTAAATAGCCATGAGAGGAGAAAATAATTATGTATTTTTTCTGACAGAACTATTTTTTTATGCAAATCACTACACTTATTATAGATGACGAACCTTTAGCTCGCCAACGAATAAGAAACCTGCTGACTGACCGTAGTCAAATTCAAATCCTAGATGAATGTAGAACAGGTAGCGAAGCTATTTCCAAGATTAAAGAATATACGCCGGATCTAATTTTTTTGGACATTCAAATGAAGGATATGACAGGATTTGATGTGCTAGAAAAGTTGAAAGTGTCTAAAAAAACCTTAATCGTTTTTGTTACTGCATATGATGAGTTTGCACTAAAAGCTTTCGATTATTTAGCTTTCGATTATTTGTTGAAGCCCTTTAAGGATGAACGTTTTTACAAAACTGTCGATCATATAATTGATCATCATACACAAGGAAGTCATAAAGCATTCAATGAACGTTTGGATCGACTTTTAACCATGATTAAAACGCCTCAAGAATACACAGAACGAGAGTTTAGCAATAAACTGCCTATACGAACAGGAAACAAAGTACATTTTGTGGCTACATCAGACATCTACTATATTACAGCTTCCAGTTATTACGCAGAAATTCATACAGAACATAAGAAATACGTACTAAGAGCATCGCTTACAAAATTGATTCAGAAACTTGATCCGAATACATTTGTTCGAATACATCGATCTACCATTATTAATATCATGTATATGAGTGAATTGATTCATTCCAGTTTTGGAGAATTAGACGTAAAAATGAAAGATCAACAGTTGTTTAGAGTTAGTAAAACCTATAAAAAAGAGTTTCTAAATAAAATCGGAATGTAAAATGGACACACATTTTTCAAATACTAAGACAAATTTAAATTGGGCGAAAAGAAACCTAGATATACGATTGCTGCAAATTGTCGCTATTTTTAGCCTTATCACAGTTGCAGTTACTTTTTTTCGAATACTATATTTTCAAATTACTGATGAAAAGGAATATAGTTTGTTAGATGTTTTTTTGAAGCATTTTATTGTGGATTGGATTGTGATTAGCTTTTTTATGTGTATGGTAGCTATTATGACTCGAATTTTTTTTGAAAAAAATATCCGTTCGGTCTATATAATTTTATTTCATGTCGTTGTATCGCTTTGTATTGGCTGGGTATTTTCTGTAGCGCATTCAGGTCTTTTATTAATGCTAGGAGAAATAACTTATGAACAATTCAAATTTTATACATCTTTTGATGTGACTATTTCATATATAAACACTACATTTTTAACGTATTTTGGCATTACAAGCGTTATTTACACGTATTATTATAGCAATCGATTGAAAACGGCAAAATTACAAAGAGCGCTGCTTGCTGAACAATTGACTGATACCAGAATGCGCGTATTAAAATCGCAATTACAACCACACTTTCTATTCAATACATTGCATAATATTTCGTCTTTGATTGAAACCAATACCAAACAAGCTCAAAATATGTTGAACGATTTGAGCGACCTCTTACGAGAAGTGATTGTGTTAAAAGAAGACCATTTTAATACTTTGGCGCAAGAGCTTTATATTTTACAAAAGTATATTGATATTGTTTCAATTCGCTATTCAGATCATTTAACAATTACTACGCATATTGCTCCAAATATTGAAGATACACGAGTTCCGTTGATGATGATTCAACCTATTGTAGAAAACGCTATCAAACATGGTTTTACCGGAAATACCGAAGCTTTAGAAATCGCGATTTCTATTATAGAAAAAGACGATCATTTATGTATTGAAATTAAAAATAATGGCACACCAATATCTGCTACCTTGTATGAATTGACAAGCAAAGGAACAGGAATTAGTAATATCATGAACCGTTTGGATGCTTTATATCATGATAACTATACTTTTGAGGTTGAAAATATAGAGCATTGGGTAATTGTCAGCATTAAAATTCCACGATATCACAAATCAACTGTAAAAGGACAATTATAATATTAATTATTCATTTACGGGCAATTGTTCTATGATTTGATACGTACTAAAGTTTAGAAAGTTTCCTGGGTGCGCCAATACATTTTGTAACAAAAATGGTGTATCAGGATTGGTTCCTGAGTATTGTGCATTTCCATCCATATTTACATCATTTGTATTGTAACCATTGATAATATACGTTGGGAAATTTAAAAAGTTCCCTGAATCATTTAAGACTACCGATAAAATATTTGGTGTATCGGGCGTTGTTCCTGAATATTGTACAATAGTATCTCCATTCACATTTCCTGTCCACATCGCTACTGTTCCAGAAGGCATTCCAAAAGTGGTTTGCGCATTGCCTCCAAAGGTAATTTGATTGGTAGCATCTGTAAAATCGACAGTACTAACTGCAGCTGTTAATGAAACCGTAGTATTTGTCATAATACCTAAATGATTTAGATGTTTTATGACGATGTAATAATTTCCGGGTGTTTGTGTAAATGATAGCGGAGAAGTACCATCTGTGGAAACAACATCTCCATCTCGTTGTAACAAGGCTGATTGACTAGCAATGACAGTCGTATTGGAGTTAGCAGCTCTTAATTCAACAAAAATCCAATCGACAATGGCATCTGCTCCAGTGGTATTTAAAACAGCACTATCAATAGTAAGCATATCAGTATAAGGAGATATTGTTGGAATAAATCCTGCAACGCGTAAATCATCACGCATTAAACTTTCTTCCCCCATATTTGGATTGATCAATGCGCCTTGTAAATATACTTTTGGACTGAGTCGTAATGGACAATTTGCCAGCGGATCTTCAACCGTGACAATGGTCGTACAAGTTTCTTCATTTCCAGAAATATCTGTAACAGTCAGTGTAATGATGTTGTCACCTACATTTGTACAATCAAAGCTATCAATATCAATACTACTGCTTGCAACGCCACAATTATCTGTAGCACTGACTAGAATATCATTTACGGTAATACTAGCATTACTCATAGCATCTAATTGAACCGTAAACGGCGCAGCACAAGTAATCACAGGCTTTTCCAGATCTTCATAATCAGCAGTAGCCGTTGCTGTACAACCATTCGAATCTGTAAAAGAATAACTTATAGTATGCATGCCACTTCCAGCTACATTCGGATCAAAACTAAAGGTAGTTCCATTTCCATCATCAGTAACTCCTGGACCGCTATACGTTCCGCCAACAGGCAAACCTCCATCTCCGCCAGCACATAAATCAGCAGGTAAAGTAAGCGTTACTGTAGGAAGTCCAAAAACTTCTATGGTATCATCGGCAGTATTGGCACAACCATTACCGTCTGTATATGTGTATGTTATTGTATGAATTCCAGCTCCAGCAATTTCAGGATTGAAAAGATAATTGACACCATCGCCAATATTTGTAACTCCAGGACCGCTGTATACACCGCCAAAAGGACTACCTGCCGCTGTGGATAGTTGTATACCACCATTTTCGCATAAGTCAGCAATATTTACAGAGAAAGTTACGGTTGGCAAAGCAAATACTTCTATAGTATCTGTTATAAAATTTCCATTCAGTGTATATGTGATTGTTGTAGTTCCAATACCAGCAGTACTTGGATCAAAACTGTACGTAGTTCCATCGTTATTATCTGTAATTCCCACACCAGAATACACACCGCCGACTGGCAATCCGCCTCCTAAATTAGTTTGAACACCTGCGTCTATACATAGATCATCTGGCGCTGTAAATTTTAAACATCCTGCAGTTCCTGTTGCAAATACTTCTACATTGTCTGTGATTGAGTTTCCGTTTTGGGTGTATGTAATTGTGGCAATTCCTACACCAGCGGTATTTGGATCGAAGGAATATGTATTTCCGTTTCCATTATCGGTAACACCATTTCCAGAATATACGCCGCCAACAGGAAATCCGCCAGTCAATCCAGTTTGTTCGCCATCATCAATACAAATATCATCTAAGGCTGTAAAACTGATAGAAGGAGCAATGTCTATTCCGCAGACAGATAAGGCAACTTCAGCACCAGTTTGACAACCTAATCCACTGAGAGAATTACTCACAAAAATAAGGCATTTATCAGCTGCTAATCCAGAGATAACCGTATTGGTTAAATCTCCAGAAGCCGGACCAAATACAATGGTTCCAGTAGTTCCAGAACCTGAATCGCCTTCGTATACGGTAAGACTATTTCCAAAATTACTATTAAACGTTCCTGAGTTTATGGTTGCTTGTGCTGCCATGCTAGTGGAAGGACATACTTCAAAGACCACTAAATTAGTTTCAACATTTCCTCCTCCACAAAAGAAATATGAAGATTCACCTGTAGTACAGCCACAAGCAGCCAATACTTCGACTGTATCTGTTGCCGTAGCTCCGCAAACTCCCGGTTCTGTATAGGTTATGGTATGTGTTCCTATTCCCGCAAAAGCAGGATTGAAGAAATAATTTGGACCCGTATTGGTAACTCCAGGACCAGAATATGTTCCACCAGAAGGAGTAGCACTATTCAACGCAACTGTACCAGCATCAATACAAAGATCGGCAGGCGCAGTAAAGTTAATTGTTGGAATTGCTATAACATTTACAGTATCTGAGGCAGAGCCACCATTGGTATACGTAATTGTGGTTGTTCCAGCTCCAGCTACAGAAGGATCAAAGCTATACGTACTTCCATTTCCATTATCGGTAACACCAGTACCTGAATATACACCACCAGAAGGCGAACCACCACTTAATCCTGTTTGTATTCCTGCATCAACACATACATCATTTGGCGCTACAAAAGAAACTGTGGTTCCTGCTAAACTTTCACTACACACTTCTGTAGCTACATCAAACCCTTCTTGACAGGTGAAAATTCCTGGCGTGCCAGAGTATACAAAAGTTAAGCATAAATCCGGCGCAGAAGCCGTAATTACGTTTCCACTAATATCTCCATTGATTGGGCCAAAAATAATTGTTCCTGAAGTTCCTGAACCAGATGCACCTTCATATACCGTTAAATTTATAATAGGTGCTGGAATTCCCGCAAATGCACTACCAACAGTTCCTGCTGTAATTGTTGATTGCGCTATTTCTCCAGAATTAGGGCAAAATTCAAATCCTACGGTGTTGCTAGCAGTTTGTGATGCGCAATACGTGTTATAGGTTTGATTGGCTCCACATTGTGCATATCCAGAAAAGGAAAAACTATAGATGAAAAATATGAAGAAAAAACTGAGTGGTGGTGTAATTTTTTTCATGAAGTGGATTGATTTACAGTTGGTTAGATTGTTTTGGTGTATGTGCAAGATAGCTATAAAATTCCATTAGCACTTTAACTAATAGACAATTTTTTGAAGTTGATCCCTATTTGTAAAACTAAAAAACGCCACCTGAAATTAGATGCCGTTTTTATTAAATTTATATGTTTTGTCTTTATTAATTTTCGGGTAATTGTTCTGTGATTTGATACGTACTAAAATTCAAGAAATTTCCAGGATGCGCCAATACATTCTGTAAAATCAATGGTGTATCAGGGTTTGTTCCAGAATATTGCGTACTTCCATCCATATTAACATCATTGTTCGTATAACCAGCTACAATGTACGTTGGGAAGTTTAGAAAGTTTCCAACATCATTTAAGACTAGTGATAGAATATTTGGTGTATCCGGAGACGTTCCCGAGTATTGAACAATGGTATCTCCATTGGCATTTCCAGACCACATGGCTACTATTCCAGAAGGCATTCCGAAGGTTGTTTGTGCGTTACTTCCATACGTAATCTGGTTAGTTGCATCTGTAAAATCGACAGTAGTTGGTGTATTTGTTAATGCTACTGGCATTGCCGTCATGATTCCTAAGTGATTTTTGTGTTTAATAACTACATAATAGTCATCATGTCCAATAGTTATTGTCACAGGAGAAACTCCATCAAGAGCAACTACATCACCGTCACGTTGGAGCAGAGCACTCGTTTCTACGATGATTGTATTGTTGTTTGTAGCATCTCTTAATTCTAGTTGTACCCAATCTACAATTGCATCTTGTCCCGCTAACATAAATATGACTCCATTTACTTCCGACATATCATATGGAGAAGTTGTTGGTATTAATCCTGCATTACGAAGATCGTCACGCATCCAGTTTTCTTCTCCTGTATTAGCGTTTAACAATGCTCCTTGTAAAAATACTTTAGGACTCAAAGCCACTTCATTGCAACTTCCGTCTGAATCTTCCACAATAATCGTTTGCATGCATTGACTTGTTTGATTTTGCGCATCTGTAAAGGTCCAAGTAACATTCGTTGTTCCAACAGGAAATGTTTCGTTAAGAATGCTTGCATTGTTGTAATCATTTACGAGTAGATACTCTTGAATTGTTCCTAGCGTAAAGTTTGAACTACAATCTATGGTGAATCCAGAAAGGTCAAAATTATTGAGTGTAGCATTGTAATTACCTGTTAGATCATTGGCTGTTGTAATACTTGAATTATCAGCACATGCTTGCCCTTCATTAAAGTTGTAATAAGCAATTAATCCAGCTTCATTACCCGAAAGCGGAATATTTAAGGTTTCTTGTATTTCTGTCTCTGTTCGTGTCGTATTCCAAATGCGGAAATCATCAATACTACCATCTAAAAATCGATTAGAATTCCATGCGCCAATAATAAATTGTCTGTTAGCAACTAATGGAAGCGCAGTAGTATAGGTGCGTTGTGCTTGCAATACTCCATTTAAGTAGAAGCGAATTACTTTATCAGTAGCAGAATAGGAAACCGCTATATTATACCATGTATGCGTTTGTAATCCTAAATCTACATACTGATCTGTTGGCGAATTTCCATTCACAGACCAACCTAAATTTCCACCTGTATTTAATTGGTAATGTAAATATCCAGGTGCCCAATTTGTATAGTTTAATATGGCATCCCAATTATCGATGTTATCAAAATATACTTTAGTTTCTATGGTAATTTCGCTTAAATCATTTGTAAAACCACTAGAAACAGTCAATCGATCATCAACTCCATCAAAATTTAAAGCGGTACCAGCAGTAAGTCCATCTCCATATACTATTGGAGTAGGAGCATTGATGGTAGCTTCACAAGATCCATTTTCTTCTACAGTGACATCTACTGGACACTCTAATGTTTGTCCACAAGAATCTTCATTGTAAAAAGTCTGTCCATCTTTGTTGGTAAAATTGGTATTCGCATAGGTATCATTATCTACCAATACACACGTCAAACTCGGATTGCCACTAATATTTATGCTAGTAATACTCATGTTTGTACCATTTTTAAGGTTTAAATAGGTCAAGCTATTATTTTGAATAAAAACATTTGTCAATGCTGTATTTTGAGAAAGATCAAGAATATTAATAGCATTGTCACTTGTTCCTAAAAACTCTAATAGTATATTGTTTGATACATTTAATGCTGTCAAACTAGCATTTGAAGCGTATAATTCTTTTAAAGCTGTATTGTTTGAAAGATCAATTGTGTCAATGTTCACATTTTGAATGCGTAATTCTACCAAGGCTGTATTGGTAGTTACCTCTAAGCTTGTTATTCCAGAATTGTCTAGTCGTAGTTCTGTCAAATCTATAAGTCCAGAAAGATCAATACTCGTTAAACTAGGTGTTTCATCAGCAAATATTTGTTTTAGTTTTGTATTTACTGTCAGATCTAAATTTACAATAGGAGTAAACGAACATGATAGTACTTCCAAATTCGGGCATTGACTTATATCAAGTGTTGCTAAAGCAGTATTGAATACACCTAAATTCGTCAAGTTTGTGTTGTTTCCTATGGTAATTGAATTAATAGGTGTTAATGAACAATTTAAAGATTCTAAATTTGTATTTGCACTTACATCTAGCGTTGTAAAATCGTTTTCATACGAAACAAAACTTGTCAAGGCTGTAAAATCTTGAATTCCTGTTATATCAGCTACATTTTCACTAAACAAACTCAAACTTGTTACGGTTTCTATGGCGACTGTACTTACATAATCATCATTCGCTATACCATTTCCCATACTAGTAGCATCACCAACAGCCACAGTATTTCCAGAAGCATCATGCGTTTCTAAATAGTTTTCAAAATTATTATCAGGAACGAAGGTTTGTCGACAATCTGAACTGAAAAAGGTACTAGCATCTTTCTGCCAAGTACTCAAATAAGCAGCAGTTGGATCATCAACCTGAATACAGTTAAATACATTAATACGCGCATCAAAATACGTGACATTAGCATTATTTCCATTTTTCATATTTAGACTAGACAGATCACTATTGTTTGCTGAAAAAGATGTTAGTGCAATATTGTTTGATAAATCTAGAGCAAAACCAGAAGCACTATCAACTTGTAAAGATTCAAGTAAGAGGTTATTAGACACATTTAAATTGACTAAACTACTATTATTAGAAATATTCAATGTTTTCAGATTCGTATTTACACTAAAATCTATTGAAGTAAGACCAATGTTGCTAGCATTTAATATTTCTAAATTAGGTAATCCACTTACATCAAAGCGAGATGCTATGAAAGGATTATCACTGATATCTAGATTGACCAAATTCGTATTGGAACCCAAATCTAAAGGGCCTATAGTACTAGAACTACAATCTAAAATGGTAAGTTGTGTGTTATTCGAAAAATCTGCTGCCTCCAAATCGTTTCCTGAGCAATCTAATGTTAGTAAGTTTACGGCATTACTTAAGTCTAAATTACCTCCTGAATTGCCATTACAATCCAAATGTTCTAACGCAATAAAGTATTCAATTCCAATAAATTGCCCAATAGCTAGATTGCTAATATCTAAACTTGTGACAGAAGCAATTCTATAGGTAAACACCTTATTATCATTCGCAATTCCATTTCCTAAACTCATTGGATCGCCTACAGGAACAGAATCTCCATCAGCATCATGGGTTTCCAAATAGTTTTCAAAATTAGCGTTAGGAATATTTGTCAGACTACAATCTAAGGTAAAAACCACATTACTATCTACATCCCAAGTGTTCAAGTATGAAGCATTTGGATCATCAACCTGAATACAGTTCATAGTTGTACTATTTTGTTCTGCATCAAAATATGTAATGTTAGCATTATTACCATTTTGAATGTTGATTCCTGACAACTCTGCATTACGAGCGGATAAGCTTGTCAAAGCTGTATTGGAAGAAAGGTCTAAATAAAAACCTAAGGCTTCATCTAAAGCAAGAGATTCTAGTAATAAATTATTTGAAAGATTTAGGCTAAGTATGCCTACTCCATTTACGTTTAGTTCTTTTAAATTGGAAAGAGTAGTGAAAGTCGATTCAAATAGCCCAATGTTACCTGATAAGTTTAAAATTTCAAGGGTTGTATATGGCAAAAAATCAAATGAACCTATGTTGTTATTCCCAATATTTAATTCTGTGATCATAGTATTATTTCCTAGGTTTAAGGAAGTACTATTGGCATTGTTATAGATTAATTTTTCCAGATTTAAATTACTAGACAAATCGAGTACCGCAAAAAATAAATCGCTCATGGTTAACTCTTTCAAAAGTGGCAGTTGCGAAAAGTCAAATTCATTAAAGTTATTATCTGAACAAATTAATATTTCTAGCGCTGTAAAAGCTTCCAGTCCGTCCAATTGATTGATACTATTTCCTGAAATATCTAAATAGGTAACTCCAGTAATTATAGAAGTTAGCACAAAACCATCATCCAAAACTCCATTTCCCATACTGTTTGGACTTCCTATAGCAACGATATTTCCATTGGCATCATGGTTTTCAAGATGATACTCAAAATTAACATCTGGAATGCTTGTCATACTACAATTAGAACCAAAAGAGACAAAATTATCTTTTAGCCATGTACTTAAATAACTTGCAGTAGGGTCATCAACTTGTATGCAACTCAATTCATTAAATCGCGCATCAAAAAAAGTCATATTGGCATTATTTCCGTTTTGTATGTTTAAGCTCGTTATATCACTTGTCTCTGCAGATAATGAAGTCAAAGCAGCGTTATTGGATAAGTCTAAAGTTAAACTACCTAAAAAGTTAATAGATAAGGTTTCTAGCAATGTATTATTAGTAAGATTGATATTGGAAAGACTTGTTTGGTCTACGTTTAAATTCACAAGACTTGTTAACGGACTAAAGTCTAAAGAATTGAAATCAAAATTGTTATCTACATCTAAATCTGTTACGTTCGATAGATTGCTAAAATTGATTGTTGGTATATTATTATTTGCTAAATTCAACTTTTTTAATGCGTTAATACTTCCTAAAACTAACGAAGTTATTCCATTATCAGCGGTATTCAATTCTTTTAAGTTTATATTGGCACTTACATCAATTGTTAGCATACTATTGTCTGAACAGTCTAGTATTTCAAGATTAGCATTAGCAGCAATATTAATACTACTCATACCATTAGAAGCGCAATACAATTCTTTTAAAGCAATATTGTTTGAAAGATCAAAATTACCAACTCCATTCATAGAAAAATCTAAAATTTCTAAAACTGCAAAATCTTCTATTCCTGTAATATCAGCAATCATACTTGAAGAAATATTCAAGGAAGTAACGCCACTAATTCTGGAAGTTCGTACATGATCGTCATTGGCAATTCCATTTCCCATACTTCTATTAGATCCTAAAGGAACAATGTTTCCATTATCATCATGTGTTTCTAAATAATTTTCAAAATTATCGTCAGGAACCATTGTATCATAACAATGTTCGCCAAAACTTGTGGTAGCATCTTTATTCCATATGGTTAAATAACCTGCACTCGCATTGTCTACATTAATGCACGTAAGACCTGCATTTCCAGCAGCGTTGAAATCTTGGATATCTCCGTTGGCTCCATTGGCAACATTTAAAAACGTAAGCGCATTGTTTTGAACATACACATTGTCGAGCATTCCATTACTGATTAAATCTAGAAACACTCGATGTAAGCAATCATATTATTGCTTACATCGAGTGTTTCTAGATTTAATAACAAACTCGTGTCCAATTGCGTAATTGCACTATTACTTAGATTCAAGGTTCGTATATTATTTCCTGCAGCAGTAACAAAAGTTGTTAAGTTAGGATTATTGTTGGCAATAATTGTATTTAGGTTGGTATTATTACTTACATCTAAAATTATAAATGTATTTCCGTTGGCGATGATCGTAAACAAGTTTGTCATCGCTTCGATTCCAGTTAAATCAGCAATATTTTGATTTTGAATGTTCAAAAATGGAAGTCCTTGCATGCCTGGTGTACTTGCAAGATTGTCATTAGGTATTCCATTTCCTGCGCCATTGGCTTCTAAATACGCTTCAAAATTATCATCAGGAACAAAGGTGGTTTGTGCTGCTAAAAAACTACTAAAAATGAAGAAAAATAAAAGTAGGTGTTTTTTCATTGTCTTTTGTATAAATATCAGTGTGAAACAAAAGTAACAATGCCGCTAGATTTGTACTTATAATGTGATGTGATTTTTAGGTAACAAAAAGTGACAGCCCAGTATTTAAAGGCTTTGAATGATATATTCCAATTCTTCTCCAGCTGCCAATTGCATCTTTTTTCGAATACGATAACGTGCTGCTTTTACAGCATCGATGGATGAATTTCTAATGGTAGCAATTTCTTTTATGGATAAATTTAAACGCATCAATGCACATATTTCCCGATCGGTTTTGGTTAACTTAGGATAGTGTTCTCGAAGTTTCTTATCAAAACCTTTATTCACTTCTTCAATTTTATCTTGAATGGATGAAAGTTTATTTTCTGTCGCAATTTGTAATTGTAATTTTGAAATCAACGAACTCATGGTTTTTTTCATTTCTTCCAAAGATTTTATACTGTTAATTTCTGTTTTGAGTTGATCCAAGAGTTCTTGTTTAAACTCTAAACGCATGGAATTGTCAGCAATTAAATGCTTTGTTTCCTCTTCGTTCACTTTTACTTTTTCGTTTAAAGCTCTTTTTTGTGCTTGTTCTTGCGCTAATTTTTCGCTTGCAATTTTTGCACGGTTTTTAAAACTTCGCTTCAATAATAAACTAGCCAAAATTGCACTTACAAGTGTTAATAGAAACAATATAAAATACAGCCATTTCTGCGTTGCTTCTGCAGCTGTCTTTTGGGTAATTTTTTGACGTTCTTTTTCAAATTGATACTGCAATTCCAATTCCTGAAGTTTTTTAGTATTCTCAATATTGAAAAGTGAATCTGCGTATTTTTTGTACTTGCGATGCGATAAATATGCCGATTTATAATTTTCCAATCGATACCATAATCGACTCTTTTTGCTGTAAGCAGAAGCTAATTTTTGCTTAAAACCTTCTTTCTTTGAAAGCTTAATTGCTGAATCTACATACTTTCCTGCAATTCTATAATCCTTTTGTTTATAATAAATGTTTGAAATACTTAAGTAATTGGTAACTAGCGATAAGTTTTCATTATTCTTTTTGGAACGCGCTATATTTTCATGATTCAATTGAAGTGCGAGTGAATCCTTTCCCGTTTTTATATATAAAGATGCTAAGTAATTATTGACTTTTTCAATGCTTTTATGATCATTTATAGCGAGATACATTTCTTTAGCTTTCGCATAAAACAATTCAGAAGAATCACTTTTTTTAAGCGCCTTATAATTACTTCCTATCATTAATAGTGCATTGGCAATTCCTTGTTTGTTAGTAAGTTTGACATGTAGTTTTCGGGCTTTCTCTAAATATTCAAATGAGGCTTTATAATCTCTTTGAAACTTGTGCAATACGCCAATATTATGATACACATCTGCAATATTGGCAGTATCTTTTACCTGTTCAAAATAGGAGAGTGCTTGTAAATACTGTTTGATTGCTGCTGCATGTTGTCCTTTTCTACGATTTAAAACACCTAATTGTACCGCTACTAACGCACTATATTTTGGAGCAATATTTTGATCGTTTTGTGTGAGTTGAAATGCTTCTTGAAGTATAAATTCAGCTTTGCCAAAATTATGATCCAGCTCGTATTCACCCAAGTCTAGTAAGGCTTGAATCTTTTCAGTATTTGTTGCAGCATTGTTGAGGTTTTTTTCAAGTTGTATCAGTTCTTGGTTTTCTTCTTGTGAAAAACAAATTGCAGTGAATAATAATGAGAAAAGAAGAAGATTTTTCATTGCTGTACAATTTAAGATTTCAGTAGCAATTCTTTTATAAATTATTTCCCAATACAGAAATTAGCAAAGATATTTCCTAACAAATCATCACTTGTAATTTCTCCAGTAATTTCTCCAAAATGATATAAAGCTTGACGAATATCAATCGCCATCAAATCACCAGACAATCCAGATTCCAATCCGTAATGAACCTTATCAATTTCTTCCAAAGCTTTTAATAAAGCATCGTAATGACGTGTATTTGTGATGATGGTTTCATTGTTACGCAAAGCGCCAGTATTTACAAAGGAAACGAGTTTATCTTTTAATGAATCGACACCAATATTTTCTTTGGCAGAAAGGATATGTATTTGTTCAATTTCAGCTTTCAGTTGGGCAATTTGTGCTTCTTCAAGCATATCAATCTTATTCGCCACAATTACCAATGGCTTTTGCGGATACTTATTTTTAATCTTCCCAATTTCAGTTTTCAGCAGTGCTAAACGTTCCTCTGTCAATTGAGAACTGTCTATCAAATAAATAACAACCTGTGCTTGTTCAATTTTCTCGAATGTTTTCTGAATTCCGATACTTTCTACGACATCTTTGGTTTCCCGAATTCCAGCAGTATCAATAAATCGGAACGAAATTCCATCAATTACCAATTCATCTTCAATGGTATCACGAGTGGTTCCGGCAATGTCCGAAACAATAGCGCGTTCTTCGTTTAATAAAGCATTCAATAAGGTGGATTTTCCAACATTCGGCTCACCAACAATCGCAACAGGAATTCCGTTTTTAATTACGTTTCCAACAGCAAACGAATCAATCAAGCGTTTTAAGACAAATTGAATGCGCTGTACTAAGGTTTTAAACTGCGTACGATCGGCAAATTCTACATCTTCTTCTGCAAAATCAAGTTCCAATTCTATAAGTGAAGCAAAGTTTAACAGCTCTTCACGCAAGTTCTTAATTTCATTGCTAAATCCGCCACGCATTTGTTGCATTGCCAATTGATGTGAAGCTTCCGAGTCACTCGCAATCAAATCTGCCACAGCTTCCGCCTGCGATAAATCGAGTTTTCCATTCAAAAAAGCACGCAAGGTAAATTCTCCAGCATTGGCATTTCGGCAACCATTACGCAATAATAATTGAATAATTTGCTGCTGAATGTATACAGAACCATGACACGAAATTTCGATGGTATTTTCGCCCGTGTAGGAGTGAGGTCCTTTAAACAAAGACACTAACACTTCATCCAAATAACGGTTTTCATCTATAATATGACCTAAATGAATGGTGTGCGACTTCTGTTTGGTCAGCTTCTTATTACGAATCGATTTAAAAAGTGGTTCACAAATCGTAATAGCATCTTTTCCCGAAACTCGAATCACAGAAATAGCACCAGCACCAGAAGGTGTTGCCAACGCCACAATCGTATCATTTGGAATCATAGTGTAAAATTTGTGCAAAAATAGGGAATATGTTTGGCTTGTTCCTGTGAAGGCAGGAATCTTTTAGAAAAGAAAACCTATTTTAAATGGTAAATAAATTTTAAAATGCAATCCACAGAATACAGTGTTCTCTAAATAATTTAAGTAAATTACCGTCTTCTATATATAAATAAGATAAAACATTGAATACAACATCAAAAAAATCAAAGCGATGGTATGAACATATTCCTCATGCCGTAGTGATCGTATTCTTCATTATCGTTTTTGTAACCTTACTAACGTATTTGATTCCTGCGGGAGAATTTAAACGTATGTTAATAGACGGTCGCAATCGCGTAATTCCAAATTCTTACGAAACCATTCCCAATACACCGATAGGTTTTTTAGACATGTTTAAAGCGATTCCTTTAGGATTTAAAGCCGCGATAGAAGTTATATTTGTCGTCCTTGCCGGAGGAATTATGTTTGGAATTATGGAACGTACAAAAGCTATTGAAAATGCTGTGGGAACGTTTGTAAAGACACTTGGGCAAGAAAATAAATACCTAGCTGTAGTCATTATGACCTTTATTTACGGTGCTTTGGGAGTTTTTGTGGGATATGAACACAATATCGCCATGGTTCCTATTGCAGCAGTAGTTGCCTTAGCACTTGGAGGCGATTTGCTATTAGCCGCGGGAATTTCAGTAGGAGCCATTACTATTGGATTTGGACTTTCACCCATAAACCCTTACACGGTTGGTGTTGGACATAAAATTGCAGAACTTCCGTTATTTTCAGGCGCTTTATTGCGAAGTATTTTATGTATAAGTGCACTTGGGTTTTTAGCTTTTTACAATGTTAGATATTTAAAAAAGATTACTAAAAATCCAGACAAAAGTCTTGGAAAAGGTTTGAATATAGATGGAATTTCACTTTCCAAACCTATTAAGGATTATACAATGTCGATCAATAATTGGCTAGTAATTTCTGCATTCATCATTGGTTTAGCGTCCATTTTATATGGCGTTTTTAATCTGAATTGGTATCTCAATGAAATCTCTGCTATATTTTTAATGGTTGCCATCGCTGCAGGAATTATAGGAAGAATGGACGCCAATACTTTTAGTGATACCTTACTAAAATCGGTAGCTTATGTAGCACCAGGCGCTTTTATGGTAGGTTTTGCAACAACGATCAAAGTCTTGTTAGAAATGGGACATATTAGTGATACAATTTCATTTCATTTATCTGAGTTATTAAAAGATTTGCCTTTGCATGTTTCTGCGGTAGGAATGTCCATATCACAAAGTGTGATTAACTTTTTTATACCTTCCGGAAGTGGACAAGCATTAGCAACGTTACCCGTAATGATTCCTTCGGGAGAAGTCATTGGTTTAACACGCCAAACTACTATTTTAGCATTTCAAATAGGCGATGGAGTTTCTAATTTAATCAATCCAACACTTGGCGGATTAATCGCGATGCTCAGTATGTGTCGTGTCTCTATAGATCGTTGGTTTCGATTCATACTTCCAGTCGCCATTACAGTATTTATTTTTTCAGCAATTACACTCGTAATAGCAGTATTAATAGGTTATAATTAACTATGAACGCAACAACAATATTAAGTCATTTAGTAAGTTTTCCTGTATTGGGAGGCGAAAGTAATTTGAGTATTATTCATTGGATTAAAGAATATATTGAATCACATGGAATACCAACAACATTGGTTCCTAATGAAGAAAATACTAAAGCTTCTTTGCATTGTAGAATTGGACCTGCGGTAGATGGCGGTGTGATTCTTTCGGGACATACCGATGTCGTTCCTGTAAAAGGACAAAAATGGGATACTGATCCGTTTGTCTTAACCGAAAAAGAAGGAATATTGTATGCACGCGGAAGCTGTGATATGAAAGGTTTTGTAGCTTGTTGTTTGGCAACTTTACCAACAATGATTGAGACCGATTTAAAAAAGCCGATCTATTTTGCATTTAGTTATGATGAAGAAATTGGTTGTTTGGCAGCGCCTGATTTGATTAAACATATGCAAAAAACGTATACAGAAACTCCCAAATATGCAATTATTGGCGAACCTTCAATGTTGGAACCTGTAATTGGAAAAAAAGGAGTTTGTTATGTAAAAACAGAAGTCAATGGTTCTGCGGGACATAGTAGCGGAATTCATAAAGAAATAAGTGCCATTCATGAAAGTACACGATTAATACTGTGGCTGGAAAATAAAATGAAAACGATAGCTGCAACTTCCGTAGACGATCGTTTCACGCCACCACATTCTACCATTCATGTTGGACAGATTCATGGTGGTGTTGCCACAAATATTGTAGCAGATTATTGTAGTTTTGAATGGGATATTCGCGTGATTCCAAAAGATGATATTTACCAAATATTTGAAGATTACTATGCTTTTTGTGCAGAAAGAGAAGTAGAAGTACAAAAAAAGTTTCCAAATTTTAAGATTACAAATACCTTAATACATCCGCCAGTTCCTGCGTTAGACACCAAAGAAACGGATAGTATTGTGGGACTCGTACAAAAATTGACTGGAAATTATACTTGGAAAACAGTTGCGTATGCTGCCGAAGCCGGACAGTTTCATGAAGGTGGATATGAAAGTATTATCTGTGGGCCAGGAAGTATAGACCAAGCACATAGAGCCAATGAGTTTGTAACACAAGAACAATTAGACAGTTGTGTTGTAATACTGGAAAAATTGGTAAAGGAAATGGAGTAGGAGCTAGGTATTGGGGCACTTCGCTTTTGGGTATTAGTATTATTTAATAATTACAAAATGATAGGTAAGTCCTAAACCGTCAGGGTCCGTATTTTGCGCCCCTACAAATCGTACTCGAACAGTATCATTCGAAATAACCCAAGCTTGCCCAATAACGATATCTCTATCTAATTGCCCACTTGGTGTTACATAAACGACATCTCCAAGTTCTGCTCCAAGAATCGTGAAATCCTGTAAGCGGAAAGGAAAGTTAGCCGGTATAGGAATCACATTTCTAAATATAGAAGCTTTAATAATGGTTGCTGTGGAATAGCCCGCGCTGTTGGTAATGGAACCATTAACTGTTAAATCGCCTTCAATTGTAGTGTTTGAAGTTGTTTCTAGAGTTCCATTGATTCTCACCAAATCATTGTCAAATTCGCCATAGATCAATGGTGTTTGTGAAGCGGAATTTTCTATATATAATTTATTATTACCAGAAGCATCACTTCCTGCTTGATATCCTAAAAATACATGTCCGTCTCCAGTAGCATTTACTCCAGACCCTTGTCCAACTGCTGTTACATTTGAACTGCTCTGACTCATACTTAACGCGGCACTTCCTAGTAAGACATTATTAATTCCTGTGGTATTGTTTGTTCCTGTTTGATCACCAATAAATATATTATTTCCATTTGTTACGCTGGTGTTTTCTCCTGCGTTTCGACCTAAAAAGATGCTGCTAGGATTTTGAATAAATTCAAGAATTGGATAGTTTGAAGTACTGTGCTTTAATCGAACAGATTCATGTCCAGCAATGTCAAAACGAATGATATTATCGTTGGTAGTTTCCTCTACTTGAATTTTGGTATTGGCATCCGTATCTTGGAGACTCTTAGAGCTCACACTTGTATTTGCGTGAAAAGCGTAAGGAACTGTCACAAGTTCCTGTGTGCTTATCATGGTATAGTTTGAACCGCCGCTAGGATCGATGGAGACTTGTAAAAAATGATTGGTTTCGCTCCATTGAATAGTGGAAAAACTACTTGTTGTGGTTCCTGTACCAATTTGGAGTGTAATCAATCCTGTTGCAGTAGTTGTTAAGTTATGTGTTTCAGTATAGACAGATGTCCCTGAGATAGAATTTTCAATAATAGAAATTTCCAAACTTATATTTTGATTCGCTATAATAGCTCCATTTGTATCACGCATAACAGCTTGATAGTTTATTTTTTCTGGAGTTTGCGCAAAAAATAACTGAAAAAATAAAATAAAGAATAGGACCAGAATATTTTTCATAGTGTGGGCATTATTAGTGATTGTTTTTAAATAATGTTAAAGACTACAAGTTAAAAAAGAATATTCATATGATTTTTATAGTTATATAATTGATGAAATTTCATGTAATAAAAAAATCCGTTACGCAATTGCATAACGGATTTTTCTATATAAAATATGTATTCTCAAAATGTTCTGGGATCATTGGTTAACACCAAATACCCAAAACCAAATACCTAAATTCTAGTTATTCAACATCACCGGCATCACCAACATGGTAATATGCTCGCCTTCTTCTAATCCGTCAATTGGAGTTAAAATTCCTGCACGATTTGGTAAGGACATTTCTAAAGAAACATCATCCGAACCTAAGTTGTTGATCATTTCTGTTAAGAAACGTGAGTTGAAGCCAATTTGCATGTCATCACCTTGGTAATCACACGTCAAACGCTCTTCTGCTTTGTTTGAATAATCGATATCTTCTGCAGAAATATTCAATTCAGCTCCAGCGATCTTCAAACGAATTTGATGCGTTGTCTTGTTTGAGAAGATACTCACACGACGTACAGAGTTTAAGAACTGATTTCTGTTGATTTCTAATTTATTTGGATTCTCTTTCGGAATTACCGCTTCGTAGTTTGGATACTTTCCATCAATCAAGCGACAAACCAATACTGTATTGTCAAATGTAAACTTCGCATTGCTATCATTATACTCAATCAATACTTCTTCTTCGCTTCCGCCTAAAATTCCTTTTAAAAGATTTAAAGGTTTCTTTGGCATAATGAATTCTGCTACTTGAGAAGCGCTCAAGTCCGTACGTTGGTATTTTACCAATTTGTGTGCATCTGTAGCAACAAACGTTAAGTTTTCTGGTGAAAACTGGAAAAATACACCACTCATTACCGGACGTAAATCATCGTTTCCAGAAGCAAAAATTGTTTTGCTAATAGCCGTAGCCAACACATGTCCTTCAATCGTTGTTGAACTAGGTTCTTTCAATTCTACCGAAGCAGGAAACTCATCTCCATCTGCATACGCTAACGCATATTTACCATGATTAGAGCTAATTTCAACCGTATTATTATCTTCCACAACAAACGTTAATGGTTGCTCTGGAAATGTTTTTAAAGTATCTAATAATAACTTTGCAGGAACGGCAATATTTCCTGAACTGTCTGATTCAACAGTTAAAACCGATGACATCGTGGTTTCTAAATCAGAAGCAGATACTTTCAATTCATTTTCGTTGAGTTGAAAAAGGAAGTTATCTAAAATAGGTAAAGTGTTACTGTTATTAATTACGCCTCCTAAAACTTGAAGTTGTTTTAATAGATATGTACTTGATACAATAAATTTCATGTGTTTGTGTTCTATTTAATGTTCAAAAATAATTCTTCTCAATCAATTTGCATAGCTTTTAAGCGCTAAATTCATGCGAAAAGAATCACATTGTTATATTCTTACAAATATATCTTAAATGTTGTAGTAAAGAAAGGAAACTTATTAACAACTATTTGGCAAATTTACGTTTGCGCATATACGTGAATACGACACCAAAAATTACAAGAATAGCCAACGGAAAGCCAATGTTTATCCATTGCCAGTACGATTTTTCGTCCGTTACTTTTTGACTGTCCAAGAAGGCTAATTTCAATTCTTTCGATCGAATGTTTATAAGTCCGTTGTTGTCCAAAAGGTAATTTACAGAATTTACTAGGAATTCTTTGTTTCCATATTGACGTTTTGTGATGATATCATAACCCAATTCTTGTGGCTGTCCACGCGAGACTTGATTTTTAATCACATCACCATCAGCAATGACTAACATTTTGGATTCTCCTTGATTTTTTGCACCTGATAATTCAAATGGTTTCACACGATTTGCATACACAGATTCAAACGTTCCTTCTAATAAAACTGCCAAATTTTGTCCACCTTTTCCTTGATACGTTTCTGGAGCTGGTTCGTTTTCTATGATGTTTAATGAAATTTCTTTAGGAATTCCGATTAATTTAGACTGTGGCGAACTTTTTAATAATACTGTTTTCTTTGGACCACTTTTTAAAACATCAATCTGATTGGCAAATTCAAAACGTACCAAGTTGGTATTATTTGTTATTGGATGCTTAAGATCGGTTTGTGTTAGCGGATTGTAGCGCCATTGTACAGGCAAATATTGAGCGTTGTTGCCTTCTCCAAATTCCATTCCTATGGCAGCACATTGCATGTCATTGACTAATTTTGGATTGATACGAATTCCGTAACTAAAAAAGAAGTCTTGCAAGCCTAAATCTCTTGGAAATGCGAGTGTTTTTCCCTTTTCGCGAATACTGTCCATTTCTGCCTGAGCTGTTTCTATCAACCATAAGGACTTTCCTCCGCGCATAGTGTATTGATCGAGAATATACTTTTCTTTATCAGAAAACTTTTTAGTTGGTTTTGGAACGACTAATAAGTCAAAACGTTCTAAGTTTTTCAATGTTTTTTCTGGATCATCAGGGAAAGCTGTGATGTCAAAAGATCCAAGATTGTAATATTCAACTAGTGCTTTTTGAAAACTGTAAATAAAGATATCATCAAGTTCATTATGTCCTCTCAAAATAGCAACACGCTGTCTCTGCTTGATGGTTAACTTACTGAATGCATCTGCAAAGGCATATTCCAAATGTTGTACAGAACTTGCAATTTTTTCTTCATCTGAATTTGCAATATTGTTTTTATACAATTGAATCTTCACTAGCTTTTTATCATAAATAGCAATTGCCCAAGGATATACAACTTCTCGAGAAACTTTATTTGCCGCTTCTTCTGTAATATATCTAGGTTTCATGTCGTTTTCATTTAGAAAATCGACTGCATTTTCTTCAATTGGATCTACAAAAGTGTATTCAACATTGTCATTGTACGCTGCAAATTCTGCCAACAATTGCTCGGTTTCGTCAGCCAAACGCTTATATTCCGCAGGCAAATCACCTTTTAGAAAAATAGTAATATTGATCGGAGATTTTACAGGAACAAGTGTATTTTTAGAAGCTTCTGAAAGTGTATAACGTTTGTCTTGTGTCAAATCAAAACGAGCAAATATACTGCTTGCAATGGCATTTAAAATGATCAATCCAGCAAGAACCAACACAATTTTGATGCTGATATGGATTTCTTTTTTAGTGCTAGTATGAATTTCTTTTTTCAAGCTTATCGTTTTTTTAGTTGTACTACAGTTAAGAATAAAAAGAAGACAGTGACACTTACAAAGTAAATGATATCTCTTGTATCAATAACTCCGCGTGAGATGCTATCAAAATGATCTTTCATTCCTATTTTTTCAATGGTAGGATTTAAGTCTCCAAAAATATCTGCAGAAGCCATACCTTCAAATCCAAAATACATTAGAAAACAGATAAATACGGCAGCAATAAATGCCACAATTTGATTCTGCGAAAGCGTAGAAGTAAAAATACCAATACTTGTATAGGCTGCAATTAAGAAGAGCAATCCAAAATAGGAGCCAAGCGTACTTCCTACATCTAGGTTTCCACTAGGATTTCCTAAACTCCAAACGGTGTATACATACAAAAGTGTTGGAATCAATGCTAATAGAATTAAGACGAAAGCACCAAAATACTTTCCTAAAACAATTTGCCAACCAGAAATAGGTTTGGTCAATAACAATTCAAGCGTTCCTAAGCGTTTTTCTTCCGAAAAGCTACGCATGGTAATGGCAGGAATTAAAAAGATTAAAATCCACGGTGCTAAGGTGAAAAATGGTGTTAAATCTGCAAATCCGTAATTGAAAATATTGAATTCACTTTTAAAAAACCATAAGAATAATCCGTTGAGAATTAAAAATAAGGCAATTACCAAGTATCCTATCGACGAGGAAAAAAAGGAATTGATTTCTTTTCTAAGTATGGCTAACATTTAGTTCTTTTTTAATACAATTATATCTTGATACGATAAGGTGTTTTCGGTTCTTCCAGACCATTCGCCCGGAAAATAGTTGACAATTTCAAAGCCTTTTGCTGTAAACTGCTCAAAAATATAGTCTTTATCAAAAGCGACATTGGCTTCCTTTACTTTTTCGTCCATCAATGCATAAGTTTCACGATCGACTTTAAAGTTCATTTTACTAGACGACATATGTTTGCGAGACGTTTCATCCAAAATAAAGAACGTTGCCAAGCATATTTTTTCACGATCCAACACGCGATTAATTTCTCCCAAGTAATGTAAAACATCCGCAGGCATCATGTGCGTAAATACAGAAGTTAAAAACGCAAAGTCGAAACTTGCATTTTCATACGGAAAAGTAAAATCCTTAGCTTCTTCATGTGTATTTAAGTTGTACAAATCATTCTTTAAGGGTGTATGCGTAAATACAAAATTTGGATATTTGGACGTAATATGTTCTGTACACCAATCGACACCTTGTGCAACGACGTCAAAACCTTTATAACTTCCTTGTTCGTTTAAAAAATCTGTAAAAGGAATTGCCATACGACCAATTCCCGAACCAATATCTAACACTCGGCTCGTAGGTTGAATGTTTCCGTATTTTTTAAAATAATCAAAGAAAAGTTTTCCAATTTCGATATAATTTCCAGGACCTGTATACACGTATCCTTTTGGCGGTTCGAGTTCGTGGCGTTTTCTAAAAAGATCAATAGGCGCGTATACTACTTTTCTCAGTAGTAATCGTTGTTTGGGCGATAAGCGATAATATAATGATCTTAACATATATGTTTTAACTGTTTTTTCTCAATGACTCGTGAGCTTGCTCCAAGGTAATTGACATAAACTATGAATGTGTAACGTTTGGTTCTTAATTCTAGTATTTTTCTTAGGATAAACTCACTAATTTATCAACACTCCAGGCATACGGTTTGTCGTTAAACATAGCTTTGGTTTGCTTCCACACGTTTTTAAATAATTCGGAGTTTCGATACGCTTCCAAATCGTCTACATGTTTCCAATGGCTGTACGTAAAGAAAATTTCAGGATTGTTTTTATCTTGATATAACTCTAAAAACTCACAACCTTCACGATCTTTGATAGACTGTTTTTTTTCTTCAAACATCGCTAAAAAATCAGGAATATATTTCGAGTGAAAACTCATTTTAACTATGCGTACAAACATACATTATATAAAATTAATCGTTATGGTATCTCTAAATCGCAAACCGAAAAGGGTAGAAGCGCTTCCAACCGTTTGCGGATTGCTTTTGTAAATGGCCAACTCTAAAAAGTTTGCTGAATTAAACAGCGCTAACTTTTTCCCATCTTCTTCACGTTTGTGTTTTTCCAAATTAAAATTGATAGCATCGCTATAACACTCGTGAATGGTTTTAAACTTATAATTACGTGCCGAAATCTCAAAATTGCGACCTTTTCCAACATCTTTAAACAGTTTTCGGGTAATATTTGACACTACGTTTCCGTAATTGTCAATATAAATTACATTTCCAATAATCTGAGATTCATCGGTATTTACAACAGGTTTAAGACCTGTTAAATGTTTAATATCCTGAATGGTTTTTCCGATCACTTCCAAAGTTCCGCCGCGTGCAATATGACAGGCAACTTGAACAAAAACGTCCAATACAGGAAAATTTGTCTCGATACGATCGTGAATATTAATTTCTACAATCTTTTCAGGAACAATCTCAGAAGCAATCAAACTCATGATTCCGTTGTCTGCACAAACGAAAAAATGACCGTCCAATTTAAGTGCGATATGTTTATTTTCAGGATTCAACTCAGAGTCAATTCCAATGATGTGAATACTGCCTTTCGGAAAGCTATTAAACGCATTTTGAATAATATAAGCTGCTTCCGTAATGCTAAAAGGATTTATGCTGTGTGAGATATCAACAATACGAACGTCAGGCAGCTCACTGTAAATAGCTCCTTTAACTGCGCCTACAAAATGGTCTTTCTCCCCAAAATCAGTTGTCAATGTAATAATTGCCATTGGCGAATTGTTGATATTTTTTTAAATTTAATCTATTAAAAAATGGTAAGTTTGCTTTGCAAATCTAAAAAAACAAAACGGAAATCTAATCTTTAATACGAGTCGCTTTTGAACGAAATTATTTTTGAACTTTCTGAGATCAGTCCAAGAGAGTTTTTTGGTCAACAAAATACCAACATAGAATTGCTTAAAAAATACTTCCCAAAACTTAAAATCGTTGCCAGAGGAAACAAGATTAAAGCCTACGGCGATGAAGCTTTATTGGAAGAATTTGATAAGCGATTAACGATGCTTATGGAGCATTTTAGTAAGTACAATAAAATTGATGAAAATGTCATTGAACGTGTACTTACGAGTGAAAGCACTAAAGATTATGATACTTCTGAAGCAAGTGGAGAAACTTTAGTACATGGTTCTAACGGGAAACTAATCAAAGCTATTACAGCCAATCAGCGTAAGTTGGTGGAGTTGATGAATAAGAATGATATGGTATTTGCTATTGGACCTGCTGGAACAGGAAAAACCTATACAGGAGTTGCTTTGGCAGTGAGAGCTTTAAAAAATAAAGAAGTAAAACGAATCATTTTAACGCGTCCTGCGGTAGAAGCTGGAGAAAGTTTAGGATTTTTACCAGGAGATTTAAAAGAAAAGCTCGATCCGTATATGCAACCGTTGTACGATGCATTGCGCGATATGATTCCACCAGAAAAATTAGCCAAATATATAGAAGACGGAACCATTCAAATTGCGCCAATGGCATTTATGCGTGGTCGTACTTTAGATAATGCTTTTGTGATTTTGGATGAAGCACAAAACACCACACATGCGCAAATGAAAATGTTTTTAACGCGTATGGGAAAAAATGCAAAGTTCATGTTAACGGGCGATCCGGGACAAATTGACTTGCCAAGAAGAGTCATTTCAGGATTAAAAGAAGCATTATTAGTCTTAAAAGATATCAAAGGAATTGGAATCATTTATTTGGATGATAAAGATGTGGTACGTCACAGATTGGTAAAGAAAGTGATTGAAGCGTATAAGAGCATTGAACATCAGAACTAGGAAATTATAAATGTTGAATGTTAAATTTTTAAACGTCACTTCGAGTGATTTTCACAGAAAATAGTATCGAGAAGTACTATGAAGTAGAAGCAAAAAATAATAACACCAACACCAAACACCAAAGACCAAAGACCAAAGACCCAACAACAACACAACAACAATGAGTAATACAATTACGGGAACGAATTTTAATTTTCCGAATCAAACCGCAAAATACACAGGAAAAGTACGCGAAGTGTATACAATTAATGACGATCTATTGGTCATGATTGCTACCGATCGCTTGTCTGCTTTTGATGTAGTAATGCCAAAAGGAATTCCATTCAAAGGACAAATTTTGAATCAGATTGCGACCAAAATGATGAAAGCTACCGAACATTTGGTGCCAAATTGGTTGATTGCAACGCCAGATCCAAATGTAGCGATTGGCCACAATTGTACGCCTTTTAAGGTAGAAATGGTGATTCGTGGATATTTATCAGGTCATGCTGCACGCGAATATAAAGCTGGAAAACGCATGCTTTGTGGAGTGGAAATGCCAGAAGGAATGATTGAAAATGACAAATTTCCTTCGCCAATTATTACGCCTGCTACCAAAGCAGAAATGGGCGAACATGATGAAGATATTTCTCGTGAAGACATTTTAGCAAAAGGAATTGTATCAGAAGAAGATTATATTAAATTAGAAGACTATACACGTTTACTGTTTGCAGAAGGTACAAAAATTGCGAAAGAACGTGGATTAATCTTAGTGGATACCAAATATGAGTTTGGTAAAACAAAAGATGGTAAGATTGTTTTAATCGACGAAATTCACACACCAGATTCTTCTCGTTATTTCTATGCAGATACTTATGAAGAATTGCAAGCAAAACAAGAACCGCAAAAGCAATTGTCAAAAGAATTTGTGCGTCAATGGTTAATCAGCAATGGTTTTCAAGGGAAAGAAGGACAAGAAGTACCTTTTATGAGTGACGAATATATAACGTCTGTTTCTGATCGTTATATTGAATTATACGAAAACATTACGGGTGATACCTTTGAAAAAGCTGATGTTTCCAATATTTTGAATAGAATAGAGGAGAACGTCGTTTCTTTTTTGAGCAAATAAACTGTTATAAAAATTATAAAAAGAGACATTCATCCTGTATGAATGTCTCTTTTTTGTTACTTTGAACTATCATCAAGAAAAAGCATTCCAAAGCTGTATGAGTCGTTTTTTATTTTTACTAATTCTATTTTTAATTGTTGGTTGCAACAAGCATTCGAAAGAATCATCAACTGAAGCAAAAGAAATACAAGCCATTTTAAAAAAAGCCGAAGATTTAGTAAATGCTCAAACTTCACTAGATTCTTTGTTGCCACTAACGTTAGATTATTCCTCTAAAGCAAAGCAATACAATGATCCCGTACATGTATACAGGTCTGAGTTTAAAATAGGAGCGTTTTTGGCCAAAAAAAACTTGTATGAAGAAGCTATTGAGCAGTATGAAAAGACATTGGCTGTTATTACAGTCGATAAAGATAGCGCACGATATGTACAAACTAAAATGAATATAGCATTAACCTATGTACATTTAAAAAATTATGGAAAAGCTGCAGAAATATTTTATGAAGCGAATAAAATAGCAGAACGAAATAATCTACAGCGATTCATTTTTACGATTAAAGTCAATATGGGATATCTAAATCTTGAAGAAAATAAATTGGCTAGATCCGTTAAAATTTTCAAAGACGGGATTCGGTATATTTTGGAAAATGATTTGATCGTAAAAAAGCCGTATACATATCAAAAGCACTTCGTTGTTTTACATACACTTATTGCAAAAGCTTATAACAAAGCAGCGATAGTAGATTCGGCATTTATATATGTGGAAAAAGGACTAGAAGCAAATAAAAATAATGGAAGATTTAAAGATTGTAAAGCTAATTTATTAATTCAAAAAGGGAAAGCCTATCAAAAGCAGAAAGATTTTTCTAAAGCACTTGAAAACTATGAAGCAGCAAAAAAAATATTTGTTTTAGATCAAAATGAGACGCAAGTTTCAACGGTATTACTACATATAGCGGAATGTCATTATGAAAATAAACGCTATACAAAAACATTATCTGTATTGGAAGATATAGAATTAAGAAAGCTGTCCAATTATATGCCAGATGATTTATTTTATGATGTTTTAAAACTTACCAGAAATACCTACAGAGAACTTGGAGATTATAAAAAAGCGACTCGGTATACGGCTTTATCAGAAGACTTAAAAGATTCAATAGAACTAAAAAAAGGAAGAGATCAAAAATTATATTTAACGACAAAATATAATTATGAAAAAGCTGAAAGCGATGTTGAAAAACAAAAACAAGCTAAGAAAAAGCAGTTGTATTGGATGCTAGGAATACTGTTTGCCATTATCAGTGTATTTGTTTTTATTACTTATAAGTATCGAAAAGTAACCAAAGAGAAAACCATCTCTAAAAAATCGTCTCCTCAACCCTTAAAAGATGATAAAACTGTAAACGATATTTTAAAGAAACTTCAGAAACTTGAAGAAGATGAATTCTTTTTGAATCCGAAATATAATTTATACGCTACGGCTAAAAAAATAGGCACCAATACAACCTATTTATCTACGATTTTAAATGTACATCAAAAAAAGACCTTTACGGAGTATTTAAATGAATTACGGATTACGTATACTATACATCGATTACAAACTGATGAACAATTCAGACAATACACGGTAAAAGCTATTGCTGAAGAAGTCGGTTATAAAAGTCACAGTCCTTTTTCCAGAGCTTTTAAAGCTAAAACAGGAATGAATCCTTCTGAATACATTAAAAAACTTCCTTAAAAACTGTTCTCAATTTATAAATTGAGCGCAAATCACAGGTGTTGGCGCTCTTTTTTCGAGTACTTTGCTCCAAACATTTAAACGCTATATTATGAAAAAAGCATACAAGAATTTGAAGCTAAAGAAAGTACAAATAGCTGCATTAAAATATGCAGCGATCAAAGGCGGAATAGTTGGAAGTAATGCCTTGGATTGTCAAGAATCTCATACATGTTCACAATCTCTTGGGACAGGAGAAACAACAAGTGGCACGACGTATTATTTACAATCTCAAGAAAAAACATACTGTTATACATGTGTAACGTGTGAATATGCCTAATTACTTAGAATTTTATATGTAAACAAAAAATAGGCAGTGCTTCTGCCTATTTCTATTTTGAAAAGTTTTTAATTAATACGATGGAAAAAATGGAGATTTACCATCAATACTCACTGTTGCATTAAGCTATCTGACAATATCCCCAATAGCAAAAGAAACGCTCATATTCCATCCCTGGTATAGAATTAAGAATACTACAATCATTACTATTATAGCAGGCCATATTGCCAAAACCTCCATTGATTTTAGCTTGTTGCTGTTTGTTGATTTCCTGAACTCCTTCTAAGTTTAAAATGTTTTTTTTCATGATATAAAAATTAAAAAATTAGTATTAAATAAATGATGATGATTTTAAAAAGTATCTATTTATGATAGTAGACTAAACGCATCCTTCAGTTCCATCTGGACATGGACCTTCATTAGTTTTTAAACGTATCGGACAACTATCACTATACTCACAAGGACATATACAACGAGATACGCAAGAAACTCCTCTCCAACTAGCCAAACCTCCGCGAACAATTTCTTTTGTTATGCCAACGAAACTGACTTTTTCCTTGTTCAGTTTTAAGGAATTTAAACTCTTTTTTTTCATAATCGTATGATTAAATATTATTCTTACTCTATTAAGGCTTTTCAGAATCCGCCTCACTGCTAGCAATTATGAGATAAAAGTATTGGAGGAAATAGTTGAAAAAAAACGGAGTTACACTCGATTTAAAAATTGGCATTGCAGATTTATAAATTGAGAGCAGTTAACGATACTTTTAAACCGTATTTATAGCTTAAAGGTTTTAATATTTTAAATAGCATAGAGGAGAACGTAGTTTCTTTTTTGAAACAGTAGTTTTTGAAGTATGTAAAGAGTTAATTCGCTATTTTACAGTACTCAAGAGAAGCGAAGTTTTGTCTTTTTTTGTGAAGTTAAGTTGTGATGTTTTATAAAAGCGCACTAAATTTTCTTTTTCTCAATAGATTAATGAAGTACTTTTGGAGTAACATTAATATTTAAAAACATAATTATGAAAAAAATATTCTTACCACTACTAGCGCTATTCATGCTAGTTTCTTGTAATAACGATGACGATGCAACAAGTGCAGACGTAATGACATTTTCTCTTTTGAGAGATTATTATGCGCCAGAACAAGGGGCATCAAATTTCTATACACCGAATCAAATTTTATGGACATTCGATTTTACCAATATGACTATAACTATTGAAACGCAGCAAGGAATAGATAGTCCTGTATTACCCGCAGGAAGTTATAGTTATACTTTAGTAGATGGTCAATGTGATTATGGTGATAATTTAACTGTTCAAATTGACACACGACAATATGGAGCACTTATTCTTGATGAGTTAAGTTCAGGAAAAATTAGTCTTTCACAAGAATGCTATGATGGCAATTTATTATTTTTTGAAAACTAAAAAGTTTTTAGAAAATAAATATATATAGCTTATGAACGAATAAAGCGGAATTTTAATAAAATTAAAATTCCGCTTTTCAATTAAAGTTCTTTCTAAAAAGTATTAAATACTAACTGAATTGTCAATCGAAAGTGCTAACAACCAGCTAACAACTACTTAATTTCTTTCATCGCATTGTCAATCAATGTTTTTAAGTGCGATTTGTGCGCCTTTGTCGCTAAATCACCTGCTCCATTCACAGCAAATCTGCGGATAGATTTTAAGTTGTAAATCGCCATAGATTGTGCAACATTGTTAAAACGTCCTTTCGATCTTCCTGTCAACATTTGAATCAACATATTTGTATACTCAATCTGTAAATTTTGTCTAAAAGAATTCACAGCAGTATTGATATCTGCATTAAAGATGGCTTTGTTCAAGTCTCTCATATACTCCTGAATCTTATACTTATTTCCGTATAACTCAGAATCAACAATACGTTGCAAGGTATTTGGATGTAATAAGTGACGTAAAACGCCCATCTGTCTTCCTAACGTAAGATTGTGAATTTTTGGATCTTCTGTACCGCGTCCTAAATTAAATCCTCTACGTTGTCTCGCTAAGTGCGTATACAAGTCTGCAGGAATATCATTTGCATTTGGCGCAAACAAATAATCCTTTAAAGCTTTCATGGCTCTTTTTTGATCTTCGTAACTCACAGGAGTATACGGTTGTGTTCCTCCGGCTTGTCCTTGCATAGCTCTATCAACATACACGCCACCAATAAAACGAGAAATTACATTTACGGCACTAGATTTTTGACTTTGCAGAATGCTGTAGGCAACAACTAAGTTTTGGTACGACTTTCCGTAATCGTTGTATTTTGAACGAAGATTTTTTGTCATATCATTCACCAACTTAATTCTATTGACAGAATACGTAATTTGATCGTTAGATAAATCACCAACCATCACTCTTGGATCAATTGCTTTTCCAGGACTTCTCATATCATCAGCATCATTACCAAAAATCAATGCTGGCTCGGTAGATCTTTTTAAAATGTCGTCCAATTCTTTTAAGGTCTTTACAGGCTTGTATCCAAACTCAATTGCCCAAAGATCATAAGGGCCTAAAGTAGTTGTAAAATAGTGTCCTTGTTGCGTTCTGTCATTCGTAACATTAATTGCTTCATAATCCATTACAGAACCTGTTAAGGCTTTTCCTTTAATATATTCTTTATCGGCTAATTGCGCTGGTGAGTGCAACTGACTCGATTTCATATTGTGATTCAATCCTAAAGTATGTCCAACTTCGTGCATGATTAAATGTGTCAATCCTTCATTACGCAATACTTCTTTTTCTTCTTCTGAAGCATTCATAATAGTCAAAGCAGTAGTTCCAAACACACTATTTTCTTGCATTAAATGTCCCAAAGAACAATGTTGATGGTCATCTTTAAAGTTTTGCCACTCATTTTCAGCGTCTTCTAAATCATCTAAAGAATAGGCGCTCAATGCTTCGAAAATTCTGTTGTAACGAACTCTATTTGTTTGATGTGCATATTCTAACATTACATCAGCACCTAAAATTTGACCTGTTCTTGGGTTTACAAAACTTGGTCCGTATCCACCAAAAGGCGGTTTTGGAGAAGAAGTCCATCGCAAAACATTATAACGAATATCTCCCGCGTCCCATTCGGCATCATCTGGTTGTACTTTTACAACCATTGCATTTTTAAAACCAGCTTTTTCAAAGGCTATATTCCAACGCAATACAGCTTCTTTGATGGTTTCTCTGTATTTAAGAGGTGTTGTATTCTCAATCCACCAAGTAATTGGCTCTACAGGCTCTGAAATTGCTGCATTCGGATCTTTTTTCTCTAAGTGCCATCTGTGTACATAATCTCTAAAAGGTGTATTACTTGGCGTAGTCATATCAGTAACTTCCGTTGTAAAATATCCAACTCTTGGATCATCAAATCGTGGCATATATGTATTTTCTGGAATCTCAATCAAACTGTGATTTACTTTGATGGTTACATTTCTTCCATCAGTTACAGCTTTTGATCCATTATTCAATACAGAAGGTTTTGAGTATACATACTCAATCACTAAATCTGTATTTTCAGGATAATTTTTAATCGCATTTACTTTGCTCTTAGCTTTATTTAAACTACCTAAAGTAAACGCAAGAGGCCCTTGTCCTGGGAAACGAGGCGGTTTAATTTGTGAAAATGTTTCTTTTAAAAAGATGCCATCAGCTTTAATTAAATACAAACCTTTTTCATCATCGGTTGCCTCAATTTTGACACTCGCCATAACGCCTTCGCTAATATTTGCATCTGCAGATTTGGCTAAAGCGCTTTCAGGATCGAAATAATAAGCATTGTTTTTGGCTACAAATTCGATTTTATTGAAATATTTCTTAACCGTAAAGATTTTAGAACCTCGATATGCACCTCTAAAAGCGCCAGCATCCAAGACTCCGTCTTTAACTTGACTAAAATAAATGAATTCTTTTTCTAATTGATCTTTAGAAACCACCATTTGAAGTGTTCCGGTGATGGTATCTTGATAAATGGTAAAAAGACCTTCTATCTTTTTACTTTTCTTCGTTAAATCTGCAATAGATTTTTCACTAGATTTTTTCTTTGGAATTACTGTTTCAGTACTTCCTTTTTTGTCTTTTTTTCTTTTTTTACGTTGTGCATTTGCGTCTGGAGAAGCTAGGAATGCAAACAATAAAATCAAGACAAAAAATATGTTGCTTTTTGATTGTGATTTTAATGTCATACTAAATTTTTAATTTTTCGGATTGTTAAATAATTCCCAAATGTAACTTTTTACGAAATTTTTCTGTCTTAAAATCAAGTTAAAAAGCAAGCTATAAGGATGTTAAGAGCCTAATTACATGTGCGCTAAGTGTAATTTTTAATGTTTCTAAAAAAAGTAAACAGAATGCTTTGTCATATTTTTAAAAAAACTATATTTTCCCATAGGATATAAATGCTCATTATGAACCGTTTTTTTCACTGTTGTCTTTTATTTATTTTAATCTATGCTTGTGCAGATACTTCTTCGTCATCAAGCACAAACAATAATGTGAAAATAATACTGGAAGAAGCCGAAGAAGCTTTGCTCAATTATCAAGGCATTGAAACAGATACAATGATGCAACTTCGAATGGAGTATTTCCATAAAGCAACGACGTTCAATGATTCTGTACATACCTATCGAGCACACTTTTATTTAGGAGCATTTTACCAAAGCCGCGGAATTTATAAAGAAGCAATGACTGAATATGACAATGCTTTGCAAAATATTTCAGATGATGCCGATAGTGCTCGGTACGTGCAAACGAAATTAGCGATTGCCACCACAGAAATTGAATTAGGAAACAAATACAAAGCTGGAGAAATACTATTAGACGCGTATGAAGTAGCACAACGTAACAAACGCACCATGCAATTGATTCATATTAATGGAAATATGGGGATTTTAAGCTTGGATTTAAACAATTTTCAAGAAGCAAAAGAGAGTTTTACGGAAGCGATTACTACCATTGAAGAAAAAGATTTGATCGCAAAAGATTCCATCAATTATGTAGAAGATTATATCAACTACCATATGTTTTTAGCCAAAGCGTATCAAGCGGAAAAATTGCTCGATTCTGCCATGCTATACATTGATAAAGGAATCATCATTGCCGATTATTACAAGGATATTGAAGGAAAAGCCTATTTGTTTGAATTGAAAGGAAAAACGAAAACGGCACAGGGAATTTTCCCAGAAGCATATGCAAACTTGACCGAATCTAAAGAAATTTTCACACAGCTGAAAAATGATAAGCAGATTTCTAAAATCATGTATTTATTAGCCGATTATCACTTTCAAAAAGGGGAAACCGAAGCAGCATTGAATTTATTAAGTGAGCTGGAAATTCGATATACAAAAAATCAACTTTTAGAAACCGATTATTATGACGTTTTAGTGCTAAAAGCAAACGTACACAAAAACAGAAAGGATTTTGAGCAAGAGTCTGTGTATCGACAAAAATCTGCAGAAGTTAACACAAACATTTTAGCCAAGGAAAATAAAGCAACAGTTTTTCAAACAGCTACACAATATGAGATTGAAAAAATCAAAAATCAGTTTGAAGCACAACATCAAAAAGACGAAAAACGTTTTTATATTTTCTTAAGCGTCGCGATTGTTGTGATTGCAGTATTTGGATTTTTATTGTACAAACAATTCAAAAAGAAAAAAAATCCAGTAATTCTTGAAGAAACCGCGCAAGAAGTTGTGACGGTTAAAAAAGAAAAGACTTCATCACAAACAGCAATTAAGAGCGATAAAACGGTTGATGATATTCTGCAAAAGTTAAAAAACTTAGAAGCGCAGGAATTTTACCTCAATCCTAAGTATAATTTATATGCAACCGCCAAGAAAATAGATACCAATACAACATACTTGTCTACCATTTTGAATACGCACAAAAAGATGACATTTACGGAGTACTTGAACAATCTTCGTATTCAATATACGCTGAATCGATTAGAAGAAGATAAGAAATTTCGTATGTACACGATCAAAGCAATTGCCAAAGAAGTCGGGTACAAAAGCCATGGGTCTTTTTCAAGAGCATTTAAAGCTAAAACAGGCGAAAACCCATCTACTTATCTAAAAAAGATTCGCTAAATAAGTCTGTTCAATTTATAAAATGGCAACACTTTATATAGCAATCATAACTGGTGTTACGTATCTTGAATAAAAACTAATAAATATACTTACAATGAAAGCAGAGCGAAAAATACTAACATTTACAAAAATAAAAATAGCAAGAGTAGACGCGTTTAATATACTTGGAAAAGGAACAAATATAGATTGTGCCGCAGAAGAATCACGTACGCCTAAAGGAGGAAGAACTCAATCTACTTCCCACAATACACATTGTGATACTGCTAATTAATCTAAAAAATAAAATGTATTCAAAGGCTTCTTGCAACCAAACAAGAAGCCTTTTTTGATGAGTGTTTGTAACCTAATAACTACTAAAATTAAGATGTTTGCGAATCGTCGCAAGTATATACTTGTGGACAAGCAAAATTAGCAAAATAACAAGCAATACCACCTGTTACACGTCCTGCACAATCGCATCCACAATTAAGATTACCTGGAGCTGGCCATCCAGCACCACCGTTAATTTGACTTTGTTCTGTTTTAGAAATTTTTGAAACTCCTTTAATATTTAATATACTTTTCATGATTAAAAATGTTTAGTTAGTCCTTACTCTATTACAGGTTTTTCAGGGAACACCTTTTAGGTTAAAAAATTATAGTTGTTTTTTTTTGAAAACGATTCATCACAAAAAAGTAGTATGGTAGGTATATTCAAAGCTCGAAAAGGCTCCATGATATACATCAGAAGCCCTTTCTTTCCCCTAAATATAGTTAGCTTATGAATTAACTACATTTTCATTTATTTGTTCGCTTTTAAATTGTATGTTTATATATCGTCTCCACAAGTGTATACTTGAGGACAAGCAATAAGCCATTCGCAATATTTTGGTCCAGTTACGCGTCCTGCACAGTCGCATCCGCAACCTTGATAGCTTCCAGCTCCAGGGAATCCTGCACCACCATTAATTTGGCTTTGTTCTTGTTTAGAAATTGCAGAAACACCTTTGATGTTTAAAATGTTTTTCTTCATAATTTTAAGTTTTAATAAGTTAATAATCTTAATCTATAAATTGCTTTTGTATTAAGCCACTCTACAATTTATATTCACAAATTTAAGAGGACAGGTAGCTAGAAAAAAAGAGTAGTATTTCTGATTTAAAAAACAGACTGTTCAATTTATAAAACAGAAAGGATAAATTCACTCTAAAGTATAAGTGTTTACCGTAAAAGAGCTCTATATTTGCCACGTTAAAAAACAAACCAGTGACCTTACAGAATTACACAAAGGAATTCCGATATAACCTTACCATAGCATCGCCTATTATTTTAGGAATGTTGGGACATACTTTTGTGGCTTTTGTAGACAATGCTATGGTGGGACAATTAGGACCTGCAGAGTTAGCCGCTGTATCACTTGGAAACAGTTTTTTATTCATTGCAATGTCCTTAGGAATTGGATTTTCAACAGCAATTACTACGCTGGTTGCCGAAGCAGATGCTACTGGAGATAAATTGAAAGTCAAAAGTGCTTTAAAACACGGTTTGATACTTTGTACAGGTATAGGAATTGCAGTTTTTTTAGGAGTTATGCTAGCAAAACCGCTAATGTATGAAATGAAACAACCTGAGGAAGTAGTGGTATTGGCAATGCCGTATTTAAATTTGGTGGCTGCTTCGTTGATTCCTTTAATCATGTTTCAAGCATTTAAGCAATTTGCAGATGGTTTGTCGCAAACAAAATATGCTATGTGGGCAACATTATTGGCAAATGTGGTCAATATTGTTATCAACTATTTTTTGATTTTCGGAATCTGGATTTTTCCTAAATGGGGCATCATTGGTGCCGCTGTAGGAACGTTGGCATCTCGTGTGGTGATGTTACTATTTATTTGGTTGTTATTGCGTTACAAGCAAAAATTTAAAGCCTATGTGACCAATTTTAATTTTAAAGAAATTAAAAAGTCAGTACTCAAAAAAATCATTTCCTTAGGATTTCCTTCGTCATTACAAATGCTGTTTGAAGTAGCCATTTTCACTGCTGCTATATGGTTATCTGGTATTTTAGGGAAAAACTCGCAAGCAGCGAATCAAATAGCATTAAATCTATCGTCAATGACCTTTATGGTTGCTATGGGATTAAGTGTTGCTGCCACAGTTCGTGTGGGAAATCAGAAAGGTTTGAAACGTTTTTCGGAATTGCGTAGAATTGCACTTTCACTATTTTTATTGGTGTTGATTATTGACATCATTTTTGCGGTTATGTTTATGCTATTGAACAATTGGTTTCCAACCTTATACGTAGATGAAAATGATATTACCAATTTGGTAGACAATCAAGAAGTAATCATGATTGCAGCAAAACTTTTATTAGTATCTGCTTTCTTTCAGCTTTCTGACGGAATACAAGTCGTTGGTTTAGGTATTTTACGTGGTTTACAAGATGTAAAAATTCCAACATTAATTACCTTTGTTGCCTATTGGGTCATTGGTTTTCCAATCTCTTACTATCTCGGATTATATACTGAATACAAAAGTACGGGCATCTGGATTGGACTCTTGGCAGGATTGACGACTTCTGCAATATTATTGTATATTAGATTTAATTATTTATCAAAAAAACTTATTAATAAGCAAACAACTCATGGAGCTTCCTAAATTTTTATTGGGCGATAATACCGATTATCCAAACGCGATTTTTATCGTACATACCGAATTTCCAAGATTTATTATCAATCTAGAAAATGATGAAGTAGAATGGTTGGAAGAATTTGATAAAGAAGACGAAAAAGAATTGTCTTCTGAAGCTGAAAACTTATTTCAAGCGGCAAATGATTTTTACGATCGTGAATTAGCACGTTACGAAGACTAAACTCGATAATCGAGATTTAAAATTAGCGAACGCATGTCTACACATAACACTGAATTTCTTTTAAATACTTTCTGAGCGACCGTAAATTAATTTTATCTATTATGATTGATCAACTAATACAATTTGATAAAGAAGTATTTCTATTCTTAAATGGACTTGGAACGCCAACTTGGGACGGTTTTTGGATGTTTATTACCAATAAATATTATGCCATTCCGCTTTATGCGTTTTTACTAATTCTGATTCTTAAAACGAACAAAAAGAAAGAGATAATTTTCACCTTGGTATTGGTTGCTTTGCTCATTACAATTACCGATCAAACAGCAAATTTGTTTAAAAAAACACTCTTTTTGCGTTCAAGACCGTGTTATACAGAAGATTTAATGGAACATATGCGTCTGGTAAAAGATTCTTGTGGCGGCGCATTTGGGTATTTCTCAGGACATGCTTCCAATGCAATGGCGTTGGCAGTATTTATTGGTTTAATCTTGCGAAAACATTTCAAATATATCTTTCCTTTACTATTAATTTGGGCTGTATTTGTTGGCTACAGCCGAATTTATATCGGTGTGCACTTTCCAGGCGATGTACTCACAGGAATGATTGTAGGCACCATTTATGGAACAATGATTTTTAAATTGCGACAATTTTTGATTCGGAAGTTTGCCTAATTTATCATGTTTTACATTTTAAAAAAGTAAATAGGTGTTTATATTTAGCTAAAGTATTTGCAATATTTCTTGTGTAGAAAATACTTCAATAACTTTATGATATTATCAATTTAAAAATTTTATATCATGAAAAAACAAAATGTAAACCTATTATAACTGAACAAAAAATCAATTTGCAACAATTAAACGAACTTCGGTTCGCTTTTTTTATAGACGCAACCAAATTGTAAAATCTGCATCTACGGAGTAGATGATATTCACATAACATTAAAACCATGAAAAAATTACTCTTACTTTTAGTTATAGCAACACTTTTCATTTCTTGTAATACGAATGATGATGCACCAATATCGCAAGAAGTTTCACTTTTAGGAAATTGGAGATTGGTAGAATATCTTGCTGATCCCGGAGATGGAAGCGGTGAATATATTGCAATTACAAGTGATAAAACGCTAACTTTTAATTCAAATGGAGAAATTACTTCAAACTATTCACTGTGTAATATGCTTGTAATAGTTGATCCTGAACCGAGTAGCGGAACGTATTCAACAACTACAGGAATAATTGATGTGCCAAATTGTCCTAATGCTTCACCTTTAGCAATTCGTTTTGAGACATCTAACGAAGGAAATTTAATTATTTACTATCCTTGTATTGAAGGTTGTAGTGAAAAGTATATAAAGCAAGAAGAATTATAAGTTACTTCTGTAACAACTTCAACAACTGTTGCGCTGCATTAAATGGAGAAATAGTACTGTTTTCAGTAGCTTCTAAGTAAGTATCCAATTCTTTTTTTACATTCGGATTCGTGTAGAAATTATGTTTCAAGCGTTCTTCAATGGTTTGTAGTAACCAAAAACGGTTTTGTTGCTTTCTATGCGTTTCAAAATAATCGTTGGCTTTTGTGCTTTCGCGGAATGCTTCAATCATTTGCCAAACGTCGTCAATTCCTTGTTGCTTCAAAGCAGAAGCTGTAATCACTTTAGGAAGCCATTCTGAAGCTTTCTGCGGATATAAGTGTAATGCACGCTTAAATTCCGTTCGCGCCATTTGTGCACGTTTTACATTATCGCCATCGGCTTTATTAATTACAATAGCATCTGCCATTTCAATAATTCCGCGTTTAATTCCTTGCAATTCGTCTCCAGCGCCAGCCAGTTTTAACAACAAAAAGAAATCTACCATACTATGCACTGCCGTTTCGCTTTGCCCAACACCAACGGTTTCAATAATAATGGTATCAAAGCCACAGGCTTCGCATAAAATAATGGTTTCACGGGTTTTTCGAGCGACACCACCAAGTGAATCTCCAGAAGCAGACGGACGAATGAAAGCGTTTTCATCTTTCACCAAATCTTCCATACGTGTTTTATCTCCCAAAATACTTCCGCTCGAAATAGAGCTACTTGGATCTACTGCTAAGACTGCTACTTTTTTGCCCAAACCAGTCAAATAGGTTCCAAATGCTTCAATAAACGTGCTTTTTCCCACACCAGGGACACCTGTAATTCCCATACGAATAGAATTATTGGCATGTGGCAAGCACTTTTCAATAATTTCCGTTGCTTTCGCCAGGTGTTTGGTGCTTTTACTTTCAATCAAAGTAATAGCACGACTCAGCGCTACTTTATCTTGATTCAAAATTCCAGCAACTAACTCATCTACAGAAGGCTGTTTTCTTCTATTTTTTTTGATAGAAGCTACCGACGATTTGCTAATAAAATCGGGTTGTGTAACGCCATCTTTTTCGTGTAGTGCTGATGTATGTTTTGGTTTTGAATTCAAATGATTGTACTATTTTGTAGCATCATAACGAAATTACGACATATTTTTAATTAATTCTGAATTCACAATTCAGAATTATGAATTAAATAAACTGAAGCGTCACTTCGAATGAATTTATGAAGCAAATTTATATTGAGAAGTATTGCAAAATCTAGATTCAAAGCTGTTCTCGATACATTTTTTATCAAAAAACATTCGAACTGACGTTTGGAATATATTAGATTCGTTAATTTGAAAACATTATTTTATTAATTACCTTCTAACAATCTAACAATCTAACAATCTAACATCTAATAGCGTTAGCGGTCTAAAAGCGATAGCGAGTCTAAAAATCTAATAAATCTAAAAAAAATGAAACGCTCCAATTTTAATGTCGTCTTTACAATAGAACACAAACAAAACTAATGAGCCAACAGCATTTAGGAATACTAAAAAAATGTAAGCAAGGAAATCGGAAGGCACAAATGAAGCTCTACGATTTATATGCAGATGCCATGTACATCATTACGTGTCGTTATATTTCCAATAGGGAAGATGCCAAAGATGTGATGCAAGAAGCATTTTTAAAAGCATTTACACGACTGTCGCAATACCAAGGCGAAGTTGCTTTTGGCGCTTGGTTAAAGCGAATTATGATCAATCAATGTATTGATACCTTAAAGAAACGATCGTTGGTATACGAAGAAATGAACGATCAAACCATGACAATTGTAGCTGACGAAGTTTCATGGGAAGTTGATATAAACGTTACCAAACAAGAAATTATTCAAGCTATTGAAAGTTTGCCTGTTAAATACAAATATGTAGTACAATTGTATTTGATTGAAGGTTACGATCATCAAGAAATCTCAGAAATATTAGAGATTCCTGTTCGAACATCACGGACACAATTGATGCGCGGAAAAACAAAATTGAAGAATCTATTAAATGATCATTTTAAACATAAAATATCATGAAGAAAAATATAAAAGACATTTTAAATGAAAACGATGTTTCTGGAGAGACACCAAAACTGCCGAAAGGACATCGCGCTGAATTTTTAGAAAAATTATCAGCAACCGAAACGATTTCCACATCAAATCCACCATTTAACTATTGGCGTGCTATTGCTGCAGCATGCGTATTGCTTTTAGGAATTGGAGCTTTTGTATACACCAATGATGGCGGAAAAGAAACGAAGCAAACTTCTTTGTTTACAGAGATGAAGTCAATTGAAGACAAGTATTTACAAGACATTGCTTCCGAATGGGAATCATTTCAACTCACAGCAACAGATGCTGGTTTAGTACAAAAGTATGAAGAACGCTTGCAAAACTTAGATGAATCGTATCAAGAATTGAAAGAAGTGTTTTTGGTAGAAAAGAATAGCTTAACTACGCTGGAGAAAATGATTAAAAACTTGCAAATGCGCTTAACTCTTTTGCAGGAAATTCAACAACATTTAAAACGATTAAAAGATGAGCAACAAAATATATAAAACCTTTATCCTGTTTTTAATTGGTTCGTTTGGACTGATAGCACAAACAGAAAAAAAGTATCAAAAAACGTTTAGGGTAGACAAGAATACTAAGTTATTGTTTGAAACACAGAATATTGATGTGACTTTTAAAACTTGGGATAGAGATGAAGTAAAAGTAGATTTTACCGTAGATTTTAAGAATTATTCTGAAGAAGAAATAAAGAAAATTTCAGATGGAATTATCATGTCTGCCCAAATGGAAACTTCCATGGGCGATATGAATTATTTACAAATTAGAAATGCATCTGCGACTTCTATCGGAAGATTATCGTATCAAGTTTCAGGAGGAAAAATTAGTATCGAAAATTTTTTAACGGACAAAAACGAACCCAATCGATATCGTACCGTACAAGATATCAATAAAGAAATCTCGAAAAGTTATGATGGTTTTAATGCCATGGAAGGTCATATTATCTTTGAAAATGAAAGCATAGCATTAAAAGATGTTGATAAAAGTAATCACAAAGGTGTGTTGCGAATTCGATCTAAATATGAAATTTACCTACCAAGTTATTTGGAGATAGATATCAATGTTAGTCAGGCACAAGTTGATTTTGATGGAACTTTTACCAATGTAATACGTGGCGTTTTTCAAGAAAGTGAATTGACTGCTGATGAGCTAAATAATGAAGGAAACAGCATTCAATTTATGAACGGATCGGTAAGAGTAAAGAAGTTAATAGGAGGAACGTATTATTTTAGAAATGTCACCTTCGGTTTATTTGGAGAAATTGAAAGTCTGTTGATGAATACTGAGTTTTCAAAAATTAGTATTGGAAAGGCTGGAAAGAATTTACAATTCAAGGATTTTAAAAGTGATTTCTTCTTCTATAATTTGGCTAATGATTTTAAGTTGATTACCATGATGTGCGAGTATTCAGACATTAAAATGTATATCGATCAAGATCAAAAATATTATATGGAAGCTGTAGGACACAATGCAATTTTGAAAGATGGTAAAGCAAAAATCATCATGCAACCTAATAAGGAAGGAAGGAAGCAAAAGATGTTTACACGTGGAAAAGATACTGAAGAAAACAGAAAAAACATGTTCAAACTCGATTTAATCCACGGTTTCATAACATTATTCTACAACAAATAAATTAACCAATTACAAAATGAAAAAACTAACAATATTGTTGATGCTTATGGCATTAACCAGCATAACCTACGCGCAAACCAAACTAGAAATAGGAGATACAGTTCCGAATGTCGAATTTTCTAATTTACTGAATGCATCAGATTCAAAAACTTCATTATCAGCATTGAAAGGCAAAATTGTGATTCTTGATTTTTGGGCTACTTGGTGCGGACCGTGCATTCCTGCGATGAAAAACTTAATCAAACTACAGGATGAATTTCCAAACGATATTCAAGTCATAGGAATTGCGGAAGACAAACCAGAACGTTTGCAACGATTTATTGACAATTCGCCTTCCAAAGTGTGGTTTGGTTTGCAAACAGAAGCATTTGAAAAATTATTTCCCTATCGAATTTTATCACATGCCATCATCATTGATCCAAAAGGAAAAATTGTCGCCATTACCGCAACAGATAATATCACCAAAGAAGTTATAGAAGCTGTAAAAGCAGGAACCGAAATTTCATTGCCATTCAAACAAGAAAACACCGAATTTGATTATGAAGCCGATCCATTTCCTGCAAAAGATGTAACTGCAGAGCGCGTATTGCTGAAAAGCGGATTTGAAGGCGTAGCTTCCTATTCAAAAGGCTATTTAAAAGACAAAACGTTTAATGGAAGGCGAGTCACTATCATCAATCAAACCATTCCTAGTATGTATAGAAATTTGTATCAAAAGACCTATACGAGAACAGTTTTTGAAATTGATGAAGAAAAGTACAGTTATAAAAATCCTAAAAATAAATACTGTTTGGATATCATTACTAAAAATGCTGATGGCAGCATGTATGCACTTGGAATTGCAAAACTGAAAGCAACGTTTCCCGTAAAAGCAAAACTGTCAACACGTAAAATACCAGTGTATGTATTAAATGTAATTGATAGATCAAAATTAAAAAGCCTAAAATCGAAAACGGCTGAGCGTAGTTTAGAATTCAGAGGTTATGAGTTTCATGCTAAAAAGATTCGTATGGCAGATTTTTCAGATTATATAGAAAATGAAACGCCAGTTCCTGTGGTCGATGAAACTGGTTATATGGAACTTATGGATATCGATTTTGTCTTTGATCCGCAACAGAAAAACTCTTTCAAAGTAGCGTTAGCCAAAATAGGTTTAAAACTCACAAAAGCAGAACGAGAAGTGGAATTATTGATCATTTATGAAGACTAATTTTGATGCGAAAAAATAAAAACGCCAGATTGTATATTATTTACAATCTGGCGTTTTTTTTAATTTTAATGCTAAATGCTAAATGCTAAATGCTAAATGCTAAATGCTAAATGCTAAATGCTAAATTGAAAAGTGTTTTTTCTTAACCAACAACTAAAAACTCATCTTCGCCACAACCAAATTGTCTCTGGACTTTGTTAAACGAATGATTTTAACTTCTTTGGTTTGTTTCAGTGTTCCGTAATGAGAATACATCGTGACTTTCATAAAGGTCGGATTCTCAATCTTTTGATAGCGATCTCCATAATAATTCACTTTTATAAAATAATCACCTTTTATAGCATTTTTCAAAGTAAACTCTTCAGGTCCAAAACCTTGTGTCATATCTTTTGAGATGCTTCCGCCAATTTTGGTATGTGTATTTTTATACGAACATTCTTCCCGATTTGGATCAATAATATGCAAATCTATATCGGTATCGTTATGATTCCAATCGACCACAATACGGACATCATAGGTTTCTGGTTCAAAGACAAGAGAACTTTGCTTACTCGTATCAATATCGCCTTTGTATTTTTCCAGCAAATGATTCATTTCATTCATAACAATAGGATTCAAACCTGCAAAATTACGTCTGTGGGTTTGCTCATAAATCTTTCCAGAAAGAATATCATTCAGAATATTAAAAGCTTCCTGACAATCGCCTACATTTTCATAGGCCAACGCCAAATCACGATATGATTGTACATCTTCGGTACGCAATTCCAAAATACGTTTAAAAATGAACAAAGCTAATTTATGTGCATTGGTCGCTTGTAATTGATAACCGTAGACTTTTAACAATTCGTAATTATCAAAATCGGTCTCAGCTATATTAGACAAAATACGATTTGACGTTTCTATAGCTTCAAATTCATTTCTAAAAAAGCTTGAAACATCTACATAATACGCTGGCGTTTCTTCATATTTTGTGCGCTGCAACAAGTAAAAATCATACGCTTCATATACAGTTTTAAATTGTCGTAATTCCTGAATATAAGGTGTATTAAGTCTAAGGTCAGCGACTTGCAATGTCCCTTTATGTTGATGTTTACTAACAGGAGGAGTAGGTCGAGTTTCTGTAATAGTTTGAGGCGTTCTTGTAGTGTTACTTGTACTTTGAAACACTTTTCCATCAGCATTAGCTCTAAGAATAATAGGGAGTGTATAACGTACATTTACATTTCTGCCTCGTTGCCTTCCAGGAAGCATTGTTGGGAACAAACGTAGTACACGTCGTACTTCTGCTTCAATATTTTTGTGAGGAGCTCTAATTCTAATATCTTTTATACGACCTTTTTCATCTATTGTAAACATCGTATATACACGTTGTATTCCTTCAGGGAAGCCTAAATCATTGAAAATAGAGACATTAAAATTCTGTGATATAATTTCTTGAGCCTTGTTTGAAAAGCATTTTTTTCGTTCATTGGAATTTCTAGATCCTTCACAACCTGGAAATATGGGAGCTTCTTCGATAATCATAAACGGAATTTCTTCAATAGATTCCTCAACTTCTGCAATTTCTTTTATAATTTCAACATCTTCCATGACTTCTACATCTTCTACGGGGATGATTTCAGATTCGTTGCTCATGCCTAAATTATCTCTAATTTGCATTGGTGTTCTAGAAAGTCGATTGTTACTGACTTCCATGACTTGATCGGTAATTATCATTTCTTCGTCATCCATTTGCTCTTGTCTAACATCAATAAACGTCTCTTTCTTACTTTTATCACGTTCCGTTTCTGCCAATAATCGATTGTATTCTTCCAACAATTCTGCTGGTGGCTCAATCTTATAGCGTACATAATCACTAACAAGTTCTAAAACAATTAAAGAAGTATAATCTGTCACCAAACCGTATTTAGTGGCTAATTGTATAATATCTTTTTTATTTGCTTTGGAATTTTGTTGCAGAAAAGCCAATCGTTTTTGTGCCCATAAACGCGGAATATTTGTAGTTCCTTTTTGTGCTTCTTTCAAGTTGAGCGTGATGCTTTCTGTAATTTCAGAATCGTATCCGAAATACAAAACGATATCTTCATAATTATTTAAATTTTTTCCTGTGATCGAAAACGTATTATCAATATTTACAGAAGCTCTAGGATAAACGTCTATATTTTTTACATATGATTTATAGCCCAAAAATTGATACTGTTGATACTTTAAATCATTAAAAGCTTCTTGGGCAGATTTCACCGTCAAATTAACATAACTTCCACTAGAAGATTCTGCCATCATTTTCAATGCAGCATGATTCGATTTTTTTACGCTATTGGCAACAATTACAGGTGTTTTACCATAATATTTGGCATCACTAAGCGATTGAATTCCGTCTGAAAATAATAAAATTAAGTCTGAATTTTTTATTTTAGAATTTAAGAATGAATAATTGGTTCCACCATCACATACTGAGTTTTTAAGTACACTTTTAAGTGTATTCCAATTTCCATTCTTGATAGTAAAAGTTTTCTCTAAAATCAATTCATTACTAAAGGTTTTCAAGTATACTTTGACATCATTCAGATACGAAAAATAAGTGTCTAACAATGCAATTTCTTTATCAATATCACGATCTTTCATGGAAAGAGAAGTATCCCAAAGCAATGTGATTTTGCTAGCTTTTTTGCGTAATTTCTTTTCTGGATTTAAGATCAAATGTGAATAAAAATAATCGTCTGAAACCATTAATTTTTGTGTATTCACTTTCGTGGGAATTTTGATCAGCAGACTCTTATTCGGAATATAATTCACCTTTTCCAGTTGCGTTCGGTAATTGCGTTTCCAGTTCTTGAAATTCAATCCAGAAACTTTTCCTTTTTCAATCACAGGTGCATCATCTTGTTCAAAAACAGTAATGTCCAGATTGAACTTTTTCAGTTGATTCTTAAAATGCAATGGCAAATCAAAATAATAACCATCTGCTTTGTACAGTAATTCTTGTTCGTAAGCAAGCACAACGCGTTTATTTCCTTTCGCTGGAATAGGGTAGATGCGGGCTTTGTAATTGTTTCCAGTGCCTTTTTCAAGCAACGCAGGATCAACTCTTCGGCGAACCACTTCTTCAAAAGCGATTCTTCCAAGTTCCTTATCAACGACAACAGCTTCTCGGAGTTTGCCGTTTACATCGAGTGCAAAGCGAGAGACATTAAAATTTTCTCCTAACGGAAATGACAATTCGCCTTCCAATACTTGATTTGTCGGATTGTAATACAACATATCAAAAGTTGTGGTGGCTTTATTGCCAATAATTTCTACAGAAATGTCTAAGGAATTTAGACCTACTTGTGTGTTGCCAACTTTTAAAATTGGCGCATTTTGTGCAGTACTAATTGCGGTAAACAACAGTATCCACACGAATGAGATAAAATGTTTCATAAAATCGGTTTTTGAGACTAAAGTTTGGAGTCTATACAATCAAGTTTCATACCATTTTAAGAAAACTTTAAGAATTGTTGATTTCAGAACGAAGATAACGATTGCTGATTTTTGATTGTTTCAAACAACGATAAAGTTTAAAGGTTTATAAGTTTCGTAGTTTATGTTTTGAAACGAAAAGTAGAAAAAACAACTTCCTAATACCCAATACCCAATACCTAATACCTAAAACCTAATGATACTCATTCACAAAAGCCGTAAACTTATTCCAAGTATCAATAGCATTCTGTCCGCCCCAACCGTGACCTTCTTCAGGATAAAAAGTAAACTCATGTGTAATACCAAGTTCCGTCAAACGATCGCTTAAACCGCTTCCTTGCGAATTTGGAATCAGAGGATCTTGTCCACCATAAAAAAGTGAAGTTGGTGGTGCTGCATTGGTAACTCTGTGAAATGGACTATACGTTTCTAAAAAAGGAATTACTAATTCTTCACCAAACAAATCAAAATAGGCTTGAATTGTAGGATCTGCATTATTCAAATAAGCTTCATCGGTGAGATTGGTAGGTCCAACAATACTTGCAACCATATTTACATCACCTTGTGTATCGTAAGCATAACTCCATAAAAGAGATAAATGTCCGCCAGCACTCGTTCCTAAAAAGGCATAATCTTCCGAAATAATATATTCTTCATTACGTGCTTTCAATTCATCAATAAGCGTTGTAATATCGTCTAATTGCATTGGAAAAGGAGAAGTAGTATCATTTGCCAAACGGTAATTCATATTCACAATGGCGTATTCAGACAAATCCGTTTGAATCAATTCTACAAAATTTGACATATCTGCTTTATCGCCAGCAGTCCAACCGCCGCCATGGATTAAAATAATGACTTTCGTATCCAGGGTTCTGTTTTGTGGCAAATACAAGTCATATTTCTGATCAGCATCCGAACCATACGAAATATCGAGTGTAGTTACTGCGGCTACTGTGGATGGATTGTTTGGCGTTGGCGTGATATTTAAATCTGAATCATCAGAACTACACGAATAATTCACCAAAATAAACAGACTCAAAACACCAAGAAAGAATGACTTTTTCATAAGAAAGGGTTAATGCTAGTTATAACGCAATATCTGAAAAAAAAGTATGCACAAATCTTAATTTTGACTTAAAATTTATAGTTGGTTTAAAGTCTTGTAATCAGAGTTTTAAACAGCAATAAAACGATGATAAATTACAAAAAACTGCTGGCGTTTTATGTAATTCAACTACCAGCAGCTACAAGCTTTTTAATATGGCCAACAATATGGATTGCCATTAAGACGTCCACATAATCCTGGGCAATGTGGCGGTCCGCACGGTTGTCCTTGTGTACTTGCAGTACAAACAGTTGAAATTAAAAGTCTACCTCCTTGGGTACTTTTTTGTTGTTTCTTGTTAAGTACAGAAACACCTTTTAGGTCTAAAATTGATTTTAACATGATATAAAGTTTTGGTTAGTAAAGAAGGTATAAAAATAAAATAGCAATCACTTACGGTTCTGCCTTAATTAACAGATGTACAGTGATTTATATCAATAAAATACAGATTCAAGAAGCAATGCGTATTATTACTAAAAATCAATTACTTTTGTAAGACTTAATTCTAAGTATTGCATGGCAGAATTTATCAAACTATATAACGAAAATCCAAATCCAAGGGAAATCAAAAAAGTCGTGGATATTCTACGTAATGGCGGCTTGGTCATTTATCCCACGGATACCGTATATGGTTTGGGTTGTGATATTACAAACACACGCGCTTTAGAACGTATAGCGAAAATAAAAGGCGTTAAACTCGAAAAGGCAAACTTCTCGTTTATCTGTAACGATTTGAGTCATATTAGCGATTATATTCGCCAGATTGATACGAGTACCTACAAAATTCTAAAAAAGGCATTGCCAGGTCCGTTTACGTTTATTTTAGCAGGAAATAACAGTCTGCCAAAAGTATTTAAAAAGAAAAAAACAGTCGGAATTCGTGTGCCAGATAATAACATCATTCGAACTTTGGTACGAGAATTGGGAAATCCTATAGTATCTACTTCTATTCGTGATGAAGATGATATTATTGAATATACAACCGATCCGGAATTGATTTTAGAAAAATGGGATAACCTAGTGGATGCCGTAATTGATGGCGGTTATGGAGACAATATTGCTTCTACTATTATTGATTTATCAGGAGATGAACCTGAAGTTATTCGCGAAGGAAAAGGAGATATAGAAAGCATTCTTTAAAAACAGATTTTACATATTTATGAAGAAATTTAAACTCATAGGACTTATACTGCTTATTGCTGTTATTGCAGTAGGAATATATATATATCCAAAAGCTTCTATGTATTTCTACGGAAATAAAACAGCTAGTATTGAAAAAGAAACTGCGTTCTATGTACCAACAGGTACTACGTTTGAAGAAGTTTTGAGGAGTTTAGAATTTAAAGGAATCATAGAAAATGTCGAAAATTTTAAAGAATATGCTTCTGTTCGAAATTTAAAAGAAAGCACTATAGAACCCGGAAAATATGTATTTCCTAAAAATGTAGCGTACAGCAAAATTGTGGAAGATTTACGCCAAGGAAATGGAGAAAAAGAAGCAAAAGTTACGTTTAACAATGCGCGTACAAAGATAGAATTGGCTGAAAAAATTGCCGCTACGGTAGAATTATCGGCTGATGATATTCTAAAACTAATTACCGACGAAAAGTTTACCAGCAAATATGGTTTTACACCAACAACCATCAATACAATGTTTATTCCAAATACATACAATGTATATTGGGATATTTCTGCGGAAGATTTAATTGCGAAACTTGCGAAAGAATACAAGCGTTTTTGGTCGCCAGAACGGAAAGCGAAAGCCAAAGCGTTAAAGATGTCACAAACAGAAGTCTCAACTTTAGCTTCTATTGTGGTGTGTGAAACAATTAAAATGGACGAAGCGCCAAAGATTGCAGGAGTTTATGTGAATAGATTGAGACGAGGAATTCCATTGGATGCTGATCCTACATTGGTTTGGGTTTTGGGCGATTTTACCATTAAAAGAGTGTTGAATAAGCACAAAGAATTAGAGTCACCATATAACACATACAAAAACAGAGGTTTGCCGCCAGGACCTATTTACATTCCTTCTGTACAATATATTGACGCTGTGTTGAATTATGAAAAGCACGATTATATCTTTTTCTGTGCGAAAGAAGATTTTTCAGGTTATTCCAATTTTGCAAAAACAAATCGTCAACATGAAATCAATGCGCGCAAATATCACAAAGCGTTAAACGAACGTAAAATCTTTCGCTAATGGCTAATTATAATAGAAGAGACTTTGCAAAACTCGTCGTTTTAGGCGGAATTGGTTACACGATTTTTTCTTGTGCAGATGATGCTAAGAAAAATACATCGACAGGAACAAAAACAGAAACGGAAAAGAAAGTAGCTCCGAAAATGCCGGAATTGCTAGCAGAAAATATAAAACTGTATCAAAAAGCAGATGCCGAATACCAAGAATTGGCAATTCGATTTAACAAGCGTTTCCAACAATCGCCAACATACATTGCACAATGCTTCACGACGCAAGGTGTTGCAGATGCAGTACAATTTGCCAATTACAAAGATTTAAAAGTAGTGGTGAAAAGTGGCGGACATAGCTTTGAAGGATTTTCCAGTACCAACGATGGTTTGGTGGTTGATGTTTCTGCCATGAAATCTATGGAATGGACACCAGATCACAGTCTCACAGTTGGAACAGGTTGTGTATTAAAAGAATTGTACAATGAAATGCTACCAAAACAACGCATTTTACCATCAGGTTCCTGTGCTACGGTAGGAATTGCAGGTTTAACACTTGGCGGTGGATACGGTTTTTTCAGTCGAAAATATGGTTTGACTTGCGATAGTTTACAAGCAATTACAATTGTAGATGGCCAAGGAAACATTCGTCACGAAAGTGGCAATTCAGCAATTTTAAAAGCTTGTAAAGGTGGCGGAAATGGGAACTTTGGTATTGTTACTAAAATGAAGTTTAGAACCTATCAAGCGCCTAGTTTTTTCCAAGCGTATCGTTGCAAAGCTTATAAACTAGACACGAAACGCGCTAAGAAATTATTAGAAACATGGTTTCGTTACACCAAAAATCTTCCCAATACTGCTTTTGCGGCCTTTGTATTGAATGGAAAAACCTTAACGATTCTCATCACAAATTATTCAAACGACAATAAAGGCGTCATGGACATGTACAATGCGCTGAAAGAAATCTCAGATAAAGCAACGATTGGCAGTAAACGACCATTACCAAAAGCTTTGAAGACATTTTATGGCGTGCAGAATCCAATTTATTTTAAAAACGCTTGCGCAGGATTGTACAAAGACTTCTCTGAAATAGAAGGTTGTATTGATGATGTTATTTCCAAAGTGATTTCTTCACGAGGATTGATTTATCAAATAAACACGCTTGGTGGAAACATCAACTCAGCAGCTTCTGAAAAACGTTCGGTATATCCACACAGAAGCTATCCGTATTTGTCTGAATTGCAATCGTATTGGGACAAACCATCGCAAGAGGCAAGTCGATTAGCAGCATTTAAAGAAGTACAAGATCGTTTCTACAATCATGGAATTCGAGCGCATTATCGCAATTATCCTGATATTAATTTTAAAGATTTTGAAACGGCGTATTACGGAAAGTATCTTCCAGAGTTGAAAGCGATCAAAAAGCAACTCGATCCAGACAATCGCATTCAGCATCCGCAGAGTATTTCTGTGTAGACTTTTTTAGACTGCTTAGATTATTAGATTATTAGATTATTAGATTGTTAGATTGTTAGATTTTTAGACGCGCTTTGCTTTTGGATAACAGTCTTGTATATGAAAAGTTACGTTGAATAAAAGCGGCTATAATTCGAATGAAACATAAGCCGAGTTTTTAAGTTGTTCTATGTGTTTTTCTTTTAGAATTTAGCGATCTTACAAAAATCGACATGCTTTTATGTAAGTAGTTAGTATTTGTTATTTCACCAAAGTGTATTTAATTAACTCGTTTTTCTCGCTGTCAATTAAAGTTAAGCTTCCGTCATTTCTGTAAATATAACTCCAACCAAAAGGTTCGTTTTCCAATCTATACACTATGGATGCATCATTTTTTTTAACAAGTTCAAGTTTTTGAATTCGTCTGAATCTTTTTAAATATATATTATCATCGGACATCTTCACAAATGAAAACACACCTTCATCACTTCTGTTTTTGAATGACTGTAAAGACCAATTATGCAAAACTTTAACTTCACTTAATTCACGTAAATTATTTTGATATTCGTATGCCTTTAAAAGTTCATCAACAATATTGTCCGTTTTAATTTTGCTTAATTTACCTAATAGCTGTGAGTATTTTGGTTCTTGATTGATTAAAGAATAATTATAGAAAGTTTGCGATACGCATTCAAGTTCATAAGCAGGATAGTTGCCTCCAAAACTGCTTATAACTCCTCCAACTTTTGCACAAAGTTCAATTATTGGCCAAAATGCAATTTGACTTTTCCCTATGTAATTATGAGATAGGTTCGTAATTGGAATGTGATTATTTGGTTTGTAAGCATCAATTCCGTGAATTTCAAAAATTAATGCAGTCTTTATCATGTTTGCTACAGAAATACTATCTGCTGTTTTTATATCAGTTGTATTCACTAAAATTTCTTGGTCAATTTTGTCTATACGATTCCAATATTCCCTTAATTCGTTATCTGTATTTAGTTGTGATATTTCTGCACGGTATTTTTCAACAGGAATTTGAGAGAAGCTAAAACTTGTCGTCAAACATAGAATTAGTAAATGATAAATATTTTTTTTCATAATGAATTACTTATAGGCATTGTTGTGCGCTAGGTTTTTTACCAATCAAGTAAAGGTATGCTTTTCCATTTCCTTTTTATGCTTTCTGTTGTAGCATGTTATTTTTCAATATACTTCTCCATAAATACGATACCAATTATCATCAAGTTTCCAATTGTTTTCAGGTTGCTCCTTAATTCGTTTTTCAAACGCTTCGATTGTTTTTTTATCTTCAGTAAATACAAATTTCGTTGAAGGTGAGTCAAAGAAATTTCTAAATACAAAGAAGCGAACAGTCAGTTTATCACTTTCATTATTTCGGATTATCCAAACATCATTTCCTCCATTAGACACAATCGGAAATTCAAAAGGTAATTCACAAATTCCGTTATTGTTTTTTCCGTTTGCAACTAATTTTCCACTCTTAATTTGCTCAATAATTTCAACTCGTTTTCCTTTTAAAATCACCCAATCAACTTTTTCAATCAGATTATTTGGGATATTTTTAAAAAACGTGAGAATTAATAAAAGTCCAAACGTAATAAGTTTTATAACCCTAAATCGCGTCAAATTATTTTGCTCTTTAACCAGTTTTATAATTTGAATAATTGTTCCAATTAATAATGTAATATTTAATCCTAACCGAATAAATACAAGGATGAAAAAGTTTGTATAATAGTAATTTACTAGAGTTATTAAAATCCAAATGATTACTATGCAAATAAGAGTTCTTTTTTTAATCAATTCGTGATCTTTGATTTAGCCTAAAATAGCAATTTTTTATATAGGGTGTTCCCAACTGGCTTTTATATTTTATGTTCATATCCTATTTCGTCCAAATTTGATTTAAGTTGTTCGAAATCGCTTAATTCAGGGTTTATTTCAATAACTAACTCTTTCGTAATTACTACTCCGCCAAATATTTTTTCTACAAGTTCCAATTTAAGTTCGTTTTCCTCAAAATTTTCTTCGTAATATTCTTCTGCCCAGTTTTTGTAAGTTAGAGGTTTTCCGTCTAATAATTGAAGTAAATCGCTTGAACCATCTTTGTATTCGTCTTTAGGCAATTCGACTTTCCCTATTTTCCAATTTTCATCTGTTTTAGTCTGCCAAATACAAAACGTTGTTCCAATACTTTTGATAGGTTCTCCAAATATGAATTCATTAAATTCTTGTGGTAATTCATTAAGAACTCCATTTGCAATTTCTTGAATTAATTCCGTTTTGATTTCTTTTTTAGAATCAAATAGTTTTTCTACAAAGGTTTTTTCTTCTTTTATCTGAATGCTTTTCCAACCATTCATTTTACTTTCATTTGCAAACCCGTTTATACACGTTCCTTTTTTTGTAAAAAGAATAAGCATTTGATTTCCTGTTCCATCTCTCATTTCACAACATTCTTCGGTTTCGCTCCAATCTTTTTGGTAGGAATAATATCTAAATTCCCATTCAGGACAAATGATTGCTTCTAAAGCTGAAATAGATTTACAAATCCTTTTTAATTCTCTTGGATTTGGTAGAAGATTTAAGTGTTCAGTAGAAAGTTGTTTCATTAGCAGGATTTTTATTCAGCTTTTTGGTAACGTTTTGGCTAAGCTGCGTTTTAATGCAGTTTAGGTTTTGTTGTGTGTTCGTTTTATTCTTTTTTATGCGTTTTCAACCAATCTTCGTCTTGAGCCTTAGTAGTATAATTCCATAGGAGTTCCCAATCATTTGATAGTTGCTTAGTGATTAAAATCACGTTACTATTTTTAGTTTTAAACGTTTCTTCATAATACACCAATACTTGAATAGTATTATGAAATTCAGCAGAATCGAGTTCAGGCTTTCCGTAATATTTATGCTCATTATTGTTACTCAAATAGTGTGGTTTATATTCCACGTATTCATTACAGGAACTTAGTCCAACTAAGACTAAAACTAAAAATGTTACTTTTTTACTTAATTCTATCATTTATTTTTTTAATGACACACAACATAAATATAACAGGAATTCCAGTTATTTCTACTATAACCAAACCCATTTTCCTTTAAGAATTTGATTATTTTTAAAACTACAATTTTCTTACTCAAAGTCAAAATCATTTTCAATTTTAAGATGCAATTAGCAAGTCAGTATATCTTTTATGAATACACTAATCACTTTTACATCTTCGATCAAAAGTACTTTTAATAAAGATCTTAGAGGTTTCACTAAGAAGAGTTTACGACACGGTAGTCTGCAACGAAGTAAAATTTGAATTTTCTTTGAAACAGATTGCTTCATTTTGTTCGCAATGACATATCAAATTCCTGCTCACACTTTTCTAAATAAAACACAGGAGTTTTCCTGTATAGCAATACTTTACACCTATTCAAAAGGGCTTTTTAACTCTTTTGCAACTGTTTGATTAAAAGTAGTTTAGATGTATTACTAACTATTTTAAATATTTTAATCATGGCAGTATTCAAAGCTATCGAAAAAAAGGCGAGTGCAGTACGTAAAGCAATACGTAACGCGGAACTCATTGTCAAAAATCTTGGCGTTGCATTGACAGCGTTAAGTGTATTTCTAAAATCAATCCAGACACTGTTAACATTGTCTAGACGTGCATTAATTTTTATTCGGAAAATAATTGGAGCGATTAACAGCGTGTTAAAAAGAGTCGGAAGATTTGCAGGACCTTTAAAGGCAATTATAAAACCACTTCGGGTAATTCTGAATGTTTTAAGCAAAGCTTTATCACAATTTCAAAAACTAATTACAGCATTTAATAAGGCTGTAAAAGACTTAAAATTAGTTTTGAAGTATAATGGAGGCGCACGATTTTTACAAAAACTTTTAGGGAAACTACTAAAGAAACTTCGTAAAAAAGCAGAAGAAGTAGAAGAGTTAGCAAAACTCTTAGAAAAGCAACAAAAATGGTTGGAGAAAATTTTGCCTCCAGCATTTATTAAAAGATTGTGGGATTTGGTCAAAGCAATTACAAAACCACTTGACAGTATTACAAAACTCACAAAGAAAATCTTGGATGCATTGCTTGCATTCACTAAGAAATTATTGGGTTTACAACGAATTGTAGACGATTTAAAGAGTCAATTCGATTTCTTAAACGATTGGCTCAAAGAAATAGAAAAGGTGACGGATACCGTAAACTGGATCATCAAAGAAATTGAAAATGCCATCAAAAAGATTCCAGGTGCTAGATTCATTATTGATATTTTAAAATTCATTGGAGGCATTATTGATTTCATTATAGAAAAATCGAGAATTAAAGACTTGTTGAAATTTGTGTTGGACAAAACAGGAATTCTAGACGCTTTGGTAAATGGATTGAATCAAATTATTGGCGCTATTGCAGGATTAATCAAAGATTTTAAAGCCATCATTGATGATATAAAACAATTGCTGAAAGACATAAAAGACTTATTGGGAATTCTAACAAACTTAAGCGGATTGTTGCGTTTAATTGCTTTATTAAAGTGGTTTTTCGGATTCAGAATTCCTTTCCGATTGCGAGAATTAGAGAATGGATTACGCTGGTTGCAAGATCCGAACCAAGCCATTCCATACATCAGTACGCAAAACAATATACGAACGCGTGTAGATGCTATCACAATCAAAGGAAAAGGCATTGGAAACGATTGGAATTTCGATTTTACCATTGGCGATCAATCGCAAGGAATTGTAGTCGATAGAAAAGGAAACAGAGCGACAAAAGTAAATGTTTTTATAGCCGATGAAACCGTTTCAAATGCTGCTGCAGCAATTACGACTGAACTTAAAATTGTTGCTGTTGAAAACGATCCAACTTTTGATGATTTCGGAACTTTTACACAAGTAATTCAGTTAGAAAATAAACCACAAGAAGCACAACAACAAGTAGAATTTACCGTGAATGCGAGTGGAGGAGATGCAGGTGCTACTGCTGTCATTACGGTACAATTGAGTTTTGTGGTAGAATCTGTAGAAGATGTATTGATTCCATTAAGCGAATTGGGCAGAGAAAACGAAGCGATCAATTATTTGGAACATACGTTGGAGAATTTGAAATCAGATATTGGACGATTTGATATGGCGCCAGGATTGTTAGCACAGCAGCATGGCGTACATCAGTTTGTGAATACTGCTGATCATTTACTGAATGGTATCAAAAACAGTATTGTCAATGGACAAGATATCTCGGCTGATGTTGAACAATTTTTAGGATTCATTGCGGAAAGTCGCACGAATTTAGTGCCTGTAGAAGAAATGAACTTCGATCCTTCTTACTTCATTGAATTGTTTGAAAACAGCAAATTGGAAGAATGTACAGCAATCATCACAGATATTTTAGATTTTGAAGATGAACCTATAGTTGAAGATACAGATTCAGGAATTATTTTTGAAGACGAAGATTTGTTAAAACCAATATTAACTACAGATATCATTGACAGACCTTTTGATTTGGGTGATAGTTTTGACATCACACAATTTATACGATTTGAAGACGGAAGTTCTTTAGATTCTTAAAATTCAAAACGTAATACATACTGACAAAGCGCTCTATTTGGAGCGCTTTTTATCTTTTATAGTTTTTTTATGATGATAGTATATATTTTCTGCTTTTTCAAAAAAGAATTTTCTCTTATTTACTTGTGAAATTTAGTAATTTTACAATCAAACTAACAATCTAATGAAAAAAGATAATCCCTTTGATGAACAATTTAGAAAAATTACAAAATGGTTCGTAATAATAATTTTAATAATTCTATTAATACCATTTCTTTTAACTCAGAATTATTTTTCAATAATAGATTTTACAAAAACAGGAAATATTGGTGATACCATTGGAGGAATAGCAGGACCATTTATTGCAATAATAGCAGCGGCTCTAACTTTCTTGGCATTCTGGATTCAATACAAAGCAAATGAGCAGCTTAGAAAAGATATTCAAATTGAAAGATTTGAAAATCGGTTTTATGAAATGCTAAGACTTTATAAAGAACACGCTAATGAAACTTCGGTTCATGCATCCATCAAAGGAAGAAAAGCTTTTAAAGTAATGTATTCAGAATTAAAAGAATGTTATTCTAGGATTGAGAAAATATATGATGGATTTATAGAAAACAAAAATAATGACTTTTCTCCTTTTGAAGATCCTGATGAAAGAATATTAAAATTAGCTTATCAAGTTTTTTTTCATGGAATTGGAGAACAGTCAGAGCAATTTTATTTTAAAAAATTAGATGAAAAAGAGAAAAAAATTATAGAAAATGCTAGAGAATATCTAAAGAAAGGAAATAAAAGCTTAGAACTGGAAAATAGTAATATAATATATAATTACTTTAAAGGAAATGTAGACGATTTAAGTAATTACTATAGACATTTGCATAGAACTGTAAAATTTATTTTAGATAAAGATTTTTTAAGTGTCAAAGAAAAATATGAATATATCTCACTTTTAAGAGCTCAAATATCAGAATTTGAACAACTACATATTTATTACAATGGAATAGCTTGGTTTCCTAATGAATGGAAAGAAGCATTTCAAGATTATAGATTGGTTAAAAACATTCCTTTAGGATTAGCTAATTTCAATCTAAAACCGAAAGATTATTATGATAGAATTGATCAACCTTTAACAGAGGAAGAAATTAAAAAACTGGAGGAAAAGAATAAGAAGAGCTAAGAAAACTCAATAAACAAAAAAAAGCGTTCAAGATTTCCTTGAACGCTTTTTTAAATTAGTTGCCTAAAACTATATTATTTTCCTTCCGCAGAAAGGTTTTTCATTTCTTTTTCAATCATATCGTAGAACTGATCAATTTTTGGCAATACCACAATACGCGTTCGTCTGTTAATAGCTCTATTCTCAGCAGTATCGTTTTCTACCAATGGTACATAATGACTTCTTCCGGCTGCGATTAACTGCCCAGGATTCACGCCTAATTCTTGTAATACGCGAATGATAGACGTAGAACGTTTCACACTCAAATCCCAATTGTCAATCAAAACTCCTTTTTTGTATGGTACATTGTCTGTGTGACCTTCCACCATACATTCAAAATCAGGCTTGCTGTTTACTACTTTCGCTACTTTTCCAAGTACTTCTTTTGCTTTAGAAGTTACATTATAGCTTCCGCTTTTAAACAATAACTTATCAGCAATAGAGATAAATACAACACCTTTTTCTACATTAATTTCAATGTCTGGATCGTCAATTCCAACAGCTTTCTTCAAGCTAGAAACAATCGCTAAAGTCACACTATCTTTCTTGTTTAGAGCATCTTGCAGACGTGTAATCTTTAAATCTTTCTCCTTCATGCTCTCTAATGATTTCTCAAGATTGTCAGCACCTTTTGCTGTCAAAACAGTCATTTCTTTCGTGTTTTCAATCAAATCATTATTCGTTTTCTTTAAATCTGCGACACGATCTTCTAGAGCGTTCGCTTTTGCCGTAGCAGAAGCTTTCTCCTCCAAACATGCATTTAACTTTACAGTTGCAGAATTTAATAAATCTTTGGTCTCTTTGTGTCTTGCTTCTAAATCAGCAAAATCTTTTTTAGAAACACATGAGGATAATACAATGGTAGCTGTCGCTGCCAATAAGAGGATCTTCTTCATAAATCTTGTATTTTATATATAATTAAAACGGTTTTTTCAAAATTTTAACCAAAAGTATTAAAAATGATATGGAATTTACAAGGATTAACAAACTTTTAAAGATATGAATCCTCGTTTTTTTAACATTTCAAAAAGAACTCCTTTTTATTGAAAATATTGTATCTATTTTCGATTTCTTCAAATGATTTTTCTTGAATTATTGATTCCTCAAATTGATAAATTTGAGTTGCTGCTTCTATTTTTATCCATAAAATACGATTACATTCAATAACAAATCAAATCAATTATAAGCTTTATGAAAAAAAGAAACCTAAAAACATTAGATCTTAACAAAAAATCTATTTCGAAATTACAAAGCAACACCAATGCTATTAAAGGTGGATCTTGGGTAACTCTTTGTGACTGCCCCGTATCTGTTGGACCTCTTTTATGCGGAGCAACAAGCGTGTTTGTAAGATGTGCAGCAGCTTGTCCTACGGTACCAGAGTAAAAAACTAGAAAGCTGCCTAATTAGATATTATTTTTTAGGCAGTTTTTTATGGATAGCTCTATAAAACTTTTTTCAATTTCCACTTTTTAGGTTCAAGTGAGATTAATTTACTTCTTTTAAGTCGAGATTTTAATCGAAACTTTACAGCGTTCAATTCAAGCCAATTTCCATTAGAAACCAGACTATTTCCATCATTTGAAGATGTAATTTTTTTTGATGTTAAGATGAGTGTATCATTTTCATTCTCCCACAAACCTTCCGAAAAATCTATAGTATTCTTTTTTTGAATCTTTAATGTAAATGTTCTTTCATAAGTTAATATCAATTCAACTTTGGAACGTTGTTCGCCTTTTCCTCTGAATGTTCCGTAAAAATGGCGTGTCTTGTAATCAGGCGGTTTGATTTGTAGTAATTGATACATTTTTGCATTGAAAATTTTGATAAAATCTTTATCATAATGACTATCATGACATCCATAACAGAAATTCAAACGGATAATTTTTATAGTGTTTAAATGAATTTTTTCTATCTTATTTTCTCCCATACAACCTTTATAACCGCCTCTTTGACCTAATAAAATATACATTCCTTCTGCATGTAAGGCAGTGGCAAGTTTTGTGATTTTTTCTTCCATCCATGCAATTTCTTTTGGAGTAAATTTCGCAAAATGTTTTAAGCGATAATGAAGTCTAGTATTTATGATTGAATTGAAAGTTACTTCTGAAATGCGAATTTCAGGATTGTAAATAGTATCATTTTCAAGACTTTTAGGTATATAATTGGTAAGCTCATTATATTGATCTAAAACAGCTTGGGAAGATTGTTCTTGCGCTTTAATAAGAAAGCTCAAAAACAGGAATGCGAGAAAGATTGTCTTTTGTAATGAATGCATTTAAAGTAAGTCAGAATATCGTTTTTTCCCTTTTATAAAATAGGAATAGACAATAGATTTCTGACCAAAATACTTTTTTTGTTGCACCTTTTCACGCTTTTTAACCATCTTTAACAAGCGACCATAAAAGTGAAAATGAGCTTTGATAATGGCAAAGAAATGCTTGAATTTGAATTTGATTAAAAACTGAATTCCCGCAATTCCGTCCAACACCAAACGCGAAAAGATAATGGGAACTAATTTTCCTTTCGGAAGATTCTTCGCCAACATACACAAGGAGTTTCTAAAATTCAAATACGTTTTTCTAGGATTTGCGCTATCCAATGTAGCACCACCAACATGATACACTACACTTTCTGCAATATATTTAGCTTTATACCCTTTATTAAACGCGCGCCAGCATAAATCAATTTCCTCTTGATGCGCAAAAAAGTCTTCGTCAAAACCATTCAATACAGAAAAAACATGTTTTCGGATGAATAAACAAGCGCCAGAAGCCCAAAAGATTTCTATAGCATCATTGTATTGTGCAGTATCTTCTTCTAAGGTGTGGAAAATACGTCCGCGGCAGAATGGGTATCCATACTTATCAATGAATCCGCCAGCAGCACCAGCATATTCAAAATGTGTTTTTTGTTTAAAATCTAGAATTTTCGGTTGAATGATCGCCGTTTCAAGAGTTGCTTCAAATTCCGATTGAATAGGAGCGAGCCAGTTTTCAGTAACTTCAATATCAGAATTTAATAGACAGAAAATTTCTTCCTCCACAAATGGCAACGCATCATTATAACCTTTGGCATAGCCGCCATTTTCAGCATTTTGTATGATTTTCACCGTTGGAAAATTATCCTTTACATAGGCTATGGAATCATCTGCGGAAGCGTTATCAGCCACATAAATAGTAGCATCATTGGAAAATGCCAATACCTTTGGTAAAAACTGTTCCAATAACTGTTTTCCATTCCAATTGAGTATGACGACGGCGATGTTCATGCTGAAAATGATTCTTTTTACTATTTTTTATAATCTGGAATTTCCCTTAAAAAATGATACTGTTGCGCTTCATAATCCATCGTACAATAATAATGGTTCAATCCGTTGGTCACCATTAAATATTCTGCATTTAAAATCATATTATAACGTGCAATTTGATCAAATGTTTGTTGATTGATCGTAATTTTACTGCGTTTACATTCGACCACCAAAAAAATACTTCCATCCGAATTAAAAATCACAATATCATATCGCTTTTTTAAATCGTTGAATATGAGTTCTTTCTCTACATTAATCAGGCTGATTGGATAGTTTTTTTCTTGGATTAGAAACTGCACGGTATGCTGTCGAACCCATTCTTCAGGAGTTAACACCACAAACTTTTTCCGAATAGCATCAAAAATATAGATTTTATTTTCCCTATTTTTGAAGCGGAACGAATATTTTGGAAAATTCAAGAGTTCCATGGCACAAAACTAACGATTCGTGCGTCGAAAACCAATACAATTTCGCATTTGTCAAAACAATGGAAGAAGCTAAACAAATCGTCATCGATATACAGAAAGGAAACATCAAACCTATTTACTTTTTAATGGGTGAAGAAGCCTATTATGTCGATAAAATTGCTGAATATATTGAAAAGAATGTGTTGGCAGAAGAAGAAAAAGGATTCAATCAAATGGTATTGTACGGACGCGATGTTTCTGTAGATGATATTGTTGCCAATGCAAAACGCTATCCGATGATGGCAGAACGCCAAGTTGTGATTGTAAAAGAAGCACAAGATTTATCGCGTACGATTGATAAACTAGTTAGCTATTTTGAAAATCCGCAACCAACCACGGTTTTAGTGATTTGTTATAAATACAAAAAGATTGCTAAGAATAAAAAATTGTACAAAGCTGCTGCTAAAAGCGGAATCATTTACGAAAGTAAGAAGTTGTATGAGAATCAAGTAGCCGATTGGATTCGAAGAGTTTTAGGAGGTAAGAAATATCAAATTACACCGAAAGCCGCGCAAATGTTGGTGGAGTTTTTAGGAACGAATCTGAGTAAAATCAATAATGAACTTGAAAAATTACAACTGATTTTACCAAAAGGAAGCGAAATTACTCCAGAAATCATTGAAGAAAACATCGGAATCAGCAAAGATTACAACAATTTTGAGTTGCGAAAAGCCATTGGCGATAGAGATGTAAAAAAGGCATTCCGAATTATTACGTATTTCTCAGAAAATCCAAAAGACAATCCGACAGTAGTTACGGTTTCGTTGCTGTTTAATTTCTTTTCACAATTATTGCAATATCATGGTTTGCGCGATCAAAATCCTCGAAATGTAGCTTCTGCATTGCGTATCAATCCATATTTTGTTAAAGAATATCAAGCTGCTGCGCGCAATTATCCTATGAAAAAAGTGAGCGGTATTGTGGCAACTTTACGTGAAATGGATGTTAAAAGTAAAGGAGTTGGTGCGACAAACTTATCCAATGGCGATTTGCTGAAAGAATTGATGGTGAAGATTATGAATTAGTGTTTAGACGCGCTTTGCTTTTTAGACTTGCTTCGCTTTTAGAATGTTAGACACGCTTTGCTTTAGAATTTTCTGAAACGTCATGCAGAACTTGATTCAGTATCTCATCAGTAAAAAAATACTTATTAAATAGGACGAGTGTCATTTCGCGCTTGATGTGAAATCTACTATAAAAATTTGTATGGATTCCTGCCTACGCAGGAATGACAATTGAAATTCAAAACAACAAAAAGGCATATAGAGCAAAAGCGAACACCAAAATCATCAAATTGGAGTACTTTTAAATTAATACATAAAACCATGGCGCGGACTGAGCGAAGTCGAAGTCAAGCCGCATTGATATCCACTTGAAAATTCTTCATCATAAAATGCCCAATCATTTGTCTGGCAATGCCTAAATATTCTTGTGTAGGATCTAAAAAACCTTGTAACGTTTCCATTTCGCGTTGGAGTACTTTGGCAAATCGTTCAGAGCGTTGCGGATCGTTGATGAAGTCATTATAATTGACAAAAGCTTCTTCTACACGTTGCATTTGCGCACTAATCAAAATGGCTCTTTTTTCTCGTTCCATCACTAAAGGAACACGTTGCAAGGCAAATACTTTAATAGAAGATAAGGCACGTTGTTTTAAAAACTTTTTGCGCTTTTTGGGTTTCATAACACCTGATTCAATATCGTATTTAAAATAATCTTCAGGGTTTTCAATACATGGATTCAATAACAAACGTACTTTTTCTTCGCCTTTAAAATCGCCTTCAGGAGAACGCACACGCTTGGTTTCATCAAATAACGGAAACTGATTCATTTTCCCCATGCTTTTTGCTTCTTCTACAAATGCGGTTGCTTGTTTGGATTTCTGATTGCAGTTTCTACAGGAAAACAACAAATTCTCCCAATCGGCAGCCAACCAATAATAGCCTGGTTTTGAATTGCCAGTGGCTTTCAGTTCTTCAATTTCTCCTTTTGGTCGAAAATGTTCAATATCACCAACGTATGTTGCCAAAATATCGCTTTCGCAATACGCACATTTTCCTTTACCCATTTTAATCAAAGCTTCTTTCACTTTGGCGTTACCGTACACTTTGAATTTAAACGCTTTCTTTCGTTTTTCTGGATCTGGATTTGTGTAATGCTTTATAGCTTCTTCTAATTCTTTCTTCAGTTTTTCACTTCCATCTTTAAGAATCTCTGGAGTTTCAACCGAAGCTCTATCAATGAAAATCATAATTTATTCTTTGCGGAGATATTTTTCCAAATATCTTGTACTTTTAAAATGGTTTCTTGTTTAATATCGTCGTCAACTATTTTAAGTTTTTTACTTTTCATTTTCTTAGCCAACAACTCGTCAATGGCATGATACATCAAATCTTCACGAGCATCTTGTCCCAAACGTTTCTTTTGTGGAAGCACTTTTTGTAAGGCTTCTATTTCTGCGATTTCTGCGGCTGTTCTGTCTGTCTCTTCAATGGCAAGCAATTCATAATAGCGTTCAAATTCTTTTTCTGTTTTAGAATCCATCGTACTATTCAATCCAAAATATTCGGAAGTTAATAGTTGATCAATTCGCAACGTACTTGGATCAGGCAAATCACTTATAGCAACAATCGCATTTTCTTCATCGCGTTTTAAAACGACGACTTCATGTTCTTTTAAACCACGCAAACACAAAGGTTCATGTGTGGTAATGATGAATTGAATTTTAGGGAATGTATTGCGTAAACGTTCAATAATTTCCATTTTCCAACGCGGATGTAAATGTGTGCCAATTTCATCAATCAAGACAATACCTTCTGCCAATTCGTACACGACATTTTCTTGCGAAAGCGTATAAATCATATCAATAGCTACTGCAAAAATGGACTTATAACCATCGCTCAAATGATCAATATTGATATTATCGCCCGATTTATGATATTTGATGAAAATTTCTCCCTTTTTTGGACTTCTTTTGATGGAATCTAAATCGTCTAACAATAACAAGTTTTTCAGTGTTTTAGACACTTGATTAAAGGTTTTTCGATTGGTATTTAAAAACCATTCTTTGGCACTTGATAACGAAACTGACGGATCAAATAAGTTTTTAATCTTTAAATAACTCGGATGATCTTTTTCGGGTTGTAAATTCCCAATCGGCAACAAACGTGTAGAACCATACCCAATAATAAAGGCTGGCGGTTTTTCAATACTCGCTTTAATTTCATTCTTTCTTTTATTGAATGTTACACTATATACTTCTTCATTGCCTTTTCCAAATACTTTAATGTGTCCGCTATAGGTATTATATTTCAAAATATCTTTGACCGTAATTCCGAGAACGTCCAAATATTCTTGTCCCATCAATGCAATGGCAATGGCTTTAAGCACCGAACTTTTTCCCACACCATTTTCTCCTAAGAAAACCAACCAAGGTTCTACACTAGTATCATCAGCGTAACTAGGCAATTGTATCGTGAGATTAGAAAAACATTTAAAATTCTTCAATTCAATGCGATCGAGATATACATTCTTTAAAATGCTAGCGTAATACGTATCGTCCTTTTTATTAAATATTGCTTTCCTAGTTTTTGGTGGTTTTGTTTTATCTCTTGACATTCCTTCTGCTGTTTCTTCTAGCGGAAAAGACAAAGATTCAAAAATATCTCCACCTTTGACATTTTGTTGTGCCGAAGGACTTGGCGGCATTTGTTGTTGTATGTTTTGCTGTTGTTGATTTTGTTTAGAATCTGATCGTGCGGGATTAATTAGATTTGAAACAATTTCTAAAAGATCTGGATCTTTTAACTCATTATCTATATATTTTTTTCGGAATGCCAGATGATTTTTATGGGATTTTCCCATAATAATTTCATTCCAATCTTCGGCAATAGTTTTTGAGTGTGCATCTATTGTTTGTAAGCTATTGAGTTCTTTTTGTATTTCTCTGGCAATATTTTCTCGTTCATCAATCAGATCCGTACGATTGAGCCCTAAAATTTGTATAGTGGCTTCAGCTCTTTGTATATTGGCTTCCAGCTGTTCTGAAAAGTCTGTACTTTTTAATAAAAAGTCAGGGTATGAATATGTTTGTTTAGGTATGATTTCTAATGTTGAAAGATTAAAATCAAAAAACTGACTAGGATCTTCGTTACAAGGATCAATTAAAAAAGCATTTTCCTTTTTTGAGATTTGATCGTACGATGTTTTCATCGTAGCACGTTTGCCTTCTACAGGAAATACATTCGATTTAAAACGTTGGCAAGCATGACAAATCATATATAAATTCTCCCATTCATACGTAAGCCACCAATAATGATCTTGATCAATTTCTTTAGTATCAAATCCTTGCGAATTTTTAGTAGGGCGGAAACGATTTAGGTAACTTTCATAACCAGGTTTTCCTCTCCGCAAATGCGATTCACAAAAAGCACATTTATGATCAAAGAGTTCTGCTAGCATATCGGAAACTTCATTTGGCAAATATCCTTCCGTAAACGTACGTTGTGCACGTGAGTTTTTATGCAAGCTGTAAAAATCATTAATTTCTTGCTGCAACTGTTCATATTCTTTAGAAGAAAAGAAAGCTGGTATTGCAATTTTATGTCTGTCTACTTTAATCAAAATGCATCATTTTTTTAGATGTGAATTTTTTCACTACCTAAAGTACGTGAATATTTCATGAAAAGTAAAGTAAAGACAGGAAATACCGTGTTTTTCCCCTGTGCTATTTTTTGTGCAATTAGTAACTTGTAAACGTATTAATTCTGTGAAAATCAGAATAAAAGCTAAAGTTTATGAAGTCAGAGAAAAAGCAGCAACATCAAGATAAAGGCACAAAAAATATTATTCAGAAGAAGAAAGGTAGTTCTTTTGTAAAGCCTGTGGGCGATACTACAAAATTTTCACCACCATCTACTTCTGGAAAGCAACATAAAAGCTTGCCAAGCAAATTGCAGTCTAACATGGAAACTTCGCTTGGACACGATTTTTCAAGTGTAGGCATACAGACAAATTCTCAGAAAGCGGTTCAAATGAATGCGCGTGCATTTACACAAAACGAACAAGTACATTTTGCACCAGGAGAATTCAATCCAGGTTCAACTTCTGGTCAAAATTTAATTGGACACGAGTTTACACACATTGCACAGCAACGCGCAGGTGTTGTAAAACCGACCAAAGCCTTGAAAAAAGGAGTAATGGTGAATGATGACAAAAGCTTGGAAAGTGAAGCAGATACTTTTGGCAAAAAAGCGGCTAGAGGAGAAGCTGTGTCTAAATATCGTTCGGCGGGATTGGGAATTCGAAGCTCAGTCAGAACTGCACAGGCAAAGAGTAATGTTGTTCAGATGGCAATGCAAGAAACAACTTTTGGAAAATTTTATGATGATACTTATGCGCTTACTTCTGGAACTGGTGGTCGTAGAGGATTAGATATAGTATTAAGGTTTGAACCAAAAAACATAGTAGATGCAGAAATGATTGGACTTACACAAACTCATCATGCAATTAATAATGGTTCGCCTTTTTATTTAAATTCTGATAATTTTTATAAAGGTCATGCTATCCAAAGTGGTGATGCAACAAATTTGGCAGATCAAGGAGTGTCAAATGAGGGAACTCATATTGATCGCTTAAAAGCAAGAAACAATCCTATATACGGATCTAGAATAATGAATGCTGGAGAGACTTTACAAGATACTCCTATGGATAATAATTCTACAGCTAATCCAACAAATGTTGGTTTAACTAGGTTGGATCCAACAGCAAATGCAACTTATCAATTAGGTTTTCACTATACTGACGGAACAGGGAAAAAAAGAAATCAAGATGCAATTATATCTGATGCTCCAAGTGTAGGAAGTGTCAATATGAGTAAAAATTCTTCTCAAATTTTTGAAACTACTGCTTTAGCTATAAAAGGAAATCAAGAAGGTATGTATTATGGTTCAGTTAGATGGGGTTGGGAAACTAATGCAAAAGGAGTACATTCTTTAATTCCTTTCAAAGTTCTCGATAAAGATTTGCCTAGTCCAACGTTTATGAAAGCTGCATCCATTTGGAATACTTCAAAAAATTCTACAGGAGCTGATACACTGGATTTACCTGTTCAATGGCCAGGGACAATTCATAATACACCTTTAGCAGCTTTAAGAACTGGGCAATCAGTTAACTCACAAATTTTAGCAGATTTACCAACAGGTACAAAATTAACTGTCTTAAATGATTCTTCAAATTGGTTATATGTACAATTAAATAAGAATCAGCCTGATATTGTTTTGAATAGACATGGAAGAGCTGCAGTAATGACAGGAGATTTAATTAGAGGCTATGTGTCACAAGAACTGGTTAATAAAGATGCTAGCTACAGATAAGTTTGTAAGATTGTTCTCCGCATTTATTTTATCATTGATATTGATCACTTGTGGAAAAAAGGAAAAAAATATGGATAGGAATATAGATACAATATTGATTAAAAAAATAGAAGAATCAGGATATAGGAATTTGTTCTTAAGTAATGATGATATTGTAGAAAAAGTAATATGGAATCAAGGTAATAATAAAGACAAGCTAAAAAGTATTGCATATAGCGAAAATACGTCTCATTTAGCTAGATTTTTAACTGTGGAAATATTAAAGAAGTATAATGTTGAAATTGATGTTGAATTTTATGAGATTATAGCAGAATCTTACGGATACGCTCTACATAGAACAACTATGGGTGATTCAAAATTTTATGGAATTGTAGGGAATCTATGGGGATTGTTATATGAAGAAAATGATTTAGGTAAGTTAGGCGATTTTTATGTTTCCTTAGGAGAAAAAGCAATACCTTCTTTAGTAAAATTGTTAAGTTATGACAATAGTGAAATTTTTTATGAAGGTAGTGAAGAAGCAACTTTAGGAAACTCATATCAATATAGAGTAAAAGATTTTGCAGCTTTCTACATCTCAAAAATTAAAGGCATTCCCATGACATTTTATCAAGATTTTGATAAAAGAGATGCTGAAATTGAACGTTTAAAAGAAGTTTTAGAAAACAAATAACAAAAGGAAATGGACGCATTCAATCAAGATCTTAAAATTGTACAAGAACTAGAACGTCAATTAGAGCGCTCAGGCTATTTTGCGCATAGTTCTTTAAGTAATCAAGCAGAACGTATCAATGAAATAGAATCGTTCTTATATGGTTTGATAGATACCTTAATCGACGATGGAAAAGTTCAGAAAGAAAAACTAGAAGCAGTTGTACAAAAAGTTCGTATGGAAACGTTGGAACGGAATGAACATTTTCATGCAGGAATTGCCATTAGAGTAGATGGAGCAGAAGCACCAAAAGACGATTTTGTTCCTGTGAATTGTGATGAACGTATGCACATCTGTAAAGGTGTATGCTGTAAACTCAATTTTGCACTCTCTGTAGATGAAATAGAAGGCGGAAAGTCTAAATGGGATTTGGGACAACCGTATTACATCAGACAAAAATCAACAGGATATTGTACACATTTAGATGAAAACAAACAATGTTGTTCTATTTATAACGATCGTCCAAAAGTATGTCGAAAGTATAGTTGTGCAGATGATACCCGAATTTGGACAAATTTTGAAAAAATGGAACTCAATACCGAATGGATTGAACAGAATTTACAGGGACGAAAAATTCAACTAAAAAGTGTATATATGATTCCTGAACAAAAAATAGCCTACAAAACAAAGAGCTAACTTAAAATAAACTCCGAATTCCTTTGGCCAATTGTGTAGCCGCATCATTATTGAAACGAAACCATAACTCAGGCTCAATCAATTCCAATTCAGAGATGGCTAACTCATCTTCATTATCCCAAATCATATCAACACGTGCATACATTGGTGGTTCAATACACGCTTTTACAGCATTTTCAGCAAATTCAATCTCAGTTTGTGATGGAGTGTATTGATGAACGCTTCCGCCGAAATCATCTTGTACTCTGAAATCTCCTTGTTTTGCTTTTTTCAAAATTCCGTGCGTATATTTTCCATTAATTACAATCAAAGAAATTTCGCCTTTACTCACAATTTGATGCATAAAAGGTTGCAACATCATCGCTTCATTTGCAATCAACTCTTTGTAGATCGTTTCATGCTCATGAACATTTGAGGAATTCAATTTGTATGTATGTCTTGCTGCTCCAGAAACACAAGGTTTTACAATGGTTTCTTGCCAAGATACTTCTTCATGAATTTCAGCAAGTGTACGCGTATCTCCTTTTTCAATAAAATAGGTAGGAACAATGGCGACTTTTTTCTTGACTAAGTCTTGTAAATAGTGTTTGTCAATATTCCAATAGATCATTTTAGCAGAATTCAATAATGTAGTTTGCTCTGTAACTTTTGCGAGCCACACAGAGAATTCTTCGAAACGATCAAAATAATCCCAAGTAGTTCTGAAAAGCGCATATTTAGTCGTGTTCCAATCAAAATTGGCATCGTCCCAAGAAAGTCTTTTTACCACTAAACCTTCTTTTTCTAGCGCATTTTGCACCAATTGATCTTCCAGCATTACATTATCTATATATGCATCACGCTCTACAGGATTTGTATAACGATTGTCTGTCAAAATAACTACATCAATGGATTTCATAACTACAAAATTAATAGTCACAAATATAAAAAGCCTGTTTAGATAAACAGACTTTTTAGCATATATATTCGAATGTTACTTTAGTTAATAAACGGATCCGAGAATTTTGGATCACTCACTACAGTTTCATCCGTAAGTGTTCTTAAAAAGGCTACCAACGCATCTTTTTCTGCTTGTGTCAAATTCATACGTCTTGGTTGTCCGTTTTGCATCAAACGATTGTCTAAAGATGGTCCTAATTGAATTCCGGAGTTGTAAAACTCTACCACTTCTTCTAAACTACCAAAACGTCCGTCATGCATGAATTGTGCAGAAGTCCCAACATTTTTAAGTGAAGGAGATTTAAAAACAGTCGTTTCGCCAGCATCTAAACCAATACTTCTGGAGTTATTATTTAATGCGAATGTTGGCAATTGATGACAAGTGGCACAGTTGATTCCACCTTGATTTGTGGTAAAGATTTGCTTTCCTAAGTTTTCTTCTGCGGTAAATCCTGGGAAATTTTGTCCAACACCATCGCCTGGCACATTCGGATTGTACACTTGTGCAAATGCCTGATCAAATCTACTATCGGTTGAAACCATGCAACGAATGTATTGTGCCAAAGCACGTTGAATTCTATCATGAGTGATAGCTTCATCGCCAAAAGCCAATTCAAACAAGGCAGGATAATATTCAATAGTATTCAACTTTGTAATCAATGCTTCAATTCCACCATTACTCGCATCAAAGCCCATTTCTACACTGTCCATTATGGGCATAGTTACTTGCGTTTCTAAAGTCTGAGCACGTTTGTCCCAAAAGAATGATCCGTCTTCATAGAAGCGCGCATTTAACAATCGCATGGAATGTGCTCCAGTCACACTTACGCCATCTATTCCGGTACTAAATCGGTTATTGTCCGTAAACGCAATACCTTGTTGGTGACAACTTGCACACGAAACAGCATCGTTCACACTTAACTGTTTATCAAAAAATAGAATTCTTCCTAAAATTGCGCCAGTATCTGTAGCCTGATTGTCAGCGGGTTCATTATTATCAGCAAGTGAGTTTACATAATGAATTGGATATTCAGGATTGCTGTAATTAGGTAAATCGCTAAAATTAATGGAGAAATACTCAGACATATCAATTCCATTCACATCATTATCGTCAGGAATTGTTGGTGTTTCAGTATTTTCTTCAGGAATATCTGTATAAACTTCTTCATCAGAAGCGCAGGCACATAATAGGATCGAAAATAGAAATACATACTTTTTCATAAGGTATAGGTGTTTTAATATTAGCAAGTAGTATTTCTACAATAGGCAAATTGATTGTGGTTTTAGTATAAGATGTTATTTGGACTAAAAACTTGCGCTATGGTTTAAAATTTTTTTAAAAAAATAAAAAAAGAGACTATAAAAGTCTCTTTATGGTAGTAAATATCGATGTTCTTCTTTTTTTGGGTAACGTTTTTACTATTTAAGAACTAGTGTGTATATAAACATAAAATCAGTTATTATGTTAGAAAACTTAGTTAAATATCAGATTGAAAATTCACAATCAATAGTTGGAGGAGTCATTATTGAAGATAATGTACTTCTCTAAGTTTGTGATTGAGGTTGCTTGAAAAAATGTTTTTTAGGCAACCTCTTTTTAAAATAATTTTACGGTTGAATCTGCATCTTCTTTTTTGATGGTGACTAATAATTTTCGCAACCCTAAACCATTGACTTTATATATTTTAGTGCCAACGGTCCAATTTTCTTTTCGTGTTGAATTGGGCATCATTGGAAAACCATAACTAAACTTTGAACCATCTTTTTTTGGACCAACTACAAAAAAGTTATTTCTGCGCGAATTATTGTTTTTTATTTTGAAATGAATCCACTCCGCATCAGGGTTTTTAATGCTATTAGTCGTTTCTGAACTTACAATACGACCTTCTTTTCGTGTTTTCTTATGGATCTTTTTTGGCGAATTGACATAGCGTAACGTTCCACTATTTTTCACTTCAGCATCTAATGTATCAGTAACATTTACCGTTGCTTTTCCCCAGCTCCAAATGTTTACAATCGCATTTTCTGCCACCAATTTTGAAGCATCAACAGTTGCCAATTCGACACCTAAACGGAATTCTTTGGTATTTCCTTCTAAAATAATGGTACCAATAGGCGCAGTAAGTTGTAAATATTTGTTGTTTATATTGACAATTCGTGTAACATCGTGCGTTCCAGTGACAACATGACGAAGATTGGGCGCACCAATAGTAATCGTTGCTTTTGAAGGTTCAATCCATTCAATTTGTCCCAATTGCAAGGTAGTTCCGTTTACTTCTTTGGCGATTAAATCCATAACATTTTCATCAGTAGTAATTGTCATGCTTTCGGTGGTTGCAGATTGATCAATGGTAACCTTCGCATAAAAATTAATCTTAATTTTCTGAATATTTTCAAGCGGAAATGTACGTGTGATGAGGTTTTTGTTTCCGTTCACTTGCGCAGTTGCGGTACATCCGATAAGGAATAATAATATAGATAGATTTTTCATTTGTATAGTTTTTATTGAACTGTGATGGTTGCTTTTGGAACATCAAAAATGGCTTCGTACGTTATCGTTTCAGGCTTGTATTTAAATTCTAATGTACGATTCGGTTGATCTTTTAATTCGTATTGCCCTTGATTTACAAACTTAAATTGAATGGCATTGACTGCTGTTTTTTGACTAAGCGTTGCTTCAAAAATTCCATCATGATCATCGTCTGTTAGCGGAATGACTTGCTTCCATGATGGATTGGTAAAGTTTCCTTTTACACCAACATTTTCGGTTGTAGAAACACCATTCATATCAAGTTTTACAGTTACGGTTTTTAAGTATGTTTCTTGAACACAACTTGTAATGCTGACTAGAAATAGGAGTACGAGTATGCTAAATAATGGTTTCATCTGTTCGTTTTTATGATTTTGTATAGGTGTATTGATTGCGAATAAATTTCCCCGGCGCATCTTTAAATTCCACTTCTTTTTTCATGGAAAGTTTTGTGTCACTGAAGAAATAAGTAATGTAGATAGTTGCTGCTCTATTATCATCTTGTCCTTCGTACATGGTTTCAATTTCTAGGCTTCCATCGGCCAATCGATTGACTTTTATAATTTTTTGATTGTCGATATAAGTTCCGTCTTTTTTAATTTTTAAAGTGCTTTTATTGTTGGCGCTTTCTTCGGTTGTATATTTTGTGTTAAAAATGATTTTGTTCTTTTTAATTTCGATTTGAAGCATTGTTGGCAAGGTTACTTCTTTGCTATCGCTGTAATTGACATACATGAGTTCGCCAGTCCAGTTTGTATTGTCTAAACTTGTAAAGTCTGACATGTTTACTTTTTCTTGTGCGTTTGCAAAAAATGTTATTGTCATTGTGAATAATACGGAGATAAGAGTTTTCATAATTTTAAATTTTTAGTGATTGATAAAATGTTTAGGCTTTTATTTTTTTACTGATGAGATAATCGAGTCCAAAACGACCTGATCCGAAGTATAGGTTGTATATCGCAATCCAAAGGAATCCCATTGCAGGAAGCATTCCCCAAGTAGATTGTCCCCATTTTTGAAGAAAGATGGCTACTAACATGGTACACATAAGTAAGAAGGAAGCTATGCGTGTTTGCAATCCGAGTGCGAGAAAAATTCCACCAACGGCTTCACTACATGCGCCCATCCAAGCGAAGAATACAGGAAATAAGGCGAATATTCCACCGTAATTGGCAACATCTTCAGGAAACCAAGCGGCTACTTCAAACAAACCTAAGTTTTGACTTTCGGCTGTCCAAGGCATTCCAAATTTTCCTGCGCCAAAATCAATAGCGAGTAATAATCCGCAAATAATTCTAATAAAGGCAAATAATAAATCTGCAAACCAATGTTTTTGTGTGATTGGTTGAGTAAGTTGTAAAAAGTATCTTTTGATCGTTTTCATGATACATAAATTTGTTTCGTTTTGTTGAATACAAATTTGCGATATGAAACGTTGTTGTGCGACTTAAAACGTGCGGAGACGGCTTATTGTACGATTTGAGACGTCTTATTTTTACATTGAGCTTGTCGAAATGTAGACACGCTTTGCTTTAGACGCGCTAACGCTTTTAGAATTTTAGATGTGCTTCGCTTTTAGAATTGTTTCTATGCAAGTATGAATCTGTTCGACTTCATAGATACGTCTTTGCGAGGAGTTTACAACGTGGCAATCTGTTTCTTTATTTAAATTATCTTTGGTTTGAAACACTACGAATTCCTAATTCCCAAAACCTAATGCCTTTATAGATCACGAATGCACGAATTTGTTAGACTTCTTAGATACGTTTTTGTAAGAAGTTCATGACGAAGCAATCTGTTTCTTTTTTAAATTGCTTTTGGTTTGAAACACTACTAATTCCTAATTCCCAAAACCTAATGCCTTTCAAGGTCACGAATGCACAAGTTTATTCGATTTCTTAGAAACGCTAACGCTTTTAGAATTGGCTTACGCCATTGGATATTTAGATACGTCTTTGCAAGAAGTTCATGACGAAGCAATCTGTTTCTTTTTAAATTGCTTTTGGTTTGAAACACTACTAATTCCTAATTCCCAAAACCTATTGCCTTTAAAGGTCACGAATTTAAAAAGGAACTTCTTTAATCATTCCATATCGATCAAACATAAAAGCGAAGTTTGTTTTCATCTGTAGACTATTGAAAGTAGAAATTATATTGAGGAGTAATTTTTTGACTTCTTTAATATTTTTTGATTCATCTATGTGTATGCTAATAAGTCGTTTCTCTGTAGATGGATAGTTTTCATCATTTTGTTCGTTAACTAAATGATTTTTTAAAATCCCATCCAAATTGTCAATTGGATAACTAAGTTCATCATTCACCTTAATACTATCCGTATTTATATAAATAATCTGTTTTAATTTATAGTCAAAGATACTTTCGCAGAACTGTAAATGCTGAATTTTATAGATAGTTGAATCCGTTTCTATTTTGAAAAGAGAAGCATTTTTTCTACAATCGGTTGTATCAATGACATTGAGCATATCTCCAAAGTTTTGAAGCAAATCAATATCTATCTCAACAAATTTTTGCTGTTCCATGCGATAGGTTAAAAAAGATTGTACAGGCTTTTCTTGCACTATTTTGTTGTCTTTATGAGTATTTTCACAATAGATGAGAAAAAAACTTAGCAATAAGATGGTGACAGATTTTTTCAATTTTTCGTATTAGAAATTAAATATCAGTAAAAAGTATCAAAAAACACTCAAAAAAGACACTTTTACGATTTGAGACGTTCAATATAAAGGCAAAACATGTTTAGAAAAGTAAATATCAAATCAACAAAAAGTCAAATCAACAAATTAACAGAGAAACAAATCAACAAAAATAAACTAACCAGCCAACGACTGCAAATACTGCGTAGGTGAGAAGTTCGTCAGTTTTTTAAAGACTCTGTTAAAGGTTGCTTTGCTGTTAAAACCACATTCGTAGGCAATTCCGAGCAAAGAGAGTTGTTTGTGTTTTCCTTCTTTCAACATTCCTTTGAAGGCGTTGACACGATAGGAATTGACAAAATCATTGAAGTTCATTTGAAATCCACTATTGATGATTTCTGAGAGCTGTCCGCGTGTTACATTGGCTTGTTTGGCAAGTTCAGAAAGATTCAAATCTGGATTTAGATATGGTTTTTCACGTTCCATCAAGTCAGCAATAGCTTCAATAGCTGTGTTCGGAACTTCTTTTTTCGTTTCTTTAGTAGATTCAGGAATAGAAATTTGTTTGGGCGAAAAGCTAAAATCTAGTTTATTGAGTTTGGTTGTATCGGTAAAATAGCCTTTCAATCCTATATAAATAGCACAAATTGCCATGCATAAATTCAACCACCAACGTTCATCATATCCTAAATCAATAATGACACTTCCCACAAATTCTTGCACAGAATCATAGATAAATAGTAATGAAAATACAATGAGAAAGTTTCGAATCCAATTCAGCTCTAGCTTAAAGATATTAGAGAAATATTGCTTTATTTTTTGTCGATAATTTATATATAATTGAATGGTAAACGCCAAATAGAGCAGCATTACGGAAAAGCCAACTACAGATAAAACGGGCAATACAAAAGGTTGATCGAGCTCCATTTTTAAGAATCCATTTTGAGTTTCATTGAATCCTGATTGCATAGCGTCATAGGTAAAAATGGACAATCTATACACAATCAAACTAATTGGAATTGCAAAATGCCACCAATGTTTCTTTAGAAATGTATAATTAGATTTCGTAATTGAGGTTACATACAAAAAGACCAAAGGCGCAATGGCAGTTCCAGCAGGAATTAAAAAGTAGTTGATTTTAGTATTACGAAACGTATCATACCAACTCATATAACCCACTGTATAACAGATTTGAGTATAGGAAACAACCAATAATAAAATGGCTAAAATGGCATCGGAAGCGTTCTTTTTTTCAACATATCGTTTTAACAAAAGTCCAACCAAAATCAACGCTTGTAAAACAAGAATTAATAATGGTGTGCTATGAATATTAAATTGTGGGAACATGAATGCGTTCATTTTTGATTGCATTCAAAACTACTAAACTTTTTTAGTTTTTAAGAGGATAAATTGGCTCAGGATACGATTTGAGACTATGTTTTATTACCAATTTTTATCCTTCGCCATAACAATTCATAGAAAAACCAGTAATCTTAATCTTCCCATTTTCATAAATACAATAAATTTTATGATTACATGTACCTTTCATGTTATGCTCTTTATAATCATCATTATGACTTTTATAATCTAAGTAGAATTGTCGGTTTTCTTGTTTCACAATTTTTATCTCACTTTTAATGCTGTCAATAAACTCTTGACGAAAAAAGTGGTCAAAACCTTTATCAAACATTTCAACAGTAAAATCAAATTGTTTAACAGTATTAGGAATCTGAATTCCGAATGCATCGGCTGCATATACATCTAATGGAAAATCTATTCTATCTTTGATAGGCTCTCTTTTTTTGGTTACAATTTCAGTTGCAAATTTCTTTAGTTCTTCTTTAAAATTATAATTCGAGTCTTCAAATTCTATAAAAGAGACACAGATAATAACTGCAACGAATACTACTATTAGTTGTAATGCTTTTTTCATATTCAAATTTTGATACTATTGATATAACGAATAAAAGAGTAATTATGTTTTAATGAACCTGATATAAATCTCATTCAAAATCAGATATTTTCAATCCATCTTTTTTCATACTATCCAAATCTAATATTCTATCAAATGGAATTAGGTATTTAGCTTCTAGCTGACTTTTAAATGTATCAGCGTATGAATGCGCAAAACTTTCTTTTTCTGAAGTTGGTAAACTATGATAAGCATTCCAACGTTTTTCCCAAGCATCGTATTCCTCATTTGGTTTTTCGGATCTTTCAACAACGTTTAGATAATGCACATAATGTCCAAATTCGTGAGGAAGTGTTCTGTAAAGTTGTGTGGCTCTTATATGCTCAATTTTATATTCAGCTTCAAAATAACGTTTTCCCATTACTATGTTGTGTCCATCTTCTTTCAATCTTTCTAACTCTTTTTGCCCATCAACACTTAATTTTTTAGGCCATTTAAAACTGCGTTCTAAATCAATAGCTTCAATGATAATGGCAGGAAAATATTCGTTTTCAAATTCATAAGAATATATCAATCTGCCCCAAACGGGCTTTAAGTTTTCTTCTTTCCTTGTAGGTTGTCTTAAAATAATTAACTCTAAATCTCCGTAATCTTTTTTTGGAATTAGGGACAGTATAATTTCTAAATCATCAATTGTACAAGCGTGAAATGAATTCTCTCTCGTTTTTTCGATGATAAATTTAAACCTGTGATTATTTATAATTCTTTCAACTACAGTGTATTCTCCCAATTTTTCATAGAAGAATTTCATTTCTTCCGCATGATAGGGAACAACTAATTTATTATTTTGTCCAAAACCTTGTTTCGCGGTTCCTATATTTCTATTTCTACGTGTGGGATTTCGCATTTAGCTAATTTAACTTGCTATTTTAAAACTACCACCAAACTATAAAAAAACTTTCAAATGAACCATTCTGTTGCTGCCAACATAACAACGAACGTTTTGCAAGCAGATTTTCAGAAATAGAGGCTTCTATAGTTTTAAAATCTGACCAATGCTTGTTTTCTGAAGGATCAATTCCCCATTCTTTTTTGGTTGGAATATAATAGCTTTTAGCTGAATTGTCTAAACTTTTAAAGGTTTCAAAGTCCATATAACAACCTTTTACTGCCTTTTGATATTCCGTGTTGAATTGTATGTTTGATGCATACGGAACGAATAAATACGCCAATACGCAGAGCTTTTGAGAAACTTCTTCAAGATTCAATTCTGGTAATTTTGCTTTGGTCGCTTCGTGATAGAGTAGTGGAAACTGCTTTTGTTGTAGTTTTTCCAATTTTTCATGCAAGGCATCTTTTCGGTTCGGACCTATCCAACAATATTTTGTGTCCGTAGAAAGTGTCGGATCAAATACATAGAATTTATACGCCAATTCTAGGTGAATGACCTGCTTTGAAGCCATACTTTCTATAATAAAGTCGAGTTCTCCAATGGTGTTTTTGTCTTCTATGACTTGAAGATTTTCATGCAGTATTTTGTAATTGTTTGATGCTTTTAGGAGTTCTGAAACGATTTTTTCTACCAAATGCCCTAATCTGCGATTGGTTGGCAGCTGAATTTCAGGAAGTGTTGCAATTTCTAATTCGGAAAGATCAAATGTTGGAATATTCGTAATCGCAGTCGGTAACTGTGTGGCGTTTGTGATGGATTGAATTCTAGATTTTATGTTCATACACACTTTCTAATTTAAAATTAACCAGCTATCTGCTAAAGGTCTAATTACTTCTCCGTTAATTTCAATCTCTTCCCAATTATTTTTATCATCAGATTCATGATCTTCTATGATTCGAAACTCTGATGAAGGTGTATTAGTTTTATTTTGTGGTATTTGTACAATTTTTTTATTCACGTCAATGTTTAGTGAATCCGCTTTTTCAAGCCAAGAAATCGCCATGTCAAGAGCTTTCTTTTCTGCTATTAACTCTTGCGACGATTGTATTCTTAATTCGGCAATTATTTCAGTAGTTCTTTTTTTGAGAAGTGTTATGGGTATTTTATAATCAACTTGCATGTATAAAATTTAGATAAAAATATTAATAATTTATGGCTAATAAAAAACGCCAAACTATAATTTAGTTTGGCGTTTGTATATTTTAACTACAAATGTTCTTAGTATAACTCTGGAAAATCTGTTGGATTTGTTTCGTGCATCATCGCATAGATTTTCTCAAAAATATCTTCTGCTGAAGGTTTAGAGAAATAATCTCCATCGGTTCCGTATGCAGGTCTGTGTGCTTTTGCCGTCAAGGTTTGCGGTTTGCTATCTAAATATTGATATCCGTTTTGTTCGTCTACAATATGCTGTAAGATAAATGCAGAAGCACCACCAGGTACATCTTCATCAATTACCAACAAACGATTTGTTTTTTGTACACTTTTTACACAATCGTGATTGATATCAAACGGAATTAACGATTGACAGTCAATAATTTCAATATTAATACCAACAGCTTGTAATTCTTTGGCTGCTTGTTCTATGATGCGTAGGGTAGAACCATAAGAAACTACCGTCATGTCGCTTCCTTCTTTGATGGTTTCAACCACACCAATTTTTGTCTTGAATTCACCTAAATTCGTAGGTAATTGCTCTTTTAAACGATATCCGTTCAAACATTCTACAACTAAAGCAGGTTCGTCACTTTCTAATAAGGTATTATAAAAACCAGCCGCTTTGGTCATGTTTCTCGGCACTAATACATGAATTCCTTTGATTGCATTGATAATTGCGCCCATTGGCGAACCAGAATGCCAGATTCCTTCCAAACGATGTCCACGCGTACGAATGATGACAGGTGCTTTTTGCGTTCCTTTGGTTCTGTATAAAACAGTAGCCAAATCATCACTCATAATTTGTAATGCGTATAATAGATAATCTAAGTATTGAATTTCTGCAATTGGACGCAATCCGCGCATTGCCATTCCAATTCCTTGTCCTAAAATGGTTGCTTCACGAATTCCAGTATCAGAAACACGTAATTTTCCGTATTTCTCTTGCATACCTTCCAATCCTTGATTTACATCTCCAATTTCCCCTGCATCTTCCCCAAAAACTAAGGCTTGCGGATATTTTGAAAAGATCGCATCAAAGTTATCTCTCAATACAATACGTGCATCCACTTCTTGTGGTTCGTCACCATATACTGGCGCATTTGCTTCAATATTTAAAACACTTTTAGCAGATTCGCTGTATAAATGTGAACTATATTTTGGTTGAATTTTCTCAAAATAGGCTTTGATCCAATTGCTTAAAGCTTGTTTTTCAACAGAAGTTTCTCCAATCACTAAACGCAAAGCTTTACGCGAATATCCTGCAATTTCTTTGCGAATTGGTTCTGCAATACCAGCTAAATCTTCTTTGATTTTATTGATAAAAACTTTGTTAGGACTTGATTGTGCTAAGTTTTCAAGCAAACTGATTACTTCCGCTTGTTCTTGCTTCATTGGCGCAACAAAATCTTTCCAAGCGGCTTTTTTACCATCGCGCACTTGTTTTTTGATATCTTTTTCTAACGCAATTAAGTTTTCATCTGTATCAATACCATTTTCAATGATCCACTTACGCATTTGTGCATTACAATCGTATTCCACTTCCCAAGCCAAACGCTCTTTACTTTTGTAACGTTCGTGCGAACCAGAAGTTGAATGTCCTTGTGGTTGCGTTACTTGCTGAACGTGAATCAACACAGGAACATGTTCTTCACGAGCAATATCAGATGCTTTTTGGTACGTAGCAATCAATGAAGGATAATCCCAACCATTGACTCTAAAAATTTCGTATCCGTTTTCGTTTTCGGTACGTTGGAAACCTTTTAAGATTTCAGAAATATTTTCTTTGGTAGTTTGATGCTTTGCATGTACTGAAATTCCGTATTCATCATCCCAAACACTCATTACCATAGGAACTTGTAAAACACCAGCAGCATTGATAGTTTCAAAGAACAATCCTTCACTAGTACTTGCATTCCCAATAGTTCCCCAAGCAATTTCATTTCCGTTTACTGAGAATTTTTCAGTATCAATTCCTTCTACGTGTCTATATATTTTAGAAGCTTGTGCCAATCCTAACAAACGTGGCATTTGTCCCGCAGTAGGAGAGATGTCGGCACTAGAGTTCTTTTGTTGAGTTAAGTTTTTCCATTCGCCATTTTTGTCTAAACTATGTGTGGCAAAGTGTCCGCCCATTTGTCTTCCGGCAGACATTGGTTCTACTTCAATATCGGTATGTGCATATAAGCCTGCAAAAAATTGTTGAATGTTCAATTCGCCAATGGCCATCATAAAAGTTTGATCGCGGTAGTATCCAGATCTAAAATCACCATTTTGAAACGCTTTGGCCAATGCTAATTGTGGTACTTCTTTTCCGTCTCCGAAAATACCAAACTTTGCTTTTCCTGTCAATACTTCTCTACGACCTAGAAGGCTACATTCACGACTGATTACGGCAGTTTTGTAATCTTGAATGATTTCATCTTTGAACTGATCGAATGAAATATCTTGTGTGTTTTCAACTTTTGCTTGCATAGTTTTCTTGGATTGAAGTCGTGCAAAAGTACAAAAAAGCAAGGAGATTTGCAATAGAGCTCTCTCTTAAAAAGATGCTAATATTTCAGTAAAAAGCTGTTTTTAATGCGATATCCTCAATTTTAGATAGAAAATTACTTTTTGACTGATGATTGTTCAATTTTTTTAGAGTCCGATTTGTAAGTTATTTTTGCTTAAAAAAATCTTAAAACCACTTTCGTGTGAAGAGTTTCAATAAGGTTTTTGGACTTAAAGTAACAATGAATCGGATACGTTGGTCAAAACCAGGTTGTGCAATTTCCCAACCATTGTTGGAGTAGACAGGGAAATACAATTCAAAGAAGTCAGGAACTAAATTTAAGCGAATTCCAGAATCGTACACAAAACGTGTGTTTGCACCATTGTTTTTGATAAATCCTGCATCTCCGTAGGCTTCAATCCATTTCCAAATACTGTAACTTACATTGGTCGTTCCTATCCAATCGTTAGAAAATGGATCTTCTAGTTTGGATTTAAATCCACCTTCGGCAACGATTAATTGCTGACTGAATAATCCTGTATCTTCTGATCGACCGTAATAATTGTAGTCAAACAAATAATCAGTTGGTCTGTCGAGTGCAAAACTGAAAAAGTCTGAGTTGGTATCGTTGAATAAGAACTTTCCGAAGAAGAAACGTACATTTAATTGTCTGTTGTCTCGGAAGAGTTTTCTATAGTCTAAATTGAACGAAACTTTGGAGAATCGTTTTGTGATTTGAAAATCCGTAAACCAAACCATATGGCGAATTGGATCAGGATTAGAGTATACATAACGCGCATTGAATACACTGTAGTTTGGTTCGTTATCTGTCGTAGGATCAGGAATTTCTGGTTGTTCACGTTGTACAATAACGTATCTTAAATCGATAAATTCTTTTTGATTAGATCTGAAATCAGGATCTCTAAAACCAAAGGTAATTTTCGGAACTAAACGCGTGTATGTTAAGTCTTCTGCATAATTAAAGTAGTTTCCACCAGCAGTAAAACGCACAAAATACAAGTCACTTTTGGTATTTTCAATGTCATGACGATATGAAATACTTCCAGAACCAACCAATTGCTTAGAGCGTAGTCCGTACGAAGGTTTAAAGTCATATAAAAGACGTTTGGTAAGGAATACTTTATTGTATAAACGCATTCCTGGCGTAAATCCATCATATAAGTTGAATCGTGCTACAGGCACAAAGAATATTTGATTGTAGTGTGGATTTTCAGCATCCTTAAAGAAAGTGAATCGCAATTTTTTATTATTCGCAAAGAAACCGTTTAAAGATTTCCAGTTGTCACGTTGATTGAATTCTGGAATGATTTTATCATAATTCAACACCAAACGATCAATGCCTTCACGCGGAATGGTTACCGTTTTTTTATCGCCAATATCCGTAACCCAATGTTTGGAAACGACTGTATCATTTTTGATACCGAAGAGCGAAATAGGGAAGTTGCCATTGTATTTGTTTTTGATGGTAACTTGTAAAGAATCATCTGTTTTTTCTACGTTTTTTATTTTGTAATCAATTCGTTTTCTGGAATCTACATAGTTGTCAAAATACCATTCGATGTCTTTAGGCGCTTTTGATTTTAGTAAATCTTCAAAGTCTTTACGAGACGATTTCTTTAAACGATTGTTCGCATAGAATTCTTTTACAAAGTCATCGATAATCGTGTCATCAAAGTATGATTTCAAGTATTTAAGTCCAACACCAGCTTTGTATTTGTTGGCGATATTGTTGTTGAATTTTGTCAAAGAATCCTTAGAAGTATTCAAAGGTTGATCAATGTTTTTACGCGCCATTAGCATGTATAAAAACGGATATTGATCGTTGAATTTTAACTTGGCAAATTCATACGAGCGAATTCCCCAAACCTTTGACAATCCGCCTGCAAGCTTCATATTCGGATAAAACGTTTCGGCATATACCATGAGCATATAGGTTTCTAAAGCATCAGAAATCCACTTTTCGGTACGCGTGTCCATCCACATCGATTCTTCTAGATTCTTTGTGAGGATCGCTTTTAATATTTTTATTTCGTATTGAAAGTCATCTGTAAACGGTCTTACAAAAGAAGGCAATTGTCCCAATCCATACACTGGATTTTTTTTGTTATCAATTTTAGAGATGAGCATGTTTTGTCGTGGAAACTCTCCAAGTTTATCATGGATGAATTGCACTACTTTATCTACAGCAATGGCTTGTTGTTGCTCGTTTAATTGATACGGATCTAAGTTTGTCGTAATATTTACTTTATCCGTTTGAAACGTTTTAAAATCAGAGTTTTGACGCAGTAAAACGGTAATATCTTTGACATCTTTTGCATTCAGTTGAATCGTTCCATTGTTATCATCTACAGTAGTGTCAGCACTAGAAATCACAGTAAACTTTTTAGGAACGTTCAGCGTAATATTGTGCGTGGCTTGTTCTGTGTATAAATCGTCTAGGTTTTTATTGCTGTATAATATCCAACCATTGTTGTAAGCAGCTGGCGTCATATACCAATAGCGAAGATTAAAGTCTCCTTCACGCGTAAAACCATAGCGTGTAAACTCGTCATATGGGAGTTTTACTTCGTATTTAAGATCGAATGTAATACTTTCATTAGGCTGCAACGGTTTGTTGAGCGTAATTTTGATGATATCTACTTGTTTTTCTAAACGTTTCCAATCTACTTTAGTACCATTTGTAGAAATACGATCTACGGTTGTACGACCACGTTTTTTTTCTCGCGCTAAGTGAAAGTTTCTGCGGAATTCTTCGGCAAAACGTTTCGCTAAAGGTGTGTCTTTTCCTGAAAAGGCGTGACTCCAATCGTTGAAATAAATTTCTGAAAGTGTGGTTCCTGTTTCGTTTGTATACGTAATCTTTTGTTCAACATTTATGAGGTTACTTTCCGCACTAAGCGTTGCCGTGACTTCGTTTTTATGCTGACCAAAAGCTGTAAAACTCAGGAACAGTAGTAGGTATAATTCGAAATGGGTACGTTTTGTATTCAATTTATTTTTTTATGAATTTCTTAGTTTCTGTATAATCATCAATTTTTAAATAGTAAATGCCTTTTGGTAGGTTTGCAACATTTATGTTGGTAATATCGTTATTTTTTACTTTTCCAGCCATCAATTTTCGTGCTAAAACGTCGTAAATCACATATTCATTGCTTGATGTAGAAGAATTTAACATAAACGCCAATTGATCTTCTGCAATATTTCCGCGGATGAATTGAAAATCACTTTTAGCAGCAAATTGCGTGGTGCTTAATAGTTGCTCGTTGGTTTCTAATTCCATCACAACTGGTAAATGATCGCTCATATCATGCAAAGCGTTTCGTAATGTTTGTGAGTAACTTACACCAGATCCAGGCACTTCTGCACAATCTGATGAGTTGATAGCACGGTTGTAACAGTTTGTATTTAAATTGTTTCCATAGGATTTGTATGAGTCTGCAACATAATATAAGTCTGAATTCGTCAATACATTTTCTGAAGTCAGTATAAAGTCAAAACGGTCGTCAAATCCTCCTGAAGCACCACCTAAACCACCTTGTGTACGTGTAGATTGTGTAAATACATCTACAAAACTGCTGTTGTTGTGCCAATCGCCCAAACGATTGATTGGATCTACAAGTGTGATGGCATTTGTTACATCTGTTAATTTTTGAAACGTAATGTCATTACTCGTGTACAAGTTTAAATCGCCTGCAAAGAGTACTTTACTATTCGGATCCATCGTAGAAAGATAGTCTACAAATTCTTCTACCATTAAAAAACGGCGCAATTCATCTTCTGGAGAATTTCCAGCTTTTAAATGCGTTACAAACACTTCCAAAAGTATTGGATTCGTTGCTTGGTTTACCGTATTTAGTTTTAAGGTATATCGATTGAAATCGCGCAAAGTAGTGGGTACAATGTCTTGTGCTTCTAAGATAAATTTTGAACTATCGTAATAGATTAAATTTTGTAGCAGATTGGAATCATTTCCATTATCATCTGACGTATTGTTAAAATACGTTGCTTGTGCATAGTTAGGATTGATCATTTGCAATCGATTTAAAATCAATCCTGCGCCAAATGCATCATTTAGTTCACAAACCATAAACAAATCGGGCTGATAATCGGAAATAATAACCTCCAATTCGTCAAGTCGATCTAAGGATAGTTCAGGAAAATTCAAGAGATTGTAAAACATCGTCTTGATATTTTCCTGTGCTATACTTTGTTGTAGTCCTATGCATAGCAAGCATAGGATGAGTATTTTTCTTTTCATTTTTTCTTTTTCGGGTGCAATTTATTCTACAAAACTTCTTTTAGAAGTTAGGACTTAGATTGTATTTTTTATAGAATTTATCTAAAATGTCTAATACTTCGTCTTCGTTGTCTACAATGTGGATTAAATCCAAATCGCCCGCGCTTATGTTTCCAAATTTGTCTAATAATGTTGCTTTTACCCAATCCATTAAACCAGACCAAAATTCGGTTCCTACCAAAATAATAGGGAATTTGTCAATTTTCTTCGTTTGAATCAAGGTAATCGCTTCAAATAATTCATCTAAAGTTCCAAATCCTCCTGGCATTACTACAAACCCTTGCGAGTATTTTACAAACATTACTTTACGTACAAAAAAGTAATCGAAGTTGATACTTTTATCAGGATCAATGTATGGATTATCGTGTTGCTCAAAAGGCAATACAATATTCAAACCAACAGAAGTTCCGCCTCCTAAGTGCGCTCCTTTGTTTCCAGCTTCCATAATTCCAGGTCCTCCACCTGTAATTACTCCGTATCCATGATCTACAATTTTATGCGCTATTTTTTCTGCTAATAGATAGTATTTGTTATCAGGTTTTGTACGAGCCGATCCGAAGATGGACACACAAGGTCCAATTTGACTCATTTTTTCGAATCCGTTTACGAATTCTCCCATTATTTTAAAAAGTGCCCAAGAATCGTTGGTTTTAATTTCATTCCACCCTTTGATATTCTTTTCTTTTCTCATGTTCATTTAAATTTTAATCAAAACGTGCTAAGATACTATTTTATGTAGATATGTTGTGCAACTTTTTTTGTTATTGATGTAAAATATGTGCTTATCTGTAAAGATAAAAATCAGGCTTTGAAGTATCATACTTTTTAACAAAGTATTATGTAAAGTCGTTATGGGAATATTAATTTGTTGACTCTTAAAGATCTAACCATTTTTTAAAGACAGATACTTTGTTTTTTCCAATGACAATGTCAATTTCTGAAATCGGTTTCATTTCTATTTTAAGAGCACTATTTCCGTATTTAATAATTTTATCAATGGCGTAAATCGCGACAATGGTTTGTCGGTTGGCTCTAAAAAATAGTTTTGGATCTAGGGAAGCATAGATCTGGTCTAAGCTGTCATTTGCGGTATAACGTTTGCCATCTTTTCGAACCACATATGAGATAGAATTTTCTACGTAGATATACGAAATATCTTCGATAGCAATTGGCATCAATTCGTTGCGAATGTACGTCAGTAAACGTTGTTTAGGTGCTTCTTTTGTATCTTCTTCTTTCGTTTTTTCTTCTACAGAAGTTTCCACTTGCGGTTCCGGTTGCGCTTGTAATTCTGCGATACTTTTTTGATAATTTTCTAAAGAATCATTTAATTTGGATAAGTTGAGCACGCCATCTTCAAATTTAGCTGTTTTACGATCAATGATTTGTTCATAATACGTAGACAACACTCTGATAATGATCAATAAGAACAATAATAGAATCAATCCGAGAATTAAATAAATCGTTTTTACTTGTTCGGTAAACGCGTTTGTTTGAAGATTGATATTGTCAACATTTAAATGTGCAGCAATGATTAAATCTGAATTCTCAATAGGACGCAGTGCAATAATTTCGGACACTTGTTGTTCATTTGGATCTAAATTTTTTAAATGATTATATAGTTCTTCTCCCGTAACCACACTTTCCATATTGGAAACCATATTGCTTTTTTGCTCATTTTTGCCTCCTAATTTGGTTCTATCGGGATAACAAACAATTTTCCCAGACCAATCAAATACTGATAAATACACACTTTCGTTATCGCTCCCAGAAATGGTTTTTTGTATCGTATTGACAATATTTTCTTTGGTAACATCATTTGCCAAAGAACCAGCGCTTAAGCTACTTACTTGATGTATTTGTTGTGTGGCTAAATTGATGGTGTTTTGTAGTTTTACAACATTTTTGTACTTCACCGTCAACGGAATAACCACCAAACTAATGACAAGCACATACACCAATACAAAACTAATCGTTGTATAGAGATAAATTCTATAATTTCTCATTGATAAAAACAATTCTTTAATTCAATAGTTATTTTAATAAAACAAGTAATTGTCAAATCGAGCGCAGTCGAGATTCAATCGATGCGTTCGTTTCATAAGTGTTCTCGACTGCGCTCGAACTGACATTTTTTGTAAACAATCAAGATCAATATTTAAAGAGTTGATTATTATTTAGCTCAAATAATATTATTCTTAATTCAATACATTTTATTTACAACACTAAAATACTATATCGAGGGATTTTTTGAGGAATTCTCAACATTTAATATTCCTTTTTAGCGGTTTATTTTCCGTTTCAGATACATTCAGCTCTCTAAGCACGGTAGAAAACAGTATTTTTACCAAAGAATTTTACTCGATAATCGAGATTTGAATTTTTTAGAGATTTTTTTTGTGAAGAGAATGATTTCAAAATAAAACCATACATCAAAGAGCTTTTTACTGTAATTATGAAAATAAAAAAGCGACATAAAATAATTATTGTATGCAGTCTAATTTTTATTGGACTGTTTTCGGCGTACAAATATGTGAATAGAGGTATAGCTGATACTACAAAAATACAGGCAGAAGAAACGTTTACTACAAACGAACTTTTGTTTAAATTTCAAAACAAGCAACAAAAGCTTGAAAATTTCATTGAAAAAGCGATTGAGATTGAAGGAGAAATCAAGGAAATTACATACCAAGATGGAAAATATAGTTTAATTTTAAAAGGAGACTCAGAAATGAGTTATATCTTGTGCGAAATGCAATCAAATCAAGACAGCGAAGTTGTGAAACTTCAGGCTGGACAAGACATAAAGTTGAAAGGAATTTTAAAAGGATTTCTCTTGGATGTCATCCTGTTGCATTGTGTAATTATATAAGCAGAATTGTATGAATAAATTTTTACTAGTAGTATTTTTAAGTTTATCCGCCAGCCTTACTGTTACTTCTCAAACCAGCGAATTTATAGAAAGGCAAGGACAAGTTACCTTTTTCTCGTACACTTCCGTAGAAAATATACAAGCAACCAACAATCAGGTATTGAGTCTTTTTAATCCTGAATCGCAAGAAATAGCCGTCAAAATTTTGATGCGTGCTTTTGTATTTAAAAAAACATTGATGCGCGAGCATTTTAATGAAAGTTATATAGAATCTGATTTATATCCGAATGCAATTTTTAATGGAAAAATTATAGGATTTGATCCTTCAGATTCTGAGCCACAAACTCGAATCATTCAAGGAGAATTTACCTTGAAAAATGTGACAAAAGCGATTGATATTAAAGCGAATATCACAAAAACAAATGATGGATATACCATCAAAGGAAGCTTGGATGTTATGATTGATGATTATAATATTAAAGTCCCGCCGTTGTTATCGCCCAATATTTCCAAGAAAATAGAAGTAATGTTTAATTTTAATTGTGCGCCGTATGAAAAGTAAATTTATGGTACTCGCTCTTTTTATAGGTATTTCGCCTTATTTAGCCGCTCAGAATTTATTAGACAAACTCAATGAGGTAGAGCAAGAGGTAGATAATTATACGATGTCTACGTTTAAGGGAACACGCTTGTCTATAAGTCATTCTGTAGAAACGCGTAAAAAGAATACGCTCGAAATTTCGTTGATGACGCGTTATTGGAATGTACCAAATTCTGATGGACGTTCGTTTATTGCGGACAGAATGTGTTCGCGTATTGGACTGGATTATGGAATTTCGGATCGTTTGACTATTGGTTTTGGTTCTGGAAATCCAAACGGAATTGTAGATACCTATTTGAAATATAGACTCATACAGCAAACCGATGACAATAGAAATCCGTTTAGTATTTCATTGTTACAAACTGCTTCGTACAGAACTCGTTTTTTAAATAATATTGAATCGCGCGGAAGCTTTGGAGATAAACTTGCATTTACATCGCAAGCATTGATTGCCAGAAAATTTTCCAGAGATTTTTCATTACAAATCTCTCCGACATTCATACATAGAACTTCTTCCAGATCAGCTTTAGACGATCACAATCACTTTGCTCTTGGTTTTGGTGGACGTTATAAATTGGGGAATCACGTTTCCTTAGTCTCTGAATATTACTATGTTGCCAATGAATTGGAATCCAGAGAAACCTTTGGTGCGTTTGTGTTAGGTGTAAATTGGGAAGTCAGCAAATTATTATTACAATTCAAAATGACCAACAATCCGATTTTCTCAGAAGATACCTTTATCGTGCAAACCTTTAAGAATTTCAACTTTAATGATGGTAATTTCTTCTTTGGGTTTCATGCTACGTATCATATTCAGTTGTAGAAGAGATGTGGTGTTTTTAAATAACGGTTAGTATATTATCAAACCGTTACAATTTTGAAGTATACTATAATCTTTGAATTTATTACACCTACTTTATTATCATACACTTTTATTTTCTTCAATAAAGCCTCCTAATTCTTTAAATTTGAAGTAAGTATATCTAGTGATTTTTTCTTTGTTATTAATATATAATTCCTTTATCTCAGGAATAATTGAATATGGGTTTTCTTCTTTCATAAATCTTGAACGGTAAAATGTTATGTGGAATGTATCTTCCTCCATATTCCAATAAAAATGGGGTTGTAAACTTTTAAACATACTTAAAAAATCGTTATTTCGGTTTAATATTTTATTTCTAATTATTGAATCTACTATACGTTTAGCATTTTTCTTATAATCATAAATGTATTTATTTTTCTTGTCATAGATGTTTTGAAGCTTTACACATATGTCTTCGTAACTTAATCCATCAACATCTTTATTATCTAAACCTAGTTCTTTTAGAACAATTGATAAGTCTTTATAATCAAGTCCATGAATTTTATAGTCAGAATCTTGATGTCTTATTATTCTTTGTGCATAAGTTTCAGGTTCAATATTTTCTCCGATATAATTATCGCTTAATTCAACAAAATATTGGAACGTACCAAACAACTCAATAAAACAATACAATTCTTTAATTTCTTTTCCTTTTTTGCTGATTCGTCGTTGAGAAAAAAGAACTAAAGAATGTGACATGAAATTTGCATCTATACCTGTTCTTACATATTCCATCATTTCTTCAATTTTAGCAATAGGATAGTATGGTATTACATTATTGTTGCATTTAATAGTTTTGTTTTCTCGATCAATTAGATGCTTTATTGTATCATAATCCACACCTTTGCTTAAAGCAAATTCAATGGCCATTTTTATAAATCCTTTTTCAAAAACATTATTAACAAGATTGAAAGGAAACTCTATAACACCTAAATAATCATTTAACGATGAAACAATTTCGATGCTATAATCTGAATGATTCGAAACTTGTTCTTTTAACTCATTTTGAACTTTGAATTTAAAGCTCTTAGCTACTTTCTTATTTGCGAATACATAAGCAACTTTTTTATTATGGTCAATCTTGTATTCCGGTCGCTTATTAGACAATATCTTATCCTTTAAAATAATATCAATAGATTCACTTGAATCTATTAAATGAAGTTTTCCATCAAGTCCAACTGAATTAGTTTTTCTATCCTTTTTTATATCAAGTCGTTCTGTAATTAAAGTAAAAATATCACAGAAAGGTTTATCTACTTTTCCGCCAAGAAATTCTTCGCCTCCACAAGTTTTACAAAGTATTCCAGGTGTTTTCAATTGTCCTCCTAAAGCTTGAGGAATTACGTGTTCATAGTGATTTTTAGTGCTGGAATCAACATGTGCTTCTAAAGTTACATTACATAAATAACAATTGCTCATATTCTTAATTTCTTTTATTCAATTTCTGTCGTTTGCTTTAATTGTACTTTATAATGTAAAGCAAAGACTAAGTGTAAATATTTTGAGAAAATAAGTGCAAAAACAAAAACTAACTTGAACATTCAATGTGACAAGCAGGAATAACAATCCAAAAAACCATTCTTCTCAAATAAAAAAGTAGTAGGAGAGAAGATAACTAGGTTTCGTTATTATGAAGTTGTTCTAGCATCCAAGAGCGCAGCCAATTCTTTACCGTATTTTATAAACGCAAGGGTTTCATCGGTTCTGGCCAATTTAATTTTATCAAAAATAATTAGTGATTCTCCATTGCTTTCTAAATGATAAATCTGGTGATTTTCGAAAAAGCGAATGATTTCTTCTGTAAAGAAAGAGCGAATCTCAGCTTCATTATTCCCCATCAACAGGAATTTTTTAGAAAAATCCGGATACATTTTGAAGTCAATGTCTTTGTAGCCCGTAAATGCCATCATTCGGTCAAATAACTTTTCTAAGACAGCTTCTTTTTCCATCGTGAAAATAGGAATCTTTTTATTCAATTTTAAGACCATGAGCGTTGTATTAAACGTCTCAGCGGTAAAAGCCTGACCTTCATTGAAAGTGACATCCGCAATTTCCCAAGACACATCGATATCTTTAAATGTTCCTTTCAAACAATTGTACTTGCGCTCAATAGGTCTAATTTCAAAAAAGTGAAACTTCTTTAAATAACTCGTATTCCAATCAGTATTGTTGGAGTATTGATAATCTTTTTCAGTTGCTAAATTTCGTAATCGTTTTTGTCGTTGCGATAATTTAGTGGTATTACTAGTCAAACAAATTTTTAAGGCTCTATTATAGGTAGAGGAAGAAACATGGGAATCCAATCCAGTAATAAAAACCTCACCGCCTGTGGCTCTTTGTGATTTTAAATATTCCACGAGATAATCCATATACGTAATACCTACAAGTCTTGTTTCGGATAAATCAATATTGACGTCCGCTCCAGCAGGAATTTGAGACACCAATTTATCTACTTTTAGAATGCCTAAGAAATTAGCAATCCCTCTAATTTTTAAATCGAAACCGCCATCCGTACGTTTGATCAATTTTGTACGCGATTTATACACCATCCTGAAAAACTGAGGAATGGAAAGCCTTGCCAATAGCATGTGAGTGGCTAGTGCCAGTATCAATCCACCCAATAAACCGATTAATAAATTTGTGTAGAGTGTTAAAACCATTGTGGCAACAAAGAATACAAGTTGCTCTGTTCCTTGACTATACATTTGTTTAAAGACAGATGGTGATGCGAGTTTAAATCCTGTGTAAACCAGTAGAATAGCAAAAGCGCATAGTGGCACTTGTCGCATGATTGGACTCAATATCACTATAAAAACGAGTAATAAAAGTCCTTGGTACATGTTAGACCATTTTGTTTTTGCTCCATTGTGGATATTAACGGTACTACGAATAATTACAGCAATGATTGGTAAACCTCCTATCATACCAGCAACCATCGTACTTAAGCCAATCCCTGTTAAATCCTTATTTAAATCTGTTTTACGTTTGTAAGGATCAATTTTATCTACAGCTTTTGCAATAGCTAAAGATTCAATACTTGAAATAATCAAAATGGAAAATACGGTGATCCAGAATTCAATAGTAGTGATTTTACCAAAGTTTGGAAGCATGATAGAATCTGTAATCGTATCAGGTATGTCTAATAAAAGGGTAGGTCCTACTTCATACGCTTTTCCAAAGAATGACAGTGTTTGTTGATCAAAGAAATTGAAAGCATATACAAACGGAATAGAAAGCGCTATGACCCACATTGGTGTAGGCAATAAATGGAAAATTCGGTTACTAATTTTGGAATGAAAGAGTAATAAAAGTAATCCTGTCAATGCAATAATAAGCACAAAAGGATTGGCTTGCGGTAAGTACACAACTGCATCAATAAGGTTTTGTACGATGCTTGGATCATCAGAATGTGTACCCATAGCCACATGAATCTGTTTTGCAAATATGATAATCCCAATGGCTGCTAAAATACCATGAATTACGGAAGAATGGAAAATATCTGCCAATCGTCCTAATTTTAATATTCCCAATAACATTTGAAGCGCTCCAGAAATAACGATTGCTGCCAATACATAATTAAAGGCTTGACCAGAACCGTCATCCATAGTGACAATTCCCCAAAGTATAACTCCGATAACACCTTTAGCTGGTCCATTCACTGATATGTGACCACCGCGATACAGCGTTGTAACAACACCTCCAATAATTGCCGAAAAGATACCGGACATTGCAGGTGCTCCCGCTGCCAACGCAATACCTAAAGAAAGTGGTAAAGCTATGAGTGCGACACTCACTGCTGCAATTAAATCACTTTGCCAATTTTCAACTAATCCTTGAATGCCTTTTTTAGGTGTTCCTTCCAATGTATGTAATTATTTGATGGTTTGTAGTTTTTTAACTTGATCGACGAATATAGTAAATATTTGGAATAATTAGGGATGATTATGGAACGCTGTTGAGGAAATCAGAAAAATAAAATTGTCTTCTTTTTGTAAATGATTTTTTGGATAAAACGAAGTATTCATTGATGCTTTATTTTTTTAATGTTACTTAAGGTTGTATGTATGAATGTTTGTTGCAAAAACACTTCTTATAAAATGATCTCTAATAGGAATTTAGGTAAGTCAAGAACTTATTAGAGTGACTGAAATTCGCCCGTAAAACCTAGTGGATATACAACTTCATGAATCCAATCTGCATCTGCTACATGCACTCTTTTTGCTATTAAGGTATGATCTTCCAAACCATTTTCGCAAAGAATTTTAAAAATAGATTCTATAGCTACTCGTTCTTTATAGTAATGACAAAGCATATTTAATCCTGTATGACCGACATGACCAGCAAAAAAGATTCCTGCATTATTGTTCATCAGTTCTTTGTTGATTAAATCTTCTATCATATCTCTGTATTCGAAATCCTTTTTGTCTCCAAGCATTTCTTTCGTTGGTTGGATTTGAATCCAGAATACATCGTTTGTATGTTTTAGCTGTAGTGAATACGCCTTTTTATATTTTTCTTTAATACGATCTTTTTCCTCAATAGAAAAGAGTTCTTTTTTGACCAATGTTTGTTGAAGAGGCGCCAAATCTTCTGCTGGAGTTATGGATATATGATTGACTTGAATTTGATTTTCCGAAATCTTAAAGACTTTAATAGCATTATAGTCTTTTCCTTTGTGTTGATAAAGTGTAAATATTTCAGGAGGATATGCGCTTTCTAGATCTTTACATTGCGATGAATTAGAACAACTAAACAAGGTTATTGAAATGACTACGAATAAATAGAATGACTTCATTTTTGATATTTTATAATTCCTTTCACAGATATACTAAAGGAACTTTTGTAAGTTCTCTAAATTTAAAACAAAACTCACACATACACAATGTGGTTTCCCGTACACTTCGACAGGCTCAGTGTAAATTTTTTGACTGGCTTTTTACAAACTCAATATACATCACAAGAAGTGCTATTTACACGCACCACACTCATGATGTTCATTGATATAGGCAATGGATTCCTTACAGATTTGTTCTAAGATCGATATATCAATATCGTCAAGTTTTTTAATGTAAATACAAGCTTTTCCCATTTTAAATTTGCCAAAATCTTTCAGCAAAGCATCACTCTTTTCTGTTTTAGAATAGATATAGAGTGAGAATTGTGCTTTTCTTGGCGAGAATCCTAAAATCGGAGCATTGCCTTCGTGTCCGCTGGCATATTTATAATGATAACGACCAAAACCAATAATAGTTGGTCCCCACATTCTTGGTTTAGAACCAGACCATTCGCTCATGAGTTCAATTAATTTATGACTATCCAATTTCTTTTGTTCTTTATCAACATACGAATCGATAAAATCAAAAACATTAACTTCTGTCTGTGTTGTTTTGTTCTTTGCCATATTTTAAAATTATAAATTATTTTTCGATGATTTCTCAATCAGATACACAGAAATGTTTACTGATTGATCTAGGAATTAAAAACGAAACTATTGCCTGCCTTTTTTAGGCACAACTTTCTTGTAAATCCACTCTAAAGCAAAGCACATCACTATAATAGACACTGCAATGATGACTCCAGTTCTATTTGTTTTTATTTGTTGACTGATAAGTACAACAAGTGCTAATAAACATGCAATAAACCCAAAGAGCGGAATTATGAAATTCCCGTTAATTTCTTTTCTCAATTTAAAGCCAACATAATTTACCATTGCAAAAATCAATAAAAAACCGACACTTCCTGCAGTTGAAATACTTTCTAATTGTAAAAGGTTGGCAATAACGAGCGTTAACACAGCAGTAATTAATAATCCAATCGGTTGATTCCACAATTTATACGTTAATTGATGCGGTAGTTCATCGTCTTCGGCTATTTCATAACTTACACGACTTCCGCCATACAATGAAGCATTGATAGCAGAAAAAGTTGATATCAATGCAGCAACTGTAATAATACTAAATCCAATTTTTCCTAACATTGGCTTTGCAGCTTCGGCTAGTACATAATCTTCTGCAGTAGCAATTTGTTCAAATGGAAGCGAACCTACAGTAACTGCCGCAATTACAATATATAGCAAAATCACAAAGATTACAGAATAATAATAAGCTCTGGGAATATTCTTTTTAGGATTTTTAATATCGGGCGCTGCATTTGCAATAAGTTCAAAGCCTTCATAAGCGACAAATATGACCATACCGCCTGTTAAAAGTTTTATAGGAGTTTCCCATTTTGTTATTGAAAGTTGAGACAAATTTGGGTTGCCAATAAGTCCATATACGCCAATCAAAATAAATGAAAGCAATATAACAAGCTTTATAATTACTGCATACGATTCAATTTTACCAACAACTTTAATACTATAATAATTTATAGCGGTGGCTAATATGATAATAAAACTAGTATAGATATGAGCGTCAATTGATTTGTCAAAAATAGAGAAGAGGTTAGGAGCATAAGAACCAAATGCTGAAGCATAAAGCGATAGCATAATAATATAGCTAATCCAAAGTAAATTGTTTATTCCGCCACTAAATATAGATTTTCCAAAACCTTGATTCATAAATTTAACGGTTCCGCCTCGGTCTGGATATTTCATAGACAATTTTACATAGCTATACGATGTAATCAAAGCTAAAAGCCCAGCAAATAAAAAAGCTATGGGTGTGCCACCTTGCGCAAGGGAAACAGCCAAACCTAATACCGCAAAAATTCCACCTCCAACCATGCCTCCAATTCCGATAGACATGGCTTCTTTAAGTCCTATTTTTTTATTCATAATTCCAACATTTATTTTGTTATAATGAAAACTAACTTTAATAAAAAATCAAAAACCTACACTTAATCAGTTTTTGATTTCTTCTCAATAATCAACGCAGGAATATTCAATGATTTGTACAATTCATTATATGCATTCATCTCAGTGTTTATAATAGCATCGCGTTCGTTGGTGTAGACTTGCCAATCGTTTAGTAAATCATTCAAACGTTGTTTGGCGCCTTGTGTTACTTTTGGACTAGGTTGGTCTATATAGCGTAATAATACAATCAATTGCGCATTGAGTTTATTATTAAAATTGATGACATCTTGAAAGGTTTTCTGTTCCACTTGGATTAAATTCTCTTCCCAACTGTTGATGCGCTTTAATAAGGCTTCTCCTTTTTCTATCAATGGTTTTGCTTCTTCATTATTTTTTAGAAGTTTGGCATACGTATTCAGTTGTGTTTTTGCAGAACGCATCTGATTTACAGACTCATGCATGTTTTTAACAGTATTTTCAATCGTAACTAACATTTCTTGTTGTTCGGTAAAATCTTGTGACGATGACTTTATAGCTGGATTAGGAAGAATGGTAACTCTAGTTTCCACACTTTCATCTTCTAAGGCTAATCGTAAAGTATAATTTCCTGGCGCTACATTAGATCCCGCATGTCCGCCAAAAACAAACACTTTATTGATAGAAGGTAAAGCCTCTCTAGCGAAGTCCCACGTAAATCTATGATAGCCTTTTTTAGAAGGTAAAACTTCTGGTTTTGCAGGTCCGCCTGGCCAAGATCTGAATTTCTTTGGCACTTTGTTCGTATAAGTTCTTATCACTTTTGAACCTTGTAAGACTTCCAATTTTAAATCTAAAGTATCAGCGTCTGTATTTAAATAGTAATCGAAGGTTACGCCGCTTCTAGGATTCGTACCTTGTCCTGTGGCTTTAGAAACACCTCCAAAGATTCGGTAACTTGCTTTTGGTTGAAATATCTGAACAGACTTAGTCTGAGAAGTTATATTTTGAAGCGCACCCAAATCATCCAAAATCCAAAATCCACGTCCAGATGTTGCCGCAACTAAATCATTGTCTTGTATGGTGAGATCGTTAATGGCAACTACTGGTAATCCTAAATTCAAACGTTGCCAAAAAGCACCATCATCATTTGAAACATACAATCCAGTTTCGGTACCTGCATATAACAATCCTTTTCGTTTTTTATCGGCTCTTACGACTCTTGCAAAACCATTCGGATCATTCAAACCATTTACAATCTTTGTCCACGATTTTCCATAATCGTTGGTTTTAAAAATATACGAACTCAAGTCTAAGGATTTGTATCGCATAATCACTATATACGCAGTAGCAGGATCGTGTTCAGAAATATCTATACTATTGATAATTCCATCTTCAATACCTTTTGGGGTAATATTTTCCCAATTCGCACCGCCATTTCTAGTAATATGTAATAATCCGTCGTCGCTTCCTGCATATAATACACCTTCTTCATGTTGCGATTCCACCAATGCCGTCAATGTATTGTAATTCTCGCCTCCAGCAGCTTCGTTGGTATATGGACCGCCTCCAGGACCGTGTTTTTCTGTTTCGTTCTTTGTCAAATCTGGACTTACGATCGTCCAACTGCTACCTTCGTCCGTAGTCTTAAAAACCACATTTCCTGCATGATAAATCGTTTTTCTATTGTGTGGAGAAGATATAATAGGAGCATTCCAATTGTAACGGTATTTAGCATCTTTTGGTGCAATGCTTAATCCTAATTCTGGATATTGTTTGATTGCTTTTTGAGCTCTAGAAGATTTTGTCCAAACACCAATATTACCTTGATACGTTCCGCCATATACCGTTTCTGGATTGTCAGGATCAAAGGCAATGAAAGCACTTTCGCCACCAGCTACCGAATACCAATCTTTCCAATCAATTCCACCATCATTGGTACGACTGGCAATAGCAATGGCTGAGTTGTCTTGTTGTCCACCATACACATTATACGGCACTAAATTATCTGTAATGACACGATAGAATTGTGATGTTGGCTGATTTTGTTGCGTACTCCAACTTTTCCCACCATTAAAAGAAATATTAGCGCCACCATCATTCGAGTTGATCAAATTGGCATTGTCATGCGGATTGATCCATAAATGATGATTATCGCCATGCGGCACAGGAATATTCGTAAAACTTTTTCCTCCATCAATAGATTTCATTACAGGAGCATTTAACACATATACTACGTTTTCATTTTGCGGATCGGCAAAAATTTCCATATAATACCACGATCGTGCAATATTGACACGATTGCCGTTGACTTGAATCCACTTTTTCCCTGCATCATCAGAACGATAGACACCACCTTTTTTGCCTTCTGCTTCAATCACAGCAAATACACGTTCTGGATTCGCTCTCGATACCGAAATTCCTGATTTTCCAGATGCTTTTGGTAAGCCTTCTTTTAGTTTTGTCCATGTATCGCCACCATCCGTAGATTTGTACAGACCAGAATGTTCGCCTCCCGATTCCATATACCAAGGATAACGACGATGTTGCCACATTGATGCATATAAAATTCGAGGGTTTTTCATATCCATCGATAGGGAAGAAGCTCCTGTAGTATCATTTATATATAAAACCTTTTCCCAAGTAGTTCCACCATTGGTCGTTCTATAAATTCCGCGTTCCTTAGTAGGTGCATATTGTGCGCCTTGTGCTGTAACATATATAATATCTGGATTCGTAGGATGTATAATGACATCTGAAATATGATGTGTGTTTTCTAATCCTATATGTTTCCAAGTTTTTCCTGCGTCCATCGATTTGTATACGCCGTCTCCCATAGAAGTCATGACACCACGTGCAGCATGTTCTCCCATACCAACGATTACAATATTGGTATCACTTTCAGATACTGCAATGGCGCCGACAGATCCCATTTTGAAAAATGTATCAGAAACGTTTTTCCAAGTAATACCAGCATCGGTAGTTTTATACACACCGCCACCAGTAGAACCCATATAATAGGTGCGTGGTTGTCCAATAACTCCTGTAGAAGCGACACTTCTTCCGCCTCTAAATGGACCAATATTTCGCCATTTTAAGCCGTGAAATAAAGAGTCTGTGAGTTGTATTGCAGGTGTTTTTTGTTTCTTTTTTCTTTTTTGTGCATGATTGTATACAGGAAGTAACAATATGCAAATGAGGAGCAATTTAAATGTTTTCATATGGTGGTTTTGGTTGGTGATGTATGTAAAGGTAAAAAGAGTTTGGTTATTATTTTGATAATGGTTTATTATGAATAGGTTACACTAGTCGTCACATCGATTTCTATGACAAAAGTAAGCGATTCTAATAAAATTATGACTTTACACTTATGATTCGTCATCACGAGGAACTTAGTGACGTGGTGATCTGTTTATCATAAAACATATCTGTTATTTAAAGTTACAGATTGCTTCACTTTGTTCGCAATGACGTATCAAACTCAAGACGTCACATCGAGTGATTTTCGATAGAAAATTGTATCGAGATGTATTTGGAAATTCAATACCTCCAACTTGTTAAGTCAGCATTTTTTGGAGCTACTTTATGAACCTTTTCTACATATTTTTTGATAAACATGCGGTGATAGCGCAATCGGCTAATGTGATTTCCATTGTCGTGATCTCCGTTCCAACAATGTTCTGCACGATCGCCATAGTCTACTTCACCGTCGTAATAAGGTTCAGTGGTTTCTGATAAGATTTCTTCCGCAAGGTATACAGCGTTGTTCAAATAATAATTGTCCATATCGCCACAATACAAGTGAATTTTATGTTTCCAATCGTTTCCGTGTGTTGCCCAGTCTCTTTTCATAATATAAGCGAGATCGTAATTTTCTTTCCAGTAGGCAGCCACTTCTTTATCAATTTCTCCTGTAAGGCGATTCCAAATTCGCTTCGGATATCCTTCTTTGTCGATGGGAGAATACGTAGCTTCCCAAATATCCCATTGCTGTCCTGAGCGTCCTTTGGTACCTAAGACCAATTCACGGTAATTCATATCTTTCAAGGTAGCATCTACATTTCCTAAGTAATCTCGATGCCCAGCAACCAAGGTTTTTCTAAAAGTTCCTTCCTCATAATATGCGTTCTCGTCTTCGTAAATGTTTACCAAACAATACGCTCTAAAATCGATTGGATCGGGACACGCCGCAAAACACATTCCGTATTCCTTAGGATATTTTACTTGTACTGCTAATGCTTCCCATCCACCAGTGCTTCCGCCATATACAAAGCGCGACCAGCCTTCTCCGATGCCTCTAAATTGTTGCTCAATGTAAGGAATGAGTTCATAGGTAAGCGCATCGCCATACGGTCCTTGTGCTTCACTGTTTACGGCGTACGAATCGTCATAGTATTGTGTTGGATGTTGAATTTTAATGGCAATGACTCTAGGAAAATCAGGACTTGTCCAAGTTTTATAAAAATCATACGCTTCTTGTTGTACCATTACATTATAGCCTTCTACATCAAATCGTTCACTGTATTCTGGTTTCAGATTCGGATCGGGAGGTGTGGTTCGAAATCCTCCAAAATCCTTTGGAAAATGTCCGTGCATAATGGCAAGCGGATATTTTACATTCGGATGTGTATCCCAACCTTCAGGCAATAATACATGCGCGCCTATATACATATCTCTTCCCCAAAAATCACTTAATATTTTACTTTTGATTTTTATATGCTTTACATATTTTGTGTCCTCAGGTGCTGTAATCGGTGGTATTTTTTGATCGAATTGTATGTTTAGTGATGGAAGTTGTCCATCTTTAATCGTAACTTTTTGCGGCGTAGAGTAGAGGTTGCCTGGCGCGCGATTCCATTGTTGTCCTTCGCCTCTGTCCATTGGTAATTTTACTACATGTCCGTCTGCACGATTAAAAGTTTCGTATTTATGAAATAGGGCTTGCACATAAAATTCCCCCGATGGTAAATCTGCAAAGCTTTGTATAGGATATCCAAACGCAGTTGCATCAAATTGTTGTGTTTCATTCGGTTTCCAGTCGGTAATATCCATTCCGAAGCCTTGACAAGTTTTGGAATCATCTCGAAGTTGAAAGCGCGGTTCGGTTTCTATATCTTTTGAGATTAATAAGATCAATCTTCCGTCTAATGCTTCTTTATAATGTGCCGTTGGGAACGAAAACTCTATGTTTACGGAAGTATCTTCTTTTTTATCTGAATCTGTACAGGAGAATATACAGAAGGAGAAGACAATGATTAAGTAATAATATACATTTGAAAATGCGTTATTAGATGCTTTCATTTTGGTTGGTTATTTATAGGTTGGTTAAAGAACTTTGGTTATTTCCTATAAATGTACCACAAAGATGAAACATGTGCAATGTGGGTTTATTTCAATATTTGTTTCAAGTGATGTTCCATATGTTCTACATAGTCTGTCATTAAAAATCGCAAATCACAGCTATTATCTGTATCCAATTCAATCACATAATTGAGCGTTTCTTCTGTTTGTTGCTTCATGACATTTAGAATTCGATGATTGAGTGCGTTCCAAAAATCAACAATCTCTTTGGTTTCAGCGTTTTGATAATCATTCGCTTGTACCAATTCATTTTGATGATACGTTCTGATGCGATACGGTTTCTCAACAAATTGAATTTCCGTAAATCGTTGAAGGTTATTGATTCCGGAATCAATTAAATGCCCTAGAATTTCTTTTTTTGACCATTTATCAACCGATACTTTTCGGCTTAATTCTGATTCGGGAGTTTGCTTGAAGTATGTTGTACCTTTATTTAGTAATTGTTGGAGTTTTGTGGTGGTTTTGGTCATTTTGTGGTATTTTGGAGAAGCTAAGGTAGTGAAAAATGGGGGAGAGTTTTATTTGATAGTTTTAATTAGATTAATTTGTTCACAATTATTTTAGCTTACAATATTATTTTCTTTTTCGCTCTACAATCAATCCATTCTCAGAAAAAGTAAATGTCCGTTCTTCAAATATTGATTTCATTATTAACCACACTTTATCAACTAATCTAAAGTTCATGCTTTGACTAGCGTCGATATCTATTAATCGACCCGTAAAAGTAATTTGATCAATTTTTATAGAAGTCGTAGTTTCTTTATTAAAAATAGTTGCATTTGGAATTTTATATTGCTTAATGACTTTTTCAGTTTTCTTATTTATGCGTTTTATTTCCTTTCGAAATTTGTTAACATATTCTATTAAAGGAATTTTAGTATGGTTTTCTAATCTTATGAAATATTTATAATAATCCCACTCTTCTTTGATTTCTATACTTTTATTATTCCCAATGTCTATATTCAATATTTGAGGTCGTGTTATAATTATTTTACTGTTTAATATTAAATCTCCAAAATGGATTTCTTTTGGATTATCGCGAAAGTCTTTATCTTCTACTTCCCTTAGTTCAACAAGTCCAATATTATACATTTGTGCAAAATCAAAAGCATCTTTAGTAAAACCACTTTTTGAAACTATAATACCTTTTTCTATTTGAGCATCTTGAATAATATTCAACACTTTCATAATGGTATCTTTTGTTACTTTCTTTTTTAAATATTTACATTCTATTGCTGTCCTGTAACCATGAATTCCGTCAGAGTGACTTGTTAAAACATCTATTTGATGATAAACCCCAGATTTTCCTTTTACTTTACAACTATTTCCATACCCTAAAATTGTAACACCAGATTCCTTACCTAATGTTTCATAGATGTATTTTGTTATAGCTTCGTATTCTTTCCAGTCAAGGTTATTTTTATACATTGTTAGTCATTCGTATTTTGTTCACTCCGTTCTAATACTTGGTAATAATAACTAAAAGGTTTGTCATAAAAAATAATTTGTCTTTTTCGCTTTTTGTCTTCACTATCCTTATCGTCTTTTTCTGGACTTTTTACTGATTTTAACAAGTCATAATATAGTTTACTGCGATTTCTGTCCAATTGTTTAATTTGTCTCTTAGAATCATCATTTAATTTTAATTCTTTAAAACCATTTTTCCAACACATATCGCTAGAAGCTTCCTCGAAATTATTTAAACCAATTCTCCCAACAGACATTCCAATTAATCTATTTATTGCAGATTCTACAACATAACTTTTCACCTTTCTTTGACCGAGTTTTATTGCATTCTCAATTTCATTTACTATTTTTTGTTGTTTTTTAAGTTCTTTTTCTAAAGATTTTTTTCTAACACGAATATTCCCTTTATGATGCAGTTCATATCCAACAAAACCAATCCAAGGAAATCCTCCATTTTTTATTGAATCCCATTTATAAGAACCTTTTGATTTAGAATACCAAAATGGTTCAGTTGTGTTTCGAGATGATTTTTTTAATCTTTTTACAAGATTATTTTCAAATTTATGTGGAACTAATTTTAATTCTTCCAATGATTTTATATAGATGTTTTTTGCATCGTCACATTTGTTTTTATCCTTGTGAAGTATTAGCATATCATCACAAAAACGAATATAAAAAACTTCTGTTTTTAAAACTTTTTTGTCAGCTTCGTTAAGAACTATATTAGCAATTAAGCCAGACAAAGCACCTCCTTGAGGGACACCAATTCTTTCTTGGTCGATATTAGAATAATAATTTAACTCTTTTAATCTTTTCTTAACCCAGCCAAACTCTCCATTTGGAATGTTATAACTAGTCCAATATTCAATATCATTTGATAAAGGAACATTTTTATTAAAAGCGTAACAGTTTAAATACTCATTGAAAATATTTTTTATCACTTTAAAGTTAATTTTTGGGCTATCTTTTTTAGATTTTTGTATTAGTTTATTAAATAAACCTCTAACTATTTTGTGATTAACAGAATCATAAAATTTTTCCATATCACACTCAACGACATATAATGGTTCATTAGTGTTCTCTTCTTTTAATTTAATTACATCTTTAATACAATCATGATGAGAAATTATATTACCTTGTTCGTTTCTTTTAGCACGGAAAGCATAAGATGAATCTTGAAAATAACCATCAAATAGATGTGTTAAATATTTGTTCGTTATACTCAATATAATTCTTTCTTTCAATGAAAACATTGAAATAGGTCGACACTTGTTAATATCTGTTTTAGAAATTGTGTCTTCCTTTAATTTAGGAAAAATCAATGGCGGTTTTATTTGAAAATTATCATTTTTAATTGCTTGTTGGATTTCTTTTATAAAACTATCTAATTCAATGAGCCAACTTGCTGTAGGTTCTTTTTTCCTGTAAAGCTTTATTGTTTTTAGTAAGGAATAAAAATTCTTATCATTTGAAGTCAATTTTTCTGTTCCATTCCTATTCATTCTTGATTTATAACCAAGTTTTATCCATTTTTTTCTCGGAGGAAGAATTTTACTTAATTGTTTATTTAACTCAAATTGATACTTAGTGAAATCATTTTCATTAAAAGGATCACGTTCCTTTATATGATAGTTATATTTTTTAGAATCAGTTAGAAGGTGAATTAGATGTTTTTTGTTTCGAGTTTTAGCGATTTTCACACGTATTTTACAAATGTGAGTAACAATTGCTCTTTCTGTGAAATAAGTTGAAAATTCTTTCATGGCTTAAAATAAGAAAAAGGGTTCCTGTAAAGTGCTTACGCACATATTGACAAAGATACTGACATATAAATGCCAAGCCATTTTTTTTAGGTCCTCATAGTAAATGACTGAAAAATACCGTTATTGAGGATGATACTTGCGAGAGGTTACCCTTCCACCTCAGAACCCTTTTTCTTTTGTTGTTTAGTTAAATATCCTTTTTCGTTTGCTAAATGTATTAATGAATTAAATTTGATAGAGCCGTTTCTTGAATCATAACAGTTCAGTAAAAAGTTAATACAATTAATTTCATCATATTTCTCTTTATCAATAGCACTTAGTCTTTTAAAATATTTTAAACCAATATCATAAGTAAATGAATTTGCAATAGACATTGCAACCTTATACCAGTTTACATACGAATGTGTAATTGATATTTGCTTACGTTCCATAAATTTAATTATTGAACCTATAGTTTTTCTATCACTTTGATTGTTCCTATTTTCAGGATTGTATAAAGAATCTTGATTACTAACATTTTTAACCCTTTTTGCTTTATTAGTCTTCTTTGTTCTTAATATTAATAGGTCAGATTCTAAAACTTCAAACGGTTTGTACTTATCTTTTAAAATTAACTCAGAATCATAAGAAAAAAAGCATAAACGTGTTGTGTCACTACCGCTTTTATCTAATTCAATTTGATATTTATTGTTAAAATAATCTGATAATTTGCTAAACGCACTCTTATGTGCTAAATCTAGATTTGTATCATTTAGTTCAAAATCATATTGAATGGATATTAATCCTTTTATTCCCTTATTTGAAGGAGATTTCCAAAAAGTAAAAATTAATTCATCATTTAATAAAAAATCCCAAACTTTACTTAGCTCTTTTTTTTCAAGTTTGTCAATATCAATTACTACAATTGAATTATAGCTTTTTAATTTGTCTTTTTGCCTTTTGTTATTGAATGTAGCACAAAACGTTACTGCTGGTAACTTTACTTTATTTTTATCGTATTCCGCTTTATTCTCATTTTCTAGATAATGTCTTAATTCAGTTATCTTAATTTTAAAAGCTTCAGACCTTATTCGTTCCAGAGATTCTTGTATTGAAATTTCATTAGATAATTTCGCCCAAGCATTTTCTTGAAATGATACTTTAAGCTTTAATAATTCATTAGTTGATTTCAATAATAATTTTTTTTCTGAGTTCGGGTTTAGGATAATGGCTATTCAAGTATGTATAACGGGAATTCCTGCTTTTACAATAATTATTAAGAAATAACAGGAACTAACCATACTAAAGGCTCTATTATTTCCTGTAAAAGTAAAACAAAGATTACAACTATGCAATGTGGTTTCCCGTAACCCATTACCAAATCTTACAATAACATACTAAATCAAGTTCAAAACAACGAAAATCCTCATTTTGTGAATTCCGCAATAAAACCATCATTTTTAATCATTTTATTGAAAAATTCTCAATAAAACTGCCCCCGAAACCTTCTCGCAGCAATGCAACAAGCTTTCGGGAACTTACAAAAACGTCTCGCAGTGCTGCAGGAAGCTTTCGGGAACTTACAAAAGCGTCTCGCAACGCTGCAACGAGCTTTCGGGAAATACCGAAATGTTCTCGCACTGCTGTAACATACTTTTGTGTTACTTTGAAAACATCTTGCAAACCTGAAACAAACTTTTAGTTCACTTTAAAAGCTTCTCGTTAATCAGAAACAAACTATCCTAAAGACTAGTTTTCCAACTTTCTTAAAATAGTTAATTTTTTCACTCAATATATCGTCACGTTCACAGGCTATTTTTCCGCTTCACCATATTTATATTGTATATACAGGGCTTCCGAGCGTTTATTTGCATCAGAAATTAATCAAACAAAAAAAATGAAATGATGAAAAAGTTACTCGATTATTGGTGCAAATATCTAATTGCCCATCCCAAAGAATTTGTTTTTCTGACATTGGTTTTATTTAGCTACGGAATTTCCAATGCACAAATAGTAATCAATGAAGTGAAGGAAACAGGTTCTATTGAACTTAAAAACCTAGGCGCATCTACAGTTGATGTTTCAACGTATTGGCTATGCGATTTTCCAGCCTACGAACGCTTAGATGATGCTTCTATTACTGTTGAATCTGGAAGTCTGATGTTAGCGGCTGGGGCTATCGTAGAAATCAGCGGTTTTAATTTTATTGATAGTACCGATGGAGAACTCGGATTGTATTCTTCTGCTGCTTTCTCAAGTAGTGCGGCTATTGTCGATTATATTGAATGGGGATCTACAGGTCACCAACGATCAAGTGTAGCAGTTGCTGCGGGCACTTGGACAACTGGAAATTATATTCCTGCATTCGATAGTTCATTATCTATTCAATTTGATGGTGATGGAAATACAGCTGGCGATTATGGAGCGTATGTTTCTACATTGGGCGCTGAAAATGGTACTTGTCCAGAAGCTCCAGACGGAGGAATGGTGACACTAGCAGACGGAACCTCTACTTCGTATGCAAACTGCGCAGGAGACATCGTATTTGATGTCGCGCATACAACGACTGCAACAAATATATCATATTGGTACATCATCACAGATAACAATGATAATATCTTAGCATGGCAAAACTCAGCTAACGGCAACACGTTAGACTTAAGTGCGGCTCCTGCTGGCGAATGCCATGTATGGGGATGGAGTTATAGTGGTTTACCTAATCCAGTAGTAGGTCAAAATATTTCAACACTTTCAGATGATGATTGTGAAGACATCTCAGACAACTGGGTAACGGTTTATAGAGAAGTTCCAGATGGTGGAACAGTAACGCTTGCAGACGGAACCTCTACTTCTTATGCTAACTGTGTAGTTGATATTGTGTTTGATATGGCACATACTACGACAGCCCCAAATCTATCGTATTGGTATATCATCACAGATAATAATGACAACATCTTAGCATGGCAGAATGCTGCAAACGGTAACACATTAGACTTAAGTGCTGCACCAGCAGGAGAATGTCACGTTTGGGGATGGAATTACAGAGGACTTCCAAATCCAATAGTAGGAGATCATATTTCTACTTTATCAGATGATGATTGTGAAGACATCTCAGACAACTGGGTAACCGTATATAGAGAAACTCCAGATGGTGGAACAGTTACTTTAGCAGACGGTACATCTACTTCTTATGCTAACTGTGCAGGTGATATTGTGTTTGATATGGCACATACTACGACAGCCCCAAATCTATCGTATTGGTACATCATCACAGATAATAATGACAACATCCTAGCTTGGCAGAATGCTGCAAATGGAAACACATTAGATTTAAGTGCTGCTCCAGCAGGCGAATGTCATGTTTGGGGATGGAATTACAGAGGATTACCAAATCCAACGGTAGGAGATCATATTTCTACTTTAGCAGATGATGATTGTGAAGACATCTCAGACAACTGGGTAACCGTATATAGAGAAACTCCAGATGGTGGAACAGTTACTTTAGCAGACGGAACGTCTACTTCTTATGCGAATTGTGCAGGTGATATTGTGTTTGATGTTGCACACACTACGACAGCCCCAAATCTATCGTATTGGTATATCATCACAGATAATAATGACAACATCTTAGCTTGGCAGAATGCAGCCAACGGAAATACATTAGACTTAAGTGCTGCTCCAGCAGGCGAATGTCATGTTTGGGGATGGAATTACAGAGGACTTCCAAATCCAACCGTAGGTGATCATATTTCTACCTTAGCAGATGATGATTGTGAAGACATTTCAGACAATTGGGTAACGGTTTATAGAGAAGTTCCAGATGGTGGAACAGTAACCTTAGCTGACGGAACCTCTACTTCGTATGCAAACTGCGCAGGAGACATCGTATTTGATGTCGCGCATACAACGACTGCAACAAATATATCATATTGGTACATCATCACAGATAACAATGATAACATCTTAGCTTGGCAAAACTCAGCTAACGGCAACACTTTAGACTTAAGTGCAGCTCCAGCAGGCGAATGTCACGTTTGGGGATGGAATTACAGAGGACTTCCAAATCCAACCGTAGGTGATCATATTTCAACTTTAGCAGATGATGATTGTGAAGATATCTCAGATAACTGGGTAACGGTTTATAGAGAAGTTCCAGATGGAGGAACAGTAACACTTGCTGATGGTACAACCACTTCATATACAGGACAAGCAGGAAATATCGTTTTTGATGTAGCACATACTACAACGGCTCCAAACTTATCATACTGGTACATTATTACAGATGATAATGACAACATCTTAGCATGGCAGAATGCTGCTAATGGAAACACGTTAGACTTAAGTGCAGCTCCAGTAGGAGAGTGCCACGTTTGGGGATGGAATTACAGAGGATTGCCAAATCCAACGGTAGGCGATCATATTTCAACCTTAGCAGATGATGATTGTGAAGATATCTCTGATAACTGGATAACAGTCACAAGAGAAGATCCATTGAGTGTGGAAGATTTTGCAAGTAGAATCAATTTTAGCGCTTATCCAAATCCGACAAATGGAGTCTTAAACCTTCAGAGTTCTGCAAATCAATCTTTTGACATTACTATTGAATTGTATGATGTTTCGGGAAGAAGAGTATATCAAGAAGAGAATACGTTGCGTAGTACCGTACAAATCAATCTATCTTCTTTACAATCAGGAATGTATTTATTAAATATTACAGATAAAGAAAGTAACTCGAAAATTACAAGAAGAGTTATCAAACAATAAAAAATTAGAGTTTAGTTTACGTAGTTTATTATTAATTCAAGGCTGAAAGGGCGTTTCTATAGGGGAAACGCTCTTTCTATTTTATTGAAAATGACTTCATAATTTTTTCAATTTCTTATCTAATTCAGCTTTCCGTTTTTCATTACTTTTGGTGTACGTCCGTTTTACTACAAACGCTATAAATTTTCTCAAGTTTGTTAGTGTTTCTGCGTTTGTTGCAAATTTCTTCATTTCTTCTTCATTCGTGTCTAAAATGCCTTCAGTAAAACCAGGAGTATATTGTTTGGAAATATAGTTTTCCACTTCGCTTGAAACCGATTTGAATCTCGCTTTATAGTTGTTCAACCTTCGTTCAGCAACTTTTAATTTGTCTTCCATTTCAGAAAGTTCATTCTTTTTATCTTCCACTCTGTTTTTATAATCTTCGTAGCGTAATTTATAGGTTTCAGATTTTAGTTTGTTGGTTTCGTCCTTTGCAACAGCTGCAGCTTTTTCACTTTCTTTAATTTTATTCTGGAGTTGTTCAAGCTTTGCTTTATTGTCTAAATCGACTTTTGTATAGTAAGAAGAAAATCCAATAGCGGCAGATATGATAATGGTTAATCCTGATCCAATGATGGTGAGATATGAAGGTTTCTTCCAAAATGGAGCTTTGAGTTGTTTTAGTTCTTCTTCGAGTTTTAAGATTTCTAATTCTTCTTTGGTAGCCATAGTTTTTTCTTTAGAAGCTTTGAAATTAGTAAGAATTTTATCTAAAATCAAAGTGCTTTATAAGTTTTTAGCTAATTAAAAACGAAAACTAATTTTATTCTTTCTTTAAATGAATTCTCTTTTTTTCCTGTAGTTTTTATGTTTTTCCCTTTAGGACTTATACTGTTAATTATGTTTTATAACGGTATTTTTATACGTGTTTTCCCTATGATTAATTTCGGAAAATCCTGCTGCTTATTGCGTTAATCCACTATGTCGTATTCTGTTAATAAATAGGTTCTTTGTCTTGACTTTACAAAAACTAGAGAAGTCTTCCCGGGAAATTTATTCAACCATTAAAAAAAATTAATCATGCAAAGTAAAATTCAATATGTGTCTACAATGAAAATTGTAGATCACGAAACTTTTGGGGCAAATGAACGTAGAACAGTTCGAAATTCAGGAATATTTCTGTTAGACGCAGGAAAAAAGAAGAACAACTTATTTTTTGTAGGTAAATGTGGAGGAGAAGTCCGTGTGGAATTAAAAATTAGCTTTACTCGAAATTCAAACGGTTCAGTTTCCATAAAAGAGTCTGCTAAATTATATGAAGGCGCATCTACAAATACAAAAGATTTAGACGGAAAAGCTTCTAAAAGTAGTGTGGTAGCAGCCAATCAAACCAAAACAATTACTTTTAGAGTACGGAATACCGATGAAGGAGATGATTATGCTGATATTTCATTGCAAGTAACCAACAGAGCCATTGCAAGCGGCGATTGTAAAAATGCTATCAAAGCAAAAGCACAAGAATTAGGAAGCGGATTTACAGGTGCTGCCACTTCAAATATAAACAGTCCTACAACTGTAAAAGGAGGAAAACGAGTTACTTTTCAAAAATGTGATATTTACTGTTCTCCAGCTTCTGGACCGCAAGAAATTCATGGGCAAATCCGAAGAAAATATAATGCTGTTGGCGGACCTAACAATGCACTAGCACTTCCCGTAACCGACGAAACTGCTACACCAGATGGAAGAGGAAGATTCAATCATTTTTCAGGAAATGGAAGTATTTATTGGCATCCAGCAACTGGACCAAAATTAGTACGTGGTGCCATTCGTCATACATGGGCAAAAACAGGTTGGGAACGCGGAATTTACGGATATCCTACTTCGGATGAAATCAGAATTGACCCAAAAAAGAATGAATGGTTTAGTGATTTTCAAAACGGTGTTATTATTTGGAATAAAAACAAAGAAGAAAATCCACATACGGCAAAGTTGAGCGGACGTAAAGTGTGTGCGCTTTTTGCGAAAATCTTCAAGGAAAAAACAAAATCTCAAAAGGATTTGAATGTAGATTCCGTTCGAATTTCCAGCGTAAGCGATACCGGGAATAATTTTGACCGTAGTAAAAACAGAAAAGTAAGTTTTAAAATCAAAGGCGATTATGAAAGTGGAATCTTCTTTATTCCAAATCCGTCGTATACCATTACGTTGCGAATTGCTTTTGAATCTAATAAAAATCCAGATGGAAAGAAAGGATGTAAACTTACAGCACGCCTAGATCATTGGCATATTCATACGTCTGGTGCAGGTCATGGAAAATTGTTTAACGGTTTGAAAAAAGGAATTTTAGAAGGCTTTAAAAAACCTTTAAAATTAGGAGATGTTCCTAAAAATACAGGATTCTTGAGTTTTAAAGTAATGAAAGATGGTGGTATAAAATTATACTTCAGAGGCGATGTTGTAGGGCAATTTGCCGCAGCAGTAGCACAAAGTAAATTAGATAAAATGTAATATTATATATAGTATAAATATAAAACCTGTTTGGATCTATTTCAAACAGGTTTTTGTATTTGTAATGCTTCTAAAACAGCTAAAAATACGATCAATGATTATACAAAAATTTCATCAAGCTTTATAAAGGAACTTTCAAGGGCTAAATTTCCGCTTCATGCATATTTAGGAGTTATTTGAAGGTTTTTACTGCTTTATTTGTAGTGTAAAATGATAAGGCAATCATTTACAAAAGGTTTACAGTTTAGTTTATACAATTAATTATTAATTCTAGTGTTAAAAAAGTGTTTCTTTCTTCATAGAGGCACTTTTTTCTTTTTTTTGTAGTTTTAATGCTAACCGAGTGTATAATAGAAATTCCTATTATAGATATTGAAATTCATCATATACTATGCAAAGAACCTTTTTGGTATTATTTTTTTTAATCTCATCTCATGTTTTTGGACAACGTGATTTAGAAGTGCGTATAGACGATTTTAATAACGATAAAATTATTGATACGCTAAAAACCTTTTACGAAGGAGGAAGCGGATTTGGCGGACAATATGTTCAAATTGTGAATGGGAAAACCAATGAAATGTTTCAACTGACCAATAATGGATGTTTTTGTGAGATTAAAAATACCATGCTCGTATCTCCAAAACTTGCCAAAAAGGAGAATGCGCCTTTTCTCGAAATCATGAAAGCCCATATACTTCCCAAAAAAAGGAAGCATCCAGAAGGATCATTGAATTGGATCATTAAAAGTGCACATTCCAATGTTTTCCTAGATAATAATGCCATTTTTGATTTTATTGCAGATCCTCAAAATGACTGGATAGAAGGAGAATTTGAAGCACCAGATAATTATTATATTGAAATAAAAGGAGATACGTTAAGGCAATTATATGCGACTCCTTATAATGTTCCTGAATGGTTACATGAAAAAGATACCAAAGGATTTCTAGTGTATTATGCACACAATCATTATAGAAGTAAAACGAGAGATAGCATAAAGCTTTCAGATAGCAATGCTTTGTATAAAGTATTTAATACATCACATGGAGTCTATGTACAAAAAGGAAATGCTTATAAATGGGTTTTTATAAGTGATATTGCAATCACTGGTGCGCCTTCAAAACTTAGATGGGAATCCATAAAACAAACAAAACTCTTTGGTAAATACCTACTAGTGCAACAAAATTTCCCTCTAATTGAATCATCTGAATTGTATGTAATAAACATAGAAACAGGTATTTGTGGACAATTAAAGTATAATGCACCTGATTTTGATATTACTATAGAAGATCTATTTAAAGATGAAACAATCAGTAATCATACTAAAGAAAAGCAAATTAAGCATACATTGAAAACTATTTTTGAAGAACTAGAAAAGCAGTATCTCACTAAGAAATAAAGCAAGAAACAGCATTAAAAATATCTTGATCAATTATGCTATAATCAAGTCAATGTCAATCGTAGTTTGAATGTACGATTATATTTTCAATTCCTTCTTCAAGAAACGTGCGGTATGACTTTTTTTATGATTCGAAACTTCCTCTGGAGTTCCTGTGGTAACCACTTTTCCGCCGCCTTTTCCGCCTTCGTAACCAATATCAATAATATGATCGGCCATTTTAATCACGTCCATATTATGTTCAATCACAACAATGGTATTTCCTTTATTCACCAATTTATTCAACACTTCCATTAAAACACGAATGTCTTCGAAATGTAGTCCTGTTGTAGGTTCATCCAAAATATAGAATGTATTTCCAGTATCTCTTTTAGATAATTCTGTTGCCAGTTTGATACGCTGTGCTTCTCCACCAGAAAGCGTAGTACTTTGCTGTCCGAGTGTAATATAACCCAAACCAACATCTTTGATCGTTTTTAATTTTCTAAAGATTTTTGGAATGTGTTCGAAGAAAGTCACGGCTTCATTCATGGTCATTGCCAATACATCTGCAATCGATTTTCCTTTGTAACGAATCTCTAACGTTTCACGATTGAAGCGTTTTCCTTGACAGGTTTCACATTCAACATACACATCTGGTAAAAAGTTCATTTCAATCACGCGCAATCCGCCACCTTGACAGGTTTCGCAGCGTCCGCCTTTTACATTAAAGCTAAATCTTCCTGGTTTGTAACCGCGAATCATTGCTTCGGGAGTTTTGGCGTACAGACTTCTTATTTCACTAAAAACACCTGTATATGTCGCCGGATTTGAACGTGGTGTACGACCAATTGGCGATTGATTGATATCAATAACTTTGTCAATATGTTCCAAACCTTTAATGCTTTTGTACGGCATTGGTTCTTTGACAGCGTTGAAAAAGTGTGCATTTAGAATAGGGTAGAGCGTTTCATTTACCAAGGTAGATTTTCCACTACCAGAAACTCCCGTCACACCAATCATTTTTCCTAAAGGAAATTCTACAGACACATTTTTCAAGTTATTTCCTGTAGCACCTTTTAAGACTAGCTTTTTTCCGTTTCCTTTTCTACGTTCTGCTGGAACAGCAATTTCCTTGCTACCATTCAAATACGCAGCTGTTAAAGTATCGTGCTTTAGTAATTCTTCTGGTGTTCCTTCAGAAATAATTTCGCCACCATGTCGTCCTGCATTCGGACCAATATCAATCACATGATCGGCGCGTTCAATCATATCTTTATCGTGTTCTACAACAATTACAGAGTTTCCGATGTCACGTAAAGATTCAAGCGAATTAATCAGTTTCTCGTTGTCTCTTTGGTGTAAACCGATACTTGGTTCATCTAAAATATATAAAACACCAACCAATTGTGATCCAATTTGTGTTGCGAGACGAATTCGTTGTGCTTCTCCACCAGAAAGTGATTTGGAACTTCTATTTAGGGAGAGATAATTTAATCCAACATCTAATAAAAATCGCAAACGTGTAGAAATTTCTTTAACGACTTCTGTGGCAATTTTTTGTTGTTTTTCAGATAGATTATTTTGTAAATCATCAAACCAAGCTGCCAATTCTACAACGTCCATGCTTGCCAATTCCGAAATATTTTTCTTATTGACTTTAAAGTATAAAGATTCTTTGCGTAAGCGCGAACCGCCACATTCAGAACAATTTACTTTGTCCATATAATTTTTTGCCCAACGTTTGATTGATGATGAATCGCTGTCTTCGTATTGGTTTTTGATGAAACTTACAATTCCTTCAAAATCAATCTTATAATCACGAGTTACACCTAATGTTTTGCTTACGACAGAGAATTTTTCGTTGCCACCATTCAAAATTACGTCCATCGCTTCTGCTGGAATATCTTTGATTGGATCGCTGATTTTAAACTCATAGCGTTCAGCAATAATTTCCAATTGTTTAAAGATCCACGATTTTTTATATTCACCTAACGGAGCAATTCCGCCACCTTTAATTGTAGCTTTCGTATCTGGAATCACTTTGTTTTCGTTGACTTCATGCAAGGTTCCTAAACCATTACAGTTTGGACACATTCCTTTTGGAGAATTGAATGAAAACGTATTTGGCTCTGGATTTGGATATGAAATTCCTGAAGACGGACACATAAGGTTACGACTAAAATAACGTGCTTCTGTTGGTGCATCTTGATCAATGACCATCAATACATCATCTCCGTGATACATGGCCGTTTTAATCGTCTCTGTTAAGCGTTTATCATTATCAACATCGTCATCTATCTTTAAACGATCTATAACAATCTCGATTTCGTGTGTTTTGTAACGATCGACACGCATTCCTTTTTCAATATCGAGAATTTCGCCATCGACACGAACTTTGACAAAACCTTGTTTGCCAATATTTTCAAATAATTCACGATAATGACCTTTGCGCGAACGAATAATAGGAGCGAGGACATTGACACGCTTCCCTTTAAAATCGTTTAGAATTAAACTTTTGATTTGCTCGTCGCTATAACTGATCATTTTTTCACCAGAATTATAACTATAAGCATCCGAAGCTCTGGCAAATAATAAACGAAGAAAATCGTAGATTTCAGTAATGGTTCCAACCGTAGAACGTGGACTTTTACTAGTTGTTTTTTGTTCTATGGCGATTACGGGTGATAAACCATCAATTTTATCGACATCTGGACGTTCCAATCCACCAAGGAATTGTCGTGCATATGCAGAAAACGTTTCAATGTAACGGCGTTGTCCTTCGGCATAAATGGTATCAAAGGCCAGTGATGATTTTCCACTTCCTGAAAGTCCAGTAATGACTACCAATTTCTCTCTGGGAATAGTGACATCAATGTTTTTTAAGTTGTGAACTCTAGCGCCTTGTACTTCAATATTTTCTTCGTAATTCGTCATAGATTTTTGCAAAAACGCAAAGATACGAATTTTAGTAGCAGAAAGTAAGCTAGAATAATTCCAATTTTTCACAATAATAGAATTTATAAAAATTGTGATATCCTGATTATTTGATTCAGAAAATTATGATTGCAGAAACGAATAAATAGGATTGTTATGAATCTGTTAAATAAGGTGTTACCGTAAAGGATTGTTGACTAAGGGACTTAATTTAATTGTATAATTTAAAATATATATACCATGAAAAAAAAGAATTTAAATTCATTATCGCTTAACAAAAAATCAATTTCTAATTTTAGCACACCAGCAATTAAAGGTGGAACATTTAACACAATTTCGTGTCAACCTATAGGAATTTGTGCAGAAACACAAGGATGTAATACTGATAATAATTGTCCTACTGATGGTTGTACCGTAGGTTGTAATCCAACAGCTGTGGGTTGTAATCCAAGCAATGGTTGTCCTACAATATCATGTGAGCCTGTAGGCATTTGTAAATAAAATAAATAAACATACATTATTTAGAAAAACGGACTTCGGTTCGTTTTTTTTGTAACTATAATGTATAATTGCAGAGAATTAATTAGTTACCTTCCTAGAAATACTTCCCGAATTAAAATTATATAGATTAGAATAAGAATCCGTACGTAAATAATCACAAAAGAGTCAATTTTTGTGAATAGCCTACAATACTGCATACACTTTACCTATTTACCTCAACAAAAACATTTTTCGCAAATAAAATTTAAGATAGATGTAGTTATTCTGTCATAAATAATATATTTTTATAATTGGTTAACCAGTTTGGTTTACCAATTAATCAAAAAATATATACATTCACTTTATGTTTTCAAAATTACACGTTTACGGATTTTTATTAAGTTTTATTTTTTTTGCTACCAACGTATCCGCTACAGAGTATACTGTGAGCTCTGCCAGCCAATTTAATGCGCTAAGTTTACAACCTTGTGATGTGGTTACATGGACTAACGGTACGTATACAGACCAAGAAATAACCTTTACAGGTATGGGACAATCTGGTAGTCCTATTGTGTTGAGAGCAGAAACTCCAGGCGGTGTAATTTTTACGGGTGAATCTAAATTAAATGTTTGGGGAGATTACCTTATTATTGATGGTTTTTATTGGAATGGCGGTATAGGTTTTAATAATCATGCGGAATTTAGAAGAAGTGGTTCAAACACAGATTTTGCAAATAATTGTATCATGCGTAATTGTGCTTTCAACGATTTGCAACCAGAAGATCCTGTTAATGAACCAGATGCTAAGAGTAGATGGGTAGTGCTTTACGGATCTAATAATACCGTAGAAAACTGTTCTTTTTTGAATAAGGATACTACAGGTGTGTGTATTTTGGTAGAATTACAATATCAGACTGGAACAGCAGCTCATACCATAAAGGATAATTATTTTTATAATGTAACAGCTAAAGATGGAAGGGTAAATTCTGGTGATTCTGAAGGAATTAGAATAGGAACCAGTTCCTACCAAACTACCAATGCTGCGGTGCTTGTAGAAAATAACTATTTTAAAGAAGTTGATGGCGAAAATGAAATTATTTCAAATAAAAGTCTTGGAAACATATATCGAAATAATACGTTTAGAAAATGTAGAGGCTCTCTCGTGCTAAGACATGGCGCACAAGCATTAGTGGAAGGCAATTATTTTATTGGAGAAAACAAAGCGAAATCAGGAGGAATACGCGTATCTGACCAAGATCATATTATAATTAATAATTATATGCAAGGTTTAGATAACGCATCTGATTCTTATAATAATGGAATTACGTTAATGGGCGGAAATACAGCTTCTGGAGGCACAAGTAACGGATATCAAAATGTGAGTAATGTTTTGATCGCTTTTAATACGATATATAATGCGGATGATCCTATATTTTTTAATAATCTACAAGGAAGTAATAATCCACAAGTAACACTCGCTAATAATTGTATTTACAGCACAAATGGCACATTGATTTCTGGTGCAATTGCAAGTATAGGAGGTGCAATGAATTATGTGGGTAATATTTTTGATGGTTCTCCGGTAGGTGTTACAGATCCTGGAATTACGGAAGCCAACGCAAATTTTGCCGCTTTTGGCGAAATCTTTAAGCCTACTATTTCTGGTCCAGTTGCCAACGCTGCAATAGGTACTTATAATGAAGTAGGAATAGATATTGAAGGTTATACAAGACCCACAACAGGAAAAGATGTCGGCGCTCATGAAGTTGATGGCAATACAGGAACCGCTACCAATTCAGCTCCTATAACCGATGCGGAAGTAGGCGAAGGTATTGGTGCATGTTATGTAAATGCTTTAGGAACAAGCTCATCGAGTGCTTGTTCAATAATTGATTATGGAACGGTTTGCGCTCCTATTCCAGTAACAAGTGTTGTTGTAAGTCCAGAAAATGGAGTATTAGCTATTGGTAATACCGTGCAATTGACCGCTATCATTTTACCGAGTGATGCAACGAATATTCAAGTTACATGGGCATCAGATAATGAATCGATTGCTACTGTTGATGGAAATGGTTTGGTGACAGCAGAGAGTGATGGAAATGCAATAATTACTGTGACAACTGTGGATGGTTTGTTTACAGACACAGCAAATATTGAAGTGTTGCCACCATTGACAGCACCAGATTGTGTTATGGGAACAAATCTTTCTTTATCAAGTTCTGTGGTTAGTTATACTGCACAACAAGCAGCCAATCCTGCAACGAATGTTATTGATGGAGATGCTGGCAATCGTTGGTCTGCCGAAAACTTTCCTCAATCTATGGTTATTGATTTGGGAGCAGGTTTTTATGTTAACGAAGTAAATCTATATCCATATCAAAATCGTGACTATCAATATAGAATAGAAGGATCTGAGACGTCTGCAACTTCTGGTTTTGTAACTTTAGTAGATAGAGAAGCCAATACTACCAGCGGATCAGTGATTAATGATACTTTTAATTTTGAGATAGTGAGATATATTCGCCTAACAATAACTGGAGCAGCTACGTATACTGGACCATGGGTTTCTATTTCTGATTTAGAAATTATTTGTGCAGGAGCAAACCTTTCTGTTGGTGAGAATGATCTTGATTTAGGAATTAAAATGTATCCAAATCCTTTTGAAAATGAAATCACTATTAATATTCCAAGCAATAAAGTTGAAACTATTGCTAAAATCAGACTTGTAGATGCTATGGGAAAAGTAATTGTTGAAAATGAAAATAGTGCTCAGATAATGTCATTAAAGTTTCGTGATTCTCTTTCAGGAGGACTCTATTTTATACAAATTTTAGATGTGAATAACCGTGTTTTAGATACGCGAAAAGTGATAAAAAAATAATTATTACAAGTATCTTTCTATGTATTTATAGATTGTTTGCTTTTATACCAAATTTATATAAAGACTCCGACACCTATGTGTTGGAGTTTTTAGTTTTTTTTATATGTTGTCAGACAACATTCACTTTTTAAAGAACGCTTTCCGAATTAGAATCACATAAATCACAATTGGAATCAATACACAAATAATCACGGAAGAAGCGACATAGTTACTTCTAACACCATTGAATAAGTTTAAGAAATCAACCGATTTTTGAAAAAGTCCATCACAGAAGTCCGTAAAGTTTGGAATGCAGAAAAGCGTTACCGCAACAAGCAAACTAAAGAGTAGCGTAAATAAGCGTCGCTGATATATTTTGTCGAGTAGGAGCATCCACGAAAGTGGAATAATGATAAACCATACAATGATATTGATTTCTTTATAAGTAAATCCTGTAGCTTCAGAAATTGCTATTAAAATCTTATATGTATAGTCAAAAATAGTATTCATAAGGTTTTTTACGAATGGAAAGCTTTCACTTTTCAGTGAGCTTAATTCTGATTACAATTTTAGAAAATCTATAATTGAATTTAGTTTCAAAAAAAAACTCCGAAACAAATGCTTCGGAGTTTTTACTATATTTTTAAAAGTTGATTACTCAACAATTAACTTCTTAGTTACGGTTCTTTCTTGATCTGTAACAGTGATTAAGTACATACCAGTACTTACATTCTTTAATGAAATGTTTTCATTGAATGTAGATGTAGCGTTATAATCTTTAGTATAGATCAATCTTCCAGAAATGTCATGAACATTTATGTTAATATCTTCACCAGAAGTAGAGTTAAATGATAATGAGAACTCTCCTTTGTTTGGATTTGGATATAATGCGAAGCTATCTAATTCAAACTCTTCGTTACTTAAGATAACTGTCGTTGTTGTTGTACAAAGTTCAATAGACCACTCGTTTACAGTTCCTGTATCTCCGTTGTAGAAATCAACAAATACTAAGTTCCAAACTCCAGAAGGATCATTTCCTGTGAAACCAGCCATTGAACTTGCAGGTGCATATGTTCCAGTAGTTGGAGAAGCACAAGTAATTGCAGGTTCACCATCTCTTAAGGTAACATCAATATTTCCATATTGTGCATCGTTACAAGTTCTTGCCCAGATATTTGAAAATCCACCTCCATTAGGAGCTTGTAATTGCATGATTAAATCTCCAATATAAGAGTGTGTTACATCTGCACTTACTCTAATATCACTAATAGCAGTGTTTTCAGTTACTGTTACAGGAACAAATACTGGAGTTCCTTGTGCATTTGGTCCAGCACCATCAGGAATTGCAGTTGAAATTGCACCCGTTGTATATGTATTACAATCTGTAGTTGTAGTTACCATAGCACCTACTGAGAATGATTTAGAAATTGTAAAGAAAATGTTTCCTACAGCTTCAATTTTAATTCTACAGTAAGGTTCAAAAATTACAGGGAATGTAATTGACTCAGAACCATCGTTAGCAGTATTTGCTGCTAATGTAGTTGGGAATGTTAATCCTCCATCTGTAGATAATAAGATATTTACATTTGAAGTGTTAATTCCGTTTGCAGTAGTTCCTGCTACATCCCAAGTAACTGTTGTTGTTGAGTTTGAAGTAAAACTTTCGTTTGTTGTATCTGGAGCAGTTATTCTAAATGGACCTGTATTAGCCAAAGTAACTGTCATGTCGTCTCTATTAGTTTGTCCACCATTTGGAGTTCCGTTATCTCTTACGGTTAATCCGAAATCCATGGTTCTAGCAACGTTAGGCATTACTTCCCAAGCTGGAGTTAAGTTTCCATCTAATATGTCTTCTAAACGTGGGAAAGTACGATCTCCTGTTGCTACTGGAGAGTATGATCTAAATTGAGGATCTGTTGTACTTGTTGTATTTGGTACACCAGCTACAAGTCCTACATCTACTTGTTCCCAGCAGTATGATAATGTAGTTCCGTCTGGATCAGTAGCTGATCCTGTTAATGTGAATGCAGTTCCGTAAGGAATTGTATAATCAGCACCTGCATTTACAGTTGGAGCTGTATTGCTATTTGCTGTATTTACTGAACATGTAGGAGCTTGATTTAATCTTGCCCACATATTGTCAATACTAATGGCATGGAAGTGATCGTCACTATTGTTTTGTACGTTGTCTGATCCACAAATTCCAGCGTATGCCATAATTGTTGTTCCACTTCCTGGCTCAACAGCAGTAGCTGCACTTCTGTTTCCACCAGAGCAGTTTCCTTGGCTACCGTTGAATGTATGTGGCGCTCCAAATTGATGTCCCATTTCGTGTGCTACGAAGTCAATATCAAAAGGATCACCTACAGGGTTTGGAGAACCTGTAACTCCAGCAGCTTTGTTATTTGTAAAGCAAATACCTCCTAAAGAAGCTAATCCGCCACCACCAGTAGTAAATACGTGACCAATGTCATAGTTTGCAGCACCAATGTTAGCATTTACAATAGCAACGTTTTGGTTGATTAACTGTCCAGCGTCACTATCAGTATATCCATCATTTTCAGCTAAGAAAATGATACTAGTATTGTCTACTAACGTCATTGTTAATGACATGTCTCTTTCAAAAATACCATTTACTCTAGTCATTGTTACGTTCATAGCAGCTAATACAGTCGCTCTTTTTACAGCATCTGTAGCTGTACCTTGTCCAGCAGCATTGATATGATAGTTTGCATATTCTTGTGTACAAGCTAATGCTAAACGGAACGTTCTTAATTGTCCGTCGTTTGCATTTTCAGTTTGGAAAGCACCTTCGTCAGAAGCAAATCTGTTTTCATCACCGTTATCGTCTACCATACATCCAATTCTGTCTTGAACATCACTGTAAAGATCAGCTTTCGCATACATTACATATGTGTTTAAGTCAGTAGTTAATGGATCAATGTACATAGTTTTACCGATAGCGTGTACAACTGCATGGAATCCAAAAATAGTAGTTGAGAAACGAATCACAGTTCCTGTGTTTTCTCTACTAATAGCTACATACGATTGAATGTCTGGGTGATTTGCAGCTAATGATGGTTCCATTACAGAAGCATTGTATACTTCGAAGTTTTCCATTTTTCCTTCTGCGCCTGGGAATTGCACTACGATTTCAGACTTGATATTTAAGTCTCTATCTGGAGCAGAAGCTAGGAGTTGTTTTAAAGAGTTTACATCTAATGTATATAAGTCATATACAACAGGTGTAGAAGCTCTTTCTAGTAATTCTTCCGGTTGGAAGTCAGTTTTGTTTGATTGTTGCCAAAATAATTTTCCTTGCGAAAATCCTAATATTGGTAACAGCATCAATATTAAAAAGTAATTCTTTCTCATAATGATAATTAGATTATAGAAGTTTTTAGTTTAATAAAAGTGCGCTAAAGTTAACTCTTTTTTTTAATATGTTAAGAAAGATTTAACAATAAAGAGAAAAGTATGTTGAAATTTAACAAGTTCGCTATTTATTTTAATTCCAAGCTTTGATGTTGTCAAGTTTTACATCAAGAATTAATAATGTATGTAATTCTGAAAGTTGAATGCCAGTATCTGTAGTTTTCCAATGATCCCAAGAAGCATACAATCCACCAATTGGAAGAATAGCTACCCACATTTGATATCCTTTAGGACGCCCATTTTCATCCAGAAACCATAAATATGAATCGCCCGGTGTTGTTCCGCCAGAATTGTAAGTCACTAATAATCCTTTTTCGCCAGATTTATTGGTAGCAATACTTCGTGTTACGCCTTCATCAAATACTTTGTAAGGCGCCACTAACCAAAATGAATCATTATTAAAGAAAGCAAGCGCTTTTTTGATATAATCGGATTGCTCTTCTCCAGTTATTTTTTTATCATCAACAGTTACAGTACTTGTATTTGGCGTTTTTAAATTGAGATTCACTTTTATATGGCTCCAAGAAACGTCTACTTTATATTGATCTTTATCCCAAACATAATGATGATTTCCACGGAATGTCCAGCTTAAATATCGAGTGTTTTGATACGCATCATGATTTAAAGCAGCTAACATTTTAGTCGCCATCGCGTTAGCTTCTGCGCCTTCTGTACCTTTAGGTAAAGGTTCGTTGTATGTAAAATAAACAATGGCGAATAGTATTAAAACGATTCCAACAATTCCTAAGACAATTTTTCCTAGGATTTTTAGTAGTTTCTTCATGAAAAGGGTTTAGGTCGGTTTTTTAGTGAGATTAGTCTTTAAATCTTCTCAAATCACTACTTTCAAAAGTCCATTCAGGTGTACGTAATGTACCTTCTTTGGCTTTATACCATGGACTTAGTTTAGTATTTTGAGTATTGACTAAAATTTGAGTTTCTTGCGCAGGCATATAACTTTGCGCAATCATAAATATTTTTTCGCCTTGTTCGTTCTTGGCAACATCTACCACAATAACTGCATGTCCGTAAGGATTTCCTTGCTGAATAAATACATCGCCAACTTGAATGTCTTGTATATTATTGACTTTCGAAAGTTCTTTGCGTAAAGAAGCAGTGTTTGCATATGCGAAGATATAATTCATATAACGTCTAAACTTTTTATAAGAATGATCACCTTTTGCGTATTTTTTGAAATATCTTGGTTTCCCATCAGATAAGAAGTTAAAATGGATGTCTTGCAAACGTTTTTGTTCAAATAAAAACTCACCACGCAATCGCATTACGGCATCAGCGCATTGTTGCAAGTCGCGTGTACCAATTTCCATATCTACTACAGAAATATATACATTATCATTGTATTTTTCGCGGCCGTCAAAGTATTTTACTTTACTATTGAAAGGTTTTAGTGGTAATTTTCGCAAGTACGATCCGAAGTCCGTTTTAGCTAGCGCAACTCTCGTGTAGTTTTTTGGCGTATGAAAGCGTTCTTGAATAGTTTTCCCTTTCGGATTGATCAAACTTTCTTCAATTTCTTTTTCAGTTTCTTGCTGTAATGCAATTTCTTTCGTTTGTACTGAAGTTTGTTTTTGTTCATTCGCGCATGCGAAACAGATCAAACCAATAAATAGAAAAAATGCAATATTTTTTGAAGTATGTGTTGTTAGATTTCGCATAGGATGTTATTTTTACTTTCAAGTATTAAATTTACAAATTATAGGAATAGGATTAACAGTAAACAATAACAATACCAAAAAAATATATGAACATTTTAGGAATAAGTTCCCGAATCAAACATCCAACATATGGATTGGGCGTTGTAACCAATGTAACTTCTAAACATTATTGGGTTACTTTTATCGAAAACGGATTGGAAACCATTGATATTGATAGCGATTTTGAAGTGATTGATGCCGTTGAAGATGAAGTAGATACCGTGAGTTTTTATGAAGTAGAAACCATTTTACGTAACATGCTTAAAAAATGGTCAGATGTTTCTGAAGTTGTCCCAATTGCGGATAAGTGGAAAGGAGGAAAGCTGATTTTAGAACCAGGCGATACCAATTTGAAGAGCAAAGAACTTCCTATTGATGGTTTCTTTCATAAAATTGTCATGGTGCGCGACCGAATTCGTGTGATGGAGCAAAAAATCAATTCGAGCAATTTGGAAGAACAAGAAAAAATAGATTTACAACAATATATTACACGTATGTACGGAAGTTTAACAACGTTTAATGTATTGTTTAAGAACAAATCACAGCAATTTGTAGGTTCTAGAACGAAATAATTTAGACTTACTTAGATTGTTAGATCTTTAGACTTGTTTAGATTATTAGATCTTTGGACTTTTATAGATATAAAAAAGGGAACGACTTTTAGTAAAATCGTTCCCTTTATAGTAACTAACTAACACCAATTATGGCATCACAACGCTTTCAATAACGTGGATTACACCATTGCTTCCCATCACATCTGTTTTTGAGATTTTGCTATAATTTCCGTTCGCGTCTTTCAACCAAATACCTTTGTCGTTTTGTACAACAGTTATTTTGCTTCCGCTAAGTGTTGTCAACGTTACTTTTCCTTTTCCCTTTTTCAAAGCAGCAACTACATCCTTTGCAGTTAATTTTCCCTTGATCACGTGGTATGTTAAAATACTAGTTAATTTGCCCTTATTTTCAGGCTTTAATAATGCGCCTAATGTATTTGCGTCAATTTTTGCAAAAGCATCATTTGTTGGAGCAAACACCGTAAATGGCCCATCACTTTTCAATGCTTCTACTAATCCAGCAGCTTTTACAGCAGTTACTAGAGTTGAAAAACTTTTGCTCGAGGCAGCAATATCTACAATGTCTTTACTTTGTGCATTTGAGTTTATTGTAAATAAGAATAAAGCTGCGGTTGTGATAGTTAGGATTAATTTTTTCATAATAATTTTTTTTAGTTTTTAAATTTTTAATTCTTTTTCTGATTTTCTAAGCGCTTTCAATTTTATATACACAAGTTTTTAGCGTTTGGATGAGCTAGGTCGATTTTTTTTTTAAATTTGATAAGATTTATCTCAAAAGTGAGCAACGATACCATATATATAGAACGGTTTCAAAATCGTGACGAAAACGCGCTCTCCAAGCTATACGACAAGTATTCTGGAGCTATTTATGGTGTTATTTTGCGAATGTGTAGAAATGAAGAAGCTGCGCAGGAAATTTTGCAAGAAACTTTTATGAAAGCCTGGGATAAGTCACATTTGTATGATGCATCTAAAGGAAAATTTTATACTTGGCTGTATAGAATTGCTAGAAATACAACGTTAAATTTTCTAAGAAAAGATGAAAAACTCATCCAAACAGAAGATTTAAGTGTATATAAAGATGAAGGAGAAGAAGAAGGTGAAACTTCTTATGTAGAATTGAAAGGAGCATTGGCAAAATTAGATGCGCATCATCAAAAAGCACTAAAGTTACTATACTTTAATGGTCTCACACACAGAGAAGCACATGAAGAAATGGGCGTTCCTTTAGGAACATTTAAATCGTATGTGAGACAAGCGATACTAAAGCTACGTGATGTATATACAAAAGAATTGCTAATTTTAATCTGTATCCTAGAACTGTTGATATGAAAGATAGAAAGACTATCATAGAAAGCGGAATGTTAGAAATGTACTTGCTAGGCTTATTGCCTGATGAGCAAGTAACTTCGCTTGAAAAAATGTTAGCAGAAGATGAAGTTCTAGCGCAAAAATATGCTGAAATAGAGCAAGATTTTGAAAATGTATCGCTAGAAAACGCCATACAACCACCAGATTTTATCAAAGAAGACTTATTTGCTGGTATTCGAGAAGATTATTCAGAAGTAAGAACGCTTCCAAGAGAAGATGCATCAAACGAAAAACCTGTAAAAAAATCGCAAACCTTCATGTGGATTGCTGCAAGTTTAGCAGCATTATTCTTAGTAAGCTCACTTTGGATGTTTTTACAATGGGATACTACCAAAACAGATTTACAAGTCACACAGCAAGAATTAAACACTATCAAATCGCAAATAGAAAACTTGCAAGGAGCATTAAAAGATTCTCAATTGCTTGCCGATGTTGTAAAAGATCCTAATACGCTTCAATATGCACTCAAAGGAAATGACAAAATTCCTGGCGGATTTGCAACGGCATATATCAATCATGAAGAAAAATCAGCTATTGTAAACGTTCAGAAACTTCCAGCATTGCCCGAAGACAAAACCTATCAAATGTGGGGAGATGTTGATGGCGAAATGATCAATATGGGCGTGATTGATAAAAGTAAAGATGTTGTGATATTGCAATATATCGATGAAGCTACTTCACTTAATATTACGATTGAACCAGCTGGAGGAAGTGATCATGCAACCGTATCGCAGTTAGTGACTAATGTCTATCTGTAGTGATTCACTACGTTTTTTATAAATTTCGATTACATTCTAGTAAAACTTTTCAGATTCTAAATACAGAAAAGAAATTCTATCTTATCTTTATCACAAACCAATAAAGAAATAACATTAAAACCATGAAATTAAAATTACCATTATATTTTTTTCTGCTATTTTTTTCAATAAGCCTTGCGAATACAATTGACAGTTTAAAAGAATACAAAACTACAGCTGACAAAGAAAATTTAGTAATGTCTACCGTTAGTATTGAAAACGTAACTGTATTTGAGTCTGATGCTTCTGCTGTTGTTCAAATAACTTTGGATGTTCCAGATACTGTTGATACAGTCATAAATATTAGCACAATGGATAATACCGCAGTAAGTCCAAACGATTATACAGCTATAGCTAGCACAGTAACTATTCCAGCTGGACAAACAAGCATAGACATATCAGCATCAATTATAGATGATATTTTGGTTGAAACAACGGAATACTTTAATATACAAGGAACTGTAACTAGCGGAAATACAAGCAATACCAATATCAGTTCAGAAATAACGATTATTGACCAAGATGATTCATATATGAGTATAAGTAATGAAACAGTCAATGAAAGTGATGGAACAGCATTTGTATCAATCAGTATTGATAGCCCAAGTAGTTCAAATATAGTAATATCAATTACAACGGTTGATAACTCAGCAATAGATCCAAATGATTATACAGCGACTACAGCTACAGCAACCATACCAGCAGGACAACTTAGTGTAGATGTAGGGATTCCAATTTTGGATGACTTCACAGGAGAACCAACAGAAGATTTTACGGTTAATGCAACTGTAACGAGCGGAAATATAGCGAACTCTAATGATAGCGCAACCGTAACAATAATTGACGATGATACACCAGCAATGACAATGACAGATGCGTCTGTAAATGAAGATGCAGGTACTGCAACAATAACTATAAACTTAACGAATCCAAGTTCTGTAGATACAATAATAAATATAAATACCGTAAGTGATACAGCAAATTCTCCAAACGATTACACAAGTATAATTAGCACAGCTACAATAGCAGCCGGAGATATTAGTGCAGATGTAGGTATTGTAATTATAGATGATGCTATTGATGAAGATACTGAGACTTTTTCTTTAACAGGAGTTGTAATTACAGGCAATACATCCAATTCTAGTGATTCAGGGACAATAACAATTAACGATAACGACGATTGTACTACAAACCCATTGGCTGACTGTGATGGCGATGGTGTAACAAATCAAGATGAATCAAATCCACCAAATGGACTTCCGCCAACAGATCCAGAAAATCCATGCGATTTAAATGTGAGTGATATAACTTTACCACAAACAGGAGATTACCTATTTTCAGATTGTGATGGTGATGGTGTGACGAGCGAAGATGAGCTAAATCCACCAAATGGACTTCCACCAACAGATCCATTTGAACCTTGTGATTTCAATCCAAGTGATGTTACTGTTCAGCAATCAGGAGAGTACTTCATCGCAGATTGTGATGGTGATGGAGTTGTAAATTATGATGAATTAAACCCACCAAATGGAGGAACACCAACAGATGTATTAAATCCATGTGATTTTAATGTAGATGATATTAGTGTTCAACCATCAGGAGATTACTTCACGGTAGATTGTGATGGCGATGGTGTAATCAATGGAGATGAGCTAAATCCGCCAAATGGAGGAATGTCAACAAATCCAAACGATCTATGTGATTTTAATTCAGACGATATTACAGTAGAAGTAAGCGAAGAATATTTAATGGATGATTGTGATAATGATGGAACTATAAATGCATTAGATTGTGATCCTTTCGATGATTCAATTACAGATGGAATGGGTGATGCTTGTGATGATGGAGACTCTTCGACAACATCAGATTTTATCGATGAAAACTGTAACTGTATAGGATTAGCAACAAGCGATGTTGACGGAGATGGTATTTCTAATCAACAAGAAGTAATAGATGGTACAGATTATAATAATCCGTGTGATCCTGTGCAAGCTGTCGGTTATACCTCATATGATGCTGATAATTCAGTATGGCAAGCCGGCAATTGTGATAATGATGATCTAAACAATGCGTTGGAAGTTATATTAGGATCAGATCCGTATGATACAAACTATAATAGCATACAAGGAATCACTACACATGATGTAAATAATGATGGTTGTACTAATGGAACTGATGATATTGTACTTCCTAATACACGCATCAATATAAATAACGGAACAACTACGGAAGCTGTTTTTACAAATAATGCCGGTGAGTATGTATATTATGCAACTACAGGAAACTATACCATAACGCCCAATTTAGAAAACCCAACATTCTTTAATGTAAGTCCCGTAAGTGCAAGTACAAACTTTGCAAGCACAAACAATAGTGTATTTAATCAAGATTTTTGCATTACTAGCAATGGTGTCAACCCAGACGTAGAAGTAGTAATAGCTCCAATTGAATTTGCACGCCCAGGATTTGATGCAGAATATGTATTAACATACAGAAACAAAGGAAATCAACTAATGTCAGGAACAATAAATTTCATGTATGATGATACTGTTTTAGATTTTGTAAGTAGTACGGAAATGACAAGCTCGCAAACCACAGGAATATTAAACTGGAATTACACAGATTTGGCGCCTTTTGAAAGTAGAAGTATCAACATCATTTTAAATGTAAATGGTCCTACGGAATCTCCAGCTGTATTTAACGGAGACCAATTAGAATATACAGCAACAATCACTCCAGTTGCAGGAGATGTATTGCCAGATGATAATCAATTTATCTATGAGCAAACGGTAGTTGGTTCGTATGATCCAAATGATATTACATGTTTAGAAGGAAGCATTGTAAATCCTACCGAAATAGGGGAATATTTACACTACGTTATCAATTTTGAAAATACAGGTACATTCTTTGCAGAAAATATTGTTGTTGAAATGGACATTGATCCAGTTCAGTTTGATATCAACACACTCCGATTATTGAGTAGTTCTCACGATGCAAGTATAGTTATTAATGGAGCGACAATTCGTTTCATCTTTCAAAACATCTTTTTGCCAGTGGACGGACATGGAAATCTTCTGTTAAAAATAAAATCGCAAAATACATTGGTTGAAAATGATATGGTAAGTAACGATGCGCGTATTTTCTTTGATTACAACTTTCCTATACAAACAAACGATGCAGAAACAACCTATGCTATACTAAGCACAGAACAATTTGAAGAAGATCGTAGCATTACCATCTATCCAAATCCTACAAGAGATAACATATTCATTGAAGGAAATAGTGCGATTAAAAGTATTGAAATCTATGATATACAAGGCAGCATGTTGATGCAAGAAAGCTACAATTCAAAAAATATAAACCTGAACATGTCAAATCAAGCTGCAGGGATTTATTTTATCAAAATTAAGACTGATAAAGGTGTAAAAACTGAAAAAGTGGTCAAAATGTAAGATCATTTTACATATAGATCATCTAAAAAAAGATCAACCATTGGTTGATCTTTTTTTATGAAGTTTTTTGAATCTACGAATAAAGTGCAAATTTATGCTTACAAAACGAAGTAAATGTATGAGGTGTTACCTTCGATTATTTGGTTAAGTGCAATTCATCGATTTTATTAACTAATCTAGTTGTATACTATTCTTTCTATATAAGTTTTTTATATATTTTAAATAGATAAAGTAACTAACACAAATTTTCCCTTATGAATGAAACTCAGTCTTACGATTTTCAATCGTACATCCCTAATTCACTTATTGAAGATGATAATGCCTTTAAGAAAATTAAAGCATATGCAAATACAAATCATGAAATAGCTGTGCAATGTTGTAATTATCTACATGCTAGAAATTACAACAGATTAAGATTCAAATACCATAAAACAAAAGAAGAAACAGAAATAGCTCTTAAAAAATACAAAGAAGCTTTAGTAGACATCTATAAACAAGATTTTTTATTATATCAAAAACTAGAGGAATTAAAGGATACTAAATACCTAGAAAAATGGAAAAAAATACAAGTAGAGAATTATTACTTTCTCTTTAATTATTCGTCAGATATAAAAGTAGAAACTACAAAGCAAATAAAAACCTTATTACAGCGTCAATTTTATTTTGATGACATAAAAGAATTATCATCAAAAACGCTTGTTGCTGAATTTGAACACATTCTTCAAAACAGACGCAACTCATTTTCAAAACTTTTTAATATTAATGTCGAAGTAGATTTTGACTTTACAAAAGCATCCTTTGAAAAAATAGACAAAAAACATACTATTTTTTTTAATCACATCAAACGTATGTTTCTTGAACGGAAAGCATTTTTTCTATCAATATTAGAAACAAACTTTATTAAAATTGAAAGTTTTTTAAAAATAATTGAAAGTTTTGAAAAAGGTAAAGATGGAAAAATGAAGTCTATATCCAAATACACAGAATATGATTTCAGAAAAGATTTAGAACAATATGTAGACGCCTTAAATAATTCGTATGATTTTATCTTTTTCAATAAACCTCAAGAACCCCAAAAAAAATCATTACAAAATGAACTTAACGCGCAGTCAGAAGATGAAAAATTAATTGATGATTTATTAGAAACAATAGAAAATCTTAACAAAGATTTCAAATCTAAATCAGAAGCAAATATTCTTAAAAAACTTGATAAAATCCATGAGAAAGTTATAGAAGTAAAAAAAGAAGAAGCAAAAACATTTTATAAAGATTACTTTCAAAAAGGAAAATTTAGCACTTTAAAACCCGAAGAAAAAAGAGAATTTGTCTATGATAAAGTCATAGCATTAGGAAACATTGTAGCCAACGATATTGGAAGTGGACTTGTAGATGTATTTACCTCAAAAGACAGAGTGAAAGCTGCTGAAAAACTCGCAGAAAAACTTGTAACAGATATTTTTCCAGTAGCTGTGGAAGCTCTAGGAATTGTATTTGGAGGTCCGTTATTAGGCTCATTTTTGCAAGGACTTACTGGATCTATTTTAGGCGCGATGTTCGGGAAACCGCCAAGCCCTTTTGATGTCTTAAGAGATGATATTGAACATATAGATCATCACATAGAAATTTTACAAAATATTGTAGTGAAAGGCTTTACGAAAGTATTGGAGGATACAAGTTTAATTATTCGTAAGGAAAATGAAATTGAAGAATTAATTACTGGACTACAAGAAAAAATAGAAGATGAATTTAAGAACCTACAGGAGTTTATAATAAAACATGACGAAGAAGATAAAGTAAAGATAGCATGTACAGACATCATTAATTCTATAACTGCACTAAACAACAGTTATAATAAAATGATTACTGATGAAGGAACTACTCAAGAAGTATATGTTGGCGGAAATGAAGTCGTAAATAATTTACGTAAAATGATGAATTATTTCATTTGTGGAAATTCCGATGTTAGTACTTATGACTTTACAAAACCAGACTATAGTTGGTTAGAATCAATTTCAGCAAAATCACCTTTTTACAGGCTAATAAATGATAGTACTGATAACTTTGGAAAAACTACGGCTTCTGTTATTAAATTGTTCAATGTAGCAGATAGCACACTAAATCTATATGCTCAGTACAGGAAATTACATTTTGCAAACAATGCTATTATTGGCTTCATAAAAACAAGTTCTCCTACAACAAAAGAAAAAAAGGGCTATACGTTTGAGACTGTTTTAATGGACCTTTTTGGAATGCAACAAGCTAATAATGATGGTTTAATAGTAGCTTTGCAAATGCATGTAAAACTATTACAAAAGTCTGTAATTGGTAAAAATAACTTAGAAATATATGCTAAGTATGTAAACACATCTCGAAGCGAGAATCTTACTTTCCTAGATACTTTTACGTTGGCAGAAGTAGAACCAGATGCAAAAGGCAAGTTAAAATTAAAATTTCAAGATAAAGCAAAACATATTCCAGCATGGATTTATTTTGATGAAGAAGAACGATTTAGAGACAACAAAAAAGAGGAGTTATTCAGTCAATACTTTGCAGTAAATCTCGGGAAAGACAAACTTATTAATTATGATAAACAATCGCGTGGAAACGTTTTATTACCTGTGTTAGATCAAGTAGTATTTAAATTAAATTTTAATGATACCATAAGTTTAATTGACAAAGATGGTGAAAATAAAGTAGCGCGTTCAGTTCCGTATGATTATTATTATATAGACGAAAATTCTAAAGAGAAAAATTATATTTTTAAGGATGAATTAGAATTTTTATTCACCGATGTTGAAGGCTTTAATGATGGGAAGGAGAAAACATACAACTATAATAATGACAAATTTAAAATTCATACAGAAGTACATGACAATTTTGGAAAATATACATTTATGTTAAAAATTAATGATACAACATTAAAATTTAACCAAACTATATGGAGACTTCACAGAAACGAAAATGATTTTGATTATAAAATTCAACGCAGAGAAGGCAATAAATTTTTTGCAACCGCTTATGTATATAAATGGCCAGATTATATAGGGAAAATAGATAAGCCAGCGTATGATTTGGATAATTTTCTAAAAATTAATCATAAAATAAAAGATAATTCTTTCGAAATTGGTGATGAAGTCTATTCTCCGAATGGAGAGTATAAATTACATTACGCAAATGATGATTTGGTTGTTGAAAACGTCAAAACTAAAGAAATAACATGGCGTTTAGGGTTATTCGCTAGTGTAGACAAGAAAAAACATAAAAATGTAAAAGCTAGGCTTTACTTAGAAGAAAAAGTATTAAAGTTTGAGTATTGTTCGGATACTAAAAATCCTGAATATGCAGATAATTTTTCATGCGAATTCCCTCAAAAAAGGATGGTTAAACTATGGCTTGATGATAATGGCTCAATACAAATACTTCAAAAACCAAAAAGTAAAAAACAAACAACTAAAACAGAAGGAAAGATAAAATATGAAAAAAGGCGTTTAATTCATAGAATATTAAAAGAAGGCGATTATTTATCAGAAGAAGAATATTTATACGGTTATAATTTAAAAGTATCGTATCCAAGACATTTATTATTACAAAACGATGGTAATTTAATCATAAATGATAAAGTGCCAGGTAGTACAGGTATTACGAAGGCTTGGGATGCAAATCTTAAAAGTGAGCATGACGGAATTTTCAAATTGTGTATTCAACAAAATAGGCTAGTCCGTAAAAATGAAAATAAAAAAGACGATAATTTTGTATTTACACAGCGTTATGTAGAAGACTTATATTTGGACTCTGTTTATAACTTTCCATATATAAACTCAGAAACAACTAAAGATTACAACAGAAGATTATTTTTATATACTCTTCATGAAAAAGATGTTTTATATGAAGGTGAATATATATTGTCACCCAATAAAGAACACTACTTTAAAATTTTGCCAAAAGGAGAAATGGAATGTAAATATGGGGAAAACGATTCTAATATATGGACTTCCGGCGGAAACCTTGAAGAAAAAGATTTAGAATTTAAAAATTATTCAGCTTATTATGAAGTAGGGACAAGTGGAGAATATACAGGGAAAACATTTCAATTTTATAGTAGAAATTATGGTGGTTCTATAATAGATAATAATCAAAGAGGTTTTTATTTGAGACATAAAGAACACAATTTATACAGTAGCATAAAACATGCAAGAGCAAATGATGACATTAGAAAAGTTTTTTCTAGAATAGAAATGTTATACATGATGGACGATGGAAAATTAGTTGGGGCTGTAACTAAAGTGACAGAAAATAAAGAGACGGAAACCAAATACTTTGATTTAGGACTCAAAAGTTCTCATTCAAAGCATAGTGCACCCGAAGTAACTATTAGTGAACACGATTGGTTAAACGGTCCAAAAAATTAAATATAACCGATTTAGAAAAAGCATCAGTAAGCTATAAACTTACGGATGCTTTTTTATTTGTAAATTGAGTATTTAGGATTGAAAACAAGAAACAAGCTAAAACAATTCAACATTCAGCATTTAAAATTTAAAACTCAAACAATCCTTCGAATCGCTTCCCGTTCACTCAATTCTTTCAGTGTAACAGATTTCACAAAGTTCAATACAGCTTCAGGCTGAACTTTTCCATATTCACGCAATGCCCAACCAATCGCTTTTTGAATGAAGAATTCCTCAGATTCTTTATGTAAAGTACATTGTTTGAATAATTCCGCTTCATCTGTATCATTCTTATAACTCAATTGGTATAAAATCGCAGAACGATTCAGCCACATATTATCACTTTCGGAATAATAATCAAGCATTTTGCGTTTCTGTTCAGGAAATTGAAGCAGATACTTTCCAAATACATGTTTTGCTAAAAAATCAACGCTGTCCCACCAAGAATGTGTCGTAATCATGCGTGTAAAAAAACGCCCATCCGTTTGCTCATACTTTTTATTCAGAAACTTTTGGTACAATTCCATCGCAGTATAATGATATTCACGTTGTGGCAAATTATACAATTTGGTCACGACATCACGAATGTTTTTTTGAAGAAAAGGCTTGTATTCAGCGACTAACTCTTTGGTCAATTGCTTCCGTAAAGGTGCTTTAATCCCATGAAAATGAAATAAATTACGCATATACTCTTGCATTTGCAACTGATTCTCCGCATTGGCATTAGCTTCAAAAGCTTTTTGTAGTTTCTGTATGAATTCCATTATTTGATTTCAAATTAACGATTTTTTAGATTTTGATATGTTGTAACCGTTAGATCGAGTGGCGAATCTATGATTCGTTGTATCGAGATCAGCTATGAAGTTTATTAGTTTTGCAATTTAATATTTAGAGTTTCAAAGTACTTCTCGATACTATTTTTCTTTGAAAAATCACTCGAAGTGACGTTGTATAAGATCAAAAAAAGTAACTTTCATTAAACATTAAACATTAAACATTAAACATTAAACATTAAACATTAAACATTAAACATTAAACATTAAACATTAAACATTAAA
>NZ_CANLEA010000013.1 GCF_947489565.1 uncultured Kordia sp. | reverse complement strand
TCAAGATATCCAAGCACTTTCCAAGTTGACTTCATTGACTTGGTTGCATCTTTCTGATAATAAAATTCAAGATATCCAAGTACTTTCTAACTTGACTTTATTGACTTCGTTGTATCTTTATGATAATAAAATTCAAGATATTCAAGGACTTTCCAAGCTGACTTCTTTGACTACCTTGTCTCTTTTTTTTAATCAAATTCAAGATATCCAAGCACTTTCCAAGTTGACTTCATTGACTTGGTTGCATCTTTCTGATAATAAAATTCAAGATATCCGAGTTCTTTCCAAGTTGACTTCCTTGACTGCGTTGTATCTTAGATCTAACCAAATTCAAGGTATCCAAGCACTTTCCGAATTGACTTCCTTGACTTCCTTGTATCTTTCTGATAATAAAATTCAAGATATTCAAGGACTTTCTAAGCTGACTTCTTTGACTACCTTGTCTCTTTTTTCTAATCAAATTCAAGATATCCAGGCACTTTCTAAGTTAACTTCATTGAATGAGTTGCGTCTTTCTTCTAATCAAATTCAAGATATCCAAGTACTTTCCAAGTTGACGTCATTGATTGATTTGTATCTTTCTGATAATAAAATTCAAGATATTAGTAGTATCGTGAATCTAACTTCATTACGATATTTAAATCTTAAAAATAATCCCATTAAAAATGTTAAGGAAGATATTCTACAAGGTTCTGCGCAAGAAGTTGTTCGAAGATTGCAAGAGCAACAAAAGTCTCAAAAAAATGAAGAAAAAGAACTTCTCATAAAAGATGTCAAAATATTGCTATTAGGAAATACCAATATTGGGAAATCTAATTTATTAGACTTTTGGAAACAGTGGCATACAGCTAAGGAAATTACAAAAGCGTATCCTGAAGATAGTGACTCTACACATGGTTTGGTCTATGAAGAGTTCGAAGAACAGGACATAATGCCACGTTTGCATATTTGGGATTTTGGAGGACAAGAATATTTTCATGCCACACATCAATTGTTTTTTAGTGCGGGCGCATTGCATGTATTGCTATGGTCAAAAATGCCACCAGAAACCCGTAAAGAAAATGAAGAAGTCTTTGAGTTGGACTATTGGTTGCGCTGTGCGGAGCAATTGAGTAAAGGTAAAAATGCCATCGAAATGGTCTTGGTGGAAACTCATATTGATCATGCAGACAAAGATAAAAGCGTAGAATTCTATTCACATTTTCCAACAGCTAGCTATTTGAATAAGTTCAATATTTATTCACCACATGAAGAAAAAGATAATGACAAACCTTCTTTTATGCTCAATGCCTGTTCGGTAAGTTTGTTGTATCAAAAACGCTTACAAGGCATGTTTGAATTGTTGGAAGAACGTATTGACATGTTGTATCAAAAAAATACCTATCCACCAATTTATACCAAAATAAGAGATGCTTTAGTAGCTTCAAACGAAGCCATTTGGACACTTGAAGCCTATAAAGAAGAGTTTTCCGAAAAAGATGGTGTCATTTTACAAACGCTACATAGAGCAGGTTGTTTATTATATTTTCATAAACATCTTCCAGAAAAAATATTTTTAAAACCAGAAGTTTTACTAGAGTTGATTTATGATAAAATTTTAAATCCAAATCTTAAAAATAAGAATGGAAAAATAACAAACGAGTTAACCAAAGCTGCAAAAAACAATAAACTACAATTATCTGCCCAAGAATTAGAAACACTCTTAAGTGCATTTAAATTAATCTTTAAAACCAAAGAAGGCGATTGGTTCGCTCCACAATATTTACCAGAAGAATCACCTGTTTGGCTGCAATTATTGAAAGAATATACATTTGGAATTGCCAACATTATTGTGTCCACCGATCATTATTTGATGAATAGTATTTTGCTCGATATTTTTTCAGAGTATGCGGGTGTGATCAAAAAAGATGATTCTTATATGTTTTGGCAAAAAGGCTTGGTTATTGAAAAAGATGGACAACTATTATTGATAGAATATGACCGAAAACAAATGCGTTTGTTATTGTATGGAGATCAGCAAGAAAAAAATAAGCAGTTACAGAAGGATGTGGTCGATTTTATATTAAACACGATTAAAGAAGCTGATGGAAGCTTATATGATCAAGATAATTTAGTAGCAGTAGAAGATACTGAAAGTAGGGTCATCTCAAAACGAATGGAGGGAAAACAATACAGACCTAAAAATGCGAACTGGAATAGTACTAAAATAAAAATAGGTGTGAGCGTAGATGGAAAATACTATGTACATGTACAGCAACTCAATGATAATGTTGCAAATGGAATCTATACAATCAAAGCCTTTGATTATGACGATAGCTCTATTCAAAAAACATTTTCAGTATTTCAATTCAATCAATATTTAGATAATCAACATAAAGGAATTCTAAAAAAAGTAGCCATCAGTTATTCCAAAGACGATTTAAAATTAGTGAATGAATTTATCAAAAATTTAGTACCACTACATGACGATGGATTGATTGAAAACCCTTGGTATTGCTCACAATTGGAAGCTGGTACAGAATGGAATAAAGAAATTCAAGAGAAATTCAATCAAGCTGATATTATCTTTTTTATGGTGAGTCCCAACTTTTTAGCTACCAAATACATCAAAGAACACGAAATCAAAACGGCTATTGCACGTCGTCAACAAGAAATTGAAGACAACGTAATGCCAAGCAAGCAAGTCAAAATCATTCCCATCATTTTAGATTTCTGTCGCTGGCAACGAAAAGATGCTAAATATAATTTAGGAACATATACAGCACTTCCATACACTGCCAAACCTGTGATGGATTTTAAAAATAGAAATATGGCGTGGTATATCATTGAAGAAGCCATTCGTGTTGCCATTGAAAAAGATAACGATCCAGAATTTGATTCAACATTATCCAAAGAAGTCAAGAAAATTTACGAACGTATTATGGATAGGAGAGTAGATGATGACAATGATACTTCTAAATAAAAAAGGTTACTCCATATAGACAAGGGTAATCTTTAGAATTTAAGCTATATAATTCCAGCAACTACAATACTAAAACGTCAATTCGAGTACTAAATCTGTGATTTGGCGTACTTCGTCATGCTTAGTAGAACTATCGAGAACAGCTTTGATTTTAGGACTTTTTACATGTGAAATTTAGTATTTTACATTTTCAGTTTTGAAGTACTTCTCGATACAAAATCTTTGCAAGATTTCACTCGAAGTGACGTATTGAGATTCATAAACTGGTAGTATTTATATAATGATACTGTTAAGATACGTCACTACGAGGAGCAAAGCGACGTGGTAGTCTCATTATCGTATAACGTATTCGTTATTTAAAGTAGCAGATTACTTCGTCATGCTTCCTCGCAATGACGTAAACAATTATTTAGAAGAAGAAATATGTATATTTCTTATCATAGTAATTCTCAAAAACTCTATAAAATGCAGGTAAATCACTTGAAATAATGATACTGTTAAGATACGTCACTACGAGGAGCAAAGCGACGTGGTAGTCTGTGTATTGTAGTACATATTCGTTATTTGAAGAAACAGATCATTTCAACGATGTTCAATCTAAATATTTCGTCATGCTTCCTCGTAATGACGTAATTAAGTTGAATTCTACTAAAAAATTAGTAGTTTTAAATGATTGTTTTTCAGTTGTTTAAAATCTGTTTAACAAAATTTCAATCAAATTACCTACTAATAAATTAGTAGTTCTACTAAAAAGTTAGTAGGTTTGTAATGTAATCTTGTAGAAATTATGCAAAAACTAACGAAAAGAGAAGACCAAATTATGCAAATCGTATGGCGATTGAAAACAGCTTTTATTCGTGATATTATTGAACAACTTCCAGAACCCAAACCACATTACAATACGGTAGCTACTATTGTAAAGATTTTGGTAAAGAAAGGAGTTCTGCAATCCGAAATGATCGGGAATACGCATCAATACAGTTCTGCAGTCGATTTTGAAGCGTATCGTGATGAGAATTTGGGAAGCATCAAAAAGAAGTTTTTCGGCAATTCTTTTTCGAAAATGATGGCGTATTTTGCCAAAGAGGAAAATCTCTCTGAAGCAGAAATTGAAGAATTGATACACATGATTAAATCAAACAAAAACAAGAAATCATGATCGCCATTCTTCTAAAAGCATCCATTGCATTATTCGTTTTTCTAGCATTCTATAAATTGTTTCTAGAAAGAGAAAGTTTCTACACCGTAAACCGTTGGTATTTAATCAGCTGTCTAGCATTAGCCTTTATTTTACCTTTTATTTCGGTACCACAATTGGTAAATCATCAAGGCTATGTTTCAGAAGTCATAACGTCCTTTGAAACCCATGAAAGTGCAACAACACATACAATTCCTGTTTCAAAAGAAGGAGATACACCAGAAATAATGCTTACCGAAGTAGAAGAGGAGCAAATCGTTGAAAATACTACAAATGCTAGTATTTCCGCAGTTTCAAAACCTTCGTTGTCATTATTAGATTGGATTTTAGGAATCTATTTCTTTGGTGTCATTGTATTTGCCTTGCATTTGCTGTTTCAAGTGTTGAGCGTTTGGCTGAAAATTATTCGTAGTGATGACAAAATTCACGATGAAAATGCCATCATTATCAATCATCCGAGTATCAAAGAACCCTGTTCTTTTTTCAACTATATCTTCATCAATCCAGAAAATTATGACTATGAAACTTATGAACAAATTCTAGCGCACGAACGTGTTCATGTAGACAAAAAACATAGTGTAGATTTATTATTTGCTGAATTGGTCAAAGTATTTCTATGGTTCAATCCGTTTGTATGGATGTACCGAAAATCCGTTGAAAAAAACATCGAATTCCAAACAGATGCTACTTTACTAAATACCGAAACGATTGAAAATGATCAGTATCAACTGAGTTTACTGAAGATTGCCACGTATACAAAGCCGTTAACCATCACGACGAATTACAATCAATCACTAATCAAAAAACGAATCGTAAAGATGAATTCAAAAAAATCAAATCCGCATAGCTACTGGAAATACTCTTTCCTAGCACCGACCTTAATCGTTTTAATTTTATTCTTAAACAAGCCATTAACAGCCGCTACTGTTGAAAATGCTATTATAGATACTGCTATAACGAATGCTCCTGAAAAAGAAGAAATCACCACAAACGAAATTACTCCAAAGATAACAACGCAAAAAACCTTGACAGCTGCGGAAATCGAAGCTTCATCGGATTGCGCACGTTTATTAAAAGCCATTGCAGACAATGATGTTGCCAAAGTAAAAGAACTTTTAAAAACGGTAGATGCAAACTGTATCGATAAAAATGCAGGTTATGTTGAAAAACGTACAGATGAGTATATATACAGAAACAGAAAACCGCAAACACCGTTAGTGGCGGCCGCACGTACAGGAAATCTAGTGGTTGGAAAACTATTAATTGAAGCTGGAGCAAAGGCAGATTTCTTTTCTCCTGAAAACGAACCACCAGCATTCGCAGCTGCTGCAGAAGGATCTGTGGAATTCTTAAAATTATTAGTAGCCAATGGAATTTCTATTGACAAAGCCTATACAAATCACGGAACCGCATTAATTACCGCAGCATTAAAAGGACATTTAGACGCTGTAAAATACATTCACGGTCAAGGTGCCGATGTCAACAAATCAGTAATGAATGTGGGAACACCTTTGATTGGAGCTGCGAGATGTAAAGACATTGAAATTGTTAAATTTTTATTAGACAAAGGAGCTGATCCAGACAAACATGTGATGAATGTTGGAACGCCGCTTATTTATGCCGCGCGTACTTACAATTCGGAAGCTATAAAATTATTAATTGCCAAAGGCGCAGACGTTAATAAAGAAGTGGCCAATGTGGGAACACCCTTAATTTATGCTGCTCGCAAAGGACATCCAGAAGTCATAAAATTATTATTGGCAAAAGGAGCTGATGTAGACAAACAATCGCCCAATGTAGGAACACCAATGATATACGCTGCTCGTAATGGACATACGGAAGCTATTAAATTGTTACTAAACAATGGTGCCGATATCGATAAAGAAGTAGCGAATGTAGGAACGCCGTTATTGTATGCCGCTAGAAATGGCAATATAGAAGCGATTAAATTACTTTTAAACAAAGGCGCTGACATCGACAAAGAAGTTGTGAATGTAGGAACGCCATTGTTATACGCAGCTAGAAACGCAAATGTAGAAGTTGTAAAATTGCTCTTAGACAAAGGAGCAAATATTAATAAAGGAACTGCTAATGTAGGAACACCTTTGTTATATGCCGCGCGTAAGGGACATAAAGAAATACTAAATTTACTATTGGACAAAGGTGCTGATATTAATAAAGAAGTAGCAAACGTTGGAACGCCATTAATTTATGCGGCTCGCAATGGACATAAAGATATTATTGCACTTTTACTTAACAAAGGAGCTGACATCAATAAAGCTGTTACAAATGTAGGAACTCCGTTGATTTATGCAGCTCGCAGTGGACATACCGATATTGTAAAACTATTGCTAGACAAAGGCGCAAAGGTAGATCTAGAAGCGCCGAATGTTGGGACTGCACTTTCAAAAGCGGTACGTAGCAAGAATCAGGAAGTAGCAAAAATTTTGTTAGAAGCTGGTGCAGATCCGTATTTGGTTTCTCGTCATAATGATTATCCAATGTATTATGCAGTTAAAAACAAGGACAAAGACATGCAAACACTGCTTGAACGCTACAAAAAATAGAATACCTCACTTTTCTCATCAATCAATCAAAAAGCCATTATTGTTCGCAGTAATGGCTTTTTAGATGCAAATGGTATAATTCTCACGTTAGTCAAATTAAAATCACGTAAAAATGCCTATTGTTCATCTGTACTCAGTTCGTTAACTTTGAAACTATCAGTTGAACAACTGATCACTAACCTCAAAACCAAAACAAATGAGTTATTTATCATTTAGCCCTGGAAATCAATCTACCGGAAAGGGCAAAAAGAAGAAAGGAACTGTTCGTAAAGCCTTTTCTGATTGGATTATTCAAAATTACGGAGACGACTACAAAGAAACCTTACTAAAACAACGTTCTGATGTCAAAAACATCGGATTGCTGAAAGAACAAATTATTGAAGTAAAAGACGATACTCAAAAAAAGCCTTTAGTAGGAATTATTGGTGGTGGATTTGCTGGAATGTATGCAGGATTGATTCTACAATCGCTCGATATTGAGTTTGAAATCTTTGAAGCTTCCGATCGTGTTGGCGGACGTATTGATACTTGGTATTCTACGGAATATGATGCCAATAGTCAAGAAAACAAAGGATTATATGGAGAAGTAGGAGGCATGCGCGTTCCACAATTCTCAGAAGATATGTTGCCTGTACAACATTTAGCCTTGTCGTTAAATTATGTACTAGAACGCAATGGATTAACAGATAAAATGCTGCGTTGGCGAAAATTCTATTATAACTCAGACTATCAGCGTTTGCGTTATAATGATATGAAAAAACCAATCATTGCCAAAAATGCAAGTCTCAACTCTTTACAGTTTGGGAAAGATCAAGGAGGCGATTTGAAAGAAGTTTGGGTGACTCCAAAAACGGATGAAAACGGCAATGAATATTTACCTATAAATGTCATTTTAGATAAAGTAAACGGTCCATTTTTAGAAGCTATTGACAAATCTTTTCAAACAGGATTTGCCAAATTGATGCGTTATGATAACTATTCAATGTGGGCATATTTAACAAATGTATTTACCTTGGCGGATTTAGAAGAATACTACGATCCAAAAATGGGAGCACCTTGCGAGAATCTCTCCTACAATGTAGCGAGTTATTTGGAAACCTTGAATGTTGGAACAGGAATGTACAGTGTTTCTTTTGTGGAAATGGTCATTGCGGTATACGATTGGGATGGAAGTAAAAATTCGTACGATCCGTCAGATCCAAATATCTATATGATTACGATGGACAAAGGAATGCAGCACTTTCCAGATGCTTGTAAAGCCGTTTTAAATCTTAAAAATGGAGTTACTGTTGATGATGGAAATTTGGCGAAAGTACTAATTGGTATGGAAAAAGGAGCAAATAACGAATATGGATATTCGCCACCAAACCTAACCAAAGACGCAGAACCACCAGCTTCTGTACCGCCAGCAGATCCTAAAGGACAAGCACATACAAAATTAGATCCTTCTACCTCAAAAGAACGTGTCTTTATGAATCATAGAGTTACCACAGCTCGATATGATGAAAGTTTGTATGAAAATAATGGAGGCATACGCTTATCCATCTTAAATGACAAAAACGAAACTATTGAACGAGCATATGCATATGTGATTAGTACGTTGCCAAATGGTGCGTATTTAAACGGTCAAAAACATAAAAACTTCTTTGATGGTTTATCCTTCTCAAAATCAAGAGCATTGCGCGAATGTAACTATATGCCATCGTTCAAAGCATTTATAACATTCAACACACAATTCTGGAAAGACATTGGAGAACGTCAATATGAAACCGGATTAGGAGTTTCTGCAAGTGATAGACCTAACAGACAGATTGTATATCCATCGTACGGATACGATGCGCAAAAAGGAGTCTTGCAAATTTATTGCTGGGCACAAGATGCAGAACGTATGGGCGCATTGTCTGATGAAGAACGTGTGAATGAATGCTTAAAAGGAATTCAATTCATGTATCCAGAAGTTGACATTTACAAACATTTTGCGGGCTATAAAGATGGTGTAAACACAAAAACATGGTTTTGGGATCAACATGCAGGAGGCGGAGCCTTTGCATTGTTCAATCCTGGGCAATTCAAAAATTTATATCCAACCTTACTAACTCCAGAATTTAACGGAACTCTCAACCTTGCAGGAGAATGTTGTTCTGTACATCACGGCTGGATTGTTGGTGCATTAGATTCAGCCTATAATGCAGTCAATAACATTTTAGAAAAAATGAAAGCCACCAAACATATTGCTAAAATGCAAGCAACTTGGGGCGTATTGACCGCACCAGATATCGCCATAAAAAAGAAATAGACCTCTGTAGGATTCTCAGAATCAAATACTAACAACTATTAAGTGCTCCAAAAGGAAAGTGTTTTTAAAGCTTTCCTTTTGGTTTTTATATAGTTAAAAATGAGTATATTTGAGAGACTTCCCCAAGATTGAAATAACCTCACAGTACAATAATTAACAAAAACTAACCATATACTACTATTATGTCAAAAGACTTTATTCCATTTAAAAGCATCGGGCTTTGTTTCAGTGGTGGCGGTTATCGCGCTACGTTCTTTTCGCTTGGTGTTGTATCGTACCTAGAAAAAATACAGTATCAAAATCACTCGTTGGTAGACAATGTGGAAGCTGTAAGTACAGTAAGTGGTGGAACCTTATTTGGTGTCGCTTATTCCAAGGCAGTGCAAGATCCTAATTTTGATTTTAAAACTTTCTTTCAAAAATTTTACACCAATTTTGAACCTGGGAAAGACAAACTTTTAGAAACGGCCATTGCAAAACTGAGCGATGACCAAGTTTGGAGAGATAATCCGCATAAAAAACGTTCACTTATCAACGCTTTTGCTTTGACGTATGCAGAAATGGATATTTATAAGGATGATTTTAAAATTTTTGCAGAACCGACTTCTCCAAATCTAAAATATGTCTGCTTCAACGCAACTGATTTTTCTTTTGGGTTGGTATTTCGCTTTCAAAATACGGGGAAATTTGGAAACAATCCTTTGGGGAAATCAGAAGTCACTAAAATAAAAAACGAAATACAACTGGCTGATATTGTAGCATCTTCTTCGTGTTTTCCATTAGGATTTGAACCATTGGTTTTTCCGGATGATTATATAAGAGATCAAGAAAGCAGCAACTACAAATCGGTAAAGAATTTAGAATTATTCTCGGATGGAGTCGGAATTATGGATGGTGGAATTGCTGACAATCAAGGGATTGGAAGTATGCTACGTATTAGTGAACGCAGGAAAGATGAAGATGATCCTAAAAAGAAGCGTGAGCTAGACTTAATCATTGTAAGTGATGTGGCAAGTTATAAAATGACACCTTGGCAACCAGAACCCAAAGCAATTTATGAAGGTGAAAATATAAAAACCAAAGCTTCAAACATTCTTAGTTACTTTGGCGTAAAACCACTCTATTGGATTTTATTATTGATTGGTGTTTTGATGATCGTTCTCAATTCCTTTGAAATTATCAGTGGAAGATCGTGGCCAGCGTTATACATTATTGGTGGAATTATTACTGGAGTTGGAATTTTACTGACGGTTTTTGGAATTGGCGCAGGCATTGTAAAAGGATTTGCTGTAAACTGGGTTTCTTCCATGTTCCGAAAAAATGTACCACAACCTTTAGTTGATGATGTCTTGAGTTTTAGAAAACTACGATTAGATTTGGTACAGCGAATGCTTACAGAACGCATCAGCACAACTGTTGTGATGGTAAACGATATCTTTTTAAAACAAATACGACGTCTAAACTATAAGTTCTTATACTTTAAAAAAGGACGCGAATTCAGGTCTGTCACTTCTACAGTATATCAACTCAATGGAGCCAAAACTGCTTATGGAAGGCAACCATTCAACAAAGCTATTACGACAAAACCATCTACATTGCTAGAAAATGTAGCCTTAACAGCTTCTGAAACTCCTACAACACTTTGGTGGGACAAAACAGATATTGCCAAAGGACGTATGGATACCTTGATTGCTTGCGGACAGTTTACAATTTGCTATACATTGATGGATTATATAATTGACTTGAAAAATAGCAAAATTGAATTCTCTGAAGAACAATTAAAAGACATGGATGCACTTTATGATGCCTTGGAAGATGATTGGAAAAAATTCAATAAGAATCCAATGTTTCATGTGGAATCCTTAAAGAGCTAATACATAGTTTCTTACTAAATACAAGCGTTTTTGAAAAAAGACGCTTTTTTTATGAAAAAAAAATAACAAAAAAGACCTAACATTCCGAAATATGCAATAACGTAAGTAAAAACCCTAAAATAGATAAGGTAAAACCAAAAATATTTAATCAATAATTCTTAAGTTTTTTACATTTTTTATGCATTTAAACCTAAAAAAGTGTATTTAATCGATAATAACATGCGTTTTAACGATAGTTTAAGTACAGTCAACTAAATAGTCTGGAGATCATTTTAAATGACGCTAGCTTTATAAGAGTATTAAAATAGCCCTTGAAAATACACATTTTGCCCTGAATGAATTTTTCAAAAAATAAAGACTGTTTTAACAGGTTATTTACCCCAAAATAATCTCTTTGAACTTAACCTAATTAGTAAAAAACCATGAAAAAAATTCTACACCTAATGGTGTTATGTTTACTTGCGTCTTATTTGCAAGCACAAACACCAGGCGTATCGATCTTTTACGAGCAAACAGCTGGCGATACCCGTAACTACATTGAGTACATTCCAGGAAACTTACCGATTATTATTTCTGCGCCACATGGAGGAATACAACAATCTGGACAAACAATTGGAGGGATATTTTATCCTGATAACGACAGTTCTTTACCAGATAGATCATGCGGAACTAATGAAAGAGATGACAATACAGACATTTTAGTACGTGAAATTCAAAAAGAAATCTTTGAACTTACAGGTTGCTATGCACATGTTATCATTAACAATTTACACAGGTCTAAACTCGATCCAAACCGTGAAATTAATGAAGCAACTTGTGGCAATGCAAATGCCGCTGATCATTGGACAGCTTTTCATGGATTTATTGACCAAGCAAGTGCCTCTGTAGAAGCTAATTGGGGAAAAGGATTGTATATTGACTTACATGGTCAAAGTCATTCAGTTCCAAGAATAGAAGCTGGATACAATATCACTGCAGACGAATTGAATTCATCAAACCTAAACGCAGCAAGCATTATTAATAAGTCTACAATAAGAAACTTAGTAAATAATAACTTAAACAATCTAACGCACGAGCAACTCATAAGAGGAAATAACAGTCTTGGAGAAATGTTTCAAAATGCTTCTGGAATATTCTATGCAAGTTTAGGTCATGCAGGTTGCGGAAGTACAAATGGTTACAGAACTGTGCCAAGCGCTACCAACAATGGCGGAGGAACTTGCGATGATACACGTCCATATGGAAACGCATATTTTGATGGAGACTTTTACAACAACCGTCGACACGGATCAGGAAATGGTACAAGTGACGGAACTGGTGGAGCTGGAAATATTGACGGAATCATGACGGAAGTCAACCGTCGTGTACGTGACTTAGGAACCTATAATGGTCAAGTATACGATTCAAGACCACAAACTTTAGTGCCTTTTGCCAAAGATTATGCAGCAGTAGTGCTAAACTTTATTGACACACATTACAACGATTATGCAAGTTTTGGATTTTTGGCTAGCATGTATGCGATCAACGGACCAAATCCGACACCAATTTTGATGAATCCTATTACTACAGGAACATTCTCTGCGCCAGCTGGATTAGCTATCAATGCTGCAACAGGAGAAATTGACACTGCAAATTCAACTCCTGGAGATTATGTAATTACGTATACTGCTGGAACATGCGGATATTTCTCTACATCACAAACCATTTCTATTGTGACAGATATTTCACAAGATACAGAACCGCCAACAGCGCCGTCTGCTTTATCTGCGGTAAATATTACTGAAACAACGGCAGATTTATTATGGAGTACTTCTGTAGACAATGTAGATGTAACTGGCTATAATATTTATCAAAATGGTACTTTACGAGAAACGATTCCACAAGTGACCAATTATGTATTGACAAATCTAACACCTGATACAAGTTATACAATTAGACTAACAGCAATAGATTCTGCTGGAAACGAATCTGCTTCAAGCAATGAAATAAACTTCCTAACATTACCAAACGTAATATTAAACTATTGTGATTCAGCGAGTGAAAATGTAACTGACGAATTTATTAGCAGAGTGCAATTTGGAGATATAGACAATGCTTCTGGAGCACAATTCTATTCAGATTTTACCAATATATCTACGGATTTAGTAAAAAATGGACAATATGTATTGACAGTAACACCAACATGGACAGGAACAGTATACAACGAATCTTATGCTGCTTGGATTGATTACAATCAAGATGGAGACTTTACCGATGCTGGAGAACAAATATGGACACAAGGAAATACACAAGAAACGCCGGTAAGTGCTACAATTACCATTCCTACGTCTGTGCCAAATGGTGCAACTAGAATTCGTATTTCCATGAAATACAACGCATTACCAACACCTTGTGAAACTTTTACGTATGGTGAAGTAGAAGATTATACGGTAAACATTGTTTCTGCAGAACCAGATTCTGTAGCGCCAATTATTACACTATTAGGAGAAAATCCAATTCAAATATTTGTAAATGACACGTATACAGATGCTGGTGCAACGGCGCTAGATAATGTAGATGGTGATATTAGCGATTTAATTGAAGTAACTGGAACGGTAAATACAGCTGTAGCTGGAACATACACACTATCTTATAATGTTAGAGATGCAGCAAATAATCAAGCCGCAGAAGTTACAAGAACAGTCAATGTTGTGGAACTTGTCGATGACATTGCGCCAGTAATCATATTGAATGGAAATAGTCCAATCAGCTTAAATGTTGGTGATGTTTATACAGAATTAGGAGCAACTGCAACGGATAATGTAGACGGAGATATTACTGCAAATATTAGTATCAGTGGAAATGTTGATACGTCTACAGCAGGAATGTATGTAGTTCGTTACAATGTAAGTGATGCTGCTGGAAATGCAGCTACAGAAGTCATTAGAAATGTAAATGTAACGGCAGATACTACCATTCCTGTGATTACGCTTAATGGAAGTGCCGCAATTACCTTAAATATTGGTGATGCGTATACAGAATTAGGCGCTACAGCAACAGACAATGTAGACGGAGACATTACTGCAAATATTAGCACTAGCGGAACGGTTGATACAACTGTCGCAGGAACTTACTTAATTCGTTACAATGTAAATGATGCTGCTGGAAATGCCGCTGCAGAAGTTACACGTACAGTAACTGTATTAGCAGACACAACAATTCCTGTGATTACTTTAAATGGAAATGCTACAATTACCTTAAATATTGGTGACACGTATACAGAATTAGGCGCTACAGCAACGGACAATGTAGATGGAGACATTACCGCAAATATTAGCATTACTGGAACGGTGGATACTGCTGTCGCGGGAACTTACTTAATTAATTACAACGTGAATGATGCTGCTGGAAATGCCGCTGTACAAGTAACACGTACGATAACTGTATTAGCAGATACCACAATTCCTGTAATTACCTTAAACGGAAATGCTAGTATCAACTTAAATGTAGGTGATGCGTATACAGAATTAGGAGCAACAGCAACAGACAATATTGACGGAGATATTACTGCAAATATCAGCATTACAGGAACGGTTGATACCGCTGTAGCTGGAACTTATACAGTACGTTATAATGTAAGTGATGCCGCTGGAAATGCTGCTGTAGAAGTAACACGAACGATCACTGTAGAAGAAGTTGGTGTGGGTTGTGCTAATGGAATTGATACATTCCCATATGCTGAAAGTTTTGAAAATTCGCTTGGCGGATGGACGCAATCTACACAAGATGATATTGATTGGACATTAAATTCTGGAACAACACCTTCAAATGGAACAGGACCAGAAAGTGCTATTGATGGAAATTCGTATGTATATGTGGAAGCTTCTGGAAATGGTGCAGGATATCCTGACAAACAAGCTATTTTAACATCTCCATGTTTTGATTTAACGCAGTTAACACAAGCTACATTTAGCTTTAACTATCACATGTTTGGAACGGATATGGGAACATTGGATGTAGAAATCAGTGAAGATGCTGGCGCTACTTGGACTTCTATCTGGACAAAAACAGGAAATCAAGGAAATGCTTGGCAAACAACCAACTTAGATCTTTCTGCATACACAGGAAGCAATGTACAACTACGTTTCAATAGAGTAACAGGAAGCACATGGAGAGCAGATATCGCGATTGACAATATCAGCTTAATCGATCAAGAAATCGTAGTAGAAGGTTGTGCAAACGGAATAGGAACGTATCCATATACAGAAAGTTACGAAAATACGCTTGGTGATTGGACACAGTCTGGACAAGACGATATTGACTGGACAGTTGATTCAAACGGAACTCCATCAAACAATACAGGACCTTCAAGTGCTACGGATGGAAACTTCTATATCTATGTGGAAGCTTCTGGAAATGGTACAGGTTTCCCTAACAAACAAGCCATCATCAATTCACCTTGTTATGACTTAACAAATGAAGCAAGTGCATCATTCAGCTTTAGCTACCATATGTTTGGATCTGATGATATGGGGACTATTTCACTTGAAATTAGCAATGACAACGGATTGTCTTGGAATACCATTTGGACCGAATCAGGAAACAAAGGAAACCAATGGCTCAATGTAAATTTAGACATCTCTGCATATGTTGGTGGCAGTGTACAATTGCGCTTCAACAGAGTTACTGGCGGAACTTGGCAAGCAGATGTTGCTATTGATAAAGTAGAATTGAAAACAACTTTAGCGGCACGTCAAGAAACAACCACAACAAAAGATAAAGAAGATACAAATACGGTTGTAGCTTCCAATGGAGCTAATTCAATGACCATCTTCCCAAATCCGGTTCGTGGTAGTGTACTAAACATAAAACTAGATCATGGAACGGCAAAAACGTATAAAATTATCAATTTGTACGGACAAGCTATTGTAGCTGGAACGGTGAGCAATCAAATACAAGTCAGTAAAATTCCATCAGGTATATATTTCTTAGAAATTTTTGATGGACATAATACACTTACTAAAAAGTTTATCAGAAACTAATTTCAAACGCTCACTAAACTACACGAAAAGCCCGGTACAGAGATTTGTATCGGGCTTTTTAATAGCTAAAAAATAAATCTATTTTCCTAACTCAGCTTCTGTAATTAAAAAAGGGTAGGAATCTTTTAATACTTTCAGTTCTTCCTTAGTCAAATCTTTAACGTCTTTTTGAAATTTAGCTTTGCTTAAAGTGGTGCGCAATTCAGCATACGCGCCCATTAATTCATTTTGGATGCCAACATAGGCATTGTACGAGGCTTCACGATCGGTTTCAATAGCAATAATCGCTTTTGTCGGATGATCGGATAAATTCTCCTTTTTAGTTCCATTACAATAATCACAAGAGGTATCGCCATTATTGTCTACAAAAGCTTTGACGTTTTCACGCAACGCATCAATAGAAATAAATTCATTGTTTGCCATTAACTGATCATTTTTATTCAGTTTAATCTTAAACACATTCTTTGTACGAATCTCTGAATTACAATCAGTACCTTCGGGACAAGGTTTCCCAATGACACTATTAATTCCCTGATCTTCATCAAAAGTAGTGGTGACTAAAAAAAAGATGAGTAGTAAAAACGCAATGTCGGCCATAGAGCCAGCGTTAATACCAGAAGTGGTCTTTCTGGACATTTTCATAATAAATCGGTTTTAATGTTAATGCTATAATCGCATCAAAAGTAATGCCGAATACTATTTTATAAGCTTAAAATGAGAGAGATACCTTTCTGAATACTAAGGAGAAATAATTGAGATAACTAAAAAACGCTCTCTATAAAGTAGAAAGCGTTTAAAAAAATTATTAACCCCGTAATGGGCAAACACAGATAATTAGTGGATGACTATTAGAAGCTGGATCGACAGTAGTTTTAATATTCCCACCTAAAAGAGCTTCCTTCTGAAAGTTGCTAATTACTGTTTTGTTCATTTTTAAACTTTTTAAATTCTTTTTTTTCATAATTATCTATTTAATGATTTCTATTCAAGATAAGAGAATCGTATGGCCAAAAGAAATAGACTTACCTCCATTTTATATAATAAAGGTTCGATTTTAACTGAAGAATAACTACTATATTGAAAAGTAGATTTCTAGATGTTTTTTAAGGTAATTTCCATTGAAATTTTTCTGTAATTGTATACCAATGTCTTGGGAATGGACACTGAATCACCATTGGTGTATTTAAAAACGGATGCGTAAACGAAAGTGAAGCTGCATGCAAAAACAAATTAGAAATGTCAAATTCCTCCTGAAACATTCTGTTATGAAAACGATCGCCGTATTTTGGATCGCCAATAAGCGGATGACTGATTTTATTAAGATGGATTCGCAATTGATGCATTCTGCCAGTCTTTGGAAGTAATTTTACCAAACTATAACGCGAAGTTTCAAAAGGTTGTACAGGAATTGGCAATTCAATATTCACGAGCGTTTCAAAATGTGTGAGCGCTTCTTTATGCACATTTGCATCACGACCTTTTACAGGAGAATCAATCGCACCATTTTCTGGAGAAAAACCTCGAACAAGACCATAGTACACTTTTTCAATCTGATTCTCAACAAACAACGCTTGAAATGTTGAAACATATTCCTTTTTCTTAGCGCACAACACGATTCCAGAGGTTTTCCTGTCCAAACGATGTATCGGATAATAAGATGCATCAAACTTTTCTTGAAGCAATTCCAACAACGTCTGTTCATCTGACTGATTTCGCGCCATCAACGAATGATGCACCAGCATATTGTTGGGTTTTGACACAGTAATTACAAAATCGTCTTCGTATAAAATCATCTGTAAAACTACTAAACTATACTGGATTCGCAATTTGTACGTTTATTTCTTAAGAATCTTTCTTATATGGAACCCATAAACGCATTGCATGTATGAATTATAGAATATTCATGATCACCATACTTTTCATTGCTGGATGTACTACCAGTTCAGACTTCACAATTCTCACAAGTGAGATACAATTAACGTATAAAGACTCCAATAATCTTGAAACATCATTATTCAAACGTTTTGAAAATGACTATAGAGGACGATATCAAATAACATCAGAAACAAAAAAAGACACTACATTTCTAATTTTAAAGCGTAATGAGGAACTAGCAATGGGATTTCCTCCGTGGCGCTATGATAGACGATTGAAAACAACTACATTAACATGTCCTGAGAAAATTAGAATTGAAACAGGAAGACTCTCTTTTTATTTCTGTTATTCAGATGTGTTGATACACATACAACAACATCCTGCTAAAAATGATGTTGCGTATTCATTTCTTTTTCAAGAAGTTGAAAAATTACTCATCAATCTAAAAGAGAATAGAGGAGCTGCTCTCCCGGATTTAGTGGTGAATGAGCGAATTATTTCTGAATTATTACGTCATATCAATTTTGATATAAAAGATAGTGGAGGAGAAGTTATTGAAATAATTAGTATTGGGGAAATATATTCGGGCTGGTCTAAAGATTTTGAGTATTACTTTATGAATACTCAAAATGATACGATTGCTGCTTTTTCATACAATGAATGGGTACAATAAACCATATACTTCGTCTACGATATCTAATGAGAAATCAGAACAATCTTAGTATCTTTACATACTAAAGAATTGCTAGAGAATGAAACTCAATATAAAAGATACCTTCAACAAAGAATTACCAGCCGATCCAAACAAAAACAATACACGACGTAAAGTATTTGAAGCCTGTTATTCGTATGTAACACCACGAATTCCATCGAATCCCAAACTAATTCACGTTGCTGATGAAGTCGCAGAAATGCTCGATTTGGAACGCGACACAAATTCTGAAGACTTTTTGAATGTCTTTTCAGGAAAAACAGTCTACCCAAAAACAAATCCATTTGCCATGTGTTATGGCGGACATCAATTTGGACATTGGGCAGGACAATTAGGTGATGGAAGAGCCATCAATTTGGCAGAAGTTCGATCAAACGGACAACATTGGGCATTGCAACTCAAAGGAGCAGGAGAGACGCCATATTCGCGTACAGCAGATGGTTTTGCAGTATTACGTTCTTCTATTCGTGAACATTTATGTAGTGAAGCCATGCATTATTTAGGCGTTCCCACAACACGTTCTTTGTCATTAATGCTTACAGGTGATGAAGTCATGCGTGATATGTTGTACGACGGCAATCAAGAATACGAAAAAGGAGCCGTAGTCTGTAGAGTATCTCCAAGTTTTGTACGTTTTGGAAACTTTCAAATATTGACAGCGCGAAAAGATCATAAAAATCTTAAAAATTTAGCGGATTATACGATTCGAAATTTTCATAAAGACATCCAAACAGAAGGAAAAGAAAAGTACGTTGCGTTCTTTCAAAAAGTAGTAGACAACTCGTTAGAAATGGTAGTACACTGGCAACGTGTCGGTTTTGTACATGGCGTAATGAATACAGACAATATGTCCATTTTAGGATTGACCATTGATTACGGTCCGTATGGTTGGTTGGAAGGATATGAACCAAATTGGACACCAAACACAACCGATAGTAGAAATCATCGATATGCGTATGGAAATCAACCAGGAATCACGTTGTGGAATCTGGTGCAATTGGCAAATGCCTTATATCCTTTGATTGAAGATGCCAAACCTTTAGAAGACATCTTGGAAGGATATCAGCAACGTTTTGATCAGAAATATGTGGAAATGATGTCACAAAAAATCGGTTTGACACAAAGAAGTGCGGAAGTTGAACAACTGATTGAAGATTTAGAACAAAATTTACAATTGACAGAAACGGACATGACCATATTTTTCCGCGAATTGCCTCGCATTCAAAAGAAAAATACAGCTGCAGAAGCATTTCAAAAAATACATAAATCGTTTTACAAACCTATAGAATTGGCTGGCGGAACCACAAGTGCTTGGCTCAAATGGTTTACCACATATATCGATTTCTTACAACAAGAAGAAGACAGAGACGAAACTCGAAAATTCAAAATGTATGAAGTCAATCCGAAATTTGTATTGCGAAATTACATGGCACAACTCGCCATTGATGCTGCAAACAAAGGAGATTACACGGTCATTGAAGAATTATACGAAGTCTTAAAGCGTCCGTACAACGAACAACCAGAATATGAAAAATGGTATGTCAAACGTCCTGAATGGGCACGACATAAAGTTGGTTGTTCTATGCTTTCTTGCAGTTCGTAATGTTTTATAATTTTAACGTACTAAACTGTTATCAATAATACAGTTGAAGAATATAACAGACTTATGAAAAGTACCAAACTCAAAATACAGAATCAAAAAGGCCACAATTTAAATGCTTATTTAGAATTGCCAGCCAATCAAAAACCGCATTATTACGCCATTTTTGCACATTGTTTTACCTGTAGCAGCTCTTTAAATGCGGTAAAAAACATCAGTAGAACCTTAACCACGCACGGTTTTGGTGTAGTTCGATTTGATTTTACAGGTTTGGGTAGGAGTGAAGGTGAATTTGCAGAAAGTCATTTTTCAGGAAATGTAGAAGATTTAGTTTCAGTTCATGAATACATGAAAACCAACTTTGAAGTACCAAGTTTATTAGTAGGACATTCTCTTGGTGGCGCTGCCGTATTAGTTGCAGCTTCTCAATTGAAAGATATCAAAGCGGTGGCCACAATTGGAGCGCCTGCCACAGTAAGTCACGTAAAGCACTTGTTTTCACACGATATTCATAAAGTACAAGAAGATGCTGATGTACAGGTAAATATTGGAGGAAGACCTTTTGTGATTAATAAAGATTTTGTGAGCGATTTTGACAAAACAGATCTTCCTGCAATTGTAAAAAACTTACGCAAACCATTATTAATTCTGCATTCGCCGATTGACGCTATTGTGGGAATTGAAAATGCGAAGCAATTATATGTCAACGCGCATCATCCGAAAAGTTTTGTCTCGCTCGATAATGCCGATCATTTATTGATGAATGAACGTGACAGTCGTTATGCCGGAAACATGATAGGATCGTGGGTAGAACGTTATTTTCCAAAGCAAGAAAACACCATGTTAGATACGGAAGGCGAACAATTGATTGGACATTTGAATTTAGTGGAAGATAATTTTACCACAAAAATTCAGATGAAAAATCATAGTCTCATTGCTGACGAACCTATTTCAGTTGGTGGAGATGACTTTGGACCTTCGCCATATCAACTATTATATGCAGGATTGGCAGCTTGTACGACCATGACACTAAAAATGTATGCCAATCGTAAAGGATGGGATTTACAAGAAGTATTCGTGTATATTTCTCACAGTAAAAAGAAAAATACGGAATTAGGAATTGAACTTGAAAAACCTGCACGTGTAGATTTTATCACCAAAAAATTAAAATTCATTGGAAACCTCTCAGACGAGCAGAAACAACGCTTAAAAGAAATTGCTGCAAAATGTCCTGTACATAAAACGTTGGCAGGAAATGTTGTATTTGAGAGCGAAGTTATTGGTTAGACTGACTTAAAACTGTTAGATTTTTAGACTTTCTTAGATTGTAAAATAGCATGACAAAGATCAATCGTTAATTGTCATGACAAGTTAATTAATCTACCGAAACCAATTTACTTGGTAAATTTTACTGACATAAGCTGATCACTAACAAGCAACTTTGGAAGAAATCCATTAAAATACTGAAATAGTGACACTATCTTGATTCTTGGCATAGTAATTGACTGTGTATAAGTATTATTAAAAAATTAAATATATTACAATGAGTAGAGGAACAGTAAAATTTTTCAACGACGCTAAAGGATTTGGTTTCGTAACGGAAGAAGGTTCAAACAAAGAACATTTTGTTCACATTTCAGGTTTAATCGATGAGATTCGCGAAGGTGATGAAGTTGAATTCGATCTACAAGAAGGAAGAAAAGGTTTAAACGCAGTAAACGTAAAAGTTATCTAATACATATACTTCAAGTTTTACAAAGCCCCATCAATAACTGATGGGGCTTTTTTTATGCCGCTATTTTTCAGAAATGACATTCTAATTTCGCTTCTTCAAATCAGCCTAAACGACTTCATGAATATATCAAAAACAGGAAAAACCCTGTTGAAATTCAGGACATTACACTTGTAATAAGAGTGAAACAACTCTTTACTTTAAACGATTAGCAGTCTACATTGGTAGTCTTAGAAAATTATTCCTACGCTAGGCATAGTTTTTTAATGACATTAATAAACCTAAAAAGACCGTATGAAATCAAAAAAAAACCTGAAAAATCTAAAGAAACCAGAGAAAGTTAGTATTCACATTTCACTCCATAATCCAGGAGGGAAACCTTATGAAAAAGAAGCATTAGTACGTTTGGGAAGAACGCGACTGAAACGAGTAAAAGGAAAAAACCTCTATAAAGGCGAAATGCTTAAAGGAAATTATAAAATTTCTGTGACAGCGAATGATATGATAGCACCTCCAAGAATGCTTGAAGTCACTGGAAGAAATGAAATTACACCTATTTATCTAGGAAAAAAAGGATGGCCATCGTATCGCATGGGACAAAATCGCGTTCCTTTCCAACCAGAAGAAAGTCTCGTAGGATTCACATTTGAAATAAAACCTCCTTCTGAAAAAGAGTCAAAAAGAGCCATTGATAGAGTTTGTAAACAGTTTAAGCTAAAGCCATACAAACTTAAAAATGAAAAAGGAACAAACATTGCTGGCGATGGCGCTATATGGATGTTTAAATTAAGAAACCCTAAAGATCTAGATAAAATTAGAGCCAATGCGCCTAAATTCTTGGAAAGAGATGTTAGAGTTGGTATTCCTGTTGATTTGGGCAAAGATCAAATCAAGTTAATTGATCACCGTTTTGTGGTTCGATTTAAAAATCACATGAAGCCTAAAGATATCAATGCGCTCGTAGAAAAAACTGGCGGACGTATTTTAAGAAAGTTTATTCAAGCTGGAAATGCTTTTTTGATTGAATTTTTGAAAGGAAACTGGAAATCGCATCTGGAATTGATGGAATCTTGGTATGAAAAAGACATTGTTAAGTACGCTGAACCAGATATTATCGCAGAAATTACCGACGATGTATTTCCTGCCGATCCACCAAATGATGCATTGTATGGCACACAAGCTAATCTGACACTCCAAAATGCAGATCAAGCTTGGCAATTTTTGAATGGCATTGATCCAAATATTACTTTAGGAAGTACCAATGTAACCGTATGTTCGTTAGATAGAGGAATTGATATCGATCATCCAGATATTGGCGGAAACCTTACGGATGGAAATCCACAATTATCACAATGTTTCGATTTTTCGGGCATGCAACAATGTACCGTCCCTGGATATACTCCGTTTTCGGATCATGGTATGGGCGTTTATGGAATCATTGCTGCATTAACGGATAACAATTCGGCAGTAGCAGGAATCGCGCCTAATACACATCAAATAGGTTTAGAAAGAGTGAATGTAAGTTCCGTTAATTATGGAGATATATTATTATGGGCAGCTGGTTTTACAACAGGTAATACTACTGCAGGTTGGCCAGCGGAACCAATTCCTAATCCAGCAGATATTATATCCTGCTCTCATGGTTCAGACGGATTGGCTTTATCTGGTATCATGGACGACACTTTTGAATACTTAAGCACTTACGGTCGTGGAGGATTGGGAACATTGGTCGTATATTCTGCTGGAAATGGTGGTCAAGCAATTACTGGAGTGAGAACCTTTGCTGCACATCCACGAACATTGGCCATTTCTAATTCGTTACAACCTAACGGAGCAGGCGTTGAAGTATTGAGATTTACGTCTAATTTTGGTCCAGAAATAGACATTTGTGCACAAGGTCACGATGCACCTTCTCTTGATGATGTAGGAGGAACACAAACATTTGGAGGAACTTCTGCCGCAGCTCCAACCGTAGCCGCTGCAGCTGCATTAATGCTATCTGTTGAACCACAATTAACCTGGATTAACCTAAGAGATATTCTTAGAAACACAGCCGTAGTGATTGATGGCGCCAATGTAGATCCTGTTGGACAATGGGTTGGCGGTTTTAGCCAATGGTATGGTTTTGGACGCTTAGATATTCTGGCTGCAGTACAAGCCGCTAATGATTTTGATACAGGAGCCGTGAATCTTGTGATTAGAGACAATCTGTCTGACGACGGATCTGTAGTACCGACAGGAGGAACTTTTTGGAGAAGTCCAGATATTTGGATTAGAAATGCGGATCCGGCCGTAGAAGGATTAGCCGATCCAGCGTATGGAGTCAATCCTCCAAATCAAAATGCAATCTCAGGTTCAGACAATTGGGTACGTGTTCGCGTAAAAAATGCAGGAACAACAGCTTCTTCTAATTTTTATGTCAGATTATATTTATCGCATTTCGCAGGATCGCAATTTGTATATCCAACAGATTTCATTCCAACAGGAAATCCAGGAGATCCTATTCCAAACCCTTTAGTACAAGGAACGTACTTGATAGGAGAGGAGTTTGTAACGACACAAGCTAGTGGCGATGAAATTATTTATGATTTCCAATGGCCAGCAGCAATGGTTCCGCCGGAAACTGTAGGAGCAACTTCTTGGCATCCGTGTCTTTTAGCTGAAGTTTCACCACATACGGGACCAACTCCATCAGGAAACTTAGTTATTGATAATTCCAATCTTGGACAACGAAATATTACCATCGATTATACGGATGACAGTACTGATGATACGTATGAAGCTACCGGAGTTGTTGGAAATGCAGAAGATAAATCGACCATGAAACGTTTGGTATTACACAAAGGAAAATTACCTAAAAAGAGTGCCATTTGGATTCGTTTCTTAGATGAACGTGTTGAAAAAACGGTATTGGAACTGCTTCGAAAAAATCCATCATATAGAGAATATAATGAACTATTGATGATAGAACAGAATGCTTGTAAAAAGGCGAATGCAAAGGTGAAATCTAAAAATGGACAGACTTATTTTTATACGAGAGAATCTCGATTAATTATAAATGTACCTATGATTAATGGACGATTAACACCTGTTGTTATTGGAACAGAGTTTAGCGACAAACCAGGAAAAGATGGAATAGAACTCGTACTGATAGAAGAAAACATGTCTAGTTTACAATTAGGAGGATTTGGACTTCGTTTAGAAGCTGAAAGACCTAAATAACATAAGGTTTATTCAAAAACAATTGATTACATTCAAAAATCAGTTGTAGTCATTTCGAACACCGTTGAGAAACTTAGAAAAGCTATTTTTTCAGAATCTTATCTGTGTTCGATTTGACATTTATTATCATATATTAATAATTTGCTGAACTTCAGTAATTGGAATTTCACACGATTCTGAAACATTCCACTGAAGATTTTTACCCAAATTTATAAGTATAGCTTTATATTCATCATAGAATCTATAAAAACACATTATGGAGCCTTCGTCTCTGGATAATGTGTTTCGAGTATAATAAATGATAAGTCCATCATCAATAGGATCATAGTTAAGTTCTTTATCCCCGTAAGTTGAATCGTATGAGCGATATTCTTCTCTTTTTCTTTTCTTAATATAACTTACATCATTCTTTTGCTCATATCCTTTATACGTTTTTAGAAAAATTTCTGTAAAAGGTCTATATATGTTAGGATGATAGCTTGTAACTCTAAGTTTATTACCAGAACTCCAAAAAGAAAAAACATCTGAACTATCACTTTTATATTTAATGGAAGCATTACAAAAAGTAGTATCTATACCAATAATAAATAATTCTATTGGATTCCAATGACAGATTCGATTTTTAATTATTTTCTCGCAATTGCGAATAAAATTCGGATCGTCGCCTTTTGCTACTGATAAAAAATCTCCTTCAAACTTACAATTGCCAAATTTTATAACTGTTTTCAATTCTTGCATGTAATGTATCTCTGCAATTTTTTATGTTAATCAATTGATTTAGTATGTAATATTGGTCAAAGACTAGTTCTTAATCACTTTTTCTTGTAGCATAATTTTTCCTGTTGAATTATATCCTTTTATAAAATAAATTCCAGTCTGTAAGTTCGGTAAATTGATTGTTTCTTGATTTGAATTGATCGTTTCAGTAAACAGCAAACGTCCGTCAATACTGTATAAATCTACTTTTGAGATTTCCTCGTTTTCTGTTTGAATCGTCAATTGATTTGTGAATGGTACAGGATATACTTTTACGGAGGAAGTTTCAAACGCTTCAGTACTCAAAACACCACTAAAATAGTCATTGGCTTTGGTAAAAGCTTCTACACCAATTTGCGCACCAATAATTCGTCCACGAATATCATCAATTGGAGGATGAATTCCGCCCCAAATTCTTGATAAACTTGTTTGATCTGAAGCATCACGATAGGTTGCCCATTGCAATGTAAATGGCGCACTCGGTCCTTTTTCGAAGACTAAAAAGTTATCTTGTGGAATGTCAAACGTTCCCATTCCGCCAGGGAAAAATTCGTCTCCTGTCAATAATGTCAATACTTCAGCGGCAGCTCTAGAAAAAGTAGAATGTCCTGATAAATATCCTGCAAAAGGCGGCGTAACAAAGGTTCCGCGTTGATATGGCCACCATCTGTTAGCTAAAATCCAACCAACACCCGCAATATCTTGCGTAGGATCGTTGATATAATCTGGACCTTTCCAAGCATATACTTTTACTTTCCCTACATTTTCATCGCTATCTCCAGCTAACGGATCGCCCGTTTCTATCAATTCAATATAATTTGGAATCAACGGTAAACCATGCGGATCGTAACTAGGTAAGGAAGCATCGGTACTTTGTCCTTTTCCTGCCATATAACGAATGGCAGAAATTGGTCGCACATAATCGTAATATCCTTTAATTCCCCAAGTATTAACGGCTGCATCATGCATCGCGCCACCGAGCGCTAAATAACATTTTACATCCCATTCTAAATCCCCTAATATTGATCCTGAACCGTTTAAACGTTTTTCTACTAACGGATGATCACTTACATAGTTCATAATGGTAAACCAGTGTCCTGGAGGCGTTTCAGAATCTGGTCCGTCTGCCCAAAATTCAGCCAATACACGTGCATAATCTGCTCTTTTTACCATTTGTGGTGTATAGGGAAGATTCGTCACAGGATTGATGGCGTGTCCCGTACTAGGATCGCCACCATTTATAATATCATAAAAGGCTTTGTATTCTTCAAAGGTTTCTGGAAAAGCTGTTGTAGGCAAGTTTCCTATCGCGCCAGGTGAAATATCGATCATGGTATTATCGGCAGGATCTAAATGTGAAGACCACAACGAAACTAAGGCAAAGTGCCACTTATACGGATCGTCAATTCCATCTTCATTCGATTCTTGAATGTATACTGGCGGACCTGGATCGCTGTAAACGTAACAGTCAAATCCTTCATTGATAATCTGTAAATCATCATATTTTAAGGCAAAAGGGTAGACTTCTCCCCATTCTGGACTTAAAAAAGGTGGTGTATTTAATGGAAATACATTTCCGCTTTGGTCAATATAAACATCAAATGCTAATGGTTGCCATTTATCTGGATTGATATCGTTGGTGTCTTCGTACAAATCTAAAATCAATGGACTATTTACAGGTTGATAATGCTCATTGGCATAATCATTCTGCTCATTAGCACCATCTTGCATTCCATACGCAATAATTTCATCTGCTAAGTGATTTCCCAATGCTGCATACGAACCGGAACTGTAATCCGTAGACATAAAATTGACATCATATCCATACGATTCAAATAATGTTTGAAAACTCGGTAGGGAAGTGGCAGCACCTGGAGAATTGGCAAAACGATGCGTTAACAAACGATACATGGCATAACTAATAACTTCATGTCGTGCAGCTTCTACATCTGTTGGCGGCGCAATTCCGTTAAAAGTACTGGTATATGTACCATAGGTTTTTCCTAAAAATACCGTTTCTGCCGTAGCATCAAAAATGGCCCAAGCGTCATACATGACCATGGAACTATGAAATAAGTTTCGTGCATGTACTGTGGGACGTGCGAAATCGCCACGAATGGCATGTAATAATTCTTCATTCCAATCGCGTGCAACAGAATGCTGTGCTTGAAGTAATGGGATACAGAGAAATAGACTTAAAAAAGTCGCTACAATTATCTTTTTCATTTTGGTTGATCGAGGTTTTGCCGTAAACTTAGTTAAAAGATTGTTTTTTTACAAACTATGTTGTTGACAATGAAGCCGTTTTATTCACTTTTTTTAGAATCATAAGAATTAGGATTGAAGCGCATCCACAGATCATAAAACCAATAAATAGAGGAGAAGCTGTCGTTTCTATAAAGCTTCCGATGTAGGTTGCAATGGGAACTGCCATGATCGTAGATACAAATCCGTTAATGGCAGCACCAACGCCGGCAATATGTCCAACAGGTTGCATGGCTAACGAGCGTAAATTCCCGAAAAGGAAACCTATAGCGAAGAACTGAATGCCAAAAAATCCAACTAATACATACACACTAGGATTCGGTTGACCGTAGAAAAAAGCCAAATAAATCACCGGAATTGACGTAAAAGCAATCATAAATGCACGTACCATTTTGTACATGCCATACTTGAGTACAAAAGTTCCATTCAAAAATGTCGCAAATCCTACCGAAATGGCCAAAGCTGCAAAGATGTATGGGAACTCTTCCACCAAACCATATTGCTTATGGAAGATGTCTTGTGAAGCACTTAAGTACACCATAAACGAACCTGTAATTAATCCTGAAATTAAGGTGAATGCAATGGAAGTTTTGAATTTTAAAAATTCTTTTAAACCATTGATAAATAAATCTTTAGATATCTTTATTTGATTTTCTGGATGAAGTGTTTCGGGTTGTCGTTTCCAGAGCCAAATCATGATCAAAGCTCCAAAAATTAGTTGACTATTAAAGATGGCTTTCCAACCATAATGATCTAATAAAAGTTTTCCTAATGCTGGCGCAACCACAGGAACTAAGATGAATATGGCTACAATAAACGACATGATTTTTGCCATGTAATCACCGCTAAAACTATCGCGCACCATGGCAATACTGATCGTTCTTGGCGCCGAAAGTCCAATTCCTTGCAGAATACGTCCGAGAATCATGATTTCAAGATTGGGAGCAAAGACACAGAGAATACTGGCCAATACAAACAGGATGAATCCCATGTAAATGATGGGTTTTCGACCAATACTGTCGGATAGTGGACCAAAAATCAATTGTCCAAAACCTAAACCTAAGAAAATCATGGTAATAAGCTTCTGATTGTCTTTAGAATTTGTGGTTCCAATAGAAACTCCGATGGATTCCAATGCAGGTAAAATCGCATCAATAGACAGTGCTACAATAGACATTAATGATGCCATTAGTATGATAAATTCTGTTTGCGATTGCTTTTTTGAAATCATTTTGCAAAAGTACGGCTTCTGGTTGAGTTAAGTGTTTTAAAAAATGAAAGCTTTGTGTTAAATTTGGGTCTTGGGTCTTGGGTCTTGGGGCTTGACTAACAGCGAAGCGACCAAAGACCAAACACCTAACACCATAATTTACTATATTAGAACCAGATTTTCGCTTATGAGATTATTTAACAAACAACGTTTTGAGTATATGGGAGGAAAGAACTTTAAAAAATACCTTAAATACGCTTCTGGTGAGATTATTTTGGTTGTAATTGGAATTTTGATTGCTGTGGGAATTAACAATTGGAATCAGCGAAAACAGCTAAATAATGCAAATGTAGAGCTTAAACAAAACATTATTAAGCAATTAGACAAAGATATTGAAGCTATAAATGTTTATCAAAAGAATTTGGATACGTTGCAGCAAAATTATTTGAATTATTTGAAAACTTCAGAAGATGGTTCGAATCCTTTATTTGGAAATATTTTAGGATCCTTACTGTTTGAAGTCAATACTATGGATATCGATACACACGCCATTACGATGATTGACAATGCAACGTTGAACGAAACCAAAGCATCTGAAAAATTGTTGGATTTAAATTCTGCTTATAAAATGTACCTGGAAGAAATAAAATCTGTAGAGCGTCTAATTTTTACAACCATCACAGAGAACTTGAAAGAAATTGAACGCACACAAGATTGGTATACAGAATTCATTACCAACTTAAAATGTCAAAACGATTGTGTGGATTATTTTACGAATAACAAACAGCACAAAGCAAGAATAGCGTCGTTACGTTTTTTATATGTGAATGGTTATGGACAGATCATTACAGCTTTAAAAAATGATTTAATTGGATATCGTAAAGAACTCAAAGCCATAGAGGACTAGAAATATAGGATTGATGGTGAAGGTTGTAGTGTTGTTGAAATATTCTATTTAACATAATATAAATTATAGTACAAATGTATTTGTAGGCTATAATTCTACATTATGCTAAATATCCCAGAATCTGTCTAGTTTATTAAGGATATTTAGTACTTGGGTTAAGAAAAAATAAAATACGCTATTCTCAGCGATTACCTTTTTAGTTAGACATTTGTCCCATAATTTGTCGTTATGCAAAATTGCCGCGCGCAAATGCTTTATTGCTTTTCAAACACAAATGCGTAGCATTCATGAGCTCTTTAATTTAAAATAAAATGATGCGAATAATTTTCCAACGCTTTCCAGCCGCACAAAAGCTACTTTAGAAATTCTACACAAACATTGTATAAATTAGAATCATTTCGTTAGAAAAAGTTTTATAACCTTTACGTTAGCCTGTCGCATAATTATAAAAATTTTCTGCGAAGAATTTTCTATAACTATGCTAACTGTTTGTTTTCATAAAAACCTTTTTGATTTTCGTTATGTTAAATAGCTTTTGAGTTTTAATGAGAACCTTTTGTAGTTTTTTATTTTGTCTTTTTCTTGATAAAAAGAAACAAAAATCAAGACTTCATAAAACTTTGGAAACAATTACGGCTCGTTCGCTATATTTTAGAAGCGTTTTGAGTTCTTTAGCTTGTTTTGGATTTCGATTAAAATACAGAGTTCTCAATAACAATATTGCTTCATCTCTAGAATATAGACGCTCACTCGCCTATTGTTTTGACCAAAGTTTTCTGAGGTCGTTTTGGCGCTTGCGTTTATGGACTAATTTTCGTCTTTTAATTTAAGGTCTGCGCAAATTTCTTTGAAGATATCACAAGGATCAACATCGATAGCTAAAGCAATTAGATATAATTCATCAGCTCTTAGCTTAGTTTTTTGATTGTTAGCTAGTTCACTAAGTCTAGTTTTACTTATTCCTGTTTTTCTAGCAACATCGGAACGATTTACTGATTTTTTTGATAAGAATAAACCTAATTCGGTCATTATTGTTTGATTTTAAGAACATAAATTTATATAATAAGATAAATTATTCCGATTTTATGAACTATTGATTTTTATTTTATCCGTTTTTATATATATTTGTTCTGATAATCGGAATATTTAATCTTAAAACAAGAACAATGCCATTTCCAAAATACACAAAAGCTGATTTAGAGAAAGTAGTTTATACACAACTAGAAAACTTAAACGCCATTCATGATTTATTACGCATTATGAAAGTTCAAAATGAACTCATAGAAAACGCTAATAAGAAACTGAAAGATGAAATTATAGATTTTAAGAAACGTGTTAATTATGGAACTGGGAAGTTTGAGTGAGATGAATTATTCACAAAAGAAATATACTATTACTTTAGACAAGATTTTATGGTATTAATTAAGATTTTCTTCGGTAAAACATTTCAAATAATTTAATAGCAAAAAAATAAAATCACTTTTTTATAAAGTTTTTATAAGCTTGCTGAAATTCCAATAAATAATTAGATTCAATTTTGATTTTTATATCATCAAATACTACAAAATTATTACTCACACTTCTTATTAAAGTTAGATTAACTATATATTGACGATTTAACCAATAAAAATTTTCTGGTAAAACATTTAAGACTTCATTAAGTGATTTCTTTATAAATAGTTTTTTGTTATCTAATGTTTGAAGCCAAATATAATTCTTCCTAAGAGTAATCTCTTTTCCATCGGTATTTCTGAAATTTGAATTAGTAAAAAACATTATTTCATTTGACATTATTGGGATTTCTTCGTAGTTATTGTAATCAACTAGAGCTAATATATTTATATAATTTGATAATTGAGAATTAGAGTCTAAATCATAAGAATCCACATCAAAATTATTATTAAGTTCTTCACTATTATCTCTAGTGTAATTGACTTCATAAGCATCGTCAATAAATCCAATTTCATCACTTATTGTTGTTGGAGTTGTTGTATAATGTTTAGCTATAAAGGGTTTTAGTTTTTCTTCTAATGTTTTTGGAACATCGTTATCAACAACAATAATTTGAAAACTATCAGATGACTTCAAGCTTAAATTAATTAAATAATTATAAATATTTTCATATTTAGTAGCATCTTTCATTCCTTCTTTTAAATCCTCTTCTATACTTGTATTTGATAAATCAGCTTCTTTCGTTTTACCTATATACTTTGCAATTGTATCTATCATTAAAAGCGATGGATAATTAACACCATTACTAATTGCATATTCAAGTAAACTAAGATAAAACCCTACAGAACTTAGCGTTCTCACTCCACCAGAAGTAATTTTTTCATAATCTCTATTTCTTATTATAGGTAGATAACTTTTAGATGAAATAGAAATATTAGTTACATTTTTCATTCCGACAAATTTTAAAAACTCTTCTAAAGTAGTTCCTAATTTTAGAAAAACTCTATCTAAACTTGGAGCTGAATCTTTTAATACTTTTAAATCATCTCTAAATACTGTGATTCTATTATCCAAAGTCACAATCTCAGCATCAATAATAGTTTGTTGATTGCGTATTTTATAAAAATGTTGAAGATTTTTAAGATCACTATTTATACTTCCAATTTTTGAAGATATAGTATCTCTTTGACTAATAAAAGGAGTTACAATTTCTTTAGTTTGATTATCAAATTGTAACCTCATTTCATCTAAATTTTCAGTATTTAAAGTAATTATTGAGTCATATTTAGATATATCTTCTCTTAAATTAGTATGGATTTTTATTAATTCTTTCTGCCTTCTTCTTAATCCATTAAGTTCTGATTTTATAGTTTCTGTATCGGTATTTGCAAATTGCTTTTTAAGAACACTTAATTTAATATTTTGTTCACATACAGGACAACTAGTGTCTTTATCCTCTATTTTTGGGAACTTTTTCAAAACTTCAATCGTACTAATTATCTTTCTAATATCATTTGCATATTCATTTCTCAAGGCTATGTTTTGCTTAATAGCTTGTTGCTTAAGAGATCGATCATTAATATAATCAAGTAATTGCTTTTCTAAATTACTAATGTTTTTCCTTAAACCATCAAGTTCAGAGCTGTCTGATAAGATACTTTTATCTATTTCCTTTAAAGTACTTTTTAGTAATAAGTATTCTGCTTCTTTTTCTTCTTTCCTTTCTTCTAAAACTTTTAAAGAATCTATTTTAGTTTCTTTTAGAAAACTTGAAACTGAAATATTTCGTTTATTTAAATCATTACGTTCTTTAACTAGTTCTGATATTGACTCTTCTAATTGTAAGATTTGAGTATCAAGAGCATTATACATCAACTTAAATGTCTCTTTTAATTTTGTCAAATAGGCAAAGTTCTCTCCTAATAACTTTTTACTACCAACTTTATCTTGATTTAAATAATTAAATCTAAATATATCACGAAAACTCAATGTTACCATTTTAGAATCCTCCTTTGTTGGAGATTGTTTTAGCTTGGTAATTGGTATATTCATTGATGATAAAAGGAACTCTGAAAAAAAACCATCTTCGCTAACTTTATTATAATTTGGAGAATAATATTTAGGAAAGATATTATCAATTTCATCATAAGAACACCTATAAACTTCAATTTCTGCCTTTGGATTAAAAATATCTCTTTTAATTGTATATTTTTCTCCCGTTAATAACACCTCTAACAAACAATAATCACCAGCTAACTCTATTTCATCATATAAATCGACTGAGCTAGCACCTAGGCAATAATTGATTAAATTCAAAATACTTGATTTACCAGTATCTGAATCTCCATAAATTAAATTGAAACCATTATTAAAAGGTACTTTGTAATTTTTTCTATGTCCAATAAGAACTAAGTTTCTAACAATTAGTTTAGGTGTTTTAATCTTTAATGCCATAATTTAGATAAGGTTCAATTAGTTTATTAATATTAGAATAGCTTAATGATTTTATAGGAGTTATCTTTTTATAAATACGCTTCAATCTTTTGAAGTATTGGGAATCTAAATTTTGAGCGTATTCTATTCCTCTTTGAGTTATAAAATAATTTACTTCAAAATCTTTTTTAATCTTCACATTTATGAATTTATATCCTATCAAAAGGTTAAGCAATACTTTATTTGTTGAAAAATTAAATAAGGGACCTCTATCTAAGAATAATGCTTCAATTGAATATTTCTCGGAATTATTTAAATCAATTAATTCTTTATTCTTCAAATAAAGAATTCTATTTAAAAGCATAGGATGTTTTGTTAAAAACTCAAAAATTGAAATTTTTTCTAAAGTAAGTATAGGTTCTTTTTTTGAATTAGTTGATAATTCGTTTAATAATAATATCAATTTTCCTAATTTTAAATAAACCTCAGAATCTGGTATGTATATAGGTATTTTAGTCACTATTATTTTTGCTTAATTTGTATTTCAAATTCTTCCAAAGAACTTATATTATTATCTTTTGCCCACCAAATATCATCATCTATGGAAGCTAATTGCTGTAGCATTCCAAATTTTTGAAATGATTGAAGTGAAGTATATAATGATTTCAAATGATTTTTATCCTCGTTTATTATTTTTCTATGAATAGCCGTAACTAACGCATCAGAATTTTTATGAGTTCCGTTTAATAAATCTCCAAATTCTAACATAAATAATTCTTTAACCTTCTCATAAAGAGAAGTTAACTCTTTTACATCAACTCCTAACCTATTTAATTTTCTAACTGTGAATTCTGCACTATAAAAAGCTTGTTTAGAATTTCCTACTAAATTATCGTGGACATCGGCCATTAATAATTTTAAAACAAACTTTTCTTCATCGTATTGACCTTCGTCTACAAACGTTTCTTTATTTTCTATTTCTTGAATTTCTTTATTCTTTATAAAATCTCCTAACTCTTTTCTAAGTGCGTGTACAATTACATCGTCTTCATTATCAGGTATAATTATAGTAAAATGGTCATCGTCTGAATAGATTGGTTCTATTTTATCTCTATCAAATGATACTCCTGAGATTTTCGGTACAATATCATCACTTAATCCTTGTGCATAAAACCTTTGTGGTAGTGATTTACATTGAACCCATTCTTGATTTAAGCTATTAATGTTATTACTTAACGGTGCTAAATCCTTTACTTGGCAATTAGATATTATATTTTTACCATAAGTAGCTAAATCAGAACCAGAATGTGGTGTAGCTAATGATATATATAATTTAACTTTTGAGGAAGAATGTTGTTTAATATCGTTTAAAATAAATCTTTTAGCTATTAATCCGCCCATACTATGACCAATAAGTATTATATTTTCATAATTAGTACACCTATATTTTAACTGTGTAGATAATAGATCACTTAAACTCTCAATTGGTAAGTTCTTTGTTGCTTTTTTTTTCTCAAGAAATTTTGCTATTCTGCTAATTTTAGGAAAAAACTCTAAGAGTTTTGTATGATATAAAAATAGACCAATATCTACTTTTTTCTCAAGACCATCTGTAAAAACATAGTCTATTAAAGGCTTACTTCCATTTTCTTTTACCCAAGTTTCTTCGCCACCAATAAATCCATGTATAAATATTACTATAGTATTTACCTTTTCAGGATTTTCGTGTATTATTTTTATCATATTTTATTAGATATATATTGCAATCAGGAAAAACATTCAATATGGTCAACTCCAAATATAAGAATAATTAACAAGTAATATTTTACGGAAAACCGTAATATGAAACAGTTTGTGTAATATTTATTCCACTCCACAACTATTCCACTTCCCTCCTACGTCACTTGTGTAAAAATTGTTCCATTACCTTTCTTGAAGAAACTTTTAGGTAATAACTTTTTAAAAATGTGAAGATTAAACTTTGCTTTTCGCCTAAGCAAAGTAACATAACGCGAGAACATTATAACACATTTTATATGTAGTCATAATAAGTCGTTATGCAAAATTACTTTCTGTCGTTTTATAAGTAAAGATACTTACATGACACAATGATTGAATCCTTTATTTTTTTGTAAAGAATCCTTTGATATTAGTATTCGAACTTTTAGCTCTTATAAAATTCAGTAAACACTTTTATAATAGCATCATGATCTTTCACACCGCACATTTCTCTAATACTATGCATAGATAACATTGGGTTTCCAACATCTATCGTTGGGATGCCTATTTTTGCTGCAGTCATAGGTCCAATGGTAGAGCCACAGCCAATATCATTACGGCTACAAAAATCTTGAAAAGGAATATTTGCTTTGTTACACCATTGCTTAAATTTGGCTATCGAAAAAGCATCGGTTGCATAACGCATGTTAGCATTACTTTTTATGACGGGTCCAGCACCAATGTGTGGTTTGTGATTGGCGTCATGCTTTTCAGAATAACTAGGATGTACCGCATGTGCCATATCTGCTGATATAAAAAATGAACGTGCAACGGTTTGAAAATAAGTTTCTTCTTTTGAAGAAATATGACCATGAATACGTTTTAAAGTAGCTTCCAAAAAGTTAGAATTAGCTCCGTTTTGAGATTCTGAACCAATTTCTTCATGCTGGAAGTATACAGCCATTTGGATGTTGTTATTTTCAGAATCAGCTGTTTTTAAAGCCTCAAATGATGCATGAACACTGGCTAAATTATCTAACCTAGGCGCAAAAATGAACTCTTTATGAATACCTCCTAAACTCGATTTTTCAGCATCAAACAGAAATAAATCCCAACTAAGTATAGTTCCAGAAAGTCCTGTTTCTTTTTTAATCCAATCTTCAAATTGTAGGTCTTTATAAAGCCCAATAACAGGAAACATATGCTCTTGCGGGTTTGGTTTAAATCCTTCCTTATTTACTTCTCTATCTAAATGTATTGCCAAGCGAGGTATGCGTAGCCTTTTTTCTATTTTTATTATTTTTTGTTCTAATTGACCATTTTCAGTTTCAATAATTATTCGACCACCAAAATACAGGTCTTTGTCAAACCAACTCGTTAATAATACACCACCATATATTTCAATATTTAATAATTGATAGCCTTCTTTTGTTGAAATAGGATTATTTTTTATTCTGAGACATGGTGAATCAGTATGTGCTCCAATAATAGAAAAAGCATAATCACTTGTCCATTTCTTAGGTGTTTTGAATATGATAATTGATCCTTCTGCTCTTGTTACAAAATACTTCCCTCCTTTTTCTAACGACCAATTGGCTTCTTCCTTTAATTCTGTATAATTTTGTTTAAATAATTCATTTTTTAAATTTTCTACAGCATGGAATGCCGTTGAACTTTGATCAATAAATTCTAAAAGGCTTTGGGAATAAGACATGTAACGTGTTTTGTTTAAAAATTTAGATAAAACACCAAGTTACTTAAATTCTCTATTATAGTCTAGTTCTATTTACTAAAGATTATGAAGCTTCAAAATGAGCTTATTGAGAATGCCAATAGAAATCGTGACCATCAAATAAACAAAGAAGGAGACTTTTTAGCCTCCTTCAATGATTGAATATTTTAGTTAATGATTATTTTGTGGGTTTCATCAATTTCTTTTCCCCTAATTTTTAAGAAGTAATGACCCGCTTTGAGATCACTGACATCTAGTTGAATTCTATCAGATGTCTTGTTAATTCTTATAGATTTTACTGCGGTTCCTGCAAAATCATACAATATGGCACTCTCAAGTTGTATTGACGTATTGTCTCCGATTTTTGAATTTTCAGAAGAACTGATTTGCACTAAGTTTAATTTATCTGATGTTGGATTTGGATATACTTCCATCCTGTAAAATCCAATGCCACCACCTGAACAACCTGGAATGGACTGAGAGCCATAAATTGAATTGCCACAAGAGTTTGTTCCCTGTACTTGAAGGAAACCGCCACCACAGCCTATGTTATAGGTAAGATTCGGAGAAGTAGTAGTTACCTGATTTGAACCACCATTTCCGTAAATGATCCACGTGTAAGGTCCAGATGCACCAGAAGCATTTGCACTCAACCAGCCATTGCCATTATAGGCAGACAGAGATATGCTGCTATTTCCTCCATTTGCAGTTACTGTTCTTTGTATGGTATATGAACTTGCACAACTAGTAGACGTTGTAACAACTGCACGTATCCAGGCACTTCCTGATCCTCTAGCTTTGAATTTTGCCGGATTCACGCCTTGTGAAGTTGTGCGTGTTAAATTACTGCTACTACTCCAACTAAGTGTTGCACCTGCAGGAAGATCATAAATTGTAACGGGTCTTTCTGTACAACCAATTGTACCAGGATTGCTCATATACGGATTGGTAATAGCATTCGTAGTTTGTGCTCCTGTACCGCAAGGATCCAGCCAATTGCTCAAACGAGTAGAATTTGTACCGCCTCCAGTCCATGAGAGATTAAATTTTCCATATTCTCCTCTAGTTTGCCTACAATACGAAAGAGAAGGATTGTAATTTTGATTTCCTTGTAATTGTCCCACTACACGTTGATTTTGATTGAAAAGTGGGCTACCAGAAGAAACATGTTGTACAACACCATCGTCAAAATTAACCAACCAATTGCTATTGGTTCCGTTCCAACTTGAAGTTTGAAAGGTGTTAATTTCGATAGAGATTTTTTTGATGTCTCCTGCAGGGTGATGTATCCCGGCACCACTTGAAGGTGCATTCGCTCCTCTGTCCCAACCAGCATAGGTATGCGATCCATTATATGCAAGCCTATCAAGTTCCAACAATAAGAAATCCGTTGTATTCCAACCTGCTCTAAATGTAGCACCGTTACTCATTATAAAATTAAAGATGCCATTACTCGTAGAGCAACCCGTTCTTCTATAACCAAATTTAAACAACCAATCTCCAGCATTGTTCTTTTCAGTTGTACTTAAGGTTCCGTTAAAATTGGTATCTGCGCAGTGAAATGCAGAAAGAAAATAAGGCCTTAAACTATTATCTGTACTATTTACAAGGCATCCACTACACCACTCAGTCCCACTTGTCAGGAGAATTAATGCTACAGAATTCCCTGCATTGATCCATGCGCTGAAACACGCCAAGTCATTATTACAGAATTCAGATGCTCCTGGTGTTCCCCATGCTTTTTGAATATCAGGACCTCGATATCCATGTACGACACGTTTAATGGTAAATTTAGAACTACGCTCTGAATCAGAAGGTTCTTTGACATACATAGTAACATGATCACCAAAGATTACATCTGTTAGGAAAACTCCTTTTGTTTTGTTTTGTTCACTGGTTACAGGACCATAAATCATAGTTCCAGTATCGTTGTATAGATAGAGTTCTGCTCCATCTGTCAATTGCAGATTTGAGAGCACAAAGTTCATAGAAATTGCACCTTTGGAATGAAATTCGGTAGACCAAATTCTACCTTCTTTTGTTTCTTCTCCTTCTGACGCTACATCTATATTGATGTCAGTATCAAAAGCCTTTCCAAATCGATATGGTTTGGGATCAACTGATTCTGCATTCTTTTTGTCTTCTTCAATTAATGCTTTTACATTGAAAGCAGGCATTGTGATTAATTTCTCGGCCTTGTAATTTTTATCAATTTTTTGTGAAAGTGATCTCGCATTTCCTTCAGGATAATAGCTTGATTCCACTTGTGAATACACAAATTGGGCGCTTAAAAAAAGTAAAAAATAAATAAAGTGTTTTTTTTTCATGGTAAATTATTTTTCGGTTAAAAATTGTGTTGGCAACACTGTTAATGTAAGTGTGAAGATCTATTAGTTGGCAAGGCTAAGCTATAGATAATACCAGAATTGTAAGAAAAATTAACAAGTAACTTTCTACTGTTATCCCGTAATAAAATAGCACCTATAATGCGTATTTTTATAGGTATTTGACTTCACAAAATATCGTTGTTGTTTTTGTAGAAATTATTTTCAATTCCTGTATTGAAGATTCTTTTTAGAAATACACTAGGAGGTGAATAATTTGCCATCATTTGATCGCATCAAAAAAAGCTACACCTTTTGCGATTCAATGAAAATCATGTATTCGAAGAAAATACTGCGAGATTTTTTTTTTAGGAAATGCGCGTAATTATTTAGGCAATCGATTCTTTATGGTTGCAATTTGTCCCATGTGATTTGCTGAATGTTCCATGACATGATACCAAATATAATGGTAGTTGAGTCCTTCTTCTATATTTGAAGCAAACCAAGCATCATCTTTGGTTTTGAGGAGTTTCAAGGTTTTTTTACGGACTTCATCCCATAAATCTAAATAAAACACAATCGGCTTACCTTTGAGTATTCTTTTTACTTTCTCATTAATTTCACCTGCAATACCAAATTTCTTTAGCTCATCTTTTGTCCATTCTCTACCTTCCAATGTCATGGTCTGATAATATGATTCTGTGGAGACTAAATGCATAATCAATGATCCTATACTATTGGCATTAGCATCATACAAGAAATCCGTTTGTGATTTATCTAAGTCTTTAACTTGTTCCGTAATTCTATCTTTTAAATCTTCCAACATGTAGACCATTAAACCAATTTTTGGTGAATAGCCTTCAACTGATTTCATCTCACCTTGAGCGTATGACAAGATTATTGGTAGTACTAACAGTAAAGATGTGATGTTTGTTTTCAGAGATTTCATAGTGGCAATTTAAAATCAAAATTTATCTTCTAAAAGTAGGTATTATAATCATTTGGTATTATTAAAAGATCGTTAATAGTTTGAGAATATCGACAACGACAAGAAGTATATACATTCAAAAGTTTCCTACGTATAAATTGTACAGAACACGTATTTCTGGGTATTGTAGATATAAAACTGCCATCATAATTTTGGGTTAATCAAAGTATTCTTTTGAGTAATAAATTGATTTTCAACACAAAAGAATACACTTAACTTTTAAAACCAACATATTATGTCTACAAATTCTGAAACAACAGCAAGTCAAAATTTAAGCAGTTACGCTATGGAGTCCACAGGAGACAACAGAACTGATGCCCAAAGTATTCAAGGAATTATGAATACTCAACTTGATAATATTGTTATTGATGAACTACTGCATGTGGCTATTTGTGCAGATATTTCTGGAACGATTTGGAACGCAGCTGTAACCTATAAAGAAGGAAATGATAATTCAGACTCTTCATCTACTAAAACTGAATATGAAGTCGCTGTTGCTATTGATACAAACACCAGCGATGTTTGCAACACACTTAATAGTTTGATTCGTACTGAACAAGACGACGATAACTTAGTACCTGTATTGATTAATTGGAGTTATTCTTCAACAGGAGTTGTATTAGCCATGGTCGGACTTGCTCCTACGAGTGACGATTCTGGTACTTACGAAGTACTGGTTACTACAAATTTTGAGCAAAGTGTGCAACAGATTGAAAGCGATGGTGGTACAATTATCGATAGCTGTGTATATGCATATGGAATGCAGATAGATACGCTTATTTTATACAAAAGTGGTTCCTAAGGATGCGCAATATACATGAACAGATAGTTGCAAGTCGATAAACATATTTTGCAACTATCTGTGTTTGTAGTAAATTATTTATGTAATAAAAGCTTTATTGTTTTAATCGTTGCTTCGAATCCTAATTTGTGTACTCGTCTCTCTTTACTCCACTAACATTCGAGCTTCTGTATCTTTAAAACTAATTTTAAATGAACAACCGTTTTCGTTAGAATACATCGTTTTTCCATGCAATTGTTTTGATAATTGTCTTACGAGACGTAATCCTAAGCTTTTTGCCTTTTCGAAATTAAATCCTTCCGGTAAACCTACTCCATTATCTTTTACTTCCAACACATACTCTTCCTTATTTACTTTATTTATGGAAACATTTAATAACTGCTCGTTGCTTGCAAAACCATACTTATAAGCATTCGTTATCAATTCATTTATAATTAATCCTAAAGGAATAGCTGTATCTATATCAAACTTATAATTAGGTACGTTATACGTTACTTTGGTAGTTGCATCTTTGCCATAGGTTTTTGAGATATCTTCAACTAGCATTCGTATATAATCGTCTAATTCTATTAATAAGTCTTCATTTTGATACAAACGCTGGTGTATTAACGCCATAGATTTTACTCTGTTTTTCCCTTCTTTCGCCAATTCTAAGGCTTTTTCATCTTCAATACCTTTGCTCTGTAATTCTAATAAACTGGCAATTATTTGAAAATTATTTTTTACTCTATGATGTATTTCTTTTAATAGTAATTGCTTTTCATCAAGTTGCTGGTTGATAATTTTGTTTTTTTCTTCAAGTTTTTTGGCTTGTTTCTTTTTTCTTGCGTAAGAGAAGATCAAGAACCCTGAAATAGCTATGATTCCAAACAGCCCAAAAATCAACCAATTTCGCGCTTCTTTTTCTTCAGCTATATCTTTTTGATGTGCAAGTTCAGTTTCAAATTTTTCTTTTTCGTATTGATTATTTAATTCGATTTCCTTAAACTTTTCAATCTTATCTTTATCGTTGATACTGTCGTTAGCTTTGTGAAACTCTTTATAATAATACAAAGCTTCTTCTGGGTTATTCGCTTTCTCTAAAGAAGTTGATAAGATAAAAGAGATGTCTCTAATCTTTTGTAAATGGTTTGCTTTTTTATAAAAGTCGTATGTCTCTTTATAAAAAGCATTCGCCTTTTGATAGGCTCCTTTTTTAAAAGAAAGAGCGCCTCTTGTTTCGTTTACATTCGCTAAAAAACCGAGTTCATTTATTTCTGGTAATTCTTTATCAATAATGGCTAAATAGTAAGCGCTACTATCTAAGTCTTTAGATACCTCTATATGATAATCTGCTAGTTGTTTCAAAATATTCGCTTTCATGTATTTTTCATGTGGCACGTATTCTGAAAATTTTAAATTTTTATCGAGTTGTTGTTTTCGTTTAGACTGCAAATTCATCTGATCATATAAGTCAGATAAATTTCCCATCGATTGTAATGCAAATGAAGAATCTCGTTTTGTTTTTTGGAGCAGCTGAAAATCAATACTCTGCTTATAATGTATTGCTGATTTTTCATAGTTACCATTATAAGAATATACCGCAGCTAGTCGTTTTATTGCAGCGATAGAATCTGTTGGTCTTACAGCAAATTCTTGTGCATTAAAAATATTTTGTAGTGCACGATCGTAATTACCTAAAGCAATATTTGCACGAGATTTTGTAAAATAACCCTCAAATGTAGCATAGTCATACTTCACTTTTTTTGAAGCTATGACGGCAGAATCACTAAATACCAACGCTTTTGTATTTTCTTCCTGTATGGCTAAAAATGCCGCATATCGAGCATATAAAATACTTAACAACATATCTTCATTACTTTTTTTTGCAAACAGCAATGCTTTTTCATAACAAAGTTTGGTTGTATCAACCTCTATTTTTAATCGATACAGAAGAAAACCTTTAACGAAATAGGTATATGCACACAACTCATAATTGTTCGTTGCTCTACCTTCTTTGATTTTACGATTATAAAAGTCCATTTTTTCTGGTGTTGATAAGGTATCTACAACTTTATAGGCTTTTATCTTTGATACTAATTCTTTACTGCTTTGTTGCGCGTTTGACAAATTAAAAACAAAACAACTTATAAGAATAAGTATATATCTAGTAGATTTGGCAAGTATATTCATCTGCTAAAAATAAGTAAATAATCTAATTATTTATATGATATTGTTAGTTATGGATTTAAAAAAATAAAGAATGTCACTAGAAACAATTGATCCGCCCGAAACTAGGTTTATGAGTTTTAAATAAATTACATCAAACCAGTGAAGCTAACTTCGCTGGTTTTTTGTTATGGATAGAATTAGGTGTTATTTCTTAATATTTAAAAGCATTTCTTTAGCACTTCTCCCTATATCACCATCTGCATCCAATGTGATAGTCTTATGAAACAATTCTTTGGCTTTTTGAGAATCTCCTAGTTTCAAATATGCTTCTCCTAAATTTTTATAGGTCATTGCTGAATTCGGAAATAACTGTGAAATCATAGAAAATACTTGAACTGAAGCGTGAATTTGTTCTTTACGACCTGTTTGCAATAAAATGTTTCCTAGTTTGTTGAGTTCTGTTTCAAAATCGCAAAAAGCATAGCGTGGATCTTGTACCATTTTAGGAATTTCTGTTGCCATTTTTTGTGTCTGTCCAGTGGTATATAATTCAACAATATATTGTATCGGATTTGGCTTAAAACCTTCTGCATTGAACGCTAATGCCGCTTCTAACACAGTATCTTTATTATTTACATATTCATCAAAAGTCATTGTCACAGGAATGCTTGGCGCTGTCCAATCGGCATTTTCTAGAGCAGGCATGTCTTGCCACCATATATATGATAAGTATGCATTGATTTTGCTGTTTGGCAAGCTTACGGCTCGCGCATCTCCATAAAAATTGATGTTTTCAGAAGTCGGCTCACCTACCAAAATAGCTTCTGTGTATCTTGTAATTTCATTAGTCAAATTTTGACAGGCAGAAAAGGTTTCACGACCAATGATAAAGTAAAAACTTCCTTTTTTGTTAATGTTTGGTCTTGCCATGATTCCTTTTATTAATGGAAGATTGTTGTAATTATTTCCGCCACCATTCAAACGGACATCATAGACTAATTTTTCTACAGCATGTGTATCTATAAATTCAAACAGTCGCTTGTAAAATTGCTTTAAGGTTTCATTGGCGTCATTAAACACAGAACTTTGTCGAACATAAAGTACTTTTTTGTCTTCTAAATATTCAAAATAATACAACTTATCATTAAAATGTTTTAAATACAAAGGCGTCTTTTCTGTATTGCGTACCGTCAACCATTCTTCTGTCGGCATAGTAAAATTAAACACTTTTGGCTTTTCTTTTAAATCAATGGTTTTAAATACATGCTCAAATACTTTTCCATCTTTTTCTAGCGTAAGCGTAACGGTTTCTGAAAGTTCTGGAATTACACCTTGTGCATGTAATACTTCTGGCGATGCTAAAAAACGTAAACCAAAGGCTTTAAAATATTGTTCATTTTCTACAGGAACGACTGGGTAAATCAACTCTATCGCTTTTTCAATAGACGTCTCTCCTATTTTTAGAACTTTTGCTCCTAATGCTTTTTTATAATCTTTTTGAACACCTTCAACATAAATTCCATCTGGAAACTGATACAAATTAATAGGTAAAATTCCGCTCTTTGCCGTTGTACTATGCGGAATTTGTGTATGTCCATATTTAAATTGAGATACAATACGTTGTAATCCCACTCGGATTTCATGTTCTTGTAAGTTTGGAATGTCGTTATAGAGTGTTTCTACTTCAGTGTCAAAGTTTTCTTTGGTTGTTTTTATAAAAAGAAACGAATAGTCTTTATGTATTGTTTTTTGTAAAAAACGAAGATCTTCTTGCCATTGCGTAACACTGAGCTTGGTTTGTGCTGCTATTTGAAAGCATACCAATAGACTTAAAATAAATACTGTTTTTTTCATGATGTGATTGTTTATATACACCACAAATATTGAGGTATTTTTTCATAGGAAATAGCCCGTTTTGTTGAAATATCGCTTTTACTACTTGAATTGTGATTCGAAAAATGGTTTTATGACATTAACCATCAAGCAAGCCGTATTTTTACTTCCTTGTTTAACATTTCCCTAAATAGCTTTGCGATGCCAACAAGTATTTTTACCCAACCAATTGGACCTGTTGCAAAGCGTATGCCCCAAGTGATTACGATACGAACAAAATTTAAGGTTGGATATAACGCTGAAGCATATTTTTTGATCTCCGTTGTATGTGTTTGAAGTTCTTCAGTAGTTGGTTTTGTGTGAATTCTTGTGATACCATCAAAATCAAAGTCGTAATCTGTAGTAATGGCAGTAGTTGGATTGATGATACGCTTGCCAAATAAAAATTTTATACCATAACGGAAGTTTTGAAAGGCTTCTTTGATTTCTGAATAAATGATTTTAATCGATTTTTTAATGACATTAAATAGCTTTTTGAAGAGCTCTAGTATTTTTTTAACTACATTTTTTATAAAGCGGAATAGCCTGGAGAAAAATTTTAAAATCCCTTTTTTTGCTTTGTATTGGCGTATATTGATTCGAGTTCCTTTATTTATAGTATCAGATTCGGCTCGTAAATCAACTTCTAATATTTTTTTAAGCTTCTGACTTTCTTGTTCTATTTGTCTTTTTTGTTTTTGTTTTGCGATCCTGATATGCGGTTTTTTATCTTCAAGTACAAAATCGTAAATTTGAGAGACTGAAGAGTGACTTTCATGAATTGAAGATTGTTCTACAGGAATGAAATGTTCTGTTAATAGCCGATGAATATTGATAGCACATTGATAATCTCCTAAATTGAAAAGAATACGACCTAACTCTCTTTTGTTATCCGTAATTGTTTGTATGTATTCTACCAATGCTTCTGTTGATAACGGACCAAAATCGTGGTCCAATTTCTGCTGATATAGTCCTACTGTCCAGAGTTTTACTTGAAGCACTCTTCGCATAAATTTATTAGGAATTTGTTCAATATGTACATGAACTTGTGCAATTTTTGCGTCGCTATTTTTGTGATCAGCAAGATCACGAATATGCGTCCTTGCTTCTTTTGAGTCTATATTACGCGCAAAAAGCCCTTTTGAGTCAATATCCGGATCCAATTTCTGGATCAGCTTTTTTCCCTCTTCAGATAATAATTCTATAAAAATACAGTGACCGAAAATATGTTTAGACAATACTTCAGATTCTAAACAGAATACCGATAAGGCTTCTTGGTCAGCCAAGAGATTTCCAAGTGCCAGCCAGCCTTGTGTGAATCCAATTTCTGCGGCAGATGCTTGTAATTTATTAATAACTGCATCCGTGACGCGTTGATTGGGAACAATATTTTTATGAAGGTCATAAATGCGATATCGGTATAAAATAACTCTTGATAGCAATGTACACGCATCAATTTCTACTCTATGAATGATCAATTCGTTATCCAAACCAACAATTTCCCTAATCACAAATTGCTCTCTCCTAGTAAGTTTTTCAGAAGTCAACAACTCCGATTCAATAGCTTCAGAAGCTTTCCTGATGTCATTAATATTACTAGCTTCAGGCAATGCTAATGCTTTTTGATATTCTTTACGAAATAGAGCAATGGCGTCGGCCAATTCTTTTTCGTCTACAAAATTATCATCAAAAGCCTTAAATGGCAGGTATTTTAAATCTGATAAAAGTTGAATTAACTCAATATGATCAAGTTTATCAAAAGCTTCAGAAAATTCTTTTCGGACTTCGGTATTTTCTATGACGTTAAAGGCTTCAATCATTACGATCGTTGTTTAAACCATGTAAATGCATTTTTTAAATAGATATATCCTTTGTACAACTTAGTTGCCAAGGATAGCTGAGCTTCATTTCCTTCAATAGCGCCACTTTTAGGAATTTCATACGTAGTTACTGGTTCAATAGAAGCATTGGATACTTCTGTTTTGAACCAGCTATACATTTTATGAACTTTGGATGGTGGTTTTGATGTTGGACGAAATTGATATATACGGATTTGTGGCATGTATTCTTATCCGTTAATTACGTTTAGTACAAAATCAAAGAAATCTTTTCTTGATTTTTGAGCTCCTTCCACCATACTGTTATGTGCGTCTATAAGATATTTCTTCCCTTCTCCAAGATCTGAATTGGTATAGTTCATTGCATCTCCTTCTATTTCAAATCGTGAATATCCTACAAGCGTAGAAGTAGTCAATGCGCCTCGTATGGTTTCAAATACTTTTTTATGTTTTTGATCGTCGTCTGCATCGCCTGTATTTAAATCAATTTCAGGTCCCGTAAACGAAGCTACTTCTAGGGTAGCTAAATCTTCTACTATTGCTTTAATGTCTTCTTTTAATTTTGCTAATCCTTTTTTTTCACTCATGTTTTTTTGATTATGTTAAACATTCTATTATAAATCTGGTAATGCTATTTCTAGCTTCAATAGAAGCCATAAAAGCATCATTAAAAAGTGCTAATTGTTCTTCATCAATTGGATTGTCACTTACATACGATATACTATCTCCATCAGTTTCTTGAAAGCGATATACACAACCATTATCATCTTCAATAATCATTGCGTGTTCAACAGTCCTTAAGTCGATTATTGCGTCTTCCAGTTTTTCTTTGATTTCTTTAAAAAATGCCATTTAATAGTTTTTATAAAGCATATAACCGTGCTTTTTTATTTTCAGTATCGTTTAAAAAAAACGTATTTGTTGTAAATTTTGACAAGAAACTTAATGTCAATTTATGAGGGGATTTCAATATACAAAAAATAACGAACTGATCTTGGAAACTAAATAAATTTAACCACATTTTATAAAGCATGTTTCTGAGATAGAAATCTAATAGAATTACTCTTTTTATACATCAAAAATTAGTTATCAGTGTCATGAATTAGTTTTATGTTAGGATATATTAGTCTATAAAAGCGGGCAAAACACGTGCTGCTACTAGTTGTAAAACACTAATTTCCAATCGATGAACCGTAGTTACTATGATAAGATCAAGCTCATTAATTAGAATGATGGTTTGACCACTGCCACCTTGCGCTGAAGTACTGAAATACTTTTTATTGCCAACTTTCATGTCTGCTTGCCACCAAAAATACCCGTAACCTACATTGGAAATATCACCAACATCTATAAAATTTTCATCGTCACTATGGCGGACAATTCTGTGAATGGCTTTGTCGATATAAGCAGCTGGAATTAATTGTTCACCCTTCCATTTTCCTTTGTTTTTGGCTAGAATTCCCCACTTAATCATATCACGTGATGTCATACTTGTGCGATTTCCTGATCTTGGTAAACCGCTAATGTCAGTTCCCCAGTTATAATTAGTGATTCCCAATTTGTCTAGCAATTCATTTTTTATAAATTCTTTGGCGGATGTAGGCACGACAGCATCCAAAACTTGCATGACCAACATAGGATCGTTTTGATATTTAAAATTTGGCATATTTGAAGTAATAGGTTTCGTCTGTTCAAAATACGTTTGAACTTCCTTTTGCCCTTTTAACTGACTTGGTTTTTTTTCGAATGCATCTCGTTGTTTTTCACTAATACGAATACCAGAACGCATCGTCAATGCTTGATTTAGTGTAATTTTATCAGCGCCTTTTACAAATTTTGTTGGATCTAAATCTTTGAGAAAACTGGCAATCGGTTTGTCCAAATCGTCCATAGTTAAATATCCCAATTGAATGGCACGACCAAGCGCCATACTCGTATACACTTTAGTTGCTGAGGCTTGCGGGTGCGATAAATTGATTCGCCCTTTAGAATAATACGATTCAAAAACAAGTTTCCCTTTATGAGCAATTAGGAAGCTATCAAAATTCCCGTGTTTATGATTCGCTATCTCTTGTGCTAGCTTTAAAATTAGTTCTTTATTATCACCATCGACACCTAATTCTCCTACAGGAATACCATCTTTTTTATTGGTTGGAGTTGTATCCATAAAGGCTTCTTTGAGTTCAGGAATATCTCTGAACGATAGTTTGGCTTCAACAGCTGTGGCTTCTGGTGCTTGACGCTGTTTTTGTTGGGAAAAGCTATTATTTATTCCTAGAAGAAATAGTAAAAATAGTAGACTTGTTGTGCATTTCATATTTTTTGTTTGTTTCGAATTATTAGTTTTCATGTAATGCTGTTTTTTTTTGATATGTTTATTTAACGTGAGTTCGATATAACTTTATTTCTTTATAGTTGATTTTAAATATTTTATTAAGAATGTCAAATCGAGCATTATTGAAATTAAAATATATTTTGATTGAAAATACCTAGCGTAGCTATCGAGATTCAATTGAAATGTATATTTTTCTAGTGTTCTCGACTGCGCTCGAACTGACAAATAGTTAATATTGAATGTTTTATATTAATAATTCTTACGTCAATCTCTCGTTATTTACTTTCTCGTAATTGTCTAAGTTTCTGTTTGGCACGATTATTTTGAGGGTTTAATTCAAGTGATTTTGTGTAGTTTAAAATTGCTAGATCAACGTCTCCATTTTTTTCACACGCTTCCGCATAACTATAATACACTCTAAAATTATCTGGATAAAGTATCATATTTATTTTGAAAGTGGCTATTGATAATTTCATTCTATTATCATGGAAAAAATCATACCCTATGTCATTTATATATTCTTCCGTAACTGTCAAATAATTAGCGTCCTGTTCTTTTTTGATTTTATATGCAGCAAGTGCTTTTTCAAAATCACCTTCCAGAGGAAATTCCACAGGCTCTTTTGTATCTGTATTCACCTTCACAAAAGTTGAAATTATTGTTCCATCATTTTTATTAATATAACTCAAGTTGAGTCTTCCATCTTCAGAGTTGGGTTTGAATTGTATAATTCGACTAGAGTTTCTTCTAACAAAACTACTATCTGAGATTTTGATAAGTTCTTCCGCTTCTAGATCAAGGATGTTTTTATGGAAAAGTTGATTGTTCTTTTGAAAAACTTCTACAATCCTACCACTTTCCATATATCGACCAGAAATTTTATTGATTGTAGATTGTTCAAGGTCTATTTTTTTATGTATTGGAAGAAAATTATCCCAATTATATGCTAGTGCAACCGAACGCATCACTTCGGCATTAAACTCTGGAAAAGTAGAATTAGTCATCACTACCACACCATACCCTTTGTCTCTATGCGCCATTATTTCAGCATAAAAACCTCTATTCCATCCGTGATGTCTTAGGTAAATATCATTGTTTTTATTTAAAAGCTGAAACCCTAAACCCAATGTAAATGTCCAACTAGTATTGCTCACGCCATAAGGTGTCCCCATTAATTTCGTTAAATTTTGCGATAATCCTTTCGTATGATTTCCTTTTAGAGTTTGCTGTACGTTGGTTATAAATTTTGCATAGTCCTCGGCAGTTGTCCATAAGCCATTTGAAGCCATTGATGGATAAATACTTCTTCCACCATTTGCCATCGAGCCATCTGTTAAATACCCTGTTGCTACCATTTTTAATTGCGCTGCTGTAAGCGATTGGTCAAACGTACTATTGTTCATTTCCAAAGGTTCTAACACGAGTTCATGCATGATTTCTGGGAATGTTTTCTTATCAACATCAATCATCAATTGTTGAATTGGCACATAACTAGTATACGCAAAACGAACACTTTCATCAGGCACTTTGTTTATGGTAACTGGTTCGTTTGCAGCTGGATAATCTCCGTTTAAGATTTCTACAAGTGTAGGAATCTTTTCTCCGATCTTATAGCGTCCAGTTCCACGAGGATGTATTCCTGCAGAGTGATTCAACAAATTTTTTATGGTAACTTTCTTTTCTTTGTTAAATTCATTTTCCGGTACTTTCCAGGATTTTAAATAACTGTTCACATTTTTATCTAAGTTTAATTTATGTTCTTCTACAAGACGTAATGCACCATAGGCTGTTACTGGCATACTCGTTGCCGCTGCTTGGAAAAGAGTTTCTGTTGTTACTGGAGTTTGACTTTCCTTATCCGTGACACCATAGCCTTTTGCCCATGCAATTTCACCATTATGTATGATGGCAATACTAGCACCTGGAATGCCATAATGTTTCATACGTTCTTCTATCGACCATGTTGAGTCACCTAGTATATGTGTACGAGTTGTGAGGCCAGTTTCTACTTGTTTAATTATATCTGTTGTAGTATTAGGATTTGATGTTTCCGTACATGAGTAAAAAAGAAGTAGGATGAATAGAATTGAGATACTATTTTTCATTTTAATACATTTATAATTGAAGAATATTTCTATAGTTTGCATCACTTTTTGTGATGAACTATACAAAGAATGTTTTTTTATCTCATGTATTGAATCAAAATTATGTCAACTGCTCTATGTGTTTATGAACGACTCTAAGCGAACAATTATAATGTTTATCTTGCGTCAGTAATCTTCATTAAAAATGAACTTAAAATCTTTAGCGTATATTCTTTTAATAGGTACGATGTTACTTGTAACTTCTTGTTCTCAAAACCCTGTTTATAAGCAATATGAAACTGTATTTCAACTTGGAGATCAACAAGAATGGGCAGCCAAAGATTTGAATGCTGAACACTGGACAAAGCATATCAAACCAATTCCTGATGGTCAAGTTTTTTGGTCCAGAACTACGATTGAGATTCTAAAAACTCCAAAAGCACTACATCCGTATGGTTTGATGCTACAACTTTACGGAGAATATGAAGTGTTTTGGGACGGCGTTTTGATTGGAGAAAACGGGAATCCTGGACAAGAAGCAACTCGTGATCCTGAAGGTAAAATGTGGGCTACTTTTAGCATTCCCACAGATCTTACAGAAGCTGGCGAACATGTTTTAGCTTTGCGTTCAAGTTTGTATCATTTCCCAGATCATATAGGAATTGAAGAAATGAAGATTGATGAGTATAATGAGCTACAAACGCAGCGACTTATTGAAGCTTCCTATATGCATTTGTTAGCGGGTGCATTTTTGATTGCCACTTTCTATTTTCTATTTCTCTTTGTGAGTGATAAAAAGGAGTTTGCGACACTCATATTTAGCATTAGTTGTTTTCTTTTATTCGCGTTGATATTGGCAGAATTCAGTAAAGTTTATATCGCTATTCATTATAGTTTGCATGTGATACGCTTAAAGATTATAGGTGCATTGATGTTGGGGATTTCGTTTTTGATTCCTTACTATTTTTCTAGACGATTTCCATTTCCCAAACGGAAATTACTACTAACGATTTACGCAGGTATTTTGTTGTACTTTTTCCTATCCAAACATGTTTTTGAATTGAAAGCTAATAATATGATTTTGAGCATGTGGATATTTTCAATTGCAGTAGTTGTGTTTGGAGTTTATAAGAAAATAAAAGGTGCACGTCTTGTACTACTATCTCTCCTACTCTCTGTGTCTATTGGTTTTTTTACTCCTTTTGACAAAAGTTTGTTTGTAGGTTTCTGTTTGATTCTTTTGGGAATGTTTTATTTGCTTTCCTTACGAATTAAAGAACAACGATTGGCGTATGAAACTTCTTTGCTTCAATCTACACGATTACGATTGGAATTACTCAAAAAGAATATTCAACCTCATTTTCTGATGAATACTTTAACTTCATTAATCGATTGGATCGAAGAATCTCCCAAGAAAGGCGTGTTGTTTATCGAAGCATTGGCGAAAGAATTTGATCTTTTGAATCAGATAGAAAATAAAACATTAATCCCAATCGAGCAAGAAATAGCACTTTGTCGTACACATTTGGAAATTATGGAATACCGAAAAGAAATTAAGTATTCTTGGCAAGATGAAGGCATTGATGGTTCGCAAAAAATACCGCCAGGAATTTTTCATACTTTATTAGAAAACGGAATTACACACAGTTTGCCGCTAAACGATAATAGCATTCAATTTAAGCTCATTTTTGAAGAGAATAGCAAGTATACGTGTTATACATTTTTAACCTTTGCAAAGCGCGCAAGTCAGGCTATAACTGCGAAAGAAGATGGTACCGGAATAAAATATATCAAAGCGCGACTCACAGAGAGCTTTCAGGAACAATGGGCGTTTACTTCAAGGCCCGTAAGTCACGGTTGGAAAAACACTATAAAAATCTATTTTTAAGCAGATGCATATTTTAATCGTTGAAGATGAATCAAGAATTGCCAAAAGAATTGAACGCATGACGCGTGATATTTTGGGAGATACGTTACACTCGTTAAAGTATATCAATACACTGCATGAAGCATTGTTATTTATTGAAAATAATCCTTTAGACCTTGTGTTATTAGATTTGAATCTTAACGGAGACAATGGTTTTGATTTGTTAGCGACTGCAGTTTCTAAATCGTTTCATACCATCGTGATTTCGGCGTATAAAGATCAGGCAATTACTGCGTTTGAATATGGAGTGTTGGATTTTGTTTCGAAACCTTTTAATAGAGAAAGATTAGAACAAGCTTTGCTTCGAAGCATTTCAAATGAAAAGATAGAAACCCATGAGATTAAGTTTTTAGCTATTAAAAAAAGGCAGCGAATACAATTAATTCCTATTGAAGATATCTTGTATATCAAAGGAGCTGGCACATATACGGAACTCTTTCTAAGAAATGGAAACAAAGAACTGCACGATAAATCCCTTGAAAAGCTAGCACAACTATTATCACATACTTTTGAACGTTTTCATAAATCATATTTAGTCAAGATGTCGGAAGTACAAGAAATTATCGTGCAATCTGGCAGTAAATATTTAGCCGAGCTAAAAAATGGAAAACGTATTCCTATTGGGCGGACTAGGTATAAGGATATTCGGGCGAAGTGGGTTTGAGTGGTTTTGTTGAATGTAATTAAATATAATTTTTATAACAAAAAGGCTTATTAGCAATTATTACTTTACAAAAAATCAGAAACTTGTTATACCTATTCGTGAAATATGATTTGCATATCTGTTACCAATCATGTCCATTATTTCTTTTTTAAATATAAATAATGGTTTGTTTAGGCATTTACTAATCTTAAATTCACTGATAATGTAGTTAAAATTTACAATTAAACTAACATCACTTCCATCAATACTAAAAATAGGAAAATCTTTATAATATAAAAATTCAGCCATTTTAGAATCATTGATTTCTTTAATTGCATAACTAGGTATCAGAACACCAAGTAAAAATTTTTGATTTCTTTTTTTATTTTGAGAATAATCACATGAAGCAGATATTTCTATTGCTATAAATTTAGAATTAGTTCTAATTTTATCTTTTAATCGATCTGACGTATCCTTTTTAAACGTTAAGAATTTAGTGTAATTTTTTTTCGTTTCTTCTTGTAGAATAGAAAAATATGGTGAAAGACTCATTAATATTTTTTGAATGTAGTTTATTTCAAAATTATATTCAAATACTGCTCCTCTTATATTACTTGTTACATCTGAAATGTTGTCAATATGGAATATTGAATTTAACACACCCTGTTTAAATTCTTTTGGATATTTTATTTTACCATCTTTTATAGAAGTTAAAAAATTATCCCATTTTTTTTGAGAAATAGAATCATTAGATATTTTAAAATTCATTATTGGCAATAAGGCTTCAGTAATAGCATAATCGACATTGTTTTTTGCATGTTCAACTCCCAAAGATTTAGCTGCAATAGAAGAAAAGATCATTTCAAAGTTTTCATCAAAATCATTATTTTCACCCCAAACATTTTGTAGGTCTGATGTTTTTTTTGGAATTATTTTGAATATCTCATTTACTGTTTCAATTGAAGCTTTACTACAACTATTCTCAAACTCAAATAAAAGTTTTATTGGTTTATCATTAAATAAAGCATCAAATTTTTCTATAAATTCATCTGTTGACTTCCCCATGAATTCAGCTTTATCAATTGAATCAATAAATATTGGAGAAGGTAAGTCAGGATACCTTTCCATAACGTAATTCTTAAAGTTAGGTATAACCTTTGTGTTTTTTGACCAAAATACAAGTGCATATGGACCATTATCTGAGTGAATACATTCTTGAATAGCAAAGGCTAAGTCATTGAATACAGCACTTAAAGATCTATCTTCTTTATAATCAAAAGTATCTTGATTCAAATCAAAAGATTTTCCAGATATTTTTATATCAAAAAAGGCTACCCTTACTCCTTTTAAAGGATCTGAATATCCTCCCTCATAAAGAATTGTACGACAACCAATGCCACTTTCTAAAAAAACTTTAGATAAGATAGATAATTCATCGTCTTCATCATCTACAATAATAATTTTATTACTAGTATCAAACATATATTATTTATTAGGAAAGACTAATGCTACACAAGCTCCATCATATACTTTTGGAATATTTAAGTCTAAAGAGTCTGGAAAAATTAGTTTACCACCAATCATATTCATTACTAAATCTGTGAAATACAAGCCAAGTCCCATACCACCTTCTCTTTTTGTTTTGAATGGTTGTGTTAAAAACTCTGGCTCAATTGAAAACCCATTGCCATTATCTGCAACTATTATCGCAGGACCATCAAAACTATTTAAATCTGAACCAATAAAGATACCAGGCTTGAATTCTTCTCCTTCTAAATCTCTTTTTGACGTTGTCCAGTATATTGAATTATCTATTAGGTTTGAAATTGCACTAATCAATAAACTTGTTGGAGCTTTAAAATTAAAATTTGGATTTTCTTCAGTAATTAGAGGAGAAGAAAAAATTGCATTATGATATCCAAATCTATTTTTATTAATATTTCTAGCTTTCTCTACAATAAATTTAGCACTTGTTTGCCTGTTCTTATTTTGACGTAAAATTGGAGATAAATTTTCAAGTATCTGGATAAGGTTATTAACTCTAATTTTAACATCTTCAATATCAATATCAGACTGTTTCAAATCATTATTAATATAATTCATTTCTCTTTCAACCTCATGGAAGGCTACACCTAAATTTAGTCCTGTCATACCAGAATTAACCATTATATCTCTCATTTCAGTATAGTCTTTGTCGACACGTTTTAAAAGAGGTGATAATTCTTTTTCTAAATCTTTTTCTTTAATTTTTGATTGTAATTCTTTAATTGTATCACCAAATCCAACTTTTTTAATTGGTTTTGTACTATCAATATACTCATCAATTTTTTCTTTATCAACTAGAGCTTCACTTTCAAAAAATCTAAAAACTTCTCTTATTAAAACTCTAAATTTTTTATAATAAATATTATCAATAAAACCTTCTCTATTTGTCTTTTCAATTAAACCATCTATACTTTCATCTAAATCCAATTCTACAGCTCCAATAGAAACTTTTTTTCCAAAATGATCTCCCATTCTTTGTATTTTATCTAAGTCTAAACCTAACCAATCGTCAAATGGTTCTCCATAATTATAAACTCTGATGTCATCTCTGTATACTTTAACACCACAATTATTTCTTATATAACTTTTTATGGCATTAATTTGCCCTCCAAACCTCATTTTTAGCAATGAACTATTCTGGTTATATACAAAAAATTTACCCTTAATTTTACCAATATTTGATAAGTCTTTATTTCTCAAATATTTATTATAAGTATCTGAACCTTCAATTTCTTCAAAAATTTTACCAATATGAAAGTTATTTTCGATGAATTTTGAGTCATTCTGGGGTATTCTATTTGGTCGTAGTTTAGTTTGAACAGGTGGGTTGAAAAAATAAGACCATTTAATAACCGCAAAATCATTATCTAAATAACTATTAGTATTATCGTCTAAATGTTTGCTTATTTCAAATTCAAATTGATAAAGACTATCATCTAAATTATCTTCCGCAGAAGTCACTTCATCAATCCATTGTTGATGAAAATCATTACACTCAATTAACACTTCGAAATCAGGGAATTCTGCAAATGGATTTTTAATGTTTTCAATTTTTCTTGCTAAATCTTTTAGTGATTTTTTTGTCCAGCTTTTTGAAGTTAATTCTGATAATATTATTCGAGTACCATGTCCTTTCTCGAAAAGGGAACCATTTATTTTATTAATTTCAACTTCTAATTCTTGTATATAATCTTTTGATTCGATTAACTTTTGCCAATCGATTGTTAGTTTATGAGAGTGTTTTTCACCAACATACTGTGTTTCTAAAGATGCAATTTTTGCCAATTTATGAACAGCTAACCTACCTACGCCTTTATTACCAAATGAAACTCTTTCAAAAACATCACTAACTTTTCTATTTCTACCTCTTTTAAAATCAGTTCCAATAGTTAGCCAAATATTTTTAATTTTATCATAATTCATTCCTTGACCATCATCTTCAATTATGATTTTTTGATTGTTTGTATTTAAATCTATAAAACTAATCTTAACTTTTTCAGCATCTGCATCATACGAATTTTTAACCAATTCGAAAATTGCTAAACTATCACTTCCAATTAATTCATCTCCAAGTAAACTTAAAATATGGCTCTTTGCTTTAAAAGAAGTTGTTTTTAATTTCCTATTAACCTCTTTTAAAAGATTAATCCTATCAATTTGACCATTGAAATCTGGATGTTGCAAAACAAAGTCTAATTCAGATTCTATATTTTGAGCATTAATTTCATCATTTGGCAGAAGACTCAATATTGTTTTAACAGCCCTATTTTCTATATTTTTAAATGCCATTATATTTTTTTCTTATTTTATTAGCTATCTCTTTAGCCATCAACGGAGGAACTGCATTTCCTATTTGTCTAAAAGCGGCACTTCTTCCTCCTTCAAAGAAAAAATCATCTGGAAATGATTGTATTCTTGCTGCTTCTCTTACGGAAAGTGAACGTACTTGTTTCATATCTGGATAAATATAATGATGTCCATCTTTTGCGATATGTGCTACCATCGTATGCGAATATCCTTTTGGGTCAACAACTTTATATCTATCTACAAATGACTTTTGGTTTTTGTGCGTTTTTAAATTCTCAGGCAAATCAGGATATTTCAAACGTTCTTCATATTTCAACCATTTTTTAATTGCAATTTTATAAATAGCCAAATCTCTTTCATTATGAGGTCTTGCAATATGCTGTGTTACAAAGTCTACTCCATTTCTAAGTTCAAACTTTTCTAAATACTCAGTACTATCTGTTTTATACTTAGTCAAGTTATTTTGTTCTCCGGGCTTGAGTCTTTTTAAATCTGTAAGAATATCATTAACTTTAAATTGATGTTCAATTTTATCAAAAATTGGATAACTAAAATCAATATCTTTTCGCCAACCAATTAATATTATACGTTTCCGTTTTTGTAAAACTCCAAAATCATTCGAATGTTGAACATCATAATCTAAGTGATATCCTATTCTTTTAAAATAGGCTCTCATATTTTTAAAATAACGACCTTCATCTGCTGTAATTAAACCCAATACATTTTCAAAAACAAAAGCTTTTGGTCTATATTGTTTTAAAAACTTAGCATATTCTTTGTATAGAAAATTTCTTGGATCATCTTTCATTCCCTTTGCATCTCGAGACCTTCCAACTAAGGAATAAGCTTGACATGGTGGTCCACCAATAATTAAATCAACTTCTCTATTTCCTACTAATTGATCTATTTTATCAAAGATAATTTTATTGTTTTTCCCTCCAATTCCTATATTTAAAACGGAATCTGATAAAAATTCATCACCAAATTTTGAAATAAACACATCACGCTCAACATTTTCATTCAAATAATCATAGTAATGATCTAATTTATTTTCATTTTTAAGTTTATGGTAAACAAGTCTGGTTTCTAAAGTATTACAAGCATGAGAATCTATTTCCACATGTGCAATTGGATTAAATCCAGCCTTAATGAATCCCTCAGAGAGTCCACCAGCGCCAGAGAATAAATCTATAAAATTCATCAGTTTTTCACTTTCGTATAATTAAGTAAATTAAACAAATTTTGAGAGTTAATCAAAGAAAATTCTGTATTACTACATTTAAAAGCAATATTTTCAAAGAACTTTCAATTCAAAACAAACCTAAAATTTTAGAATGAAAAGATTTTACGGAAAACCACATTTATACATGAAATCATAAAAAAACATCATAACTCCTTCATTCTAAAACCACTATACTTTTTCCCTGAAAATTGTGAATATCTATTCTTATTTTTTAGGTTTTGAGCTGAAAGGAAATTCTATATTTGATGCCCTAAAAATATAAAGATATGAGTGCAACTTGGTACGAATGCAAGATAAAATATAGAAAGTTAGAAGAAGAAACTGGCGAGTATAAACTAAAAACAGAACCTTTTTTAGTAGATGCGATTTCTTATACGGAAGCAGAAAGTAGAATTACACAAGAAATGGCTGCGTATTTGAGAGAAGGCGAAGAGATTAAGATTACAAATATTAAAGTCGCAAATTATGCTGAAATCCATCCGTTTGAGAACTCTGATCGATGGTTTAAATGCAAAGTATCTATGATTGCTTTTGACGAAGAAAGCGGTAAAGAACGTAAAACGAATCAGTATTTGTTAATTCAAGGAAATGATGTCAAAGAAGCCTATGAAAATACAATGACCGCAATGAAAGATACGATGGCAGAATATACGATTCCTGCAGTTTCTGAATCTCCAATTATGGACGTATTCCCGTATTTTTCAGGTGAAGAAAGTGAATTGAAAAAGTTAGAAAATTTTATGGCTTTGAAAGATGCTGTTCCTGCTAAGAATGATATCAACGAAGAAGCAGCGTTGGCTGATAGTTTTGCTACAGAAACAGAATAATATTTATAAAAAAGGAAACTATGTTTTTATAAGTATAGTTTCCTTTTTTATCACACCTACTTTTATTCTTTAGGTCTTAGCGTTTCAATAATTTGAGCATCTACCCAAAAAATGTCTATATTATCATAATTGCTTGGAGTTGTATTTCTATTGAAAAAAAGATATTTTCCATCTGGAGTTACGCTTGCTCCTGCTTCCCAACCATCTGTATTGATTGTATTTCCAAAATTAATAGCTTCTCCCCACGAACCATCTTGCTGTCGGAAACTGATATAAATATCGGAGCTTCCAAATCCGCCATCTCTTCGTCCATCCCAAATCAAATACGATTCATCTGGAGCAATAAAAGGATGCGCATTCATTCTTCCCGTATTAATTTCTTTACCAAATGACTTTGGTTTTTCACGTTTTCCATCTATATATCGAGAATACCGAATGATACCATCTCCATCAGGCATGCCTACTTCATCAAAAACATAGGTTCCTTTTGCCGAAGCAGTAAGTCGCATAATCTGTATGTCAAGAAAAGAGGAATCTAGCTTTTTTAGTGCTGACCAATCTCCCGTTTCGGTTCGTTCTTTATACCTTCTGCCTAAATGCATTGTATTCCCATCAGGAGAAATAAAAGGTTGTCCTACTCTAGGCGAAATAACGGTTTCCTGCCATTCTTTATTATTATATTGGAATACGACAAATTCCATTTTTTTCTGGTTCACTTCGTCCTTAACTTCTCTAATGAAATAAAACTCTTTTAGATCTGGTGTAAACGTGCCGCCATATTCCCAAGCATTTGTAGTCACAATTCCAGGCGCAAAAGGTTCAGGCGTAAGACTCGGTGGTTTTTGCCCTAAATAAGGATTTGCTATCGCGGCTGCTTTATTTTCTTTTGTAGTTGTACAAGCTTCTAGATATAGGATTCCTATAGAAACTACTAATAGAAAGAACATTTTTCTCATGATATGTAAGATTTGAATGGGAAAAGCTTTATTGTTTTGATCTTAGGTTTTCTATGACTTGTGCATCGACCCAAAAAATATTGGCGTGACTTTTGGCAAAGCTTTCGCTACTTATGTATACTGTATGATAGAAGAAATATTTTCCGTCTGGAGTAACACTTCCAAAAGCATCTTCAAATTCGGTATTGATCTCTGGTCCCATATTGATAGCGCTTCCCCATGAACCATCTTTTTGACGAAAACTAATGTATAAGTCCGAATTGCCATATCCGCCTTCTCGTTCACTGTCCCAAATAATATAACTTTCATCGGGCGCAATAAAAGGATGTCCTGTCCATTTCCCTGTATTGATTACTTCGCTGAATGCTTTGGGCGTTTCATGTTTTCCATTGATCAATCGGGAATACCTAATTGTGCCAATTGTATCGCGTTCGTCAAAAACATAAGTCTCTGTGTTAGATGCCGTAAGTCGCATGATTGGATACTTTTTGAATTGTGAACCCAAACTTTTCTGTGCAGACCATCCAGATTCTGTTCGTTTCTTATATTCATTTCCTAAATACATCGTATTACCATCTGTAGAAATAGAAACTTCGCCTGTTCGTGGTTCTTCAGCAATCGTTTGCCATTCTTTATTTTTATATTGAATGATATGTGTTTTTGGCACTTCTCCTTGTACTTGTCTGGTAAAGTAGAATTCCTTCATATTTGGCGCAAAAACACCTTCGATTTCCAAATGTTTTCCTGTAGAAACAATATCTGGCGCAAAGAGTTTCGGTTGTAATCCTGGCGGTTTTTGACCTAGATACGGATTTTCTATACTTGTTGAATCATCAGTATTTGACTGCTTTTTAGTATGACAAGCACTTAAAATTATGGTTGTAATTAGTAAGAAGATAAAAGACGTGTTTTTCATTGTTTATATATTTTTAGCCAAGCTTGTCCGCCAGCATTACTTATAAATTTTTTCACGGAAGAACCGTTGGAATTCATGATGTAAATATGACTCTTTCCTTCTTTGTCCTGCGATGTATACATTATTTGAGAACCATCTGGCGACCACGTTGGTGTAGAATCACGAGTGTTGTTATACGTCAATCGCTTTTGATTAGAGCCATCGATATGCATTGTATAAATTTCATGATTTCCATCTCTATTCGACATAAAAACGATATGCTCGCCATCTAAAGAAACTTCTGGATGCCAATCTTCTGTAGTATTGTTGGTAAGTTTGGTGATATTGCTTCCGTCTATATTTGATATGCAAATTTCGCTCGTATTAGTTTTAGAATGAAAAACAATCCTTCCGTCTGGAGTAAAGCACGCTCCTCCTCCATTGAGTGATTTTATTTGCGTTTGATTGCTACCATCGGAATTCATAATCCAAATTTCTTCTTGCCAAACTCCATCTGTATCGTTATAAGCTCTGCCAAATACAATTTTTTCTCCATCTGGAGACCACGCAGGTGCACTATCCCATTTATTTTTTGCATGCGTTAATCGTTTTCTGTTGGTTCCATTGTTGTTCATCGTGTGAATGGACCAAGTTTTCCTTCCATCATGATAGGCATAAGCAGCAATATGTTTTCCATCTGGAGACCAAGCCGCATATCCGTCATTTTCTGGATGATCCGTAATCTTTATTTTCGACGTGCCTTCTTCATTTGTAACATAAATATCACCATTTCCAGCTTCTTTTGATGAATATGCAATCGTATAGTTTATAGCTGTTTCTTTTTGATCGTCTTGACTGTACATATGTTGGGTAAAGAAGAACGTTAGCACAACATACATCGCTTTTATATACTTCATATTTTGGTATTTAATATCCTTTACACAAACCTATGGATTCGCTTCAAAGAGAAATTGCAAAATAGACCAATGCTAATTTCTAACAGATATAAACCTGTTAGCTACAGAAGCTTTTTTTTATCCGCAAGAAGTACAATTTGGGCAATCGATGATGAAGATTCGTCTTTTTTAAAGCATCGCTGTATTCATATTTTATATATTTATATCGTATGATCAAAAGAAAAAATTTCATCGATTGGATTCTTCAGCATAGAGTCGCTTCACACATACTTTTCTGGTTTGTGATGTTTATCAGTTTACCGATTTTAGCAGCCTTAAATGATGGAAGTGTCAAAAAAACGTTGATCAGTTCTTTTGCGTATTTACCAGGACAATTAGCAGCCAGTTATTTTTTAGTTTATTATCAAGTTCCTAAGCTTTTATTTAAAAAGAAATATCTCAAGTTTGGACTTTCCTTTTTGATATCAGCCTATGTATTTTTAGTACTTACCAAGCTTTTTAGTATGAATTTGACGGAAATTTTTGTTCCTAAATATTACCATTACAAAAGTTTGGCAGACATCATAACAGATCCTTTTCATTTGGCAGTCGTATATTTTCCGCCAGTATATGTGTTTGTATTTTTATTATTTATGATTAAAGCATTCAAAGATCGTTTTGAGGAACGTCATCAATTAGAAGTATTACAGAAAGAAAAAGTAAATACTGAACTTAAGTTTTTAAAAGCACAGATAAATCCGCATTTTTTGTTTAACACCTTAAATAATCTGTATTCGTTAACATTAGAAGCTTCTGATAAAGCGCCTGAAGTTGTTTTAAAACTGTCAGATATGTTAGATTATATGCTGTATCAGTGTAAAGATCCTAAAGTAGAATTGAAAAAAGAAATTACCTTTATACAGGATTATATTGATTTGGAATCGTTACGTTATGGTAATAAGTTGACATTGGATTTTAAGTATCATCTTCATGATGCTAAAGTAATGATTGCTCCTTTGATTTTGATCTCATTTGTAGAGAATGCTTTTAAACATGGTGCGAGTAATAATTTGAACAATTCCATAATTAAAATTGACTTAACGACCAATGAGGAGCGACTTTGTTTTAAGGTTTTTAATACGCTTCCGCCAAGCACACAAGGTGATAACGAAAATGAACCGCATTCTGGAATTGGTTTTTCTAATTCGAAAAGACAGTTAGAATTAAATTATAAAAACAGTTATGATCTGAAAAGCACGAAAACTGATACTGATTTTCAGATCGTATTAAATATCAATTTAAAGTAATATGAGTATAAAATGTATGGTTGTTGATGATGAACCGCTGGCTATTAAAGTGCTGGAGAATCATATTATGAAAGTACCCGATCTTGAACTTGTAGCAACATTTGACAACTCAATTTCCGCTGGACATTTCCTTGAAAATTCTAGTGTGGATCTTTTATTCTTAGACATTCAAATGCCGGTCGTTACTGGAATTGAGTTTATAAAAAACACAGCGATTCAACCAAAAGTAATATTGACCACAGCTTACAGAGAATATGCGTTGGAAGGCTATGAATTGGACATTATTGATTATTTGTTGAAGCCTATATCTTTTATCCGATTTTATAAATCGATCAACAAATACAAAGCATTACAGACGGTTTCTCAACAAAACGCTGGCTTACCATCAGAAACATCAGAAACCGTAGATTATATCTTTGTGAATTCAAACAAAAGAATGATTAGAATAGCGTTTGCGGACATGCTGTTTATTGACAGTATTAAAGATTATGTCAGAATTCATACGGAAAATGACACAATTATTACAAAAGATAAAATAAGTTCTTTTGTTCAAAAGTTACCGTCCATTTTTTTGAGAGTGCATCGTTCGTACATTATTAATTCACAAAAAATAACTTCATTAACATCTAAAGATGTCGTATTAATTGGTGGTATGGAAATTCCGATTGGTGCTTCCTATAAGGAAAACATTGAGTTCCTTAAGAATCGATAGGGCTTTCGGAAGTTATTGTCATTTCTTGGTCACTTTTGCAATTCCTATAACAAACATCGTAAGAAATATGGTACTGATAATTTTGTGCCAAAGGTTAAATGTTTCTGTACTTACAAATAATATATCTTTTCCATTCGGAGAAAAGTTAGTTTCAGAAAAGCTAACAGGCATCATATTATTAAATGTATAAATGTTTGGGCTGAATTCTATTTCATAAGAGGTATCATTAGCCGTAAATCCACCTTGTGTATGAGCATGATTATTATAGATACTTCCAGAAATAAAAATTAAGATTAATACAAAAAAGGATTTCCACGCAGGAATACCAATTTTAGAAAGCGCAATTAAAATAAAAAACAATGCATATTCTAAAGGATTTTTATACGTTTTTAATCTTCCTCTAATTATGACTTCTTTTGCTTTACTATCATCTCCAGAATTATTAATTGCTTTGGCTAATTGCTCATAAGGTTGTCTGTAATTTGAATCCTCACGATTGAATTCGAACCATTTTAATGAAGATAACACATCTTTATTCTTTTTATTCCAATGAATAGATTCATATTGAAAACCCGTTAAATACCATTTAGTATCTGCATATCTACCACGAACTGGATTTACAAAAAGTTGTGTAGTGTTTGCCATGTGTAAATCAACTTCACCAATAGTTCTAAAATAATAGTCTTTATTTTTTATTGTTAAATCATTCAAAAATAGGGTTCCATCAACTTTTAAATATCTTAAGTTGATGGCTTTCATATTGTTTTCATCATTAATTGGACAATAAAACAATGATCCTGCAAAATCAACTTGTCCAGATATTTGTGTACTTGACATTGTCACTTCGCCTACAAATAGGTTTTGAGCCTCATGGTCATAATCTACATCATTTTCTTTTAAAGCTTTAGGAAGTCCTACATTCATGATGTCATCGTGTACTAGTTCCTCGATTTCCTTTACTAATTTTAGTGCTTCTATTTCTTGTGGATTGATTAAATATGATGCGAGCCCTTTTGATTCCTGAGAAGTCTGACTTTTTCCTGTAAAATCTTCTCCTTTATAAATTTTAGAAACTTCTTCTAAAGAAGCTATGATAGCATCATAGTTGTATTGGTTTTGTTCTTTTGCTTTTACGGTCTCTTTTTTATTAATAAAATTAATTGATTTATTAATAATTGCATTGCTCAAATCTAGTGCGATACCATATTTTTTGGCACTATTATAATTTACCAATTTTGACCTATTCACAAAAACACTTGAGATTTCTGATTCACTTATATCAATTTCGCCTAAATTAATCAAGTTTTTACTAAAGCTTAGATCAGAAATTTTTGCTCCTCGTAAAGACATTGTATGATCAATATTAGATTGTGGATCAATGGCAGTTGGAGCTATTAAAATGGACTCCGTAAATGTAATTGCTTTGTGTATGCTAATATGATCAAGACTTATGACTCCAATGTTAAAACAGTCTGTTCTAAAATTAAAATAATCGGCTTCCAAACCTTGACCTTCAATGGTAACAATATCATCCTCTTCAGTCATTTTTTCTAAATCACAAATAAATTTGGAGTTATGAAAATATACATTGTTAAAACGTCCATATAAAAGACTAATAGTAGCTTTTAAACATATAATATCATGTACTGAGAAAATTTTGCATTTACTAAATGATAATGTTAAGTTATGACTCAATATTATTTCATAAACTTTGAAAATTCCAGCAACCTCAATATGAGGAAGATAAATAGTTCCGTGTATATTTGATTCTTTATTGTTAAGTCCGTAGTTATAAAAGTTTTGAGAATCGGAAATATGAAGGTTTCCAGTTATTTTAGTCAAACAGCCATAAATACTAGATTTTATAGTAAGATTGCTGTAAAAAAAGTCTTCTTTATCACTTCCAACTCCAATAACACAAGAATCTATGGTCATGCTTTTTAATGTTGCATTACTGATATCAATACCTCCATGAAAATAACAGTTATTAAAAGATAAATCGACTGTAATAACTCTATTAGACACATCTAATGCAAAATCACGACGAATAACTTTTGAAATATCTTTTAAATCATAATCATTTTTTAAATAATGGAAGTGGTTGACCATACTTATGATATGGGCATTACTAATAGTAAGTTTGCCAATTTTAAACTTATCTAGATAATTTTCGGGCAGTCTCAAAAACCAGTTTAAAATTTCTGATCTTATGATGTTGTCAGTATTGTGATTACAAATTACGATTCCTGTTGAAACCCCATTTTTTAGCAATAAACATTCTGCATTGGTCAATTCAAGTTCTTGAATATGTTTTTCACCTAATTGCAATTCATTATGTTCAAGTTTTCTAGCTAATTTTTCGCTAGAATGACTCTTAAAAAACGAGATTTCATCTAAAAAATTAATAAATGTGTTTTTCATCTTTTCATACGGAATAAAATTCAACTACTAACTTTTCATTTTTCAAGGATACAACCCCATCTTTTCTGTTAATCGTAGCATCAGCTTTAAATAAAGAACCTTTAAAAACCATATATAAATTTTCAATCGCTATTTCATCTTGTTCATAATTAGTTAAACCCTTACATTTTATTTTAAAATCATTCTGATCTTTATTCTTACTATAATCTTCTAATTGTTTCTCTTCCTTCTTTACATCTCTCTTGATATCTAGATTCCCTTTTTTAATAGAAATTTCCATAAGAGGAATGACTTCTTCTGGACTATTTAAAACGTAAAATTTACCATGTCTGCCAGCAACATTATAAAAGAAAAACCGTAGGTATATCATAATGTCATTTTCATCTCTCAGTATTGGAATATGTATCTTTGAAGCACCATAAATAGGCTTGTTTGTATCGTCTAATACATAACTTACTTGATTCATGAGATACTCTTTATAATTATTAGGCAAAAGCACTAATTTGAGTTGGTTTTCATCAGAAATCCTATATAATTTTAAGTGTTGGTAACAGCTTACTTTTGTAGATCTTTCAATTTTTAAATTTTTGAGTATTACTTTTCTTTTCTTTTTATCCCAACTAGTAGTACCTATCCCAAAAAATAAATCCTCACTGACACCAAAACCATTATTTAAAATAATTACTTGTTCAGAACTTAAGGAAATTTCGTTTTTTTCTAAAACAAGTTCTTCCCAATCGTACCATGTATCAATAGTGTTCATAATCATAGGTTTTGTCAAAAGAGTTAAACAATTAATAATCACACTAATTTAAACTATTCATTATTTAAAATACTACGGGAATCCATATTTCCCTAGTTTTTAATTATTTAATTCGCAATCATTACTTATTTGTTAGGGTAAATGTCTTTTGAGTTGTTATATATGTAATTAAGTTGATTTTTTGACTTAGTTAGTTGAATATCGCCCAAGCCTTCTAACGAAGGCTTTTTTTATTTTTCAATAGTATTTACTGCTGAATCAATCCTAACCATAAAAAAGCAGGAACTTGTCTTAATTCCTGCTCATTCCATCGTTAATTTTAAATGCTACAATAAAGGTATATCATCATAGATAATAACTTCAACGACTTTACGTAATACATCATCGCCTCTCCAAGATGTTTGTTCTAATTTGATATCACCAAAAGCTTGTACATCTAGTTTATCATCTCCAAATCCCCAAGGAATATCCCATTTAAAAGTAATAGATGCTGTACCATCTTCACTCGTATAGGTTAATGTTCCTTCAGTTCCTGCTGCTGCATCTCTATCACCTCTTGCGTAAAATACAGTGGATGTAGCTGTTCTTTTTTTAATGGTGTTTTTTCTATAAACACCTCCGTATTCCATTTTTTCTTCTCCTGGAAGAAAATTCATTGATGTGTGATTTTTTACTGCGATTGTAAAGTTTTGTGCTTCTGCCATTTTAATTTGATTTTAAGATTAAATAATATTTTGATATTCGTTTTTAAATGCTGTTTCCCATTCGTCTATTAATACGGATGCTCTGGAATTTTCTCCTATTGCTTCCAATAAATCTGATGAAGGATTCGCAAGTTCTTTTGGAGTAATCTCTTTTATTTTTCCAATTTCATCAACTAGCTTTTCAATGTATTTGCGATTCACTTTTTTTAAGTATTTGCCTTTCGTATCTGCAATATGATTGTATGAAGAAATTTTTGTGCGTGCTCTTTCAAGGTCTCTATACTCTAAACATATATTTTCAATTAAGCCATAATCAAAAGTAGAAATCAATGGTTTTGCTTTGTCGTTCAAAACAGCTTGTACTTCTTCCAATAATGTGTATGGATAACATATCGTTAGTATTCTTGTCTCACTGGTTTCTGCGTTTTCAGAGAATTCACCAAACTTTTCACTTACTTCTTCTATGCTACTGATATTCATAGTTCCCGTAATGCCCGTTGCTGTGAATTGTCCTCTAATTTCAGTTTTATTGTAGACTTCTTCTAGTTCTAGACTATGACTCGCTTTTCCTGAAACAGATTTTTTTGCTTTATTAAATCCAGCTTTCAACTTTGATTTGATTTTCAATATATCTGTAGAAGAATCAAATTTAAAAGCGATGTATGAGTCAAAAGTGGCTCCCATAATATATCCGCCAATAAAATGTGTGCCATAGGTTTCAACAAATCGATCGATATTAGTTTGCAATAAATTCAGTGCTTCGGTAGATAATTTAAGTTTCGTTGCATCAAAAATTTCTTCTCCTGAGGGCATGTCTCCAATACTTGTTGCAATGACTATTCGCTCTGTAATTGATTGATTTAGCATTAATTTGAATCCAGCGGAAACTTTCATTGAATATTTGGAAGCTTTGATATCTAAACTTGCTTCTTGTACTGATTTGTATTCAGATTCAGATTCGACTAATTCATGAAGCTGCTGTAATTCTCCCGGACTCATCCGTTTGAGAAGTTCAAATGTATCTACTTCTATTGCAAATCTTCCTTTGGGTTGCCCTGTGAGTAAATTGATTCCTTCACCATTCAAATGCTCTCTTTGGTATGGAATTTTAAATGTTTGTAATTCAGCCATATTTGGTTAGTTTTTAATTATTTATAACGATTTAATTAAACTCTAAATGAGAATTCTCAGAATTAATATGTGACAAATATTGCTGTTGTGAAATGCAATTAGAAAAAAAATGATTGGGCAGCCTTTTTTCTTTAGTGAATGGAATTATTTATTTAGTAAAGTGTTTTATACTAGATTATTACAACTTATTTTGCAAGAGATATTTTAAAGTGAAAGCAAGTGTATATTTAGATGTTAACTAAACAATCTAAAAATAAAGAGTTTGATTGAAGACATTAGAAAGTGAATAAAACTTGAAAATGAGTAGTCTAATGGATAGCTTTATGTAGCATGCTAATTATACCTATGGTTAGGTATAATTTATTTGTAATTTGTATCTTACTTTTATTTAAAAATCAGCACATCATGAAAACTATACCTAACGCACTACTTACAGGAATTATTTTTGCTTTTGTTGTTTCTGTTATTATTTATACAGCACTTGCAGGAATGTATGCTTGGGATTGGGCAATTGATATATCTCGATCGTTTGGTTTACTCATTATACGAGCCATTGTGGTTATATTTCTGACCATACCAAGTTTATTTATGATTCCTTTTCAAGATGGTATTGAAATCATTTCTGTGATTAAAATTCCGGCGCTTATAGCTTTTGGTATTGGTTTTTTATATGGTCTCTCAATAAAAAAGTGAAAACACTAAAATTTGTTTTCGATTACTTTTTTGACGTAATAAAATACACGCCAACCAACAAAATACTTGCTGCAATCAATGATTGTGTGGTTAATGCTTCATCCAAAATCCACCAACCAAGAAATAAAGCTACCACTGGATTTACATAGGATGAAGTAGCTACTTTTTCCGTAGAAACTTGTTTTAAAAGGTAATTAAACGCAGTAAATGCTACTAAACTCCCTAAAATGATGAGTAAGAACATAGACCATTGTACTTCGGAACTCCATGCGAACGGCGATGTCCATTGTTCTCCTAAAGAAAAACTCACGATGGTTAGCATGAAAAATGCTATTCCCATCTGATATCCAGTACTTACCAAATGGTTTTTAGGTAAATCTGCTTTGGAAACAAATACACTAGCATAACTCCAACCAATAACACATAAGAAAATAAGTAGAATTCCTTTCAGTGTATCTTCATCGGTAACCAATTCTTGTTGACTGACCAATAAGTACATTCCTAAGATTCCAAAAACAACTCCGATAATCGATTTGAGTTTCATCTTTTTATTATCAATCAAACGCATCAATAATAATACAAATAATGGTTGTGTAGATGCCAATAATGCAGCAAAACCACTGTCTACATATTTCAATGCCCAAACAAAAAGTCCGTTTCCAGAAACCATAAATAGAAACGCTACAAATATTGAATTTTTGAGTTGTCTTTTGGTGATTCCTATTTTTTTACCAGAAATCAAAGCAATCGCAAATATTAAGACACTTGCGCACAAAAAACGGACAGAAGCTAGGAAAAATGCTGGTAATTCCGTCACAGCAATTTTATTCCATAAATACGTGCTTCCCCAAATGATGTAAATGGCAAAAAATGCCAAAATGATGAGTACTTTTGATGAGATTGGTTTCATGTACAATTTCTAAAAGGCAAAAGTACAATCTTGTTTTCATTTCTTAGAGATTATTTTTCCCCACTTCTCTTCTATTTTGATTTTATCACAAATCCATTTGAATTGTATTAATATTTAAAAAATTAACTTTTTACGCCAATCACAATGCGTTCTATAATCTTCTTTGCTGTAGTTAAGGAACTTACATCTGAATATATGATTCCATTTTGTCCAGAATGGTGTCCATGACCTATTAAATCCATTAAATAGTAGCTTTTTTCATCATTCATATCAATACGTGCTTCAAATATAATTGATGGTTGTCCCAATTGTCCTGTACCATTGTGAAACGTTTCATCATCCGGAAAGTCGTATGCCGAATAGGATTCATTATCGTCAAAAGCGACATTGATTTCTATTTTTAAAATAAATTCTGAACGCTCTTTTGTAGAAGTAATGAGTTGAAAATTATCTGTAAAAGTTTCCCCACTTATTGCGTCTGGCAATGGATTATTGCTCGGTGGCACATACAATCCATCTGCATATTTTACATTTCGTTTGTGTGACCAAACAGGCAAGGCATTTACACGTCTGTAATCGCCCGAAGCATCTTTCTTTTCGTCAAAATCTTTAAAATTATCCTTACTTCGTCCACCAAAAAACAATCCTTTTGCCGTTGCTTTTGAGACAAACAAGGTTTCTACATAGTTGCCATTTTTATCTTCAATCCAAATGGCCATTTGTGGATGCCAATAGTGCTCAGAACGTAATACATCAATAGAAAGTTTTAAATCATGTATAGTATTCATTTCTAACACTTCATACATAGAACGATTCAATTCCTTCTTGGTAGTCGCTTTTTGTGTTGCTCCATAATCCATTAATATGTTGAACGGAACAATTTGATAATACACAGCAAGAAAAAAGGCGAATCCTATACAGACAATGAAGACTAAAATTTTACTTTTTAAATATATTTTTAAGGATCTAAAATTATTTTTTAAATGCCATAGAATTCCTATTGAAAATAAAATTCCAAAAACGGTATGCAAAGTTGCGGTACTTCTAGAATATACCTGAAAGTATGAGAGTATGCCTGTGATTAATAGTATTACAAAGCTAAATCCTATGGAAAGACTTACTATTTTTCGAAAGTTCATATGGAAATGATGAATTGTAAATTGAGTACGAAAAAAAGACTTCTCGTACTCAATGAATTATGTAGGGAAATGAATTATAAGAATTTTGTAAGTGTCGATACACGTTTTTGTAGATACTGAACTTGTTTTGCTTTGCTTTCAGGAATTGTCAAAACAGTTGGTTCAAAACTTGTTTTAAGCGCAAATTCTTTTTCCATCAGCTGTAATTCTCTGATAAGAATTGCTAAGCTTTCTGCATCCGAATTGCCAACAATATCATGAATATCATACGAACGTGCTGCAAATTTTGGTGTTGTCGATTGCTCCATTTTTGCTTTAAGTGCTATCATATTGCTACGTAAATTTGAAATTACTTTGGCTTCTCCGAATTTGGTTTTTGCACCACGACAACTGGAAGGCAAACAACCAGAAGTTGCTTCTGCGCTTACATTTTTGGTATCACAAGACGCTTTTTCACCATCTTTATGTGCTGTTGTACACGCAGTTTTGTCTTTTTTGTCATTTCCACAACATGAAGTTTGCGCAATGGCCGTTGTACTAAATATTAATCCTAGAATTAATACGAAAGCGCTTGCGAGTGATTTCTTTTTAAAGTTCATTTTTGTCAGGTTTTAATATTAAACATTTGTTTCTACCTGATAAGACGAAGATTCAAAAAAATGATGCAGTTTTTTAGTTTTTATGTTTAATCTATCACCGTTTTAAGTTGCTGAAAAGCATCTTTTATGACAGACAATGGCGAAGCAATGTTCATGCGCATATACTGTGAATGATTTGCATCAAACCAAGAACCTGGCGTAAAAGCTAGTTTTGCTTTGTGAAAAAACAACTCTTTGAGCGCTTCTTCCGAAAGATTCAATCCACTTACATCCAACCATATTTGATAGGTTCCTTCTGGAGTAAACAACTGTATTTGTGGAAGTTCTGTTTGCAGAAAATCGTGAATCCAATCAATGGTCTTTTGTAAATACACTAGCAATTCATCCAACCATTCTTGTCCATTGGTATACGCAGCAATAGTTGCATAAGCAGACAATGCATTTCCATGATCGAGATATAAAGAAGTGACTGCTTTTTTGATTTTCTGATGGACTTCTTCGTTTTTAATGTACAAATATCCATTAGCAATACCTTGCATTCCAAATGTTTTTGCTGGTGAACCAATGATGGTAATATGCTTTGCTTGATCTAAGGAAGCAATGCTTGTAAATGTAGCAGCATCAAACACAATATCTGCATGTATTTCATCACTAATGATTGTTACATTGTATTCATTGGCCAAAGCAACAAGTTTTTGCAATTCTTCTTTGCTCCAAACACGTCCAACTGGATTGTGCGGATTGCAAAGCAATATGATTTTTACATGTTCAGATTTTATTTTTTCTTCTACATCTTTGAAATCCATTTGGTACTTTCCATTGACAATTTTTAATGGATTGTTCACTACCTTTCGGTTAGAGGTTTTTATGATATTAGCAAACTGATGATATACAGGTGTTTGAATCATAATTCCATCACCTTCATTGGTTAACTCTCTAATAAGTACCGCAATTCCTGTAAGTACGCCCGTTACTTGAATGAATGCTTTTTTATCTAGTTGCAATGCATGCCTTTTTAAAAACCAATCGGAAATTGCAGCAAAGACTTTATGTGTAGGAAATTCGTATGCATATATTTCTCGATCTACTATTTTTTGCAATGCTTCCGTAATTGCTGGTGCTACTTTAAAATCCATATCTGCGATCCAGAAAGGAGTTACATCAGCAGTGCCAAACATAGCTTTTAAAAATCCTGCATTGTATTTTATAAAATTGTGCTCGTAATTATTGTGAAGTGTGTCAAATGAACTCATATATTTTTTTACTTAGGTAGACGCATTTTGTTATGAATGATGCAATTTATGAACATGAAGTTTTCTTTTCGCAAGCTGATTTTGAATGATAACCTAAAATACTTCCTTTTCCGCCTTGCAATATCGTACAACAGCCTTCAAGTAAAGCTTTGAGCTTTTTACGACCTCGTTGTACTTTGGAACGTACTGTAACGTAATTCATATCCAATTGTGTGGCAATTTCTTTTTGTGGAATTTCTTTTATTTCAGATAAGATCATGAGTTCTCTATATTCCTCTGGCAATTGATTGATAAAGGAATGCACACACTTTCCTAATTCTATTGTAGCATCTTCTGTAGGTTCATCATCTAAAAAAACATCTTCTTCTATGCTATTGGTTTGTAATTGCTTTTTGCGATAGTAATCGGTTATCGTATTCTTTGCAATGGTATAAATCCAACTTTTTAAGTTGTCGACACCATTATTATTTGATTTCGATAGTTTTAAAAATACGTCTTGCGTTAAATCTTCTGCATCTTCGATATTACGAACATGCTTTTTAACATACCCTAACAGCGGATTATATAGTTGAGCGACTTGACTTTGCATTTTTTTATAAAATTGATAGCGAATTGATTTCTATGCTATACAAAGATAGCTATAGATTTTGTATAGTTTGTAAAGCACGAAAAGCTTCTCAAAAATGAGAAGCTTGTATTGTATATTTTGGAAGCTCTTTTGCTAGCAGCATGCACTGATTTCTAAGGTTTCTTCCTGTCCTTGTGTTGATCCGCAGCAGGAATTTTCTACAGGAGTTGTTTCTTTAGGAACTGATCCACAGCATCCAATATTTTCATGTGTCGTTTCTATAAAAATTCTTCTAGTTTTCATACATATTAATTTTAGCGTTATTGTATATTGTATTTGGTATTTACACTTCTTAAGACGCATGACTTAAAAAATGATGCAGTTATTTTATTTTTCATGTAAAGTTTTTTCAAAAAGTAACGACCAATAAACGCAACCATTTGTATTATTTCACATCTATCTTATAAAAAACATTGCTATGAAAAAGATTTTCCTCCTCTCAATAGTTACTTCTATCTTATTTAGTTGTGCTACAGATGATCTAGATCAGCAAATTTTACCCGTCATTGTTTTTAATGGAAATATTATTTTAAAAACACAGGCAGATGTTGATGCTGTTGGAGCGCAAGGCTATAATGTGATTAATGGTTATTTGAATATTGGCGATCGTTCTACAGAAACAAATGTGCCTGAACCTTCTGATATTACAGATTTGTCACCTTTGAGTTCTATAACTAGTGTCGTAAGACAAGTTGAAATACAAAGTAATCCGATGTTGACTTCTTTAGACGGTTTGTCAAACTTAGCAGTTGCTTCAGGATTGATTATTAACGATAATGAAAATTTAACTTCGTTAGATGGATTGACAAATTTGAAAAGAATTGAATCCAATCAAATTTTAACGGGACAATCTATTTTTAGCGGCGGCGTCATTTCTTTATTAGATAATCCGGCTTTGACTTCTATAGAAGCGTTAAATTCGATCACACCACAAGTAATCAGTCGTGTTTCCATCAAAAATACAGGATTGGCTTCGCTTCAAGGTTTAGAGAACATTTCAAGCGTTGCGACTTTATTGGTCATTGACAATGATAATTTAGCTTCATTAGCTGCTTTACAAGGTTTATCGACCATTGGAAATACTGTCTTTATTTTTAGAAATGATATTTTGACCGATTATTGCATCTTACAAACACCTTTACAAAATAATTCTCAGTTGATGATTTATAATGTTTCTGAAAATCAATTCAATCCGACACAACAGAATATTATTGATGGAGATTGTAGTGAATAATTGATGTAGCAATTTTAAAACTTTTTTAGCGTATTGTGTAAAAAAGGAACACTACTATTTGTTTTTATTTCTAACCAAACAGGCAAATGATCGCTCATTTGATCACGTTTCCAATAGCGATTAAAGTAAGATGTAAATTTTGCATGACTTGTTAGTGTGCTTGGTTTTTTCTTGTGTTTCAACATTAATGTGTGATATTTTTCGATTTCTGCAGGTTCATTTTTATACACATAATCAAAAAGGTGAAATACATCTCCTACTTGATTTCCTTCTGCATTCGTGCCAATCTTAAAGTAGTCTTCTACATTTAGAAAAATACGATCGTAAATTTCACTTTGACTTGTATTGGTAAACTTTCCTTTCAATCCGTCGCTTTCAACGAAACCTATATCTTCAATCAATTCTACAATATCGTCATCGTCTTGATAAAGATTTGTATCACCAAGAATAATCATGTTGCGATCTTCAAAAGACATTTTACGTAGTTTCTTTTTCATGATTTCCATCAATAACCTCACTTCTTCTTTTCGAATCTCTTTATCTGTTGGACCATCTCCATTGGTTCCTTCTCCTGGATGCAAATGCAGACTTACTATTGAAAATTTCTGCCAACCACTTTCAAATCCTGTAAACGTTGGTGTACGTTTTAATTGGCGAATGATAGGATTGTCGTTCATCATTTCCGGAGAAATCACCAATTCACCAGACAAACCAGAATGTGTAACGCGCCTAGAATCGTACATAAAACCAAATCGTTCACTATTTCCCGAATTCCCTTCCGTAACATCACTCAAGGTATGTTTCCAATGACTTCCCAATAATTTGAGGACTTTTTTAAAATCAGAGATATTTGTGTTTACTTCTTGTAATGATACAATATCAAAAGCATTGATAATTTCAGCGATATAATACAATGATTCCGCTGTTCTGTGTTTTATCTTTCCAAAATTCTTAATATTCCACGAGCAGAGTAATAAATTGTCATCTACTTTTTTAGCAGGCACTTTTTCGACCAAAGCTTCTTTTAATCGAATGAGATTTTCAACAGTTCGTTTTTTATCTTCATCTGTCATCAAACGTTTGAAGTTATTTTTCCTCGAATCAAGCATGATTAAGGAATAACGATCGTTTTCTAAGTCTATATCCGGACGTATGTCATTATACCACATTGCTAAAAGTTTTGATTTATAAAAAATTACCTACATAAGTTAGTGTTTTTTTTGATGTCTGCATTGCGGATAACCGTAAATATTTAAATACTAACCATTTACGAAAGTATTTTACAAACTAAAAATCAAACCGTTTATTCACTTTAAAAGCTATTCCACAGTTTTTCTGTTGAAGTTTTGTGTGAAATTGCCTAAAATGACAAAACAATTCTAATGTTGTGGTTTTCGTTTTATTTAATGCGGACTAATTGAGATTTATCTGTTGTAGTTTTATAATTAAGACGTACGTTTCCATTAATGCGAATGCGCCATTCATGAGTGCTATAAGTTCCTTGTACATAAGCTTCTCCTGGAGAAAGCGTTTTATATAGTATCTCTTTCCCATTATTAAGCCAATAAATGATAGCTTTAGACTTCGTTTGATTTAAAAAGGTAATATCAACATTTTTAAGAGCTGTACTTGGTGTTGGCGTTATTTTTTTAGTTGTTAAAGGTCCTAAATTTAGTTTTGCCCATTTACCATTTGCATTCCAAGATTCAGAAATAGATGCAGAAGTTCCCGATGAAGTATGATCAAATTCAAGTTTCAATATATGTTTTCCACCTAATTCAAAACGAAATCGAACACGATTGTCATTCATCATTTTTGCACCTTTATAAACTGGCGGATATGAATATCCATGCTTTTTAAAAAATCCAACTACCGTAGTACCGCGCCTATCTATAGTAAAGTTATATTCTCGCCCTTTGTGAATATATTTCCATGAGCCCGGAATGTTTACAAGGATATAATTAGACATTCCTTTTTTCTCAAAACATTGTTTAAATTGGCTTTTAAGTCGTGCAATTCTATCTTTTACTAAATCTCCAATGGTAGGATTCGTTACTTTTTTTGGAAAATTTACACTATACGCTTTATCAGTAGGAACAGCTACTTTACTTCTTATATGTTTTCTTAGTTTTACAATCGCTCTTTTTACAGTATTGCAATCATTCGGTTTTATAGATTTATACTGCGCGTAAATATTTTGAACTTCATTATATAAAGCCAAGGATTTAGGGCTTGTATTGTTCGTTTGAAAGCACTTTTTAAATTGACTTTTAATTCTTGCAATTCTATCTTTGGCTAAATCTCCAATAGTAGGATTCGTTACTTTTTTTGGAAAATTTACACTATACGCTTTGGCAGCAGGAACTGCTGCTCTATAACCTGTATACCTTTGTAATTCTGTTACTATTTTTTTTGCAGCACTACAGTTATTAGATCCCACAGAGGAATATTTTGTGTAAATATTTTGAACTGAATTGTATAGTTGATTGCCATTTTGTGCATTTACATCTATAGAAAACATAAAAAGAATAGCAAATAGCGTACAGAAATTTTTGTACTTTAAAATAAAAGTCATCATTCGAGAAAGTTTTAATTAATACGGGATATACAGTTGATCTTGCTCTAATTTTCATAAGAGACACCTATCAAATATAGCTAATAATAATTAATCGTATATGTTTCAGCAGTATATGACCTGTAAAAATCAAAAATCAAAACGTTTGTTCATTTTAAAAGCGATTCCCCAATTTTTTCGGGTGAGATTTTGTGTGAAATTATCCGAAACCACAAAGTAGAGATACGATAAAGGCTTGTATTCCCATTGCAAGCGACTGTTGATATTAAAGTTGTCTCGCTGTGTATTGTATTGCACATATGTGGTCCAATTTAAACGATTTGAAAAGAAAATTTCACTTGTCAATCGCGCTAAATGAAAGGTTTCTTCGCCCAATTCATTCAAATCAATATGATTGACATCATACGTAAGTTCTAAATTGGCAAATGGTAAGAGTTGATAATTCAAATAGGCGCCTGCGGTAGTGCGTTTTCCGCTGTAATATGTTCCTTTTTGCACATTGACACGATATCGAAATTTTTGATTGTTCGCAGAATTGTATCCTACTTTCAAAAGTCCAAAACGATAGCGATCAGGTTGTAAAGAGTTTCCATTTCCAAGCGGATCAAAACCATATCTTAAATCGATATCATCATAAAAAAACACATAGTATACTGCGGATAAGTCTTTGAAAAATACCGCCGAATTCAAAAAGTGAGAAGATTGATTGAATTTCCCCGTTTCATCAAAATACGTATTGTTGCTATAGTTTAGGTAACGAACTGAGTTTAGTTTGTTGGAATTCTCATAAAATTTTTGATATTCTACACCTGCATTTGCTTGCGTATATCCTTCACGAACCACAACATCATTGATGGCATCGTAATTAAACAATCGTGGTGTAAAACCAACATCTGTCAAGTAATTTCGTTCTACTTTTCGAATGCCTGCATTCCATTCCAACCCGCGTTGGTTGTACCAAATTCCTAAGTTATAGAAGTTATTTTTATTGGTAATTCCCTCATTAAAGCTTTTACCAACATTTGCAATTCCAATCCATTTGTTGTTGTCAGACTTGTAATTGAGATTGATTCCTGTGACACGATTGTAATCATCTACAAATTCAAAATCATCAGTTTCTTGACGATTGATGAGATAGGCCGTCGTTGTAAAGTTTTTAGAAACTTGCTGCTCACCAACGAGCGCCGTAAAATTCTGTGAAGCAACCTCGTTTTCTCGATCTGTTTGAACATTCAATACGCCAATTCGTGTTTTGGGTGCAATATTTCCAGAAAGTTTCAATCCAAATTGAATATCACTCTCTGCTCCTATTCTTCTGGAATAAAAAGGATTGACGCCATTCACACCTAAATTTGAAAACAAATCAGCATTCTCTAAGAAAAAGTTTCTTCGCTCCGGAAAAAAGATCGCAAAACGTGTCAAATTCGTCACTTGCTGATCAACATCAATCTGAGAAAAATCTGGGTTGATGGTTGCATCCAATTTCAATGAAGACGTCAAATTGTATTGTACATCAACACTAGGCACAAACGTCGTTTCATCCGTTTCATTGACAAGATCTTCTTGATAATTTGCCGTAACAGATGGTGTTACCGTAAAACGTGATGTAGCAATATCAGGAAGGTTTTCTACCGTAAATTTCTCTGTAAAGCGTAAATCAAGATTGGCAAAATTTCGTTTTACATTTTTAAAAATAGTCCATGAATTATTCTTGATATCTCGCACATAAAACTGCATTCCAAAAACTGGATTTTCTTTGTTGAAATTCAACGCTTTTAACGGAATTGCCAATTCATATTGCTTTTTCTTTCCGTTTAAAACAGCTTGTGATTGCCAAATTGCGTTCCAACTAAAATTAAGATTGTAACCATCATTCACACGTCCGACCAAACCATCGGTCTGATTTCCCAAGGAATTGATGGCAAATAAATATCCGTTCTGTTCCTGATTTTGAGTATCAATCACAATGATAAACGCATCACTAAATGCTATTGAAACATCTCTTTTTAAAGTGTTTACGCGCGTTTCTTCTGTAGAATCATTGTAGATTGCTTGCACATATAAATATTCGCCATTGTGAAATAATTTTACTTCGGTTTGATTTTCCGCCAACCCAATATCTGTTGGTAAATAATTATAAAAACTGGTATACGTGGGTAATTGTTCCCAAACGGTTTCATTAAACTGTCCGTCAACAATAATTTTGGTATCTTTAAAAGGAATGTTTGTGTTTTGTGCCGCACTCTTTAAGAAACCACACAAGCACAAGAATGTAAGGATGTATTTCATCTGTTGTTTTTGATTGTTTTTAAATTTGTCAGAGGGAATTATTTCTTAGGATTGTCGGTTCGTGTAGCTGTTTTACTAATAATTTTCCATTCGTTATCTATTTTCTTTAATAGAAACAAATCGATATACACCCAACTGCGTTCTGGTCCTGCAATTTCTACTTTTGCCCAAGCAATATCGTTTACGATTTCTATAGCTAAGACTTTTCCATCACGGCCATTGAATTTGCCTTTTTCGCCATTTTTAAAAAAGCCAGCATATTCGTTTGGAGTATATCTTTTGAATGATTTATCTCTTCCAGTTAGATACAATGTGGCGTTTTCTGTAAATGCACTTTTAAGTTGTTCTAGCTCATTATAAGAACTCCCATGGATATAATTTTGAAGTGTTTTTTCTACAGAAGCATGTTCCGATTGCGCATTTGAAAGTTGTATCGCGAAAAGCGTAATAAAGATAAAAATGTACTGTTTCATTATTGTTTGATTTTTTGATTTGATCAAACTTCTAAAAACAGCTTATAATTTGAGTGATTGATTATAATTGAAGTGTCCAGAATTATAAAATTGGACAAATTTGGGCTAAGAAAATTGTTTTTTAAACTCCGCAGGTGTTTTACCAATGAGTTTTTTAAAGGTAGCGTAAAACGTTGATTTCGAACTAAAACCAGCTTCAAAACCAATAGATTCTAAAGTGAATTGATTGTTTTCTTGTAATAATTTCTTTGCTTCTTCTACTCGATACTCATTAATAAATAATGCAAAGTTTTTTCCGAGATTATCATTCAATAATTGCGATAATTTGTGTGAAGAAATGTGTAAAACTTTGGCAATATCGTTCAATTTCACATTTGTGTTTTTATGAAATTGATGTGTTTCCATCGCCTCTTTTAAAGCAGCAATTAATTGTTCCTCTTCTGTTTTGTCAATCTTTTTTGCTTGATACTTTTCAGGAATATCTTGAAAAATAGTATCGCGATTCTTTTTCGATAAGAGAAAAATCAATAAGGCATAAAAAACGACTGAAAATGTAATGGTTCCCACAAAGTATAGATAGAAATATCCAATCATATACGCTGCAAAAATGAGCACATTTGCCAATACTAAAATCAGCAACCAGACTTCCGAAGTTGTACAGCGAATGTTCTTTTGAAAATACTTTTTAATGATGTCTTTCAATATATAAATGGAAAGCGCTAAGTACATTCCCCAAACGGCATAGATAAATTGCACCACAAAATTTGTCCATAATTCTTTGAAATATGGATATGGTTTTACTATTCCAATTACTGTAATTATGAGTAAAAGCAATCCACCGTGAATTTTCCATGAGGTTGGAATGCTTTTTTTATTCTCAATAGAAGCTTTTACATAGAAAAAAGTAGCGGCGCCAATTAAAAAACAAGCCGATAAACCTATTTGTAAAATCCATAGATTGCGTTCTTCTCGTGGTGTAAAAATTGTGTAGACTGATTTTCCAATTCGAATACATAATACCAACAATAACAAGCCAAAAAAGAAATTTTGCACACGTTTTTGTTTGCTAAAGAATAGAAAATAAATACTTGCTAGAAATCCATTAAATACGCCAATAGAGCATAAAAAGAATAGCAAAGGAATGTCCATGTGTTTTGTAATTGATGCGATTCAAATATATAAATATTTTCAATTTACATGATCACTTAAATAGAATTCTATTGATTTTTTAATTATCATCAAAAAGCAATTTTCCTTTGTAATACATAATATTATAATCATTTACATATTTAGCCCATGAAGTGATATGAATTGTATCTCCTTCATAAATACCATCAAAAGTGTACGTTCGCTTTTTCGTTTTTGTATATGTAAATTCACTCCATTCTTTGGTTTCGTCAGATAATAAACGAAAACGTATGGTTTTTGCTGTAGAATCAATTTCAAACTTAAATCGTTCTGTTTTGTTATTTTCTTTGATAATTTTGAATGTTTCAGGTTGATATGAAACTCCATTGAATATCATTTGTTTCCATGCTTCAGGTTTTTTTACCGTTGTTTTTGATGCTAATGTGTCACCATTCACCACAAACTTTTGAACAGTTTGCATATTTGTAAACCATGTATATCTGTTGATTGTTTCAGACTCAATTCGCTCAATATGTTCTTGCGCATAGAAATATGTTACTACTGACAATAATATTACTTTAAAAATAATTCGAACTTTTTTACTTTTTACTAAAGGCTCATATGTTTCTGGTTTTGTTGTTTCGTTTAATACTAGATATGTATATAAACTTTTTAGCTGTGTACTCAATAAAATGATAAGCATAAATGATAAAAAACACGCATATAATATGACAGTAACATCGAAACTAATATCCATTAATACTACATTTGCCATGATAACAAAAAGTAGCATTACACCTAAAAAAGTTGTTTTTCTGAAGAATAATAAAACTCCTCCTATAACCTCTATCCAACCAGGAAACATGACTATTAATTTTGAAAAACTCATAAATTTCCACATTAATCCCATGCTTGTAAGATCGCCAACTTTTGTTTCCATAGTATCAAGTCCCATAGTTCCAAACTGTAACATGAATACTTTAGAAAGTCCATAGCCAATTATTACCAATCCTAACTGATATCTAATAATTGTTTGTAGTGTAATTTTAAGTTTGTTTGTGTATGACTTTTTTAAGTATACATCTACTAAAAGCCATATAGTTGTTCCAATAATGGAAACCAATAAGACAAATATATATCTGCTAAATTCAAATCGTGAATCATATCCTCTATGCAATTGATCTGGAGTAAATTCCCATTCATAAAAAAAATCTCCAATCCAGATAATTGGTTGATCCCAAATAGTAAGTTCATAAAATATTTCCGTCACAGGATACCCTAAGTCAGTAGGAACTATATAGAAAAAGATAAATAGAAATGAAAATCTCCAAAATATGTTTTTTGATATGTTTTGAAATGAGTTGCTAAGAATTATATTCATTGAATAGTAAGGTTGACATATTTGAATTCTTTTTTGGAGGAAATCAAATATACAATTTTGAACTACTTATGCGGTTGGGTTCAATGCTATTCCAAAAAATGTAACTCGGCTTTTATAAATTACGATATGTTTTTATTTTAAATGACTGGTTTTTAAGAATAATGAAGAAAAAATGATGCTATAAAACTCCTATGATATTCTCAGTTTTGTTAATTAACTTTTGAATTTTCTCCTTATCATACGCATCTGGATGTGCATTTCCATAACTTCCTTTATCATTGTCAAAGTATTTTCCTGTAATTCCTTTGTGTTCTTCAGAAACTGTCAAATCATATAAAATATCTGCACCTTTGTCCGCAGAAGACCAATGGGTTCCAAAGGCTTCTTTGACCATGTTTGTGTTTAATAATGATCCTGGATTTACAGCAATCACTTGAATGTTTGAATGTTGTTTGGCCAAATAGAAACTCCACATTGTCAATGCCAATTTACTTTGTGCATACGAAACTTGTTCTGTAACAGTCACGTTTCCTGCTAACGCATCCAAAGAAACAGGCGCTTGTGCAGCTGAACTTAAATTAACGATTCTGGCATTTTCTGATGTTTCCAAAAGTGGTAATAATTCGTTTGTCAAAATATATGGTGCTATATAATTGACTGCAAATCGCAGGTCTAAACCGTCAGTACTTTTTGCAATTCGACTATTGTAAACACCTGCATTATTGATCAATACGTCAATTTTTGGAACGGTTGCTTTCATCTTTTCTGCTAACTGCTGCACAGCTGCCATTGTTGACAAATCTGCTGCAAATCCTTTGATATTGGAATTGTTTGATGCCGCTTGTATTTCTGAAATGACTTTTGCGAGTTTTTCGCTATTTCTTCCGTGAATATATACTTCGTGTCCTTCTTTCGCGAGTTTTATGGCCGTAAGTTTCCCGATGCCATCGGTACTTCCTGTAATAATGATTGTCTTTTTCATGCTGTTTTAGTTTGTTTTTTTGTGGTGTTTGAATGAAATTCGGGTAAAATAGTTGTTGCCAAACGTTCTAACGTTGCTTCAATCGGGTTTGAATTGAAACGTAAATTTAATGCAATATGATTTACACCAATGTCTTGTAAATGCTGCAAATAACCCAATAAATACTTTGCTCCTATTCGAAAACCTAAATGAATTGGCTGTGGTTTAAAATCATCATTTTCATGCAAGTCTATGTATAAAGGCTGCAAAAACGGTTTGTCATATGCGTGCTTTTCTGCTATCAACGAGCGCCATTCTGCAATGCGATATTTTTGTTGTGTTGGATCTCTTGGATAATACATCCAACCATCGGCATATTCAGCATTCCATTGCAATGATTGTTGACTAAAACCCGTGACTAACATTGGAATTTTATGATTTTTTGCTTTTGGTAAAACATCAATATTTCCTTGTAAACTACCAAATGCTTTTGAGGTGAAACTTGGAAAATTATCTTGTGCATTTCGAATGTACTGAAACGCTTCTCTAAAGAGTTCGCCACGATTTTCATAGTCAATTCCCATCGCAGGATATTCTTCATAACGATCGCCAGAAGCAATTCCTAGAATCAGTCTTCCATCAGACAATTGATCAATCGTAGCAGCAGATTTCGCAATATGCACAGGGTGATGCAATGGCAAAGCAATGCTTGCGACACCAAGTGCAATATCCGAAGTTTTAGCGGCTAAATATCCTAAATATGTAAACGGATCAAAGGTTTGTCCTGCATCGCCAAAAGTTGGCACATGAAAAGGAACATCGCGTAACCAAAGTGCTTTAAAACCCAATTGTTCTGCCAATTGCACACGTGCCACATGATCGTTCATCGTTGGAACGGGACTTTGCGCATAGTTTTCAATAGGAACTACCAATCCAATACTGAGCTGGTTATGTTTGAAAACACTGTTATATCCGCGATTTATTTGTTCGAATGTGTTCATTCTTATACATTAATTAAAAAAAGTGAATCTTCAGGAAAAAGCTTAAAAGTTTTCTAATACTATTTTCCCTTTCGCTTTGCCCGATTCTAATAGCGCATGTGCTTTGCGAATGTTTTCGGCATTGATGTTTCCGAAATGTTCACCAACTGTCGTTTTGATGGTACCAGCATCAATAAGTTTAGAAACCTCATTAAGAATGTTGTGCTGTGCTGTGATATCTTCTGTTTGAAACATAGAACGTGTAAACATAAACTCGATATGTGTAGAAACCGCTTTGAGTTTGAATGGCATTACGTCAAATCCACCTTTGGGATCGTCAATAAAACCAAATCTCCCTTGTGGTTTGATAATTTTTACAATCTCGTCTTTATGTTGTTGCGTAGCATTTAAACTCACAATATAATCGGGTTGTGGAAGATTGTAGGTTGCGAATTCTTCACTCAATTTATTTCTATGATTGATGACATGATCTGCGCCCAATTCTTTCAACCAATTCGTAGTTTCTTCGCGAGAAGCAGTACCAATAATTGTCAATTTTGTCAATTGTTTCAATAATTGTGTCATGATTGATCCTACGCCACCAGCGGCACCAATGACTAAAATACTTTTGTTTGGATTGTCTTTAGCAACCTGCATTCTGTCAAACAACAATTCCCAAGCAGTAAGTGACGTTAGTGGCAACGCAGCTGCATCACCAAAAGATAAATTTGCTGGTTTTCTTCCCACAATACGTTCGTCTACGAGTTGATACTGCGCATTACTTCCAGAACGTGTTAAATCGCCTGCATAATACACTTCATCTCCAACCTTAAACAAACTTGTCTCCTCGCCTACTGCGGTTACAATTCCTGCCGCGTCCCAACCAATCACTTTCCAATCATCATTTTCTGGCGCTACATTTTGCCTTATTTTATAATCTACCGGATTTACTGAGATTGCTTTGACTTCTACCAGCAAATCTTTTCCCGTAGCTTTTGGTGTTTCCAGTTCAATATCTTGTAATGAATTTTCATTATCTATTGGCAATGATTCTTTATATCCTATTGCTTTCATGTCTTTTTTGTCTAATTTTTTATTCGCTTAATTTAATAGTGTCATTGGTTCGAATGTAAAGAATTACGTCTTCTTCTTCATTAAAAATTTCATGTATTGCCTTCGCTTTTGCTGTGAAGTAACTTCCTGCATCCAACCTTTTTATTTCTTTGGTTGTTGGTAATTCGTATAACAAATTTCCTTTAATGATTACGGCATGAAAAACAGTGCCATTGCTTTGTAATGTTCCCATGAAACCTTTGGGGATTTTTACAAATAAACCTTGTAAATCCTTGTTTTTCCACAGAAAACTGATACTGGCATTGCTATTGTCGATCCAATTAGTGGTAGTGTTATTCAGCCAAACAATGTTTGAAGCATCAATATTTACAGGTTTTTCACCACTATCAAAAGCTTCACTTGTTGGTTTTACCAAATATGGTCCGTGATCAATTTCTACATAGGCAATATTTTCTTCGCCTTTGGCAGCTGTTATATGTGATTCGCCTTTGGGTTGCGTCCAGAAACTTCCGGGTTGCATCCACATGTTTTTTGCGTTTTCATCATCATTATGAATCAGTCCTTTTATAACAACAGCTCTGTAGGTTACATTGTGAATATGCGGTGGAGAAGAAAAACCGTCTACAAATTTTGCTAAAAATCCAGTTGCAACAGCACCTTTTCTATCTCCCCAAATAGTACCTGCTTGCGGACTTTGATTGCCACGAGCAGGATTTAATTTCTCCCAAACAATTTCTGAGCTTAACACTACTTTATTCGTTGGGTTTTCGATCTTTTGAACAGGTTGTGAAACTTTTGTTGTCTTTTCTCCTGTCTTGTTAGCAGGACTTTCGCAAGAAAATACTATTCCTAGTAGTAATGCACAAATCGTTATTTTCTTCATATTGATTCTATAATTATCCTATAACGGTCATTTCATTCAATTCAAAAGATTCCACGGCGCCTTCTGTTGTTTTCATATATGCTGCCAAATGATCATTTTGCATGTGTTGTTGCCATAATTCGCGATTTTCCCAGTTTTCATAAAACAAAAACAGGTTTTCATTTTCATTATCTTGGTGTAAATCGTAATTGATACATCCTTTTTCGGCACGTGTAATTTCGATTAGTTTTATTAATTCCTCTTGTATGAATGTTGATTTTCCTTCTTTGGCTAGAATTTTAGCGACGATCGTTAATTGACTCATATTTATATTTTTTTGATTTTTAAATTTCTTGATACAAAATTACCACACAACGCATGAGTTACTTAGGTATTTAAAAAGGGTATTTTGGTATTTTTAAAGGTTTTAAGATTAAAAAAGCACTTTCTAAGGCAATTTTTATATAATTTTACACAAAATTTGATCAAAAATGCAAGTATTAGAGACGTACAAACCTTTTGAAATACAAGAAATTGAGTTGTCTGAATGGAAACAACGTCCTGTAAAGAACAATTTTTTTGAGTTAGTGTTAATCAAAAAAGGAACTGGGACACAATGTATCAATTATAACGAATATACATATACAGAAGGAAGTATGTTTTTATTGCCGCCTTTAAAATGTCATTCATTTAATATTTCAGAACCTTCAAAATTTGTCTTTTTAAAATTTACAGATGCTTTTTTTAAAAGCTCTAAACGTACTTCGATTGATCGTGACGAATGGTATAAAGAAGCATCGTATATTCTTTCTAATTACAATCAATTGCCTGGTGATATTATTAAAAGTGACATTGATCGCACACATATTAACAGACTTGTTGCGATGATTTTAGAAGAATCTCGTAATTACAACGAGGCTTCTATGTATTTGATAAAGAGTCTGATGACTAGCATTTTGGAAATTTTGATTCGAAATATAAAGAAATCAAGTTTTTATGAGATTTCTAACGATTCCAACGATGATAGAATTCATAAAATGCTTACGTATATCAACGAACATATTGATCAGCCTGAAAAATTAAAAATAGAGCATTTAGCGACTGTATTTTCGATGTCTTCTACGTATGTGAGTGAATATTTTAGAAAACAGATTCATATGCCATTGCGCGAATATATTATTAAAGCCAAACTGAAACTTGTGGAAATTCGTTTATTAAACTCTGATTTTACCATTTCTGAAATCGCAGATGATTTGGGCTTTACAGATGCAAGTCACTTGTCAAAGACCTTTAAACGTTACGTAGGTTCATCTATCAGAGAATTTAAAAATAACGGTGAATATGTATTGTTGAAGCGTGTAGTTTGTAGTTCTTAAAACTATTTATAAGAATTTCAAAGAAGCGATAATTGCTTTCATAAACCGTTCTTCATCACTGTTAAATTCATTAAAACTATCTACGACAAGAATAAAACTGTCTTCTGGTTTGTCGTGAATATTTACTTCATACTTTCGGAAAGTAACAGTTCCGCCAAGTGGTGCTGGACCTCGTAAATCGTAAGTATACATTGTGTACGTATCAGTCGTTATTTTTCGTAAATTATTTTGATATTTTAAAGACCCCGATTTGTTTATAGCTGATAGAATTTCCTCTGTTATAGGTTCAAAAGTTCCCCAATTGCGTTTATAGGTTGCTGAGACTTTTAGTTTGCTAAAAAAGTCTTCCCAACCACCTTGTTTCGCAATGATTTCTTCTTCCGAAACTTTTACATCCCATTCTTTAGGAATTGAAATTTCAAAATCTTTTCCTTCGTTTTGGTAGGCTTTTAAGTTGATTGGCGGTTTTTCGCAACTGGACAACAGTACAATCAGTATCAACACTATAGGAATCTTTGACATGTAATTGAGGTATAAAAAGGATTTTTGAGTTTTCAAATATATCATTTAATTTTTGCCTTCGGATAATCCGTAAATCCTTTTTCTCCAGTAGTGTAAAAGGTTGCTGTATCCCAATCTGCCAAAGCAATTCCGTGTTCAAAACGTGTTACCAAATCCGGATTAGAAATGAAAGGCTTTCCAAAAGCTACTAAATCCGCTTCGTTAGCCTCTAGGACTGTATTTCCTTTATCAAACGTAAAATCTGTATTAATCATAAGTGTGCCTTTGTATAAAGGTCTAAAATGCTTTGCAATTTCCGTAACTGCATGCGGCACTTCTGAAACATTCGAAAAAGGTTCCGACAAATGAACATACGCCAAATCATAGTCATTTAGCTTCTTGATAATGTATTCAAACGTAGGAATCGTTTCTGCATCTATGGTAATTCCTGCCATTGCGGAATGCAACGACGGATTGAAACGGACTCCAATTTTCTGTTCAGGCATTTCTTTTTTCATCGCATCCAAGGTTTCAAAGAAAAACCGTGCATTGTTTTCAATACTTCCGCCATACTTATCTGTTCGTGTATTGGAACAGTTTGTAAAAAACTGATGAAATAAATATCCGTTGGAAGAATGCACTTCCACGCCATCAAAACCTGCTTCTATGGCGTTTTTGCCAGCATTGACAAAGTCTTGAATCGTGCTATCAATATCATCTTGTGTCATTTCCCGAGGAGTAACTGTGTCTTTAAAGCCTTCTGGTGTATAGGATTTTCGATTCGGATTGATCGCAGATGGTGCTACTGGCAATTCTCCATTATGAAAATCAGGATGCGAAATTCGTCCCACATGCCACAATTGAATAAAGATTTTTCCGCCTTTCTCATGAACGCGTTTGGTAACTTTTTTCCAACCTTCAACCTGTGCTTTTGTATAAATTCCTGGTGTATGAATATAGCCAACTGCTTCTTTGGAAACCTGTGCGCCTTCTGTAATAATCAATCCTGCGGAAGCTCTTTGCTCGTAATAAATTCCGTGTAACTCATCTGTCGGTACATTTCCTTCGTTATTAGCTCTACTGCGCGTCATTGGCGCCATAATGATACGATTTTTGAGCTGTAGATTTTTGGAAGTATAAGGTTGTAAAAGTGGTTTTTTAGTCATTTGGTACTATTTTTTGTAAAAATACATTTAGTTGTAGATTTCTTTTGTATGATTACTCAAAAATAGCTTTTACAGGTGTTTCAATTTTTAAAACTGATTCTTGATTAAATAGTTGTTTGTAATTATCAATAACATACACAATATCAAGACTGTCTTGTTGTGTGCCTTTGTTAAGATAAATAATCAATCTGGAATTTTCGGAAACGGTTTCTCCTTTCGGATTCGTCCAAAAACCTTTCGATTGTATTTCTGTATAGCCAGCAAATCGTTTGCTAATATAATCGAGTTTAAATGCATTCCATTCTTGTTCTGTAACGACTCCATTTTTCTTGGAAAGTCCAAAATACAGCTCAGTTTTGATATGATTGGTCTGAAATTTAGTTGTACTACAAGCAACAAAGAATATAGCAACTACACTAATGAGGATATATTTTAAATAGGTTTTCATGATCTTTCTGGAGATTTGGTAATTATGACGTGAATGTACTGAATTTTGCCAAGATATTTTCTTACTTTTAGAAACATTAAACTACTAACTTAACCATCATATTTCATGAATTCACCTTTTAAAGATCATGCTCCAAAAGACTTGAAAATTGTAAATTTTGGAGATCCTCTGTATCACTATGCGCGTGTTATTTCGAATACACGTTTTGGTAAAATGCCTATTTCTATAGCATATTGTAAACATGCAGAACATGTACAATACTGTGTCAATTATTGCAGAGATCATGGCGTTCCATTTAGAGTTCGTTCTGGCGGACATCAACATGAAGGAATGTGTTCTGCTGATAAGGCAATTATTATCGATTTATCAGAAATACATACACTTCCTCCTTTTGACGAAAATACAGAAAAACTCTGGATTCCCGCAGGAAAACAATTAGGGCAAGTGTATACTGAACTGGCTAAAAAAGGAAAAACAATTCCTAGTGGCGGTTGCCAATCTGTAAATGTTGGCGGACTTACTCAAGGTGGCGGTTGGGGAGTTTCGGTTAGAAAATACGGTTTAACCTGTGATTCCGTTACTAAAATTGAAATTGTATTAGCCAATGGAGATATAGTACATGCCTCGGAAGAAGAACATTCTGATCTCTTTTGGGCATTAAAAGGCGGCGGCGGCGGAAATTTTGGTGTTGTCATTCGTTTTGAATTCAAACTCGTCTCCATTCTTCCTGTAACTACTAATTTTTCATTGCAATGGGAAAAACCTGATGAAATCAAAGATGTTATTACAAAATGGGCAGAGTTACACGCCAAAAAAGACGGAATAGACGAAGCGCTTTCAGCTACCTGCAACATGCTTATTGTAAAATCGCCAGATGGAAAAAAATCTGATGTCCAAGGTCGTATGGGTGGAAAATTTTATGGTTCTAAAGTTGAATTATTAAAGTTATTGATAGACTATTTCGGAGTCTTAGTCGTAGATAAAATTACCGAAACTACTTTTAAAGAAATGCCAAAAGGATATTCTGAATCCTTACAAGAAAATAATTCTCAAGCAGACTTCTCTATATCTTCTAATGAGAATAGTTTTCAATCAAAATCTGTCATGACAACAGATAATACTTCGTTTGATTCTTATGCAGCAAATCAACGTATGTTAATTGATTTTATTAACCCAATAGGCAGTATTCAGTATGCTGAGAATACTTTAAAAGAATGCAAAAACTTAGATTTAACGGTATTACCTGATAGAGGACCTAGTTCAACGTGTGATCAACCACATCCGCATAAAGTGTCTTCTAGTTTTCCAAAAGATACTGTAAACCACAGAGCCTTGGTAGAAGCTATTTATGATTATTTAAAAGGATCTTGTTATTACGCTGATGTCAATATGTATATGAGTTTTCATTGCATGGGCGGCGCGGTAACTAGAAATGCAGACAGCAATGCTTTTGGGTATGCTCAAAAACCATATATGTTGCAAATACAAGCTTGGTGGGACGATGTTTCCAATGCTTTTACTAATGAAGGTAGAAATATTGAGTATTTGAAATGGGTTAAAACATTCAGAGAATCCATTGCAGAACACACAGAAGGTTCATTCATCAATTTTGTCGATAAAACCTTAGTTCCTGATATTGAAAAAGATGAAAATCGCTTAGAATTGCTTGAAATCTATTATACAAAGAAAAATTTGGAAAAATTGCGAAGAATCAAATCTATGTATGATCCGAATCAATTATTTAGTTTTGAAATGAGCATTTTGCCTGAATAACAACAATATATTTTATCATACAAAAAGCTATCATTCTTATTGTGAATGATGGTTTTTTGTAGTTTATACTCCAACTGATTATTCTTTCCAGCCCCAAGGAGCTTCTGGTGTTTTGATTGGTTTTGTGATATCCATCACGACTTTAAATACACGATCGGTTCCTAAACGTCTAAGATTATAGGTAAATGTTGTTTCATCAATCGTAATCCACCACACATTGGTTGCCGCCGCAGGAATCATTTTTTGAGTTTTCGCATCTGCTGGAAATACTTGAATATCAGCTTTTCCAGTATTTGCAGAAGTTCCACCATAGAAATTGATTTTGTCTTCGGAACCATCTTTGTGTCTGTGATCATGTTTTAGTGTGATGCGATCGTTTTTATAGGTTAAAATCCACGTGCGCGATTTGTCTTCTCCCACAAAAAATGGAATCTTTATTTCAGTCTCAGTACACTTACGAACATGCATTGTCAATGTTTTTCCTCCAAAGTCTTTGTCTTCTTTCGGAAGTTCTAAAGTGCCTTCGTATGCTCTTCCACAATGTTTTTGCAGTGAATTCCAGAATTTTTTGGCTGGTGTTATTTCTTGCGAAAGCGCAGAGAAAGAGATGAAACAAGTGATTATTAGGATATACTTTAGTTTGAAGGTCATGATAGAAAATGAATTTAGGATTATAAATATACTGTTATGGTTTGATTCGGTTTTTATATCGAATTCCAAATGTCTAAGTATATTTTCCAGTCATCTCCTACTCGTTTCCAAACAATTACATATTTGCCTTTCCAAGAGCTTTTGTCTCCATTGGCCTTTAATGTTGTGCCTTCATAATATCCATGATCATACGCGGTGTCATCTACAATGGTAATTTCAACGGGTGTGATTTTATGATTCATGGTTTTTACGCCTTCTGGTAAAATCCAATATTTTATGATGCTTTCTCTGCTTGCAATGATATCTCCGCGTTGTGGAAATATTTTTGCATCTTCTGTATACGCAGCGCCAATCATTTTATAATTAGATGTATTGACATGACTGGAAAAGGTCTCTATATTGTGTAAAATTTTATCAATATCTTCTTGATTGCCTGAATAGGTTTGTGCTATTCCGAATTGTATGGAAAATGCTGTAAACAGTAGTACGATGAATGTTTTCATGATTTGATGAATTATTTTATTTTCTCTAATAAATAAACGTTTAAAAAGTAAATATAGGGAGGAATTTTTGAAATTACTTCAAACAATTTATTATTCCGAAATTTACCATAACTTTACAACACCAAATAATCTACATGCCTTCAGAAGTTGCAATTATTTTTATGTTGGCTTTGCTGACATTCCGACTCCTCACAACTGTAATTCATGAGTTGGGACATGCCATTCCTGCATTGTTGTTGACCAAAGAGAAAGTCACCGTATATATGGGATCGTTGGGAAATCCGGAGAAATCTTTTCAGTTTCAATTAGGCCGCTTGGAATGCTTTTTTAAGTTCAATTTGTTTTATTGGAAAGGCGGATTGTGTGTGATGCATGCTAAAGATATTTCCATTCGTACAAGCTTTATTGTCACTATTTTTGGTCCGCTACTCTCTTTGATCGTGGCAGGAATTGGAATTGTACTCCTTTCCATCAATCAGTACGACAATATTACAGAGTTGGTCATTTTTGCCTTGGTTTTTTCCTGTTCGCTTGATTTTTTGAATAATATTTTCCCAAATAGAGATGCGGTTACTTTGCATGACGGCACTGTAGTTCATAATGATGGACAGCAATTATTACATTTATGGAAATTAAGACAAGTGTATGCTATTCCTAAGAAGGCGCTTGCATATTATGATGATGGGGAATTTTTAGTAGCTGCTAAATTATTTGAAACATGCATTCCCGCTTTTCCTGAGGATCCTGAGATATATAGACTTGCGATTTCTGGATATTTGCACGCTAAACAAGACGCAAATGCTGCAAAAATTCAAGAAATGTACTCAGAAAAGTTTAGTGATTCTTTTGATGTAGTGGATTTTATCAATCTTGGAAATGTAGCACTTTATAAAAAAGACTATCATGGAGCATTGGAAGCATTTAAAAAAGCTTATGAAATTGAACCTACAAATCCGTTTGTGCTTAATAATTACGGATTTACGCTTGGCGTTATTGGACAACATGAAGAAGCTATCTCAAAATTGAACACTGCTATCATTGAAATTGAGAAAGACAAAGATACTTCTAAAGATATTCATACTGTAAAAGCATATTCTTATTGCAATCGTGGGTTTTCAAAATTGGAGTTAGGTTTGCTTGAAGAAGGACTCAAAGATACGGAAATAGCATACGAATTAGACCCAAGTGATGCGTATGTATATCGCAATTTTGGACTGTATCATTTTTGCAGAAAAGAGCATATTAAAGCGCACGATTTTTATCAGAAAGCCATTGATTTAGATTCACAAATTCCTAGAATTCAAGAATATATCAAAAATAACAATCTTAAACTTTAAGGTTAATTAAATAAACTCAACTGGTTTTAAATCAATGATTTAAACACTTAAAATAATTCAATTAAATTTTATATATGACTACAAATATAGTTTTATGACTATTTTTATAGTTATATTAAAATATTCTTCTATATTTGCAGCATGAACGAGTTAACCAAAGCTGAAGAACAAGTCATGCAATATGTCTGGAAATTAGACAAAGCATTTCTCAAAGATATTGTAGAACAATTTCCTGAACCAAAACCCGCATATACCACAATTTCCACGGTAGTTCGTGTGTTGGTACGAAAGCAATTTTTGAATTTTGAAACCTACGGAAAGATTCGTCAGTATTCACCTGCGATTTCGAAAGAACGTTATTTTTCACAACACATCAAACAAGTCATTGGTAATTTTTTTAACGGTTCTACCAGTACGTTTGCTTCGTTTTTTGCAGAAAGTGATACGTTGAATTTGACCGAAATGGAACAAATGAAAGCTATTTTAGAAGAAAAGATTAAAACCTTAAAAGCAAACGATGAATAGCATTTTAGTATATCTTTTTCAGGTCAGTTTGGTATTTGGCAGCTTTTATTTGTTGTACAGATGGTTTTTTAGCCGATTTACGTTTCATAGATTTAACAGAACACTACTTTTAGCCTTGATTCCATTGTCATTGCTGATTCCGTTTAGCAATCTATTGTTTCCAGAAATACAGTTATTTGCTTTGGAAATTCCACTATTTGACGATTTTACAACGTATTCAGAGACTTCAGCAGTTGCAACAGCAAGTATTAGCACAAACCATCAAACTATTGATTATAGCTTCTGGATTTTTTCCGTGTATCTTGTTGGTGTCGCTTGTTTTTTAATCCGATTCATACAAACTACGTATCAAATATTCAGGCTTAAGAATCAATCAGAAAAAGTATCCTCAAACAATACAACCATATACAGCGCGAATGTTTCAGAAGTATTCTCTTATTTTCATTGGATTTTTGTTCCAACGTCAAAAGCAGCTTCGATTGATCAATGCATTCTTACACACGAAAAAGCGCATATTTCCAAATTACATTCTGTAGATGTCGTCTGTACAGAGGTTTTTATCGCACTTTGTTGGTTCAATCCACTCGCCTATTTATATAGAAAATCTTTAAAATCGATTCACGAATTTCAAGCAGATGCATTTGTGTTAGCCGAGCAAAAAGTTAAGAAGTCATCATACTTAACATTATTGCTAGGAAGTCTTGAAACACAAGATGCAAATCCTGCATATAATTATTTTTCACAACCCACACTCAAAAAACGAATAGAAATGATTACAAAATCACAATCAAAAAACAACTTAAAATTCACGTATTTGCTTTTAATTCCTGTAATTGGATTGGCTTTTATGGCGTTTAAAAGTACGGAGGAAGTCATCATTCCGGTTGAAACCTTGCCTACTGCCATTGTCAAAGAAAATGGAACTCCGACACTGTTTCCTGTACAGAACAAGACTGAAAGACATATTTCTTCTAAGTTTGGCGCAGTTCGAAAGCATCCAAAACTAAAAAGCAGCACTGCACATGGCGGAATTGATATTAAAGCTGCCACAGGAACACCGATTGTTGCTACTGCAGACGGAACTATTGTAAAAGCCAAAGACGAAGGCAATTGGGGAAATTTAATTGTCATTTCACATGCCGATGGTTTTGAAACTTGGTATGCACATTTGAAAGGATTTAATACGAAAACTGGCGCAAGCGTGAAAAAAGGAGCTATTATTGGCTATGTTGGCAACACAGGATTATCTACAGCGCCACATTTACACTATGAAGTGCGTCAGCACGGAAAACGTCTGGATCCTATGAATTATATTACAGAATAACGTCCGAAAAATAGCCTCACAATTTATCCTTCAGGAATGCGTTATTATTGCAGTTCCCTAGAAAATCTATGTTAAAAAACTAAATTAAAATTACTCATGAAATTATTGTATTTGTTCGTTTGTACCTGTCTTATTTCTATCACAGCGTACAGTCAGACAAAAGACAGTGTATCTGTTGACACTGCAGTTAAAATTGACACAAAAGCCATCAAAGTAAATCCTGCTTTTCCAGCAGTTTCTATTACTTTGCAAAGCTTACAACATATAGAAACTCCTAAAAAAGACTGGATTGCAGAAAACTGGAACACCAAAGTATTCAATCCGTATAAAAACATTAAAAAGCAATATCCGTTACAAATCAAATTTGACGATAGTACGTATGCCTCGCCTATTCCGCGAAAAAAAGTCATTACTTCTCGTTATGGCTGGCGAAATCGTAGACCACACAACGGAATTGACATTGATTTGATTACTGGCGATCGTGTAATGTCTATGTTTGATGGCGTTGTTCGATATGTAAATTACCATTCAGGACACGGAAAAACAGTTGTTGTACGCCATTTTAACGGCTTAGAGACAGTATATGCGCATTTATCCAAGCAATTGGTAAAAGTGAACGATACGGTCCAAAAAGGGCAAATAATCGGTGCTGGCGGAACTACAGGGAATGCACGCGGAAGTCATTTGCATTTAGAAGTATTGTATCAAGGAATTCCAATTCATCCAGAATATGTGTTCGATTTTTCAAATGAAGACAATTTGATACGAAGCAATGAAATTTGGGTAACGCGTCGTTGGACAAGTGCGTATAGACATAATTCGAAACGAAAATCAAAAATTGAATTGTGCACTACCGAAGAAGAAGCCATTGCTAGCAAAGCGGAAGAAACGAAGGTATATACCGTACGTCGCGGCGATACTTTATCGAGAATTTCAAACAAATACAATGTTTCTATTGCCCGATTGTGTAAAGACAATTCTATTCGTAGAACATCTACCTTGCGTGTGGGACAAAAGTTAATTGTAAAGCAATAAAGTTGATCTTCTTACGATAACTTAGTACATTACATCACTAAGCAAACCGTTAACATTAAAATCATGAGAAATTTATTGTATTTAATGCTCTTTTTAGCATTGACATCTTGTGCTGTTGGAGGACCATCTTATGGACAAGGATATCCTGCTCCTGTAAATTATCAGGCAGATTCATCAATTACACAATCATTATTCAACGACAGAGCGTCTACTATTTCAGAAGAGAATATTAAAAAAATTCTTGACGGAAACTATTCGCTACCCAATAACTTAAGGGTTTCGTTGGTAAAATTGGAAAGCACGCAAAGTCAACAAGGATATTACCGAAACAATGAGCAATATTTAAAATCGCAACAAGAATACTTAGATTTATTTACAGCAAAATTCAAAGCTTCAAATCGTGTAACAAAGATTTCTAAGATTCCAGAGTTACTCATTTCTCACAACCCGACGTTTACAAACATACGAGAAGCTGCCGTACGAACACAATCGGATATTGTTGTGATTTATTCTATCAATAGTGATTTGTATGCGCGTTATAAATTGTTTTCTAAATCAGACATCAAAGCCTTTGCAACCACACAATTGATCATTTTGGACGTTCGAACTGGATTAATTCCATTCTCCACAATTGTGACTAAAGAATTTCAATCTAAAAGAGAGAAAAATGAATTGAACGAAGCCGAAGCAGCCAATCGTATTAAAAACAAAGCAATTTTGTTAACGATTGAAGAAATTGGACAGCGCATCAATGCATTTCTTGCTAAAAAATAATACATGAAGAAACTCACTTTTCTTCTCTTCTTTTGTTCACTTATTGCAATTGGACAAAAGAAGAATCAAGCAGTATCTAAATTAGAGTCGCAACTAGTTTGGACACAGCTTACAGATCGCGTCATAGAAGATTCTAAAAGTAAACATTTTGATTTTACGCATATTAGTCATAGAATCACAGAAGGTTCCATGACACTCATCGATTCAATTAATGGAGCGCAAGTTAAAATAGGTTCAGGAGCATTTACAATAGATACGTATAAAGATAAAAACACAAATCAAATCATAAAATCAAGTCACAGTGATGTCGTAGATTATAATGAAAATGCAAAAAGTGATTTTAAAGGAAAAACTAAAAGATCAAAAATTGATATCTATTACAGCGATGAAAAGCCTGTATTTGCTACTTATCTCGAACTCATTAAGAGCAATAAAAAAATAGTGAATCGCGAATTTTATTATGTTCAATTAGATGTAGATGATCCTTCTCAAAAAGATGTCAGAACGTATATTTTAAGACTTGGCGAATATGAAATTGCTCATAAAAAGTAGTCGTAGTTTCTAAATTCCAATTAAATTAGCGCTTCAATTTTTTAAGCTTGATTACACGAATTTCAACATACATTCGCGAACCGTATCCATACATCTACAATAACAAAAAACAGTTGTTGCTTATTTTGGGAATCATAACATTGCTAAGCTTTGTGTTTTCGTATGTGTTTGAACCGTTTGAAATCAATACTACAGAGCATAAAATGGATCAGATTTGGATTAATTGTGTGCATGCATTTTTACCACTTCCAATTGTATTTCTGTATTTCACGATCGTAAATTGGTTTGTAAAAGACGATTCTCATTGGACTATTGGCAAGGAAATGCTGCATTTGAGCATTGTATTAATTTTGATTGGAATTGGAAGTTTTTTAATTCGCGATCTTATTTACAACAATCCCAACAATTGGTCATTTCGTTATTTTTATGAAGAAATTCGGAATTCCTTTTTTGTCGGTGTATTATTGTTGGCCATTGTGTTGCCTTTAAATTTGCAGCGACTCATTCAAAAGCATTCAAAAAGTGTAGAAAAATTAACTTTTTCTCCATCATTAGAAACCGCGAAATCACAAACCATACACATTGCTTTAGGAAATGAAAACATTCAATTTGACATACAGCAATTTTTGTTTGCCAAAGTAGAAAGTAATTATACTGAGATTTACGTTCTTGACAACGATATTGTGCATAAAACCTTGGTTCGAATCACGTTGAAAGAACTTGAAATACGCTTGCAGGAATTTTCAAATATTTATAAAACGCATCGCTCCTACTTGGTTAATTTAGATAAAATAACTTCCTCTACGGGAAATGCACAAGGATACCAATTGTCGTTGCAAAACTATACAGATACGGTTCCTGTTTCACGTTCAAAACTGAAAGCGTTTGACATGTATTTTTCAAATCTTAAAAAAGAGTAAACGTCACTTCGAGCTCTAAGACAAATAAATAATAACAATTTAGTCGTATATCATTACTAACAAATACGCTTTAAAACATTCGTGCATTCGTGGTTAAACATTAAATACTCAAAAGCCTTTTCATTACGCTTCTCTTGTCACGAATTCACAAATAAATAATATGTAATTACTTATTTATAAATATATCCACGAACAATCTTTTGTATACAATTAAATCTTCGTTTTAATCGTCACTTCGGGTTCTAAGACAAAAAAATGATCAAAGTTTAATCCTATAAAACATCCAAACAAATACACTTTAAAATATTCGTGCATTCGTGGTTAAAAATTCAATACTCAAAAGCCTTTTTATTGTGCTTCTTTTGTCACGAATTCACAAATAAATAATATGTAATTACATATTTATAAATATATCCGCGAACAATCTTTTGTATACAATTAAATCTTCGTTTTAATCGTCACTTCGGGTTCTAAGACAAAAAAATGATCAAAGTTTAATCCTATAAAACATCCAAACAAATACACTTTAAAATATTCGTGCATTCGTGGTTAAAAATTCAATACTCAAAAGCCTTTTTATTGTGCTTCTTTTGTCACGAATTCACAAATAAATAATGTTCATACTAAACTGAATCATCTGTTCATTCTGAGCGGAGCCGAAGCGTGTATTTCGTCACAATTGCTTGTAAATAGTCACATTTGAAAGCATTGCATTCTTTTCTACTGTACGTTTGTCATATCAAAAAAACCAATGATTATGACCACAAAAACACGTAGATATGATTTGGATTGGCTTCGCGTAATTGCCATTCTAGCAGTATATTTTCATCATGTTGGAATGCCGTTTAACGGAGATGATTTTCATATTATGAATACAGAATCGAGCAAACTTTTAGACGATATTATGGTCTTTTTTGAACAGTTTCGCTTGCCATTATTATTCTTAATCTCAGGTACAGGAACTGTTTTTGCTTTTTCGAAACGCACATGGATTCAATTTGCAAAAGAACGTTCTATGCGTTTATTAATTCCGCTATTTTTTGGAGTCTTGCTAATTGTGCCACCGCAGACTTTCTTTGATCATCAAACAGCCTATACTTCCTATTGGGAAATTTATACAAATGCTGATTTTGGCGTGAATCATTTATGGTTTATCGACAACCTTTTTTGGATGTCTCTAGGCATCATTCCGTTTATTTTATTCTTAAAATCGTCGAAATCGGATGCTTTTTTAAAACTTTTTGAACGTTTTACTGCAAAACGCTTCGGATTGTTCGCATTGGTACTTCCATTAAGCGTAGGATTCATCATCCTTAAACAATACTATCCGAGTTATGATAAGGACCTATTCAACTTCTCTTCTACCTTTTTTTATAGCTTTTTCTTTGTATTGGGTATGTTGTTTGCTTCCGCAGAAACGACTTGGATGCATTTAAAGCAGTATCGCAAACAAAACGGAATTTTATTCTTATTCAGTTCCCTCATTTTTTATGCATACTATTTTGTTCCTGGAGAATGGATAGCGCCTTATTTAACCAATACACAAGGTTGGATACTGTGGTATTTGGTGTGTTGTTTGGTTGGCTGGAGCTTTGTCATTGCACTATTAGGATACGGACAAATCTGGTTTCAGAAAAAAAGTTCGCTGGTTCAAAAACTCAATGAAGCTATTTATCCGTTTTATATCCTGCATCAAACCGTTATTGTGGTCTTTGCGTATTACATCGTGCAGTTGGACATTGCTATTCCTTGGAAACTACTTTTATTGTTAATTACCACATTTCCTGTGATTGTCTTGATTTACATATATTTAATTTATCCGTTTCGAGCGATGCGTTTTGTGTTTGGGATGAAATTATTACACGTTGCATAGTTATCATACACCTGAGATGTATGATAACTAATCTTCTGAATCCGACTCTGAATCTGAATGTGTTTCAACATGTAATTGATCTTGTATTTCTTGATGTACAGATTTCGTTTTCTTACTATGCCAATGCTTATTTGGTGCTTTTGATTTTTTGCTATGGTCTTTTTTATGCTTTTTACGTTCTTTTTGAATTTCTTTCAAACGTGCACCATGCAATTTCCTAAACTCTTCAGGATCCCATTCTTTGGCACTTTCAGGCACCATTTCATGATTTAGTAATTCCATATAATGTTGTGGCAATCCAAACTGATTTGGTGTTTCTCTATCTACATTAATTGGTCTATTTGGAAATTTCTTTTTATCTCTTTCATGAACAGTATCTCTTAAAATCTTTTCATGTACTTCGCGTGGTACTTGGAATGATTTGATAGAGAATGTATTTCCAAGTGCTCTTTCATTTGGATTGTTACTTTTTTGATTGTAAAATTCAAGTGCTCTTTCAGGTTCTCCGAAATTAATCCAACCCATAGTTCCCGTGGGTTGATCGTCCCTGCCTTTAATGAATTTATCAATGTGTTTTCTCTTATCATGACTTTTTGGAGGCGTCTTTTTTCCTTTCCCTACATATTCAGCTTTACTAGATTTTGGTGTGTAATTGAATCCTGTAGGAGTATTATTTTTTCCTGTTTTATGCACACTCATATGCGTAAATTTTTCATTGAATTTATTTACTTCAACACGGTACGCAGTTACTAAATCACCTGGTGTTTTTTTAATATTTAATTCATTATCATCTCTTTCAACTGGTTTTACTTTTGAAGCTTGCTTTTTTCTGTAAGCTTCTTTGCGTCGTTTTGCTTTTTTTTGATGCCAATCATGTACTTCTTGTTGTGTGTCATGAGTTACATCTTGACTTAAATCTCCAACAAAATCACCACTTTGTTTCATGCGTCCGCGTCTTCTGCGTTCATTTTTAAAATCTTGGCGACGTGGACGTTTTCCAGAACCTTTATTGCCGCCTCTGACCAATTGATGTATTTCTGAATTTGTACTATTTTTAATCGTCTCTTCAAGTGGTGTTTGCGATCTATTGTCTTCTAACTGAAAGGTAGCTCTTTCAGGAATTTGCAGCTGTTGTATCGCATTCGCTGCTGATTGTTTGGTATTGGTCTCTGTTTTCGTAAGATGCGTCTTCATAAGTATGCATTACAGGTTATTATCTTAAATATAAAAGATTACATGTTAGTAAGCATACTAAAAAGGCAACTAAAAGACTGACTGTCTACGAATTGTATACGTTTGCATCATTTTTTGAAGAAAGCCACTTAACCAATTCATTTACAGCAAGAAAAGGCACTTTGAATCAAGTGCCTTCTCGATATAAATTAGGAACTACTTTTCAATTCTTGAATCTCTTTTCCCAGTTTTTTATTCCAAGGATTCAATTCAAACGATTTTTCCATTAATGGTAATATTTCATTTTCTCTTCCCAATTTACGTAGGCTTTCTATATAATAATCATACACACGATGCGTATAATAGCCCTCGGGATAGATTTCTAAGTTTAATTCATAAAATTGAATGGCTTCCTTATGTTTCCCTTTTTCAGCCAATAATGCTCCGTATTCGTTGATTAAACGTTCGGAAATTGCATAATCAGAATCTTTGGTATATTCAGTTTTAATAAACTCAATAATTTCATGCGTCGATTTCTCTTTTGCTAATAATTCAATCGGTTTTCGATGTAGCATCAATTTTCGTAAAATCCACCAATAACGCCATTCGGGAGTTGAAGTTCTATCTGAAAAATTTAAAAGTGTATAAATATCAACGGTTGTTTTATGTACCACAACAACATTTCGTTTTGGAATTACTGTAATGTATTGCCCAAATGCGCCCCATGCAGTATATGCGCCTTCAAAATCTGGATTGTCATAAAAACGATCAAACAACCACCACATATATCCGTACGAAAACTGTGCAGGACTTGACACATCTTTGTTGTAACGCTTGTTTACGGTATCTTTTGGCGTCACTGTTGTTACAATCTTACGAATCCAATCTTTAGAAATTAGCTGTTTTCCATTCCACTTTCCTTCTTGCAACATCAATTGTCCAATTTTGGCCATATCACGTGTAGAAAGATGCATATTATATGCGGAATAACGAGATTTCGCTGTATTGACAGTTTTATCTTGATTTAGAAGGTTCCAATCTTGAAAACCTAACGGAATTGCTAACTGTTCCTCTAATTCTTTATAGACCGTTTTTCCAATTTTATCTTCCAGAATAAATCCTGCTAAGTTAAAATCCCAATTGTTATATAAAAAATACGTTCCAGGTTGTACACTGCCTCTTTTTTTAAGGTTATTTGTATCATATCCATCATTTGAAGGTAGATGAAATACGCCAGATCGTGCTGTTACAATATGATCAATTTTTGCCTGTTTTTCTATTGCTAACAAACCATCATCTTCGTCAATTCCCATATCTCCAATAGTTTGATTCAAGTCAATAGTTCCATTTTCAACATATTTTCCATACAACATGGCTAATATGCTTTTTCGCACCGAAGCATTGTAACTAATTTCAGAAACATCGCCATATTCGTATACGATTTTTCCGTTTTCAAGCACAATCATACTTGTCGTTTCTGATTCTTCTTTGAGATACGTGTCAATTTCCTGTAATTTCTCTTCTGTAAATACTGAATTTGCTAAGGAACTTGTTTTTTCAAACGCTTCACCTTCAAACGCTGCACTTTTGTACAACCAGGTTTGCGGACTCATATAGGAAACCATTACGATAGTTCCCACAATAATAAATAATCCTATCAACACCTTTTTAATTCTATATTTCTCATAGATAGAAACAAGCAATTCTTTTTTATGAATCCACAAGTAGGCAATTCCAATATTTGGCAACCAACTAGCCCAAACCGAGATGCTATATGCAAAGGCAAAATCTCCCGTAATTTGAATTAACGGATATAAGATAAAACGCAGCATTACAGCCGCAAAACTTCCTACATAACTGTAAATCATGTATTCTCTGTGTTTTGCTACGTTTCCGTTTCGTATGGCTTTATATGCCAAATAGGTAATTACAAACCAAATAAAAGCGCCAAAGGTAAATCCGATTTGTGTGACGAGTCCGCCACTAGCAAAGAATCCTATATAAAAACCTACGGGAGCACTAATAAAGACTGAAAACACATAGATTTTTCCGATGATTCGATGGACTTTTCTGAATTTGTCTCGAAACTTTTTAATGAATTGAAACCAACCTACTAACAACGCAATTCCCCCAAAAGTAATATGAATATAAAATACGGTCATATACACCATACTACTCAATACTTCATCGGGTTTGTTTGCTAGTAAATCAATCGGTACATCTGCTAAGAAATATTTGAGTGGACGAAAACTTATGTAGATGCACAAATAGGCCAATACAAGCCAAGCTAATTTTTTCATTTTTTGATATTTTTTTGATTGATGAATTCAAAAATAACATCAAAAACAGCGCTTTGAAATAGGCAAAACCTACGAAGGTATAAAGTCAGGAATTTTGGTTGAAAATGTGGTGTTTAGGTACAAAATATATCGTTTTAGGTATAAAATTACAGCGCTAAAACTTGCTCTTTATAATTTTTTGATACCGGAAGTTCCATTTGCGTCAATAAAATGGTAGAAGAATCTTTCCACGACTTAAAATGTGTCGGATTTAGTAAGTGTGATCGATGCGTTTGTAATAGAAAATCAAAGTCAGCTTGAAGCTTTTTCAACGAACTACGAATCAATTTTGATTTCAATTTTCCTTGTTCCAAATAGAAAATTTCTACATAATTTTGCGAATTGGAAATACAGATTAAATCCGATTGTTTGATTTTTAAAATATCGAGCTTATTCTCTCCTTTAATCGTAATGCTATCATCTTTAACAGGAATCAATTTAATAGCATAAGTTCGCACCAAAATTAAAATTGGCGTTAAAATTAATATCGAATTCAGAATGATTTCTCTCAGAAATGTAGAAAAATCATAAATGCCTTTTACAAGTGAACTCCTGTAAAAAATATACGTCACAATCGTATAGATAATAAAGAAGAGTATTAATGTAAGTATCTCAAATTCAATACTCCATTTTGTTTTTTGTTGGTAGACTACTTTTTGGAAAATGCTGATAATTCCATAGCATATAAAGGCAAGTATACTAAAACCTAAACTAACGGTCATCCAAACCTTAAAATCCATTCTTCCATGCTCAAAAGGACGAATAAAAAAGGCAAACAAAAATATCCAAATACTGAGAAGCGCACCAATGAGTACGTGTAGTTTAATAGATGGATTGAGTTGTTTCATATGACAAAAATAAGAATGTTCTAAAAATAGACATGATTTTTCACATATTGTTACACCACATTTTGGCATTTCTTCAAAAAGAAAGAGATTACACAAAAAAATATTGCATAATCTCTTAAGTAGCGAATCTCTATTTTTTATAAAGCGGCTAAAATCTCTTGCGGATCTGCGCGTAACTTATAATCTTCTTCTAAAAAGTGGTATGAAATGGTTCCATCTTGCTCAACAATATAAGTTGCTGCAATTGGTAATTCCTGATTTTCATTTCCTTGACTCGTATCTAAGTCAATTCCGAATTTCTTATATAATTCTTGTAAATCTGTAGGCAATTTGTACACTAAATTCAGACTGCGCGCTACGTTCATATCAATATCTGACAAAACTTCAAACGTCAATTCATTTTTTTCTTTTGTTGTCAATGAATTATCGGGCGTTTCTGGACCAATCAAAACCAACTTTGCTCCTTTGGCTTCAAACGCTGGAATAGCTTGTTGCAAAGCTCTTAATTGAATATTGCAATAAGGACACCAATTGCCACGATAAAAAGCAATAATTACTTTGTGTTCTTTTAATATATCTTGAATTCTAATTTGTGCTCCTACGGCATTTCCTAAGGTAATTTCTGGAAGTGTGTCGCCCGTTTTATAAGCTTTCTTAATCATGTCTGAAGCGATCAATTCATCAATCGCTTTTTTCATAATCACTTGTGCTTCTCCGGGATGACGTTGCGCACTTGCGTCCGCATATTTCTGTAACTCAATCGTTAAACTCATTTTGATCTTTTTTTAGCTTTAGACAGAAAAATGGAGCAAAAATTACAAGATTCGCAAAATATTTCACAAATAACTAAATATCAACAAAATGTAATTGAAATTTTAAATCAACTTTAATTATTTATTGTTAAAAAGTAGGGTCTTTTATGAATTGGCTGTTTTACTTCAAAAAATTGTTAACCAACGCTAAACTAAACTATTCCCTATGAAAAGGAAACTCTACCTTGCCTTGGCAGGACTCACCATTTTTGGTTTTTCTGCCGAAACTCAGGCTCAAAATTATCGAGCCGCTGTATTAGATGACGACAGCAACTTTTTTGAAATTGTTGAACAAGAAAATCAAGTTTTAGCGCCAATTCGAAGTAACGAAGACAGAAGAAGCAAAAAGCAAATCAAACAATTTGAACGTTGGAAAGCTTTCTGGAAAGATCGTGTATTGCCAAATGGACGTTTTATGTCTGCTGCACATACCGCAAATCTTTGGAATTCAGAACAAGCACGTCATGCAGATGCTATTGCCAATGGAGAAAGCGTTGCTTCTGTAAACTGGAGTTTATTAGGACCTACTACGTTTCCGGTATCTAATATTGGATTTTATCCTGGTATGGGACGATTAAATGCAGTTGCTTTCGCGGGAAATGACACAAATACTATGTATGTTGGTGCGCCTGGCGGTGGTGTTTGGAAAACAACAGATGCAGGAGCTACTTGGACACCACAAGGTGATGCATTTCCTAATATGGGAATTTCTGATATTGTAATCAATCCTACAAATACAAATACTGTATATGCCGCTACAGGTGATGCAGATGGTGTTCAAAACAGATCTGTTGGTGTATTAAAAACTACAGATGGTGGTGCAAACTGGAACACGACTGGATTAACTTTTACATTAGGAGAAAATGATATTATCGCAAAATTATTAATCGATCCAAACAATCCTGATACCGTTTTTGCAACTACACGAAATGATATCAAAAGAACTACTGATGGTGGAATTACTTGGACAGATGTATTTACACAAGCAGGCGCTGGCTTTAATGATATTGAATACAAATCTGGAAGCAATAGTACTTTATTCGCTACTTCAAGAACGGGTCGTTTTTACAGATCAACCGATAATGGCGTAAACTGGGCACAAGTATCAAGTCCTACATTCAACAGACTAGATATCGCAATTACAGATGCAAATCCTGATTTAATTTTAACCTTAGATTCTGGCGGAAGATTGCGTAGATCTATAGATGATGGTGCTACATGGACTCAAATTTCTAGTATTCCAGGATTCAGTTCTCAAGGTGGATACAATATTACCTTGGCTATTTCGCCGCTAAATGAAAACTTAATTTTAGCTGGTGGTGTTGATGGATGGCGTTCTGCAGATGGCGGACAAAACTGGGAAAAATACTTAGATGGGTATTGGACAGCTGGAAATCCGTATTTCTATGTGCATTCTGATCATCATGATATGAAATTTGTTCCAGGAACTAATATGGCAATTTCAGTAAATGATGGTGGAATTTTTATGGGAAATGCACAATTTGACAATCCTTGGGCAGATTTATCTTCTGGAATCGCTATCACACAATACTATAATGTATCTGGAACTCCACAAAATGCAAACTTATTAATTGCTGGTGCACAAGATAACGACATCGGACAATTTGACGGAATGGATTGGATTGGTAGAAATCCAGGAAGTGATGGTGTTGAAGGTTTATGGGATTACTCAAATAGTGATATTGCTTGGACATGCAGTCAGGCTGGAACTATGTTTAGAACTACCAATGGATTTGCGAGTTCTCAATTTGTAAACACACCTTTTGGAGCGCCATTTGTATGGGAATTGGAAATTCATCCAACAACACCAACTACAATTTATGGAGGTTTCAATGATATATATGAATCTACAGATCGTGGAACTACTTGGACAAACTTAAACTCAAATGTTGGAACCATTGAATTTATCTCTATTTCTCCTTCTGATCCTGATGTAATTTATGTTTCAGGTGGCGGAAATATCAGTAGAACAAATAACGGAGGAACTAACTGGACTCCATTAATGCTTCCACAAGCAGGAAATGTAAAAAGTATTGAAGTAAATGCTACAAATCCAGCTGAAGTATATATTGCGTATTCTGGATATCAAGCTGGAAAAGTATATAAATCAACTAATAGCGGTTTTTCTTGGACAAATATTACAGGAAGTTTACCAAATATTCCAACCCATAAAATTTTATACAAAACAGGAACTACAGATGAAGAATTGTTCTTAGCAACCGACTTAGGTGTGTATTATAGAACGGCTTCCAATGGTGACTGGGTTCGATTAGGACAAGGATTGCCAAATGTAATTGTAAATGATATTGAAATCCATTATGCTACTGAAAAACTAAGAGCTGCAACTTACGGTCGTGGTGTTTGGGAAGTTGACATTGATGAAAATTCTTTATCGGTAGAAGACAATCAATTAGCATCTACTGCAGTACAAGTATATCCTAACCCAACTGTTGATAAGAGCTTTACTATAAAACTCAACAACTTATCAGGTGATACCAATGTATTGGTGTATAACTTAATTGGTTCGGTTGTAAAAGAAATAAAAACGATTTCCGCGGAAGAAAAAATCGATTTGGCAGGTTTTGCTGGCGGTTTATATTTCGTAAAAGTCACGAATGAAGGAAAAAGTCTAACAAAGAAAATTGTTGTTAATTAATGAAGCGGTTTTTGATTTTATTGATTCTTTGCACAATTACACTCAATATAATAGCTTGTAATGAAGGTATTAAGCTGATAACTTCTAAAAAGCAAACTATTATACAAGGTATCAAAAAATCGGCACCGTATACTAAGTATCTTTTTGAGATAGCACTTGATAACACTGTCGATATCAACGTCGACAGTGTTATTGTATTTGATTCGAATCGCTGTTTAAAAGTAAATCATTTCATTTCAAAAAGCACTGCTGGTAACAAACTAACACTACACGCTTCAGTAAATGAAGGGAATTTTACGGTATTGAAAAACGTTAATAATACTACTGATAAAGTACTCATTCATTATAAAGTCAACAACAAAAGTGGCAAATTAAAAGTATCCTCTTTTCAAAAGGAAACAGTGACAAGAAGATAATTTTTGACACTCTATTCACTACTAAATATGCAAAATCCTGGCGTTAAGGGCAACGTCAGGATTTTTTTATGCTGTAACCAATTTTGCTAATAGGTATTGAAACATTAAAAACTCTATTGATAGTTTTGATTTTGATTGGGAAAAGAGTAGCTTATCTTATAATTATGAAAAACATTCTACAAATATTTATAATCTTGATTTCATTGACTGCTTGTGAATCAAAAAAAAGTCACTCAGTTGAGAAGAAAGAAGCAAAATCTGAAATAAAAGCACAAAAAGTTGAACTGACAGAAAGAGAAAAAGAAGAGAAATTAAGAACAAAGATTAATTCTGATTATATCGCTGAATTATCCAAATGTTCTCAAAATACAAACGCAGTAACCAATTTTAATGGGAAAACTGAATTTTGGGAGATTTGTGAAACTGACCAAGGAAAGAGGATACTAAAAATTGAATCGCACAAAAAAACAGAACTTTATGAAGAAGTGTATTATGAGCAAAATGGTGAATTAATTTATGCAGAAGAATCCATAAAATACATGCCGATTAATCATCACGTTTTGCAAACTTGGACTTGCCAATTTTACATAGAAAAAGGAAAACTAGTTTCGCTCATGTCTTTAGGACACGGAAAAACAGAAAATGAAAACTGGAATCCTGAAATAATATTTGAAATGTATAAAAAGCGAATCATTGAATTGAATAAAATTGCGAAGGAATAAAAATTACCCAATCTTCATAAATTGATTGCTAATGTGTTTTTTTATGAAAAAATTTGATAATCAAGAAGATAAAACAGTAGCTGCGAATTTAGGATCAAACATTTCTCGATACAATTTTTTACAAAATCACTCGAAAAGACAATACCAAAATACCAAAAGCGACAGTGCGTCTAAGAGCAAAGCGATACTAAAAATCTAAAAGCACAGCCCGTCTAAAAGTAAAACATTTCTAAACCCAAGGTTTCTAAAGTCGAACTTTTTGATTGAGGATTTGAAAGAGATCAATTTATTTGTTAAAGAACATTCTAACTAGTTTATAGCATCTTAAAGATTAAAACAAAGAAAATGTTATTATAAAAGAAACAGATTGCCACGTCGCTATGCTTCTCGCAATGACGTATCTAACATGTCTAAAATCTAGTAGCAAAGCGATCTAGTATCTAACAGCGAAAGCGGTCTAAAACTCTAAAAACAACTGCGAATTCAGGATCAAACATTTCTCGATACAATTTTTCACAAAATCACTCGAAAAGACAATACCAAAATACCAAAAGCGACAGCGCGTCTAAGAGCAAAGCGATACTAAAATCTAAACCCAAGGTTTCTAAAGTCGAACTTTTTTATTGAGGATTTGAAAGAGATCAATTTATTTGTTAAAGAACATTCTAACTAGTTTATAACATCTTAAAAAGCAAAACAAAGAAAATGCTATTATAAAAGAAACAGATTGCCACGTCGCTATGCTTCTCGCAATGACATATCTAACATGTCTAAAATCTAGTAGCGAAGCGATCTAGTATCTAACAGCGAAAGCGGTCTAAGAGATTCCCGCTTACGCGGGAACAAGTCTAAAAGCAAAGCGCGTCTAATACGCTAACAACTCTAACAAAGCTGCTTCAAATTCATTTTTAGGTAAATATTGTTGTTCCAATCCTTGATCGAATGGAATTGGTGTTTCCATACTTGCCAATCGTTTTACAGGCGCATCAAGCTGTTCAAAACAGTTTTCCATAATCATTGCAGAAATATCACTTGAAATACTTCCAAACAAAGAATCTTCTTGTAAAATGATGGCTTTTCCAGTTTTCTTTACAGAATTATAAATTGCTTCTGTATCTAACGGTTGTAACGAACGTAAATCAATCAAATCGGCAGAAATCTCCGGATTTTTCTCTAACGTATCTAATGCCCAATGTACAGCCGAACCATAGGTGATAATCGTAATATCGGTTCCTTCTTTCAAAACAGACGCTTTTCCTAATGGTAAGGTGTAATAATCTGTCGGAACATCTTGATACACGCTTCTATACAATGCTTTATGTTCAAAAAACAATACAGGATTCGGATCATTCACCGCTGAAGCTAACAATCCTTTGGCATCATACGGAAATGCAGGATATACTACTTTTAAACCTGGTGTTTTGGTAAACCAAGCTTCATTCGTTTGCGAATGGAAAGGTCCTGCGCCAACTCCAGCGCCACAAGGCATACGTACTACAACATCTGCATTTTGATTCCAGCGGTAATGTGATTTTGCGAGTAAGTTTACAATCGGATTGAAACCACTCGATACAAAATCTGCAAATTGCATTTCCATCACGGCTTTCATTCCATTTACGGAAAGTCCGTACGAAGCGGAAACAATCGCAGATTCACAAATTGGCGTATTGCGTACACGTTCTTTTCCAAACTGATTGATAAAATCATTTGTAATTTTAAAAACACCGCCATATTCCGCAACATCTTGTCCCATAATGATTAAATCGTCATGTTTTTCCATCGATTGTTGCAATCCTTTAGAAACGGCATCTACAAAACGGATATTTTCTGTTTCTGCATTTGGCAATACTTCTTCATATACGGAATCTCTATAAACATCGTTTAGCTCAGCAGTTTTAGTAGAGGTAATTTTTTCTTCATCAAATGCTCGCTTCAGATTTTCATTGATTTCATTAGATATTTCAGCTCTAAATGCTTCCTCAGCTTCCAATGTCAACACATTTTCCATCAATAAAAAATGTCTGTAATTATCTAATGGATCTTTCGCTGCCCATTCATTCATCAACTCTTTAGGAACGTACTTTGTTCCACTCGCCTCTTCGTGTCCGCGCATACGAAACGTTTTAAACTCCAATAAAATAGGTCTTGGATTTTCTCGAATGCTATCTGCCAATTCAGAAACCTTTGTGTAGACTTCCAAAATATTATTTCCATCAATAATATGCGATTCCATTCCGTATCCTTTGCCTCTATCGGCCAAATGCTCACAATTATATTGTTCTGCTGTCGGCGTTGAAAGTCCGTAACCATTATTCTCTATACAGAATAACACAGGCAAACTCCATACAGAAGCTACATTTAATGCTTCGTGAAAATCACCTTCACTGGTTCCGCCTTCTCCTGTAAATACAGCACAGGCGTGTTTATTATCTTTCAATTTATTTGCCAAAGCAATTCCACTTGCCACACCTAATTGCGGTCCTAAATGTGAAATCATTCCTACAATATTATAGTCTTGTGTTCCGAAGTGAAAACTACGATCGCGTCCTTTTGTAAAACCATTTGCTTTTCCTTGCCATTGTGAAAACAAGCGATACAACGGAATTTCACGCGTTGTAAATACACCTAAATTTCGGTGCATCGGTAAAATATATTCTTCTTTCGTAAGTGCAGAAGTAACACCAACTGCAATGGCTTCTTGTCCAATACCGCCAAACCATTTTGAGATTTTCCCTTGACGTAGAAGAATCAACATCTTCTCCTCTATCATTCTCGGTTTCAGCATTTTCTTATATAAATTGAGCAACGCTTCGTTGGTCAAATTTCCTTTTTCGTATACCATTGGTTCTTTTGTGGTTGGCATGAGTTGTAGCTCTTTAAATAGATATTCAAAAATCAAGAAAAAAAACGGTTCATCAAAACACAAAGTGATAATTTTTGCAATTGTTAATAACTCTCTTTTTTCAACCGTATATTTTTAGCTACATTTGTAAAAACAAGCCTTTAACGGCTATAAAGTTATTAACAATTGGTTTTTACGAACAACACCTAATTTTACGTAAGACCATATGTTTCATTAAAAATAAAACTTGAATTACATGAACTGAGCATGCAGAAAAGTAAATCATTTCACCATGATGATGATTCGCGAACTGCGTGTGACTGTTAAAACAATAAATATAAACACATGAAAAATATTCCAAGCGTAGATCTTACGGATTTCTTGTCTGATGATCCAACTAGAAAACAAAAGTTTATTGATGAAATAGGGAAAGCCTATGAAGATATTGGTTTTGTGGCTCTAAGAGGACATTTTTTAAGCAATACGTTGGTCGATAATCTATATGAAGAAATTAAGCAGTTCTTTTCAATGCCTGTAGAAACGAAGAGTAAATATGAGATTGAAGGTATTGGTGGACAACGTGGATATGTTTCTTTTGGAAAAGAAAGTGCTAAAGGCCGAAAAGTTGGTGACTTGAAAGAATTTTGGCATTTTGGTCAATATGTAGAAGATAATGATCAACTAAAAGCTGAATATCCAGATAATGTTACCGTTACTGAATTGCCTGAATTTAATGCCGTAGGTAAAGAAACGTATAAAATGCTTGAAAAAACAGGTGTGTATGTATTGAGAGCTTTGGCTTTATATTTAGATTTGGATGAAAATTATTTTGATAATTTCATTAAGAATGGAAATAGTATTTTACGTCCTATTCATTATCCACCAATTACAAGCGAACCAAAAGATGCCGTTCGTGCTGCGGCGCATGGAGACATTAATTTGATTACCTTATTAATGGGCGCACACGGAAAAGGATTGCAAGTTCAGCGTCATGATGGCGAATGGTTAGATGCCATTGCAGAGCCAGATGAATTGGTAATCAATGTTGGTGATATGTTATCGCGACACAGTAATAATAGACTGAAATCAACAATACACCGAGTAGTAAATCCGCCAAGAGAACTTTGGGGAACTTCTCGTTATTCCATTCCTTTCTTCATGCATCCAATTAGTGAAATGCCTTTGGATTGCTTGGAAAACTGTATTGACGAAAACAATCCAAAACAATATGATGATATTACGGCTGGCGAATTTTTAAATCAGCGTTTAATTGAACTAGGATTGATCAAAAAATAATAAAATCCAATATTCTCAAAAATATACGTAACACTGATAGCCTGCGCTATTGGTGTTATTTTTTGATGAGAAAGTGGTGATTTTTTATAGAATCATTATATAAAGTATAAGTATGGCAAAGAAAAAACTCAATAGTTTGGAAGATTTAGGAGGATTTGTATTCTCTACCAATGATGATTTTGAATTGGAAAACGAAACTGTTGAAGATACCCTAACTCCCAAAGAACAGCATTTAGAAGCACACTTTAGTAATAAAGGACGTGGCGGAAAAGTAGTAACAGTCATCAAAGGTTTTGTAGGTACAGAAGACGATCTAAAAGCCTTAGGGAAATTACTCAAAGTAAAATGTGGTGTTGGCGGAAGTGTTAAGGATGGAGAAATTATTATTCAAGGAAATTACAGAGATAAGATTGTACAAATTCTTGAAAAAGAAGGATACAATGTAAAACGTGTTGGCGGATAAATGCAGCAACAAATTCTACATATTTTAAATGGCGATAGTTTAACGCCAAGATTGGCAGCAATCAACATCAAAGATGAACAACTGGTTTGGCGTGAAATGCTCTGCGAAGGAAAAACAAGTTACGACTTGAAGTCAGAAACATTCAAGCAAGAACGCATTGCACACTTAACACCTTTTGGCGCTGACGAAAAAACCTATACGGAATCGTTTATAGAGCCTTTACTCGCTACAAACTTTGCAAAATACACTGCTATCGTATTATGGTTTGAATATGATTTATTCTGTCATATTAATATGATAGCCGCTTTGAGTTTCTTAAAACAGTTAAAAGTTTCTGGGGAAATCTATTTGGTGTGTAGTGGTTGGATTGAAAACGATCCTAATTTAAAAGGATTAGGAGAATTATCAGACGAACAGCTCAAATCTCATTACAAAGAAAAGATTGAGCTAACTCATTCTGACATAGAATTGGCGGATACTTTATGGAAACTTTATTGTACCGACAATCATACTAAATTTAAAAACTATGTCACGCTCTCATCTTCGTTTCCTTACCTTTCCAACTGTATCAATGCACATTTAAAAAGATTTCCTTCCGTTACTAACGGATTGAACGTGTTGGAAACACATATTTTAAAAATCATTCACAAAGAAGAAATAAAAAGTACACGACAACTTACGGGATATATATTACAGTATCAAGGATATTATGGTTTTGGCGATTTACAAATTGTGCAAATTATTAAAAGACTAGCACCTTTTTTTGAGTCAAAATCTGAACGATTAGTTCTTAATAGAAAAGGATTGTTAGCCATTGACGGATTGCAAAGTTTCTACGATCAACTCTCGGATGATACTGTTTTTGGCAATTGCGACAAATATGAATATTGCTATCATCCTGAACAAAAAATACTCACAAAACATGAATAGAATAGCTGAATCTGAATTAATTATAAACCCAGATGGAAGTATTTATCACTTAAACATACTTCCAGAAGATATTGCAACCACTATTATTACGGTAGGTGATCCTGATCGTGTAGGTTCTGTAAGTAAATATTTTGATACTATTGAACTCAAAAAAGCAAAACGAGAATTTGTAACACATACAGGAACTCTTCGCGGAAAACGTATTTCTGTCATTTCTACAGGAATCGGAACCGATAATATTGATATTGTCTTTAATGAATTAGACGCACTAGTCAATGTTGATTTTGCTACGCGAACTATAAAGGAAGATTTTACTTCATTAGATATTATCAGAATTGGAACTTCTGGTTCTATTCAAGCGAATATTCCGGTAGATAGTTTTTTAATTAGCGAATATGCTATCGGTTTCGATAGTTTATTACACTTTTACGAGAGCGATCATGTATTGCAAAAGGAGTTTTCAGATGCTTTCTTACAACAATGCAATTGGTCTCCTAAAAAATCAGAACCGTATGTGGTGAAAGGTGATCAAAAGTTAATCGACCAATTAACGTCTGAACGAACTGTATTAGGATTTACAGCAACAAATGTTGGCTTTTACGGTCCGCAAAGTCGAAAAATACGATTGAATGTACAAGATGAACAATTAAATGATAAGCTTGCAACCTTTAATCATAACACTAAAAAAATAACAAATTTAGAAATGGAAACTGCAGGTATTTATGGATTGGCAAATCTATTAGGTCATCGCTCAGCTTCCATGAATGCTATTATTGCCAATAGACCTCTTGGTGAATTTAGCAATACACCGAAAGAAACTGTGGATCAATTGATTCAATATACTTTAGGTAAATTAGTATAAAAAAGTCCCAAATGAAGAAAATTAACATTGGAGGTGTTCCTGAACATTTCAACCTATCATGGTATTTAACACTTAAAGAACGTTCATACGAAAAAGAAGGTATCAGTTTGCGCTGGAAAGATTATCCTGGTGGAACTGGTGCAATGTGTAAAGCACTTCGAAATAAAAAAATTGACATTGCAGTCATCCTCACGGAAGGAATCATTAAAGATATCATTGCTGGAAATCCTGCTAAAATTGTACAAACTTTTGTGCAATCACCTTTAATTTGGGGAATTCATGTTGCTGCGGAAGCGAACTACAATACTATAGAAGATTTAGAAGGTACCAAAGCTGCTATTAGCCGTTATGGATCTGGTTCGCACTTAATGGCGTATATAAACGCAGAAAATAATGGTTGGAACACAGATGATTTAGGTTTTGAAGTGATCAATAACTTAGAAGGTGCTATTGACGGATTGAACAAAGGAAAAGGTGATTATTTCATGTGGGAACATTTTACAACGAAACCTTTGGTCGATCAGGGAATATTTAAACGTGTAGCCGATTGTCCTACACCTTGGCCATGTTTTGTCATTGCCGTTCGTACTGAATTGTTAGAAGAAGATGAAGAAACCGTTAAAACTGTTTTAAACATTATCAATGAGATGACGGCAAAATTTAAGGATATTCCAAATATCGACGAAACGATTGCTGCACGTTACGAACAACAATTAGAAGATGTACAAAAATGGTTGTCATTAACTGAATGGAGTCAAGAATTGATAGATGAAGAAACCATTCATAAAGTCCAAGACAAGCTTCATAGTTTGGACATCATTCCTGAAAAATGGGATTATAACGATTTGACATACAAACTCCTATAAAATAAGTGCAACTTTGTAAGTTGCACTTCCTCTTTACGACCTATTTAGGGTATTATTCATAATTCTACAAATTATAGTACACGTATAAATACTTGTTTCTTTAGGGGATTTTTCCCCTTTTCAACAGGGGCTTTTTATCGGTGAATGGTATTTTTCACCCTATGAATCGACAAAAAAGAACGATTTTGTGTCATTTAACGAAAATTTAAACAGGTAATCGAGAAAATGTTTCGGTTAACACTCCGCACACTACATTTGATATCAGAAAGTAATAAGGGCAAAATGTTACTTTCATTAAAACCAAATTTATCAGATTATTAACATTACAACTACTATTATTATGAAAAAATCAATCTTATTATTAGCTGCAGCAGGTTTATTATTAGCGTCATGTGGATCAAATTGTATGGGTAAAGGAGTAAACTTTGCTGATACTGACGACGCAAAGGAAAACTACATTATGACTGCAAACGCGGAAGAAGCAAACTGCGTAGAAGTATACTAGTAAAAACTTTCCAATTATATATAAAAGGTTACAATATCATATTGTAGCCTTTTTTTATTTCTTCACGTTACAATTTTACATTCTTTAACTTACAACATACACTTAGTAACAAGAAGAAACAAAACCTTACAGATTAGTATCTATTAATTTGTCATTTCTAGGCAACACTTCTAAAATACCAAAAGCAAAGCGTGTCTAACAGCACAGCGAATCTAAAAAAGTTTACCAACGAATACCTTCAATACGTTGACTTACCAAGTAATCATTGCAACGACTAAAAGATCATTCTGCAACGAAACTATTCTTTGTTTAAAATAAGTTTTCGATGTTCTTTAGCCCAATTATGAATTGCTACAATCACAGGTTCAATACTTTCTCCATGTTCAGTTAGTCCATAAACTACAGAATTACCTGCAATTGTACTTTTTTCCGAATACACCATCTTATTCATCTCTAAATATCTTAATTCCTTGATCAAAATTCTTGGAGTAATACTTCCAAGTGTATCCTTTAATTCAGAAAAGCGCCTAGGAGATTCACATAAATAAGATAAAATTGGTCCACGCCATCTATTTCCAATCAATTCTAGCACATCAGTTACATCTCTAATTCTTATTTTTCGTTCTTCTTCAGTCATAATTATATTTTAGAATACTATGAGGATTTGAGGATATTTATTACCATTTTGAATACTAAAGTAGCTAATACACAAGAAAGATCAAATCAGAAGATCAAAAGAATTGGTACCTAAAAAGGTACTGAAATAATTTGATGAAAATTAGTAGCTTTTTGAATATCAAAGTAATTTGCTACAAAGAAATGTAAAAGATGTTTAAAAACGACCTAACAAAAAAATTCAGCAGTGGAACAATAATAACTCATTGGCTTACTGCATTCCTTATTTTATTATTGTTTCCGATGGGAAAGTACATGGCAGGTTTAGAAACCTCTGAAAAGATGGGATTCATAAAAATTCATGCTGTACTTGGAATAATCGTATTTATAATGACGATCATTAGAAGTTGGTTGTTTTTCAAGTCTCCAAGACCTGAAGATTTAAAAACTGGCTCCAATTTTAATGATAAATTAGTGATTTGGATACATAATGCTTTTTACATACTACTTTTTGGAATATCTATTTCTGGAATTGGAACTATGATTTTAGGAGGTTATGGAGATGCGCTTATGAATGATAATGCTAATTTAATTTTGAATAAAGACGAAATAATGCCATTAAAAGGACACGAAATAATGTCAGTAATTATGATGGTGCTTTTAGTTATGCATATTCTCGGAGTGATTAAACATTATATCCTAACAAAGGAAAACACACTTCGAAGGATTTTTTGGTAGAAAGATGATCACTACATATAATTAATACCGAATACATTGACATGAATAATATGTTTAGAACCATTATTGATATTCTGAGACTGTTTTTTGTCATTCGTTTTGGAAACTACCAACGAATGCCTTCAATACGTTGACTCACCAAATAATCATTACAACGACTAAAATGCTTATTATCAAACCAATATCCGCGATTTGCACTTAAAGGCGATGGATGTCCTGAGGTCAATACATAATGTTTACTCTTATCTACCTTTGCTCCTTTTTTCTTTGCAAAACCGCCCCAAAGTAAGAACACTACATTTTCTTTTTTCTCCGAAATCACTTTAATTACAGCATCCGTAAACGTTTCCCAACCTTTTCCTTGATGACTTCCTGCTTGGTGCGCGCGAACTGTCAACGTAGCATTGAGTAATAAAACACCTTGTTTTGCCCAACGTTCTAAATTTCCGCTAGTTGGCGTATCTACTCCAATATCACGTTTAATCTCTTTAAAAATATTGATTAATGATGGCGGATGCGAAACTCCATCATTTACGGAAAAACACAAGCCATTCGCCTGCCCTACACCATGATATGGATCTTGACCTATAATAACTACTTTCAAGCGATGAAATGGACAATGATCAAAAGCCGCAAAAATATCTTTTCCTTTCGGGAAACATTGATGTTCTGTATATTCTGATTTCACAAAACTGATCAATTCCTTAAAATAAGGTTGTTCAAATTCATTTTCAAGATGAAACTTCCAGCTTTCTTCAATTTTTACGTTCATGTGATCAATTTTTTGTCAGGTTGAAATTCATTTCAGAATCAACATATAAATAAGTACCTTTGCCTTCGGCTAAAAATCCGCGGTAATGTGCAGATTAAAATTTGCCCAAATTTACAATGATTAAAATACATTCCAAAACATTAGATGATTTAGAGTTTGAAACTGTTTTACAACAGGTTTCAGAGCATGCTGTAACGACTTACGGAAAGCAAAAAATTAGTGATACAAAACCCTTTCAAGACAAAGATGTATTGCTGACAAACTTAGCGTATGTAAATGAATACCTAGCATCTTTTGAAAATGAAAATGTAATCCCAAATCATGGTTTTGAAGGAATTTCATTGGAAATTAAATTATTAGCCATTGAAAACAGCTTCTTGGAAATTCAAGGATTTCGTAAAATTTCAGCAATTTCAAGCGCTACTAACTTATTGATTAAGTTTTTTAAAAAATTTCAAGAATACTATCCTACATTACAATCACGTGCAGAACGCATTGAATTCACCAAAGTTCTTATCACAGAGATTGACAATGTGATCAACCGTTTTGGAGAAGTAAAAGACACTGCTTCTTCAGAACTAGCACGAATTCGTCGTGGAATTTTAAGCATTCGTGGTAAAATCAATCAAAGTTTTTCTTCTGCTTTGAGCAGATATAATCAAGCAGATTATTTGGATGAAATTCGTGAAACTGTGGTTGATAATCGTAGAGTTTTAGCTGTAAAAGCGATGCACAGACGAAAAGTCAAAGGTGCCATCATGGGAAATTCTAAAACAGGAAGCATTGTATATATTGAACCAGAAGCAACATTGCAATATTCACGAGAATTGTCCAATTTAGAATATGAAGAAAAAGAAGAAGTAACACGTATTTTAAAGGAATTAACAGACTTTACACGTCCATTTGCACCACTTTTAGAAGAATATCAAGACTTTTTAAGTGATTTAGATGTGAGTTATTCCAAAGCAAAATATGCAGCTTCCATGAATGCAATTTTACCTGAAATCTCAGAAAAATGCGAACTGTTTTTGAAAGATGCGTATCATCCTCTACTCTATTTGACGAATAAAGAACGAAATGAAAAAACGTATCCGCAAACCATTGAGTTAAGTCAGGATAATAGGATTATTGTAATTTCTGGACCAAATGCTGGAGGAAAAAGTATCACGCTAAAAACCATTGGTTTATTACAATTAATGTTGCAAAGCGGATTGTTAGTTCCTGTGCATGAACGCAGTAAAATGTGTCTGTTTGAACGAATTCTAACCGATATTGGCGATGGACAATCGATTGAAAACCATCTAAGTACGTATAGCTATCGTCTAAAGCAGATGAATTACTTCTTGAAAAAGTGTAATAACCAAACTCTGTTTTTAATTGACGAATTCGGTACCGGAAGTGATCCAGAATTAGGTGGCGCCTTGGCAGAAACCTTTTTGGAAGTTTTTTACGAACGTGAGGCTTTTGGAATCATCACAACTCATTATTCCAACTTAAAATTATTGGCAAACGAATTACCGCATGCGACCAATGCAAATATGATGTTTGATCGTAAAACCTTGCTCCCAATCTATCAATTGGCATTAGGACAAGCAGGAAGTTCCTTTACGTTTGAAGTGGCGCAAAAAAATGGCATTCCATACAGTTTGATCAACAAAGCAAAAAAGAAAATTGAACGTGGAAAAGTTCGTTTTGATGCTACCATTGCAAAATTACAGAAAGAACGTAGCGCTATGGAAAAGACATCAAAATTGCTTAGAGAAGAAGAAATCAGAGCACGCGAAGAAAACGAACGTTTGGAAGCTTTGAATGTCAAAACGAAGTCAAAATTAGAAAGCTATCAACAATTATATGATCATGATAAACGCATGATTCATTTGGGTAATAAAATCAACGAAATTGCCGAACGTTATTTTGATAATAAAAAGAAACGTCCACTAATTTCTGAGTTTTTACGTATTGTGGAAACGGAAAATTCTAAACGGAAAAAGCAATCTACTCAAGAAAAGAAAATACAGAAAGCCAAACAAAAAGAAGCTAAAAAAGAAGTCATTCAAAAAGTAGCGGTTATTCGTGAAGAAAAGAAAATCGAAAAGAAAAAAGCTGCAAAAAAGGAAGCTGAAAAGCCAAAACCAATCTTAAAAATTGGTGATCGCGTACGTATGCATGATGGAAAAGCTGTGGGAACTATTGATAGTCTCGAAAAAGGAAAAGCTACTGTAAATTATGGACTTTTCACTACTACTATTTCTGTAGATCAACTGGAATTGGTACAAGCTAAGAAGTAAGCAATAATTACTTTTTATTCTTTAACAGTACTAGATTCAATAGAAATGTTTTATATTTAAAATATGAGATATTTTAAACTATTTCTACTCTTATTTTTAGTGAATTTCTCCGTTTTAGGACAAAATTCAGAACGCACATTATTTCCTTTTAATTTTTATGATTCTTGGGGATTTATCAATGTGAAAGGAGAAATTGTTGTTTCTCCAATTTATGAAGAAGCTTTTAACTTTCATGATGGTTTGGCAAAAGTCCGCTTGGATGGCTATTTTGGTTTTATAGATACTTCTGGAGAATTAGTCATCCCTAATCAATTTGACTCTGCAAGTGACTTTCACTATGGAATTGCCATCGCATATAAAGGCAATCATTCTTTTTATATAAACAAAAAAGGTAAAGAGCTTTTTGGAGGTTATCTTATGCTGTATGATTTTAAAGAAGATGGATACGCTACTATTTTTACTAGAGGTGGAGAATTTCTCCTAGTCAATAAAAAGGGAGAAATTATTAAAAAAGGAATCAATTTCGTAAATGAAGACTTTTTCGACAAAAAAACATACGTTTATCTCGATGAATATGGTAATGTAAAAGAAAAATACGAATCTAACTTTAAAGGCATTGAATACGATCAAATACAGGAGTTCGGAGATTATTTAGTGTATTCTTACAGAGATCGCTATGAAAAATCTTATCAAACCAAATATGGTGTTGCCAATTTCAAAAAAGGATTTGTCACTGATACTTGGTTTGATGGAATTAATCCAAAAACACTAACAGACAACTTGATTCAGTTAAAGAATAATGGAAAAATCTGTTATATCAACCAGCAAGGAAAAATAGCAACTATTGATACTAAAACATTAGAGTTGAATCGATTTCTAGCTTCTGGAAAAACTTCTACAGACGCAATTTTACAAAAGTTCAATATTTCACATATTAGAGAAGCTAGTTATGAAGTAGGTTCTATAGGAAATATACCTGTATCGAGAAGTCATGGTGGTTGGTTGCCTTCTAAAAATGTATTTAAAAAAATTACTTCTATGTACAATTTCAAACCAAATACATTAGACATTGTTGTTGATACAGAACGCAATGAAATATTTGAAGAAGTATATGAAGGGTATAAGTTTTACATCACAAACAATACAAAAGATTCTATATTTTTTGAAGCCTATCAAAGTAAGCTAGATTTGGTGGTTCAAGCAAAGTATTGCAAGGATGATTGTGATGGCAGCAATTGTGACGGAGATTTAGAAAGTGATTGGGAGGGCGATTGGGAAGGACACTGGGAAGCTATTGAATATCTGCAAAAAGATTTGGAGAGTGATATAAAAGCAGGAACAATTCACCTTATAGACAATCATGCTTTACATCAATTGTATTTAATCCCGAAAACGTATTGGGAATTAAGTATTCCAAAATATCATGGCATAATTAAAACAAAACTACGTTTAAAACTTATCTATAAAACACAGCGTACTGGAAAAGAAACAATAATGTACAGTAATGAATTTGAAGGCAATGTAAACCCTGCTCAATATTGGTATTACAAATTATATGATCATACAATGAAGCCTGATCTTGGTGATTAATTACGAAATCTTCAATCCGTTAGGAATTTTGGCTGAAGGTTGCATTAAAATGACATCATCGCCATCAACTGCGCCCATGACAAGACATTCTGAAAAGAAATTCGCAATCTGTTTTTTAGGAAAATTGACAACTGCCATAATTTGTTTGCCTATCAATTCTTCTTTCGTGTAACGTTTCGTTATTTGTGCTGATGATTTTCGGATTCCAATTTCTGCTCCAAAATCAATTGTAAGCTGATAGGCTGGTTTTCTGGCTTTTGGAAAATCGTTTGCTTCTATGATGGTTCCTATACGCATATCTACTTTTTCAAAATCGTTCCAAGTTAAGTCTCCCATTGTATTTTTTTAAGTAAATTTATGCTTTTAAAAACGATATATCAAATGGCACTTACTCCATCAAACATGCTTTCTTTAGGCACAAAAGCTCCTGATTTCTCACTAATTGACACAATATCAGACAAAACTATTTCTTTAAATGAAGCAAAAGGTACGCACGGAACTGTCATTATGTTTATTTGCAATCATTGTCCTTTTGTAAAACACGTTAATGAAGGAATTGTACAATTGGCGAATGATTATATATCTAATGGAATTGGTTTTATTGCGATTTCAAGCAATGATGTTGAAAATTATCCTGCAGATGCGCCACATTTAATGAAAGAAAACGCGCAGCAAGAAGGTTTTTCGTTTCCATATCTATATGATAAAACTCAAGAAGTTGCCAAAGCCTATGATGCAGCCTGTACGCCAGATTTCTATATTTTTGATAAAGATTTGGCATTAGTCTATCGTGGACAATTAGACGATTCGCGTCCAAATAATGGAATTCCAGTAACAGGCAATGATATGCGTACTGCTTTAGATGCTTTATTGAATGAAGAAGCTATCTCAGCGCATCAAAAACCTAGTATTGGTTGCAATATAAAGTGGTTTTAATTTTTTAGACTTTCTTATACAATTAGCAAAACATCCTTCTAGAAAAGTATAATAAACATGAGTAACTATATTGATACTACTCCTGAAAAAGGAAAAGACTTTTATCTAAATTTCCATGACAAAGGAAAGATTGTGATGCTAAATTTATTGAAGTTTCGACAAAAAGCAGATTATTCAAACTCAGAACATATAAAACCTGAGGAAGAAATTACAGGTGAAGAAGCATACCAATTATATATAAAAAATACTTTACCCGAATTGGAAAAATCAGGTGGTCGAATTATCTACTACGGAAAAAGTAAAAGCTTTTTAATTGGACCCGAATCTGAAAAATGGGATGCTATTTTAGTGGTTGAACACGTATCTGTTGAAAAATTCATGGCATTTGCTCAAAACAAAGAATATTTAAAAACGGTAGGACATAGAACTGCAGCACTTGAAGATTCTCGTCTATTGCCTTCAACTGAAATACAAAATTATACCTACTAATTTATATGACTATTAAGGTAAGTTCTGAAAAGTCAAAATAATAATTCAAAATAATGTGACTGAGCGAAGTCGAAATCACTTCCAATTTTTGCGAATCATTAATTGATTGATATGTTCATAATGATGATTGCAGTGCCAAGCATAAATACCAATATTTTCATTAAGACTCACTTTTTCTTGTCCTTCCGGATGAATAAAAACTTGTGTTAAATCTTCATTAGAAAGTGCTTTCAAAAAATACACCCATTTTGCATGCAAGGCTTCTATGGTATTTAGAGAAAGTTCTATCGGTGCAGCTTTACTATCAAATAATTCAGCCCAACGATCTTCGTAATACGCTTTAATTAACGGTTGTTCTTCTGTCAATGTCCATTTGAAACGTGTGTAACTATTATGATGACTATCGGAAACATGATGAATCACTTGTCTAATAGTCCAACCTCCACGACGATAACAAGTATCCAATTGTTCTTGCGAAAGATGTGCTACTAAATTTTTCAAGCGTATTGGAAAAGTTTCTAAAACTGCAATCCAATCTGAAATATGAGTTTCTGTAATAATCTCAGGAATTTGTGGTTTCCCGATAGGATATTTTAATTTTTCTAAATCCATACTATATATAGGTAAACAACTTTAAAATAAAATTTTGAGAGTCATCAAAAATTCAAGGAAAAAATGAAGACACACTACAAAATAATTTAAATCTCGATTATCGAGTATAAAAAAACGCTCTGAGACTTTCAGAGCGTTTTTTCTAATTTATTTTACATCCATTAATTCAACATCGAACATTAAGGTTGCATTTGGTGGAATAACACCGCCAGCGCCTCGTGCTCCATATCCTAAATGTGGTGGAATTACAAATCGTGCCTTGTCTCCTACTTTCAACAATGCGATTCCTTCATCCCAACCAGGAATTACATTTCCTTGTCCTAATGGGAAATCTATTGGTTCATTTCTTTTATAAGAAGAATCAAAAACACCACCATCAGGAAACATTCCTTTATAATGTACAAAAACTGTTTTTCCAGCTTCTGCTTGTACACCATCACCTTTTTGAATGATCTTATAACGCAATCCGCTTTCCGTTTTATCAAATCCGGTTGCGATTTCTTCCAATTCTTTTTCTGCTTTTTCTTTAGCTGCTTTTTCTCTTGCTACTTTTGCTCCAGTAAATTTTCTAAATTCTTCTACAGCATTAAAAGCTTCTGCTTCTGCTCCAACACGGATAATTTCAACTTTTTCAATAGAATCACCTTGTGCAACTACATCTACAATTTCTTGTCCATGTGCTACATGTCCAAAAACAGTGTGTTTTCCATCTAACCAAGGAGTTGGTACATGTGTAATAAAAAATTGACTTCCGTTAGTTCCTGGTCCAGCGTTTGCCATAGAAAGCACTCCTGGCTCACTATGCGTTAACTCTGGATGAATTTCATCATCAAAATTATATCCAGGACTTCCTGTTCCGGTTCCTAAAGGACAACCACCTTGAATCATAAAATCTGGAATCACTCTATGAAACTTAAGTCCATTATAATAAGGAGTTCCTTGTGGTTTTGCTTTGTTTTCTAAATTACCTTCAGACAGTGCAACAAAGTTACCAACTGTTCCCGGTGTTTTTTGATAAGTCAAGCTTACAAGAATCTCTCCTTTGCTCGTATGAAATTTTGCGTATAATCCGTCTTCCATGTGTTTATTTTTAATTTACGATGCAAAGATACACATCATAAAACAATTAATAAATAGACAAAACTAAATATTCCGTATATTAATAGTATTGTATTCCCATAGATATATTACTGAAAAACCATACCGCAAAGTTCAGCGAACATACTAACTTGATTTTTGAAATCAAGTTACAAAACTGTCTAATTTAAATCTATGATTTTCAGGCATTTAAGCTGATTTTAAGTTCTTAAATTATCAAAAAAAGATAAAGTAATACAAACAAACTAGAATCTTAAGAAAAGTTCCTAGTATAATTTAGAAGTATACTTAGTTTTTTGATAACAGGATGATTATAAACAGGAAAAGTATTACGGTAATAACCTACAAATCATCTCAATAGAACTTCATATTTGAAATAGGAAAAAATGATTAACCAAATAGAACTAGTAACTTAATTAAAATTTAAAGAGATGAGAAAAGTATTCGGATTATTCGCATTATTATTAGTAGTAAACTTAGGATTTATAGCTTGTGAACCAAACAGCACAGCTGATGCAGGCGACGATAATGTTTTTGAAAATGTAACTGGAACAGAAGATGAAGACTCAGAAGTAACTGAAGGTGGTAGCGGCACTGAAGGTTAAAAAGTCAAAATCTAGATATAAATAAAGCTTAATTACTTCGTTTGATTAAGCTTTTTTTTTTCGCTAAAATAAAATAGCTTTGTGAAAAGACAATATTCAATTTTGTTAGGAAGAAAAATCATACATATCATTATATTATTATTTTTTATTAAAACTTATTCCCAAAAGGATGTAGAAGATGACTCTATTTATAAGGTTTCTATGGAATATATTAATAAAGGAAAAGATATAACAGTTAGAAAAAATAATTTATTAAAGGCAAAGAACCTTATTTTTAGTATTGAAAATGATTCCATAAAAAATAAAGCGATTTATAAATTATCTACTACGTATTTAAACATAAAGGATTCTTTAAATTTTAGACAAATAAATAAATTAGGAATCTCTTTAGCTAAAAAAAGTAACGATTCTGCAATACTAGCTAACCATTATTGGGATTTAGGTTGGCATTATCAAAGGCTTAAACAGAAAGATAGTGCATATCTTTTTTATGATTCATCTCAAAAAATATTAAAAAAGACAGGACGTGTTTTAGCTGCTGGTAATTTACTTTTAAGAATGGCAATAATTCAAAAGGAAGTAAAAGATTATACAGGAAGTGAAGTAACAACAACAGATGCTATAGAGATATTTGAAAACCTTAATGATAGTAGAGGTCTTTATAATTGTTATAATAATTTAGGTGTTATTTTTAAAAACCTAGAAGAATATGAAAAGTCTTTGAAATATCACAATAAAGCTTTGGTTTATCTAAAGAAGATAAAAGAAAAAGGTTTAATGCTAAAAACAAAAACATTAAATAATATAGGATTGGTTTACAGGTATCAAGGAAAATATAATGATGCTATTAGTAATTTTGAACAAGCACTAAATTATGACAGTCTTTATACTAAAAACCCTGAACGATATGCTACCCTAATAGATAATTTAGCATATTCAAAATTTTTATCTAATAACACTTCTGAACTTCCAGAATTATTCTTTCAAGCCTTAAAAATTAGAGATAGTTTAAAAAATAAATCTGGTATTGCTGTCAGCAAATTGCATTTAGCCGAATATTACCTCGAAAAAAAAGACACTATACAAAGTCTGAAGTATGTATCTGAAGCTAGAATTGCTGCTTTAGAATCAAAAAACACAAAACAATTATTGAACTCTTTATTGTTATCATCAAAAATTGACAATGAAAATGGTACCGCTTATTTAAACACCTATATTCACATGAATGATAGTTTAATAAAACGAGAACGTACCATAAGAAATAAATTTGCTCGTATCCGTTACGAAACTGATCAATATATAACTCAAAATGAAAGATTAAGCCTCCAAAACACTTGGATTGTTGCCATTTCTACCGCAATCATCTTTTTTGGATTTTTGATTTATGTGATCACCCAACAGCGAACACGTAACAAAGAGTTAGAAATGGAACAGCAGCAGCAACGTGCCAATGAAGAGATTTATAACTTGATGATTGATCAACAAGATAAAATCGAAGAAGGTAGAAAACGTGAAAAAGAACGAATCTCTCTGGAATTACATGACGGAATTTTAGGTAGATTATTTGGTACACGTCTGAGTTTAGGGAGTTTAAATGCAAAAGATGATGACAATTCTAAAAAGGTTCGAGAACAGTATATTAATGAACTTCAAAGCATTGAGGAAGAAGTGCGTAATATATCACACGAGCTTGGCTTGGATAATTTTGATAAAACCACAAGCTATAGCACAATGATCACAAATCTTTTGGAAGAACAATCCAAAATAACTAACTTTAAATATCAAATTGAAGAAGACGATAGAATCGTTTGGACTGACATTCCGGGGCACATAAAAATTAATATTTACCGTATTATTCAGGAGTCAATCCAAAACATAAATAAATATGCGCAAGCAGAGAACGTGATACTAGATTTTAAGAAAAATGATGATCATATTATACTTACCATAAAAGACGATGGCGTTGGTTTTGACCAAGACAAACGAAGTAGTGGTATTGGATTAAAGAATATGAAATCGAGAGTAACTTTACTACATGGACAATTTACCATCAACTCCATTCCAGGTAAAGGAACTTCTATCAGTGTTGACGTTCCTATGACGTAGAACTTAACCTTACCACATGAATAAAGATATAAAAGTACTCATAGTAGATGATCATCCAATGATTATTGAAGGCTATAAAAATGCTCTTTTAGGTATTAATTCTGAAGAAATGACCTTACGAATTGATACTTCCGACAATTGCGACGGAGCTTATGCTAAAATTAAAAACGCTTCCACAGGAACTGCTTATGATGTCGTTTTTTTAGACATCAAATTACCTCCGTCAGCAGATGGAAAAATTATTTCAGGAGAAGATTTAGGAATCAAAGTAAAAGAATTATTACCCGACACAAAAGTGGTGATTCTTACCATGTTTAATAATAATTTTAGGATTCATAACATCTTAAAGAATATCAATCCTGATGGCTTCTTAGTGAAAAGTGACGTGACTTCAGACGAGTTGATGCGTGCTTTTCAAGTTGTCTTGACAGATCCGCCATATTACAGTCATACTGTGACGAAATTGCTTCGTACACGAATTATTAACGAAGTAGTTTTAGATGATATTGATCGAAATATTCTTTTCCATCTTTCTAAAGGTATTAAAACTAAAAACTTAACCGAATACATTCCGTTGTCATTAGCTGCGATAGAAAAACGTAAGCGACATTTGAAAGAAGTATTTGATGTAGAAAAGAAAGGTGACGAATCTTTACTTGAACAGGCCAGAAATACAGGATTCTTATAGAAAAGAATCTATATAAAAACAAAAAGCGGTTTGAAAAATTTTCAAACCGCTTTTTATATATCTATAATTTGTCTAATTAGCTACATCACTAATAAATTTGATGCGATACAAACGTAATTCTTCATCGTCATAATCACCATCAAACTCTTCCATAGCTTCAGCAATCTTATCTGTTTCTGATTCTAAAAAGTATTCATGAATTTCCTCTTGTTGATCTTCATCCAAAATTTCATCAATCCAATACGTAATGTTCAATTTTGTTCCACTGTAAACGATTTGCTCCATTTCTTTAATAAAGTTGGCCATTTCCAGTCCTTTTGCAGCAGCAATATCATCTAACGGAAGTTTTCTATCAACACTTTGAATGATGTAAAGCTTTAAAGCGGAATTCATCCCCGTACTTTTTACCACTAAATCATCTGGACGAACGATATCATTTTCATCTACATACTTTTTGATGAAATCAATAAAGTCTTTACCATATTTCTTAGCTTTTCCATCGCCAACTCCATGAATGTTTTTCATTTCTTCAATAGAAATCGGATATTTTAACGCCATATCTTCCAAAGAAGGATCTTGAAAAACAACAAATGGCGGAACATTTAAACGTTTCGACACTTTTTTACGTAAGTCTTTCAACATGGTCATTAATTTTTGATCCGCAACAGCGCCACCACCTTTGGCAGCAGTAATAATACTCGCGTCACTTGCGTGATCAAAATTATGGTCTTCCGTCATCATAAATGATTCAGGAGTTTCTATAAATGCCAAACCTTCTGGTGTCAATTTAATTACACCATACGATTCAATATCTTTTCGCAACAATCCTGCAACCAATACTTGACGAATTAACGCCATCCAATATTTATCATCATGTGATTTTCCATTTCCAAAAAATGGTTGCAAATGTGTTTTATGAGATTTAATCAACGCATTTTCATTTCCAGTCAACACATTGACCACATTGCGTGATTTATAGGTTTGCTTTGTAAGTTGTATCGTTTTCAATAGTTCTACAACTTGACTTTTGGCTTCTACTTTACTTTTCGGATTGCGAACATTATCATCCATGTCGGCACCTTCTCCATCATCAGGAAATTCTTCTCCGAAATAGTGCAATATAAATTTTCGTCTAGAAATAGAAGTTTCTGCATACGCAACTACTTCTTGCAGCAGTGCATGACCAATTTCTTGTTCCGCAACTGGTTTTCCAGCCATAAATTTTTCTAGCTTCTCTATATCTTTATATGCATAGAATGCTAAACAATGTCCTTCTCCTCCATCACGACCTGCTCTACCTGTTTCTTGATAGTAACTTTCAATACTTTTTGGAATATCGTGATGAATTACAAAACGTACGTCTGGTTTATCAATTCCCATCCCAAAAGCAATCGTTGCAACTACAACATCGCAATCTTCCATCAAAAACATATCTTGATGTTTTGCTCTCTTTTTAGGATCTAAACCTGCGTGATATGGAACTGCATTGACTCCGTTGACTTGAAGTACTTGCGCCAACTCTTCTACACGTTTACGACTCAAACAATAAACGATTCCGCTTTTTCCTTGATTTTGTTTCACAAAACGAATAATGTCAGCATCAACATCTTTTCTCTTTGGTCGTACTTCGTAGTATAAATTTGGCCTATTAAAAGACGCTTTAAACGTATTTGCATCCGACATTCCTAAGTTTTTCAAGATGTCTTCTTGAACTTTAGGAGTTGCGGTTGCGGTTAGACCGATAATAGGAATATCATCTCCTATCTTTTTAATAATGCTTTTTAAGTTTCTGTATTCAGGACGGAAATCGTGTCCCCATTCAGAAATACAGTGGGCTTCATCAACGGCCATAAAAGAAATTTGAACAGTCCGCAAAAACTCAACATTCTCTTCTTTCGTCAATGATTCTGGCGCTACATATAATAATTTTGTAACTCCATTTGTAATGTCTTCTTTAACTTGTCGAATCTCCGCTTTTGTAAGCGAAGAATTTAACACATGCGCAATACCATCTTGAGAAGATATTCCTCGCAAGGCATCTACTTGGTTCTTCATTAAGGCAATTAGGGGAGAAACAACAATGGCTGTACCGTCTTTCATTAGCGCTGGCAATTGGTAACATAATGATTTACCGCCACCAGTTGGCATAATAACGAAGGTATTTTGATTGCTGATAATGCTTTTAATAACTTCTTCCTGTAGTCCTTTGAATTGACCGAACCCGAAGTGCTTCTTTAGTTCCTTGTATAAGTCAATTTCTACTAAACTCATTCTATCTTTTTACTATTTTACATACATTTGCATACACTAAAGATACTATTTTCTTTAGTAATCACAATTATTAAAATTAAACATTTTGAAATATAAAGATAGTATTATTAGCGTTGCCAAGCAAACCATTGAAACAGAATATACTGCAATAAAAAATTTAATTCCTTTAATCGATGGTGAGTTTGCCGAAGCTGTATCCTATATCTATAACTCAAACGGTAGAGTTGTTGTTACAGGAATTGGAAAAAGTGCCAATATTGCTACGAAAATTGTAGCTACATTGAATTCTACAGGAACTCCTGCAATTTTTATGCATGCTGCAGATGCTATTCATGGTGATTTGGGAATTATTCAAGAACACGATACCGTAATTTGTATTTCAAAAAGTGGAAACACACCAGAAATCAAGGTGTTAGTCCCATTAATTAAGAATGCTGGAAATAAATTGATTGCTATTACTTCCAACAGAGAATCATTTTTAGGAACACAAGCAAATTATGTGCTGCATGCATATGTTGAAAAAGAAGCCTGTCCAAATGGTTTGGCGCCAACAACTAGCACAACCGCACAATTGGTATTGGGTGATGCATTGGCCGTTTGTCTGCTTGAATTAAGAGGGTTTTCTAGTAAAGATTTTGCAAAATACCATCCTGGAGGCGCTTTAGGGAAAAAATTATACTTACGTGTAAATGATTTGTCATCTGTAAATCAGAAACCTAAAGTATTCGCTAATAGCTCTGTAAAAGATGTTATTATTGAAATTTCTAAAGGAATGTTAGGTGCCACAGCAGTTGTAAATGATGCAGATGAAATTATTGGTGTAATTACTGATGGAGATATTCGACGTATGTTATCTAACAATGATTTTATTGGAAATTTGACGGCGGAAGATATTATGTCATCAAATCCAAGGCGAATTGAGAATGAAGCAATGGCCGTAGAAGCCTTAGAAGCTATGGAAGAAAAAGGAATTTCACAAATATTGGTAGAATCGGAAGGAAAATATGCAGGAATCGTACATTTGCATGATTTAGTAAAAGAAGGAATACTATAATGGGGAAAAATAAAAACGAAATGTCATTCTTAGATCACTTAGAAGAACTAAGATGGCATTTGATCCGAAGCTTTGCTGCAATATTTATCATTGCAACTGTAATTTTCATTTTCATCACACCAATTTATAATCACTTTTTAATTGTCCATTTGGATGGAGAATTTGTGACGTATAAATTTTTCTGTAATGCTTTTCAATTATTTGGCATTGATAGTGATTTTTGCTCATTGACTTTTGATGATAAACTGGTCAATTTAAAAGTTACAGGACAGTTTACCATGGCAATTTGGACTTCTTTAATCTTAGGACTCATCTTAGCGTTTCCGTATGTTTTATATGAAGCATGGAAATTTATTGCGCCAGGATTAAACCCTAAAGAACGAGGAAAATCAAGATGGTTTATCTTTTTGGCTTCTCTCCTATTTTTAGTTGGTTTGGCATTTAGTTATTATGTAATTATGCCAATGTCATCGTATTTTTTCTATAATTTCTCTGTGACAGATTCCATCAAAAACACCATTACGGTTCAATCGCATATTAGCTTACTAACAAACACATTACTAGGAGTTTCACTAGTTTTCGAATTACCTTTAATCATATATTTCTTATCAAAACTAGGATTAATCACGCCTGCATTCTTACGCAAGTATAGAAAACACGCTTTAGTGGTTGTATTAATTCTAGCAGCAATTATTACGCCGCCAGATGTTGCAAGTCAGATTGTAGTGGCGATTCCAATATTGATCTTATATGAAATTGGTATTGTAATCTCAAAAAGAGTAGAAAAAAATTATAAAAAGAAATTTAAACATGGCTAATCCCGTAGAAGAATTTAATGACTACAGAGCTAAAATGAATGATAAAATTTTGGCTGATAACAATAAAATAATCAAACGTATCTTTAATTTAGATACCAACGCGTTTAGTGCTGGTGCATTAGATGTACAAACAAAGGAATTACTTGGTTTGGTAGCTTCTACTGTATTGCGTTGTGACGATTGTATAAAATACCATTTGGAAGCTTGTCACAAAGCTGGTTTGGAGAAAGAAAAAGTAGTGGAAACCTTGAGTATTGCGACTTTAATAGGTGGAACAATTGTCATACCACATTTACGTAGAGCTTACGAATATTGGGAAGCATTAGAAACACAAAATTAGGTGTTAGACCGCTTCGCTATTAGAATTTAGACCTGATTTAAAGTACTGTTCTTTATTTCAAACAGCAACCAACAACGAGTAATCAAATAAATAACGAAGTTAATTTCGTATTAAAAAGTATCCGCGTTGTACCTAAATTATTATTTTTACGCTTTATATAACCAAATTATATGATTTTAAGAGCCGATAGTATCATGAAGTCCTACAAAGGACGAAAAGTTGTAAAAGGAATTTCTTTGGAAGTAAATCAAGGAGAAATTGTGGGATTGTTAGGTCCAAATGGAGCTGGAAAAACAACTTCTTTCTACATGATCGTAGGATTGATAAAGCCTAACGGCGGAAAAATCTATTTGGATGATATGGAAATTACAAAGTTTCCAATGTATAAACGTGCGCAGAATGGAATTGGGTATTTGGCACAAGAAGCCTCTGTTTTCCGTAAATTAAGTATTGAAGAAAATATTTTAAGCGTTTTGCAATTGACGAAACTTTCAAAGAAAGAACAACTTCACAGAATGGAATCATTGATTGAAGAGTTTGGTTTAGGTCATATTCGCAAAAACCGTGGAGACTTACTTTCTGGTGGAGAACGAAGAAGAACAGAAATTGCACGTGCTTTGGCAACCGATCCTAAATTTGTACTGTTGGATGAACCTTTTGCAGGTGTCGATCCTGTTGCGGTAGAAGATATTCAACGTATCATAGCACATTTAAAAAATAAAAACATCGGAATCCTGATCACAGATCACAACGTACAGGAAACCTTAGCCATTACCGATAGAACCTATTTAATGTTTGAAGGAAATATTCTGAAAGCAGGAAAACCAAAAGAACTTGCTGAAGATGAAATGGTTCGAAAAGTATACTTAGGTCAGAACTTCGAGTTGCGTGAAAAGAAACTCGATTTTGAAAGTGCAAAAGAATAACAAAAGAGGCGATACATTCGCCTCTTTTTTGTTTTATAAAATTTCCGTATCGCTTACTTCATTAAAAATAGATCCATGTATTTGATCTGAACTCATATTATTGGCAACTTTTACAGCGCTAGGATAGAGTTTTACGCCTTTTTTATTGGTATGCTTGATCACAATTCCGTATTGCTGCGTCAATTTTGCTTGCGATGCTAAATGATAGAATTCATTGTTTTCCAACGTAATATTATGACTTGCATACTCTATTCTGATGCCTCCATACGGATGATTTCGATAAATGCCATCTCTGGTTTGTTCATTACTTCCACACCTGTTGTGCATTAACGTTAAATATGAAGATCCCCAAACTGCTATGCCGCATGAATTATTTTCTTCTGCTGTATTGTGACTTATTTCGCCTTCATGACAACGCTCGAAAGCAAAACCTAAATCACCTGAACCATTGGATATATTGTGTCTACATTGAAAATGCTTTACATCTTTTATAGCTATTAAATCTGCTGAACCGCCATTAAAAAAGCCTAATCTTGGTCCTTCTACATGATTATGCGCTATGGTTACATTGGTATGAAAATTTGATTTTCCGGTGTAATCTTTATCGCCACACGTCAAATAAATACCACTAGAACTATTCGGTCGTCCTTTTGGTTTTCCATCCGTTCCTATGACTGATTTTTTTGCTTGTACAGTAACTACGTTTCTTTCTATACGTACATCATTACTAAATTCTTCGTTAGAAGTATCTGTACTTCCTGTGATTCGAATGGCAGTGTTCGTCAAAGTATCTAAAAATGTATTGTCGTGTAATATAACGGCTGAATTTCGTTTCCAAATTCCAATGCCAATATAACTATCATCAAAAAGACAGTTTTTTATAGTCAATCCACTGGTTTTCTGTATTCGTACCGCGCAAGCACCTTTTTTATTCATGCCTTTAAATTCACAATTTTCTATTGCAATTTGTGAATTCTCCACAGCTTCTTTGCCATATCCTGTAACCAAAATAGCGGCAACAGACGGACTTTGGTGTTGTGTATCAAACACGATATTGGAAATACTTATATTAGAAACACTACTTCCTAAAAAAAGGTGTTTTGTCTCTGTATTTTGAGCATTGTAATATTTAATTCTAGCTTTTCCACTCGTCGTCGTAATTGTAACATTACTTGGAAGTTGTAACGCTCTGGAAATACACACAAAAGCTTCTTCTGGAAAAGCAATCGTTCCTCCTCCACTTTTACGAATTGTTTCAAAAGCTGCTTCTAAAGCTTTTGTATCGTCATGCGATCCATCTGCGGAAGCATTAAATGGAGCACTTGTAATATCAATAAGCATGTAATTATTTTTTAATTAAAGAAATTAACACGTATAAGATAATAATAATTGGAATGGCAACAAATTGCAAGAAGACCAACAATAATGCACTAACAATGATGAAAATATACTTCATCATATTATTTTTAAAACTCCAATCCTTAAATTTTAAGGCAAATAATGGAATTTTAGCATTCAGTAAATAACTACTCAATAATGTCATTGCTATTAAAAACCATTTGTTTAAAATAATAGCATGCACATCAATAACAGTAATATCTTGATACGCTAGTATTAATGGAAATGATACAATTAATAAAGTATTGGCTGGCGTTGGCAATCCAATAAAAGAAGAAGTCTGATTTTCATCAATATTAAACTTTGCCAAACGATATGCTGAAGCTAGTGTAATTAATAGTCCTAAAAGCGGTAGTATATGTACTTCATTTTGAAACCAATGCCAGGTATCTGACCAAGAATGTCCATCATTTACTTTTTCATGAATATTTAAAGCTCTATTAAATAGTTGATACATTACAATTCCGGGAACGACACCACTGGTAATCATATCTGCGAGCGAATCTAACTGTAAACCCAATTCGCTTTGCACGTTAAGCAATCTGGCTGCTAAGCCATCAAAAAAGTCGAAAAATATGCCCAAAAACACAAAAAAGGCGGCAATTTCTAATTGGTTTTTTACTGCAAAAATTACTGCCAAACAACCGCAAAATACGTTCAATAATGTGATGAAATTTGGAATGTGTTTTTTGATATTCATGTACTTGATTTTTTGTAAAAATAAATAAACTTTACAAACTCTATAGTACAGAAGTAGAAATGTTGAAGAATTCCATACAATATCTAAGTATTTTTTGAGTTTATTAGGGTAGAAAATCGCATCTTTGTATAAAAATTACACTCTTGAGAAAGTTATTTGTATTCCTCTTTATTATAGTTGCCCATGTGGTAAATGGTCAATCTGTTGCTAAATATTCCAATGAATTTATGAATATTGGCGTAGATGCTGGCGCGTTTGGTATGGGAAATGCCGTTGTAGCAAATATTGGCGATGTGAATTCCGGATATTGGAATCCTGCTGGTTTAGTTCAATTAGAAGACAAACAAATTGCATTAATGCACTCTAGCTATTTTGCAAATATTGCTTTGTATGATTATGCTGCTTTTGCAATGCCAATTGACGACCGAAGTGCTTGGGGAATTTCTTTAATCCGTTTTGGTGTTGATGATATCTTGAATACAACACAGTTAATAGACAGCCAAGGAAATATTGATTTTAATCGTATTAGCTTATTCTCTGCTGCCGATTATGGAATTACCTTCTCATACGCACGAAGAATGCCTGTACAAGGTTTAAATTACGGTATTAATGCCAAAGTAATTCGTAGAGTTATTGGTGATTTTGCTTCTTCTTGGGGATTTGGTTTTGACTTCGGATTACAGTTTAGACATAAAGACTGGAAATTTGGTTTGATGGCACGTGATATCACCACAACATTTAATACTTGGAGTATTGACGAAGATTTATTCAATAATGTAAGTGATCAAATTCCAACACAAGATTTACCGGAAACTACTGAAATTACCATTCCGAAGTTACAATTTGGAGTTGCGCGTAGTTTTACGTTTAATTATGATTATACGCTGACCGCAGAAGTAGATGTAAACATGCGTTTTGCAGAAACAAATGATGTCATTTCAACTTCTTTTGCAAGTGTAACACCATCTGTTGGATTACAATTTGCCTACACCGACTTGGTTTTCTTAAGAGCTGGAGTTGGAAACTTTCAAAATGAAAACAATTTTGGTTCTGAATCATTGACGTTTCAACCAAATTTAGGAATTGGATTTAAATACAAAGGAATTCAAATAGATTATGCTTTGACAGATATTGGAGATCAAAGTGCTGCTGTGTATTCAAATGTATTTTCTTTAAAAATTGATTGGAGTTTATTTCGATAAATAACTGTTCATCACACAAAAGCTACTTTAACATAAAAATAACGAACCTGTTGTTTCATCTCACAAATAAAAAGTGATATTTTTAGCAGATGAAAAAACTCGTATTACTCCTGTTTATTTTCACTGGAATAAGTTTTGCGCAAGAAAAAACGCAAATTAAACTTTCGCCAGAAGCCACTTTCTCTGTCATTACTTGCGGTCCTGGAGCCGAATTGTATTCTACCTTCGGGCACAATGCTTTTCGACTAAAAGATCCTGTATACGGCTATGATATGGTGTACAACTACGGAACTTTTGATTTTAATACGCCTTTTTTCTATATAAAATTTGCACAAGGAAAGCTTCCATATCAATTAGGAAGATCGAGTTTTAAAAATTTTGTGTATGCTTACAAGTATGAAAAACGTTGGGTAAAAGAACAAGTTCTCAACTTAAATTATGATCAAACACGCTCACTTCTCGCCTTTTTAGAAGATAATTACAAAGAAGAAAACAGAGCGTACAAATACGATTTTTTCTTTAATAACTGCGCTACAAAAATTAGAGAAATTGTAACTAAAAATTTTGGTGATGGTATTGTTTTTAAGGAAGATCATATCGTTGCTGAGAAAACATTTCGCGATCTTATTCATGATTATGTTGACCATAATTCTTGGTCCAGTTTTGGAATTGACATTGCATTAGGAGCCGTTATTGATAGAAAAGCCACCGTTTTGGAACATGAATATCTTCCAGATTACGTGTTTAACGCTTTTGAAAATGCAACACTTCAAAATGGTTTGCCGTTGGTTAAAGAAGTGAATGTTATTTTAAAAGAACCTGAAAACAAAAAAGATACAAGTTCTCTTTTACTAAGTCCGTATGTGTTATTTTCTATTTTATTATTGATTACACTCATAGTGACTTTTCTCGATTTTAAAAACAAGAAACGCACACGTTGGCTAGATGCTTTTATAATGCTTGCTAGCGGATTGGGTGGAATTATGATTGTACTGCTTTGGTTTGCCACCGATCATTCTATGACAGTTACCAATTGGAATGTTTTATGGTTAGTGCCTATCAATATATTTTTCGTTCGAAAGTTCTTCGTAAAACGCAAAGAATGCAAAGCTTTATGGAAACATTCTGCAACTTTAATAGGCTTGATTGTAATTATGTTGTTTTTATGGCTGATTAACTTTCAGCAATTCGCATTGGCTGCTATTCCACTTCTAATTATGTTTTTGGTGCGTTATGCATATATAACCTATTATTTTTTAAACATCACAAAAGATAAACCATAACATATAGCTTATCTTTTGTCATATTTAATTCATTCCTTCACTAAAAGTTATCGTTGTTGGATATCACATTGAGGATCCATTCCTGGAATTGTTGGACATCCTGGACACAAAGGAAGTGCTGATTTAGTTCTTTTAACGCTCGCATCTTGTCTTGCTCCTTTTATTTCAAACATTAACTTAGCGATTGACTTCTTGTTTAAACTTAATTGTTTTAAATTTCTTTTTTTCATGGTGTAGTATTTTATTACACTAAATATAAGTTAAAACAATTAGTATTGCTAAAATAAAACCCTAAGCACAGGAGATTTAAGATAAGTGATCTATGTATTTTTAAAATTATGGCAAAAAAAAGCGAACTACACTTCGATTTCACTCTGTGTAAAAGTTCGCTTGTAAATAATTTGATCTAAGAAGATAATTATGAATTATTCTTCAGATATAATGTCGTTGCCTGAAAACCTGAATTGTACAAATCAGTTTCCTGCTTATCCGTAATATCAAAATCAATGGCAGAAATTCCTAAGTCGTCAATTCTTACCGTCACCTTATTTTCCATAGAATCCTTATCGAAATCAATGTTTTGTGCATTCATCAGTGTTTCAAATAAGTCTTTTACATAATGGATAATACTGTCATACCCTAAATCTGATGCCTTTTCATGTTTGCTGTGTAAAAAGAAACCTAAAGTGTTTTCTATAGGCTTAAACGCCGTAATTGGATAGTTATACACGGTTCCTCCATCTACATATAAATGATCGTCCGGATTGTTGTTTGTAAATTTCCACGCTTCAAAGAAAAACGGAATCGACATGGAAGCTCGTACTGCTTCTGCTACCACAACATTTGGTGTGTGTGCTTTTGAAAACTCGCGAATATTCTTTGTATTCAAATCTGTAGAAAATACATGTAAATCTCTATATCCAGCCGCCGCCAATTCTGCAAAGGTGATATTTTCATTTCCTGTTTTATCTTTGATGATTCCTTTTAACCAATTTAAAAAATAATCACCTTCGTACAATCCGTATTTCGTTACAATTCGTAGCGGATTAAAATGATCTTCAAACTTCTTAAAGTTCGTAGCTGCCACAATTTCTTTGATTTTTGGAGCTGAATATTTTAAACTGACTAAGGTTGCTACAATTGAACCTGCGGAAGTTCCTGCAACACCTTTAATGCCATCTAATAAATTGTGATTTTCCAATACTTGTAGCGCGCCAGCATAGGCAATTCCTAAAACGCCTCCACCTTTAAAGACAAGGTTTTCAATGTTTCTCATGATTAATTTTTAAAATGGTTGGTATGTAGTTTTTAATTTGTTCAACCAAGTTAGTTGTTTTCTGCTAAATGTGAGAAAAATAAAAAAGAAGATTTTAAAAAAACTTATGAAATTTAAGACATATTAGCATAAAAAATGGTACTTCGAGTGATTTTGAAGTTTATAGTAGATCTCGATACAAAAAATGTTCTCACATTTTCCACTCGATCTGACATTCAGTATACTTATACAAGTTCAAGTTCTGTTTCAACTTCAAACAAAACTATCGTCCACGATAAAACAATACAGTACTCAAGGTTTTTACAACGATGTTTAAATCCAAAAAGAAGCTTCGGTGTTTTATATAATACAAGTCGTATTGCAACTTACGCAAGCTGTCTTCTACAGAAGCTCCGTAATCTGTTTTTACCTGCGCCCAACCTGTAACACCTGGTTTCACCACATGACGAATTTCATAAAAGGTTAGATCTTCCGAGAGTTGTTTTACAAACGCAGGGCGTTCTGGTCGTGGACCAATCATGCTCATTTCACCTTTCAAGACATTGATAAACTGCGGCACTTCATCCAAACGTGATTTCCTCAAAAAACTTCCAAACTTGGTAATACGTGAGTCATTTTGAGTTGCCCAAACAGCGCCATTTTTTTCTGCATCTACCACCATACTTCGCAGTTTGTAGATTTTAAATGGCACACCATTTTTTCCAACACGTTCTTGTGTATATAACAACGGACCGCGATTTCCTATCAGATTTCCAATCAAAACAAACGGAATAAATACCAAACTCGCTACTAATCCTAAAATGGAAAAAATAATATCAAAAAAACGATGAAAGAATAAATATAACTTGTTTTGATTGCTTCGACTGAATGGAAAATATTTATAAAAATCCTTTCCAATATATTGCACGGGCACACGAAAAGTCAATTCTTCATATACTTGAATGTATTCTTTGATAGGCAATCCCGTTTCCAACAATCCAATTAAACTCTCAAACAAAGGCTTGCTTAATTCTTCACGTTGATTACTTGCTATAATAATCTCAGAAACTGCCTTCTTTTCTGCAACTTCCATCAGTTCAGAACTTGTAATTTCTTCCAAATCTTCTAAAGAAGCATCGTTCGTATCTTGTGTTGGATTTGAGTTGATGTATCCTACAATCTTATAGTATTTTGTATTGCGTTTAATTGCATCGGACATGATTTTAATTTCTTCCGTATTCCCGATAATCAGGATGTTTTTAAAGAAACGCGGAGATGAAATAAAGAAGATATACGCACATCGCCACAAAAAGATCGTAACTGCAATCGCTAAGAAAAAATAGAGAATTTGCAAACGATTTTCAGGCAATTCTGGCGTTAAAATGGGCGTTAATAAATAACACAATACTGTAATTGATACTGAAAGTATAATTCCTTGAAAAGTAGAATCATAACGACTTGATTTTTGCAAATCATACAACTCTAAAATTGTAGAAAACAATACATAATATACAATCAGTACAACGCTCCATAGCCAGCGTTCTTCTGTAAATTTAAAATAATCGAAATTAAAAACATTCGAAACAACGTACAGCCCAAAAAGTAGCGCCACTACGTCGACAACACGTAAAAGGAGTTTACGTTCCGATATTTCGAAATGCATATTTGAAGTTGAGGCCATAACTTGGTATTAAAGATAAGAGATAAAACTTTTGGTTTTTTGCTTGCCAGCTTTCTTTGTTACATTTGGGCAAATGGTGTAGGTAATGTCGTTGGCAAAATAACTATGAATCTCTTGTCTTAACTTTTTTTCATTTGTATTTGTTAAGTGTTCTTCGAGGTTAAATATAAGAATTCCTTTTTCTTTTTGTATAATTTGATACGTAAGTTTTATGTTATGTTTGGTTGCAAGGTTTTTAAAGATGTAATAGAAGTATAAACTTGGGTAAATTTCCTTCTTCCCGTACACGTTCTCTCCTATTCTTCCTGTGACTTCCTCTAAAATATAGTGAGCTTTCCCACAAGTACATTTTTTTTGTTTGGAAGCCAAGTCAATATAATCACCTAGTTGATAACGAATGATTGGAAATGTCTTCATCTGTAAATTGGTCACTACTATTTGATGATCAATTTCTTCTACAATGACACCTTCCATATTGATGTGCATAGCGCCTTCTGTACATTCAAAAGCAATAATTCCCGTTTCTGCCGCACCGTATTCACTGATAATTGGCACTCCAAACGCTTTTTCTATTTCTTCCTTATAACTATCGTAAATCTTCTCAGACGTTCCTTTCACCATTTTTATATGCTTTGGTTTCGGAAGATTTTTATCATTAATTAATTTCGCTGATTGATAAATCATGGAAGAATATCCGTGAATATAACGCGCACGTTGCAACTTTTTTACGAACTTTTTAAATGCTTTTTCCTTATAATCAAACACACGGAAACGATTCTGCAAGGCATCTAGCAATTTGATTTTAAATCGTTTGACTGTTGAAAAATCAAATCCCCAAAAATAACCATTGCGTTCCCACGGTTGAACCTTATGCCAAGAATATCCTCTAAAAATAGAAGCTCTGTTAAATGAATCGGCACTTTCTTCACGTTGATATACTAACGGATCGCCCGAAGAACCTGAAGTGGTTGCGGTAAATACTTTTTCAAAATTATGTTTGGTATGAATTGTTTCAGTATGTTGCAATACATCTTGCTTAGACAAAAGCGGCAATTGTTCGATATCTGTCAAAGAAGAAAAAGATGCGACATCAATAGCTGCAAATTTTTCTTTATAATAGTCTGAATGTTCTTTTGCAAAAGCAACTAATTCTTTTAATTGCTGCAATTGATAGGCTTCTAATTCGTTAATTGACCAATTTTCTGACTGTTTTAAAAACGTCAACCACTTGCGTATCGAAGGATTTCGTAAGCGTTCGCCAAGTTGAAAAATAAGTTTATGCAACATAAAGTTTAAAAGCTAATCAAGACTGAAATATACGGTAAAACAAATGAATCGTATTGCTCATTCATTTTGCGACAAAAATAATTTAATAAAAGAAAACAGTTCAAAATAATCATTTTTTATTTGTTATTTTGCAATCGAATCTATCATTTTCATGAATCACAAAACCAAATCTTTTATTTTTAAGTCCTTAGATATTTTGCCGAATTCGCTAGGATACGGAATTTATCACCAATTGCAGAAGTTTCTCAACAGAAACAGTGTCAATTTTAAGATCAAAACCAATGGCAGATCTTTTAAAGAAGCGTTGCAAATTCTAGAAAAAGAAGGCATTGACTTAAAAGGTAAAACCATTTTAGAATTAGGTTCAGGTTGGGCACCAATTATCCCGTATTCCTTTACACATTTTGCCAATGCAGCACAAGTAGTTACGTATGATATTAATGAACATTACGATTCAAAAACCATCAATAAGTTAAATACGTATTACAAAACAAATTATCAAATAGAGATTGCGGCAGAAAATGGTAAATATGCATTGCCAAACAATGTAACGTATTACCCAAAGACGAATTTAGCAGACGAAAAGACACATTTTAATGAACATATTGATTTAGTATTTTCGCGATTTGTTTTGGAACATATTCCTCCAGAAGATTTATTGAAAATTCATCAAAGTTTTGCTAAAAAACTTCCCAAATCGGCATACATTTTACACATGATTTCACCAAGTGATCACAGAGCGTATGATGATAAGTCACTTTCGTATTATGATTTCTTAAAGTACAGTCCAGAAGAATGGAAACAGAAACATACAAAATTCGATTATCACAATCGTTTGCGTTTACCTAACTATTTGGAAATCTTTGAGAAAGCAGGTTACGAAGTTGTTTCTTTAGGCTATGACACTTGCGATACAAACTCTGAAAAATACCGTAAATTCAAAGAACTCACACTTCACAAAGACTTTCAGGAGTATACGGAAGAAGAACTTTTGGCAGGAAGTATTAATGTATTGTTGAAGCTTAAGTAACTTAAAATTTTAAATGTAAAGGAATACTTCGATTCACCTTTACGAGAAAGCAAAATGAAATAATTAGTTACTAAAGAAATAAATTGTTACTAGCTTTGTAAAATTTCCGCATTCCCGTATAACTTTGGTAGGAATATTGTAGTTTTAAACATCAACAGTTATTTTTCCAAAATGAACATCAAATTAATCATACTCTCCTTCTTTCTGCTATCAATAACTGATGTTTTTGGGCAAGATTTCTATTCTGTCATTGCCGAAAACGGTTTGGTGATAAGAGACAAACCAAACTTGAATGCGGAACGTATTGGGAAATTTTATTGTGGTGAAGCTGTGAAACTCATTGAGAAAACAGACATTCGTTTACAAGTAAATGATCACAATACATCAATTTCTGGAGCGTGGTTTTTAGTAACATCGAAATCTGGATTAAAAGGCTATGTTTTTAGTGGATATTTACTAAAAAAAGAGCATCAATGGAATATAGGAGTTACCTGTGATTCCAATTTATTGGTCTGTAGCACTACATTTTCAACGAAAAAGAATGACTTTGAAATATTTAATTTTCAAATAGAAGGTCAAGAGACTAAAAAAGATACGCTTTTATTATATGAAGCAGTTTTTAATGAAATTGGAGACAAACTCTTAAAAATAAAGCCAAAAAAGGATTTGAAAAAAATTGAGGTTTATTATACTCGAATGGAAACCTTAAACGAGTGGGGATCAACAAAGAATTCAGATAGTATCATTCCAAAATGGAAAGGAAATAAACCATTTATCAAACTAGAAGCAACAAATAATATTTTTTATCGAATTCCGATTACAGATTATGAAAATATTAGAGAATCAACCGCAAAACAAATGAATTTAGAACGTTCTCCCGATTGGGATCATGTTGGCGAAGGTTGGTGGATTCCTAGATATCAATACAAAGGAATCATTGCGCCTTACGAAATAAAGTCTATTCTCCTAAAAATTATAACTACTGACCTTAATCATAAAACAGAAACCAAATACATAGAAATTGGACTTTCGTATGGTTGTTAAAAACTACAAATAAGCTTTTATTAAACAGGTATCTTTTCAAAGATATTCTCTTCTAAGTATTGTATCGATTAATTGTAAATTTTAACCAAATTTTATTAAAATTTCTATTTATTAATCTTAACTTTTTTGCGGGTTTATGATGAATAAATTCTTTACTTGAAGAATTAAATCTGTTTACAAAGACTTTAAATATGAAAGAAAAGTTTTTTTTAATTTTTATAACGCTGAGTGTATTTCAATTTTCTCTTTGTGCACAAACACAACAAACAGTTATTGTTGATACGACAAAAGTGACCGATTTAAAATTTTACGCTATTGAAAACTATAATTTTCCTTTCAAAATAACGAATACACAAGCATCGGTTTTCAATTTTAATAGTAATGATATCAAACAGTCGTATTTTCAAAAATACAACAGCATATCTATGTTAACCGATTTTTATGAACAAAGCAATAACAGCACATATACGTATGTGAACTCTAGCAGAAGTCTAGAAAATATGTACAGAGGCGTAAAAATTGATTCATACAATCCAAGAGGAATGTCTCCAAATGCTACGAGTGTACTTTTTGGTGTATTTGGTGTAATTTTTGAGAAAATACAAAACAACTAATTGATTTGTAAGCAAACCACTATGAAAAACTATGTACTGATTATTTTTACTTTTATTATTACGGAAAGTTTTTCGCAAGCAAAAATTGACATCACTCAAATTGATTTTGTTCGATACGAATGGAGTATATATCCAAAAGAAAAAGACACTACACTTTATTCAACACTTACCAAATATAAAAGCGGATTCTATCTTGAAGAATTTGAGTCAAAAAAAGATTCTATTGATAAATATGGCAGTTTCCTTATTTATAAAACGCAAAAACACAATCTAGAGTTAAGACCAAGGCAACTCGATGAAGTACATCTTAGTGCTTTTGGAAACACAATAGTAACCAACTATTATGATGCATATCAAAATCGTGACAGTATGGTTGCGTTGATTCAGAAATCTAAACTTGAGTCTAAAAAAATCGTTATTCCATTCGAAAAAAAATACAAGAGAAAAGGGAAATTAGCGTCTATGACTGACGAAGATGGTATAAATTATTATAAATACAACATATTTGGAAGGCTGAAACGTGTTGAGCATTTTCGTGATACAACACTTTATAGAATACGCACATATCGAAAAAATCATTTAATAAGTGAAACATTTCCGACAAGAAAAAAGTACAAAAAGAAGTTTACGTATGAATATGATAAAAAAGGTCGTATTATAAAATCAGATAACAATGATTATCACTTATATCGTTACGAATACAATGAATTTGGCTTGAGTCGACAGGAAAAAATCTACAAGAAAAGAAATATTGTTACTGAATATACTTTATTTACATACGATGAAAACGGAAGGCTCATAAGTAAAAAAGAATACGAGAGAGAAGACAGACTAATACGTGAGTTTTTTTATGAATATAAATAAGGGATACGAATTTAGTTCAGTACAACTAAAATGTTGTTAGAAATCGTCTTGCAACAAGCTTTTCCACTGATTACGAACGACTTCCCAATCAAAAGTTGTAGCTTTTGCTCGTCCATTTTTTGATAGATTTTCAACCATTTCTGGAGAATTGACAAGGTTTTCAATTGCTTGAATCATGTCTTCTTTAGAATTTGGTTTCACCAACAAACCATCTTCTCCGTCATTAATTAAATATGGAATTCCACCAACATTGGTAGAAACAATCGGCATTCCGAGCGCCATGGCTTCAATGAGACTGACTGGTGTATTGTCAAAATTTGTGGTGTTGATAAAGATGTCATAATCTACTGAAAGTGAAAGCCAGTCTTGTTTGGAAAGTCTTCCTGTAAACGTAACTTCTACATTCAATTCTTTGGCGAGTTCTTGTGTTTTTTCGAAAGAAGCATCTTTTCGTGGTCCAACCATGCACAAAGAAGCTGCTATTCCGTGTTGTTTCAAACCATGCAAGACTTCTACTGCCAATTGCGGATTGTATATTTCGGCAAACGAACGTACCCATAACAACTTAGCTCCTACTTTTGAACGCTCTTTAAAAACATATTCCTGCAATTCTACATTATTTGGAATGTGAATCAAGTTCGCATAACCATATTGTTCAAAAACTGTTTTTAAAAACATGGATGGCGAAACATTGGCATGTGCGTTTTTAAAAATCACATCACTTTTTGCTTTGCTATGTTTCAAACGCTCTTCCAAATTTCCACCATGAAGAATTGGTATATATTTTAATTTCAACCAAATACACAGTTTACTCACGTAATATGCATACAAAAAGTTTGTTGTACTATACGTATCAATCAACACATAATCAAGCTTTTTACGGTGTTTAAAAACCGTCCAAAGCATGTCCAATAAACGTAAAATTTTGTTTTGCTTGTTGGAAGTCAGCGTTAGCTTAAAACCTTCTTTTTGGAGTAATTCCCCCAAGGTTTCAATGGTTGTTGCTGTTTTCCCGTGACCGGAAATGATATTTCCAACATAAAGAATCATCCTTTTTTATGTGCTACAAAAACGTCAAATAATGGTAGAATTGGTAAGATTTTCGCCAAACTCTTTACTTCATAAGTTTCACTTACAATCTTACGAATCGATTGAATTTCAGAATCGTGATAATCACCTGTAAAGTCTTGTCCAGCCAATTTTCTTCCTATTTTATACAAGAAATTTTCTGTCGGACCAGAAATGATTACTTCGCCTCCATCTTTCAACAGACTTCTGAATTTTCCCATATACTTTCGCAACTGATCGTCGTTCATATGTTCCAACACATCCAAAGCAATGACTACATCAAAGCTGTTTTCTTCTAGGTTTTTATCAAATAAATCACCTTCCATAAACGTAATCGAATCTGGATAATTGATGTTTTCTTTCAGAAGATTTACAGGTCGTAAGTCTAAATCTAAACCAACCACTTCATGCGAATTTGTTGCCAATTCATAAGACATTACGCCAGTTCCACAACCAAAATCGATGACTTTGAGTGACTTTTTGTTTTTCTTATGAACATAATTTGCTACGACTTTCAATCGTTTCCAAAAAATGTGATCAATTACTGGGTTTTTATGTGCGTACGCTGGCAAAGCTGCTTCCGATAATACTTCGTCTGTTCCTTGCGCTTTGAGTCGTTTTACGATTTCTGTTTTAAAAAGCTTCTTTGTTGCTTTCATTTCTTATTAGGTTAAAAGTTGTTTGTTAGGCTAAACGTAATTTTTTCAGTTCCATATCCATAACCGTCAAATATAGCTTTAAAAGTTCCATCTGGCAATTGATGAATATCAATATGATGCATTCCGTTTTTTGCCCAAGTTTCTCCTTGGTTTTTAAGAATTGGGTTATTTTCTACTTGTGTTTCTTTGTAATATGTCTTTGAGATGGAATCAATTGAAAAACCGTACACAGCGCGACCGTAACCGCCAAAATGATCTTGTGCAAAGCGAATCAATTGTCCATTATGTTTTAAAATTCTTCCTGCAGAACGCGTATAGTTTCCGCTTAACAATGGTGATTTTGGATGTTCTGTCCAATCGCCATGCAAACTATCGGCAACATACAAACGTAAATGCTTATCTTCCGTAGCCAGTAAATAGGAAACATTGTCTTTTTCAAAGTATGTGGCATCTACCAAACGCTTGTCTTTGATCAACACTTTATCTACTTTCCAATCGAAAGGAAAATTGGTGGTTTTATACAATCGTACTTGGCTATGTCGTTTGGTTTCGGGAATCATATACGTCACACTATCTTTCTGAAAGACGAGCGGATACGATAAATGAACCGTTTCATCTAAGGCAATTCCAAGATACTTCCAAGCTCCATCTTCTTCGACTGCAACACCAATATCAGCATGTTTCTCGCTCATAATTTCAAAAAAAGCATACCATTTTCCATCTTTTTGATGTAAAAACGGATCTGCCATCAACAATTTTTCTGGAATATCATTGCTTTCTCTATTGAAAACTTTTGCTTCGGAAACCTTCCACTCTAGTGGATTTGTCGTTGTTCCAGTTGCGATAGAATAATATGCTCCTGTAATTTTTCTACCAAAAAACGGCACAGGTTTTTTCATAAAATAACAATATCCGATATAACTCGAAAAGAGAAATCCGATGATAAAAACTATGATTGCTATTTTTTTTAAAATCTTCAAGTTGTTCTTTTTTTGGGTCTTTGGTTTTGGGTCTTTGATCTTAGGTGAATTCCAACACCTAACACCCAAAACCTAATTACCTATCTTATATAGTCGCCATCTTCCTTTTTGATGGATCAATTCAAATTCCGGTAAATCTATATAAATTAATACATATTCCACACCATAATCGCGTAAAAATTGATTCGATTCTAGTCGTGATAGTTTATTGTAATTTTGATAGTCTTGATACCATTGTACATAGCGTTTTGGATTTCCTTCTATCAACATATTCGCACCTTTACTATCTAATACAACCGAACGTTGTCCGCCTGAACGACCAATATCTGGTGCAAACAAAATAGCATCTTTTGGCGTGTTTTCTCGAATATAGATTAAAACATCATTCAAATCTTCACTTTCTTGACCGTTTACAATGTTTCCAACCGATAACGAATTTGGCAACACACGACGAACCATATCATTCGAAACAAACGGAATTTTATCAAATTCTTCATTTTTAGCAAACACTAAAAGCAATCCGTAGAATCCAAAAATATACGGAAAGACCTTTTGAAACGTTTGTTCTCTGCATAAAATATCCAATCCGAATAAAATGGCAAAGTAAAACGCTAAAATCAATAGCTTTTGCATGCGTACCAACTGAAACGACATTCTAATATTGAGATCAAACATAGCGTTTACAGCTAATTCAACATAGGTTGCTAAATTTGGAAGCAGCAATAATAATGCACTTAAAATGAGCAAATACTTGCCGCGAAGTCTATCTTTTGCAGTTCCTTTAAGGTTCGCAAATATGAAAAATGCAAACACTACCGAAAAGTAACTTATATATTTAACGGTCAACCATTCTTTCCAAAACGTCGTTGGTTCGGTTATAAAACTTGGATATTTTAATGCCAATGCATCTTTATAAAGTCCTAAATCATAATCCGCTTTTACAGAAACATTCGTCATGTAATTCATAAAAAACGGAAGCATTCCCACAAAAATAATTGCTAAAATGATCATGTTTTGTAGACTGAAAATTGCTTTGAGTTGTTTCTTTCCCAAATAGGAATGCACAGCGATGTATCCAACAAAAATTAAAATACCGCTCAAACCAGTAATCGGATGAAAATTAAACAACAATCCTATTAAAAATGCTGCGAGATACAGTTTTCTTTTGTTCGTAAAACTAATGAGCAAAAACGGCAATGGCATGATGGCGTAATACACAACACGCGGCAATAACGACCACATATCTGAGATTCCCCAATATTCAAAACCTGGCACCCAAATAATACCGCGCATAAAGACAGACACAAAAAGGGCAATCCAAAAGTTATTCGTAATTCGAAACAGTAAAAAATACCATAACATTCCAAAGAGAATGTGACAAATAAACGTTAGAATGTTTAATGCCTGTACATAATTCCCATCGGTAAAGTTTGCGAAGAAACGCAGCGTTTCTATATAAAAAGGCGTATAATATTTTACATTATCTAAATCATTAGCAAATGTATCATGCGGAAACATTGAAGGATCGTCCATTTTAAGACAAATCGGGATAATGTTGTGCAAATCAGAGCTTAAATGTGTTTCATTCGAAGACAAATTCCCCAAATAATACCCAAAAGCAATGCAAACATTCAATAGTATTACAAAGATGTGTTTGCGATTCATGATACTGATTTAGGCGCTTTTAAGATATCATATTGTATGGCTTGTAACAGCAATTGAAAACCGAGAATCAGCGAAACTGTAATCAACATAATAGTTCCTGTTGGTGTAAATTCTCCAATATTATAGTAGTGAATCCAATTGTAAATTCCGAAAACGACACCAAAAAGAAACATTGGCAAACCGAATAATAAATAAATGGACGCAATATTAAAATCGTAGATAAAATAGCTTTTAAAGATGCGTTTCCAGAAAGTTTTCGTCAATTTTGGAATAAAGATGAATGGAATCTTCCAGACTTTCATACTCGATTTTTCATCACCATAATTTGCAGGCATTGGTACATCTTTGATGCGTGCATCGTGAAAATACAATTCTGCAATGAGCGAAGATTCAAAATAATAATCGCGGTGAATGTTTTTGAAATCTAGTTTTTCTAATAATTCTACCTTCACAGCAAAGAAACCGTTGGTTGGATCAAAATTATTCCAATAACCAGAAGCTGCTTTTACTAAGAACGATAAACCAAGATTTCCAACTTTGCGTACAAACGGCATTTGTCGTAGTGCTTTAAAATCCTTGAAACGATTTCCTTTGGCGTATTCTGCCTTTTTCTCAATCAATGGTTGCAGTAAATCTGGAATGTATTTACTGTCCATTTGATCGTCTGCATCTACTTTGATGACATAATCCAGCTTCAATTCAATCGCTTTTTTAAAACCATTTTTCGTAGCGCCACCAACTCCAGAATTCTTTTCGTTTCTAACAATCACAATCCGATCGCTCGTTTCTGATTGTTGCACCAAACTATCGGGAATCGGTTCTTTTCCACAATCATCTACAATGATGATTTTCGTTATATATTCTGGCAACTTGCGCACTACATTTTCTATATGTTTTGCGGCGTTGTAATACGGAATGACGACTCCAATTGTATGTTCAGCAAAGTTTGTCATGTTTTTTTGTAATATCGAGGGCTTAGTAAAACTGCTGTTGCAAATAAAAATATGCCCAATATAGCAAAAACAGGTCGGTAAACATACAATTGTTCACCAAATAATAATGTTACCATTGTTGCTAATACAAGGCCTTTTAATACGATTCCTAATTGTTTGAAATGAGTAAATTGTAAACTAAAGTAACTTGTCAACCATTTTACATAGAAAAACAAGCCTAATAAACCGACTTCATTGATCAATGTTAGGTAGATATTGTGTGCCGAATTTCCGACCAAAATAAAGTTATTAAAGCCTGATCCAAAAGGAACTACATAAACATGTGTGAGTAAATAATCGACATACATGAGCGATAAATTTTTTCGTCCAGAACCTAAATCTTCATACAATTGATCTACATTTCCTTGCGCAATCAACGACGGATCTGAAATTTTACTGAATACACGACCGTTAATTACATTTTCAATCATAGTGAAAATTTCTGAATTGTACATAGAGACAATCATAAATCCTGCACCTAAAATGACCGACATATAAATAAATTTTCCTGTAGAACGGAAAAAGAAATACACTAAAAAGACCAATAATCCTACATAACTTGTTCTGGAACCACTCAATCCCAAAGCAATCATGGCAAAGAGAATTCCTGCCAAAAGCATGATTTTACTAATCCGTAATTCTTTCTGTAAAAAAAGTCCAATAAACGTGACTAACGAAATATACATCACCATTCCCAAAACGATCTTATTTGGTCCTAAAATACCCGAAAGAAATCCTCCATAAGCTTTTCTATCCAAATCACTCCACAAATACGGAACTATTCCAAAGTGCTGAAATAACACTACTAGCGCGGCAATAATGACCATGATAATGTACAGATAGACAAACTGTTTCAAGATTTTTCCACGGCGCATTAAAATCAAAAAGAACACAAAAGAAAAATAGAATATCAAGAAATGATACATAAACAGTGTGGTTCGTAAAATCCATGTCAAACGTCCGTTTAGGTAACTAATAAAAAAGGTAAATATCATCATGAACATACTCCATCGGATGAATGTCCACAAGTAATACATGTACTTTTCGTTATTGATAAACATGAGCAAAAAAGTACGGTTTTGGTAGAACTGATATAAAACCAGCATTCCTACAAAATCGTATAAACGCAACTCATTATTTCCAGTAATACTGTAATTGAATACTGCCAAATTGTAGAAATACGAAATCAGAATTAGGAACAGCGTCAACTTGAGGAAGGTTGATTTCCCAAGCTTTTGCATCTGCTTTTCCATATATTCTGCGCGTGTTGCCATTTACAATTCGTTGTAAAAATTGATCAGTTGTTGTATGATTGCTTTTTGTGCAAAATTTTCTTGTATGTGTGCGTGTAAATTTTCCGCTTTCGCGAGTCGTTCCAGTTGATTTCCCATTAATAATTCCAATTTTTCAGCAAACTGTGTTGCATCATTTGGCGGTACGATATAGCCTTTCGTTTCGTCGGAAACAACTCGGTTGCATTCGCCAACATCAGTGGTGAGAACGGCCAATTCATGCAACCCATATTCTAAGAGCGCAATAGGCAAACCTTCTGATTTTGAAGATAGTACACCAACATGACACTGATTCAATATGTGCGACACATCTTCTCGACTTCCATACACAAATACTTTTCCGCTTAACTCATGATCGTGAATATACAACTTGATTTGTCGCGAATAATCATCTTCAAAGTCTTTTCCAACCAAATGCAATGTCCAATCCTCTTTTTGAACCGCTTTAAAAGCTTGCAATAACAATAAATGATCTTTTTGCGGACGTAAATTTGCCAAACATATAATTCGTTTTCCGTTCACTCCGTGCAATTGTGTCGCTGCTTTGACGGTTTCACTCTTTACAGGAAAATTTGATAAATACACAACTCTGGAAACTGCTAAATTATTTTCAGCCCAATCTTTCAATCGTTGATTTACAGAAATCACACCGCTCATAGCATACGAAGCCATTTTGATTACAAAAGACTTTCGTTCTTTTAAAAACTCACTATTCCCATAATGATCGTGCCAAACCATTTTGAATTTCGGGTAGATCAATTTTGTCAAAAACACGATAAAAAACGAAGTCGCATGTGCATGTACAATCTTGATCTCGTTTTCCTTGATAAATGCTTTCAATCGCTTGATTGCTCCAAAATCCAATGTCCTTTTTCGATTCAAAAACAAATAACCAACTTCTTCCGAAACCTGATTTTTCAACACACCTTCTTTACGCGTTACACACAAAAAAGAAGCTTCTACTTCCGTTGTCAAAGCGTTTGCATACGTAACGGCTAGTTTTTCGGCACCGCCAGTATCTAAGGTATCTATGACTTGAAGGGTTTTCATTTGTTGGGTTTTGGGTTTTTAAATGTAGTGTTTCAATTTAAAATTCAAAATTTAGCATTTAACATTTTGACTTCTTTGTTTGTTTGTTGATTTGTTGATTTGTTTGTTTGTTGATTTGTCTTTTTGTTATTTGTTTTACTCTTTCCGTCAGTTCGAGTGAATTTGCAAAGCAAATTTGTATCGAGAACTACTACAACATACTATAAACTCTTCAATTTCAAAGCTATTCTCGATACTAAATTCTTTCAGAATTTCACTCGAACTGACGTTTTGAACAATTTATACTTTGAAACTTCTCAATGCTCACTACTAACATCTCAAAACTAGTTTACAATCATTATTCAAAAATATCTCGACTGCGCTCGATATGACAATTTGAGCACTTATATTTTATCTTTCATCAACAGATCATGAATGCGTTCAAAAAAACTCGTAAGCGTTAGATATTCTTCCCAAAGCTTTCTATTTGCTTGTTGTATTTCTTCAAATTTTTCTTGTGTTAGGTTTTTATGAAATTCAACCAATCGCGCTTCCATTTCCTGTTCTTTTCCTTGCGGAATTCGAATGCAATGTTGCGTCCAATCAATGATTCCTTCTAGTGGCAACAAACAATCGGTATCAATCAGCACAGGAATTCTTCCCATCGCTAAGGTTTGATAAAAACGTACTGAAAAGTTTCCTGCTCCGCGCAAATTGAAAATATAATCTGAATCGTTGATATTTTCATAAAACTCATACGTTGTCTTGTCTACCGAACGATTTGTACGCACACCAGCACGGTAACGCTCACGATAAATGATATTCGTTTTAATGTCTTTATGTTTCTCTAATCGCTTTAAATATTTGTAACGCATAAACGGCGCTGCATACCATTGTTGTGGCTCTAAACGTGTTTTTCCTAGATGAAATTTTAGATTTCTATATACAATCAAACCAACATCTTTTGCTGCTTTTAAGAGATTTGGTGTTGCTTGTCCAACAAATCCAATCACAGGTTTTGCTGCTTTTACACGAACTTGATGATTTTCTTTTTCGATATAATGCACCAACGGATCTTTAAAAAATGCAGGAAATGAAATTTGATTTTTAAGTTTTTTGCTCTTGTAACCACTATTTCGAAACACATACACATCTTTATTTGTTGGCATGACACCTTGATCTCCAGAAATGTAGGTTAATACTTTTAAATTCTTTGCATGACATTCATCAATAAAATGCTCTGCTTCTGTTTGTAAATTTTTATTCAAATAGTAATTCCACGAAAATGGTAAAAACGCTACTTCCGCTTCGTCGATAGCGTCTACCAATTGATAATAGTTTTTGACTTCAGGAAATTCATTGCGTTCATCGAACAATAAGGCATAAATCAACGGAAACTTCTCTCCTTTCGGATGTTTCTCAATGAATTTTCTATCTGTGTACACATTCAGCATTTAGAGCAATGATTTAATTTCGTTTTCAAAAGTGTCAAGCGTATAAATTCTACTCCATTCAATCGCTTTGTCAACCTTTTCTTGATATTTTCTTGGTGATTGTAATACGTTTTCTATCGCTTCTACGGCAGTGGAAACATTCGGTTCAATCAAAATTCCGCGATTTCCTTCATCCAACATATATGGAACACAGGAAATTTTGGTGACAATTGGCAAGCTTCCCCAAAACATAGCTTCTGCCACGACTTTTGGCCAACCTTCTGATTTGGATGGAAGCATCATAAAATGTGCTGTTTTATGAACTTCTTTGACTTCTTCAGCAGTTACATTTCCATGCAACGTAATGAATTCTTTCAATTGATTCTCTGCAATATACGTTTCTAATTCTTCTCGCTTTGCGCCATCTCCGAACACGTCTAAACGCACATTATGGTTACGTTTACGTAGTTCTTCTACAATTTGAATAGTCAACAACGGACGTTTCCCAGGAGCTAACGAACCCACAAAACTGAAACGAATCGTGTTCTTCAAAGTACGTTTCAAAACTTCTCCTTTATCACTGTCTCTGTACGTTGCCGTGAAAAATGATTTAATATTTTTTGTTTGATTTTTCCAATCGCCATACACCAAAACGTTCATTTTTTTGGTTAAAAATGTATTGGAAAGTATTCTTTTTTGCAGTCTATAACTTAGTGGTTGCTTGCTCTTTGGATCCCAATTTCCAGCATATTTCGCTGTTTTGGTCTTCGACGGAAAGAAAATTTGTGCAATACATCCTATCAATCCGATATTTCCAGGGCAACGCAAATGAATATGATCTGCTTTTCGCATTGCGCCAATAATTTTAAAGAAAATAACTGGCAGCACCAACAATGTTTTTAAGATTGATTTAATGCTTAGTAAATTAAACGCAGGAATCGATCTAAAATCTATATTGTCATGTTGATACGCAATATCAATCGGACGAATCTCTTTGTCTGCTAATAACGGCGCTACTATCGTGACTTTATCTACATACTTTAACCACAAGTTCATTTCTTTCACATACGGCGCGTACGCAAGATATTTTGCCTCTTTTTTGGCATGTAAAACGTGTGTGATAATTAGGAATTTCATATTAGGCAACGCTATTTCCTGCAAAGGTTATAACTTCTCCATCTTTGTAAAAAACAGTCTTATACGGATAGTTTTTTGCTTCAAAGAATGCTTCTACTTTTTTATAGGTTTGCTCCTCATTTACCCAATGATAGCTTGCAATAGCAAAATTTGGTTTAAACTTTTCAAGCACATCTACCAAACCATCCATGGCTTCTATTTCTGCTCCTTCAATGTCCATTTTAATAAAGTCCAAACGCGCTAATTTTTCTCTATTTTGGAAAGCATCAATTGTAATGGCATCTTTTAAAATCGCTTTGGCATTTTCAGGTTTGTAATGAATGGATGAAGAAACTGTCCCAGCTTCAAAGAATTCTAGTTTTGTATTTTCATTCCAAATCAATTCTTCTTGAATTTGAATATTTTTCACATCAGCATTCAGCGCAATATTCGCTTCCATTTCAGCAATATTGATTTTATCTGGCTCAAAGGCAAATACTTTTCCAGCAGGGCCTACTTTTTTCCCATAGTAAATAGATAAATACGCATGATTTGCGCCCGCATCAATGACTATATCATCATTTTTTACGGTGTAAAACGTCTCGTATCTATTGATATCCTTCACAACGTAATACATTGGGAGTTTTGTAGCAACTTCAATATTTCCGTCAAAAATTGTAGAATAACAACCGTTTTTACGCTTAAATTTTTCTTTTCGAACTTGATTAAAATACACTTCTTTCAGTGATTCTTTCAAGCCTTTTGAAGGCAATAGTTTGTATATTTTTTTGAGAAAACTCATCTTTCAATTCGGGGTTTTTGAAACCATAATGAAAACCAAGCAGCAAATCTGCCCATTGATTCCGTAAAGGCTTCCTTTTTTTTAGGCTGGGTAAATATATTTGTAAATCTGAGAAATGCCAAGAACAAAGTGGTTGTATTCCATTTTATTCTGGCTTTTAATGCTGGTTTTGGATATTTTACACGCCAAACGTACCAACCATTTTTGACGACCATTTTTCCATAATTATATTGATTCGGACGACCAGAAGCATCATGATGATGTTCCAATTGCGCCGCTGTGTTTACGTATAATTGCCCCAATTTAGAGACTCTAAGCGTAAAATCGGTGTCTTCATACAAACCATATCCATCGAAATAAGTAGAAAAATTGATTTGTTTGAAGATTTCATTTTTAAACGACGAAACGCCGCCCATAAAGACTTCCACAGGATATGTGTTTCCAGATGGAGGTAAAAATCCAACCGCTCTACCATGTGCAAACGTTGGCATAATACACGGTTTTGTATTGTCTAATAAACCTAGTTTTTTTCGCAATCTATAACGCTGCGATTCGTTTCGAAACCAACCATCATATACAAATGAATTCGCAGAAGGTTTCGTGTTTTCAGTAATCTTTATCCAACTAATTTCGTTTGTAATATAGCCACCAACACCTAAAGCATTTGGATAGGTTTCGTACGTTTCAATAAGATTTTTGAAATAGTTGACATCTAAAATAGTATCATCATCCAAAAAACATACAATTTCGCTAGTTTCAGAAACATTTCTAATGCCAAAATTACGTTGTCTCGTTAAACCACGTTCTGAATCATTTACTTTGAAATAGATTAGATTTTTAAACGGATTTTGATCTAACATTTCTTTTGTTTCATCATTTCGAGAACCGTCTACAATGAGGATTTCATTTGGATGCAACGATTGCTTTACCACCGATTGCAATAGTGTTTGCAATGGTTTCGGGCGCATGTATGTACAAATGATCAATGTAAACTTCATGATGTTGCTGCTACTAAAGATTCATACACTGCTATATTTTGATCTGCTATTTTCATAATGTCAAATCGTTTGATGGCTTCTTTTCGTGCTTTTTTTGCCATGTTTGAAGCTAATTCTGGATTTGTTAATAACAGATTTATTTTTTCTGCAAATTCAACATGTGACTTCGGATTTACCAAAAAACCAGTTTCTCCATCTTCCACAATTTCTTTTGCCCAAGGATAATCAGTATTTACAAATGGTTTTTCTAGTGCCATCGCTTCAATCGTTACCATTCCGAAAGATTCTGCCAAGGAAGGAAATACACAAACATTGGCTTCATTGATGAGTTCTTTCATGCGATCGTAGTTGACAACTCCCAAATAGGTTACTTTTTGAGATGCTTCCGCAGATAGTATTTCTTTACAAATTTCCCAAGTCGAACGTTGTTCTTTCACATCTTTCGCATCATTTCCAACTAATACTAACTGACAATTGCTATTTTTTTGAATCAATTCATTGAAAATATGTGCGAGTTCTAAAATTCCTTTTTTCCTGATTAAGGTTCCGAAATATAGAATTACACCTTCTTTTTGTTTCGTTACATCAGATTGAAAATCATCTATATAAATTCCATTCGGAATTACCGTAATGTCTTTATTTGAAGTGAATAATGAATTTGTCTTTTCTGCCACAAACTGACTCACTGCAATGATTTTATCTGCCTTTTGATAAGCTTTTTGTTCACGATTAAAATTCGCTTGTTTGATCTCTCTTCCTTCCAAATGACAGAAAAACGTATCACTTCCGTGCAAACGCATCACTTGTGGAATAGAAAAGTTCATATTGGCCGTAATTCCTGTCCAATCCACCACTTCCAACACATCAATGTTATCTTTTTGAATGATTTTATTAATGTATTTGTTAATGATTCCTTCATTCAACTTCCATGTCAACACAGGATATTTTCGCAGTTTTATTTTGTGAATCGTAATGTCACCATCTTGAAATACTTCTTGTTGATCTTGAAAATAGGTAAACACTGTAATTTGCAAACCCTTGTCTACCAAAGCTTTGAGCAAGTTTTTCGTACTTGTCCCTATTCCCGCAGATTTCGGGAGCTTTTCATGTGGATATTCAGGAAGTAAGAAAGCGATATGCATTAACTCAATACGTTTTGAAAAGCGTGATACATTCTATCTTTAACTTCATTCAACGGATGTTTTGCAATACTTTTTGCCCAAGCTGAACGTTCCTCTCGATTTTGTTGTTCTAAGGTATCAAAATCTTGTAATATTTCCGCTAATGCTGCTGGTTTTCGCAACATGTGAACTGCTTCTGAATGCTTATCAAATGTCTTAAAGTGTACAAATTGATATAAACGATCGATATCAAAATCCTTATGGCCATTTGCTTGTTTGTAATAACAATAAAACGCTGGTTTTCCTAGTAGTATTGCGTCAAGCGCCATGGTAGAACCTATATTGAATATTGCATTACTGTAATATAATGTGCTGTATAAAACTCCTAAATTCGAGTTCACTGTATACGTTTTAGGTAACGGAAATTCTTCATGATTCCATGTGGGAATGATTTCCGTGATCACATCTTTATATTGTTCCAAAATTGGAATAAATCCTTGATTGTAATCTGCTGGATTGGCGCGTAAAATGACATGATATTGCGCTGAATTCGTTTGATTATGCTTTTTTACAGCTTCTGCCAAATCCTTTAGATACAATGGATCATCCATACCAATAGATGTAAAATTCCCTGAAAAGCAGAGCAATTTTTTATCCGTAGGCAAATTGTATGCTTTGTAGAACAATTCTTTTGGAATCAAATATTCAGACTTGGTATAACATACAAATTGTGGCGTTCCAGTAACCGTAATATTATTTTCTTTGACTTCATCGGGATAATACGCAGTCATTTCTTCTTTCATATAATCACTCCAAACCAAGTAATGATCGGCTTTGAGCATTTTATTTCCTTTCGGAAGATTGTCCCATGAGTGAATAAAACTCACCACAGGAATTCCCAAATCACGCGCAGCCAAAACTGGTGCTAATGACAAACTTGAAACCTGATGCGAACAATACATCATATCTGGCGTGTTTGACTTTAAATATGTCAAACATTCCTTATAATAGTTGGAATTTCGGGTCTGATTGAAAAATGAAGCTTCTAGTTTTTGAATTCCTTTTTTAGAAGCATAGAAACGTGATAGCACACTAATCAATCCAAATTTGAGCTTTTTCTTGAAATTGCTCTTTCCCGGCGCAACTCTGTATAATAAGTGCTTTTTCGTTGCTTGCGTTTTATCATTGTAACGCAAGGTAGATTTCGCTTTTAAATAGCGTAAAAAATCTGTTTTCCCTTTGTAATCAAACTCAGGAAGTTGTTGCGTTTGAATGTTTTTGGGTAATTTTTCCAATGCGGAAGACTTGACGTTGTGCCAAAGCAGCATGTCAATGTTTTCGGGAGTTTCAAAGAAATCACTTGCATAATGATTTTCAAAACTTTGGTATCCCACAAATATGGAAATTATCTTTTTTCGCATGGGGCAATCGCGTTATTGATATTGTCCGCAAATATAGCCATTGAAAGTATTCTGAAAAGAAAATAAACGCCTCTATTCGGACTTTTTTGTTGCTTTTTTGCCAAAGCCAGTACTTTCTTCGTGTCAAATACCGATTTTAACGCATCAATGTGCTTTTCTAAAAGTAAATATAACTTCTCTCCTATTTCGTTAGATATGCGATGATTCCAGTCCTGCACAGATACATCTGATTGGATTGGGTTTCTAAAAAAAGTTAGTAAATCTTGATTGGAATTATAGATAATTTCTTCGTGAATTTGATCGTTTTTGTAACGTTTATGCGGCAAATTATGTGTTTGTTTGATGAAATCTTCATGTAAAAACGGCGTGATTTTATTTCTAAAGACAGATAATATCTTGTGTCTGTTTCCAAAATTGCCTGGCAAACGTCCTTTTCTGTAAAAATTGACTAAGATTTCTGCATTCGAATTTCCTTCATAGTTTTTTGTGATTTCAGAAGAAACGTTTTCTGGATACGATTCCATAAACACATCATAATCAGCAATAAGTGTATCTGACAAAAACTCTTTTGGCGTCAAATAGTTGTGCAATGCTTTCGTGAGATTAGTAGCTGAAGGAAAAAACATGCGCACACATTCTCCTGCTTCTCCCATGACATAACTGTAATCGTTCGGAATTCCCTGATCGACAAATTTGAGCATATCTACATACGAAACCGTTCCTAAACCACCAGAAATACTGGCGATTTGCGTTGCGTAGTATTCAAATTCATTTTCATCACACAAAGTAGTGTGATCGTAAGAAACATCTAGTTTTACAGCAATTTCCTTTCCTTGCATGACATCTGCTGCATATACATTTCCAAAGTTTCCAGTTTTGATTTGTGCATTTCCTTCCTCAACTTGACTCAACAAAGTCAAACTATCTTTTCCTGCCGTAGCACCAAAAAATAGCTTTTCCGTCACATTCATTGCATTCTTTAGTGAAAATGATGGTTTTTCAGTTGAAAATTCAATCTGTAATTCTTTGGTTATATGTTCTAAATTTGACTCAAATACATGTAATTTTCCACCTTGAATTCGTGAAATTCCTTCGTATGGCAATGGAAAAGGTTGTACCTGATAACCAAATGCAAAATGTGCTTGCACACCAATTGTATCAAATGTTAATGGAACTTGAAATGTTGTGAAGTTTTGGAAGTTTAAAAAGAATTTTAAGCAATTTTCATTTATTAAATAAAAACTTCCATTCACACCATGTAAATCACTTACAATTAATAATTTATTATTTTTTTTATCATGAATAAAAATTTCAAAAACACTTCCTAAATATTGATATGTATTTTCTAGGATTTTATCGAAATCTTCATGTAACCTATTGACAAAATCTAGAATTTTTTCTTCCGTATGATCTGACGAATACCAAACAATTTCAAACAATTCACTGTCCAACCTATACAAATTGCTTCCTTGGTTTTCTTGTTTGAAGAGTTGTACAGCAAATCCGTTCTTATCAAAAGAAATGTGAAAGTTGGTTATGCTATGTTTTTCAAACTTCAAAGTGTAATCGTTTTTGCTAATTCCGTTGCTTTTTCCCAATCTTCTAGCGTATCAATATTCACGTAAAACTTCTCATCAGATACTATATACGCCAATGAACTTCCGTACAATGAGTTTTCCTGCATTAAGACATTCGTTTTTGTCATGTAAATACTTCCGTCTCTGTGATAAGCTTTTGGTAATTCTTGTCTTCTAGGAATGATATTTTTTTCACCTGTCGCAATCTCCAAAACACCATTTTCATTGGCTTCAAACGTCCAATGGGGATTGTATTGATGCGGAACTTCTAATACTGAAACCAACGAATCTGTTTGTTTTTCTTTGAATGTTTCTACTGCTCTGTCTAAAAATCCTTTTGGTCGGAATGGACTTGTTGGTTGCAATAAACAAATAGCATCAAAGTGTTTCCCTGCTTCTTTCAAGAATGAAACTGCATGTTGAATGACTGGTAATGTTGGTGTTGCGTCTTCTGCTAAGTGTTTTGGACGTACAAAAGGAACATTCGCACCAAGCGACTTCGCAATCGCAATGATTTCGGTATCATCCGTCGTCACCACAACTTCTGAAATGTATTTTGATTGCAAGGCAGCGTCAATACTGTATTGAATTAATGGTTTTCCATTGAGTAGTTTTTTGTTTTTCCCCGGAACACCTTTGCTTCCGCCTCTTGCTGGTATGACTGCGAGTATGTTCATTTTTTTGGTATTGGGTTTTTGGTTTTAGGTCGCCTTTAGCAAATGTATTGCTTCAATTTAACATTCAAAATTTATAATTCAACAATTTAACTTCGTTTGTTCGTTTTACTCTTACGTCAGTTCGAGTGGATTTGCAAAGCAAATTTGTATCGAGAACTACTTTGAAATCTAAACGTTTTTTATCATAGCTGTTCTCGATACAATTTTTCATTTCGTTTTACTCAATGTAAAATCACTCGAACTGACCTTTGGTATAATTTAAAATTCAGCATTCAACATTTAGCATTTCAATTAGTACATAATCGTTTTGTGAGCAATTAATTCTGTGTTTGCTAATGCTTCCGCGATTTGTTTTCCTGAGTTTCCATTTCCATAGATATGCTCTGAAAGTCTTCCTTTTTGACCAATTCGTTCTTGAATAGCCGCTATGATTGCATTGGTATCGTATTCTGCGTCAATGACATTTTTCCCGCGTTGACGGCGATTTTGACGTGTTCCAATGTTTACTGTCGGCACACCAATAAACGAACATTCACGAATTCCTACACTTGAATTTCCTACCAAACAATCACAGTTTTTCAGTAAGTGTAAAAAGTCGTTTGGCTCCATATTTTTGAAGAAACGAATATTATCTGGATTGAAATTTTCACGATAGTAACGAATTCCGTTCGAAGTTCCATCAGAACCTGCATCTACATTTGGCCAAAACCAAAACGTTGGAATGTTGAGCTCATGAATCGCTTTTAAAGTACATAATACGTCTTCTCTCGCCGATTTATACCGATTGGTTTCTGGATGCTGCATGACAACCAAATAACCGTTAGAAATATCTAAATCAGCTCCAACACCGCCATATTTTTTAATCGGATCAAATTCGTAATCGTTCGAGTCTAATACTTCTTTTGCAATGTCAATGGACGGACAACCTGTGTTGATTACATATTTTGGATCTTCTCCTAGTTTTATCACACGATCTTTCGCATCTTCAGAAGCCACTAAGTGCAAATCTGCCAATTTCGTATTCGCATGACGGACTTTTTCGTCTATATTTCCTGTAACTTCTCCTCCTTGAATATGCACCAATGGAATGTTTTGATACGCCGCCGCAATACTTGTAGCAATGGTTTCAAAACGATCTGCAATCGTAATTACCGCATCTGGTTTTAGATTGTAGAACACATTAGAAAGCTCCATTACACCTAAACCTGTGGTTTTTGCCATTGCGGTTGGATTTTCACCTTCCAACACCATAAATACCTTTTCATTGATCTTAAAACCATCTTTTTCAATAACATTAACAGCATTTCCATAACGACCTAACAAAGCAGAACCTGCTACCACAAGCTGTAATTCCAAGTCTGGATGCTCTTGAATCGCTTTGAGTGCAGTTTTGATTCTACTGTATGATGGTCGTGCGGTTACTACGGCACATATTTTTCTTTTGTTCATTTGTTGGGTGTTGGGTGTTGGGTTTTTGGTCTTTGGTGTTGGGTCTTGGGTCTTGGGTTTTTAGTTTAAATTTGTGAGTCTCCAACCTTTGTTGGGAATATAAATAATTTCTCCTAATTTCAGCCTTTTCACACTGGTAAGTAAGCCATCATAAATATATTCAATACGAAATTCATCTTCTGAAAAATAATACTCTTCTTTTCCTTGAAGTGCTTTTTTCCTCAAAATTTTACTAAAAGGCACCTTATCTAAGTCTTCATCTGACACCATTTTGTAGCTTGCTACAGTAGTATAAAAATCAATTCCACTGATATCATCAAATCTATCTTTTGTTAAAGGCTTTACATTTTCTTTAAATTCATGGATTCCCTTTGCAGGTGAACCACCATAATGTTGCCAAAGTTCAACAAATTCTTGTTCAGTAATATACATTTCCTGAATTTCCTTGTATTTTTTAGCTTTAAATGCCATGATTAAATTATAAACAAACGTCTTTATTCCTTCCGAATCATTTGATATAAATTCTCTTCTTTTATGAACAATATTTCCATTGATAAAAGTTGCTATTTCTTGCTCTTCTTCTTTAGAAAGTTTCGCATTTTTATATCTTTTAGCAAGGTTTAACAACAATTTGTATCCGCTTTTTGTCTTAGGGAAATCTGAAATAGAAAGATTCGCTTTTGCCAACCATTTAGCAAATTCAATTTGTTCATACGTTTGAAAAAATACACTATCATACACATAATACCATTCTTCTCCTTGTATTTTTTTGATTTTCCCATCAGAAAGAAAACACATTCCACTTACATTAAATGGTGCTATACCTAAAAGTGAATAATATTCATTCGTTGATGTGAAATAGAATTCTATATTTCCTTCAAATTCAGAAACTTCAATATCACTAATTTGAGTATTCCAAGTTTTAAATGATTCCAATCGTTTTAGAAATTTTTCACGAGTATTGAATGCAACAGAATCTTCTTCTACTACCAAAACATCTTCATGTAAATATTGAGATAAAGATGCTGTGTCTTGATTCGCTATTGATTTTAGAAATTTTTCGACAATTTCAGTATCATTTTGTGCATTTATAGTTTGCAAGCATAAAAGAACTACTAATAAATTCAGTATATTTTTTATCATAATCGATTTTTAACGGATATCGTCATTGTTTAAAAAATCCCACTGTTTCATGTCATTCACCAGCTTTTTTCCGATGACTTCTTGAAATTTTGAAGCTAGAATTCCGTAATTCTTAGGTTTCTTGGCTTCTAAATCGTTAAACGTTAAAACATGTCCTTTTGGTAAATCTTTGTTGATTGCTAACGATTTTTCAAAGATTTGCTTTAATTCTGAATATTGTGAGTTGTCTTTTTTGTCTATAGGATGATTCAACGCTTTGTCAATGTTTCTGATGGCGCTGACTAATTTTGTGGTTTCTGGAAATGTGAGTGATGATTTTGCATCTGGACCAAACATTTCTTTGTCAAACACAACATGAAATTCTAAAATCTCTGCTCCTAACGCAGCTGCTGCAATTCCCGCTTCGATTCCTGATGAATGATCGGAAAATCCAATTTTTACTTGGTAACGGTCTTTGAGTTCTTGAATCACGTTTAAACCAAACTGTTTTGGCGCTGTTGGATATGAAGTTGTACACTGTAATATAGAGAATTCGCAGTTTTTTTCTTTAAGAAAAGCAACGGTTTCATCCAATTCTGCAAACGAACTCATTCCCGAAGAAATGATGATTGGTTTTCCTGTGTTTGCTATTTTTTCTAGCAATAGAAAGTTATTGACTTCCCCAGAACCCACTTTGTATTGTTTTACACCAACTTCTTCCAACAAATCTACCGCTGCATTGCTAAACGGAGACGACAAAAAATCTATTCCAACTTCATCACAATGCGTTTTGAGTTCTTTCCATTGTTCTAATGAAAATTCCATACGCTGCCAGTATTCATAACGTGTTGCATCTTGCTTTGAGAATTTTACTCTAAAAGGTTCGTGAATGCTACTTTCCGCTACAGCAATATGTGTTTGAAATTTGATCGCGTTTGCGCCCGTTTTTGCCACAGCATCAATGTATGCATGCGCCATTCCGAGACTTCCGTCATGTGCTTGCGCGATTTCTGCTATGATGTAGGTTTGTTTCATTGGTTCTAGGTCTTTGGTGTTGGGTTTTTGTTCGTTTGTTTGTTTGTTTGTTTGTTTGTTTGTTTGTTTGTTTGTTTGTTTGTTTGTTTGTTTGTTTGTTTGTTTGTTTTACTCTTAACGTCAGTTCGAGTGAATTTGCAAAGCAAATTTGTATCGAGAACAGCTATGATATAAAAAACTCTTTGATTTCAAAGCTATTCTCGATACAATTTTTCATTTCGTTTTACTCAATGTAAAATCACTCGAACTGACGTTTATGCTATTTATTAATTTAAAATTCAGCATTCAACATTTATCATTTAAAGCTTCCAAAAACGTCTTCAACTTTTCCAACTGCTTCTCAGCTGTAAAGCTTTCCACAAACGTTTTTCGTGCATTATCGCCTATAAATATCCGTTTTTCTGTGTTGTTATACAAATCCACCAATTGTGTGGTCATGTGCTGTAAATCGTTGCTTAAGATACTATTTTGATCGTGAATGACTTCCGGATAACAACTTGCCGCTTCTTTGGTACATACTAATACCTGCGCATAATTAAATACTAAGGGAATTCGCGTGCGTGTTCCCGTGTTGTATTCCCATGGAATGATATGGATATCGTACGGTTTTAGTTCCTTTGTTAAGTCTTCTACGAAACCTAGACATTCTATTTGATGGTCTTCCAAGCGCTTTTTCAAAGATTCGGAAGCATATTTTAGATTTCCGATGACTTTGAGTTTTATGTTTGGTAATTTTTCTTTTAAATCATTCCAACAGACTTCTAAAAATCGTTCCAATCCGATTCGATTTGCCGTTGTTCCCATACCGCCTAAATGCACTATGGAAGGCGTTTTTACTTCGCTTTTAGTCAACTCAACTTGTTGATACGTTAACGGAATGTATAATGCGTTGGAATTTCCATAGTCTTTGATTTCCTGCGTTTCTGTGTACGATGCGGAAACACAAGCTGATACACTTTTTACTAGATCCAACTCTACTCTTTTCTTTTGTTGTAGGTGGAATTTTTGTAAGAACGAAAGCTTACTTTTTAGTTTTCTTAATTTGAATTCCCAATCGTGATGCGCATACACAATCGGAACATTCAGATTTGAATAATTCGCCAAAATCGCTGTCCAACGCCATTCTGTCCAAACAAGATTGATGTCATTTTGTGAAATATATTCTTTTAGAATTTTCTCATTTGCTGAATTCACAAAGAAATATTCAAACTTTTCAGGTGCAGAAATTGCCGTTTTGATACGATCCACAATTCCTTTTGGGTGAATTTGCGCGACTTGAAAGTGTTTGATTTCAGTATAAAACCCTTGTATTTCTTGAATATATGCTGAATTTACTTCTGACGAAAGTTTTGCTTTTTGTTTATCCGAGAAATCAACTAGCAATACATGAACTTTGTACTTTAGTTTCGCCAATAATTGCAAATGACTGAAATAGACAGATGCGCCGCCATTAGCATTTGGAGAGATTTTGGTGTTATTTACTAGAAAAAGTACGTTCATCTACATGAAATATTTATTCAAAAAACCCAATCCGTTTTTTATGAAAATACGTCCAATTTTCGATTTTATCGCTATCCTTTTCGGACTTCCCCATTTTTTATGAAAAATGATGTGTCCTTGCAATAGCTTTTTACGTTCCAGCATCCAACGGTTTTGTGGTGTGTAAATATATTTTGGAATGTCCTTTTCGGGAATTTCTACATCGTCAAAAAAAGCACTTTTCTTTTTCTCTAATTCTTTGGAAACTTTACTTTCTAGGTGTGAAACTTCTGATTTTGAGACAATCACATGTTTTTTACCATATTTCTGAAGCATCAAACTATAGTCATCATCTGCATAGAAAAAACTAAAACACTCGTCTAGTAAGCCTGTTTTATCAAACATCGCTTTTTCTGCAATGATGCACCAACCTACTACATGTCGTCTTACTTTATATCCGAAAAGATAATCTTTCCCTTCAAAAAAGCTTTTCGGCGTGAATTTAGAATCATAATCTACCGGACAAAACGATTGTACTTTCGGATGCAACTGTTTTACCTTTAGAATCTCCGTAAACCAATTCTTTTGAAAGATTAAATCGTTATTGAATAAACCAACAAAATCGCCCGTAGCAGCTTTGATTCCTATGTTTAGAAACTGATGAAAGTTAAAATCTTCCGTAGGAATGATCACTTTTACATAGTCTGGAAATTGATAAGGAGAATTTTGAATTTGCTTGTTACTTTCTATCAAAAGCACTTCAAATTGAACTTCTGAACTCTCTTTTTCTGCTGCTATCATACTTTCAATACAATGCAGCGTCATGTCGAAAATCGACTGACTTTTGGTATTGGACAATATGATGGCAGAGAACAACATGTTATTTTTTTACACAGCGAAATACGTACTGAAATGTAAAATAGTTTTTGAATAATCCTAATTTCTTGAAAATTCTCGGTATCAGTGGAAATCCGCCTTTGTATGCACTGTATCGCATGACACGCGTCAATTCTTCAATTTTCATGTCTGCTTGATCCACGAGTTCTTCGATGTTTTTAAGCGTAAACCAACGCATATGTGTTTTATCGTACAATCCGCTTGGTTCGTACGGGAATTTCCCTTTGAACACCAAGTGTTTCAAGGTTTCTATGTGCTGTACATTTGGCAAAGAAATGATCATTTTTCCTGTAGGTTTCAATGATTTTTCTAGTTGTGATAATACATGCCAAGGATCAATTAAGTGTTCTAAAACATCTCCCAAAATGATATAATCAAAACCTTCGTCTTTAAAACTTTGCAACAATGCTTCATCTTCAATACTTTTTTCAATCACTTTCGTGATGTTTTTTTTAGCATTGACTACCGATTCTTCGTGTGTTTCTACACCAATGACTTCAGTTGCCATTCCTTGATCGAGCAACCATTTTCCATTGATTCCATTGGAACAACCAACATCTAAGACTTTTAGATTTTCGCCTTCAATCAGTGCAATGATGTCTTTTCGAAGTTTTATGTAGGCTTGATTCATGTTCGGGTTATTTTGAGTCTAGAGGTTCTTTTTTTATTTTCCATGATAACATTGGACGTACAATTCCTGGCCATTTTCCTGCATACGATCCGCGTACGCCATCACCTGTGGTATCATCAAAGATTTCAAAACTTAATAAGTTATCTTCTATCGCGTGAATGATTTCTGGATTGTAGTTTCCAACTGCCACTAATAAACTAAATTGTCCTTCCGCTAAGAAATGACGTGGAATTTTACAGGTTGCTGTAACAATTCCTTTGGTTTTATCATGAAAATCGAGCCAATCTGGTGCGTTAAATTCATTGGAAGCAAATAAGCGTTGACCGCGTTCGTTGATCACATGAATGATTGCTGTATTGTTGTATTCCGTATTTAAATCCCAATATTCAACATTCACATAAATATCATCACGCACACTAAAACGATTGCATAATTCGCCTTTTTCATCACGAATTGCGGCACTTTTTAAGCGTCCAAAATCATTTCCTGGCGCGGTTTCCAAGCTTTCCCATTCGTGATAAGGTTTCGTATCTAATCCTTGACTTAAGTATGCTTGAATTGCTTTGTCTGTATCGCCATCAAAAATCACTTCTCCATCAGCTAACACTACCGTACGCTGCGTTAATTTCTGAATGGCGTCCATATCATGACTTACAAATAAAACTGTTCTTCCTTCACCTTTGGCTATGTCTTGCATTTTTCCAATGGCTTTTTTCTGAAATTCCGCATCACCAACTGCCAATACTTCATCTACAACTAAAATTTCAGGTTCTAAATGTGCTGCAACGGCAAATGCCAAGCGTACTTTCATTCCCGAAGAATAGCGTTTTACAGGCGTATCTACATAGCGTTGAACTCCTGCAAATTCTACAATTTCGTCGAATTTTGATTTGATTTCTGCTTTGGTCATTCCCAAAATAGCACCATTTAGGAAGATATTTTCTTTTCCAGTCAATTCTGGATGAAATCCGGTTCCTACTTCTAATAAAGAAGCAATTCTACCTTTGGAGCGAATAAGTCCTTGTGTCGGCATCGTTACTTTCGAAAGAATCTTTAACAGTGTTGACTTTCCTGCTCCGTTTTTACCAATAATTCCCAACACTTCACCTTGTCGCACATCAAAACTAATGTCTTTGATTGCCCAAACATAGTTAGAAGTTCCAACCGTATTTCGTTTGTTTCGTTCGCCAATACGCGTATATGGATCTTCTTTTCCACGAATTTTATGCCACCAACGGTTCAAATCATGACTGATAGTTCCTGTACCAATAACGCCTAAACGATATTGTTTGGATAGACCTTCTACACGTAATATGATATCTTTCTCCTGCATTATACCGTATCTATGAAATTACGTTCTGTTTTGTTGAATATGATCAAACCGAATAGAAATATGATGACTGAAATTGCTAAAGTGATGAATATATATTGTAATGAGAATTCTCCTTCTTGAAACACCATGTAACGAAATGATTCTATCACACGTGCCAACGGATTGTATTCTACGATCCACGAAACGTACGAAGGTAATTTTTGCGTTACAATTGCCATAGGATACATCACCGCAGAAACGTACATCATCAGTTGAATTCCGAATTGTACTAAAAATGTTAAATCGCGGTATTTTGTCACCATTGACGAAATAATCATTCCCAATCCTAAACCTAATAAGCCCATAATTAGTACGATTAAAGGCAATAATAGTAAGAATGGCGAAAGATCTCCTGCTTTTCCTTGTGATGCAAAGAATATATAAAATGCTGTAAATATCAATACTTGAATTCCGAACTTTAATAAGTTAGAAACCGTAATTGATAATGGCATAATCACTCTTGGAAAATAGACTTTTCCGAAGATATTTTCATTTTTTTTGAAGGTATCGGAAGTCGCTTTGAGACATTCTGCAAAGTAATTCCAAATGGTGATTCCCGCAAGGTTAAATAAAAATGCATTGACCGTTCCTGTTTGAATGTCTGCAATTCCATTAAAAACCAAGGTGAAGATTACCGAAGTAAGCAACGGTTGAATTAAATACCATAACGGACCTAATACGGTTTGCTTGTATAAAGTCACAACGTCACGGCGTACAAAAAGCATCAATAAGTCGCGATATTGCCAAATTTCTTTGAATTTGAAATCGAGAAGATTGCTTTTTGGAGATATTTCAAATAACCAAATATGTTTTTGGGGCTTGTCCAAATGGATTGAATTTTAGGTTACCAAATATTTTCTAAATCTTTTTTTGTGTAGGTATGATTACGTTCTACAAAAGTGGTTTTAGAATCATTTTTTAATTTAAGCGCACTTTTTTTCGAGAATATTCTTGATAACATTGCAAATGGCGTTAGAAATATAAAGAATACGGCTGATAAGAGGATTCGTGTATTAATCCATCCTAAACCTAAGGCAAATTTTCCCCAAACCCATACGATGGCACTCTCAATGAAAAGAGATAAAACACCCGCTCCTAAAGCGATAAAGAATAAAACTCTAGCTGCAGTTGCATATTCAGTTTTCCAATGAAGGTAGGTTGCAATAAGCAAGAAGCCTATTACCATCACCAAGATAACTTTTGAATTATTTTCTTTCATAGTCTAAAATAATGCATAGATAAATGGTGCTACTGCTGAACTACTACCAATAACGATGATAACTCCTAATAGTAATAACACAATGATCATTGGCAATAACCAGAATTTTTTTCGCTCTTTTAAGAATCTGAATAGATCTTTTAAAAACTCCATATTTTTATTGATTTAAGGTCTTTATAAATGTTGCTAATTCGTCTCCCATTTTTTTGTTTCCTGCTGGATTAAAATGGCAATCGTCATATAAGTAGGTACTTGTCTTCGGAATAATAGAATCTGTTTTGAATACAGGAATTGAAAATCTCATACTTTCATTTACCGTTATATCATTGATGCTATCTACTTTTTGTTGTAGCATTTTTGCATTGTAACGAATGCCGCCACGCGATGTCATCCAATGCCAATTCTGTAAGGCTTCTTCCTCCGTATCCCAAGTCACTACTTGCGTGGCAAATATAAGCTTTATATCATTTGCCTGACAAATCCCGATTAAGGTTTTTAATTTATTTGTATAATTCCCGTAATCGGTTGTAGGTAATTGATTTTCAACAGGTCGTGCTTGCGTCTTTGTTACTTTTTTCTTGTAATTTGATTCTATTTCAATCGTTTCTAGTGCATTTTCTTCACTTTTGAAAGCGTAATACAAACGTCTTGGAATTTGGAATTCATATAGAAAAACACCTAACATTTTCCCGAAACTAACATTTTTATCCACTTTTTCAGTCACGTTGAATTTTAGCGGATTGTCGTCCAACATTAAACGTGTAACATCGTTGATTCCACAAAAAACAATGACTTCATCGGGTTGCAAGTGAATGATTCTGTGTGACAACATCGCCAAGTGATCTTGAATATTATCGCCCGATTTCCCAGCATTGTAGACTTTTACCGTTTTGTTTTTATAATTATCACGGTTTAAATTGTTTTGCAATACTTGCGTCCACACATCTGCATCATCTACATAGAGACTTTCCGTAGAACTTCCGCCAATAGCGAAAATTCGATATTCATTGTCTGGCTTTGGTATTTTTAATTCATCGCCACGAAAACCAACATTATTTACTGTGAAATTGGTCTTTTCCTTATAGTTTTCAAATCCTAACAAACCTTCTTCCGTTGCAAATTCGAATTTTGTATTTGGATCAAATTGCGATTCGATATATTGATTTCCAATTGGCGGAAAAAACATGTTTTGCTTGGCATTTTCATACGGATCTGGCACCGGAAAAAACTGCAAGATGATTTCTATCAGTACAATGAGCACCAATAGCACGATAAGATTGTATTTAATTGTTTTCCACACAGGTACTAATCTAATAAAAATTCTTCTTTCCAATCGTCAGCATCTTGCCAACTTGGTTGTTCCTCTTTTTTGTATACATAATTTCCTATCACCAAATAGTCCATTTCCGTTCGCATAAAACAGCGATACGCATCGTTTGGCGTACATACAATTGGTTCTCCACGAACGTTGAAACTTGTATTTACCACAACACCAACTCCTGTAATTTTCTTGAATTCGTTGATGAGTTCCCAATATTCTGAGTTCGTTTCTTTGTGTACCGTTTGAATTCTCCCTGAGAAATCAATATGCGTAATTGCAGGCAATGACGAACGTTGTACATACAATTTTTCGCGAATTGGTAATTCGTGATAGTTTACTGGAATTTCATGTTTTATTTTTGGGTGTATTTTGTGCACCAATAACATGTATGGTGAAATTCCTTTGTAGTCAAAGAATTCGTTTACATCTTCCGAAAGCACTGACGGCGCAAATGGTCGAAACGATTCTCTGTATTTTATTTTTAGGTTGAGTTTTTTCTGCATTTCTGGATTTCGCGCATCACCTAAGATACTTCTACGTCCTAACGCACGCGGTCCAAATTCCATACGTCCTTGCATCCAACCAATGGCATTTCCTTCTGAAATGTATTTTGCAACTTCTTTCGTTAAATCGTTAAAATCTGAAAAATGCGTTGCTTTTGCATTGTATTTTCTGTTAATTTTTTCAACATCTAAGTCTGAGAACTCAGGTCCTAAATACGAGCCATGCATTGCATCGTTTGGTTCTACTTTGCGTTCTTGTTCAAAGTAAGTATAATATGCTGTTAAGGCAGCTCCTAACGATCCGCCTGCGTCTCCTGCTGCAGGTTGAATGAAGATTTCTTTGAAGATATTTTCATTCTGCAATTTGCCATTCGCAACACAATTTAAGGCAACTCCACCAGCCATACACAGATATTCTGCTCCTGTAATTTCTTTGGCGTGTTTTGCGAGTTTGATGATAATTTCTTCCGTTACTTCTTGAATTGCCAATCCTAAATCGGAATGGTGTTGTTCAAATTCAGATTCGGAAGTTCTTTTTGGGAAACCAAATAATTCTTCCCACTTTTTATCATACACCATGCGCAGTCCTACCGCATAGTTAAAGTATTTTTGATCTAACCAAATAGAACCATCATCGTTGATTTTGATGAGTTTCGTTTTGATGATTTCTTTGAATTTATGTACGCGTTCTGAGCTTGGGTTTCCATACGGTGCCAATCCCATGAGCTTGTATTCTCCTGAGTTTACTTTGAATCCTAAGAAATAGGTAAATGCTGAATACAATAATCCGACAGAATGTGGAAATTGCAATTCTTTCAACATCGTAATGTCTTTACCATTTCCAAGACTTATGGAAGCTGTTGCCCATTCTCCTACTCCATCAAGCGTTAAAATTGCGGCTTTTTCATAAGGCGAAGGATAAAAAGCACTTGCTGCGTGTGACAAGTGATGTTCTGGAAAAAGTAGTTTTAGCTTTTTCTTGTTGAATGGTTGTACTTCTTTTAATTCATCCTTGATCAGCTTTTTTAAGAACATTTTCTCTTTCAACCAAACCGGAATTGAGGTAATGAAAGAAGTTACTCCTTTTGGCGAAAAACCATAATAGGTTTCTAGCAAACGTTCAAACTTCAATAATGGTTTGTCATAAAAAACTACGGCATCAAGCTCGTCAATCGTTTTTCCTGCATAATCTAAACAGTATTTTACTGCATTTGTTGGAAATGCAGGATCGTGTTTTTTACGTGTAAAACGTTCTTCTTGTGCTGCAGCTAGAATGTTTCCATCTTGAACAATTGCTGCTGCAGAATCGTGGTAAAATGCTGATATTCCTAATATCGTCATAATCGCTTTCTATTGAAATACCTAAAAAAGCATTTCATATTTGGGGATTGTTAGTTTATCTCTTTTTAAAAGGTTTCAAAAGTCTCGATACTAAAGATCGGCGTTCTTCTTCATGATAACCATTTCCATAGCTTCCATAACCATATCCGTATCCGTAACCATATCCATACCCGTAACCATACTTGGCTTTTTGACGGTAATCATTGAATATGAAACTTATATTTTTGACTTCTCCCTTTTTGTACTTTTCATTAATAATGTTCAACATGGCTTTCTTTGAATAGTCTTGTCGAACCATATATATTGTGGCATCTGCATGATTTATTAAATCCAACGCATCCGAAACCAAGCCTAATGGCGGTGTATCTAATACGATGTAATCATAACGTTGCTTTAATTCTGCGATAAATTCTTCGAGTTGTTGACTGATCAATAATTCAGAAGGATTTGGTGGCACTGGTCCTGAAGTAATCACATCTAAATTGTCATATTTTGTGTGTTGAATCACTTCATCCAATTCTTTTTGACCGATCAAATAATTTACAACTCCGGTTTCATTCGTAATTCCAAAATCACCAAAAATCTTAGGTTTACGCAAGTCCAACCCAACTAAGATGGTCTTTTTTCCTGTGAGAGAAAATACCGAAGCAATATTGATAGAACAGAATGTTTTTCCTTCTCCACTTACCGAAGAAGTGATCATTACTGTTTTCGTTTTGTCTTTATCTAAATTTTTATAGATATATTGTAAACTCGATCGAATTCCCCTAAAGGATTCTGCCACCGATGATTTTGGACTTTCAAATACTGCCAAATTCGATTCCGTTCTACTTCTGCTTACAATTCCTAGAATTGGAATGTTGGAGAGTTTTTTAATGTCATCTGGCGTATTGATATTATTATCTAACACTGTAACCAAGAATACAAATCCTAGCGGAAGCAGCAAGCCTAAAAATAACGCTATGGAATAGTTTTTCTTTGTATTTGGCAAAATAGAACCTTGTCCTAAATCTTTAGCACTGTCAATTACTTTGACGTCCGAAACATTTGCGGCTTTTACAATTCCTGCTTCGTTTTTCTTTTCTAGAAGCAATGTATACGAAGCTTCGCTTAATTTATAACTACGCTCAATATTGAACAATTGCTGTTCTTCTTCAGGCAACTTTCTGAATTCTGCATTGGCTCTTGCCGTTCTGCTTTCTACATTAGAAATATCAATATTTGTAGAAGAACGCGCTGTTTTTACATTTTCGAGCAATACACGTTTTGTGGCATCAATATCTTGATCGATTTCTTTAAAGAAGATATCATTTTTAACAGTTTCTCCCAACTTCGCTCTTCGGATAGATAATTGCACAATTTTAGATACATTGTTTACAATATTAGCATCATCAATTCCTGAAGAAGCTGGCGCTGGCAACGATCTAAAGTCGGTACTGCTTGTTAAGTAATCTTCCAAGAGTTTATAATACTCAAGCTTTAGCATATAGCCGTTTTTCTCAATACTGTATTGATTCAATTTGGCAAATACTTCTTCTCCTTTTAAGGATGGATTGAAAACTTTATTGTCTTGCTTGTATTTTTTGAGCTTTTGTTCGTCTTTTCGAAGTGAATCTTCCACTCCAGAAATCATTTTATCAATAAACGCTAGTGTATTTGTAGCAAATTGGTTTTTTTCTTCGAGTTGTTTCTGTTTTAAGATTTCGGTCGTTACATTCAAATAATCCGCCAAAATAGCACGATTCGGTCCTGTAAGACTCAACACCAGCATCGAAGCTCCTTGCACTTTTAAACCAACACCAATAGAACGATATTTAGATATCTCTGAATTGAGGTTTGTTAAGAAAATATAATACGGTTGTCCGACTTTAATTTTTGTATCACGTCGATGCGTCAATGCAAATTTAAAATACGGTGATTTTACTTCCGCATTCATAACAAAATTGCCTGTGAATGAAGGATTTTCTGGTGAAAAACTAGAAACTTTATTCAGCTTATAATTGATTCCTCTGTAGATTTCATCGCCAGAAAAATCAATACTTGCGGTATAATTTTCCTCATCCTTAAACACAATTTTAATCGGCGTGTTCATGAGTTGCGGAATATTCTCGTCCAAACTCACAATAAAAGGTGCGTTTGTGTGAATGTCTTCCAAGCGATATTGCCCATCTTTTTTGTAATGAATGTATGATTGCAACACACGTACTACATTTTCGTTGTGTGCTCTCGATTTTAAAATCGTTTTGATGGTTTCTACCTTATCACTCGCACCGCCCCAATTAAAAGTAAGGTTCATGCTCGAAGAAAAGAATGGATTCTGCTCTTCTTTGATAGAAATTAAACTTTCAACGCGATAAATTCGTTCGAGTTGTTTGTTGTAGAAATAAGTCACTACAAAAGCAATTCCTAGGGTAATCACAAATAGATACCAATAATTGAGCGCTCGAAATGCGAGTGCTTTGATATCAAAAGAATTTTGTGATTTTAATTCGTCAAATTCCTCTCCCATGCTCTTATAGATTTCTTGACAATACTAATACACTTGTAACTAGCGACAACACCGTAACTACAGTTGTAATGGATTGTACTAAGGTAGTTCCTGTTCCTAGTGATTTTTGCTTCAACGGTTTTACATATACCATATCATTCGGTTGAATATAGTAATATGGAGAACTCAACGCATCTACACTTGTTAGATCGATATGATGAATTTTTTGTCCTTGCGGATATTGACGAATGATCAATACATCTTTTCTATTTCCTACTGTCGTAATATCTCCCGCACTTGCTAAAGCTTCAATAATATTGACACGATCTTGATACAAAGTATAAATTCCGGTACTAGAAACCTCTCCGGTAACGGTAAAGCGCAGACCTGCTAATTTCACCACAATAAACAAATCTTCTGCTTTGTTAAAATATTCTTCTAGTAGTTTTTTATTGATGGATTCTTCTATTTCATCTAAGGTATAACCTAATACATTTAGCTTCCCAAGAATTGGAATTTCAATATTTCCGTGTTTAGTTACCGTAAAACCATTGTAATATAAGCTTTGCTCCGACTGCAATGCTGCTGCATTTTCGGCCGCTACAGGCTGAAACATGGCCACTAATTTCGCATCGGTAGATTTTATACTAATAGATAATAAATCTCCAATTTGAACTCTATATGGCTTTTCATTTAATTTTATCGACTGCTGAATCAGCGCTTCATCGCCTTCTTTTTCTCCAAAATACGTAAGTTCCTTATTGGTGACACAAGAAGCAAACATGAAGAAAATGATCAGAATTGATATCGGGGCTTTCAAATTCATTAAATAGGTGCTGTTGTTTAACAAGCAAATATAAGTTTTACGCACTAATAATAAAATTCTATGCAACATATCTGATCTTTTTATTTTTAATTTGTAAAAAAATCAACAACGTGAATTATTTATCCGTCGAAAATATCTCTAAGTCTTTTGGTGAACGTGTTTTGTTTCAAGACATCTCTTTTGGAATCAACAAAGATCAAAAAGTAGCTTTTATCGCCAAGAATGGAACTGGGAAAACATCTTTACTTAATATTATTACAGGTCGTGAAGAATCTGATAGCGGACAAATTATTTCCCGAAAAGGAATTCACATGGCGTTTTTATCTCAGAATGAACGTTTGGATCCGACGCTTACGATTGAAGAAACCATTTTTGCTTCCGATAATCCAATTTTAGATATCATTGCCAATTATGAACGTGCCTTGCTAAATCCTGATGATACTGATACTTATCAGAAAGCATTTGAACAAATGGAATTGCACAATGCATGGGATTTTGAAACCCAATACAAGCAAATTCTGTTTAAACTAAAACTTGAAGATTTAACTCAAAAAGTCAGCAATTTGTCTGGTGGACAGAAAAAACGCTTAGGTTTGGCTACAATTCTCATCAATAAACCAGATTTATTAATCTTAGATGAACCTACCAATCACCTCGATTTGGAAATGATTGAATGGTTGGAAGAATATTTCAAAAAAGAAAATATTACACTCTTTATGGTCACGCACGACCGTTATTTTTTAGAACGTGTGTGCAATGAGATTGTGGAACTCGAAAACGGACAATTATACAGTTACAAAGGAAGTTACTCGTATTATTTAGATAAAAAAGAAGCACGTATTCAAGCGGCACAGGCTTCGGTTGAAAAAGCTAAGAATTTATATAAAAAGGAACTCGATTGGATGCGTCGTCAGCCAAAAGCACGAACTACCAAATCGAAATCTCGTATCGATGATTTTTATGTAATTAAAGAAAAAGCGCATCAACGCCGTAACGAACACGAAGTACAATTGGAAATCAATATGGAACGTATGGGAAGTAAAATTCTGGAGTTGCATACTATTTCTAAATCATTTCAAGATAAAGTCCTGCTCGATAAGTTTGAATATGTGTTTAAAAAGGGCGAACGCATCGGAATTATAGGAAAAAACGGAACAGGGAAATCTACCTTTTTGAATATGATTACAGGACGTTTGAAACCTGACGGTGGAAAAGTGATTGTGGGAGATACTATTAAATTTGGGTATTATACACAAAGCGGAATCAATCCGAAAGAAGGACAAAAAGTGATTGATATCATCAAAGAATATGGTGAATATATTCCGCTGAAAAAAGGACGTATGATTTCGGCTGCGCAGTTGTTAGAACGCTTTTTGTTTGACCGAAAACGTCAATATGATTTTGTAGAAAAATTATCTGGTGGCGAATTGAAACGTTTGTATTTGTGTACCGTTTTGATTCAGAATCCTAATTTTTTAATTCTGGATGAGCCAACAAACGACTTAGATATTGTAACACTGAATGTTTTGGAAAGCTTTTTACTAGATTTTCCAGGTTGTTTGTTAGTCGTTTCGCATGATCGATATTTTATGGATAAAATTGTAGATCATTTATTTGTGTTCCGCGGAAACGGCGTCATTGAAGATTTTCCAGGGAATTATACCGATTATAGAGTGTACGAAGACAGTATTGAACCTGTTTCAAAATCTACTGAAAAGAAAGAAAAGAAATCGTGGCGACAAGATGAAAGCGAAAAATTAAGCTATAACGAACAAAAAGAATACAAACGTTTGGAAAAAGACATTCAACGTTTGGAAGAAGAAAAAGAAAAGATTGAAGCTGAATTTGTCTCAGGTGAATTGTCGCAAGAAGAAATTCAAGAAAAGTCGATAGAATTGCAGAAAATCATCAATGAATCGGAAGAAAAAACAGAGCGTTGGTTTGAATTGGCGGCTAAAATTGAAGAATAATTAATTATGTGGTATCAAATCTTTGCCTACTTCAAATTCTTTTTTAAATCTACCAATCAACATGGTGTGCATTCGCCTTTTGTGTACGATTTAATTACGAAGTGTTTTTATGATAAAAAGAAGTTTCATGCATATCCTATTATAGATCAATATAGAAAGGATTTACTTCAGAATCATTCCATTATTGAGGTAAAAGATTTTGGTGCAGGAAGCAGAGTATTTTCATCCAACAAACGAAAAGTTTCCGCCATTGCAAAAAACGCGGGAATTACACGAAAAAGAGCGCATTTACTCTATAGATTGACACATTATCTCAAACTGAAAAAATCGCTAGAAATTGGCACTTCATTAGGATTAGCTTCAAATGCTTTACACAACAATACGAATGAATTAATCACTATAGAAGGTTGTCCAGAAACTGCAAAAGTTGCACAAAATCAATTTGATAAGTATGAAATGGAAGAAACCAAACTCATTATTGGTGAGTTTGAAACTGAACTTTCTAAACTTACCAATACGAGCTATGATTTGGTATATTTTGACGGAAATCACCAAAAAGAAGCCACACTTTCCTATTTTGAAACCTTGCTAAAAACGGTTCATAACGACACAGTTTTTATTTTTGACGATATTCATTGGAGTAAAGACATGACCGAAGCTTGGGAGATTATTAAAAATCGTCCTGAAGTCACCGTAACGATTGACACCTTTTTTTGGGGATTTGTATTTTTCCGCAAAGAGCAAGTAAAAGAACATTTTATTGTACGTTTGTAATTGTATGATCGCACTTATCATCAAAACCATATTAGTCGTAGTTTCTCTTTTGGGAAGCATGATTTTTGTACAGCGTAAATTCAACATTTATGCTGGCTTCTCGCCTATTTTGACCTTTTGTAGCATAGGTGTTTTATTGACACTTGCACTTATGTTCAACATGCTGCAAATAGTTGCTTATCTTGTGTATGCGCTTGGTTTGATCGGTTTTGGATATTATACTTTTCAATACTTTAAAAGCAATCGTACGGAAGTTTTTATTGAATTTCCACTGCGAATTTTCATCGTACTATTCGGGTTTAGTTTTTTACTTTATGGAAACTCTTATTTTTCTGCTTGGGACGAATTTAGTTTTTGGGCAGTTGCGTTGAAAGAATTGGTTGTTACCAACGAAATGTATGGTTTAAACTTTACCGATTTTCCTGAATATCCTCGAATTACAACGCTCATTCAATACTATTTCAACAAAACCATTTCGGGTACTTTACATGAAGGCATTGCCATTTCGGCACATGTAATCTTTTCATTGGCATTTATTCCTATGATTTGCTATCAGCGAAAACGAAATTATATCAACCTAATTTTAACTTGCATTATCCTTTTTGTAGCATATCAAGTATTGTGTACGCCTATTTACTTTTTATATGCTGATAATTTCATTGCAATGTTATTAGGCGTTGGTTTGGTATTTTATTTCTTATTGGACGATAAACACAAAGCCTTGCTATTTGCGGCGATTCCTTTAGCGACATTGACATTAACAAAACCGATTGGAATTCTTTTCAGTCTTATTGGTTTGGGAATTATTGCTGTACATTATCTCTTTACAAGTAATGTTCGTGAGCAATTCATTCATAAAATAAAACCATTGGTATTTGCTGGTTTGATGGTGTTGGCATGCTTTGGAAGTTGGAAAGTATTTATTTCCTTTAAAAACACGCAACCAATTTCCAAAACCACTTCGCAGATTACGTTTGAAAATATCATGAATCCGCCCGATCATTATTATCCGATTCGCGATTCATTTATCGATGCTTTTTTCTTTGGCGGACAAGAAATCGGAAGTGCAATTTTAAAACCTGCGACACTCCAAAAAGACATTAAAAAATATACAGGAATCAACTTGTCGTTTCTGAAAGATGCTTCCAATATAAAAATCAGTGCTTTGGTTATTCTGCTGTTATTAATGAGCATTGCCTTGTATCACAGAAAGCAGCTTCTATCCTATTTTCCAAAAAAATATAGTTTCCTCATCGTAGCAATTACAATGTTTCTTGCCATTGTTGGATATGCAATTTTGTTATTATTTATTTATGCCTTTGTTTTTTATGAAATTACGCAAAAGGAAGCTGGCGAATTGGCAAGTTATTATCGTTATATGGGAAGTTTGCTATTGGCTTTCTTCTTTTTCTTTAGCTTATTAATTTACAATTCGAAAAGAAGATATACGTATTATATCATTGCGATATTGCTATTCTTTATGCTCGTTTTACCGCGATCGTTCTTTTCTAATTTGACAAGTTCAACTCCAAATGCAACCGTAGAAAACAGATTGCGCATTGGAACACAATTTGATGCTTTTATTCATAATGAAAACGTTCAGAACATAGCATTTATAACGTATGATAACATTGAAGATATTACACAATATCATTTAAAATACGAATTCTTACCTGTTCAAACCAATAGTGAACCGATGACCTTCAAAGCGCTAACAACATCAAACACTGTTCAGGAAATCAAAGAAAAGTTAGCTTTGTACGACATGATCATCATTAACGAAGAAAAAAGTGATGAAATTCAGCAATACTTTATGAAGAATGGAATTATGAATCCTGTTTTTGTATTGAAAAATTAGATATGTTTTGCTTTTAGATTGTTAGACTTGTTAGACTTGTTAGACTTGTTAGACTTGTTAGACTTGTTAGACTTGTTAGAAACTATAAATTTTGGATTTTAAAAACGTCATTTCGAGTGGTTTTTCGTAATAAAATGAAGAAAAATTGTATCGAGAAATACTTAGAATACCAATTATTACTTGCTGCGAATTCACGAATATCTTTCTTCTTTATTATTCTTGTGAAGGTTATAATTTATTTTTAGCTTGTTTATCGGCACGAGTTACAAATTCGCACTAACGTTTATTATTAGACGCGCTATGCTTTTAAATTGTTAGACTTGCTTTGCTCTTAGACAGATTTCGTTCCGGAATCCATTCATTAGATTATCCCATTTAGAAATCAGCTATGATTTTACAAATTAAACTTCGTTTTAACTCTTTGCCACAATGAACTATGTCCATTATTAGCATATTCATAAGAAGCTAATTCAATCCAATTGTCAGAACTCCACGTGAATTCGTTTTGGAGTCTTCTAGACCCTTGATTAAGCGCAAAATTGATTAAAATTGAACTTCTTCTTTTACAGTTATCAAGACTTGCTTTATTAGAAATATAGGTCTTGTCTATTTTTTTGTAATAATTCTTTAGTGCATCAACATTAAACTTCACCGTTTTTAACGATCCCCAAACATTTTCAGTTGATTCTTTCGCGTGAGTAGATTCTGGAAACCATAATTCAAGAATATCGTACAATGAATATTTATATCCATCATCTAAATTAATAAAAGATAGTTCTACAGCTCCATGATCGCAGAAAAAAGATAATTCCCAAGTTCGATTTCTATAACGAACACAATGATCTTCTTCTTTTGCAATTAGTTCAAAGTTATTTTCTTCAGCAAATATTTTCATTTCTGCCGCTACTTGTTCGGGAAATTCCTTGTAACTGTACATTGTTTTCTTGATTAATGCTAACGTATTACTAGCAGTATTTATTTCATTTCAAATGTTTTCCAAGTATCAATGATGTCATCTGTATTTTCAGATGTTATTTCTCTCATTCGGAATGTATTTGTCGCAATCTTTTCAATCCTTTTTTCTTTTTCAGGCTCTTTATAGAAGATATCAAAAGTTACTCGACCTTTAATTTTCCATTGTTCTTGGGTTAAACTGATTAATTCTAAGCTTTTAAAACGACTTGAACAAGACGTATAATATTTTCCTAATTCAATATTCCCATCGTTATTAATGTCTTCTACAGGAAAAAAGTAATCGGTTTCCAAACAAGGAACATCAACTTTTATGCGAGGAATTTTTTTGTCAGTAAAGATTGCAGAAGCGCCATTTTCATAACTATTTTCTTCAGTGATAAATAATTCTGGTATGATTATAATTGAATCATTTATTCCGTCGTAATTTATGTCTCCCAACGATTTTATAATAGAATATCTCTCAAGGTCTTCTATCAATGTTGATGTTATGACAACAATTGTGGTATCGCGTAAACATTCCTTTATTCGTTCGTGAATTTTTGAATTAGAAAGTAATTGCGCTTTTTGATTTGGATTTTCCCAATGGTCTCTCCAACTATTAAATTCAGGAAACTCTGCTTTGGTTGTATTTTTACTATTCAATTTATTTTTACACGATACTAGAATCATTATCAGAAGTAAAATTGAAATAGAGAATGTTTTTTTCATATTATTTACGTGCTTTTGTATAGTTGGCTACATTAGCAAAAACTAAGTTAGCAAAAGAAAACGTATTACAGGAAAATCTTTAGGATTTCCCAATTAATATATACATGTTGTTATGACTAGTTTTAATTCAGCCTTTCTAATTTTGGTTTACATCTAACAACAAAGTGCATCCAACAATCTAAAAGCGAAGCGTGTCTGAGGCAATATTCCTGTAAAATAACGTAATTTAATTGCAATTTTTAGTTAATTTGCATCGTCCCAATAAAAACCCAATTAAAGTGAGTGATACACGTTTACAAGAAGTCTTAGAAGTCAACAAAAAACAGAAAGAATTCTACAATGTAAAAAAGAAGAATTTTGCAACAAAGCTTTGGTCTTTTATGCGAAATAAGTTATTATCTGATTTCCGAAAAGAACTGCAAATCAACGAACAAGTTTATGAAAAACACAAAACTTGGTTGGGCGATTTGTCTGATAAGAAAGTGCTTGATTTAGGATGTTACGCAGGAAATCACCTGAGCTTATATTTAGCTGAAAACTCTAAAAGTTACTTGGGAATTGATTTAAGCGACAAAGCGATTGGACAGTTAAACGAGCGTTTGAAAGATTTACCAAATGCCAAAGCGGAAGCTGTTGATTTTTTATCGCCAGAATTTAAAGAAACTGATTTTGATATTATATATGCATACGGCGTGTTGCATCACTTTGAAAGTTTGGACCTTTTATTTGGCAAACTCAAAGAAAAACTAGCTGATAATGGAAAACTAATTTCCTATGATCCGTTAAAAACAAGTTTACCTTTGCGCATTATCCGTGGTATGTACAGACCTTTTCAATCGGATGCAGATTGGGAATGGCCTTTTTCCAAAAAAACGGTGCAACGCTTTCACAAAGAGTTTACAGTTGTGGAACGCAGAGCTATCTTAGGAAGTTCTAAATGGGCATTTTTCCTCAACTTGCTTCCTATGAGTTCGACAAAAAAATTAAATTACATCAAAAAACTGCATCAAAAAGACTGGGAACAATCGAAAACAAACGATCGACACTTGTATAAATGTATGCATTTAACGATGTTGATGGAACAAAATAGCTAATATATGAGTACAGAGTTAATTGTCTTTATTGTCATTGTAGGTGTATTAGCGCCTCTTTTATTCATAAATACTCGAAAAAACAAAAGGCGCACTAATAGCCGTAAAGATCGTCGATTTATGAATGATTATTTAAGAAACAAAGACGAAGAAAAAAATGACTAATTGGTTATTACCAGTAGCTGTAAGTGTTGGACTTTTCTTTGTGTATCTGTCCAACAAAAAAATCGGTAAAAAAATAATTGATTACTATACAAAAAAGGAAAACGAAGAAAAGAAAGACAAGTAAAATATCTAGTTTTTCCTTACTGATTGTAACAAAGACGAAAAAAAGTAAACTGATAATAGCAAAGCATAAAACAAAAAAATATGACTGTTAGAGTAATTCTTATTGGTATTGTGGTCTTTGCTGTTGCTTATATATACGCATACCAAAAAACGAAGAGAAACTAGATCTCTCAAAAAAAGAAAAAGAAAAGAATGAAAATTTATACAAAAACTGGTGATAAAGGAACCACTGCCCTATTTGGCGGAACACGTGTTCCAAAGCATCATATCCGCATTGATAGTTACGGAACTGTGGACGAATTGAACTCATATATTGGTTTAATTCGCGATCAAGATATCAATCCACATTACCAAAATGTATTGATGGAAATTCAAGATTTACTATTTACCGTTGGTGCTGTCTTAGCGACAGATCCTGAAAAGGCAACTTTAAAAAACGGAAAAGATCGCTTAAACATTCCTAGAATCTCAGAAGCTAATATTGCGGTTTTAGAAAGAGAAATGGATACCATGAATGATGCATTGCCACCAATGACGCACTTTGTATTACCTGGCGGACATCAAACTGTGTCATTCTGTCACATTGCGCGTTGTGTTTGCAGAAGAGCAGAGCGTTTAGCATCAGCACTTTATGAAATAGAGCCTTTTGACGAACATACTTTAAAGTACCTAAACCGACTTTCTGACTATCTTTTTGTATTGGCACGAAAGTTGTCGAATGACTTACAAGCGAACGAAATAAAATGGATTCCTAAAAAGAATTCGTAAACAGCTGTAAATTAGAGGAATAAACATCCTTGAAAAAACGTTCTTAAAAATAATGTGTAAATAATGATTTTTTTACTTGACTTTTTCATTTAAAAATTTATTTTTGCAAAAAATTAATATCGAAGAATATGTATTGGACATTAGAATTAGCATCGCATTTAAGTGATGCGCCTTGGCCAGCTACAAAAGATGAGTTGATCGATTATGCAATTAGAACTGGAGCTCCATTAGAAGTTGTAGAAAATTTGCAATCAATTGAAGATGAAGGAGATTCTTATGAATCTATTGAAGAAATATGGCCTGATTACCCAACAGAGGAAGATTACCTCTGGAACGAAGATGAATATTAAAACAAATTTAAGCAAGGAAAAAAGTCTCCATTAACGAGGCTTTTTTTTTGGTTTAATATAAAACCACATACACCATGAGTTTTTTAAATTCAGTGTTAAAAATGTTTGTTGGAGATAAATCCAAGAAAGACATTAAGCTTATCCAACCACTTGTTACCCAAATAAAGGCACACGAGCAACAACTATCGCAGTTAACGCTTGACGAGTTGAGAGCTAAAACAACACACTTTAAGTCGCGCATCACAGAAGCGTGCAAAGAAGTAAATGCTAAAATTATAGCATTACAAGAAGAAGCTGAAACTATCTCAGATATTGAGCGTAAAGAAGATATTTATCAAGAAATTGATAAACTGAGAGATGAAGAATATGATCTTTCTGAAGGCGTTTTATTTGAAATCTTACCAGAAGCTTTTGCAGTGGTAAAAGAAACGGCGAAACGTTTTACAAACAATACTGAACTAAATGTAACTGCAACTCCGTATGACAGAGAGTTGTCTGGAATGCATGAATATGTAACTTTAGATGGCGATAATGCGATTTGGCAAAACTCTTGGGATGCTGCCGGAAAGCAAGTTACTTGGGACATGATTCACTATGACGTACAGTTAATTGGTGGTATTACCATGCATCAAGGAAAAATTGCAGAGATGCAAACTGGTGAAGGTAAAACTTTAGTAGCCACACTTTCAGTATACTTAAATGCCTTGCCAGGGAAAGGAGTTCACTTAGTAACCGTGAATGACTACTTAGCAAAACGTGATAGCGCATGGATGGCACCTATCTTCCAATTCCACGGATTATCGATTGATTGTATTGATTACCATCAACCGAATTCGGAAGCTAGAAGAAAAGCTTATTTAGCAGACATCACTTATGGTACCAATAATGAATTTGGTTTTGATTACTTACGTGATAATATGTCGCACTCACCAAATGATTTAGTACAACGTCCACACAACTATGCCATTGTCGATGAGGTCGATTCTGTATTAGTCGATGACGCACGTACACCATTGATCATTTCTGGACCAATTCCGCAAGGAGATTTACACGAATTCAACGAGTTAAAGCCAAAAGTATCTGACATTGTTCAAAAGCAACGTCAATACTTAACAGGTGTTTTAGCAGAAGCAAAGAAATTAATCAAAGACGGGGAAACTAAAGAAGGTGGATTCTTATTATTAAGAGTGTACAGAGGTTTACCTAAAAATAAAGCATTAATCAAGTTCTTAAGTCAAGAAGGAATCAAACAATTACTTCAAAAAACGGAGAACTTTTACATGCAAGACAACAATCGCGAAATGCACAAAGTAGATGCAGAATTGTTATTCGTGATTGAAGAAAAGAACAATCAAATTGATTTAACAGACAAAGGAATTGAATATTTATCGGTAGGAAGTAACGATAAAGAATTCTTTGTCATGCCAGATATTGGTGGAGAAATTGCCAAAATTGAAGCACAAGAGCTTGAAAAAGACAAAGAAATTGAGCTAAAAGAGCAATTATTTAGTGAGTTTCAAGTAAAAAGTGAGCGTATTCACACCATGAATCAGTTGTTGAAAGCGTATACCCTTTTTGTGAAAGATGTGGAATACGTTGTGATGGACAACAAGGTGAAGATTGTAGATGAGCAAACAGGTCGTATTATGGATGGTCGTCGTTATTCTGACGGATTACACCAAGCGATTGAAGCGAAAGAAAATGTAAAAATTGAAGACGCTACACAAACCTTTGCTACCATTACTTTACAGAACTATTTCAGAATGTATCGTAAACTTTCTGGAATGACAGGTACGGCAATTACAGAAGCAGGAGAATTATGGGAGATCTATAAGTTGGATGTAATCGAAATTCCAACAAACAGACCTATTGCACGTAAGGACAGAGAAGATTTAATCTACAAAACGAAACGTGAAAAATACAACGCCATTATTGATGAGGTAACTGAATTGTCGAAACAAGGAAGACCTGTATTGATTGGTACTACTTCGGTAGAAATTTCGGAATTGTTAGGAAGAATGCTTTCTATTCGTAAAGTTCCTCACAATGTATTAAATGCGAAATTACACCAACGTGAAGCAGATATTGTTGCCGAAGCTGGTCGTCCAGGACAGGTTACTATTGCAACAAACATGGCAGGTCGTGGTACCGATATTAAGTTGAGTGACGAAGTAAAAGCCGCTGGTGGTTTGGCCATTATTGGTACAGAACGTCATGATTCCCGTCGTGTAGATAGACAGTTACGTGGTCGTTCAGGTCGTCAAGGAGATCCAGGAAGTTCACAGTTTTATGTGTCTTTAGAAGATAACCTAATGCGTTTATTTGGTTCTGACAGAGTTGCAAAGATGATGGACAGAATGGGACTGAAAGAAGGTGAAGTAATTCAGCACTCAATGATGACCAAATCTATTGAACGTGCGCAGAAGAAAGTAGAAGAAAATAACTTCGGAATTCGTAAGCGTCTCTTAGAATATGATGATGTCATGAATGCTCAACGTGAAGTCGTATACAAACGTCGTCGTCACGCCTTACATGGAGAGCGTTTAAAGGTAGATATTTCGAATATGGTATATGATACTACCGAAATCATTATCCAAACAAACAAAGCAGCGAGTGACTTTAAAAACTTTGAGTTTGAGTTATACCGCTACTTCTCTATCGAAAGTCCTGTGACAGAAGAGCAATTTGGGACAATGACGGAAGAAGAAATCATTGGAAAAGTATATACAGAAGCGTTTAGAAGCTATAATGAGAAAATGGAAATCAATGCCGAAATGGTATATCCAGTGATCAAAGATGTGTATGAAAATCCAGAGAATAAATACGAACGTATTGTTGTTAAGTTTACGGATGGAACGAAAGAATTAAACGTAATTAGTGACTTAAAAGAAGCATACGAATCGGAAGGAAAGCAAATGATCAACGATTTTGAGAAGAATATTTCTCTTGCAATTATTGATGATGCTTGGAAAACACACTTGCGTAAGATGGACGAATTGAAGCAATCGGTTCAGTTAGCCGTTCACGAACAAAAAGATCCATTATTGATTTATAAGTTTGAAGCATTCGAATTATTTAAAGAAGTAATTGATAAGGTAAATCGTGAAATATTATCGTTCTTATTCAAAGGAGGATTAGCCGATAACAATCCTGATCGTGTTCGTGAAGCTCGTGAGCAAAAACGTAAAAAGGACAACTATACAACTACGAAAGAAGAAGTATTAAACAGTGATGAAAAAGAAGCGGCACAACGCGCTGCAATGCAACAATCACAACAACGTCCGCAAATAACGGAAACAATTACGCGCGACAAGCCAAAAATTGGACGTAACGAACGTGTAACGATCAAAAACGTGATGACTGGTGAAAACAAAACTGTAAAATTCAAACAAGCAGAACCATTGATCAGCAAAGGACAATGGGTATTGGTTGAAGAATAGTTTTGACAAATACATAATAGTACACTTTGACTCTGCTCAGTGTACTATAAGCATACAAAAACTCTCATGGAAACGTGGGAGTTTTTGTTTTCCATCAATTCTAAACCGTAAAACTTTGCGATTGTTTAAGAATATTGTAGATTTAAAACGTACAGACTTAAATAGATTTGGAAGCAAATTTTAAAATAAGAGGCGTCGTTTTTGGAAGTTTATATCCTAAAAAAATTCATATTCATGTTGGGTATGGAATTGGTATGATGGACGGTGGCGGATTGTTAATGGTAGCTACCGAAAAAGTTCCGCTAAATTGTAGAATGCCCAATACACTCGTTTGGGTAATGGGACAAGGTCATCCATATGAAAATGTAACCATTAAAAAAATGACGTACTCAGAAGCTTTGGCAAATCCTGTGCATACATATATTAATACAACCCAATAAATATGCACTTTATGCGTATAAAAACTACAGTATTTTCCACATATCAATGACTTCAGAACAAAAAACTTTATGGAATAAAATAGAAGCATTCCAATTGGATGATTCTCAATCCACATTTACATTTACAGACAGACTTTGCAGAGAAAATGGTTGGAAATATGAATATGGAGTGAGAGCAATTCATGAATATAAAAAGTTTATGTTTCTCATTTGTATTGCTGATCATCCGTTAACTCCATCCGATCAAGTAGACCAAGTATGGCATTTGCATCTTTTATATACCAGATCGTATTGGACAGAATTTTGTCAACATATATTAGAGCGAGAAATTCATCATGGTCCCACGAAAGGTGGAGCTAACGAAAAAGAAAAGTTTAACGATTGGTATGAAAAAACCAAAGAATTGTATGTAACAATATTTAAAAAAAATGTACCAACTGATATATGGCCTTCTTCCAAAATTAGATTTGGAGAAAAAAACTTTAGAAGAGTTAATCTTCACAGAAATTGGGTGTTTCCAAAATTTAAAAAAATATGATAAAAGAATTAATTGAGTTATCTCCTGCCGAAGTATTACTTCTTGAAGATCCAAAAATCAAAATTGACACATTGGCAAGAGTTACTTTTCTTGATTTACTTTTAAAAGAAGTACTTGAAATACTACCCGATCCTAAAGCTACAGAAGAGGAAAATAAAAACCCAATTATACGTATCGGAAAAGCATATAGAACCTATCAACCGTTAAAGCACGAATCTATATTTGTTGCAATATTCTCAAAAGATGATACTTTACAAATAAGTCTCTCCAATCTTTTAAAAGCTGCCTTTGAAAAGGTAAAAAATAGTGAAGAATACAAGTTAAAATATGTGTATACCGACGAACGCATGAAACCATATTTCAAATCAAACTTTTTTCAAAGATTGTTAGGGGTAAGAGTCATTACGGAAGCAGGAATTAATGCGCAAAAAGAAATTACAAGAGAACTAAGACGCATTAAAATAAATGCCAGTAGAAAGACTAAAAATGCTGTTGAAATACTACTATCAATCCAAGGAAATATTGTTCTAATTCCTAAAATTCCAACGGAAGTCTTTGAAAAAATAGAAAAAGAAAAACCAAATTTTAAATCCGCAAATTCAACTGTTCTCTACGGAAACTTAAGCTATACAAGCTTATACAATCATAATGTCACAAAAAATCAGTTTGATCTAATTTCGCTCAATGATACTGACTTTATGCCTTTTATAGAATCTATACATGGATTTGAAGGTGCTTCAAGCGATGATGGTTGTGGCTCAGATGGCGGTTTCAGTGCTTGCGCTGGCTGTGGCGGTTGCGGAGGTTGCGGTGGCTGCGGAGGTTGAAAACAAAAAATAACACTTTCTATTTTTTTATAAGTCCAAATACAATGCACTAAGCGGAGTCGAAGTGTACTTTTACAATACAAAACTCTCATGGAAACATGGGAGTTTTTTGCGTTTATCAAAAATTGCTGTGATGATTTTGTGTAAAAGATTTACCGTAAGATTATACAGTTTCTGAACTTTTCGTTTTTAAAAAATAAGAAACATTTTTTTACAAAAAGGATGTTAAAACCCTAAAATATAGAGGTTTATTTCTACTTCACGGAAAAATTATTAAGTCTAGTTTTAGCTATAACAAATACGAATATTAACCAAACACCAATTTACCATGAAGAAAATTAACTTACTCTTACTCGCCCTAATTAGTTTACCAATGTTGCTTATGGGGCAAAGCACAGTTTACACACCTGGAAGTGGAATTACATCAGCAGGATTAAATGCAGCAACATCAAATTACGGAAGCACCTATTTTGGGGAAAATACAGGTGGATCTTCTGGCTATTCCAATACTTTTGTAGGAAATAGTGCTGGCGATGTAAATTACGGTTCTGGCGGCGTTTTTATAGGGAGTGGCGCAGGAAGATTTAATACCTCTGGAGGAAATAATATTTTTATCGGTATTTCTTCTGGATATAAAAACACTACTAGTTCATACAATACATTTACGGGAAGTTCTTCTGGGTTTAACAATACTACGGGAAGCAATAATACCTTTTTTGGATATCGTTCTGGATATCAAAACATTTCTGGATCAGGAAATGTATTTCTAGGAAAAGAAGCTGGCTATAATGAAACTGGAAGTAATAAATTATACATAGATAATTCCAATACGACTACGCCACTCGTACATGGTGATTTTTCTATTAATAGAATTACCATCAATGGACAACAAGAAGTATCTGATCATTTTAACGTAAAAAAATGGCTGTGTGTAGGCGCAAGTACTCTAAATGGAAGTGGCGTTTTGAGCGCATTTTTTTCTGTACGACCAGATGCTGAAAATGTAGTCATAGGAACACCTTATGCCATCGGAAATATTGGAAGTACACAATTAACCAATTACAAACTGTATGTAAATGGAGGAATTTTAGCCAAAGAAGTACGTGTGAGAACCGATTGGGCCGATTATGTATTTGACAAAGAATATAAATTAAAACCGCTAAGCGAAGTAGAAACTTTTATCAAAGAAAACGGGCATTTGCCTAATGTACCTTCTGCTAAAAAAGTAGAAACTGATGGAATAGAACTTGGAGATATTACCAAAATACAGCAAGAAAAAATTGAAGAATTGACACTTTACATTATTGCTTTAGAAAAAAGATTGAAAGCTTTAGAAGACAAATCTTCTAACTAATCACTCATAGTTTAACAAGATAAATTTTAAATTATGAAAACTTTTAATCAATTAATACATATATGTATACTATTCTTTTCTTATGCAATTGTTGCTCAAAACCCAATATATAAAAAGGTTCAACTAGCAAAAGAGGAAACAAAAAACATTCTTGAACTCAGCGTTTTTTCAAAAGAAAACTATAAAAATACTGAGGTTCTGAAACAGTTTGATAATACGAAAGATGTGCATTTTTTACAATATGAAGCAACAGCAATCTTACAAAATGATCAAAAATTATGTGCGTTAACGCTGCCATTAGGGAACAAAACAATCGTTTTAGAACTATTAGAGGTCGAAAAATCCTTTTATGATTATCAAATTGTAACCAGTAGCGGAGAAGATCGCATGCCAAATATACATACGAAACACTTTAGAGGAATTATTAAAAACGATCCCAATAGTTTAGTCGCGATTAGCTTTTATAAAAACAATATTATTGGTACTATTTCTTCGAATGAAACAAATTACACCATAGCAAAGCTAAAAGGTTCACAAAGCTTCATTGCTTATGAAATTACAAATTTGAAAAAGAAACCTAGTTTTGAATGTGAAATAGATGATGACAACAATTTTAAAGGCTATGATTACAATACCTTATTTAATCAAAATGGAGTTGCAAAAATGGCTAATGAACCATGTGTAGAACTCTATTTTGAAACGGAATTTGATATATTTGATGATCTTGGAAGTCTTGGCAATGTAGAAGATTATGTTGTCGGAGTTTTTAATCAAGTTGCAGCTATTTACGAAAATGAAAATATAAACACGCGACTTTCTTTAATTAAAATATGGGACACTACAGATCCGTATACGGCTACAAATACAGCAGATTTACTGCAACAATTTCAAAATAATCTAGGGAATTTTTATGGAGACTTAGGACAATTATTGACATTTAGAAATGCTGGTGGCGGTAGAGCTGCTGGTTTTAATGGTCTGTGCAATAGTAATTCAGATAATAGTCTTTCTGTCTCAGCAAACTTAAATGATACCGTGACATTATTCCCGCTTTACAGTTGGAATGTATATGTAATAGCACATGAATTTGGACATCTTTTTGGTTCACGACATACACATGCATGTGTTTGGAATGGCAACAACACAGCAATAGATCATTGTGGTAGTTTCTTCCAATTTCAAACAGGAAGACCAATAGAAGGTGAAAACTGTCTTGATACTGTTAATCCTGATTTTCCTGCTGCTGGTGGTACCATAATGAGCTATTGTCATTTGCAAGCAACCGGAATTAATTTCAATGAAGGTTTCGGAGCACAACCTGGTAACGTTATTAGAAGTTTTGTGCAAAATGCTAGTTGCTTGGAAATTTGTTGTCTTAATTATTTGACAATTACCAATAATGTCAATTCAAGTTTAGATAATGAAGAAGCAGAAATTGGAATTACAGCAAGGAATTATATTTCCAACAATGCCATTGCAGATTACCATGCAGGTCAGCAGGTTTTAATGACGCATGGCTTTTTTGTTGAAAATGCTAATTTTAGAGGACATATTGAAGGTTGTACAGGGGAATATTACGTGACTTCTAGAGTTGCAACTAACAATACTAATATTGATCGGATTGATCCTGTAAACAATAAAAATGCAAGTCTACCACATGATCAATCATTAGGAGAAATTAAAATCTATCCAAATCCTACAAAAGGAATTGTGACGGTTCAATTTAGTAATACACTAGAAAAAACAATTGAAATTTATACAATTACTGGTATTTCTGTATTCACTCAGAGAATTGAAAAAGAAGGTATTAGCAATACTGAGATTGATCTATCAAAATTTCAAACAGGAATTTATATGATGAAAATTACGGATGTTCATGGAGCAATCACAATCAGAAGAATCATGAAACAATAATTAATTTAATACACTAATACACCAAATATATCTGGCAAGTTTTCGGACTTGTCAGGTATTCTTCTGAATATCAGTTTTTATTTTTTGATAAACTTTAAACGATCACTATTCTCTAAGTGTAAAATATACATTCCTGCAGATAACATACTAGTATCTATTGTTTGGTTATCATTTATAAGTCCGTCACTTACCTTCGCGCCGTTGATTGTAAATATTTTATATTTTTTCTGTTCTTTTAATCCAGTGATCTTGATAAAATTTGCTGTAGGGTTTGGAAATACGCTAACTGTATTGTTTTGTTCTATGATGTCTTCTGTGGAAAGTATCGATGTAATATTAACTTTAGAAATTTTATTTTCATTGTATTCCGTTATGTACAACTCATTATTATAAATGGCCAAGCCACTAGGTTCAGAAACATTTGAAACCGTTTCTGTAGTTGAAGTTTGATTCGATGAAACATTGATATGTGATATTTTATTGCCATCTGCCTCCGCAATGAAAAGAATATTTCCTGCAAAACATAATCCTGATGGACTAGAAACATTACTTATCACTTCTTGAACCATCGGATTCGATTCGGTGATGTTTATCTTACTAATTCTGTTTCCATCATATTCTGCAATATACAATTCATCATTATGCAAAGCGATCCCGTAAGGTGTTGACAATCCATCAACAACCTCTATAAGCGTAGGATTTGGAGATGAAATATCAATTTTATAAATTTTATTTTGGATATATGCAGAAATATATAAAGTCGAACCTTGCAACGCAAAGTCATAAAGTCGAATGTTTGAGATAATTTCAGTGACTCCAAGAGCAATATTGTCTGTTGCTATTTTAGAGATATTGTTTCCTATAAGTTGTCCGAAGTATAAATCATCATCTTTAAAAATTAAACCAATTGCCCAATCAGTATTCTGCACTATTTCGACTGGTACAATTGCAGCATCTACATCAATCGCTGAAATTTTTCCATCGCCTCCATTATATTCAGCATAATACAATGTATTTCCATTAAAGACTAAAGAAATTGGTTGCGTCAATCCTGTAATGACATCTGTTGTCTGCGAAAAAGCATTTAAACTAAGAAATAAAAAAAGGAGTAATGTATTTATATTCTTCATGAATCTCGTTTTATTTGAATTTGTTGGCATAAAAGTAGCAAATGTATCTTTCAAACAATAGTGAGGTTTATTACAATTCACGGAATTGTATTGTTTTACTTAAAACTTATTAAGGCTTTCATTTTTATTGATAATTGTTAATCGTTTCTTTAAATATTATTTACGTACTCTTTTTATTAATGGACTTTTCGGGATATAGCCTTTATTTAACCCAAAACTAAGTACGGCTGGTTGGTAGCAAAAGAGATAATCAAATCATTCATCAAGCAAACAATAGCTAAATTGCAATGCATGCATAATAATTTGAAAAAAAATATTAATTTTAAGCAAAATTGTTAATTCTATGGAAGCCTACGCCAATGCACTCTTATATGCAATTCCTTTCTTTTCTCTTTTGGTGATTACTGAAATTGCTTATGGGTATTTTGTCAAAAATCAAACACATACAATTAATGATACAATTTCTAGTATCAGCTCTGGCTTAACAAGTATTATAAAAGATTCATTAGGTTTAGCCGTTATTTTAATTTCATATCCTTTCTTATTAGAAAGTTTAGCAATTTTTTCTATTTCTGAAACTTGGCATGCCTATCTCCTAGCCTTTATTGCTATTGACTTTGCAAGCTATTGGAACCACAGATTGAGTCATAAAATAAACTTCTTTTGGAATCAACACGTAATTCATCATAGCAGTGAAGAATTCAATTTAGCCTGTGCATTACGACAGTCTATTTCAAATATTCTGGGTTATTTTCCTTTATTACTAATTCCGGCTGCATTGGTAGGAATTCCGTATAAAATCATAGCTATTTTAACGCCAATTCATCTATTTGCACAGTTTTGGTATCATACCAAACATATTGGAAAACTAGGTGTTTTGGAATATATCATTGTCACGCCTTCACAACATCGAGTACATCATGCAATCAATCCAGAATATATTGATAAAAATTTGGCAGCTGTTTTTTGTATTTGGGATCGTATATTTGGAACATTCCAAGAAGAACTCGATGATGTACCACCCGTTTTTGGAGTTCTAAAACCTGCGGCAACTTGGAATCCGATACTCATCAATTTTCAACATTTATGGCGATTACTAAAAGATGCATGGCACACCAAAAGTTATTATGACAAATTTAGAATTTGGTTGATGCCTACAGGTTGGCGTCCAAAAGATGTACAATCAAAATATCCTATAACTATCATAGAAAACGTTTATTCTTTTAAAAAATATAGTACCACTACTTCCTTTGCATTACAAGTTTGGTCTGTAATTCAGTTGCTAATTACCATACTGCTAATGCTATTTTTATTTTATAATTTTGGAAACATTCTGAAAACTAATGGTTATAGCATGTTGGTATTGTATGGAATAATTGTCTTTGTTGGAATTTACAGCTACACAAGTTTACTAGATAGATATAAGTACACGATTGTATTTGAAACAGCAAAAATTGTATTAGGGCTTTTTGCAATTCTTACTTTAAAAGGTTGGTACGGAATTGATGTTTATTTTCAGTATGGAAGTCTATTAATGGCGATATATTTTGTCATCAGCTTTTTAGCAACAATATATTTTTCTTTTTTAGAAAAAATGTGGGTTGCTATAAAAGTTCCAGCGTAGCCTAATGATATTAAGAATTGTGTTTTACTATACTAAGATAAATTATGGAAATTCTTATCCAATTGCTTTCGGATCATTTTCACTTGAATCACCACAAAAACTAATAAAAAGAAGAAGCAATATGCGTAAGTTATAGGAATATCTACTTTTGGTTCGTATTTTTCAATGACTAAGCTTGACAAATTCCAATCGCCTAAAATGGAGAAGCCTAATGAAAAACGTGTCAACACAAACGCAAAAATCAAGAATAAAGCACCAATAATAAGCCAACCAACTTTGGTAATCAAAGGTTTATAGACTTTAATAGGTACTTCTTCAATGGAAACTGCTGCCATAACATTGGCTAAGAAATCTGTAGAAGGGCTAGCCAAACCAGCGTCTTGCAACACACCTTTTGTAAATTGATCTAACTTCTTATTTTCTGCTTCCATGATTCAAATATATAGGTTCTACAACATTTTTTAAAATATGAAATAACTTTTTACGACTGCGATGCAGTTTAATTTTTACATTATCATACGATATTTTGACAATTTCTGAGATTTCTTTCAGCGATAATTCTTCAAAATAAAACAAGGTTAATAACACACGTTCTTCTTCTGGCAACTGCAACAACGCTTTTTCTATCGTTTCTTTTTTCTCCTTTGCTTCAATATACGTTAAAGCATTTTGCATGCTTCCAATATCTGATTCGTTAATCTCATCAATATGTTCAGACAAAACGACTCTTTTGTTCTTTTTAATATAATCCAGACTTGTATTGTAAACAATTCTATACAACCATGTAGAAAATTTAGACGTTCCTTTAAATGATCCTAAAGATTTATAGGCTTTTACAAAAGTATCTTGGGAAACTTCTTCAGCATCTTCCCTATTCCCAACCATACGCAATGCCAACGTGAACACCATATTCTTATACTTTGTTACAAGTGCCGAATATGCATTTACGTTTCCAGAACGTATCTGATGTATATAATCTTGGTCAGTGTTTTGAGTCATTTGTAGTTAAGACGATCACTTTTTTGTTTTGGTTACAGTTTTTTTAGATTTTATTTTAGGTATTGGATCTTGGGCATTTAATATTAGGTGTTTTTATCTTTCATCTGTAGTTAAACACTAGTATGAACCTACATAATTTTAGTTTAGAAAAACATTAAAATGAAAAAAAATTAAATTTTTTGTAACCGAAACAAAAAACCGTTCGTCATAATGGGCAAATACAAAAACTAAACTTAAAAAAATATTAGTATGGGATCAGAAGTAATTATAGTACCAGCAATTTTTGGAGTCATTTTCGGAATGTATTATTTATACATTTCATCAAGAAACAAAGAACGTTTGGCATTGATAGAAAAAGGTGGAGACGCTTCCATGTTTTTCAATGCAAAAAAATCATTAACACCTACGTGGAAAGTATTAGTCATCAATTTTGCCATTTTAATGATGGGCATCGGATTGGGCATCTTTATAGGCTACATGCTTCATCGTGTATTATTATTACCTGAAGGAGTAGCATATCCAGGAACTATTTTCTTAATGGGTGGAACAGCTTTATTCACAGGTTTCTTTGTCACAAAGAAGCTTATTCATCAAAACTAAACGACTGCATCAATCAAAAAACCAGTTAGTTAATCAAAATGCTGAAACGATTGTTTTTCTTAAGAAAGGCAATCGTTTTTGTGTTATGTAGACTTCGAGAGCCTCAGTCTAAAAATCTAAACTAGTCTAATCATCTAAGAAAGTCTAATAATCTAAGCAAGTCTAACCATCTAAAAAGTCTAACATCCAATTCGTATCTTTGCAACTATGAAAATTTAAAATCCAGTTCCGCCATTTTTTTAGCGTAAGTTTTAAAATTGTGTACGACTGATACAAAAACTAATTTAATTGCTATGAAATCTATTTATTTGCCTTTGATTGCTATTGTATTTTTTACCTTAAGCTGTAATTCAAATACAAGTACGACCAATACCATACAGAAAGAACAATTTACACAAGACCAACTAAACAAGTATGAAACTGCCTATTTTGCAAGTGGATGTTTTTGGTGTGTAGAAGCTATTTTTGAAAGTGTAAAAGGTGTAAAAGAAGTAGTATCGGGTTATGCTGGTGGAAAAGCTGAAACGGCTAATTACCAATTGGTAAGTGCTGGTAGAACAGATCACGCGGAAGCAGTAAAAGTATATTACGATTCAAAAGTAGTTTCGTATGAAACCTTAGTCAAAGTATTTTTCGGTTCTCACGATCCAACTACTTTAAACAGACAAGGTCCTGATGCAGGAAGACAATACCGTTCGGCGATTTTCTATAAAAATGATGGCGAAAAGAAAATTGTGGATACGTACATCGCACAATTGAAAAAGGAAAACGTATTCCGTGGAACGATCACTACAGAAATTGCTAAATACACTGCGTTTTACGATGCTGAAGATTATCATCAAGATTACGAAGCTAGAAACCCAAACAATCCGTATATCAAAGGTGTTTCGATTCCTAGACTAAAACGATTCCAAAAGAAATTTCCTGAATTATTGAAGAAAGGAAGTCACTAAATACATATAAAAGTATACTATACGACTTCTCAATAGTATACACATAACATACTAAAAAAACCGATAACTTTTGTTATCGGTTTTTTAGTTTTGAAAACGTAAATAATTAATAATGAGTGAATTATTAATTAAAAATAGTAGCTCATTCTAAATTAATAAACCTTTCTTCTATCCTTTTTTGCATTTTCTTATGGAAATATGACAATTACACATAAAAAAATGACATTCACACAACTTCACGAAAACGATTGCGAGATTTTCCTACTTTTGTCATTGTAATTACATATCAAGTCGCGACTTTACACTTTAACATCGTAAAACTATAACCATGAGGAAAAAAATGACTGCATTTGTTTCTTTAGGATTGGTGTGTATTCCATTATTCCTAAGTTGCGAAACAAATCAGCAAACAGAAGAAGCGCAACTCAATGCTGCGCTAGAGAAACCCGAAAAGATCATTTCAACTGTAAAAGCAGCAACTCTTTTCAACAACGACCACACAACCAGACTCTCTTCCATTGGAAAATCGAAAACTACTTTTGAAGACAAAGCCATTCATTTTGAGTTGGATGTACTGACAAATTACATACAACATTTAGAAAAAGTAGCGGTTTCAAAGAAGATTCCAATTACAGGAGTTAGCTTTGTGTTTGGTACAGATGCGCATGGAGAACGTACTACGTTTATGATGCCATCTACTAGAAATGCTGAATTAGATTATCAAGAATCATTTACGATTGAGAATGATCAATTTTTGACTTTTAGGCATATTGATACGTTTTTATTAGCTAGTAAAACAACTGGAAACGATGAAAACTTAATACTTTCTACGGAAGGTTACCTTTCATTTAATGAAGCTGTCACTATGTTTAACAGGTATCAAGCAAACTATATTGAACAAATAGCTGTAAAAGTACCGAGAGATTTTTATACAAAAGCAGTTTGGTATTCTTTGGATGAAATCAACGCATATATTACCTATCTAAAAAAGAAATCAAACAAACACCATCTTGATATTACAGGAATTGATGTGTTTTTTGGTGTGTATGATAAGAATCCTGATTTAGAATTGAAATCCAATGCGCAAACCGTATTTTTAGCGGCTAGTACACAAAATCAAACCATCATCAATACCAAAGGAACACTTTTAAATGATGTTCTAAAAAATGATGATTTCCACAAAAACGATGCTACTGACAACGAAGAAGATGAAAGTTTAGCATACAATATGGGGCAATTATCGCCTCCGCCAGTTACCAATTAATTAGATTATTTCCTCCAAGCCTATCTAATTATTTCCTCTCAACTACAATTACCTCCAATTTTCTTTCAAACTTAATTATGTAGTCTTTTTCTTAAAATTATTCAATTTACCACTTTTTGTAAAAAGGGAAAAACACCCAATTTTTGATTTACAATTTTTTTTCTAAAAAGATTGGCTAATTTTAACACAAATTAAAAAAGACTAACAAAACTACAACCCTTATGAAAAATTTAGTACGCACCATTGCGCCTTTAATTATAGGAGCGGCCATTGGTTTCTTTGTTTGTAAAGAATATTTCTGTGAGAAATGCCCTGACTGCCCTGACTGTCCACCAAATACAAGTGCTTGTGCTCCAACAAGCGAAACTCCAGGAGGAATTATTTCTGTGAATGACGCTATCAATCTTCATGAAAACTATGTTGGAGACCATTATACAGCGATTAACAATGCCATGGGAGATGACTTCTTAGATACACAATTTGTATGGTTTGAATATGATAGAATAAAACAATATATAAGTTATTTGGAAGCTGTACAGCAAAAAAATCCTAATAATGACCGTATTTCTGGAATAAGAATATATTTTGGAGCTCATAATGCCAGTAATGATGAATATCCAAGGCAACAAACGGTTTTCTTAACACCTACGGTAGATGCTAAATTGAATGATAATAATTCAAATATGAATAATTTGCCATTCTTTATAAAACCAACAAATGCAAGTGATCCATTAGTTGGACAATATAAAGTTATTGCACGATTATTAATTGATCAGTACCTAAACCCTGATGAACGAGCATTCTTGGCCAATAATAATTTAGCTAATAGAAAATCACAAGAAGCAAAAGGAAATACTACACAAAAATCAGCGAATGCAGCAGAAAATGATGATGATGATGATAAAACAAGTTTATCTTTTAATATGGGACAATTAAGTCCTCCACCAAGAAATTAATTATTTAAATTTCTATAATTGAACAATATAACATCATTATTACAAAAAGGAAGTCTATATATTGAGATTTTAACTGCAATTGTTGCCACAATCTATTTCTATAAATATAAATCATCACATTTGAAATTTATACTTCCATTGTTATGGTATATAGTTTTAAATGAAATACTTGGTTGGTATTTACACGCCGTATTGAAATTAAAGTATAATGCTATAATTTATAATATCTATGGTTTAATCAGTTTTGTCTTACTATTGAACATATATAGACTTTCTTTATTAAAAGTAAAGTTTAAAAAATATCTCTTTTTCTTTACAGTAAGTTATGTTATAATTTTTATTATCAATGCTTTCTTTATAGATTTTACCAAGCAAATATTAACTATATCTTATATATATGGATCAATAGTTCTGATAATTAGTATTTTATTTTATCTTATTGAAATTCTTAATTCTGAGAGAATACTCTTAGTTTCGAAAGAAATTTTATTTTGGATTAGTGTTGGGTTATTTTTATTTCAAATAGGAATAATTCCATATATGGTAATTAGGGAATATTATATAGAACATGTTGATATGGAATCAAACCTACTACTCTATTATATTCTTATTTATTTATTAAATATTTGTTACATAGTTGGATTTATATGGGGACAGAAGCAGAAGAAACAATAGCATTAATCACCGCTATTGTATTTATATTTTTAGTAATTATAATAATAATTCTTTTTTTAGTTTTCATTAAGAGAAAGAATAAACTCCTAACTGAAAAACAACAAGCACAACGTGAGTTTGAAAATGCTATTGCAGAAACTCAAATTGAGATTCGTGAGCAAACTTTGCGCAATATTAGTTGGGAATTGCATGATAATATTGGACAACTCTTAACCTTAGCCAAAATACAATTGCATCAATTAGCAGATTGTAATGAAGATATTTCGGGTGTAAGCGATACCATTTCAAAGAGTTTGACAGAATTACGCGCACTTTCTAAATTGATCAATCCGGATGCATTGAAAAATATTATGTTGCCCGAAGCTGTAAGTCTGGAAGTAGCTCGTTTCAATCGACTGAATTTTATTGAAGCAACTTTAACCATTGATGGTGACGAAAAAATTATCGATGATAAAGCAGAAATCATTCTGTTTCGTATCTTACAAGAGTTCTTTTCAAATACCATCAAACATGCAAAAGCCTCACAGCTAGATGTTCAACTGAAGTATACTGACAAAAAACTAACGATTGTTGCTACAGATAACGGAAAAGGCTTTGACAAATCGGTTGAAAAACCCAATAAAGGAATCGGATTGCAAAACATGAAGAATAGAGGAAAATTGATTGGTGCCGAAATTGAACTCGAATCACAAGTAGGAAAAGGGACACAACTAACGATTATTCATTATCTTTAGACTGGTGTTGGGTGTTAGGTGTTAGGTGTTAGGTGTTAGGGAAAATAAACTTTTAAACATCTAAACCTATAAACTGATAAGCAAAATAAAAATTAATCAAAAGCTAGCGGCAAATAGCCAAGAGCTAAAATATAAAATCAAGAAAAATTGAAAACATATTCAGTTGTCATCGTAGAAGATCATGTATTACTATCGCAAGCCATTGGCGGTTTAGTAGATTCGTTTGATCGTTTTAAAGTAAGCTATTTGTGTAAAAACGGAAAAGAGTTGATTACACGCTTGGAGGAAAAAAATACGAATGTTCCTGATATTGTACTCATGGACATCAACATGCCATTGATGAATGGTATTGAAACGACTACCTGGATTACAGAACACTTCCCTAATATTGATGTCATTGGACTTTCTATTGAAGAAGACGAACGTACTATTATTCAAATGCTGCGTGCTGGAGCTAAAGGATATTTGATGAAAGATGTGGAAAAAAGTGTGTTAGAAATGGCTTTAAATGAAGTAACTACCAATGGATTTTATCATTCAAAACATGTTACTAATATTTTAATTGGCTCGTTGAACGGAAAAGGAAGTTCTGGAACGAAATTGAAAGAGAATGAAATTGAGTTTATGAAGTTGGTCTGTACGGAAATGACCTATAAACAAATTGCCGATCAAATGTGTTTGAGTCCAAAAACAATTGATGGCTATAGAGATGCTTTGTTTGAAAAGCTGAATGTAAAAAATAGAATTGGACTTGTTATCTACGCAATAAAGAATAAGATTTACTTACCTTGATTTAGTTACTAGCTGTTTTTGCAACTTATAACGAATACATTAAGACTTTTTATTGAGTGAAACCTTGCTATACTTAGCATTGATATTGATTTCACTACCAGAATTTGCATTCTTTTGATATCCACGAACAATGGTATTGAATTGTGTTTTATTTTCAGTTCCTGTCACGGTTTCTGGATATGAAATTTTAGAACTAGAACCAATATAATATAATTTAAAAGCAGAAGCAGGTAATTGAATACGCGCATCTGTATTTTCTAAAATGATATCTAAGGTTTTAAAGTTTTCACCAATATTGTGAATCAATAAATTTCCAAAAGTTCCACTAATAATTCCCTTCTCTCCTAGCGTTCCTACACTGACTTTGGAAGAATTTGACATTAAATTGATATTCTGTACCGTTTGCAAATCTACATTTTCAACAAAATTTACTTTCAATGCGCCGTCATTCCATTTGGTCACATGAATAGGTGCATACGACGTTTCTATCGTCGTATTTGCACCCTGAATCACATTGGCGTACAAAGCTGCGTGTGACAGCTTTGCATCCATATTTTCACCTATTGCAGCAATGGTTACTTCTCCATGACGTACATTGAGTTTTAACTTTGCTTTTTTAGGCATTTTAATTTTGATTGTTTTCTTTACTTTCAAATGTTTTCCATCAGAAGATAAAAAGAAAATATTATCGTGTTGTCCATTGTTAATATGCGCTTTTCCTTTCAATTCAAGTACTCTGGCTTTTTCTAACTTTTTTAAGGCTTTTTCTTGATAGATTTTTGCTTTTTCTAGAGCTCTCTCTTGGTAGACTTTTGCCTTTTCCAATGCTTTCTCTTGTACTTTTGCCAATTTTTCTTGTCGAACCTTCTGCTTTTCCATGAATTTTTCTAGCACTTTCTCACGCTTTTTTTGCTGTGCTTGAAATTTCTTCTGCCATTTTTCCATGCTTTCTTTGAACTTTTCCTCGTCAAAGTCAGACTTGAATTCTTTTTTCCATTTTTCTAAATACGCTTCTCCATCTTTCTCAAAAGCTTCATAGTCAAACTTTAAATCAGACATCGACTCAATAACTGTGATTGGCAATTCTGGAATTTCAACAATCTCTACCATTTCTGAAATCTCTGGCATTTCTGCCAGTTCAGGCATTTCAATGACAAGAGGTGTTTCTAATTGTTCAATAATAATTGGTTCTCCTAATACAAATTCTCCAGAGTTTCCAAATAAAGAATGACTTCCTTTTGAAGTAATAGTTACTTTTTCGCTGTTTCCAATGGCTTTAAAGTTCCACTTTTTCATGTATGCTTCTACTTCTTCATCAGTAGCATCTTCTACTTCAATAGTAGCCGTGATTTCGACTTTGTTCTTATTCCAAGTATCAAATTCTACATCGGCATGAGATGTATTAATATCTAAGGTAACGTCTTTGTTTACAGTAAAAACTTCCTTCTTTGTTCGTTTTTTTGATTGTGAATATCCAAAGCTAATGATCAATAGTGCGATCAATAGACTTTGTATGCGTTTTGATTTATGCATCGTTTTCTGATTTTTTTAGTTCACTTAATTTTTCCTTTAATTGGTATAACAATTTCAGTCTAAATTGTAGATTGTCAATCATTGCATTGATCGTTTGTTCGTTGGGTCCAATATCTGTTAACTCTTGCTGCAACACTTTATGTTCTTCGTTTAATTGCGACAATTTTTGCATATAACTTTCAAACAATTGCTTTCCGATTTCAGAAACTTCTACCTGTGTCAATTCATAATTAATATTCGCCACATAGTAATCTTCTATCTTTTTTAAATCGGGAGAAACATCGCCCAAACTCGTTAAAGAAGGTTTCTTTTCATCTTGCGTATTTGTATCAGTCAATTCAGTATCTGGAAGTGCTGGTTTTTCTATTAATTGTTGATAGGCCAATCCTCCTAAACTGAAAATTAAAACAACGGCAGCGGCAATTTTATAGAAAGAAAACGACGGTTTTTTAATCGGTTCTTCTTCTAAAGGCAATGCAGCTTCCAATCGTTCCAAAAAACGAGCTTCATGTCCGTCAGACAATTCTTTTTGAATATGTAATTGTTCTTTTTTCAACAAATCTTTAATATCCTGTCCCATGACTTCTCTTTTTTAATGCTTGTTGTAACTTCTTTTTTCCTCGTAATAATTGTGTTCGTGATGCTGTTGTTGAAATGTTTAGTATTTCTGAAATTTCTTGATGATCGTATCCTTCTAACAAGAATAAAATCACGACGACTCGATATTTATCGGGTAAATTTTCAATCTCAGTTTTTACTTCTTCCAAGGTAGTTTCATCACTCGTTTGCCAATTATCTTCGTCGGCAACTACTTCTAGCTGCGCTTCGTCAATGGTGATATAATAATTCTGTTTAGCGCGTAATTTGTCTAAACTTTTATTAATGACAATCTTTTTTAGCCAAGCTCCAAAACTTACTGCAGCGGTGTATTGATCGATCTTTTGAAATGCATTGATGAATGCTTCTTGCATGGCATCTTCGGCATCTTCTGTATGTTTCAAGAATCGGTTGGCAACAATAAACATTCCTTCACAATACTGCCTGTACAGATGCAGTTGTGCTTTCCTGTCGTTATTCTTACACTTTTCGATGAGCTCAATTTGAGACATACTGTGAGTTCGCTTTTTGGTTTTGGTTATTGCTATACATTTCTAAAGACGTAGCAGTTTTTACAATGTGACAATAAATTATAAAAAACATGCAAATTATAGTGTTTTTTATTCTTTATTCTTGCCTACATTCCGCTTACGCTAGATTTTACAATAGGTTTGAGAGATACTAGTATAGTAAGAAAATAGCTTGTTTTTCTTTTAAAAATGTTGATTTCCTTTCACTTTTTTATGGTTTAACCATATATACTTCTTTCTACTTTTTTATAATTTATAAGAATAACCACAAAAATTAACTATCATGAAAAAAAGAAATTTAAAAAGTAAATTAGCTATTAGTAAAAACGTTGTTAGCAATTTTAAGGTAGCAGCTACTAAAGGAGGAACAGGTAATACATTTAATTGTGGACCTTCTAACAATCCTATGTGCACGTTTGATAATGCTTGCTTCAGCAAAGGTCCAGGATGCAGTAGATGGCAAGTGTGCTAAATCAATAAAGAATTTGATCCAACAAGCAGGAATACAAACAAGTTGTTCCTGCTTTTTTATTCGAAATAAAGTCAACGCACACAAATTTGCAGGAATCATGTTGCAGAATTTCATATTTTTTTTGAAATTTAGAATCTAAACTTACATGATATGAATATTATCGATGCACTTTACGGAGGTCAATATTCCGAATTAAAGAATAAAGGATACGATGTTCAAAAAGGACGTTTTTATGGAAACTTATTGTTCACCGCAATCATTCTGATTTACCTTTTTGTGACGATTATTATTTTAAATTTTATTTCTGAAGATATTCTCGACGATCTATTGAAACCATTGCGAAAAGTATTTGGAAGAAGTATGGGCAAAGCAATGAGTAAAATTGTAGCCATTCCTTTAATTGTCATCATTTATGCTGTTGTAGCATTGTTGTTTGGTTCTAAGAAACGGTATGAAAAGAGTTATCAAACTTTTTCAAAAGCAACAAAAGAAGAAAAAGACAAAGCTTCTGGAAAGTTGATTGGTGCCTTTATTATCGGACTTCTGTTATTGGTGGTTTTGGCGATTACGAGTTTGTTTTTGTAGGTGTTAGGGAAAATACTTTTTCATTTTACATTTTGAATTTTACATTTTAAATTTTGTTCGTTTCTTCGTTTTACTGCGAAAAATCACTCAATATGACGTTTTTTATAATCAAATAACCTAAGATTCGTCATTACGAACGATAGTGAAGTAATTTGTTTATAGTACAACGTTGCTGTTGTTGGAAGAAACAGATTCCAGCGTCATGCTTCCTCGCAAAGACGTATTAAAAAAATAGTGTTTCCTAGTATATCTCGATACAATTTTTCTTCGTTTTACTGCGAAAAACCACTCGATATGACGTTTTTTATAATCAAATAACCTAAGATTCGTCATTACGAACTATAGTGAAGTAATTTGTTTATAGTACAACGTTGCTGTTGTTGGAAGAAACAGATTCCAGCGTCATGCTTCCTCTCAAAGACGTATTAAAAAAATAGTGTTTTCTAGTATATCTCGATACAATTTTTCTTCGTTTTACTGCGAAAAACCACTCGATATGACGTTTTTTATAATCAAATAA
>NZ_CANLEA010000012.1 GCF_947489565.1 uncultured Kordia sp. | reverse complement strand
CCAAATGCGATGGTAGCAGTACAAACGATCTTTGTATTGGCTACCAATGATACTACAGGTTGTCAAAACACCATTACTTTTGATATTCGTGTAAATCCATTACCGAGTCCAACCTTAGATCCAAACGGACTGCTCTTAGCAGATACCTGTGATGATGATAATGATGGTTTTGTAGGTACAGATTTAGATGCACTTGTCACTGCTATTGTGAACATGGAGCCAGATGTAGTCTATAGCTTCCATGAGACAGAAGCAGAAGCGATTGCTAATTTAAATGCGCTAACAAGTCCATATACCAACATTGTGATGGATAGCCAGACATTATATGTACTAGCCACCAATACGGTTACAGGCTGTTTTACAGTGACACCATTACAGATCAATGTGATTCCAATCCCAGAAGTTCCAATCAACATCACTGATTTAGAAGTGTGTGATGATGCAGCAAGTTTAGATGGTTTTGCGATGTTTGATTTGACGCAGACTCAAATGGAGATCTATGGCACACAAACACCAGGAGCTTTAACACTAACTTATCACGAGAGTGAACAAGATGCGATTGATGATGTGTCTCCAATAGTAAACCTAGCGGATTACATCAATATTACAGTGAATCAACAAACGATCTGGGTACGTTTAGAAGACAATGCTACAGAATGTTATGCTATCGGAAGCTTTGATATCATAGTTGTGCCACCACCAGTGCTGGTACAACCAACACCTTTCTCACTATGTGATGATTTAGAAAGTGGCGATGAGAGTGATGAGATCAGTAGTTTTGATCTAACAGATAAGTACACAGAGATCACAGGAGGAGATACTAGTTTAACACTTACGTACTATGCTTCATTAGCAGACTTAAACGCAGATACTCCAATAGCTGATCCAACGGCTTATCAAAACATAAGCAATCCACAGGTGTTATACATCAGAGCAGCCAATGCCGCAGGATGTACTACAGATATCACTATGACACTGAGAGTACTTCCAATTCCAACACCAAACACAATGCCTGCAATCTTAGAGGCTTGTGATGATGATACAGATGGAGATGCAACCAATGGAATCTTAATCTTTGATCTGACACAATCAGAAGCAGAGATTGTCAACAATGAGAGTAATGTAACGGTAAGTTACCATACCACACAGGAAGACGCAGATGCAGATATCAACCCAATAGCTGACCCAACAATGCATGCCGTAGACATGGCAACAGCAGATGTGAACGGACAGGTGATTATCTATGTACGAGTAGAGAGTGATATTCAGATTGATAGCAATATGTTACCATGTTACAAGGTGGTAGAGTTACCAGTAATTGTACATCCGTTACCAGAACTTACAGCAACCGCATTTACCTATGTATTCTGTGAGTATGACAATGACAATGTGGGACAATTTGAATGGGATGTAGTGACAGCTTCATTAGACTTACTAACTGCTCCACAGATGGTGGCTGACTTTACAGTGACCTATCACTTAACAGTGGCAGAGGCATTAGCGGGAACAGGAGCTTTAGTAAACGGTTTTGAGAATATGAGTGATCCACAGACAATCTTTATCAGAGTGGAGAATACAGCAACAGGATGTGTAAACACCAACAATATTGCTAGTTTAGAACTCAGTGTAGAACCAATCCCAACGGCAACGGCGCCAGACACGTATCAACTATGTGCAGTAGATGAGGCAGATCAAGATACAGCAGTGTTTGATCTAACGACTTTAGATTCAGATATCATTAATGGACAATTGAACATGGCGGTTTCTTACTATGAGACAGCAACAGATGCAGATACAGATATCAATGCGATAGCCAATGCAACGAGTTATACCAATACATCGAATCCACAGACCTTGTATGCAAGAGTGAGACAAACCATCACAGGATGTTTATCTGATCCAGTACTAGTGAACTTACAAGTGAACCCATTACCAGTCTTCACATTACCAGCAGATGATATCTTATGTGTGGATGCAGCTACAGGAACGACTCAAGATGGACCATTCATCGGAGAAGACCAAGGAGCAGGCTTTACTTATCTATGGAATACTCCAAATGGAATCTTTAACACCGCAACAGTACAAGTAACCACGGCAGGAACCTATAGTTTAGTGATTACTGACAACAACTTCCCAACAAACTGTAGCTATAGTGATAGTGTAACGTATGAAGCATCCTCAGCACCAGCTAGTTTAGATGTACAGATTACCACACCAGCCTTTGCAGATACACACAATGTAATAGCAACAGCAACAGGAGGATCAGGCGTATATGAATACCAATTAGATGATGGAGAGTGGCAAGAGACAGGAGAGTTCTTAGACTTACAACCAGGAGAGCACACCGTTACCGTGAGAGACACCAATGGTTGTGGAGAACTGGTAAGAACCTTTGAGCTGATTGATTATATGAAATTCTTTACTCCAAATGGAGATGAGTACCATCCAACATGGAACATCATAGGACTTAGAAACCAACCAAGTGCGAAGATTTACATCTTTGACAGATATGGAAAACTATTAAAACAGATCAGTCCAGCGGGAATCGGTTGGGACGGAACCTTCAATGGTTCACCAATGCCATCACAGGATTACTGGTTTAGAGTAGAATATGTAGATCCATTTGATGGTTCGCCAAAAGAATTTATCAATCACTTTACTTTAAAGAGATAATTTATCATATTTGTCTTATATAATTGTAGGACAATGATTTTAACAAAAAATAGCAGCAGGATAAAGAATATTGTACAAGTATTCTTTATCCTGTTTTGTATTCAGCTCAATGCACAATTAATGCCTTCATTGATTGGAGATACAGTTGATATAGGAGGTGATTGCTTTGAAATTACTCAAAATGTAAATAGTCAATCTGGAGCTGTGTGGTCAGGAACACCTGTGGACGTAACAGAAGATTTTGTAGTAGAATTCAGAGGTTTCTTCGGAACAAATGATGCAAATGGAGCAGATGGAATCACTTTTATTCTAAAAAATACACAAACTCCTGAAATAGGGAATTTAGGTGGAGGAATGGGATATGAAGGTATCGGGAATTCTTTGGCAGTCGAATTCGATACTTGGCAAAATAATGAATTAAGTGACCCATTTTTTGATCATCTTGCTATTGTAAGTCAAGGAAATAATAACCATACCGGAGCAACAAACTTAGCGGGACCTGTACAAGCTTCACCAACATCAACAAATATTGAAGATGGAGTAGAGCATATCATTCGAATAGAGTGGACCGCAGCTACAACAACATTAGAAGTATATTTTGATTGTTCGCTGCGTCTTTCTTACACAGGAGATATCATAAATAATCTTTTTAATGGAGTGACGCAAGCCTATTTTGGATTTACAGGTTCTACAGGTGGCGCTACAAACTTACAACGTGTATGTTTTGATTATGTATCTTTTGCAAACTCACTTGCTTTTGGAGATGAAATTATTTGTGGCGGACAATCTTTAAGTTCAGTGGACGCTACCGTTACAGGCGCTACTTCATATTCATGGACGCCAACGGCAGGAGTAAGTGATCCTGCATTGCCAAATCCGGTATTTACGCCAACAATGACCACAACATATACAGTGGAAATCTCAAATAGTTGTGCAGATATCATTCAAGAAAGTTTTACAATCACGGTTGAGCCTTCTCCAACAGCAGATTCAGTAGCAGATATTACAGTTTGTGATGATAACTCAAACGATGGTGTCGAAGAATTTGACTTTACTACACTAGATGCAACAATTTTAGGAACGCAAGATCCTACAATGTTTACGGTGACCTATCATTCAAGTCAAGCGGATGCCGATAACAATGCAAATGCACTAACTTTTCCATATACAAATACAAATCAATGTGAAGATATATTTGCTAGAGTAGGTAATAACTTAGGAGCTACTTGTTATAGTGTAACGAGTTTTGAAATATGTGTAGATGAGCAACCTGTAGCAAATCAGCCTAGTGATATGAATGCTTGTGATCCTGATGCAAATGGTTCGGAAGTATATGATTTTACCATGCAAGAAGCTGCAATTTTAGGAACACAAAATGCTGCCGATGTCAATATTACATTTCATGCCAATGCTACCGATGCAAATAATGATATGAATCCATTGCCAACTTCCTATACAGGAACTGATGGAGAAACAATATTTGTAAGAGTAGACAGTAATACAGCAGGAAATGATTGTTTTTCTATTACTTCTTTTCAATTGTTCTTAGATGCATTTCCAACGGCAAATCCAGTAGCAGATATTGCTGTTTGTGACGATGATACAAATGATGATATAGAAGAATTCGATTTTTCAACCTTAGACGCTACTGTTTTAGGAGCACAAAATGCAGCATCATATACAGTGACTTACCATACAAGTCAAGCAGACGCTGATAATGATATGAATGCGCTGACATTTCCGTACTCAAATACAAATCAATGTGAGCAAATATTTGTTCGTTTAGAAAACAACTCAAATTCAGTTTGTTTTGATACAACAAGCTTTGAAATATGTGTAAATACACAACCAATAGCGAATCAGCCAAACGACATGAGAGCTTGTGATTTTGATGCAAATGGTATGGAAATGTATGATTTCTCTACACAGGAAGCAGCAATTTTAGGAACACAAAATGCTGCTGATGTCAATATTACATTTCATGCCGATGCTGCTGATGCAACTAATGGTATGAATCCATTACCAGCCAATTATACGGGAAGTAATGGAGAAACTATTTTTGTGCGCGTTGAAAGTACAGAAGCTGGAAATGTTTGTATTGCAGTGACTTCTTTTCAATTAATAGTAGATACAGTTCCTATCGCAAATGTCGCTGCAGATATTGCAGTTTGTGATGATAACTCAAATGACGGTGTCGAAAATTTCAACTTTACAAACCTAAATACAACTATTCTAGGAACGCAAGATCCTACAATGTTTACGGTGACCTATCATTCAAGTCAAGCGGATGCCGATAATGACATGAATGCTTTAACGTTTCCATTTGTCAACACAGCACCATGTCAGCAAATATATGTACGTATTGAAAATAACATGAATACCATGTGTTATAGTACTACTGATTTTGAAATATGTGTGTACGAACAACCTATCGCTAATCAGCCAGATGATATGATTACTTGTGATCTAAATAGTGATGGTGTCGAAGATTATGACCTTACAACACAAGAAGCAGCTATCTTAGGAGGTCAAAATCCTGCTAATTTTAATATCTCTTTCCATAACAATCAAATGGATGCTGATAATGATGTAAATCCACTTCCTTCGATCTATTTTGGAGCTGACGGAGAAACTATTATTGTTAGAATTGAAAGTACACAAGCAGGAAATGACTGTTATGCTACAACGTCTTTTAATCTTTTGTTTGAAGAACTTCCTTCTGCAAATGCGCCTACCGATTTAATTGTATGTGATGATGAAACTGCGGATGGTTTTACAGCGATTGATTTAAATGTGAAGAATGATGAAATTTCTGGAGGAATTCCTGGGCTTTCTGTTCGATACTATTTAAACCAAATGGATGCTGAAAATGATACAAACTCGTTGGCAATTCCATATACTAATATTAGCAACCCGCAAACGGTTTTTGTACGTGTAGAAACTGCCAATACAGGATGTTATGTAATCACTACATTAACGGTTTCTGTAGTTGATGCACCGCAGGTTTTTCCAGCGACTCCTTTAGAATATTGTGATACAGATAATGACGGGTTTGGAATTTTTGATATCAGAAGCACTGAAAATCAGATTACAGGAGGAATGTTAACGAATGTTTCAGTAACCTATCATGAAACTCCTGAAGATGCAGATAATAATGTGAATACATTAGCAGATACGTATAGTAACATCAATCCATATAATCAAACCATTTATGTACGTGTTGAAAATGTCTTAACAGGCTGTTTTAATGTAGTTTCTTTAGATTTAATCGTTCATGATTCACCAGAGATTGCTGCTTTAGATGCGACAAGTTTGGCAGAATGTGATGATGTAACTGCTGATCAGATTGCACAATTTGATTTAACAGAAGCAGAGATGGATATTCTAAACGGAGAAGATCCAACCACACATACGGTTCGTTACTATAACACACAAGCAAACGCTGTGGTAGGAACGACGGTTGGAGAAATCAACAATCCAAATGCGTATAGCAACATCCCACCAAGTCCACAAGTGATTTGGGTTCGCGTAGAAGATCAAGTAACAGGATGTTTTAGTATTACGAATTTAACATTGATTGTCAATGAACTTCCAGTACTGATTCAATTACCAGGCTTAGAACTGTGTGATGCGATTACTTTAGATGATCAAATCGAAGTATTTGATTTAACCTCCTTGGCAGAAGACTTAGTCAATAATGTACCAGGCATTAGCTTAATATACTATGGAAGTGCAGCGGATTTAGCAAGTGATACACCAATACTTAATCCATCAGCCTATCCAAATGCGATGGTAGCAGTACAAACGATTTTTGTATTGGCTACTAATGATACGACAGGTTGTCAAAACACCATTACCTTTGATATTCGTGTAAATCCACTACCGAGTCCAACCTTAGATCCAAATGGATTGCTTTTAGCAGATACCTGTGATGATGATAATGACGGTTTTGTAGGTACAGATTTAGATGCACTTGTCACTGCTATTGTGAACATGGAGCCAGATGTAGTCTATAGTTTCCATGAAACAGAAGCGGAAGCGATTGCGAACTTAAATGCACTTGCAAGTCCATATACAAACATTGTAATGGATAGTCAGACATTATATGTATTAGCCACCAATACGGTTACAGGCTGTTTTACAGTGACGCCATTACAGATCAATGTGATTGCAATTCCAGAAGTTCCAATCAACATCACTGATTTAGAAGTGTGTGATGAAGATCCATCTGATGGTTTTGCGATGTTTGATTTGACGCAGACTCAAATGGAGATCTATGGCACACAAACACCAGGAGCTTTAACACTAACCTATCACGAGAGTGAACAAGATGCGATCGATGATGTATCTCCAATAGTAAATCTAACGGATTACATCAACATTACAATAAACCAACAAACCATTTGGGTACGTTTAGAAGACAATGCTACAGAATGTTATGCCATTGGAAATTTTGATATCATAGTTGTTGATGCTCCGAAACTAGTGCAACCAACGCCATTTTCTTTATGTGATGATTTAGAGAGTGGAAGTGAAAGTGATGAAATTAGCAGCTTCGATCTTACAGACAGATATTTGGAAATAGTTGATGGAGATAATGGACTCACTTTAACATATTACGCTTCATTAGCAGACTTAAACGCAGATACTCCAATAGCTGATCCAACGGCTTATCAAAACATTAGCAATCCACAAGTATTATACATCAGAGCAGCGAATGCTGCAGGATGCACTACCGATATCACCATGACACTTCGAGTACTTCCAATTCCAACACCAAACACAATGCCAGCTATTTTAGAGGCTTGTGACGATGACAGCGATGGAGACGCAACCAATGGAATCTTAATCTTTGATCTGACACAATCAGAAGCAGAGATTGTAAACAATGAGAGTAATGTAACGGTAAGTTACCATACAACACAAGAAGATGCAGACAACGACACCAATCCAATTGCAGATCCAACAATGCATGCCGTAGACATGGCAACAGCAGATGTGAACGGACAAGTGATTATCTATGTACGAGTAGAGAGTGATATTCAGATTGATAGCAATATGTTACCATGTTACAAGGTAGTAGAATTACCAGTTATAGTACATCCATTGCCAGAACTTACAGCAACGGCATTTACCTATGTATTCTGTGAGTATGACAATGACAATGTAGGACAATTTGAATGGGATGTAGTGACAGCTTCATTAGACTTGTTAACTGCTCCACAGATGGTGGCTGACTTTACAGTAACCTATCACTTAACAGTGGCAGAGGCATTAGCAGGAACAGGAGCTTTAGTAAACGGTTTTGAGAATATGAGTGATCCGCAGACAATTTTTATCAGAGTGGAGAACACTGCAACAGGATGTGTAAACACCAACAATATTGCTAGTTTAGAACTCAGTGTAGAGCCAATTCCAACAGCAACAGCGCCAGACACGTATCAACTATGTGCAGTAGATGAGGCAGATCAAGATACAGCAGTGTTTGATCTAACGACGTTAGATGCAGATATCATTAATGGACAATTGAACATGGCAGTTTCTTACTATGAAACAGCAACAGATGCAGATGCGGATATCAATGCGATAGCTAATACAACGAGTTATACCAACACATCGAATCCACAGACCTTGTATGCAAGGGTAAGACAAACCATCACAGGATGTTTATCTGATCCAGTACTAGTGAACTTACAGGTGAATCCATTACCAGTCTTCACATTGCCAGCAGATGATATCTTATGTGTAGATGCAGCTACAGGAACCACTCAAGATGGGCCATTCATCGGAGAAGACCAAGGAGCAGGCTTTACCTATCTTTGGAATACTCCAAATGGAATCTTTAATACGGCGACAGTGCAAGTAACCACGGCAGGAACCTATAGTTTAGTGATTACTGATGGAAACTTCCCAACAAACTGTAGTTACAGTGATAGTGTGACGTATGAAGCATCCTCAGCACCAGCTAGTTTAGATGTACAGATTACCACACCAGCCTTTGCAGATACACACAATGTAATAGCAACAGCAACAGGAGGTTCAGGCGTGTATGAATACCAATTAGATGATGGAGAATGGCAAGATACAGGAGAGTTCTTAGACTTACAACCAGGAGAACACACGGTAACAGTTAGAGACACCAATGGCTGTGGAGAACTGGTAAGAACCTTTGAACTGATTGATTATATGAAATTCTTCACTCCAAACGGAGATGAGTACCATCCAACATGGAACATCATAGGACTTAGAAACCAACCAAGTGCAAAGATTTACATCTTTGACAGATATGGAAAACTCTTAAAACAGATCAGTCCAGCGGGAATCGGTTGGGACGGAACCTTCAATGGTTCACCAATGCCATCACAGGATTACTGGTTTAGAGTAGAATATGTAGATCCATTTGATGGTTCACCAAAAGAATTTATCAATCACTTTACTTTAAAGAGATAATTCACATCAAACAAATAGAAAAGAAAAATATAAAAAACCGGAGAAAATTAGCTTCGGTTTTTTTTATGATTTAGATGAAGTCTTTAGAAATGTATATATAAATAGGTCAAGAAGAGTAGAAGTGGAGAGTGAATCTGAGCAGATTCAAGAATGCTGAAAAGTGCATTTATTCGTTTATATAACTTTTAGCAAAGCATTATATCTTATCATAATTCTTCACAAGACAAAGCATAAAAAAACCTCATTAATACTAATGAGGTTTTTTATGGTAAAATGAATCGGTTAAGATGATGTAATATTATAGTTTAAACGTTACTGAAAATGTTACGTTTGAATTTATGTTGTTGATGTTGATACGATCTGTTAAACCAGATTGGAAAAGTTGTGGATTTCTAGCTTGTTCGCTTCTATCATATGCTACATCAAATGACAAGCTTCCAAAATTATATCCTATTCCTAAAGAATATCCTTCTAAGTCTCCTATAGTTGAGTTGTCTTGGAATGGACTTTGTTCAAAACGATATCCTCCACGTAAACTAAATTGATTAATTCTGTATTCTCCTCCAACTCTATATGTTGAAGCAGCCTGTAGTTGATTGTCAATATCATTATTTGCAGCAAGAAAATCATTTGTTGGGCGTAATTTTGCGTTTGAATAGTCTTTTAAAGAATAATCAAAACTAATTAAACCTCTTTTCCCGAATATATAAGCAAAACTACCAGTTAGGCTTCCTGGAGTCACAATTCTATGTTCTCTGTATGCGTTTACTACATTTGGAAAAATGTCTCTTCGTAAAATTTCTGTTGGGCTTGCTGGATTTCTAAAATCAGTACTTAATCCTTGACTTAACTCATCATTTAAGCTGTACCAAGTTGGTGATTGGTATGAACCACCTAAACGAACATTTTGTAATTTTAAGATCGCACCGACTTGGAAAGAAATTCCAACACCATATGTGTATAGTTCGTTAGAAAACTCTGCATATTGCAGTCCAGAAGCAGTATTTACTGGAGTTTCTATCAATACTTTTCGTTCTCTATAGTCAACATCGTGCGAGTTAACATTTAGTCCTAGGTATAAGTTGTCTTTATATTTTGCACCTACATTGAATGTGTACTTTCTGTTGAATCCAGAAGTTTGAACAATATAATCGTGAATAGCGCCATTAGAATAATCAGCATTTGAATTATACGTTGTATTTGCATCATCATCTACATCTGGATTAATTACGAATCCTTCATAGCCTAGAAATCCTTGCTGTGCGTCGAAACCTATGTTTTCACCTAAAAATCGATATGTGTCACTATCACTTTCTCCTGGGAACTGTGCAATATCTCCTAATGCCTGTCCGTTGGCAAACGAAAGAAAATAATCTGCAATTCCTCTAGAAGAGTTTGTTCCAGTAGCAAAAATATTATTGTAATAATTGTCATTATTTTGAACATTCAATCCTAAAGAAATTTTTCCCCAGTCGCCACCTGCTGTGTCATTAAAGACAAATACAATTCCGGCTTGATTCAAATCAAATTCAGATTCGTTTCTGTTTGAAGTTGTTCCAAAATAAGAAACATCATTGTCGTTATTATAATTAGTTAATGATATGGTTACTTCGCTAGTATTAAAAACGGCAGAACCTGCTGGATTTATTGAAAAAGCTGAGAAATCTCCTCCAAGGGCTCCAAACGCTCCACTCATTGCTCTAAAACGTGCTGTCCCATTTAAGTTTTCGGTAGAATACCGAACGACATCATTTAAGTTTTGGGCGTCACTTACAGACATAGCAAGCAAACCTATGCATAGTATGAATACTTTTTTCATAATTTAGTATAGTATTATTTTTAGGGATATAAAAATGTTAATATGGGTTTAGTTTCTTCCGCCTCTTCTTCCTCCGCCACGGCTTCCACCACCAGATGATCTCGATCCACCACCACCAGACGATCTCATTGAAGAACCGCTTGATGATCTTGAAGAAGAGCTATTGACTCTTGATCTGTTATTAAAATTTGAACGTACTGGATTACTTCTAGTAGAACGTGTAGATCTTGTGTTGCGAGTATTTCTTGTTGATCTTACAGTATTACGTGTATTTCGCGTATTTCTTGTAGCGCGTGTTGATCTTGTGTTACGTGTGTTTCTAGTAGCTCTTGTGTTTCTAGTATTTCGTGTAGTTCGAGCATTTGTATTTCCTCTTCTAGAAGATCGACTCGTAGAGTAGCGATTACCATTTCTGTTTGTAGTTCTTGAATAGTAACTTGCTCTTCGGTTAGCTAGAGCTCTACTAGCATAACTTCTTCGTCCTCTATTGTATGCGTATCCGTAGTTTCTGTAAGGAGAACGCCAGTATGGTCCATAACCCCAGTTGCCTCCCCAGCCCCAGTTGTTAAAGCCTCCCCAGCACCAGTTGTTGTAGCCTCCCCAGCCCCAGTTATTCCAACCCCAGCGGTTCCAGCCCCAGTTATTAAAGCCTCCCCAGCCCCAGTTGTTCCAACCCCAACGGTTCCAGCCCCAGTTATTAAAGCCTCCCCAGTTGTTCCAACCAAATTGAGATCCACCATAAACATTTATAGTGATATCATCTGCGGTTTCTCCCCAAGGAGAATAGCTTTCTGAGTATCCAATTGCGTCAACGTCTGTTTCAGGTTGTGGTTCAACATTACCTTGACTAGAATAAGATTCTACATCTGTAAATACATCACCATAGCGATCGTCTGCTTCATACGATTTTTGCTCAAAATAATTTTGATATGCATTATTAGTATTACTATTATTATCGTAAACAACTTCTGCTGTTTCACTTCTTTGTTCACCAGTATTATAAATTCCGTCATCGTACGTGGCTTGCTGGTATGTGCCACAAGATGTTAATGTCAAAAAAGTTATTGCTAAAATATGTATAGCCTTGATGTTGTTTCGTAAATGGTAAATTACTCGCATATCTCCTAAAATTAATTGTTGAACACTACAAAAATAGTTAGTTTTGTCGAAACTATTTTTTATTTAACATATTCACAATATTTGTGCCAAACTACTAAGAATGAGTAAGAAATTAACAAAGAGATCTGAGGATTATTCAAAATGGTATAACGAATTGGTCGTAAAGGCTGATTTAGCTGAAAACTCGGCCGTTAGAGGTTGTATGGTAATTAAGCCTTATGGGTATGCCATTTGGGAAAAAATGCAAGCGCAATTAGATAAAATGTTTAAAGAAACTGGGCATGAAAATGCTTATTTTCCATTATTTGTACCCAAAAGTCTCTTTGAAGCCGAAGAAAAAAACGCAGAAGGCTTTGCAAAAGAGTGTGCAGTAGTTACTCATTATAGATTAAAAACAGATCCAGATAACGAAGGAAAACTGATAGTTGACCCTCATGCTAAATTGGAAGAAGAACTTATTGTTCGTCCAACTAGTGAAGCAATTATTTGGAACACATATAAAAATTGGATTCAATCGTATAGAGATTTACCTATTTTAATAAATCAATGGGCAAATGTAGTACGTTGGGAAATGCGTACACGTTTATTTTTAAGAACTGCTGAATTTTTATGGCAAGAAGGACATACTGCACATGCAACGAAAGATGAAGCTGTAGCAGAATCTTTACAAATGCAAAAAGTGTATGCAGAATTTGCCGAAGATTTTATGGCAATGCCAGTAGTTAAAGGAGCAAAAACTGAAAGTGAGCGTTTTGCAGGAGCATTAGATACGTATACTATTGAAGCTTTAATGCAAGATGGAAAAGCGCTGCAAGCCGGAACTTCACACTTTTTAGGACAAAACTTTGCAGAAGCATTTGATGTAAAGTATGTAACTAGAGAAGGGAAACAAGAATTGGTATGGGCTACTTCATGGGGAGTTTCTACACGATTGATGGGAGGATTGATTATGACACACAGTGATGATGCAGGATTGGTATTGCCTCCAAAATTAGCGCCAATTCAAGTTGTATTCGTGCCTATATATAAAAATGAAGAACAATTTGATGCGATTGCTGAAAAGGTAGCAGAAATTTCAAGTCAATTGAAAGAAAAAGGAATTGCTATTAAATTTGATAAAAGAGATACATTGCGTCCAGGAGCTAAGTTTGCGGAGTGGGAACTTAAAGGAGTACCATTGCGTATAGCTATGGGAGCACGTGATTTGGAGAATGGAACATTAGAAATAGCACGTAGAGATACTTTTGAAAAACAATCTGTAGCACAAGAAGACGCTGTAGCAACCGTTTTAAGCCTTTTAGAGACGATTCAAGAAGATTTATTTGCTAAGGCTAAGAATTTCAGAGATGAGAGCACTACAGTCGTTAATACCTTTGAAGAATTTAAAAATGTTATAGCAAATAAAGGAGGATTTGTTTCTGCACATTGGGATGGAACAGCAGAAACTGAAAACAAAATAAAAGAGCTAACAAAAGCAACAATTCGATGTATTCCATTAGATGCTTTGGAAGAAGAAGGAAAATGTGTATATTCGGGTCAGAAATCGACTAAGCGAGTTCTATTTGCCAAAGCATATTAAAAAAAAGTAAAAAAACTTTTAAAAATAGTTGGAGCATATAAAAATAGTTGTATTTTTGCATCCGCTAACAGAAATAATGGCCCGTTCGTCTAGGGGTTAGGACGCCAGGTTTTCATCCTGGTAACAGGGGTTCGAATCCCCTACGGGCTACCAATTTTTTCTGAAAGTTTTATTTGCAAATTTGAATTTATAGATTAAATTTGCATCCTCATTGAAAAATGATGGCCCGTTCGTCTAGGGGTTAGGACGCCAGGTTTTCATCCTGGTAACAGGGGTTCGAATCCCCTACGGGCTACTAAACAGATAAGTTTAAAAAAAGATAATTAAGAAGAGAGATGGCAAATCATAAGTCAGCATTAAAAAGAATTAGAAGTAACGAGACGAAGCGTCTAAGAAATAGATATCAGCATAAAACGACTCGTAACGCTATTAAGAAATTGAGATCTGTTACTGATAAGAAAGAAGCTGAAGCTTTATTCTCTAACGTAACTTCTATGATTGATAAGTTAGCTAAGCGTAATATTATTCACAATAATAAAGCTGCAAACTTAAAATCAAAATTAGCAAAGCACGTAGGTACTCTTTAAGAAAAAGTACTTATCTAAAATATATAATTAACTCCAATTTAGTTGGAGTTTTTTTGTACCCTATTTTTACCTAATATCTCAAAATGAAAAAGCTGCTCAATATGTATTGAGCAGCTTTTTATATTTTATGATACTATCTTTTAATTATCCATTCATGGAAATTAAAAACTCTTCGTTGTTTCTAGTTTGTTTGATACGTTGATTAATGAATTCCATCGCTTCTACAGGATTCATATCAGCTAAATATTTACGCATTACCCACATACGTTGAATCGTGGTTTCATCAAGTAATAAATCGTCTCTACGTGTGCTTGAAGAAGTAAGATCAATAGCAGGGAAAATTCTTCTATTAGAAATCTTACGATCCAATTGAAGTTCCATATTACCAGTTCCTTTAAATTCTTCAAAAATTACCTCGTCCATCTTAGAACCAGTTTCTGTCAATGCAGTTGCAATGATAGATAATGATCCACCCCCTTCAATATTACGAGCCGCTCCAAAGAAACGTTTTGGTTTGTGTAGTGCATTTGCATCCACACCACCACTTAATATTTTACCAGAAGCAGGTTGTACTGTGTTGTATGCTCTGGCCAATCTTGTGATAGAATCTAATAGAATAACTACGTCATGACCACATTCTACCAAACGCTTTGCTTTTTCTAAAACAATATTTGCCACTTTTACGTGATCAGAAGCCTCTTTGTCAAACGTTGAAGCAATAACTTCTCCTTTAACATTACGTTGCATGTCGGTAACTTCTTCCGGACGCTCATCAATTAATAAAACTATTTGATATACTTCAGGATGATTTGCAGCAATAGCATTTGCAACATCTTTCAGTAACATAGTTTTACCTGTTTTTGGCTGCGAAACAATCATTCCTCTTTGTCCTTTCCCGATAGGAGAAAACAAGTCCATGATTCGTGTAGAAATTGTACTTTGACGTTCAGCCAAATTAAATTTTTCATCTGGGAACAATGGAGTTAAATGTTCAAAAGCAACACGATCTCGTACTACTTGCGGATCTAAACCATTTATTTTGCTCACTTTAATTAAGGGGAAATATTTTTCTCCTTCTTTTGGAGGGCGAACAATTCCTAATACAGTATCTCCAGTTTTCAACCCGAACAAGCGAATTTGCGATTGTGATACATAAATATCATCTGGAGATGATAAATAATTATAATCAGATGATCTTAGGAATCCGTATCCATCTTGCATGATGTCAAGTACACCTTCGCTTTCAATAATTCCGTCAAACTCAAAATCAGGTTCGCGGTAACGATTACGTTGGTCTTTATTCCCGTTATTTTTATGTGAATGATCTTTCTTGTTGTGTTTATTCTGTTGTGAATGATCTTTCTTATTGTTGTTATTGTTGTTTTTGTTGTTATTGTTATTCTGTTGCTTCTTATTATTATTGTTATTATTGTTGTTATTGTTTTTTGCAACAGTAGCAGTATCTGAATTATCACTTTCAGGTTTTTTAGAATCTTCTTTTTTAGCCTGTGGTGGATTATTTTTTTGATTCTTATCAGATGTCTTACGAGCAGGTTTGTTTTGTTTAGAAGCCGGTTGTGGATTAGGTTTTTCAGAAGGAGTAGGCGTAGGTGTAGGCTTTTTTTGTTGCGGAGCTGCTGGTGGAGTCGCTGGTTTTTTATCGGCTCTTTGGTTAGGCTCTCTTTTAATACGCTTTCGTTTAGGTGCTGGATCTTCTGATTTTGATTCGGTTTTTGTAATAGGTGCAACCGACTCAGGATTAGTAGCTTGAAGGTCTAAGATTTTATAAATTAAATCTAATTTTTTTAAAGTTCTATATTTTGGAACGGATAAAGCCTTGGCTATCTCCTGTAATTCAGGAAGTTTTTTACTTTTTAATTCTGATATTTCTAACATGTATTGGCTTGTAATGAATTGTTTTTTGAAAAATGAGTAGTGATGATACTCGCTAAGAAGTGTGTAAATCTATTAATAACAATAGATTATGAATTATCTATGCAATAATACAAATTTATTTTAATAAACAAAATAGTATTTTATGAAAAGAACTATTATTTTTGTGATCCAATTTTAAGATATGATCCAAAGGATACAAAGTTTATACATGTTATTAGTCGCGGCAATTGCGGGTGGTCTTACATTTGTGTTCAGTTTATATACATTAGAAAATGAAGTAGAAGTATTTGCCAAAGATGACCTTGTGTATTTAGGTTTATTTATGGCGTCTGCTGCATTGGCTTTGATCACCATCTTTTTATTTAAAAATAGAAAATTACAATTTGTGTTGAATCGTTTCAACATCTTATTTCACCTTATTTTATTAGGGATATTTGTATATCGAATGCTAAACGTATCTGGAGAGATTGAAAAAATCTCTGAGAAAGGTATTGGGGTCGTTCTTCCTCTTATTTCTATCGTTTTATTAGTGCTCGCAAACCGAGCAATTAAAAAGGATGAAGACCTTGTAAAATCTGTAGATCGATTACGATAAACCTAACATCTTAGTAATCTTAGTGCGTAAAACTCCAAAGTGTCAAAGCTTTGGAGTTTTTTAATTTAAACAAACCAAGTAAAAATACGTACATCTAAAAATCAAGAAAAACACGTTAAAATATCCACCAAATCGATTGTAAGTTTATGCAACTTATTAACCTAACATAAAAATATTAATTATGGGACTTACAGCATCAATTTATGGAGGTGGACCTTTTTACCCAGGTGACAACTCTGCTTTGCCAACAATTAAAGAATCAGGATTTACAACAGTAGTTTGTTGGGCGCTTCATGTGCGACCAAATGGCGACATTGCTTATAATGATACGCTTATAATAACAAACGGTCAGTATGTTGGCGATTCATCTTGGGGAGATCAATTAGAAGAAATAAAAAAAGGAGGAAGCGTTAATAGAATACTTTTCTCAATAGGAGGATGGGAAACCAATGATTTCTATCATATCATGACTTTATTAAATACGCAAGGTGACGGACCTTCAAGTATTTTATATAAAAACTTTGAAACATTACGTCATGTGATTCCAGCAATTGACGGAATTGATTATGATGATGAAGGAAATTATAATATCAATACAATTACAAGATTTAGTCGCATGTTAGCAACAATTGGATTTGAAGAAATTACATTCTGTCCATATACAAATAGCCCATTTTGGATTAACTGTTTGGTAAGTTTAGAAAAAACAAATCCAGGATTGGTAACAGGATTCAATTTACAGTGTTATGCAGGAGGAGCTTATAATATTGGAAACGTAAAAAGTGGTTGGATTGCACCTTTGCAAGCCGCTATGGGGAAAGGTTTTGACGCAGCAGGTTTTGTAGACCCAGGATTATGGTGTAAGCACGGAGATGGTTGTACGCAAGGAATGGACCCAAAACAAATTAATAGCCAATTCACAAAGTGGAAAAAAGATAAAATCACAGGTGGATTTATCTGGTTATACGACGATATTGAAAAATGTGGAAACGATCCAGCAGCATATTCAAATGCAATCTTAAGCGGGTTAAGTTAAAAATACGAGTATATATAACGATAAAAACCTCAGCAACATGCTGGGGTTTTGTTTTTAAGAATGAGCTGTATTTAATATAATTACAATAAGAACTAAAAATTAATGTCTATTTGCGAGTTCAATAATCTCTAAATCTTTGATTTTATCGTTATCAATCACAAAACGTAGCATGGTACGTACTTTATGAAAACCGTGTTTTCCGCAGGCACCAGGATTCATGTGTAGTAAATTCAGTTTTTTGTCAAACATTACTTTTAAAATATGCGAATGCCCACAAATAAAAAGCTGTGGCGGATTTTGACGAATTTCATCGCGCACACGCACATTATATTTATTCGGGTAACCGCCAATATGTGTTATCCAAACATCAACACCTTCACACATAAAACGATTATGTTCAGGAAATTCCATACGCGCTTTATCATTGTCAATATTTCCATACACACCACGCAATGGCTTTAATGCTTTAATAGTATCTGTCACAGACAAATCGCCAATATCACCTGCATGCCATACTTCATCTGCATACTTTACATGTTTTAAAATCTGATCGTCAATATGACTATGCGTATCAGATAATAATAAAATTTTCTTCATGAAATTTCTCCTTAAAAGTTTGCTAAATAATTCAGAATTCACACAAACTAATGAATTATAACTTATCTTTGTGAGTCTGAAACAAAAGTAGCAAATATTACCTTGAGATACTTCATTGAACTTTCTTATAATGGCAAAAATTATCACGGTTGGCAAAATCAACCGAATGCTATTTCAGTACAAGAAGTTATCGAAAAAGCCTTGTCTACTTTATTACGATCAAGCATAGCAATTGTCGGTGCAGGAAGAACAGATGCAGGTGTGCATGCCAAACAAATGTATGCGCATTTTGATACCGACATACCGTTTGATCCTTCAGAATTAACATTTAAGTTGAATTCGTTTTTGCCAAAAGATGTAGCAATTCATAAAATTCATTCTGTTCATGAAGAAGCACATGCGCGATTTGATGCCACAGGAAGAACCTATGAATATTGGATTGTTTCACAAAAAAATCCGTTTCACATTCAATCAGCACATACCGTTTTTAAAGAGTTGGATATAGATGTAATGAACGAAGCGGCAAAAGAATTATTCAACTACAACGATTTTAAATGCTTTTCAAAAACACATACAGATGTAAAAACCTATATCTGCAAAATTGAAAAAGCAGTTTGGGAACAAAAAAATGAATTACTAGTATTTACCATTTGTGCCGATCGTTTTCTGAGAAATATGGTTCGCGCCATCGTTGGAACACTATTAGAAGTCGGATTAGGAAAATTATCCATAGCAGAATTTAAACAAATAATTGAATCGAGAGATCGAAGCAAAGCGGGAACTTCGGTGCCTGGAAAAGCTTTATATTTAACCGCGGTAACATACCCAACAGAAACCTTTACAACCAATGGCTAAAGTAACAGGAAAAGTATTTGATATTGGTCTTTTTAAAAGATTATTGACCTATACATATCCTTATAAAATAACCTTGTATTTTGTAGCAATTGCGGCAATACTTTTATCTGTATTTGCGGTTGGACGACCTGTTTTATTAAGGGTAACTGTTGATGATTATATTCTTACCAAAGACAAAGAAGGTTTACTCATCTATATCATATTGATGTTAGGTGTATTATTGTTGGAAGTAATTTTTCAGTTTTTATTTGTCTTCTATGCAAATTGGCTTGGGCAAACGATTATTAAAGATATTCGACAAAAATTATTTCATCATATGCTTCGCTTCAAAATGGCATATTATGATACCTCTTCGGTAGGACGTTTGGTAACACGTGCGGTAAGTGATATAGAAACCATTGCCAGTATATTTAGTCAAGGATTATTTGTCATTATAGCCGATTTGTTAAAAATGCTGGTCGTTATGGGCGTTATGTTGTGGATGAGTTGGAAGTTATCTTTAATTGTATTTGCGATTCTTCCATTGATAATCTATGCTACACGTGTATTTCAAAAAGCCATGAAATCTGCTTTTGAAGAAGTGCGTGCGCAAATATCGAATCTAAATTCTTTTGTGCAGGAACGTGTAACTGGAATGAAAATAGTACAATTATTCTCAAGAGAAAAAACAGAATATAACAACTTTAAAGAGATTAATGAAAAGCATAAAAAAGGGTGGTTAAAAACCATTTGGTACAACTCTATATTCTTCCCAATTCCCGATTTGGCAAATTCTATTGCTGTTGGTTTAGTAGTTTGGTACGGAGGATTAACGGCAGCAACCATTGTTACAACAGAATTAGGTAATGGTAACTCTGCAGAACTAGGAAATGTGTTGGCATTTATCATGATGATAGGAATGTTATTTAGACCATTACGTCAAATCGCAGATAAATTCAATACCTTACAAATGGGAATGGTAGCAGCAGGACGTATTTTTGAAATTTTTGATACCGATAGCAAAATTGAAGACAAGGGTACTATTGAAACCTTAGACATCAAAGGAAATTTAGCATTTAAAAATGTGCACTTTTCATATATAAAAGACGAAGAAGTGTTGCACGGAATTACATTTAATGTAGAAAAAGGACAAACCGTAGCAATTGTTGGTGCCACTGGAGCAGGAAAATCTACGATTATCAATTTATTGAATCGTTTTTACGAAATTGATGCTGGAACTATTACGATTGACGGAACAGATATTACAAAGGTGAAATTAGCCGCTTTGCGCGAAAAAATTGCGGTAGTATTGCAAGATGTTTTCTTATTTGCAGATACTATTTTGAATAATATCACGCTAAAAAATCCAGCGATTACGCGAGAAACTGTAGAAGAAGCTGCAAAACAAATTGGTGTGCATGATTTCATTATGAGTTTGCCAAACAATTACGAATACAATGTAAAAGAACGTGGAAGCATGTTGTCTTCTGGACAGAGACAATTGATTTCATTTTTACGTGCATATGTCACAAATCCTAGAATTTTAATTTTGGATGAAGCAACTTCATCGGTAGATTCGCACTCAGAACAATTGATACAAAACGCAACAGATACCATTACACAAGGAAGAACTTCTATTGTCATTGCGCACAGATTGGCAACGATCAAAAAGGCAGATACAATTATTGTGATGGATGCAGGAAACATTGTAGAGCAAGGTTCGCATGAACAACTCTTAAAAATTGATAACGGATACTACAAAAACCTATACGAAGTGCAATTCATTCAGCAGGAAGCGGTATAATTAAAGAGTTTATCCTAACTCAAATCATTCTGAATCATTTCTTGAAGCTTGTCAACATCTTGATACAAGACAAATTCTCCATCACGGATGTATGAAATTTGTCCAGTTTCTTCGGAAACAACCAATACCAAAGCATCTGTTTTTTCGGTAATTCCTACGGCAGCTCTATGTCGCAACCCAAAACGTTGTGGAATCATAGTTTCTTTAGAAACAGGTAAAATAACACGTGTTGCTGTCACACGATTTCCTTCAATAATAATAGCGCCATCGTGCAACGGACTATTCTTAAAGAAGATACTTTCTAGCGTAGGAACATTTACGTCCATTCCCATCTTATCACCAGAATTTTTTACGAAATCTAACGAGTTATTACGTTCTATAACAATAATAGCTCCTGTTTTTGTGGAAGACATTTTAGTGCATGCAGTAATAATAGCTTCTACATCAGTATCTGTATTAATCTCTTGTTTTAAGAATTTAAAATGTTTCACAAAACTACGTTTCGTAGCAAAGTTTGTAGAACCGACCATCAGTAGAAACTTTCGAATCTCTTGTTGAAAAACGATAAAGAGTGCAATAATTCCTCCTTGAATAAATCCACCAAAAATATTGCTTAACACTTTCATTTCTAGTGCTTCCGTAATCTTCCAAATCACAAAAATAATAACGATTCCGACAAAAATATTAATAGCAGCAGTTCCTTTGACAAGCTTATATACATAGTACAAAAGCACTGCAACGAGAATAATTTCGATGAAGTCTAACAGTCCAAAATTTAAAAAACTAAAAAAGTCCAATGTGAGTTTTTGCTATACTAGAAAGTAAAAATAACAAATATTATGCAATAGCAACGAAACTATAAAATAAAACGAATTATTTGTTTGAGTAATGGTGCAAATGCTATAAAATGTTAAAAACGAATCTATAAAACGAAAATACAACAGTTTTGGTGTAAAAATTCTTATCTTTAAATATCATTCAGTCAAAAAACATTTTACATTATGTTACACAAAATTTTAAAAATTGACGGAGTTTTAGCGCTAGACAAAGCGCAACAAGACAAAATTAACGGAGGTAAAAGACAATGTTACAGCAACGGGACTTGTTTCGATTGCGGACATTACTGCGCTGAAATTCAATGTTGTCTTTGTGATCCAGATCTTTAAAAACTAAGAAACACACTAAACAGCTGCCTAGAAGAAATTTTAGGCAGTTTTTTTATGGACAAAACCCAAAACCCAAAACCAAAGACCCAACACCAAAGACCTAACACCTAACCAAACATCCCTACCAACTTCACACATTCTACCGCTTCTTTCACGTCATGCACACGTAAAATAGAAGCGCCATTTTGCAAAGCAATCGTATGCAATACAGAAGTTCCGTTCAAAGCTTCTTGCGGCGAAATTTCCAGTACTTTATAAATCATAGACTTTCTAGAAACTCCTGCCAATACTGGACAATCTAACATTTCAAACAATCGCAATTCCTTTAAAATCGTATAATTATGCGCAATGGTTTTTCCAAAACCAAAACCAGGATCTACAATCAGGTCTTTAATCTTGTGTGAACGTGCCATCGCAACTTTTTCAGAAAGCTCGTGCAAAATATCTTTTACAACATGTTCATAACTAGGATTTTGCTGCATTGTTTTGGGAGTTCCTTGCATATGCATCATAATATAAGGCACGCCAAGTTTGCCAACGGTTTCCATCATTGCAGCATCTAAATTTCCTGCAGAAATATCATTCACTATAGCAGCGCCAATATTGATAGCAGCTTTGGCAACTTCGCTACGAAACGTATCAATAGAAAGAATGGTTTCAGGAAATTCTTTTAAAATCAATTCCAAGATAGGCAATAAACGTTGTTTTTCTGCTTCCAAAGAAACATGCGGCGCATTTGGTCGCGAACTATACGCACCAACATCAATAAACGCAGCGCCATCTGTCAACATTTTTTCTGCTTGTGCCAAAATAGAAGCGGCATCCTTATACATACCACCATCATAAAAAGAATCGGGAGTTACATTCAAAATCCCCATCACTTTCGGTGTTTCAAGCGATACTAATTTTCCATTACAGTTTATACTTTGCATACATAAATACCTTTAAAATGAACTTATGTCCTTTTCTTTTTATAAATTGGTAATTTTGGACGAAATTTACATAAAATCTTGCGCATCGCATAACAATTAGATGGTTTGCGTAAGAACTATCATAAAAAAATTACAATGGAAAATACAGGAGAAGCGCAAAATTCAAAATTTAAGCAAATTTGGCTACAAATTGTAAAATACAAAGTAGCTTTCTTCAATACAATATACGGAAAAGTACTCACGATACTTTCACAAGTTTTTGTGGGAGGATTGTTTATTTTTTCAGGCTTTATAAAACTCAATGATCCGGTTGGGTTTTCATTTAAATTGACAGATTACTTTGCAGAAGATGTATTAAATCTTGAGTTTCTTTCGCCATACGCCTTATGGATGGCTGTCTTTTTAGTCATTCTAGAAGTCATTTTGGGTGTGATGATATTACTGAGTTTGTTTAAAAAACCAGTATTATGGAGTTTATTAGGATTGATCGTTTTCTTTACCTTCTTAACGTTCTACTCGGCGTACTTCAAAAAAGTAACAGATTGTGGTTGTTTTGGTGATTTTTGGAAGTTGACTCCTTGGGAAAGTTTCTGGAAAGATATTATTCTGCTAGTAGCAATTTTAATTCTTTTCATGGGAATTAAGAATATCAAGCCAATTTTACCACAAAAAGTAAATATTGGAATCGCAGTCGTGAGTTTGTTGGCGTGTATTTTCTTTGGAAGACATGTATTAAATCATTTACCAGTATTCGATTTTAGAGCGTATAAAATAGGCACAAATATCATGGAGGGAATGACGTATCCGCCAAATGCTAAGAAAGATGTCGTAAAATATACATGGACATTTGATGTAAACGGTGAAGATGTCGAAGTGACTACACTAAGTGCCAATTATCCTGAAGTGGAAGGCGGAACCTACAAAAGTGTCACAAGTAAAGTTATAGAAGAAGGATACGAACCACCAATTCACGATTTCTCCATTGAAAGTTTGGATGACGGCGATGTAACCGAAATGATGATGGAAGAAGAAAAACTCATCATGGTTATTGTGTATAATTTAGACAAAGCTGATGAAGCAGGCTTCTTTAAGGTGAAATCATTTACAGATAAAGCGATTGATGCAGGTTATAAAGTCATTGGTTTATCGGCTGCAGATCCTGATGCTTTAAAAGATTTATCTGCGATTATGGAATTCAATTTTGATTTCTACTTAGCAGATGAAACAGCTTTAAAAACGACTGTGAGATCAAATCCTGGAGTTATGAAAGTTGAAAAAGGAACCATCACTGGAAAAGCACATTACAACGATTTTGATACTATCAAACTGTAAATACAATTCTTGGGAAGATACATATTACATAAAATTGGCTATGCATTTCTAACACTTTTCGGAGTGGTTACAGTGATTTTTTTCTTGTTCAATATTTTACCGGGCGATCCTGCAAAAATGATGCTTGGACAAAATCAAACTGAAGAACAAGTTGCTGTGGTGAAGAAAAAATATGGTTTTGACAAACCTATATTGACGCAATATGCATATTACCTCAACGATTTATTGCCGATATCTTTTCATTCTACACAAGAAGATGATTATACGTATTTGTCGGATAAAAAATACAGTGCTGCGAAACTATTTACTGTTGGGAATACAACGATGGCATTAAAACTTCCGTATCTGCGGGAATCCTTTCAAAAATCGGGAAAAAGTGTCGCACAAGTCATCAAAGAAACCTTGCCCAACACCATTGTGTTGGCAGTAGCAGCTATCAGTATTGCCATGTTGCTCGGAATCATATTCGGAATCATTTCCGCTTTGTACAAAGACACTTTCTTAGACAAAATGATTCAAATCATAAGTACTTTAGGAATGAGTGTGCCTTCTTTCTTTAGCGCCATATTATTTGCGTGGATATTTGGATTTCTATTGCATGAATTTACAGGATTAAACATGACAGGAAGTTTGTATGAGGTAGATGATTTTGGAGAATCTATCAGTATTCGTTGGAAAAACCTCATCTTACCAGCCATTGTTTTAGGAATACGTCCGTTGGCCGTTGTCATTCAACTCATGCGAAATTCATTATTAGAAGTCTTCAACCAAGATTACATTCGAACGGCACGCGCCAAAGGTTTGAGCGAATTTAAAATCATACGAAAACATGCTGTGAAAAATGCTTTAAATCCAGTAATTACAGCAATCTCAGGTTGGTTTGCTTCCATGTTGGCAGGAGCCGTTTTTGTAGAATACATCTTTGGTTGGAACGGACTCGGAAAAGAAATTGTTGATGCTTTAAACAGTCAAGACTTGCCAATTATCATGGGCTCTGTATTAATAATCGCTTCCATGTTTGTAATTATCAATATTTTAGTAGATATTGTATACAGTTACCTCGATCCCAAGATACGTTTAAAATAAAACAACCATTCCAATGAAAAAAATCACACTATTTATAGTGCTATTTCTTGGTGTCTATAATTTGCATGCACAATGTCCAACAGGAGATGTGTCTTTAAATGGTCAAGCACAAGTAAACGGCTTTGCCGGTACATTTGGTGGATGTACAGACTTACCAGGGAATTTGATCATTAGAGGGAACGTAACTGATTTGAGCCCATTGAGCTTTATTACTTCGATACAGGGAGGCTTAAGTTTTCAAGATACGCATATAATAGAAGAAATTTCAGGTTTTGACAATTTGGTAACTATAGGAGGCAGCCTATATTTTTCAAATTTGTTTTACGATGATAATACAACAGGATTTTACGATAATCATCTTGAGTTAATAAGCGGATTCAATAGTTTAACAAGTATTGGGGGAAATCTTGAAATACAACAGACAGCAACTATTGCGGTTGATGCATTTCACAATTTAGAAACGATAGGAGGAACTTTTAGAGTGATAGAAACTAGGTTTAATAGTTTTTTAGGACTTACATCACTTGAACGCATCGATGGAGATATTAATTTTAGATGTACAACCATCACAGAAGAAGAAGTAAATGAATTTAATGATTTTACTTCACTAATATCCATAGGAGGCGATTTGTATATCCAAGGAACTATTCATTGTGGGTTAAAGAGTGTGAGATTAGATTTTTTATCCAATCTTACTTCCATTGAAGGCGATTTATCAGTCAATTTAGCTAGCTTACCAAGTGGATTAACTTCAATAGAAAATGTTGAAGGCGATCTACTTTTGTATGGAGTTCGGTCGTTTACGACACTTCCAAATATTACAACTATAGGCGGAGATATCAAGGCTTCAGGTCTTGTTGAAGATACTGGAAATTACTTCATATACGCAAATACAGACATATCTTTAAATTTTCCGAATCTTCAGAGTTTAGGCGGAAGTTTGATAATTTCAAATGGTTATGAAACGGAACAAGATGTAAGTGAAATTAACTTTGATAATTTGACATATTTGGGAGGAGATATTGACATATCAGGAGGTTATACTTATTATCCGTATGATCCCCCGTCAAGTCCAGATGAATTGATCGAAATAAATGAAGGGACGCAAATAGGGCAAATTTCTATGAATTCCTTGACACAGATGAATGGTTCTATTATAGTTGATTATTTGCCAAGAACAATGTCTACCTATTCTTTTTCTATGAATTCATTACAAACCATAGGAGGCAATCTAAAAATGAACCGAAGCCCTAACGTCTTAGAATTTCAAAATCTATACGAAATTAGCGGAAACTTTGACTTGTCCAATGCTTCAGACGGACCAGGTAGTTTTGAAAATTTTGTTCCAATATTACATACCGTTGGCGGAGATGTTGAGATAGCATACGCTTTTCAAAGCTTAGAAGGTTTAGAGTCGATTCAAAATATTGGAGGACAATTGATTATTGGATCTGGTCCTCAAAATTGTGCAGCAATTTGTGAATACATAGCCAATAATACCAATTTCAATTTAGACAATGCTTCTGTATTGTGTGTTGATTCAGCTGCAACTTGTTTTGCATTCGAAATAGAAGGAGTTATATCATTCGATTCAGGATTTAATGGATGTACAGCCGATAATTTTCCATACGGAAATGTAGAAGTTGTTGCTTTTGACGGTACCAACAATTATTCAACTTTTACCAATGCTAATGGAGAATACTATATGGTTGTGCCAGAAGGATCTTATACTGTTTCTGCAAATATTCAAAGTGCAATAGATATAAGTCCGATATCTCAAGACATAACTCTTACAGAAACAAACAACACAGAAATTGTAGATTTTTGTGCCTCATACAACACAATAATAGACGATATCTCCATAACAATAATTCCAGAAAATGATGCAATGCCAGGCTTTGAAGCGCGGTATAATGTAGTTGTAGAAAATCAGGGAACAACATTACAAAGTGGTACAGTTGAACTCTTATTTAATGAGACAAATCTAGATTTTACTTCAGCTACAATTACGCCTATTACACAAACAACGAGTTCACTTACGTGGGATTATGCCAATTTAATTCCAGGTGAGACAAGGTCTATTAGAGTCTTTTTTGATGTATTACCACCACCAATAACTGATATTGGAAATGTATTAATCTTTACCGCAAATGCACCTTTGACAGGAGATGTAAACCCTATTGATAATCAAAGTCGTCTTTTCCAAACGGTAATCGGTTCTTTTGATCCCAATGACAAAACAGTACTAGAAGGAGAACATTTGTTGATTGAAGATATTGACGACTATTTACACTATGTTATTCGTTTCCAAAATGAAGGAACGGCACCAGCAGTGAATATTCGTATTGTTGATTTTATGAGTGATTTGATCGATTGGGATACCTTTGAACCTGTAGATGCTAGTCACGATTATGCTGTAGCCTTAGTAACGGGAGAAAATCAAGAATTGGAATTCTTCTTTAATGATATTTTTCTGCCAGATAGCACAACTGACGAACCGAATAGCCATGGATATATAGCATTCAGAGTGAAACCCAAAAACACCGTACAAATTGGAGACATTATTGATAACAGAGCCGCAATCTATTTTGATTTTAATTTGCCAATCATAACAAACAAAACGGAAACACGCATAGTAGAAGATACGGATGATGATGGAATCTATAATTATCAAGATAATTGTCCAGACACTCCAAACGATGATCAGGCCGATCAAGATGATGACGGAATGGGTGATGCTTGCGATGATGATATGGATGGAGATGGAATATTAAATGCTGACGATAATTGTCCACTTATCGCAAGTGACAATCAAAATGACAATGATAATGATGGATTAGGAGATATTTGCGATTATGATGATGACAATGATACAATTTTAGATGTAGACGATAACTGTCCGTTTATAGTAAATACTGATCAAAATGACAATGACCAAGATGGTTTAGGAGATGCTTGTGATGACGATGATGATAATGATGGAATTTTAGATATTGATGATAATTGTCCGCTTATTGCTGGCGACAATCAAAATGATAATGATGATGACGGTTTTGGGGATATTTGCGATGACGACGATGATAATGATACTATTTTAGATGTAGATGATAACTGTCCTTTCGCTGCAAATGCAGATCAAAACGATAATGACAATGACGGAATAGGCGATCTTTGTGATGATGATACGGATGGCGACGGAATTCTAAATGCAGATGATAATTGTCCTTTCATAGCGAACCCGAATCAAGAAGATTTTGACGAAGATGGTGAAGGCGATTTATGCGATGATGACGATGATGGTGATGGAATCTTAGATGTAGATGATGATTGTCCATATTACAGTGGCACTTCCGTAGATGGTTGTCCGTTTACACTTCCTGTAGACAATTATTTAATACAAACCGAAAGCGAAACCTGTGCAAGTTTAGATAATGCAAAAATTGACATCAAAGCAATCGCAAATCACAACTATGAGGCAGACTTAAAACGCAACGGAATACCTATAAATCTGCCAGTAAACACTTTTACAGAAGATTTACTCATTGAAAACCTTGACGCAGGAACCTATGAACTTTGTTTTAGCATTTCAGCCGAAAACTATGAGCAATGTTTCACGGTAATCATCGGCGATCCAGCGGAATTGAATGCGAACTCAGCATTATCTAGAAGTAACGAATACACAATAGACTTAATAGGAGCAACGAACTACAGCATTTTCATCAATGGAGAAGAACACACAATCATCGCTCCAGATGAAAACACAACAGTAACGTTCACAAAACAACTAACAAAACCTGTAAATACGGTTGAGGTTCATACAGAAAAAGCGTGTCAAGGAAAGTTCACAGAAATGGTAAAAACCATTGAAAATATAGATTTCACAATGATACCAAACCCAACAACTGGCGATATCTTTATCACGTCAATTATTGGAGATAAGGCAACAAACGGAACACTGAATATTTACGATGTATCAGGAAGAGTCATTTCTACGGAAGTGGTACAATTCCCGATACAAAACAAACATATAAAAACAAACAACTTAACAGCAGGTGTTTATTTTATCACATTAAAAACCGAGAATTATAATAATACCAAAAAGCTAATCAAACAATAAAAAAGATGATGAAAAAAATAGTATTGCTATTTATTATTACATTGACATATACCAACCTCTTACGAGCCCAATGTCCAACAACGGATGTCATGCTTAGTACACAATCTGAAGTAGATAACTTTGTGGCAACCTATGCTACAATCTGCACTGATATTCCAGTGAGTATTACAGTATCAAGTAGTAGTGTTACAGATATTAGTGGCTTGGGATTCATTACTTCTGTTGATGGATCATTTGAAATTTTGAACACTAACCATAGTGCTACTATTGATTTTAACAACTTAGTTTCTGTAAGTGGAGACCTAAAGTTTGAATACAATCATGCCGTAGAAATTATTTCAGGGTTTAATAGTCTAACAACTATAGGCGGTACATTATCCTTTCGAACGAATGAAGATTTAGAAGAAATCACAGGTTTTAATAGTTTAGTAACTGTTGGAGGATCTGTAACATTTAGTCATTTTTTTGATTCTGATGTATCTCCAATCGTTCCAAGTATGAATTTGATAAATGGCTTCAACAATGTTGAAACTATTGGAGGAAGTCTTTTCTTAGGGCTTTCCAGAAGAATAACTTTTAATGCTTTTAACAACCTAGAAACTATAGGAGGAGGTTTAGGATTCAGTAGAACGTATTTTCATGATTTCACAGGACTAACACTTTTGGAAAGAATAGAAGGTGGTATTGGCTTTTCTTGTGTCAATTGGGATGATGATGATGTGAATGCAATTAATAATTTTACTTCATTAGAATCTATAGGAGGTAGTATTGGTTTGACAGGAATTTTTGATGAATGCACTACGAGTGTGGGACTAAATTTTTTAAACAATCTTAGAACAATTGAAGGAGATATCACTTTAGATTATGCAGGAATACGTTATGGATTAGCAGGACTTCAAGTTGTTGGAGGAGATTTAGATTTTAATGGCGGAAGAGCTTTTCCTAGTAGTTTACCTCAACTTCAAACTATTAATGGAGACATTACTTTTGGAATAGATGCGCAATCTTTCATAGGAACAAGTGCTTCTTTAAATTTTCCAAATCTAGAAACTTTAGGTGGAGGAATTACAATAGGAGAAAATTCTGGAGTAGGAGCAATTAATTTAAATAGTTTATCATTTATAGGAGGAGATATGATTTTTTCTGGATATGACGTATATGTAGGTACTATTAATATAAACACACTCACACATATGGATGGGTCTATTTTATTTCAAAATATTTTAGACTTATCATCTCCAATTTCTATGAATTCATTACAAACTATAGGTGGTAGCCTCTCTTTTATAGGAGCATGGGGAAATACAGGAAATATAAGCTTTCAGAGTTTATATGCAATCAATCAAGATTACAGAATTAGAATTACTGAACAATTTACAACTATAAATATGGCTCCAATATTGCATACTGTTGGAGGCAATGTTACTGTGGAAGAAAACTGGCAATTGGGAAGCTTAGATGGTTTAGAAAGCCTGCAAAACATTGGGGGAAATCTAATAATTCAAAATAATTTTGGTTTAACCGACTGTTCCGCAATTTGTGAATATGTTTCCAATAACACAAATTATACTGTTGATAATAATACCTTAGAATGTATTACTTCTCAAACTTGCACGAGTAATACAATTGAAGGAACCATTTTGCAAGATTTTGATCTAGATGGTTGCTCTGCTGCAGATTTTCCTTTAGAAAATATTTCTGTTGTTGCCTATGATGGAATAAACTATTTTACCACATTTACCAATGAAAATGGTGAATATTCTATAACAGTTCCCGAAGGTTTGTATTCAGTATATCCAAATTCAGAGAGTACAATTGATATGACACCTGAATCTCAAAATGTAACTTTTACGGGAAGTGACAATACAGAAGTAATTGATTTTTGTGCTACGTTCAATGCATTAATAGATGATATATCGTTAACTATCGCACCTGTCTATATTGCTGTGCCAGGTTTTGAAGCACGATACAGCATTGTAGTAGAAAATCAAGGAACAACTATTCAAAACGGAACCATCAATTTTACGTTTAGTGATGCAAAACTAGATTTTACTTCAGCAACCATTACACCAACAACACAAGCAACTAACTTACTAACGTGGGATTATACAAATTTAATTCCAGGTGAAACCAGAAGTATCATAGCCTATTTTGATGTATTGCCACCACCAACAAACAATATTGGAGATATTCTAACCTTTTCAGGAAATGCGCCATTAGCATCAGATGCGAATCCAAATGACAATCAAGACAATATATTTCAAGTCGTACTTTCATCTTTTGATCCAAATGATAAAACAGTTTTGGAAGGCGAACATGTACTGATTGAAGATGTAGATGAATATTTACACTATGTCATTCGCTTTCAAAATGAAGGAACATCGCCAGCAGTAAATATTCGTATTGTAGATTTTATGAGCAATTTGATTGATTGGGAAACCTTTGAACCTGTTGATGCGAGTCATGACTATTCAGTTGCTTTAGTAACGGGAGAAGATCCAGAATTAGAATTTTTCTTCAATGATATCAACTTGCCAGATAGTACAAACGATGAACCCAACAGTCACGGATATATTGCGTTTAGAGTCAAACCAAAAAGTACTGTGCAAGTTGGAGATATTATAGATAATAGAGCGGGAATTTATTTTGATTTCAATGCGCCAATCATCACCAACAAAACAGAAACACGTATTGTGGAAGATACTGATAGCGATGGAATTTATAACTATCAAGATAATTGTCCAGATACACCAAATGCCGATCAAGCCGATCAAGATAATGACGGAATGGGCGATGTTTGTGATGATGATACGGATGGCGACGGAATTCTAAATGCAGATGATAATTGTCCGCTTATTGCTGGCGACAATCAAAATGATAATGATGATGACGGTTTTGGAGATATTTGCGATGACGACGATGATAATGACACTATTTTAGATGTAGATGATAACTGTCCTTTCGCTGCAAATGCAGATCAAAATGATAATGACAATGATGGAATGGGAGATGCTTGTGATGAAGACGATGATGATGATGGAGTTCTAGATGTAGACGATAATTGTCCTTTCACAGCGAACCCAAATCAAGAAGATTTTGACGGAGATGGCGAAGGCGATTTATGCGATGATGACGATGATGGTGATGGAATCTTAGATGTTGATGATGATTGTCCGTATTATAGTGGCACTTCCGTAGATGGTTGTCCGTTTACACTTCCTGTAGACAACTATTTAATACAAACCGAAAGCGAAACCTGCGCAAGTTTAGACAATGCTAAAATTGACATCAAAGCAATCGCAAATCACAATTACGAAGCAGACTTAAAACGCAACGGAATACCTATAAATCTGCCAGTAAGTACCTTCACAGAAGATTTACTTATTGAAAACCTTGACGCAGGAACCTATGAGCTTTGTTTTAGCATTTCAGCCGAAAACTATGAGCAATGTTTCACGGTAATCATAGGCGATCCAGCGGAATTGAATGCGAATTCAGCATTATCAAGAAGTAACGAATACACAATAGACTTAATAGGAGCAACGAACTACAGTATCTTCATCAATGGAGAAGAGCACACAATCATCGCTCCAGATGAAAATACAACAGTAACATTTACGAAACAGTTAACGAAGCCAGTAAATACGGTTGAGGTTCATACAGAAAAAGCGTGTCAAGGAAAGTTCACAGAAATGGTAAAAACAATCTCGGACGCAAACTTTATCATGCTACCAAATCCAAGTAGTGATGCTGTATACCTAAGTTTACTAAATACAGGCGATGTCACAAATGCGAGTGTGAGCATATATGATATATCAGGAAGATTGATCATGACAAAAACGATCAAAACCCCTGTGAACAGTCAAAAAATAGACATAAAAGAATTAAAAACAGGTGTGTACTTTGTACAATTAGCAACCAGCGAAAATACATTCACACAAAAACTAATAAAGAAATAAATAGATGAAAAATTTTTTAGGACTTTTCGCAATAATAGTCATGGTAAGTTGTAGTTCTGGAGATTCTGATCCAGCGCCAGCGCCAGAAAACAATACGCCTACAGCGAGTAGCTATATAGAACCCAATAACAATGCTGTATGTACAGGTGAAGAAATCTCTGAAACTGAAATTAGAGTTGATTTTCAGTGGAATGCGTTTCAAGATGTAGAAGATAACAATCTAGAATATACATTCTCCATCAGAAATTTAACGACGAACGCAATTGTTGCTACGGAAAATTTAACAGGAACTTCTACCAGTATTACTTTAGATAAAGGAACTTCCTATTCTTGGAATATTACCGCAACCGATAGTGAAGATGCTTCTGTAACTGGCGTAACATGGCAGTTTCAAACACCTTTCAATACGATATCAAACTATTTGCCATTTCCAGCAACACTCACAAGTCCAGACAATGGAGCAACAGTGACCACAACGGATGTCGTACTCACTTGGGAAGGAAACGATCCAGATGATGGAGAAACCGAACTCTTAGAATATGCAGTCTATATTGATACTGTAAATCCGCCAGTAACGCAAGTGGCAATGATGTTAACCGCCGAAACGCACACAGAAACCTTAACAACAGGAATATATTATTGGAAAATTGAATCAAAAGATCCTAGCGGGAACATTTCCAATTCAGAAGTACGACAATTCATTATAGAATAAATAGCGATAAAATTAATATGAAAGTTTTTAGATTCTTTTTCGTCTGTATTGGTATCATAATATGTGCATCGTCTTGTAAAAACAAGCATGAAAATCAACAGCATAAAGCTGAAAAAACACCTATAAAAAAGCTATTGCCCGATGGAACGCCAATACGTATTCTTATCGATAAAAGCGATTATAAACTTTCTGTATTTGCAGCAGATACTTTGGTAAAAGAATACCATGTTGTTTTTGGAGGAAATCCAGTAGATGATAAAGAAAAAGAAGGAGACAAACGAACGCCCGAAGGTGTATTTGGTGTACGAGACAAATATCCGCATCGCAATTGGTCAAAATTTATTTGGATAGATTACCCAAATGCAGAATCGTGGAAAAAGTTCAATCAGCGGAAAGCAAATGGCATCATAAAAGATGGAGAAACCATTGGTGGCGAAGTCGGAATTCACGGTGTGCCAGACGGAATGGACAACATGATTGATGAAAAACGAAATTGGACCTTAGGTTGTATTTCTATGAAAAACAAAGATGTCAATGAAATCTATCCATATATTACCAAAAAGACAAAAATTACCATTCAAAAATAACATGAAGGCTATCATACAAATGTTGATACTTGCGGTTGTTCTCGTAAGCTGTCAAAAGGAAATATTAAAAGAATTTCCTCCAGAAGCGTTACAAGAAACGATGCTTTCTATAGATGGAGAAACGAATACTTTTGAAAACATTTTAGCAAAATACAAAGGAAAAACTATTTTTGTAGACATTTGGGCTTCATGGTGTCGCGATTGTTTGGTGGGAATTCCCGGAATAAAAGAAATTCAAAAAAATAATCCGCAATTAACATACCTATTTATATCTTTAGACCGAAAAGTACAGCAATGGAAAGCTGGAGTCAAAAAGCACGCGCTTGTCGGCGAACACTACTTTCTAAAGTCAGGAATGAAAGGTACATTTGCAAAAGCTATTGCAGTCGATTGGATTCCGAGATACATGATTATCAATCCCGATGGAAGTATCAAACTTTATGAAGCCATCAAAACAACAGATGAAGCATTGCTAAAAGCATTAAAATAAAACGTAAATAGGTCAATAAAAAATAATAAAATGAGACGTAAAATAGTTGCAGGAAACTGGAAAATGAACAATGATCTTTCAGAAACGGAAGCATTACTAAATGATTTAATTGCACAAGTACCAAATACAGATGTAAATATCATGGTAGCGCCAACTTTTGTAAATCTTTTTCAAGCGTTTAACGTGTTAAAAGGACACAACATAGAAGTAATTGCTCAAAACATGCATCAAGAAGCTAAAGGCGCATATACAGGTGAAATTTCAGCTACAATGCTAAAGAGTGTAGGTGTAAATACTGCGATACTTGGACATAGTGAACGCAGAGCATACTTTGATGAAACAGACGAATTACTAGCTAAAAAAGTAGATGCTGCATTAGCAAATGACATTCAAGTTGTTTTCTGTTTTGGAGAAGAATTAGAAGATCGTAAAGCTGGAAATCATTTTACACTAGTTGAAAGTCAGCTTAAAAACGCACTATTTCACTTAGAAGCTTCAGCTTGGAAAAATATAGTACTTGCCTATGAGCCAGTTTGGGCTATTGGAACAGGAGAAACTGCTTCGCCAGAACAAGCACAGGAAATGCATGCGTTTATTCGTAAAACGATTTCAGAAAAGTTTGGAAGCGATGTTGCTGACGAACTATCAATATTATATGGAGGAAGTGTAAAACCAGCAAATGCCTCAGAAATCTTTGCAAAAGAAGATGTAGACGGTGGATTAATTGGTGGAGCTTCACTAAAAGCAGCAGATTTTGTTGCGATTATAAATGCATTCTAAAAAATATGTCTACAACTTATATTGGATATACCTTCAAAGTATCACCTGTACAACCCGCTACTGAAATACTAATAGCAGAACTAGGTTTTGCAGGCTTTGAAAGCTTTGTAGAAAATGAAGAAGGTGTCAATGCGTACATTCAAAAAGAAGATTGGCACGATGCGATTTTGGATGAAATTCAAATACTAAAAAGTACAGAATTTACCATTAGTTACCAGCAAGAAGAAATTGCACAAGTCAATTGGAATGAAGAATGGGAAAAGAATTTTGAACCTATCGAAGTAGATGGGAAATGTGTGGTAAGAGCACCTTTTCATGAAAAACCATCGGTTGCGTACGACATTGTAATTGAACCCAAAATGAGCTTTGGAACTGGACATCATGAAACTACGCATATGATGTTGCAGCATATCTTAAACACCGATGTAACGGATAAAAAAGTATTAGATATGGGTTGCGGAACTGGCGTATTGGCCATTTTAGCTGAAATGAAAGGAGCCAAGCCATTAGATGCTATTGACATTGATAATTGGTGCTATTTAAATTCGCTTGAAAATGTAGAACGTAACAACTGTCACCATATATCTGTATATGAAGGAGATGTTGCTTTGTTGGAAGGAAAAAGCTATGATATCATTATCGCAAACATCAACAGAAACATTCTATTGAATGATATTCATCAATATGCAGCTTGTTTACATGAGAACGGAATTCTCTTCTTAAGTGGTTTTTATACCGAAGATATTCCTATGATTACGGATGAATGTGTAAAAAACAAGTTAAAATTTGCAGACAAACTCGAAAAAAACAATTGGGTTTCGTTAAAATTTGTAAATTCGCAGTAAAATATTGAATATGAGTACACAAGAAAAAATTCAGGAAGAAATACTGACCTTAGAAGATGTACAAAAGAACAATGAAATTGTATTATACAATGATGATGTAAATACTTTTGATCATGTCATTGAAACGTTAATATACGCATGCGATCATACTGCTGAACAGGCAGAACAATGTTCTATAATTGTTCATTATAAAGGAAAATGTACGGTGAAGACAGGAGAGTATAAAGACTTAAAACCAAGATGTAGTAAATTGCTAGAAGCTGGACTTTCCGCAGAAATAATTTAGGTAAAGTAAAGATTTTTAGCATATTAGATATCAATAGGCGCTTTTTGTAAAGCGCCTATTTTTTTGATAAATATTTAACAATAGCGCATAAATCTGTTAATTTTTTAAATATCTTCAATCTTTTTAACATATTATTAGGAATTATTTAACTGAATTTATAGTTTTGTCATGTGTTAAAAATCGCTCCAAACAATTATTAACATTAACCGAAAAAACTTCTAAAATGAAAAAATTTAAAAATTTAGCATTGCTAATGGTAATTGCTATGGGGCTTACTTTCACATCTTGTAGTAAAGACACTAACACAGTAGACGAAGAGCAAGATACTGCTATCGGAATCCCACAAGAAGTACTACAAAAAGCACAATCCCTACACTTCAATGTATATGATATGCAAGAGGTTTCAATGGAGAAACCAGGAGGTAAACTTGAAGAAGGATATATGCTAGAAGGTGATATCTTCATGACTCGTGACCAAATAATGAACATGGAATTGGGAGGAGATATTACAAGTAAACAATACCGCACAAATAACTTAGTAAATGATGGTGTAATTACAATCATCGGATATACAGGAAATAATTCAAACGGACTTACACAAAAAATGCGTACAGGACTTCAATGGGCTGTAAACAACTATAACAGATTAAACTTAGACATTAGCTTCCAATTAACTTATGGAACTAACTGGCAAGATAAAGATATGGTAGTTTTCCAAGTACCAGGTGGAGCAGGTGGATCTGCAGGTTTCCCTTCAGGAGGAGCACCAAACCAATTTGTACGTATCAATTCAGGATTAAATAGTAGTCTTTATGACAACAATGTACATGAGCATGTAATCGGACACGAAATTGGACACTCAATCGGATTCCGTCACTCAGATTACTTTAGCAGACAAAGTTGTGGACAAAATACAAACGAAGGAAGCGCTGGAGTAGGAGCAATCCACATCCCAGGAACTCCAACAGGATGGGACCCAACGTCTCTAATGAATGCTTGTTTCAGTTCTTCAGAAGATGGAGAGTTCAATAACAATGACATTACTGCATTAAGATTCTTATACTAAAAACCGCTTATTACAACTGTAATAATTTATAACAAAAAATAAAAAATCGCGAGTGATTTTTAACACAGAAAAGGCGCCTAACCAGCGCCTTTTTGCTATTTATAAAACAATAGTTTATAAGTGAATAAAAGAAAACAATCATATAAAAAAGAAGTGCATGTATAAATAAAATACATTTGTAATACATGATGCATGCACTCTATAATAAAAAGAACGAAAAGATATTAACGGTATCCATTATCGCAAATGACTCATTTTCAGCTCTCTTTAAAAATCCAAATTTTTATGGAGTCTTTTTCTTTACTGATGCCAATTGTACCGTAACTACCGATGGGAACGAAAAAGCAATTGCGAAACAGAATATCTTATTTTACTATCCGTATCAAAAACTACAATTCAAAGGAAATTTTGAAGGAGTATGCATTCAGTTTCATCCTGATTTTTTCTGTATCGACATTCATGCAAAAGATATTGGTTGTCAAGGATTATTGTTCAATAATTTTATGAATGATACCATATTGCGCTGTTCTCAAATAGAATATGACGATTTATGTAGCTATTATGCTAAGATACAAGCGGAACTATCACAGAAAAATATTGGGCAACAAGACATGATAGCAAGTCAATTAAAAATGCTTCTCATACAAGCAGTTCGCTATAAAAAAGGAAAACAAAAAATTGAATCTGCAAGGAAAGAAAACATACATTATCAAATAGAAAAATTGATAGATGCGCATTTTATCAAAGAATCTTCTGCCGAATTTTATGCAAAAAAAATAGAAGTATCTGTCTCTACGTTCAATCGCTTATGTAAAAAATACTTCCAAAATAGTTTTGTAACACTTCTCAATTTAAAACGCATTGCTAGTGCAAAAAATAAGCTATTTCTAACCAATAATTCCATCAAAGATATTGCTTATGAAGTAGGCTATAACGATCCTTTATATTTTAGCAGAGTTTTTAAAAAACATACCAATATTTCTCCAAAAGAATTCCGAAAACAATTGAAAAACAACCGATTGATTTAATTGTCCATGTTTTGATTCAATCGTCCTTAAGAAGCATATAATTTCCATATTATATTTACTTCAAACTAAAAATAATACAATGGAATCACCAGAAATATGGCTGCATAGCTTGCAAACCTCAACGCCACAAGAAGGATATGAACTTGCCATCAAACTCTCCAGGATGGGCGTAAAATCCACACAACCAAATGTAGAAGTATTAAAAAAATTACGACCAGAATACGCCAACAATCCAACTGGTCTTACCATGGCGTCACATGTCATTGCTGTTAATTTCCAAACAGTTGCTGCAGCAAATGATTATTGGAAATCATAAACTTTTTAAAAACAACAATTATTTTGGGTAATGATTCGTTCTTTACAGACACTATTAATTAAATAATATTTTTATGAAAAAGAACAAATTAATTGCAAGAGCAATACCAAAAACACAAATGTTTAGTGTAAAAGGCGGAGCAGAAGGTTCCGGAGAAACTGTTAAAGAAAAGTTTAAAAAAGCAGATAGTGGCGTACGAAGTGATGTAAATTTTTAGCTTTTTGCGATATGAAATAGTTATAAAATTCACTTCATTCCTAATTTGATAGACACAGTATAAGTATGTCACAGATCTACAATGAAGTGAATTTTACTAGGTTTTTGAAAACAATTTAATTTTCAATACTTCTAAAACTCTATATCGCATATACAAATTTGCCATCCGCTATACGATTCTGGATCATAGCAAACTCCTTGTGAGCCATTGCAACAACCAGTTCCTCCTTCACAAGGACCTTCACAAGTCCCAGCTGGCACTACGCCACCGATTTTTGATTGTTCTAACTTGGAAATTGATTCTTTGCTGAGTTTCAGTTTTCTAAATTTACTTTTTTTCATAATGTGAAGAATATTAGGTTTATCGCACTAAATGTAGTGTATATGAAACCGCACGCTATCGTACATTTTGTAGTATTTATGAAAGAAAAATCAATAAAATGTATGTCGATATATGTTAAATGACTTCATTTCTAAAATTTGTAGGTGCAATTCCCACATGCCTTTTAAAGTACTTTACAAAATAAGAAGGATCTTCAAAACCTACTTTAAAAGCAATTTCACCAATTTGTAAGGAAGTAAATTTTAATAAACGTTTTGCCTGTAAAACGATACGATCTGCAATAATTTGAGAAGCTGATTTTTTGGCAATTTCTTTGGTAATAGTATTCAGCGTTTTGGATGAAATGTGTAAAAGTTGCGCATAATCAGCTACCGAAAGTCCTTTGGAATAATTTTCTTCTACGAATTCTTTATACTTTGCGAATTGCAATTCGTAATGACTGTGAAATGTCAATTGACGATATTGTTCTTTTTGATGAACACGTTCCAAATTGATTAACAAAGCCTTCAAAGAAAATCGAATGCTGTCTTCATATCCAAATTGCGATCGGTTTGAAAGCTCTCGCGATATCAACTTTGTATGTAAATGAGCCGTTTCAGCAGTATCTTCATCAATAACATATTGTGGATTTTCTTGCGAATTGAAAATGTGATACTTTAAAAAAACATCTACATCATTGTGCATAAAAAAACTTTCGTTAAAATGAATAAGCAAACCTTGTACGGCTAAATTATCATCAAAAGCATGAATGCGATCTTTGGCAATAAAGAAGATCATATTTTTTTGAATTTCATACGATTCAAAATCAACACAATGTGTGCCGCCATCTTCAAAAAACCAAATAATCTGATAATAACTATGTGAATGCGGAATTGCAGCTTTTTCACAACTTCGCTTTCGGTATGCCTGCAAATCATACATCTCAAACTGAAGTTTCTCAGGATGTGCTTTATGCAAATGGTACTGCGCGATATTTTTTATAGAATCTTTCAAAAATCAATTAAAAATACAATAAGTTTTTAATATTTATTCTTGCGATAAAATTTTCTCTGCAACTTTCAAACCACTAAACACAGCGCCATCCATATAACCACCGTGAATAGAAGAGGTTTCTGCTCCAGAAAATAACAATTTTCCGTTGAGGTAAAATTCCTGAAATTTCGAATTTCCATAACGCGGACTCATGTAAATAGACTTAATATCACTAGAAGCTGTAAAACCATCTTGCGACCAATCTTTTTCTTCGTAGGTGACATAATTCAGTACTTCGTCTCCCAAATATTTTTGTAAATAGGCTAAAATTTTAGCTTTTCGTTCTTCCTTAGAAAGATCGCGCAAAGCTTCATTGACAAATCCCATTAAGGCAAATGTCTTTTCGTCTGCGCAACAATGATCGTACAATTCGGTCACACAACCAATTTGCCCAATAAGCGTTCCCGAAAACCCTTTGACTTTCCAAAAAGGAGTTTTAAAAGTCAAACCTACTTTCATAGCATTGCTCATCCATGTATGCGTATTTTTCATATCGTGTATCAAATGAGCAGGCAATTCGGGCGAAAATATAATGTTTGTAGCGATTCTTGGCGGAATAGTTACAATGACTTTATCTGCTATATAATTGCCATTATTTGTGGAGATAAAAATTTGATTATCAACTTCTTTTATTTCAGAAACAACAGTATTCGTGTGAATTTGCTCAGTATAAAAAGAAGCCAATTTTTCAATCAATGCAGCAGATCCACCAGCAATTCGAAATGCTGATGGATACTTTGGATCGTTCTCAAAATAATGTGCAGGAGCCATAGAATTGTATACCAAAACACTTTTCCCATCACTAAATTGATGAAACTTTTCAACGGCTACTTCTTCTATAAGGCTTGATAAATTTTCATGATGATTCTGAAACCAAGTCGCACCAAAATCAATATGATTCTCAGTCATAATACGACCGCCAATACGATCTCTGGCTTCCAAAATCAATACATTGGTTTCTCCCTTTTGATGTAATTTAAAAGCGGTTGTTAAACCAGACAAACCAGCGCCAATAATAATATATCTAGCTTTTTTTTGCGTCATTAGTGTTCCATTAAATGTGTTCCGTGTACTACGGCAGCACCAGCACGTAAGGCAGCAGCAATAAAAGTAACTTCTGCCAATTCTTCTTGGGTTGCGCCAGCGTCAATCGCATGTTTTTTATGAATTTCCAAACAATACGGACATTGTGTAGTCAAAGCTACAGCAATTGCCATTAATTCTTTATATTTTTTCGGAATGATTCCATCTCCAAGTGCAGCCTGATCTAAGGTTTGGAATGCTTTCATAGCAGCAGGCGCGTTTTTTCCTAAAGCACCTAACTGCTTTAAGTTAGTCATATCGTACATAATTGTTTTTTTAAAGATTAAAAAAGGCAAAGCCTATAAAACTTTGCCTTGAATAGAAAGTTGTTCGTAGAATTAATTTCTTCCAGACATAACGCCACCATCGGTATCCCAAATAGCACCAGTTACCCAAGAAGCTTTATCAGACAATAGATAAGAAATCGTATCTGCTACATCTTGTGCTTTTCCATTACGTCCAATTGGATGGAATCCATGGAAATTTTGCAAAGCGTCATGTGCTTCTTGTTTTCCTCCAAAAACACTTTCGTATACAGGAGTTTCCACAACTGCAGGAGAAACCGCATTCACACGAATTTTATGATCTGCCAATTCCATTGCTAAATGCTGTGTCAACGAATGCAGCCCAGCTTTTTGCATAGAATACGCTGAAGAAGGCGTTGCTTTTACCGCTTGTTTTGCCCACATAGAACCTACATTGACGATGGCACCACCATTTGTCAAACTCATTTTCTTAGCAGCAGCTTGTGTAATAAAGAAAAAACCGCGGTTTAAATCTTGGTATGAATTATAATCAGCAACCGTATGATCTAAAAAGGCTTTTGGTCCAAAAATTCCAGAAGCATTCACTAAATAATCTAAATTATCCAATCCATTGATTTTTTCATTCAACGCCTCAACTTGTGTTGCATTGGTAATATCTACTTGATGTGTGTGTAAATTTCCGTCAGCTGCATTTTTAAATGCTTCTAATTTTGTGGCGTTTGTACCAACTACGTGTACCTCAACACCTTCATTTAATAAGTTTTGTGCAGTTGCTCTTCCAATTCCACTACTACCACCTATAATTAATGCTCTTTTACTCATGTTTATATCTTTTTTTATGATTTATTTTTTATAACATGACAAAAGTAATCTGCAAGAAGAAGTACAAATAGTACGTATTAGAAAATGAATGGTAATTTTGGGAAAGTAGTTGTTTGAAAAATAAAAATAAGAACCGAAATGGCTATTGAAAGTTAGTAATTGTCACTATGAACACAGTCGAGAAGTTAAAGTACGAATATCGTTTTTATGGAATCTTGACTGTGCTCAATTTGACATTTAGATAAGAATATCTACTTATTTTTGAGTGTGTGATGTAATGTTTATTAGAGTGTAGACGGACAAACAAATTCTGTCAAAGGAATGTCTGTCTGTTTAATTGCAGCAAATCCACCAGCAACATCGGTTACTTTGTGAAAACCACGTGCTTTTAAGATAGAAGCAGCAATCACAGAGCGATATCCACCAGCACAATGAATATGATATGCTTTGTTTGCGTCAACTTCATTCATGTTTTTATCAATATAATCGAGCGCAAAATGTTGTGCATCTTCAATATGTTTTGCTTTATATTCGCCAGCTTTACGAACATCTAAGATATTTAAGTCGCTGTTTTTAGTACGATTTGCAAATTCTTCAGCCGAGATAGAAGTGATACTTGTAGTTTCTCTTCCACTAGCTTTCCATGCTTTGATTCCTCCTGCTAAATATCCTAAAGTATTGTCATACCCAACTCTAGAAAGTCGTGTAATAGCTTCTTCAGATTTTCCTTCCGGAACTACTAAAACGATAGGTTGTTGTAAATCTTTAATCAAAGCGCCAACCCAAGGAGCAAAGCTTCCGTCTAAGCCAATAAAAATACTATTCGGAATATGTTCTCTTAAAAAGTCTTTTCGATTACGAACATCTAATACCAATGCATTTTCTTCGTTGGCTAATGCTTCTAACTTTTCTGGAGTTAAGGCGATATTTCCTTTTTCTAAAACAGTTTCAAAAGTAGCATATCCAACTTTATTTAAAAGTGCGTTTTTAGCAAAATATTGTGGTGGTGGCGCAATGCCATCTAATACTTCCTTTACAAACTCTTCTTTAGTCATATCGGCACGCAACGCATAATTGGTTTGCTTTTGTTCTCCTAAAATACCAACGGTTTCTTTACTTAAATTCTTTCCACAAGCAGAACCAGCACCATGTGCAGGATATACAATAATATCATCTGCTAAAGGCATGATTTTCGTACGAAGTGAATCAAATAACATTCCTGCTAAATCTTCTTTGGTTAAATCTGATTTAATGGCCAAATCTGGTCGTCCAACATCACCTAAAAATAAGGTGTCTCCAGAAAAAATAGCATGTTCCTTACCGTTTTCATCCATCAATAAATACGTGGTAGATTCTAAGGTGTGACCTGGCGTGTGTAAAACTTTTATTTGAATATCTCCCAAAGAGAATACTTCATTGTCTTTGGCGCTATACATTTCGTAATCTGTCTTTGCATTTGGACCAAAAACAATAGTTGCGCCAGTTGCTTTTGCCAAATCTAAGTGACCTGACACAAAGTCTGCATGAAAGTGCGTTTCAAAAACATACTTGATTTTCACGCCGTTAGCCGCTGCTTTGTCAATATATGTTTGAGTTTCTCGTAATGGATCAATTATTGCAGCTTCTCCATTAGACTCTATATAATACGCACCTTGTGCTAAACAACCTGTATATATTTGTTCAATCTTCATTCTTATGATTTTACGATTACAAATATAACAAACATTATGATTGCGAGTGTTGTACACGGTTGGTATTAATTTGTTAAAAATTGCATGTCCTTTATGTGAATACTGCAATAAAAAGCATGTTAAAACGCTATATTTATCCAGAAATTACTATGAAAATGCCTACGAAAAAGTTTAAAATATGTATTACCATGGCTGGCGCTGTTTCAGCAGGAGCCTATACCGCTGGTGTGATTGATTATTTATTAGAATCATTGCATTTGTGGGAAAACGCTAAAAAACGCAATCGAGAACTTGGGGAAAATCATCCTGAGTATGACGATTCTATTCCGATGCATGATGTAGAATTGGAAGTGTTAAGTGGCGCTTCGGCAGGTGGAATTACTGGAACGTTGACAGTATTGAGTTTGTTGGACAAAGATCATCGTTTTGTAAATAAAGACAATCCGAATGGAGAAAATAATGTCTTTTACCAATCTTGGGTAAAAATGGCAGATACTGATACGGAAACGTCTTTGATGAAATTGTTGAATATAGATGATTTGAAAGTTGACGAATATCCAGAATCATTATTAAATGTAGCGCCTATAGAGACCATTGCAGACAATGCGTTGAAAACAAATGATCATGTGGCATTTCCAAATTATGTTTCCAAAAGTTTAGACTTGGTGTTGACAACGACCAACTTGCGCGGATTGAACTTTAATATTGATTTTAAAGATAGTGAAAGCGTAATTACCAATCACGGAGGATTTTTTCGGTATAAAATAGCAAATGACGAACATAAATCAGGAATTCCTGAACATGAAGACTCTTTATATTTTGTATTGGATTTAAAGGATAAAGAACATGTGAATTATTTGAAAAATGCCACATTAAGTACTTCTGCTTTTCCTATTGGATTAAAATCGCGAGAAATTACCATTGCGCATGAATATGTAGCACGTTATCCAAAATATTTATTTGATAGGAGTGAAGGCATTCGTGTTGATTTGAAGAAAGATGATGTATATAAATTTAATTCTGTAGATGGCGGATTGATTAACAATGAACCTTTTGGTATTTGTATGAAAGTACTCATTGAAAAAAATGAAACCATTCGTGAAGATGATAATTATGCCATTATGATGGTAGATCCTTTTCCAAATCAAGATCACGATTTAGATCCGTATGATAGCAAGCGTGATATTATTTCTATTGCGAAAGGAATGTTTAAAGCATTGCGAAATCAGGTGATGTTTAATCAAGATGGAATTTTAGAAGCTTTATCTTTAAGCAATCGAACCAAGTTTTTGGTAGAACCCAAACGAAAACATAAAACAGCAGAAGGATGGATTCGTTCCAAAAAAGATTTAGCATCTGCACCTTTAAGTGGTTTTGGTGGATTTTTAGACGAATCGTTCCGTGAACATGATTTTCATTTGGGAAGAAAAAATTGCCAATCGTTTTTACGTTATTATTTCGCGGTAGAAAATAGAAATATTGTCAAACGATTTGGCGCACAAGTTACGGAAGCAGCTAAAGATCGTTTTTCGTATAGTGATAAAGATGATTTAAATAAAGAGCCTAAATACTTTCCAATTATTCCCGACATGCGAGCATTGCAAGTCATCAATAAAAAGTTTGATACAAATACGTATGGAATAGATGCGAATTTAGAATATCCGAAGTATCCAAAATACAATATGGAAACTTTTGATAAGGTGTATAAAAAACCTATTAAAAAACGAATTCGTACCATTATAAAATCGCTCACTAAAAGTGGTTTTTACACCTTTGCTTTTCGACTTCTTGGACAACGAAAAGCATATAAAGTTGTTCGTAAAACCATCGAAGATAGTTTGGATGAAAGCGGACTTTTATAAGTTTTTCTTTTTCAAAAGAAGATGTATTTTTTAAGGACAAATCGCCTTTAAACATCTTAATTCCAAATTTAAATTCCGATTCTTATCAACAAATTCATGAAAAATAGGGTCTCAGAACGACTCAGTTTTTTTATGAAAAACATGTAAAAAAATAAGTTGTTAGAATCTGGTAATCAGCAATTTAAAGTCTTAAATATTTGCCCGTAATTTATAAATTACGTGTGCATTTTCTTTTATCATACAAGTACTTTGTCTAAGTTTACCGTAGGTTTTTTAGGTTATTTATTCTTCAAAAGATAAAATTTACATGATTACATGTAAGTCCGCTTAAAAGGAGAATATATTTCTTATGCAAAAAGGAGTGTTGGGGGACACTCCTTTTTTGTTTTTCTACACAAAACATAACGCTTATTTTTATTTTTTAACGCTTACAAAGTAATTTACGACTTGTACGGTATCTTTTACTACATTAGATCAAGTTTCAATGAGTATTTTATTGAGGTTTATTATTCTACAAACAGAAAGGAGCGTTGGGGAACGTTCCTTTCGCTTTTTATATAAAGTATCTTGTATGGTGCTTTTCAATATGAAAAACAATGGTAAAATGTCTGTATGTGCTTGTAAACTATATATATACTAATATCACTTACGTAAACTTTCTTTAAGAGTAGTTTTATTGCAGTAATTCTTTATATCTAATTTCTCTTTAATTGTATGTGCATAAAGTATTAACTATCTGATTCTCTGGTAAAAAGATTTTAATACCACACTTGTCGTCAAAATACTGTCATTCGTCTACACTATGGTATCGACTTATCGACTTTTGAGAATCTATTTAATACATCCCTCTATATTTGTTGCATATATTTAGTATTACGATAATTACAATCTGGTAAATTGTAAGATATAAAGAACTTTTAATGCCCCAAAAGTTCTTTTTTTTTGTTTATATATTTCGTGTACGTTTCTTATAATTTTTTCTTCGTTTGTTAGTTTAACGAACTATTACGACCACTTATCTATATATAATTATATTTTCATCGACTTTGTTCAAAGTAGAAGAAATACTAAAGTATATTTACACTGTTACTATTTAGTATTGAAGTGTTAACAATCTGATAAATTGTTTAAAATATAAAAAAAGAATCCTTTGCCCTGAGGATTCTTTTTTTATTTGTGCATATTTCAAAAGGTGAATTTTAGCGGATTTAGGTTTAATCGTCGAATAAAAAATACCATTCATCTATATTACCTATGTAATTGATCGACTTTGTAAAGAGGTTGAAACTTATACGACTATATTTACATCATAATATTTAGTATTACGGTATTTAACAATCTGATAAATTGTATAAAAATAAAAAGAGAATCCTTTGCCCTGAGGATTCTCTTTTTATTTGGGAGCGTTTTTAATATACTAAATACTGATATATTTTATTTCTTTGGTTTCAAGAAAGCTTCTTGAAATTCTCTCACTTTCAAAGCATGAATCTCTTCCTTAGATTTTCCTTTTTGATGTTCTAAGTACCCATTAAATGCGTGACTTAAGTATAAAGGAGATGTTGGATTTCCACTACTAAAACTCTTAGCACTATGACATGATAAGCAGTTTGTTAAGTTGCTAGCGTCAATACTACTTAGGCTAGATTCAAACGTTTGTGTATAGGTTTCCATAGATATATTAGCTGAGTTTAAAGAACCTCTAGCTACCGATCCTGGTGTTGCATTTCCAAGGTTGTATCCTTCGCTTTTTAATAATGCTACTTGTTCGTCTGGAGTTAAACCATCTGTATTGATCCAAATAGAACCTGTATATGCATAGTTATTCCAAACATCTGTTAAGTTCTTAGCTACACACTGATCAATAGTACTGATGTTATTATAATTTTCAGGTTCGGATTGACTCGTTTCCATGAAATTTGTTGTAGGATCGCTTCCTTCAACTCTAGGAACACCATATTGGAAAAGTGTATACGCTTCACTCTGTACTTTAGGAGACGATCCGCTCCAAGTAATTCCATCAAGGTTAGAAACACTTCCTTGTTTGAATAATAATTTTTCTACATCGGCGCTTGCTGTACCTTTTGTCCAATTAAAAACTGGTGCTAAATTGTTATGTTCAAATGTTGCCCAAATGAATTCTGGATGATTTTCAACAACACCAACAACATGCATTCCTAAAAGTGCTACTTCTGTAGTAGTGCCATCAATACTAGCATTTGTTATGTAGTAGTTTGCCAAATCAGATTGTGGTATTGCTGTTGTTGCAACCCATGATGTTTTGAGTTCAAAAGATCCCACAGGATACACTTTTGAATTGTTAGCATCTAAAGTTCCATTTAATAATTGATCTCCATAGGTTGTTGCCGTTTCATACATTGTATCATTCATAAAAATAGCGTAGTACACGGTTGCAGAACTTCCATTATTAAAACTTGGATTGGATTCTAAAATTCCTGCCGAACCTGCTTGTTTTTCTTCTGAAGCAGAAAGCGCCAAAGAAGTTCCACTCGGAACCGTCACAGGATTCATATAAGGATCAATTTGTGAAATGCTTGTATCTCTTAAAAACAATGGTGTATTATTACTATCTGGGACAGTTAACCATAAGAATTTTTGCCATGACCATTGGTGAAAAATACAATTTGTAGTTTCACTAGCAGCAAATGGACTGTTTGCTCCTTCGGCTGGTGCTGGTGTTTGCGTATGTGGAAACCAATTTGTTTCACATTCACAGTCACTATCAGACGTATCAGCATCCGCTAAGTCGTAATTTGCTTGTGCTTTGGCTTTGGTCGTAGTTGTTTCTGCATCTTTTTTCTTGTCGTCTTTTTTCTTTTCATCACAAGAATTTAAAAGAAAAAAAGCCATGCATAGAAATGCAGTAGTTTTTAATAAGGTCTTCATTTTGAATTAGGTGTTAATTTGGTTGGTGTTAAGGTATTTTCTTAAAATTCAAATTTCATAAAAAAAGGCTACACGTACTAGCGTATAAATACTTGATTTTACAATCAAAACTTGAATTATCAACCAAAAAGTTAAGGAAAAAGGAGTTAAGAAGGAGTATAAATAGTAAGTGTAACTGTTTGATTTATAGTTTTTAAAATAATTTACGATGCTTCTATTTCAGTACGAGAAATTGAATCAACCAATTTTAAAATTGTAGGCATTCTATGCGATCCGTGAAGTAATTTTATATTGTCCAATACGGTTTCTTTATCAATTCCAATACACGATACAAACAATGGACTTTCGCTGGAACCTCGTTTGATAGGAGTTGCTACTTTTTCTGTGTGAATGAATGATTTTTTGGCAATACCAATGATGGGAATTTTTTTATCGAATGCTTCCCATACATAACCACCTAAGCCATACTTTTTATCATTATGTACAAAAACATGTCCATCAACAATAATAGCTTCAAGTGTATCCAATGGAACTTGTTGCAACACTTTTACAATGCATGGCAATTCTCTCTTATAAAATTCTCCGGGAATGTACGGTTCTACTTCTGTAATAATATCAGTATAAATCTGTTGCGGAGTTTCATCTTCCCAATTAAACACAACACAAACAGCTTTTGCATACGTTTCCTTATAATGAATATCAATAGCGGCAATCATGCTGTAAAGCTATTAAATTTATAAAAGAAAACCGCTAAAGTAACTTAGCGGTTTGGTATATTATTTTTTCTGTCTAGGATATCGCAAATCTTTTGCTTTGATTTCATAGTCAAACGCTTTATTTCCATCGGAATCGTATATGGTTAATACCAACACACGATCTCTTCGTTTCCCTGTAACTTCCATAATTCCGAAGTTACGCTTGTAAAACGTTTTGTCTTTTATTTGAAGCGTATTGCCTTCATCTCTTGGTGAATGTGTTCCGGCGGTTAAAGGAGAGCACGTAATATCGATTAAAGGATAAGCAGCTTCACGATCTAGTTTTGAAATTTCGGTATGATGTCTGTCGCCACTAATAAAAATGACACCTTCAATTTTGGCTTTATGCAAGCGTTCTAGCAGTTCTGCTTTTTCTGTTGGATAGGTTGCATAGTTTTCAAATTTTGCCACATCACTAATCACTTGTCCGCCATTCACTACAATTTTGAAAGTAGCTCTACTTTGCGTTAATGCGTCAATTAACCAATCGAGTTGTTGTTGTCCAAGATAGTCTTTGTCTTTGTTAGGATCTCTATTTGGCGCTCTGTGGTAACGATCGTCTAGCATAAAAAACTCAATATCATTCCAAGCAAAATGTTGCGTTACACCACCATTTCCAGCAGCATTGGTGTTTAAATTTCCCCAATAATCATTAAAAGCTGCTTCCGTTATTTTTTTATTCACATAACTACGATCTGCATCATTTGGACCATAATCATGATCGTCCCAAGTGGAATAATGATGCACACTTCCTAGCAACGCTTGCAATTCTTTTGTAGCACGCGTATGCTTATAGCGATGGCGAATGCCTGCATTGGTCATAAAATCTGGCGTACGCAAATACATATTATCACCAACCCACAACATTAAATCGGGATCTTTTTGTAAAATAGAATTAAAAATTTGGTATTTATCGCCGTATGGTTTTGGTCGATCGTCTTTTGCTTCATTAATAAAACTACACGAGCCTAATGCTATTTTAAAATTTGGCGGGTCCGTTCGGTATTGCCATAAGGTTTGTGTTTGAAACTCCAATTTATAATCTCTTGGAACATGTACATTGTTGATGTATAATTTATACTTATATGTTTTGCCGTATTCAACTTGATTTGGCGTTAATTTCGCAATAAAATCACCTGCTTTTGTCGTTACAACAGATTCTGTAAACTTTTCCGTTTCATTATCAGCAAAGTATCCAATTTTCACCTCAGCAGGAGCTGTCGTTTGCACCCAAATTAGCGCTTCTCTAAAATCAGAATAGCCAACCATGGGACCTGATTGTAATAGGTTTTTTTGAGCAATAGCAATAGTTACACTCAAAAAGCAGAGAAGTATCGTAAAAATCTTTTTCATAAAAAATGTTCTATTAAGGCTGTAAATTTCAGTATAAAATTACACAACTAGTTTAAATCTAAGTTATGAATTGCAATAATACTATTTCTTATCCATACAAAGTCAAAACACGTGTCGATTCCTAAATTATGCATATTTTTAACAAATACAGTCGCATCACAGAATTTTTAAGCATGAAAACACCGTTACTTTTTTATAGAAATCCAAAACGAAGAAAGAAAGAATTATTTTTTTCGGTATTGATCATTGTAATCTCAGTAGCTGCGATACTTTTTTTGGCTTCTGCGTTTGTGTATATCTTTTTTGGAATATTCACTTTCGTGGGATTGTACTTATTGAATGCATATGCTCAAAACAAACCATCTGTAATTGTGAGCGAAGAAGGAATTTTATGTTCTGTGAATGGTGTCGGAATGATTTCTTGGGAATTTGTTGATGGATTTACCATTAAATCAGGTTTTAATTTTGAAGCACTTGTGATTGTCTTAAAAGATCAGGAAGTCTTTTTTCGAGATAAAAATAGTATGGTGAAAAACCTGATGAAATCAAATGTACGACGTTTTGGAAGTCCAGCGATTATTCCTGAAACTGAATTTCATGTATCGTTACAAAACGCAATGGGAATGATTGAAAATTATAGAAACTCATGAAAAAAATAGTACTATTCTTAAGTGTTTTTTTTACGGTTTATGCGACAGCATGCTCATGTGATCCAATTGGTATTACAGAGAAATACATACAATCGGATTTTGTAGCCAATGTGACTATTGTGAAGATTTATCCAAACGAAAAAGGTAAAGAATTGTATAAAGCCGATATTAAAATTAATACGCTTTACAAAGGTGCATCATTGAAGTCTATATATGTTGCAGGAAATAATGGCGGAATGGGATCGTCGTGTAGTATTTTTATTCCCGAAAACACTAAATTAATTGCGTATGCTGGTAAAACAAAAGATGGAAAATATGTAATTGGAATGTGTTCGGGATTGATGTATTTGGATTATTCAGGAGCGTATCGAAAGAAAACTAGGAAAACAGCAAAAGGAATGAAAAGTCAACGAAGAGAGTTGGCTATTTTAAAACTCTTCAAAGAGAAAAATATAACTCGAACAGATAGAGTACTTTATCAAGGAAAGTCAACACTTTTTAAAGATTTAGATCAGTTTAAAGGAATGCACTTAAAAAAGACAGCTGCTTTTTTTGAGTTGACATTTTCAAGCGATGTAAAGGTCAAATCTGTAAAAATGATTGATGGCTTTAATGCTCCCGTTGATAAAAAACTTCTTGAAATATTAAAAAAAAGCTCTTGGACTAGCTTTTATAATGGAGAGAAAAACAAAGTTCCTGAAAATAGCAAATTCTTGCTTGGAATTTATTTTTACGAGAGCGAGGCTGGATATATGAGTTTTTTGAGTTGTTTTTATCTTTAATTCTTCAATAAAAAAAGACTAATCATCACAAAAACGATGATTCCTGCAATAGCGCAGAAAAAACCAGCGATAAACCCTTTTAGATATAATAACTTTTTCTGATTCATAATTTTTTAGAGTATGTTTAAAATGTATAGGGTACAAAAAAGGCAAAGTGGCGGAGATTAATCCAAGCCACTTTGCCAGCCTAAAAATAATGATAGGTTCCCCTAAACCTAAAAAAATAGAGAGATAACACATTTTGCATCAGTCTAGTATTCCCAGTAAACTAGACGTGAAAAATTAAAAACTTAATGAAAAAAATTTGTGCAATCTGTGTTGATCTCTCATCCCCATTTTAATTTTTGTATACTAACTACATATACAACTTTCTTTTTCATGATATATAATTTATTGTTTCTGGTGTTTTTAGTATTTTTTTCCAAAAATCACTGTAAAAATTAGGTGTCTTTAATAATGTTTTATGATTGCCATGCGCTTTTGTTTCTCCTTCTTGCATGACATAAATTTCATCGGCAATTTGTTTTAAATAATGCAAATGATGTGAAATGAAAATGATGGTAATTTTCGATTTTAATTGTTTTAATAATTCAAAGACAAATAACTCTGTTTTTCTATCCATAGAAGCCGTGAATTCATCCAAAATCAGCAATTGAGGCTTTTTGTATAATACTCTAATTAAAGCCAATACTAATTTTTGTCCGTTTGATAAATTCATTCCGCCTTTTCCTAACATGGTAGCGTATCCTTTGGGTAAGCGTTGAATAAAATCTTCAAAGCCATATTCTGTAATAAAAGCATCTACATTTTGAAGCGTATCATCTTCGCCCAACACAATATTGTCAAAAACGGTATTGGAAAAAATGGGCACTTCTTGCGGAATTACTCCAATAATATTGCGCCAGTCTTTGGTTAATACTTGTTGAAGCGGAATTTCTTTATTCACAATAATTTCTCCGCTAGCATGTGTATAAAACTTTTGAATAATTTGTCCTAAAGTACTTTTTCCACAGCCGCTTTCGCCTACAATAGCGATGCATTGCTTTTTAGAAATTTTAATACTGATATTGTTAAGTACTTGTTTTTTATCTTCAAAACCGAAAGACACATTCTTGATTTCGAGTGATTTAAACTTTTTCACAGGAGTTTTTCCAGTGTCTTCTTCTTCCAAAGCTGTAAACTCATGCATTCTATCAAAGGCAACTTTTGCTTCATTAATTGGAATAGCAACGAGTGCTAAACTAGCTACTGACGGCAAAAGTGAACTCGCAATGCACAAAACAGCAGTCAATTCGCCAATTAGCATAACGCCGCTATATACTTGAAAAGAAGTGTATACTAAAACGCTCATCAAAAATAGAACGCCAAATACACTTGAAAATAATGACAATCGCACATTTATTTTTCCAAGTTGAAATACTTTATCTTGAAAATCGCCATAAATGCGTTGATTTAGTTTTTTAAAAACACCTTGTCTGTTGGTATTTTTAATGATAGATATATTTTGTAATGAACTGATATAATTGCTTTCGTTATTAGTACAACTACTCATGATTTCTTTTTGTGCTTTGATGATTTTTGTATTAAAACCATACATCAATAAGAAATAAAATGGTAAGCTAATCGCGGCAATCAGTCCAATATGCCAAGAATAGTAAAATAGAAACCCAAGTGATACAATAGAAATAAGTGTATGAATCACTACATTTCCAATGACAACCTTAATTACATTTTGAATGCGTTGTGTATCATTGAATCGAGCTACTAATTCGCCAATCTTGCGTGTATCAAAGAACGGTTTAGGTAAACTTAGCAATGAAGAGTAAAATCGATCAATAATACGATTGTTTACGTTTTTACTCTGTGAAATTAAAAATTGATTGCGCAAGGTGGTAAAATATACCTTAATTAATAATAAAGTGGTTACAATACTCATGCTAATAATGAGCATTTTGGTATTCTTTGACGGTAAAATAACGTCAATTAGCTGTTGCGCGAATACCGCAATGCTCATTCCTAAAATAGCAATGCACAGGCCTAAAATAATACTGTATCCTATAGTTTTGTGGTCGGGTTTTATGATATTGAAAAACCACTTTTTACGTAATTCGTGGCGTTTATTAAATTTTTCAGAATTCTCATCGATGGTCATCGATTGAATAATCTGGTACACGATACCAAAAGCTAAAATCAAAATCGCAAGGATCAAGAAATAGATAATATTATCATTCGTTAGTTTCATCTTTTGGAGATTAGGGTTTCAATAGTTAATCTTTTAATCTTTGTACCGTAAAATTGTGCTGATTTTGAAAAAGTTTGTTGATTCGCTACTAGTTGCTTGGTAGGACAACTAGTAGCACGTTAATCAACAACCATACTTTAAGAAAGTATTCGTCGATCTAAATATTTACAAGCTGGACATTGATAAAGAAATCGGCTAAACTTTATTTCATGGTTTCCAGAAGCAAATAATTTAGATCTTAATTTGAAGTTTTTGTTATGAGAAAAACTTCATTGCTTTTGAATCGCTTATCGTTTTTGTTACTGTAAATGTAAGCTGAAAATTCCCCCAAATACAAGTGAAGTTATTCATGATTTATAAATCTTTCATAAATTTTTATAAAAAAAATGTACCTTTGGTTTGATAGAAAACTTACCCAGACTAACCAGTATATAGTTTACAGCCACCATCAATGATTCTTAAAGAAAGATTAATTAGAAGCTCAGTGTTTACAGTAGTATTACTGTTTTTTAGTATTGTTTTGATCGCTCAAAATAATGCTATAGAAAACAGTGTTGATACTCTCAAAGCAGTGCAATCTATGCCAAAAAAGGATTCGCCAAACCAGGCTGAATTACAAATGGCTTTACAGAAAGCAAAGCAGACTGAAAACACCTCAGAAATTGCAAATGCTTACTTTGAATACTCAGAATTTTACCTGAGAGATATGGATGAGCTATGTATAAAATACAGCGATAGTATTATATTTCTTACCAAAGATTTAAAAAATAATAAAAGATTTCCTGCAGACGGATATAACCAAAAAGGAAGGTATTATTATCGACTTGGGAAGTATAAATATGCACTCAACAACTTCACAACGGCATTAGATCGTGCACCCGAAAATACCTTGCTTCATGAAACGATTAATTTTAATATTGGTTTAATCAAAAATACCATCAAACGACATGATGAATCTAAAAAAATATTTAAACAATACGTCAATTTTTTAGAATCTACGGAACATAAAGAGGAAGCCAAAAGGTACAATAGAGCATTATTTGCACTGTCACATTCATATACATATACAGGAGAATTTGATTCTGCATCCTATTATATTAATAAAGGAATGAAAAATAGTATTGCAACCAATGATCAAGGAAGCTATAATTATTTTGTGTTAAATGCAGGAATTAACTCGTATTTTAAAAAGGATTATAAAGTTGCACGCGATAGTTTGATAAGAGCAAAAGATTTATTTACCAATGATGAAAACCAAATACTATCGTTAGCCTTTGCACATTTATTTCTAGGGAAAACGAACAAGGCTTTACAAAAAAGTAGTATTAAAAACTTTATAAAAGTCGATTCTATATTAGAAGAAACTAGAGACGTAATGCCTGAACTCTTAGAAACCTATAAGTATATAAAAGAATACTACAGCGAAAAAGGAGATCTGGAAAAACGTCTTTTCTATGCAGATCAGCTTATAAAATTTGACAGCATTTCTGAAGCAAACTATGAAGACTTGGTGAAAAATATTGTGACCAATTATGACAATAAGATTCTAGAAAAAGAAAGAGATAAAATCATCAAGGAAATAAAAGAAAAAGACAATGTAATTATTATTGTATTGCTATCTTTATTATTGGCTTTTGCAGGTGCTATTTATTACTTTTTTAGAAAACAAGTAATTCACAAAAAGCGTTTCCATAAATTGCTAGAAGAGCAACAAAAGAAAAAGGAACGTGTAGTACAAGAAACCAAAAAGGAGCAAACGGTTAAAGAAAAGCCAGCTCCTATTGAAAATACGATTAAAGAATTGCCAGAAGAATTGGTGAATGAAATTTTGGCAAAACTTGAAAAATTTGAAACAACAGATAAGTTTGTAAAGAAAAAATACACGTTACCTCAACTTGCAAAAGAGTTAAATACGAACGGGACTTACTTATCAAAAGTAATTAATGAAGCAAAGCAAGTAAACTTTTCTAATTACTTAAATCAACTAAGAATTGAATATGCTATAGAGCAAATCACACACAATTCTCGTTTTAGAGAGTATACTATTAAAGCGATTGCTGAAGAATGCGGATTTAAGACGCAACAGTCCTTTTCAGCAGCTTTTTACAAAAAAACAGGGATAAAGCCTTCGTTTTTTATACGGCAGTTGAAAAATAAAATTAAAAATTCAAATACTTGATAATCAGTATTTTGAAGTTTTATTTTTCATTTAAAATTTATAAATATAGTGTAGTTTCATTTGCTTTTTTACTAATAAAGGTCATACATTTGAGTATAACATTAAAACGAAAAAGAATGAGAAACCAAACTACATCCCTAAACAAATTGCTATTATCAAAGATGAAAATAGCTACAGTAAGTGAACAGCAAATGATTTTAGGTGGTGACCGTAAAAAAAGAGGTCAATCAAAAACAGGAGATACCAGACAACAATTATTTGGACAATTCCAAGCTCAAGAAGATGAGATGGTATTTATGTGAAATCATATTAGAGTGCTAAAAGTGTGCAAGTCCTTTACCAAGATTTGTACACTTATTAATTTCCAGATTTTATGAGTAAAAAAGTGCTAGGTATTATTTTTATCATTCTCATAAGTTGTTCAAAAGAACATTCATTTCAACGAACTGTTCCTGCGAGCATTCAAGATAATACTACAGAAACATATCATGGGAAAGTAATTGCTGATCAATTTAGACCGTTAGAAAATATGAAAGATTCTACGGTTCTTAATTGGTATGAAAAAGAAGCGAATTATGCACAAAGTATACTCAAAAATATCTCAGGTCGTAACTCGTTCCGAAAGCTAACGAATGCTTCAAACATTCAAGTTTCGGAACTGACTCTGACCAATGACAATCATTATTACTATTTAAAAAAAGAAGGGAAAGAAATTACTGCGAAGCTCTATTGCAGATACGAATTGCAAGGAGAAGAAATTCTAATTTTCGATCCTGATAGCTATCAACTCGCATCAGATAATACTTATTATATCAACTATTTCAATCCAAGTTGGGACAATAGTAAAATTGTGATTAGTCTCTCCAAAGATGATCAAGAAATCTCTGAACTCATCATTTTAGATATTAAAACAAAGAAGCAACATCCGCAAGTAATTCAAAATGCTTGGCCAGCAGCACTCGGTGGCATACGTTGGTTGGCTGATGATAGCGGATTTTTCTATGAATACATTCCTGAGACTGATAGTGAAGCCGCAGGTTATTTAAAAAATGTAGAAACCATTTTGTATAAAATTGGAAGCAATCCAACAAAGCGAAATGTATACTTTTCTAAAAATAACAATCCAGAAATACAAATGAATTCGGGAGATTTTCCTGAAGTGATTTTGCAAAATCCAGAGGACAAATATTTGTTTAGTAATGTATCTGGAGCAAGTGCATATTATGAATATTACTATACGGAATATGATAATTTGTACGATAAAAAAATTATATGGAAACCTTTATTCAAGCAAGAAGATAAGGTGCCATTTTTTTATGTAATGGAAGATGAGGTGTATTTTGTAACTGCTCGAAATGCGTCTAACTTTAAGATATGTAAGACATCATTAAAAAACCCAGATGTCCAGAATCCGGAAGTATTAGTGGAAGAAGATCCGAAAGCTACCATTTCTGATTTTGTACTGACCAAGGAAGGATTATTTTTTGTAAAAACGAAAAATGGAGTGTCTTCCAAGCTATATAAATTACAAGAAGGAAAAACGGAAGAAATTCCAATTCCGAAACCTGCAGGAGCTATATATGTACTTTCTAAAGGCGCTAAGTATGATGATTTATGGATTGAAATTAGCGGTTGGACAACGAATGAAGTGCGCTACAGATACAATTCGCAAGAAAATACATTTGTAGAAGAAAGTATATATCCAAAGACAAGCACAGCGAATTACGATGATATTATTGTAGAAGAAATAGAAGTGCCGTCACACGATGGCGTATTGATTCCGTTATCATTAATTTATCACAAAGACACTCAAAAAAATGGAAATAACCATGTATTGATGCGCGGTTATGGAACCTATGCTTTTTCACTGTCGCCCGAAGTAAATCCGTTGATGATGCACTGGATTGATAAAGGAGGAATTTATGCAGTTACACATGTACGTGGCGGAGGCGAAAAAGGAGATACTTGGCACAAAGCAGGATTTAAAAAGACCAAACCAAACACTTGGAAAGACTTTATTGCATGTACCGAATATTTAATTGATGAAAAATATACCAATCCAAAAAAAATAGCTGCTTGGAGTTCAAGCGCAGGCGGAATTTTAATTGGACGCGCTATTACAGAACGTCCAGATTTGTATGCTGCTGCTATTGTGCGCGTTGGAAAGCTAAATACCTTGCGTTCTGAAAACACACCAAATGGACTCAACGGCATCAAAGAATACGGAACTGTTAAAGACCCAAAAGAGTTTGAATATTTACTAGAAATGGATGCATATCATCACATAAAAAAAGGAGAAAAATATCCGGCGTTATTACTAACAGCAGGAATGAATGATACAAGAGTTCCTGTATGGCAGCCTGGAAAATTTGCAGCCAAAATGATTCAAGCCAATGCAGCCAATACACCAATTGTATTTAATATCGATTTTAAAAGTGGACATGGTTTTGATGCAAGCGCAGAAAAACGAAGCACAGAATTGCAAGACATGTTGTCTTTTGCATTATGGCAAACAGGACATAAAGATTTTACATTAAAAGAAAGCTCACTTACAAATTAAAGATTGCTATTTTTTATTTTCCGAAATTGAAAATACGTATATTTTTACTAACTCAATCCAATAGAAAAGTCAGACGATATCGTTTGGCTTTTCGCTTTTTAGTATTATTAATTACTAATAAACTTGACTCTACACAGGAATCTCTTTAGTTTTGAGTACATTCAACATATTTATTAATTATTGGATTTTGAATGAAAAAGTTATTATATATAATATTATCGGTATTAATGATCTCTTGTGTGAAAACACGAGATCATAAACCGCAATTAAAGATTAATCATAACGAGACGGAGAAAAAAGAAGTGATTGAAATTATTGATTTAGTTAAGAAAGGCAAACAACCAATAATAGTAGATTCTCAAAAAAGTTTAGCCGATTTTCAAAAATTTGCATTAAACTATTCTCCAAAAAGAAAACCGAATTTAGGAGTAGCAATGTTACCAGAGACTCCTGATTCAATATTAAACGCAATTACAATTTTGAAAACTTCACAACCAGAAGAATTTGAAAAGTATTTAATTTTAATCTTTGTAAAACTTTATAGCGCTCATTTAGAATGTTGTCATCAATCTTATGAAATGAGAAGAGAATCAGCTTATGGACTTGATCGCACAAAAGATCCGCTGATTTATGAATTTAATCTATTATCAAAAAAATACCCAAATACTGATGAATGGATTGAGATTTTTTCTTCGGGAGATTCCCATTCTTATGTTATGTCTAATAAGCATTTACTTGATTTTCCACCGATAAAAAAACATATCAAAATAATTGAAAAAGTTTTTAAAAATATTGATGAAGGAGTATATTGGAAATAACAAAAAAAGAAAAGCAAACCGAAGTTCGTTATAAAAGTTTGTTAGAAATGACATGCGTCATTTTTTGTAAAGTCACATGTAGCCCAAGTATCACAAACAATAGTTTCGCTTACTGATATTGGGCAATGATTACAAGAATTGAAAACTGTTGGAGCTGGGCACGATCCTCCTAACATCGTTATTTCAGCTTTTTCTCTCGTTAGTTGCTCAAAATTAGAAATTGAACTTTTGTTAAGTTTTCATGATGGTGTAAGTTTTTTTGAGTTTTTACTCTATTATTTCTTATTCATTAGAGGTGTTTTCAGGTGCTTGCCCATTAATTTGATAGGTGCTGAAACCTAGAAAATTACTCGGATGCGCCAATACGTTCTGTAATACAAAAGGTGTATCAGGATTGGTTCCAGAATATTGAATGATACCATCCATATTTACATCATTAGTATTGTAACCTGTAATACTGTACGTTGGGAAATTTAAAAAGTTTCCAGCATCATTGAGCACTGCCGATAAAATATCTGGTGTATCTGGACTCGTTCCTGAATATTGCACGTTATTATCCTCATTACAATCGCCTGCCCACATGGCAAGTACATCGTCTGGCATACCAGAAGTTGTCTGCGCATTAGTTCCATAGGTAATCTCCGTATTCGCATCGGTAAAGTTGATGTTATTGATAGGACCACTTGACAATGTTGCAGCCGTTACTGTCATCACACCTAAGTGATTTCTATGTTGTACAGCCACATAATTTGTACCATCTTCTAAACTGAAGACTAAATCTGAAGTTCCATCAACGTCTACCACATCACCATCACGTTGCAGTAAGGCAGATTGTGAATATGTTACCATGGTATTATCGGTTGCATCGCGTAGTTCAACAAGTACCCAATCGACAATAGCATCATTTCCTGTAGTATCAAATACTGTTGCGTCACAGGTTAATCCGTCAGTGTATGGACTTGTGGTTGGTATCAATCCTGCAACTCTTAAATCGTCTCGCATAAGGTTTTCTTCTCCTGTGTTTGGATTTAGTGCTGCACCTTGTAGAAAGACATCGATTGCTATTGTATAATCTGTTGTACAAGCAGTTTCGCTAAAGCTAAGTGTGCCATCAACAAGTGTCCAATTTGTGGTACTGTACGATGCTTCATCTACTAAAACACAAGTTAAATCTGGATTGTTATAACTTGCGAAATTGTTGATGTTAGTATTATTCCCATTCTGAATATTTACACTTACAAGCGCATTATCATTTACTAAAAACCATTCTAAAGCAGTATTAGCCGAAGCATCTAGTGTCGTAATCGTGTTATTGTAACATACTAATTCTTCTAGAACTGTATTCGCAACAATATCTAGACTCGTTAATTGGTTATCGTTTACCCATAATTTTTGAAGTAATGTATTAGAAGAAACATCAATTGTTGTTAAGAGGTTATTGCTTGTATATAACCATAACAAAGCTGTTTGACTGGAAACATCGATTGAAGCAATACTGTTGTCAGAGAAAAATAAATATTCTAAAGCTGTGTTGTTGCTTATATCTAAACTATTTAGATTATTTGATTCAATATTTAAATACGTAAGATTCGTATTATTGGATAAATCTATGCTTGTTAGCGTGTTATTTGCAATAACAAAAGTGGCTAAGTTTGTAACAGATGAAACATCTATAGTACTCAGACTGTTGCTGCTCAATGCTAATGAATTCAGCATACTTAAACCGTTTAGATTTACGCTTGTCAATCCATTACTACCACATTGAATTGTTTCTAAATTGGTATTACCGCTAAAATCTATAGTGGTTAAGTTTGGATTGTTATTGCAAATAAATGTCACTAAACTTCCGTTGGTTGGTAAGGTTAGTGTAGCTAGCTCATTCGAATCTAAATCTACCGTTTCTAAAAGTAAATTATTGCTTAAATCTAATGACGTTAAGTTATTTACTTCAGCATCCAAATCAACCAACGCGATAAAATCTTCAATTCCTGTTAAATCGCTAACGCCTAAACTACTTACATCTAATGAAGTTACTCCTTCAATATATACTGTAGGCACTTGATTGTCTCCAGAAATATCATCATAACCTAAGCTTTCTAGTGTCGCTTCAAAAATAGTATCAGGAATTGCTGTGTATGCAACTATACATTCTGTTTCGTTAAACGTTGTTTGTGAGTCGATGGAAGTCCAATTCGTAGCACTATAACTAGCATCATCTACCAAAATACAATCCAAGAACTCATTCCCATTTGCTACAAAAATGTTTATATTAGTATTGTTACCATTTTGAACGTTCAGGGAAAGTAGCTCATTTCCAGAAACTCTCACTTCACGTAATAAAGAATTGTTTGATAAATCAATAGTTGAAATATGATTGTTGTAGGCTCTAAATCGAGTAATTGAAGGAGAATTACTTACATCTAGTGCCGTAAGTTCGTTTCGATCTATTTGTAAGAAGACTAAGTTGCTTTGATTGGTTAAATCTATTGAAGTAAGGTTATTTTGTTCTATTCTTAGGTCTGTAAGTGCAGTATTATTTGTAAGATCTATTGTTGTTAAATCATTAGATAGTGCCCTTAAGCTTTGTAAATTAGTAAGGTTAGATACATTTATAGTGGTAAGATTGTTATTGGAACAATACAACGTTTCCAATGCCACAAAATCTTCAATTCCTGTTAAATCTGAAATATTTAAGCTGCTAACATCTAAATTGGTAAGGGTTTCAATTTCGGCTGTTGGCACTTGTCCGTCGCCTGAAACATCATCCGTAATGAGTGCTTCTAACGCAGTTTCAAAGTTAGCGTCTGGAATGGCTGTATATCTACAATACGTATCACTAAAACTCGCCTGACTATCAATGGTAGACCAACTAGAGGTACTATACGAAGCATCATCCACTAAAATACAAGTTAAGCTGCTATTATTATTTCCTTGAAAGGAGATAACATCCGTATTTGCACCATTTTTCACATTAAACTCTGATAAAATCACATTGTTTGTGACTTGAAGTGAATCCATCAATACATTTTGGCTTACATCAACCGATGCTATATTGTCTAGGTTATCTAGTGTTAATACTCTTAGTAACGAATTTGTACTCAAATCAATTTCAGTAAGTGCATCATTATCAGTTACAAATAATGCATCTAACTGGGTATTTGCTGAAAGATCTAACGTGCTAAATGCATTATCTTCAGCTTTTATTCTTTCTAATAATACACAACTAGACACATTCAAACTTGTCAAATTTACATTGTCAGATATGTTTAATTCTTCCAAATTGGTATTGTTGGTCAGATCTACAGAAGTTAAATTATTAGTAGAAGCATTCAATTTTTGAAGTGCGGTAAAATCTTCAATTCCCGTAAGGTCAGCAATTGATCTATTCGCTAGATTCAAATTTGTAATTACTTCAATTAGCGCTGTAGGCACTTGTCCATCTCCCGAAACATCATCTGCAATAATAGATTCCAATCTCGTTTCAAAATTAGCATCTGGAATTGTGGTATAACGGCAGTATGTTTCACTAAAACTAGTATTTGAGTCAATAGTCCAGTTCATTGTACTATCTGCAGCATCGTCTACTATAATACAGGATAGATTGCTATTATTTGTAGCGTCAAATGTTTGGATTAAGTTATTTGTTCCGTTTTGGATATTTAGTTCCGTTAATTCATTATCACTAACTTCTACATAGGTTAAGGCTGTATTAGAAGTGAAGTCTAAGCTAGAAATTTTGTTAGCGAATAATGTTACATTAGTTAGCGAGGTATTATTACTGGTATCTAATGTCGTCAAAGCGTTTGAATAGACGATTAGTTCTTCCAAATTTGTGTTTTGAGAGATATCCAAACTTGTAAAACCACAAGAAAATGCTTCAAGTCTTGTTAAATTTGGATTATTCGATACATCTAATGTCACAATATTGTTGTCTGATATGACCAATTCAGTCAACGCTGCAAAATCTTCAATTCCCGTAAGGTCAGTAATACCTTCATTGTCTATAGATAAATTTGTAATTCCCTCAATTAATGCGGTTGGCACTTGTCCATCACTCGAAATATCATCATAGTTTTGCGCTTCCAAAGCTGCTTCAAAATTGGCATCTGGAATGGCTGTATATTCGCAGTAACCTGTTTCTGTAAAACTAGTTCCGCTATCAATATTTCCTGACCAATTAGTGTTGCTGTAATCTGCATCATCCACTATAATACAGTATAAATTTGGATTTTCTGTTAGAAATAAGGTGGTGAGGTTTGTGTTATTACCATTTTGTAAATTTAGAGAATTCAAATTGGTATTGCTAAGTCCAAGCGTTGTCAACTGTGGATGATTACTCAAGTCTAAAGTTGTAATCGCCGTATCATTTAAATATAATGATTCTAAAGCTGTATTATTTGAGATATCAGCAATAGTAATTAGAGAGTTTCCGCCTACAGAAAATGCAAAAAGCAATGGATTGTTACTAATATCAATAGTACTAAGATTATTGTCTTGTAACCATAAACGCGTAAGTTGTGTATTATTACTTACATCTATACTTGTTAAATTATTATTTCCTGCAAAAATGGTTTCTAATGCTAGATTATTTGTAACATCAAGGGATGTTAACGAATTATTAGTGATAGTTAACTCTTCCAGCGCAGTAAAATCTTCAATTCCTGTTAGATCAGAAATATTTAGATTTGAGACATTTAAACTTGTTACATTTTCTATCAAACTAGTGGGTACTTGTCCATCGTCTGAAATATCGTCATAACCTAAGGTTTCTAGGGTAGCTTCAAAATTAGCATCTGGTATAGCTGTATATTTACAGTAAGCGGTATCACTAAAGCTTACAGTTGCATCAATCTGAGTCCAATTGGTGCTACTATAATCGGCATCGTCTACCAAAATACATTCAAGACTACTGTTTCCGGTATTATTAAAAGCAGTAATATTGGTGTTATTTCCATTTTTGATATTAAATTCAACAATATCATTATTAGGAAATGCGACTATAGCCAAATCTGGGTTTCCGCTTAAATCGACAACAGGAATTGAATTGTTTTGTGCATAAATATTGATCATTTCTGGGTTATTGGTAAGATCTAATGAGGTAAGCCCATTGTCTCTACAAGCAATATGATATAAAAGTATATTATTACTTAAATCTATATCTGTTATTGAATTGTATTGAAACCCTAAACTCAGTAGGTTGACATTATTGCTTAAATCTATAGCGGTTACCGAATTGTTTCTGAAAGATAAAGCCTCTAAATTGCTATTATTAGTAACATCCAAACTTGTCAGCGAATTGTATTGTAAAGACAATTGCCTGAGATTAGTGAGATTAGTGACGTCTATAGTAGTAAGTGAGTTATTGTCGGCATCTAAAGTTTCCAATGCCACAAAATCTTCAATACCTGTTAAATCATTAATAGATTCTCCATCTACATTTAAACTTGTAATCGTATTGATACTATCTGTTGGCACTTGCCCATCGCCCGAAATATCGTCATAGCCCAACGCTTCTAAAGCGGCTTCAAAGTTACTATCAGGAATGGTTGTATATTCAATGACAGTCAGTGTTGCATTATCACTATTGATAAATTCACCGCATTCATTTTCAAGAAACACTCTAAAAAACTTGTTATTATCACTTAAGTTAGCACTGTTTATGGTTAATGTTGTAGTAGTGGTGCCCGAGTAGTCTGTACCATCGGAAAGTACTGACCAGCTATTACCATCAGAACTTGAAAACCAAAGCGCATCAATATAATTTGAAGCATTTACAGAAAATTGTCCAGTTGCTCCTTCGGCTAATTCTAAATCTGATGGTTGACTGCTAATGCTAATAGCATCACAACACTGTATACTTTCGCTCATCGCTGTATTTCCACAACCTATTGATTCCGTAAAAATATCCATCGTGTAGACCGCACCGTCAATATCATTTTGATCTAATACGTACTTTTCATCACCAGCGCCCAAACTGTAGTGCATTATCACATCTGAATCAATCACATGACCTAACTGATGCGCATGTCCTAGTTCATGTAAAGCAACAGTTTTAAAATCATATTCAGAAGCTGATGGCACTCCACTTCCATAGTGCCAATTGGTATCATCATTCCAAGTAATGTCCATTTCATCAACTAGAACTCTATTGGTTGTGCCACAATAGGTTGTAAAACGTGTGGTTACACTTCCTAGTACACCAGAAGCTAATTCACTTCCATTATCAAAACGAACAATGTTAATCCCATCAGAAACAGATTCGTCAGTAGTTGTTGTATTCCCGAATGAGAAATTAATATTAGACTCACAATTCCATAATCCGAATGCTTCTTCAAAATAGGTTTTTGCACTACTTGAATTAAAATCGGTATGATATGCAAATGTATATCCGCCATTTCCGTCATCATCTTGTAGTGCTAATGCCAAAATTGTTCCTGAATTGTCTAAATTGTTATGACTATACGTAATTGTCAGAGGAACTGAAGTATCGTGTGTAGATCCGTCTGAATGTGTAATTCTAATAGCGCCCGTACCTGCTAAGTATGGTATTTGGACTTCAATGACAGTATTTGACCAACTCAAAATCTCAGCATCTGCAGCTGGAGTAAACGTTGCTCCTCCATCATTTGCATTGCTAAAACTCATGGTTCCCATGGTAGATCCAAAATTAGTACCTGTAATAGTCAATACCGTTTGTGTACCTGCGGTAGCTGTTAAAGGAGAGAAACTGTAGATGATAGGGTTTGCGCGCATCGCCATAGTTCTATTCTGTAAAGGGCGTGCTTGTAGTATTCGTTCCTTATTTCCTGTAGCTCTCCTAATGGAAGGATACAATTCACCATCAAGAGATGAATATTTATTGAAAATATCTGATGCTTTGCCAGTAAATTTGTCGTACTTAACAACACCTTGAGCTGCTCCGACCAATTCATATAGGCTTTCAGTAACAGCAATTTGACCTCTAAAACTTTTCATGAAAAATGTGCCCACCATTCCTGGCTGAAGATTTGCTGAACTAGAGGTTCGTTGAAAATGATCATCAACTTTTCCTCCCACGGTTACTACCTTAAAGGTGACATTGCTTTGTCCTTTAAAGCTTTTGTATGCAGTTATGGTATGTACCGTATAGATGTTATGCTTATTAACATCCCAATACGCATTACTTGCCATGACTTTTCCCTCAATAATGTGCGTAGCTTCATTGCTGCGTTCTTGAATGGAAAGAGGTGTCATTAATGTGCCACATTCTTGGGCAAAACCAAAAACACCAATGATAAGAAATAGTAGAAGTGAAAATTGCTTTTTCATTTGTAAAGTAGATAAGTTTAATTATGGGATTTGTGATGTGATAGCCAGCGCTGTATGACTATGCAAGCAAAAGAAATAAAGAATCTTAATACGAACTAAAAATGAAGGGGGACAATGAGAGGGACAGGTATTATAAGTGCTGATTTTGTGATATTTAGGAAAGTGTCAAATGAAATAATATTCTCGCTTAAAGTATGTTGATGTAGCGAGTTTTTAGCTAAAATTACAGCTCAGAATACCTTTTTTGATGTAACTTTTCTAGTGTTAAATCAGAAAGATTTGTAGTAAATGTTTTGAGAAAATAATTAAGTGAATTACTATATAGTATTTAAAAAATGTTCTAAATCTTTATCTGCGGAGAGTTCTAATTTTTTTCGCAATCGATAGCGAGCTTTTCTAACGGCTTCTACTGTAATATGACGTAGTCTGGCAATTTCTTTTCTGCTTAATCCCATGTGGATGTATGTGCAAAGTTCTAAGTCGGTTTCTGTTAATTTTGGAGCACTCGCTTTTAGGCGCTGGATAAAATCGTAATTCAATATTTCGATATCATTTTTTATGATATTTAGTTGATTATCCTCCAACAATTCTGACCTAAGATTCTTTATGATTTCATCGACAGATATACTATCATCGTAGGTAGTCTTTTTTAAATCATCTACCAATTCTCGTTTCGATTTTAAATGATGATAAGATTCATATAGCAATTTGGAAATTTCTTCTTTCTTAGTCTGTACCTGTTGGTTCATCTTTTCAATTTGTTGCGCCATATTTTGGAACTCAACTTCCTTTTGTTTTCCTATTTTTTGATTTAGATATACCTGAAAAGCTACATATGTCAATAAACCAAGATTGACTAGAAATGCTGTTTGAATAACTAACATTGCATTCAGGATATCATTTGTAAAGGTGATGGTAAGAAAAATTAAATTTAAAAGTATGAATCTAGCAAAAGGTCTTTTATCACGAAGCGCCTTAATGATGAGGAAATATCCTAAAAGAAGATATAATAAACCTAAAAATTGAAATACCGGAGCGCTGTACGTAGCATAAAAAACGGGAAATACTAAAACGTACACAATCCCTATGCAAGGAATTATATTGAAAACCAATGCTGCTTTCTTTGAAAAGTAACCACGAAAAAGATGATTGTGATACAGAAAAATTAGCGCAAGTCCACCGTAATAACAAATGTATCTGAGTTTTTGGGCGACTTCAAAAGACATTTCTGGAAAAAGTTTAAGAATAAAAGTATCTCCAACAAATAATTGTCTTGAACCTCCTACTAAACAAAAAAGTCCGAAGTATAAAAAATACTTTTCTTTTTGAGAATTTGTGTAGGTTATAATTTGAAAAACTCCAAACAGAAGGATCAAGAAAGTGACCAAAATTTCTAATGCAGCTCTTCTTTCTTTCGCTTTATAAAAACTATCTTTTTCTACGATTGTATTTTGAAGTGGGAATCCACCTCCGTGACGACTATTGAAACTTGAAACCAAAAGCATTACATCTAGCAGTTCTTCTTTTGGCATCTCAACTGTTAGCGCAGGAATTGCGTCTTGAGATGTAGTATCATTTTTTGATAAGTTTCCGTGAGTAGCGTATTTTTTACCATTCACCCATACTTCTGAAGCTCCTAAAACTCTAGAAAAATTTAGTATAATTTGTTTTTCTTGGTTATCTCGTTGAATAAAAAAACGAAATGTTCCGAAACCTTTTGGTGAATATGCTTTCTTTTCCCAAACAGGGCTTGGCCATTGGATGGTGTCAGCTTTAGTGAGTAATTCCTTTTGAAAAGCACCTTTTTCGGTTAAAGGCCATTGTTTCCAATAAAAAAGAGAGTTTCCTTTAATGACAAGCTCTTTACCTTTTGAAACTTGATTCGTTTTCAAATGTATCACGCCTTTTTCTAAAACCGCAAGACTCTGATCATCAGAAACACAGCCAGAAAGCAAAAAAAACAGGAAACCTGGTAGTAATATCTTAAAAAAGTAAAATCTATGCGAGCACGATCTCATGATACTAAATTAATTTGTCGCAAAGGTAATTTAAAAATAAAAAGTGATACACTTATTTGCAGAAGTTAACGTCAAAAAAAGGATCGTATCAATCCATTTAAAAAATGATAAAAAATAAGAAAGACTTTCTATTTATCGTAAAGCTTCTGTCTTGTCGCCCTGGCAAGATTTAAGAAAAGTTTGTTTTAAAAAGTATTTTTGTCTTTTGAAAGTATTTTAACTCAATCATAACCATTGTTTACTCATTCTTACTTTCTATAAAACATAAGATGACTTACTATTGATGAGCAAAAAGAAATAACCAACAAAAATAAAGTCTTTTTTAAGCACTTAGTTTCATAAAATATATCACGCGGCTTGGCATAAAACAAGCGATGATTTAAAAATCAATATCTATATTCAACAAGTACAATAATCAAATCACAAAATTCAGAATACAGAATTTTACAACTCTTTTTGTAACGTTTAACGTTAAACCTACACGTATGTTTTATATCATTTCATATAAAAAAAACCACTAAAAATTACGAATTACATGAAAAACAAAATTACAATTGTTACCTTACTTTTCAGCATACTAATCAATGCGCAAATTAATTTTAATAATGAAGTTTTTGTCTTAAATGAATCACATCTATCTCAAGATGCTACCGCTCTGATGACAGTCGATTTGGATAATGACAATGACAAAGACTTAGTTATAGCTTCTTATTATGATGATTCCATCATTTGGTATGAGAACATCAACGGAGATTATAGATACTATGAACGAAAAATCATCTCAAACCTAGTTGATGTACCTTCTAGTTTAACACACGCCGATTTGGATAATGATGGTTTTGAAGATATTATTGTTGCAAGTCCTTCTGACAACAAGTTAGTTTGGTTCAAGAACTTAGGAAATAGCACATTCTCTTCAGAAATAGTAGTATCTAATGAAGTCAGTGGACTTTTATATGTGAAAACATTAGATTCCGATAATGATGGTGACATCGATATATTTACTGGCGGTTACGGAGATGAATTACTTTTCTTAGAAAACCTAAATAACGGAACTTTTGCCAGTCCAACAATTTTATACGACTCCAGTTATAATTTAAAAATGATTAAAACAAAAGATTTAGACAATGATGGAGTTGTAGATATTATCTCTGCTCATGATGATGGAACTGTGTATTGGGCTAAAAATCTTGGAAGTAATAACTTTGGAAGCCGACAATACATTACTGGAAGTTCTAATGATGGAAACTCACTTGCTTTTTTAGATGTAAATGAAGATGGATATTTGGACGCTATAACTGTGAGAAGCTATGGCACCGATGAACTTCGGTTTACTTTAAATCAAAATGGAACGTCTTTCAATTCTTCTAATCCTATAACCATTGATCCTTTTGTTGATGGTGCACGTGAAATACAAATTAAAGATATGGACAATGATGGAAAAGAAGACATTATTCTTTCATCTTGGTCAAATGATAATATTAGTTGGTATAAAAATTTAGGTACAGTTCCTCCAAATGCAGATGAATTTGGTCTGAAACAACTTTTAGTAGATAATGTTAGCAATCCAAGATCATTTTCTATAGAAGATATTAACAATGACGGAACTGAAGATATTATTTCTACTTCCTATGCTCCATACGGAGAAACAGACTTTATTTACAAAGTTTCTTTATTTGAAAGTCAAACTACAGGAAACGCATACGACGAAATCATTTTAAACTATTTCTATAGTGCAATAAATGATGTAAAAGCAAGTGATCTTAATAATGATGGAAATGAAGATATGATCATTGCTTCTGATGCTATACTTTGGATAGAAAATTATGGAAATGAAAGTTTTAGTTCATACAAAGTAATTTCAACCATAAACGATAATGATAGATTTGAAGATATTGAAATTCTTGACATGAATTCTAATGGTTTTAATGATATTGTTGGACTAAGAGCAAGTGGTATAGAAATTCTACACAATCAAGGAGATGAAACTTTTACTAAAGTTCTAATACCATATTCCAATTCATTACGAGATATTGAAATCAATGATGTTGATGGAGATGGTATTAAAGACATCATTTTTACTATAAGAGAAAATAATAATTACAAAATTGGTTGGATCAAAAATAATGGTGATTCCACCTATGGAAATGTAGCTATCATTATCGAAAACATGACTGGACTGCAACCTAATAAAATTACCTCTGGCGATATTGATAATGACGGTGATTATGATATCGTTATTAGTTCTTTCAATTATTCCAGAATACAATTATTAAGAAACAACGGCGCAGGTGTATTTACTTTTGAAACTATCATATACTCTTCAACAACAAACGCGATCGTTTTAGGTGATGTAGATAATGATGGATATTTAGATATTATTTCTGGAGGATTTAGTACTGGGAATAAAGAACTATTTTGGATTAAAAACAATGCAGGTACCTTTGCCGCTACAAAAACAGTTATAGACAATACGGTTGGAGCTTCTGAAATTGAATTTGCTGATTTGGACTTCAACGGTTACAAAGATATAGTCTGTGTATATCATTCACCAAGTGCTTATGGAAATAATGAAACTATTTTTTACTATCTAAATGATGGTGTAAATTTTGGAAGTAAAGTATTAATAGATGCCACTGGAAATGCTGGCAGTCTTGACAGAGACATTGTTTTAGCCGATTTAAACAATGATAACAAGTTAGATATAGTTACGAGTTTTTATTTTAGTAGAATGCTTGCTTACTATATCAATTCTTCGACGCTTTCTGTTGAAGAATTTGGCGACGATGCCACACAAAATTTTACGGTATTTCCCGTTCCATTTTCAGATAAACTATCTTGGAAAAGTTCTCAAGAATATTTAATGAAGAAAGTTAGTATTTATGATATGCTTGGAAACAATATATTGAATAGTAATAGCTTCGCTAATAATCAAATAGATCTGTCTTCATTAGAAAAAGGAGTTTATATTATTACATTTGAAACAGCAGGTAAGTTGAAATTATCCAAAAAAGTTATAAAGAAATAACCTCCTAAAATAATTTTCATCTACTTCTAGTACATTCACTTATAAATAGTATATAAATTACCTAAAGCGCAACAAAATTTTGTTGCGCTTTTTGATTGGAAAATTTTTTATTGTGAATGTGAACCTTCAAAATTTTGATTCTTTTGGCGGAAGATTTGAGAGCGATTGGATTGTTTATGAAAAACCAATATTCTTAGATTTAATAATAATCTGTTGAAAATATGATACAATTAATTAAGAAATAGCAACTATTTTAATCTTTATACAAATCAAGCATCATAAAAATACGATCATCAATTACTCTTTTTACTTCTTAATTTATAAATTTACAAAAGTACAAGCCCAAATAACTCTATGATTTTCAATCATTCTTTTCTTTTTTTAACTAAAATAAAGTATAACAAAGTCTTATGTTGCCTAGCTCCATTATTCTTTTTTGTTTTCTCATCAAATGCGCAAAACGATAGTATTGAAGTTGAATCTTTGTATGACTTAGCAAGTTCAGAAAAGTATACAAGCCTCCAAAATTCTAAACTCAATTTTGAAAAAGCAGTAAACATTATTAATGAGCGAATACTAACTAAAGAAGCAAAAAATCCTTATTTTTTATTAAAAAAGGCTTTAATTTTAGATGAGTTGGGATATAGCTATAGAAAAAAAACAAATTATACCTTAAGTCTTAAGGTTATACAAGAAAGTTTAAAAATTAAAGAAGCTATTGGAGAAACATTTACTTTATGTCGTTCTTATCGAAAATTAGGCAGAATTTATCATCATACTAAAGATAGTATTAAAGCTTTTCAATTTTATACCAAAGCCCTAGATTTAGCTAAAAAATACAACAATAAAGAAGAGGTCGTAAATATCTTAAATGCATTTGCGGTCTATTACACCAACAAAGACCTTGAGCAAACTAAAAAATTCGCAAATAGCGCTTATACATATGCAGATTCAATAAATTTTAATAAAGGAAAAGCTTTAGCATTAGCAAATTTATCTGGCTATGAACGTCGTAAAAAAAAACTATGCTGCTGCGCTTAATTATTCTAAGCAAGATTTAGAAATAAGCATGACGAGTAATAATAAGATAGGAATGGAAAGGAGCTATAAAGCATTAGGATATGCTTATAGAAAATTAAAGCAACCCAATAAAGCTATTTTTTATTATGAGAAATCATTAGCCTTAGTTAATGAAATGGGATTAGAAAATTTGCTAGCGAATCGTTATTTATCTTTAAGCAATGCGCATACTGACTTAAAAAATCATGAGATCGCTTTCTCCTATTACAGATTATACAAAAGGCATCAATTCAAAGACTTAAATATAAAAAAAGTTAAAGAGTTTGCTGAGTTAGATGCAAAATATGCTTATGAAAAACAAAAAACTATTGATAGCTTAAGAATTGTAGAAAAACAAAAAATTAAAGAAGCTAAAATTAAGGAAGAAGCCTCCATTCAATTTTGGAAGTTTACAACGATTATAACAATCATCTTTGGTCTTATTTTTACAACCGTTCTATTAATCTTACGCAAAAGAAAAGAACAAATAAAGCTTGAAAAACTTCAGAATGAAATACTTCAAAATGAAATTAATTATAAAAAGAAAGACCTAAAACACCTTGCATTAGATATTACTAACAATAAAGAATGGGCATTGATTTTAGCTGAGAAGTTAAAAAATGTAAAATCTTCCACGGGAAGAAAAAGAGCAAACGAACTGGACAATCTGGAAACTGAAATTAAAAATAAAATTAAAGTCAATGAGAGTACCGAGAACTTCCATAATCAAATAGATATATTGAGCAGCTCTTTTTATGAAAAATTAAAAAATGATTTCTCCAACCTTACAAAAAATGATATAAGACTGTGTTCTTTAATACGTCTTAATATGGATACCAAACAAATAGCTACGTTGCAAAACATAAATCCATCTTCTGTAAAAATGAACCGTAATAGGCTTCGAAAAAAACTAAATCTTACAGCGAGTGATGATTTGCATGAGTTTCTAAACTCATATTAATAACTCTCCACAAGCTTCTGTAAATCATAATTTTAAAGTTTAAATATTTATAACTGTAACCCTTTTGTAACCCCTGTATAACCCTTTTGTATACCCGTTAAACATCTTTCTTTCTAAGTGCTAGCTATATTTTTGCAAAAAAATAACCGCCATAGCCTTATGAAAAAAAGTGCACTGATATATTCATTAATTTATTTTATAATATCTTCTAACTTTGTTTTTGCTCAAACATGTAATGTCCCAGACAACATCTACCAAAACAACTTTGACAGGATAATTTCTAGTAGTTTTTATGACTTCGGTCAATCTTTTACAGCTCCTTGTAACGGAAGTGTACAAAGTATTAGTGTGTTTACGAGTGAAGTAACCGCACCTGTTACAGGTACATTAAACATTTATAATGTAGTTCCATTTTCAGTTGTTGATACTGTAGAACCTGTTTATCAACAGCCCATAACTTGGGAAACAAGTTCATCAGTAGTGCATCAAATTACGGAACTATCTACACCATTTCCTGTTGTCAGTGGGCAACAATATACATTTATAATAACGGGAACTGTTGGTAGAGTATCTTACCAATCTCATAATTTTCTTCAATATAGCGAAGGTAAATTTATGTCTAGAAATCCATCCACCAGTAATTGGGTTAGAGATAGTGGTAGGTCTCATAAATTTCAAGTACATTTTACCGATGTAATTGCTCCAGAAGCACAATGTAAAAATGCAACTATTTATTTAGATGAAAATGGACAAGCAACTTTAAACCCTTTAGATGTAGATGACAATACTCCTGGAGGAGTTGTCAATAGGTCTGTGTATCCAAATACTTTTAATTGTAGTAACTTAGGAACAAACGAAGTGACTTTAACGGTAAATGATATAGCTCTTAATTATGACTCTTGTGAAACTACTGTCACGGTTGTAGATAATTTACCACCAGTAAATACCTCATGCCCAGATAATATTGTTGTTAATAATTGCGGACTTGCACCTGTAACTTACGATATACCAACATTTACTGATAATTGTAGCATTCAATCTGTAGTTCGGATTGCTGGTCTTGAAAGCGGATCAATATTTCCAATCAATCAAACAACAACTGTGACCTACAGAGCCACAGATAATTCTGGAAATATTACAGATTGTTCATTTACAGTAAGGCCTCAAGATATCGTTCCTCCTTCTGTTTCGGGCATCCCTGAAGATCAAATAATTAACATTTCTGACAGTGACAGTTGCGAAGGATTTATAACTGCTTATACACCTAGTGTAACAGATAATTGTCCAGGTGTAATTACAGAGCAAACAGCAGGAATTTCTGGTACAGGACCGTTTCCAGTAGGTACTACTGTTAATACATTTAAGTTTACCGACATAGGAGGAAATGTTACTACAGAATCTTTTAGTGTTACAGTTATTGATAACTCTCCGCCTATTATTACTGGTATTCCCGACGATCAAACAATTTACTTAAGTGATGATTGTGACGGATTTATTTCTCCATACACTTTTCAAATAACAGATAATTGCCCAGGAACAACTTACATTCAAACTAGTGGTATGTCAGATAATGGACCATTTCCGGTAGGTACTACTATAAATACATTTGAATTTACAGATGCCGGTGGAAATGTTACTACAGAATCTTTTACAGTTACTGTTGTTGATTCAGCACCCAATGCATATTGTCAAGACATTAGTGTAGCGTTAGATTTTAACGGTTTAGCAACTGTGACCACAGCAGATATAAACAATGGCTCTTTTGATAATTGTAGTATAGCATCACTTTCTTTTAGTGCATTAAGTTTTAATGGTGCTACCAGTAATACTGATCCCACAGATGTTTATTTTGGTAATAACTTAACATATTATTTTCATCAATACTCTTTTGTAGCACCTGTTACGGCAGAATATGAATTTATTTTTAATGGAACCAGTAGTGATAATCAAGGCATTGTTATGATTTTATGGGATGATATTCCTGTTAGAAATTCAGGTAGTATTGCAACAAGACCAGAAGCTCATGGAAATACACTTACAGATGCAGTTACTGTTAGAGGAAATGGTGGGCTATTTGTCTTCGGAACAGAGTCATTCAATTTAATTGGAGGAGAAACATATTATTTTGATATTACAACTAATACTCCAGGCTCTACCGTTACCTATCAAGGAAATGTACTTATTAAAAATGCAGAACTCAACTTTTCATGTAACCCAGGAGTGTATCCTGTAGAGCTAATTGTAGAAGACAATAATGGACTTACAAGTAATTGTACAGCTACTATTACTGTGACAGAACAGGTTCTAGCATTTGAAACTTGCCCTACTGACCAAACATTTTCAGTAGATAATTCAGATTCATGTACCGCTACTATAACGTATGACGAACCTACATTGGTAAGTGCATCTTGTGGATCAAGTGTTGTACAAACTGCTGGTTTGCCTAGTGGAAGCGATTTTCCAATAGGAGATACGTATATGGAATTTGCTGCTATTAATGGCTTAGGAGAAACCATAGCTTCTTGTAGTTTTATTTATACTGTAGAAAGCGGCTCCTCACCTTGTAGTAATGGAAGACCTTTTATTACTACTTGGAGAACAAATGAACAGGGAGACGGAGAAGATGATGAAATTCTTATTCCTACTATTGGCGGAGGTTATAATTATACTGTAGATTGGGGAGATGGTAATATAATTTCTGGCTATACCGGAGATGCATTACATCAATACAGTGCCGAAGGCGATTATACAGTACGAATATATGGAGACTTTCCAAGATTCTTTTCCATAGGCGGCCCCGGAAATTCTAATTTACCTAATCGTAAGTTAAAAGAAATCAATCAATGGGGAGATATTGAGTGGCAATCAATGGACTCTGCCTTTAAACGTTGTGAAACTATAGAAGTTTTAGCAAACGACACTCCAGATTTATCTAATGTAACAAGCTTAAAAAGTATGTTTGAAGCTTGTTATGGAGTTGGAAGCACAGCCAATGATTCTTGGAACGATTGGGATGTTTCAAATATCCTTACCATGAATAGTATGTTTATGATAAGTCTCAATTTTAATCAAGACATAACTAATTGGAATGTAAGTAATGTAAACAATATGTCTCAAATGTTTTTTGGGGCACAAAAATTTAACCATGAAATAGGAGGCGCAAATGGATGGGATGTAAGTAGTGTAACAACTATGTTTGGAATGTTTGCCTTTACAGATGATTTTGATCAAGATTTAGGAAGTTGGGACATAAGTAATGTTACAGAGATGTCTTTGTTTTTTAATCAAGCAAATGCCATGTCTTTAGAAAATTATGATGCTACTCTTATCGGTTGGGCAACAGATAATAGTGGTATGTCTGGTGATAATGTTGATGATATTCCTAGTAATATTACTTTTCATGGCGGATTGAATCAATATTGTGACGCCTATGCAGCAAGAGCATCTTTAATAAATGATTATAGTTGGAACATTACAGATGAAGGATTGGCGTCTTCTTGTGATTACTTTATCACTACTTGGCAAACTACGCAAGCTAATGAATCAATAACTATTTATATAAACTTAGACGATTTTCCTTCAGAAGCATACAGTTATACTATAGATTGGGGAGATGGAAATATAGACACAAATGTTTCTACAAATATGTCTCATCAATATGCGTTACCAGGAAATCATTTTGTGAGAATTAGTGGTGCTTTTCCACAAATAACTCAAGGAGGAGATACCAGTAACGCTGCCAAACTACAAGCTATAAACAATTGGGGAACAAATTCATGGGAATCAATGCAAGGAGCTTTTCAAGGTTGTTCTAATGTACAGTTATTAGCTACGGATAGTCCAGATTTATCATTAGTCATCTCTACAGATTATATGTTTTATGGATGCCAAAATTTCACAGGACATGATAGTATGAATAATTGGGACATGAGTACCATTCTTAGCATGAGACAAATGTTTTCAACTGCAACTAACTTTAATGCGAATATTAGTGGTTGGAATGTAAGCGAGGTAACAGATATGTTTGGACTTTTCTTAGTAGCCTCATCCTTCGATCAAGACATTAGTGGTTGGAATGTTGGCAATGTAACAAACATGGAAAGCATGTTCAATTTAGCAAGTTCTTTCAATAAAAATATTAGCGGATGGAATGTTTCTAAAGTCAAGAATATGGAAAATATGTTTTATAGTGCTGCTGCATTTAACCAAGAGATTGGCGATTGGAATGTTGGTCTTGTAGAAAACATGAGAAGTATGTTTAACGAAGCTTCAAGTTTTAATGGAGATATTTCTAATTGGAATGTAGAAAATGTGCTTGTAACAGATACAATGTTTAGAAATGCGACATCCTTTAATCAAGATTTAGGAGGCTGGAATGTGAGTAGCGTTACCAATATTTACGAAATGTTCGCAGGAGCCATAGCATTCGACCAAAATTTAGGTGCATGGGATATCAGCGCTCTATCAACAGCTAATGGCACCTTAGGAGCTGCAGGTATGTTTAATGGAGTTCAACTTTCTATCGAAAACTACGATGCGTTATTAATTGGTTGGAGTACACTAGATACTTCAGTTGGAGAAACACAGATTCCAACTAATATTTTATTTAGTGGCGGTAATAGCTATTATTGCGAAGGCGAATCAGATAGACAAAACTTAATAAGCAACTACGGTTGGAATATTGATGATGGAGGTGTAGATTCTAATTGTGAAATTATAAAAGTATCACCAAAAGTCTATTTGCAAGGAGCAAGTTTAAATCCTAATACAGGAGAAGAAACCTTAATGCGTGATGATTTACGTGTTGGAGGATTAATACCAACAACTTCTCCGTATACAGACAACTTAACTTGTGATATTTCAGTGTTTAATGATGGAGGAAGTACTGGAACAGGAAGTATTGATAAGAATATAGTGGATTGGATTTGGATAGAATTACGTGCTGCGAATGACAATACAAATATTCTATATAGCCAATCGGCTCTATTACAGCGTGATGGAGATATCGTTGATGTTGATGGTATATCTTCAGTAAGCATAAAAATGCCAGAAGGTGAATATTTTATAGCCATCAAGCATCGCAACCATTTAGGAATTATGACGGCTAATGCGTACTTCTTAAGCGATGTAACCACACAACTTAACTTTAAAAATGGTGATATCATTACTAACGGAACAAATGCGCTAACAAGTTTTGGCACTCCTTCTGGGAATTTAGCTATGTGGGCTGGAAATGCTAATGGAGATGCTATTATTCAATACTCCGGAACTAATCCAGATACTCCAAATATTCTTTCATCAGTATTAAATGCCCCAGGAAACTTCTTAAATTTCCCAACCTATAGTGTAAATGATTATCAAAATAATGATATTAACATGGATGGAAACATACAATATTCAGGAATCAATCCCGACACTCCATTCATACTACAGAATGTATTGACACATCCTGGAAATTTTTTGAACTTCAGTACTTATCAAATTACAGAACAAATACCTGAAAACTAGCCATTTTTAATTATTGAATTATTAGTAGATACATAGCATTATTCGCTCGAGTATAAAAAACAAAAAACCTGTAATCTTATAAATTACAGGTTTTTATAACTTCAGTGATCGCAAACCTTCAAAGTTCAAACTTTTTGAGGGAGGATTTGAAAGTGATTAACCAATTTATAAAAGAACATTTCTCACTGCTTTCTACTCCTCAATTTTGTTTTTAGTTAAAATTCTTTTAGTTTTAAAAAAGGCTATCTTATTTGTGAAGCCTAAGGTCTAGGATTACAAGAAAAATATACTAAATTAGGTATATGCATATATTTATAACATTAAAAATGAACACATTAAAGTTTATATCTCTTTTTATTTTTGGTATTGTCATTAATCATTCTCTGAGTGCGCAAAATTATGAGGATTCTAAATCAATGAAATCCCAAAGCTATATGCGGAATTTTGAAAAAGTCGAATGTGATGATGAAGGCAATACGATTTCAGGAGATAATTATACTCATAAGGTGTGCTTAAATCTTTATTTTCAAAAAATGGACTCTTTAATGAATATAAAATTCAGTGAATATTTAAAAGAGATAAAAAATGATTCTATAAAAAGTTTGGTAATTAATTACCAAGAGAATTGGGTTGAAAACAGAAGATTACAAAGCACAATTGCAACCAGTGGAATTAGAGGTAATATGTTTAGCATTGTTTACATAAGTAATATGGTGTTTATTACCCGAAAAAGATTAGAAGAATTAGAATATCTTCTTAAATAAATACAAATCACAGCATATAATATATGCTATATAGGATCATTGCATATACTTACCTATTTTGAAAAAATCAATTTATACTTTTTTCAATTAATCAAAGTTCTATATAGAATTATCCGCTCGGGTATAAAAACAAAAAAAAAACTGTAATCTTTTAAATTACAGGTTTTTACAATTTCTGTGACCTCGGCAGGATTATTTCATGATCCTTAGCAACTCACTGCTGCAAATAAGAAACCACGAGCTTTCGCTCTAGTTCTTTATTTTCTTCACAAAACTCAAACTAATGGTTTGGTTTTATTCTGAAAACAAAGAACCACGTCAATTTGACGTGGTTTCTTGCTTAATGTGACCTCGAACCTTTAAAGTTCGAACTTTTTGGTGGAAGGTTTGAAGGAGATTGGTTTGTTTGTGAAAGTGTGTAACTTATTTTTTCAATAGCTCAGACAGTATATTGATATTATTTGGCAATCTACCTACATTTTGAAGTTTAAGTGCTGCTAAGTTTAATGCTATATGAAGGCAATTTTCAATGGTATTGTGTTTTAGATATGCAAACAAAAATCCTGACCAAAAGGCATCTCCCGCACCCGTTGCGTCCATAACTTTATTGATTTTTATGGCTGGCATGTCTATTACTTTTTGGTTGCGTTGTGATAGTTTCACACCTTCTTTACCTAAGGTCAAGCAAACCAAATCAACACCTAAATTATGAAAAAAATCAAAGACTTCTTCGTGAGTTAATACATCATCAAATAAGCGTGAAATATCATCTTGACTAATTTTCACCAACGGATTGTAACTACAATATTCTTTGATAATTTGCAACGCATTTTCTTTATCCTTCCATATTTTTTCAGAATAATTAATATCAATACTCAATTTACAACCTAATTCAGATGCTTCTTTCGCTTTTGAAATGATTGTTTTTTGAGCAGGATTTTTACTTAGCGCAAAACAAGTAGTGTGAAAAATAGTTGATTTTTCCAATAAACTTGTTGGTATTTGATCTTCTGTAATTAAAACATCTGCATTTCGATATGGAATAAAATCTGGCGTGTGTAACGATCGTGATACAAAAATAATTGATGTAGGATTTGTAGCAACAGTTTTAACATGGTCAACGTTGATGTCAACTTCATCTAATCTTTCTAAAATATACGCACCCAATCCGTCATCGCCAATACTTGCCACCAACGTTGTGCTGAGTCCTAAACGTGCCGTATTCATCGCTACATTGGTTGGCGATCCGCCTAAATATCTATGGTAATCTCTGGTATTGTTGGTAAGCACACCTTCTTGATGTCCAATAAAATCTACCAAGGCTTCACCTACGCAAAGAATATCTATTTCTTTATTTGTGATCAAACTAATAATCTTTTTCCGTTAATGTATTGTTCTAATAATATTTCTCCTGCGGCGCTCCATGTACACTGCGGAACTCCGATAGCTTTCTGAGTTTTAGTGTTGAAATTTTCATAGAAGCCATAATTCTCTTTAGCGTTTAATTGCTGTATTGCTTTCAACACACTTTGAGGATTCTCTATATAATTTTGACTTACCAAACTCATTCCGTAAAAACCATTTACCATTTGCCAAGTACCGCCATTATGAAATTCATACGGGAAATTTCTAAACTCATATTTACAATTATTGACAAGCAATTTCCAATCGTCATCTTCTTCTTGAATCGTTTTCCAAAATGCAGGTAATAAATTTAGCGGTAAGCTTTCTCGCAATTCTTCAGAATAACGTGTTACTTCTTTTTGAAAAACAGAATCTCCAAGTTGTAATAGTTGTGCAATGGAATTTGCAAATGCATCAAACATCGTTTGGTACCCTGAAGGATTTACAGAAGCCATCCAATAAGAAGTATCTTCCAAATTGTTGTATGCCTTTGGATGAAAAGGTGTTTGATAGCTTGTTTTTCTATAATTTCCGTTTAATTTCTCTGTGATGCGATCAATCTTTATTTGAAACTTCTCAGACGGTTTTAACCTTTGCACACATCGCAACGCCCATAAGCGTAAAACTTGATCGTAAAATGTATGTCCTTCAGTAATATATTCATCTGCCCAATTCCCAGATCGTGGCGTATATATTAAATCATTGTTATTGAATTCCCATGCTTCCAATAGCTTGAATCCTTTTTCAATATTTGGGAGTAATTTTTCTAGTAATTCATCATCCCTCTTTATCCAACAATAATTACAAACACCTATTATAAACCATGAAATAGTATCTACGCGACCTGCTAATCCGCCAAAACTAACTTCAACTTCATTAGTTTCTTTAAAAAAAACATTGGATGGAATTTGTCCTAATTCATGTTGATGATTCGCAAGTGTTTGTAGTGTGTTTTTGAATGTTTTTACTAATGTTTCATCACCATCTAACAAGGCAGAAAGTCCGCAAATAACACCATCGCGCGCCCAAACACGTTTATAATTTGTGATATTTTCGGCACTCGCTAAAAAACCTTTTACAGAACTCGCTTTAAAAAGTAGTTTTTTAGCTTGTATGTATGATTGATTTATCATGTAATTGCAACTTTTTCTTTTGATTTTGTTTGAATCAATAATGTACATACAGCACTAATTAATAATAATACGCCTGCAAATGTGATGGCATTTCGCGGATCGTTGTTTAAAAAATGTTCTAGTATATAGCCAAATGATACGGTTTGAAGCAACATTGGAATGACAATCATCATATTAATAATTCCCATATACACACCGTAGCGCTCCTTTGGAATTTTGTGTACCACCATTAAATACGGAATTCCCATCATACTAGCCCAACCAATACCAAATCCAGTAATGGCAAAAAATAATATGTTTTTATTTTCGATATGCGGAAACACTAAAAATCCAATAGCCGCTAGTACTAAACAAAAAGCGTGTACACGTTTTGGGCTGTATTTTTTTGCGAATCCAACCAACGCAAAGGCAACTAAAAAAGTAACAGCATTATACCAACCATTTACCAAGCCTGTCCAACTTGCAGCTTGTTCATAAGCTTCCGGATTACTTTTTGGTGTGGCATTCCATACAGAAAGCGCAACACTTTTAGAAGAGTTTTGCCAATAACAAAACAATGCGTACCATTGAAATAAATATACCAGCGCCAATTGCCACATTACCTTAGGCATATCGCCAATGGCTTCGTATATTTCAATAAAAGGATAAAAAACACTTCGTTTCTCACTTTTTAAAGTTAGTAACTCTTCTTCTGTTGGAGGAATTTCATCTGTGGTTTTCATAGTCCATAAAATGGAACCAATAGAACAAACTGCTCCTAAAAAGAAGGATGCATACACCCAAGTTGGTAAAGAACCTGTTGTTCCAATAAAAATCATTGGAAATATAAACAAAGAGACATTTGCTAACACTTGTCCCAAACCAGTAAAGAAGCTCTGCATTTGAAATCCTAATGGTTGTTGTTCTTTATCTAATTTATCTGCTATAAAAGCTCGATAGGGTTCCATTGCTGTATTGTTTCCTACGTCTAAAATCCAAAGCAAACCTGCAGCCATCCATAAGGAACTACTAAAAGGAAATGCTAAGAGACAAATACTACAAATCATTGCGCCAATAAAAAAATAAGGTTTTCTTCGCCCAAATTTTGAGTGCCATGTTTTATCGCTCATTGCTCCAATTATGGGCTGAATCAATAAACCAGTCATAGGTCCTGCAAGATGTAATAAAGGGATTTGCGATGGATCAGCTCCTAAAAAATCATATATTGGAGTTACTGCACTTTGTTGCAACCCGAAGCTATATTGAATTCCGAAGAACCCAAGATTCATATTCCATATTTGCCAAAAACTTAATTTAGGTTTCTTAAACTTCATGCTACTCAGTTATTTTTTCTAGAATGTTTTCAAACGCAATTTCTTCTCTTTTCAACTAGTTACTTACTAATCGTAGTATCTTCAAAATAAGAAACTTAATCTATTTCAATATACACAAAGAAAATATGGTATACAGCTATAAAAAAAGCTTTTCATAGTATGTGATTTTTTATGAGAAAAAGAGCCAATATCAGTTGACATCAACTCTTTTAAACTAATTAAAAAACTTATGGTATTCAAATAATTAAAACATGTATTGTAATGTAAGAGAGATTGATCTTCCAGGTAAAGGTCTTGCTCTTACAATATTTGTTTGTCCTTCTACAATACTTCCTTCCTCTGATTCTGTAATTCCTAAAGAATCAAATATATTATTTGCTGCTATGTTTACGTTTAGTGATTTTGTGATCCCAACATTAACAAAACTGTTTACTATTAAAAATCCTGGCATTACCAATTCGTTAGAATCTTGTGCAAATGCTTTCGATTGTCCTATGAAACTTAATCCAACTGAATTTTGTTTTTCATTTCCAAAGTTATATGATGGAATTAAGTTATAAATGAAATCTGGTTGTCTTCTTGGCGTATTCCCTGCGTTGTCTCCAGAATCTACTTCTGCGTCTGTCCAAGTAATTGCTCCACGTAAACTGAAGTCATTAAATCTGTAAAAACCTTCTAATTCAATACCCAATGACTTGTAATCATTTTCAACGATACTATTTGTAGATGCTTCAAATCCGCCTTCTTCTTCTGTTTTTGCGTAGAAAGCTGTTGCATAGATTGCTCCGTTTTCAAAACCTCTCTTATATCCTATTTCTGCCTGATTAATAAAATCTAATGCATTTATACGATCTCCATCTAAATAATCTAATCCCGAGAATAAAATACGATCTGCTTTTGCAGAAGCACCTCTACTGTAACGCCCGAAAACAGCTTGATTGTCTTGTAATTTATAGTTCAATCCTAATGAATACGATACATAGTCGTAATCGTAATCTACGGCAGTAGGATTTGCAGTATCAACAGCAAATACATTTTGCTCTGGCACAGAAATAACTCCATCATTGTTGACATCAAATTCTCTTTCTGTTCCACTTGTAAATGAACCTGAAACACGTCCTTTGTCATAACGTAAACTTGCATCAATAGTAAACTTATCAGATGCTTCTAGTATAAAATTTACGTACGGAGCAGAAACATTGTAGTCCGTATCATAGTTTCTGTGTAAATTCCCCCAAAAAGGAGTTCCATACGCATACAAACCATTTTCACTCAACGCGCCACCTGTTGCATCAAATACATTAATTAAACGTGCATTATCATCGTTTACTTCTTGTAAATATGAATTCCATAACCATGACATTGAAATACTTTGAAATGATTTGAAATATCCTACGGTAACATCTAAATTATCAAACGATTTGGATAATTTGAAATCGTTCATAAAATTATTGAAGTTGTTTAGTTCTACATCAAACATGTGAATTCTAGCAACTAAACTGCTTCCACTTACTGAAGTTCCATCTGTAAAAGCTAGTGTTGAACCTGTTCCAAAAGAATCTGCTATAGTAGTTGCATCTGCTACTTGCGATGGAAATGGCGATACAAAAGCTCCATTATTAGAAGAAAAACGTCCATTGTTACTTACTTTCCAGTTATTTCCTAAATCAAAATTAGCTTGCATTCCAACTGAAGTTGATATTGGACGCATTCCATCTGTTACATCACCTCTACGTAATTGTCCATCAGCACCAAGTCCAACTGTTTGTGTCAAATTTGCACTGTGTAACGATCCTGTAGTAGCATCAAAGTTTGGTGCATTTCCCCAATCTGGATCACTATTTGTACCTGTTACTTGTATTGGCATTGGTAAGTATGCAGCAGCTCTATCATTAAGGTATTTTGCATACACACGTATTGAACCTTTTTCAAACTCTTTTGTTAAGCTTAATTTCAATTGTCCTCCATTATTGGCTGTAAATCCTGTTTCACGGACACCTTCTCCAGCTCTGTAAAATCCACCTGTGTGAAAGTATAAACCATCTCCTATTTTTGAACCATAACTAAAATCAGTTCTGAACGAGTTGTAATCCAGACCAAATGTAGTTCCGATAGCTCCACCTTCATTTTTTCCTGTTTTACTGATAATATTGATAATTCCACCAGGTCCGTTTGACGTTAATGTTGACGCTGAACCTCCTCGAATTGCTTCTATTCTTTTTACGTTATAATCAAATCGAGTAAAAATATCTGCTGTTCCAAAAGAAATATCACCATATAATAATACAGGTAAACCATCTTCTTGTAATTGTACGTATTTAGATCCGCCAGAAGATATTGGCACACCGCGTACTGCAATGTTTGCGTTTCCTTCTCCACCAGATGATTCTGCACGAATACCAGGAATTGTTCTAAAAATTTCTGCGGTAGTTCTTGGTGCCGATTGTTTTATAGTTGCAGGCTGCATACTTGTAACAGATATACTCGATTCTATTTTTGACCTCGGATTTACTACACCTGTAATAATTACTTGATCTAAAGATTCGGCATCATCTGCTAATGTTATTTTAAGTACAATAGCACTTCCGTTTGCTGTTATTGATTGACTGTACGTTGAATATCCTATTGAAGAAGCTTTCAATGTATAAGTTCCATCTTCCACATTTGTAATAGCAAACTTTCCATCAAAATCAGTAACGGCTCCTTTTGTAGTTCCGTCAAGAATAATATTTACACCTGGGATAGGCATTCCTTTTTGATCATTTACAGTACCTGAAATTTTGGTTTGCGCAAATGATAACGTCGTAACCAAAAGTAATAATAAGGAACAAAGACCTTTTAAGTTAGTATAGTTTTTCATTGTATTATTTATAGTTTTTTGGATTAATTTTTAGCTAAATTATATTTATGATGCTACTATTTTACATATTTCTCATCGAAAACGTTTTCGATTTTACCGAAAACGTTTTCGATTTTGTATTTTGGTCATTCTTTAAATAAAAAAACTACTTTAGTTTCCATGAAACCAGTTACTTTAAAAGATATCGCAGAGACTTTAGGGATTTCTGTCACTACAGTATCAAAAGCTTTAAAAGGATATCCTGATGTTAGTAAAAAAACCCGTGCTTTAGTTAAAGAGCTTGCCGAAACATTGAACTATAAGCCCAATGCTTTCGCCGTTAATTTACGAACGGAAGAATCTAAAACAATCGGTTTGATTATTCCTGAGATTGTACATCACTTTTTTTCAAGCGTGATTAAAGGAATTATAAGTCAGGCAGAAAAGAAAGGGTATTTGGTTATCATTTTGCAATCGAATGAGTCGTATGCCTTAGAGAAGAAACAACTTGACTTGTTGATGAATAAACGTGTCGACGGAATTCTGATATCACTCGCTAACGGAACAGCCGATTTTAAACACATTACCGATATCATGGATCAAGGGAAACCAATTGTAATGTTTGATAAGATTGCCAAAATTATCAAATGTTCTAAAGTTATTATAGATGATAGAAAAGCAGCTTACACCGCAACTCAGCATTTAATTGATACAGGATGCAAGCGTATTGCCCATTTTAGAGGTCCATTGTTACCACAAAATTCTATTGATCGTTTTTTGGGTTATAAGAAAGCCTTGCTCGATAATAATATGACATACGATCCATCTTTGGTTTATATTTTTGACGACATGACTTTTGAAGTAGGCGAAATGTTTGCTCGGAAAATTTTATCGGAACATACAGATGTAGATGGCATTTTTGTCAATACCGATTTAGTTGCCATTGGCGCAATTACTGAATTCAATAGACAAGATATCAAAATCCCTGAAGATATTTCTATTGTTGGTTTTAGCAATTGGTTTATGTCTTCTGCCATTACACCTTCTTTGACAACAATTAATCAACCAGGTTTTGAAATGGGAAAAATGGCATTTAAACAGTTATATAAAGAGTTAAAAGCTAAGAAAAAGAAAAAAGATATTGTTCCTAAAATTATTGAACTTGAAACGAAATTGGTGAAGCGAAATTCTACACGATTTTAAATATTAATATTTAAAAAACAAGAAAGCCTTACTATTGCTAGTAAGGCTTTTTTCTTGTGACCCCGAACCTTCAAAGTTCGAACTTTTTGGTAGAGGATTTGAGGGAGATAAGTTTGTTTGTGAAACAACATTCGGTATTATTAAATACTATTTAACAAATTCTCGAAAAATTAGAGGTTAAAAAACTCTTTTAACTCTTTCGGATTGTCCTTATTGTTCCAAAATAGCAGCAGTTCTATGGTTTGGGTGTCTTCAAAAACATCAAAGTATAATGTTGTTTGTTTGGAGATTACAAATGAGCGCAAATTTGTTTTCTGTGATACTTTGCCCTCAATTATTCCTGACTCCAATTTTTTAACAAAATTATCAACTAGATTCATAAAGTTAATAATTTCACTAATTGACCATTTCTTACTGATTTTGTCTAGTTCTTTTGCGTATGATAATTCAGCAGTTGGAGTCCATATAACATTCATAAGCGTATTAAGCTATGTCATATTTCTTTCGAAAATCATCCATTACGTCTTTGTGAGAGCGAGTCTTTCCTTGACGAGCTTGGTTTCTACTTTCCATAAGTATTTCTTGAATTTCTGTTGGGAGTTCATCATAGAAATCAGTAGGCTCTTGTTCAGAATACGTTTTATGTAATGCACTTACCATTCGCAAAAACCGTTCATCTGACGAGTTTATAATTTCAATGATTTTATTTCTTAATTCAATTGCTCCCATAGGATTTGAAGTATTATATTATCAAATATAAACAAATTATTGCATATTTAGTAACTATAAAATGCATTCAAAAACTCTCGTATTGACTATGCTATACATTTTTTATTTTTATTAATTGAAAAACGTTTAACGTAAACTATGATGCATAATTACTTAAAATACAACTATTAATGACTAGATCATATTAGTATTAAGTAGGATTCTAACTCAAGAATCACTTAAAATCAAAGACATATATAGAACTGTCCACTCGGGTATAAAAACAAAAAACCTGTAATCTTTTAAACTACAGGTTTTTACAATTTCTGTGACCTCGGCAGGATTCAAACCTGCAACCTCTTGAGCCGTAATCAAGTGCACTATTCAGTTATGCTACGAGGCCTATTGCTTATTGCGGGTGCAAATATATTTCTTTTTACAATAAAACCAAACAATAAAGTGTAAAATTCTATCTTTTTTGAACTTTTATAAGCTCTTTTAAAATAGCTATCAAATAAATAAAAATTGAACATTCAATCTAACGCTTTGGTAGTGACGTAATAACGCCAACCAATAATGGCTAATTGAAATTTGGAAGCTTTACTTAAATCTAACCGTCTTTTTGAAAAAGAAGGCAATAACAGCTTATTTAATTTTGCTAATATTTTAAAAAATGACTTCTTCATTATCATAAAAATAGTAAAAACAATTTAAAATTGTCAGTTTATATTTCATTCTTCTGAAAACTAGTAAAGGTTTTATGATATATAAGTTTAAAAATGTAAGTAAGAGAGTAGTATTTTGTAAATACTGCAACTACAGAATGCCTTGGTTTGAAAAATTAGAATTTTAAATAATAATTTGGTTCTTTGTAACAAATATGAATGGATAAAAGGAGTGAAAATTCTTTTATTGGTTTAAAAAACTGCTTTTTTAGATGAAAAACTTTCAATTCCCTGTGAAAGTGATCATAAATTAACATTAAAATAACAGGTTTTTTAAAATGAGAATGGTTTACGTGTAAGATTTTTTACTAACTTTGAGTTGAATAGCGTCAACCTAAGCTATTTAATATTCCCTCCTTTTTAAAATCAGTAATTCGCTATTGTTTAAAAGTTAATTACTCCTCCCAAGAAAATTAAATTACCAACAGAGATGATGGTGAATGATGATAACCTATTCATTCATGAAATATTTTATTGAAAATGCTAGCGCTTTCAATAGTTAAAACAATATAAAATAATTAGGTAATTTATTATGCCAAATACAGCAGAAACAAGTGAACAGTATCAATCTTTGACGACTTCTTCAGAAGGACGTAATGTGATGCCGCTACTACAGCCAAAATCACATTTCTTTTTGGAAGACTCGAGTTTTTCTCAGTCAGAGCCGCAAAGATTTGGAGCAGTTTCATTGAATCAATTTAATACTACCAGTACGTTGACCTTCAGTGGAACTAAAAAAGTATACGCGTTATGTCAGGGAACGGTTTTTATACAACCGCAAACAGGTGATGCAAATAAGGTAAACCTTATACTTAGACCTTTTAGACAGCCAATTTCAAACATTCCTATAAAATATATAATCTATAGAGGTTTGAATAAAAGCGACTTTGTAAACAGCAATGGAGAAATCGCAGGCAGTGAGACAACAGGAACCGGATTTGTACAATATATATGGTCCGAGTTTCTTCAATTTTATGGAACAGATGGTGTAAATGACAATGCACCAGATTTTATGGCAGATTTTATAGGCTATCCGCATACCACAGACCAATTAGCGGCGCAGGATGGAGCAAACTTGATAGATCAATATTTTTTCAAAATTGCAACTGTTCTAGATGAAACAACAGGAGAAGAAGAACCATCGGAAGCTTTTGAGTTTCCTACCATTCCAAGAGGAACACATTTAGGAAATGCAACAGGAGAAATAGGAATAGATATCGTGCTAAATCGCGGTGATTATTATATAGAAAACGATCCAAATCCTTTCAAACTAGATCTAGCCTATGCAAGAGCAGCAAATTCAAGCTTAGATGCGTCAACAATTACAGACAGTTTTCAGAAAAGATTGTACAAAGAAAATGCAACTGCGTTTTTAGATGTAGCCGCATTATACGGATTACACGCCAATGGAGCAGGAAAGTTATATGTAGGAGACAGTACAACTCCATTAACGACCAAAGATGATATTTACGGAATGATGAATGGTTTTTATTCCAGAAATAAAGTCTACATATACATCCAAGCCAATCGCCAACGTTCGTATAATTTCTATGGAAATTATGAGGTGTCAGATACCAATACAAACAATATGAAAATTGGAGTTGATTCGTCAACTTTATCCGAAACTACATTTGGAACATTCGAATGGCCAATTCACGAAACTACCACAATAGTAAGTGATCCGGCAGAAAATACTTCGTTTGCTTTTCAATTAACTACAGACAACTATGCAGATGCTTCTATGTATGTGCAATTAGGTAGAGTAGCTTCTGAGCACGAAGAAAACTTTATCCGTGACAAAAACTTATTAGAACAAGATCCAGAAGCTGATCAGACTTTTACACAATCTATCGTGATGAATGTAAATGCCACAACAACAGATGTCATTTGTTCGTATGTGAATGTTTTGTGTGAATCAAGAGAAATGATTGTTGAAGGATATGTACCAGCAAGTAATCCAACGGCTCATCCAAAAGACATGGTTATCAAGGATATTGATGATGTTTTTGGAATGTTAAATGCTGTTATAATTAATACTTCAGCCAGTAATGTACAATTACCAACAATAATTGATGAAAGATTACAAATTATTAATTTTCCAAATACGTCAGCTAGTAATGATACTGGTGTTATAAAGTATCAGAAAATTGAAGATAGGTTGTTAACAGATGAAGAGAACACATATATCAACAGAGTTACTTATGAAACGTTAGTAAGTGATATTAAAAGAGATGCTTCTCCTTATAAAAGTAATAATTCGTCTCATATAGATAGTACAAAATCTAGTACTCAAACTTATGCAGATAATGAGAATCGTTTTTATCAGCCAAGATTGCCATACAAATTGGAGAAAAAACTTTTCACAGATAATGAAACAACGGTAACAGGTGTTTCTTTAACAGTTGATGACGGAAGTACACCTACTAAAAAAATTATAGGTCTTTTAGATACTGAATTGGGAAGTCTTAAAAGCTTAATGCAAACTAATAGTATCAGTAATACGCGATTGTATTTTATCAAACAATCGATTAGTGATAAAGAAAGCTTTACATCTATAGAGAATGTAAAATATTACAAATATCATGTAGGAGTAGTAGGAGAAGATGCTACTGGTGCTTTAAAGTTATTTGAGCCACAAGATGCAGTAATTCTATACTCTTTAGATCAATTTGTATTTGCCTCTACCAAGTACTCTGAATTTATACCAGAGTTACGTCAAAAAAATTACACTAACATAGAAATTCCTGAAGAATAATGGACGCAGTCATAATATATAACGGCTTTGCCGTAAGGACAATATCTGATAGATATGATATCTCGAATGATATGGTTATGGGGAGTTCTGGAGTATTATTAAGGTTCAAAATTGGAACCTTAGAATATGAATACTTCTCTGCATCAGATTTTAATAGTAAGGACATAAAAGATAAAACATATGAATCAGGCTATTATTTAAAAAGTAGTTTTACACAATATAAACGAGGAAGCTTAAAGTTAAATGCACTAAAGAACGATGAAACAGAAAGCGGTTTCACTCATAAATTTCCAGTAATTCTTTCATATGAAGAAACAGGATGGGGATTTGAATTAGCAAAACAAGATGATACGGTTACATTTAAAAGAGTAGATCAAGATCCGTTGTCACATTATTTTACGAATAGAATTTATTCATTCACAATTCCACCTGATTCAGATTTTAAAAAATATAGAAGAACAGATCAGTTTCCAAATGCAACAAGCACACTAGAAACGAAACCTTTTTCAAATACAGCTACAGGTCGCTTTTACGCAAAAAACTTTGCAGACCATTTGTCAACTCAAGAATGGATAGACCTTCCAGATGAACTAGAAAGCGATTATGTAATTATTAAGTTTGACAGTGATGAAGAGAGTCCTATTGGTAGCAAAAAATTATTTGCTAAAACAATGTGTCATATATGCTTTAAAATATATTGGATACAACGAGAAGTAATAGGAAAATTAGCTATAAATGATATCGAAACAATAAAAGTTGCAATCTATCAAAAATATGCAAATTCAAACAATACTCAATATGACAATTTACCTATTATTGACAGAGTTATTGGTGAATTGCTTAAAGATTGGGGATACCTATACGATTCAGTTCCAGCTATTGATGCATCAGTGGTGCTGCCTACGGTTCCAAACTTAAAAGAGTTTGCCCGTTACAGAGCTATACTGGCTAACTTTTATGATAACTTAAGATACAACGATGAAAATACGCTGTTTCCAGTAAACACTTCAGGCGATCCTGTAGATGAAGATGGAGATGTAATTACTACCGAACAAGATAGTGATAGAAGAGTTAAGTATTTATATTCAAGTCTTTTTAGTGATCTAAAATTAATACCAATAGATCAACGTATAGAAATGCTCGATCGTTTCATGAAAATGGATGAAATAGATCAAGATAATGAAGAGGAAATTGATGAGGTTGATATTCTTTATTTGCTAGCTTCCATCACAACTTATAGTGAAGCTAACAAAATGTTAGATTTTCTATTGAAAATTAGAGACGGGAATAAAACCAATTTTGAAGTCTTGTACTATTTAATGGATGATCAACGCTTAGATAGAATTGTTATCATTCAATGGTTTGTTGATGAAGACAATAATCGACAACATTTCATAAATGCATTACATAAAATATGGAAAATATCTAAATACAATTTCTTCCATGTTCCAGCTGGAGTTCCAGTAAATGATGACGGAATGAGTACGGAAGCCTTTTTCTTAGATGAAAGTTCAACAGGAGGCGCTAGGTATTACGCACAATATGATGATGACGGAAATATTATTAGTGGAGCTGAACCAGTCTTGGAATTTGAAACTATTAAATCTGAAGAAAATGGAAATATCTATTTTAAATCTTTATCAACAAAAGTAACCTATACTCCAAAAAGTGAACTTGATAAAGAGATTATAACGATCAATAAAAAAAGTACTACCACCTATTTAAATGCTTTTAGTCAAACAGGAATTCAAGAGTTAACAACAGCTTCGGTGTATGGTGACTATCATATCTATCAACCAATATGTGTCATTGGATATGAAGCAGACCTGGAACTTACAATACCGAGTCATGAACCTATTCCAGCATTTTTATTCTTTTATGCAGAAGAATTTGATCGATTAAAAAATATTGATGCAGCCATTTCTTTTGCTGTTGAAGTGATAATTGAAATTGGACTATTTTTCGCAACAGGAGGAGCTGGAGCTTTACGTCATCTCCGTCACTTGAAACATATAACTAAGATCAATAAAGTAAGGCAAGGAACTGTAACAGGAACTGAAGCAGTACTTTTTTGGAGAGGAATAGAAAGTGGAGCAGAAGTGACTGCGGTTACTGCCGGAATGTTTTCTTCCTTCTTTAATTATCAAGCAACAACGACAAACGATCCTGATTTGGCTGCTCTAAATAAGAAACTAAGTTATTGTTTCTTAGGACTTACATTGGCATCAGCTGGAAAAGCAATATTTAGTCGTCGTAGAGCTGTAAAAAGTGCAGATGATGTACTAAAAGAAATTGATAATTTAAGTTCACAAGGAATTCCAAATCAATTGCCAACAGAGGTACTTGATGTAATGCTAACAGTAGGAAATAAAATAACAGTCCGCGCTACTCAAATGATTAACGACTTGGCTGCAGATTTCCCTCAATTAGCAAATAAATTATTGGATGCCAAAAATATAGATCCAAAATTAGCTTTTGAGTTAGGAGAAATTATTACTTCACGTGGACCAAAGACGAAGCTAAAGTTTGATACAAATCCAAGTTTTATGGACGAGTTCAACGATTTAACTAAAGTCAAAGGATTCAGAAATATTACGGAGTTTTATGATGAATTTTATAGAATCACCGATCTTCAAAATGCTAAAAAAGGAAGAGAAGTTTTCTCAGAAATTGCGCATAATGTTGTCAACAATGTACCTGTTCCTACTGGAAACCAGTTGCATACTATGGACGATGTTTATGAAATGGTAAACCATGGATTAGCAAATAATTTGTCATTAGAAGCAATAAATGGACTCATAATAAAAAGTTATAGAACCTTAAAGCAAACTGGGAAAGTATCTGTAAAAGAATGGATGACCAACTATAAAAACTTTTTGAATAATGGAGTTCCATATCCTTTTATCAATGCAGGTCATTTTTCAACATTTACCACAGAACTTAGTACTTTATTTAGTAAATATAAAATTGCAGACAGAGTTACTATTGGAGGATCTGCATTAACTAAATTAGCACCTCCTGATCTGGATATAGTATTGTATCTTGATCCTAGTAAATATGATGATTTAATAAAATCTTATGACGATGCTCTAGCAACCTTAAAAAGTTTTAGTGCTAAAAATGGAGGTAAATTCCAAAATGAGATCAACAGTATAGAAAAGGCTTTAAACGCATCAAGAAATGCAGAGAAAATAGATCCTAGATGCTTGTTTGAATTTAAGATAGTAAGCGGACAACCAAAACTTACTAGATTCATGTCTGATCTAAAAGGAAGTTCATTTATGGGAAATTTAAATGTCAGTGCAAAGAAAAAAATAGATTTCAATATATTTAGAACTCCCATAGGAGATAGGAGTATAAGTTTACCACCAGAATTCACAATTAATTTATAGAAAATTATGAGTATAAAATATAAAAATTCACAAGGAAATTTCATTACAGTACAACAAGCAAATGAACTAGCGGACTATTCTAAAGTTTATTATGATAGTGGAGCTGTAGTAAAAGAAGAAAAGTTTTACGAAAATGAACTTATGGGACTCTTGTATAATAATACGAGTAATGAAAACCATCAAACAGTAGTTAATAATTCGTCTTCGGCTGGTTATAAATGGATAAATATTGTTGAAAGCCAAATGTATAGTGGTTATGAATTAAAACAACAATTCTCGTATGATTTAGCAGGAGTATTGACAGGGACAATCTTAGAGTTATTCGATCCTAATCAAGAATTAGTAGCACATGGCTATAAAGATGAAAATGGAAATTATGAATACGATAGAACCCGTAAATACTATTGGGATAGAAGTATCAATCCAAAAGAAGAACTTTTTGAATGTACTTACTATGAAAGTAGTGGACTATTATGGGAATTGAATTGGAATAATTTTCATGTAGATGAAGATGGACAGGAGTCTATTGTATTATTAAATACTGCTTCTGATATTCAAGAACTAAGAGATTTAACAGGAATGTCTCAGGATTTAGCTGACTATTATATGAGTTCAGAAATCATTCCTTCCTTCTAAAAAAAGTTTAAAACCATAACTAACTGAATCTTAACGCTTAACATGTGTTAGGGAGGAAGAGTATTGGCTGAACTTAAATTTTGAAATAAAAAATGATCATAAAAAATAAAAAAATATAATATGTCAGGTCAAAATAATAATACAGCGGTTGTAGCGCATAGGTATTATCCAAAACTGTCATCTGTAGTCAATACAGACGATATACCGGATATTCTTGGTTTCATCAAAGATGGAATTGTGTATTTGTTTGATAAAATACACTACAAGGATTTACAATACAATAAAAGCCCAAGAGGAGATGCGGCTTTTTACAGCTTATCAATCGTATCACAACGTTTAGATATAGAATTACCGAGCACAGGAATATACTTAGTGCTAAATCCTGATGCAGACGATGCAACTATATCAGCATTTCCAATTACAGTGGAATACGAATGGCAAGTACTTGCCTACTTAAGAGATTTTAATTTAGATAATTTCTCTTTCTCTCCTCAAGAATTCTTTGAAATCGCATTGCGCGTGCTCAATATATCAGAAGAACAAGCGATTGCTAACTTCATTAACACATTTACAGAACCAATAGATGATACTACCACAAATCTAGAACAATTTGTAAATGACATCAATGCAGCAAATAGTGACTTAAACTTGCTAACACCAACGCAAGAAACGAAGCTCACAGATGTTGTCTCTGAAATACACGCACAAACGCAAAAATATGCGACACTTATAGGTTTTATTACCTACATTTTAAAGAATGACTTGAACGAGACGAAAGTAAAACTAAAAGAGTTTTTCAGATCGTTATTGCCACAAGACATTGAAGAATATATCAAAAATATTCTCATTCCAAAAGCACGTGCAACACTCACATTATCAGCAGGAATCGAATTTCCTAGAAGCATTCTAAAACCTGTATATGATGAATTTGGAGTAAATCCGTGTGATAATTCTTTAATGGGAGAACCTTTAACAGAATTGCCAGAAGACGCAAACGGCGGTCCAAAAGTAATGTTGACCTTTGGAGAAGCATTGTTCTATGCAGATACGGAAGAAGGTTTTGGATACAATTTAGATTTAGTACTAAACACCAACTTCCCAGCACAAATTGGAAATACAGGACTCATTATAGACATTCAGAACTTAAAGATTGATTTAAGTAAGAATTCTAACATTGCGGAAGCCGATTTAGACAATCGTCCACCTGAATTTATGGGAGTTTATACCGATTTGACAACCATTTACTTACCAAAAAAATGGTTCAAAAAAGAAACCGGTCAAACACTCGCCATTACAGGAGAAAGATTACTGATTGGAACAGGAGGAATGTCAGGTACAATTGCTTTAAGAGCAACGTATGCGGTAGATGCAGCGGGACAAGTAACTGATTATTTCTCAGAATATTTTGATGTCAACTATCCCGTAACGGTAGTTTCTAATGGAACAGATGAGAACATTACTTCTCTGTCTAACTTGGTGGCACATATCAATGCCTTAGATAATCCGTATCAATTAAAATTCAAGTATCCATTATCAATTACAACAAACACCGGAATACTCAATTTTGAAAAAGAAGCAGATTACAACAGTTTCATAAGCACTATTGATCCAAATCAATTCATGTGGTTTCAGTTAGGAAGCAATCCTGACAAAGCATGGCGATTAGGTTTTAACCGATTTGACTTAACATTTTATCACGGACAAGTAACAGAATCCAACTTAAAAGCGCGTGTTGAAATTCCAAAATTCAAAGACCCAAACAATCCTACCGAAAAGGCAATTATTGACTTAGAAGGACATTGGTATAGTGAAGATGATTTCTCATTAACGGCAACGTTTTTACCATCAGGATTTCCGTTAGAACTTTTCAACTTTATGACGATCAATTTCTTATCGGCAGAAATAGGAAAAGCTGAAGATAAATTCTTCTTAGGAACATCTTGCGAAATCTCATTCCAAAATGCAATCATGCAACGTGTACTAGGCGATCAAAAAATTGTATTGCCAAAACTACGCGTATACGAAGATGGATCTATGGAAATTGTGGGAGGAAATGCATTCATTCCAACAAATATTTCACTAAATCTTGGACCAATTGAAATTGCGGTAACCGGAATTCACTTCGGATCACACCAACAAGAAAAAGATGGTGTCATGCGTAAATACAACTATTGGGGATTTGATGGAGCCATCAGTTTAGATCCGTTAGGAATTGACGCGCGTGGAGAAGGAATCAAATACTATTACACAACCGATAATGATGAACATGGAGGAGATGGAGACAGCTTCTTACGTATTCAAACCATTGAAGTTGATTTAATCATTCCAGGAACGGCTGATCCAGATTCTGCATTGGCGATCATTAACGGAATGTTATCCATTCCTGAACCAGGAGAATCTCCTGAATACGAAGGGAAAATTGGTTTAAAACTTCCAAAAGCAAGAATCAGTGGAGCTGCGCAAATGCGTTTGCAACCAAAAGAACCAGCATTCTTAATTGAAGCAGGAATCGAAATGCCAACACCAATTCCATTAGCTGCTACAGGATTAGCATTCTACGGATTTGGAGGATTACTCGGATACAAATACGTAGCTGAAAAAGAAGCGATCGGACTTGTATCAGGAGAAGACACATGGTATGACTACTACACGTATCCAAAACGAGGTGTGAATTTCGATAAGTTCAGTGGACCACCACGAACCGATCAATATAACATACCAGTTGCTATTGGTGCAGGAACGGTATTAGGAACCATGCACGATGACGGATACTTATTCTCCACACGACTCATGGCAATTTTATCCTTACCATCCGTATTTATCTTAGATGGTAGAGCCAATGTTCTTGGAGAGCGACTAGGAATTTTAGACGATACAGAACCACCATTCTTTGCAGGTGTTGCAGTTGGAGATGATTCGTTCGAATTCTGGTTTGGAGCCGATTATCAATTGCCACAATCAAACGGTTGGATTATTGATTTATACGCAGAAGTACAAGCCGGATTCTTCTTTAACAATCCATCTGCTTGGTATCTAAACTTCGGTACTAAAGATTCGCCAATTACAGCACGAGTCTTAACCATCATTACAGCACAATCGTTCTTAATGCTCTCGGCAAGAGGAATTGAAGCTGGAGCGCGAGTCGATTTATCATTGAAGAAAAATTTCTTCGGAATCAAAGTAGAAATCAGTGCTTATGTAGAAGTTGGCGGATTTATAAGCTTTGAGCGATTCCAATTAGGAGGTTATATTGCCTTTGGAGGAACCATCTCAATCAGTGTCTGGAAAATTGTTGGATTCCGTGTGAGTCTTGATGCCATTTTATCTGCGGAAGCAGCGCGACCATTCTTATTATTTGCTCAGATTAGAGTTCGTGTATGTATCAGAATTATTGTGAAAATCTGTAAAACATTCAAGGTAAAACTGAAATGGGAGAAAGATAAAACAGTCAATAGAGATGCAATTCCGCCATTAGCGAATGGAACCAATCCAAACTATCCAGACAGAACCAGAGAAGCGGTGCAAGGTGTACACATGTTAACGAATGAAACTTTCGAATTAAATTATTTCTCAAGTGTTCCAACAGCAGGAAATATAGACAAAGTCATTCCTTTAGATACGTATATCGATTTCAAAGCAATGAAAGGTTTAGTGCCAGGTGCAATCTCTGATAAAATTGGAGGACATACAGGTGCAGCTCAAAACTTTACAGACTTAATTCCGCCAAACAAAGTAGTTCGAGGCGGACACGAATTACGTCAAGTAAAACACAAATACTCTATTGAAAATATTGGTATTTACATGGCAGATGGAAGCAACTGGCGACCATATCACCCATTTGAAGCCGTTGTTCCTGAAGCAGAAAGACCAAACGTAAATCACTTACGTATTGGATACTGGCAACGAAATGGTGAACAATATGATTCAATCAGATTACTAGCTACAAATCCATTCTCATACATGGAAGCTGGTGAACCAGGTTGGTTTATTCCTGAAGAATACGGAATTACACCTTCAGAATTATACTGTGTAACAACAGCAGAAACGGGCGATTGTTCAGACTTCTTAGAAAAGCCATTAGGAACCAAATATTACAGACCAAACGGATATGTAGGTCATTACATTGATGGCGCATACTATTCTATTGAAGAAGGTACAGGCGATTTAGAACAAACAATTTATGTACAAGACATGAATTGGTCAATACCGTTAGTTCATGCTACCAATGGAGAAAATGTTGATACTGTATACTTAGATCGTATGCGTGCCTTTATAAATGGTTCCAACTCGTATCCTAATTTAGGAACAAGTAGTGCACTCATTTATACAGAAACAGACGGTATTACTGCGAACTTAGTAGAACTTGCAGAAACATATTTAACTGCGATTAATACAGTTTTATTCGACAATAATAGTGAGCCGTTAACTAGTTTTGAGTTTACAAACGTATCTACAGATACAGAAAACTTGAATGTTTCCGTTCGTGTAAAATCTGATTATGAATTTGCTTCTTCTGGAGCGAATGCGCAAATATTCAGCACGTTATATTTAAGTAGACAATACGGAAATACAGGTGGATCTTCTTTGGCAGCACCAATGAGAAGTACGGAAACATTACTAATCTCATCCAATGAGCCAACACCAGTAGGTTGTATGGAAGTTACTGATGTAGAAAACAATCATGACTTTGCACAATCGTTACAATTTAGCAATGCAGACCGATTAATTATCATTCTGCCAGAAGCTTCTGTAGAAACAAAATTAAGGTTAACAACGTATGCAGAAGGAGTAACAATTCGTTATTACAAAACAATTTTAAGTGATACGAACAGTACGCCGCAATACGAACTAATTCATGAAGTATACAAAACAAAACTCGAACTAAACAGTGAGGTTGTATATGTAAACGAAGAAGAATTAACATCGAAAATTACGGTAACACCAAAATCTGCCAATGCACATTTAATTCGTGCAGTTCGTGAGCAAATTGCAGAATTGCAAGAAGCAACATATGATAGTGAAACAGGGCAAATTATTCCGTTAACAGCTGCACAACAAGCACAATTGGAAGCATTGCAAGCAGAATTAGCACAATTGGAAGCAGAAGGATGCTCTGTACAAACAAATGCAACGCCTAAGCAACGAATTGTAGCTGAGATTTACAACGAAATCGACACTGATGGAAAAGATGAATATCGTTTCAGAGTGTACAATGAAAAATGTGAAATCGCATTAAGTAGCAGTACACGTTACTACTCAAAAGAAGCAGCTATTAATGAATTAAATGCTTCTGTTGCAGCGATTCTAAATGACCAAGCGAGTGTTGTTGTAAAAGAAACGGTAGATAATAGATACTATTTCAATATTGTAAACAACAGAGGAGAAGTAATTGCACGACGTATTGAATACTTCAAAACGCATAAAGAATGTGACAATCAAATTGCGCAACTTAAGTCATTATTATCTTCTAGTACAATGGTCATTGGAGAAGAAGGTTGTGGTAAAACGAAAGATGAAGTACAACCAGTTGCATCAACAGCTGTTAAAAGTGTTGTATTAAATCCAAGTACAATTAGTGTTTCTAATACCATCTTTAACTCATACAAATACTTCCATCCAGAGACAAACTCACAACGTGTGAATTGGTACTCAAAAATGAAATTTATTGGAGGTAATTTCTATGCGGTTGGATATCCGTCTGTAAATGTTGCAGGATCTAATTACAACGATGGTGTATTAACAAAGTTAGACGCTTTTGGAAAAGTAATTTTCAGCAGAGCATACTATATTGATGGTTCGCAACCAATCCGATTCAAGGAAATTGAAGAGCTTTCAGATGGAAACTTATTAATCATCGGAAGAGGATACTCAAGAAGATTATACTACTTAAAAGTGGATACTAACGGAACTATTCTGTGGCAACGTTACTTCACCTGCGAGCAAGGTTTAGACGAGTTCAGAATGTCTGTCGTGAAAACGAATAAGAGAACATTCTTCATTACATGTCTATCAAGTACAAGAGATCGTTTGTATGTATTAGAGATCAATGAAAATGGAGAGGTTATCAATCAAACAGGATTGAATAATGGTAGAAAATACTGGTATGAAGTTGGGGCTAGCTGCTTAGATCCGCAAGGAGGATTAATGATTGGAATTCGTAGAAGATCTGTGACTTCGCCAAATCCACACAGTACAATCATGGTACATTTTGATGCAAACTTACAGTTAAAGTTTAACTATCTCATCAACAGCAAATCGCAAGTTGAAATTACAGATATGATCATGCATGAAGATAGATTATACTTTATACTTGACAATATTACAACTTCTGAATCTACACTCACATACATACCGTATAATGACAAAGAATTCAAAGAAATAAGTTCTGTAGTATTACCAGTATTCAGAAACTGGAAACTTACTGGTTCAGACATACCAAATAGTGTAATTGTTGCTAATAACGCAGCTCCAATCTACAGAATTGGTATTCAAAATGATCAAAGTTTAGCCATCGATGCGACGTTCAATTTTAATACGCCAACGCCAATTGCAGGGATCAAAGATATCCACTACGATGGTGAGCAAAAGAACTACACATTAATTACAAATGAGTACTTAGCAGTATTAAAAGACGAATTGTCAAGTTGTGTGACGATAAAAGAAGTGAAAACTACGGCATTGCCAAAACGTACGTTCACATACGTCAAACAAGATACATTGGTTGAAAACAATAGAATACAACCCGTAGTAATTAGTGAAATTCGAACGTTAGAGCAAAACTTGCAGTTAGAAAAAGAATTGTGTCCGGTTGATACTGGAGGCGGCGATGGAGATTGTAACAAAGATGAAACATTATGTGATTTCCACGCATTCTTAAAAACAGCATTATTTGAATGTATCAATAACAATGCGAGAGACTTATTCAATGAAAATTGGCCTTGTTTCTTAAAAATGATTGATAGTATTGAACTCTTTGATTCGCAAAATCCACAATACGGATTGTTAGTAGCATTAGCTGCAGACATGAATGCATTGGTAAGATATCCAGAAGTGGCAAGACCACCAACGTTAGACGGCGCACTTATATATGCAAATACCATCTTAGATAAAATCTATGAACTTGGTGATTGCCAATGTGCAGGTGACTGTAAAAAAGATCCTGTAATCTGCGCGGCATATGACGAATTGGTTCGCCTTTACAACGAATGTTTCTTAAATACAGAAACGAGTGCACAAGTAGATGCAAACATAGATTGCTTCCGAGCGTTCAGACAAGTAATTAAGGACTTAGCGAATGTGCCAGGAGTAACCTTACCAGCAGCTGTATCAACAGAATACGATAACTATGTTGTAATATTAAACAGAATAGAAGGTTTAGTTGGACATCATGAGCAAATCCTTCGATTCAGAGACTTAAACGAATCTGCAATTGAATTAATCAAACTGTTGGAAGAAGCTGGAGATTGCGGATGTAACGATGGAGGAACTGTGGAAGAACCTCAAGTATGTAATACATCTATACAACAAGTATGTTGGTTATCTATAGAGCAACATGAATACAATGAAACGATTCCTGGAATGGATGCTATTGAGCAAGAGCAACAAGATATGGAAGAAGCAGTACAACGAACTGCACAACCTATCTGGAGACCAAACTCAACGTTCTATGTGCATTATCAATTAAAAGATGAAGTTGATAATGGAGCAGGAGGAGATACATTTGATTATTACTACGGATTCAAAACGGCAGGACCAATTGGACACTTCCACAACGCGGATGGTGTCACCTATGGAAATGAATACGAAGACGAATCGAATATCAATACGATCAAAAACCGTGTAGATGACAATGGTATTCCAAGTTTATCAGGAAAACTTACAAATCCAGATACGTATCCATTAACATCGTTACGTCAGTACATTGATTACGATAAATCGTATCCGAATGCAGATGGTAACTTATTGCAAGCGAAACCAGTATTCTATGGACAAGAGCAGTGTAGAATCACGTTATATTTCACCAAACCGTTAGCATACCACATGTTGCGTTCTTGGGAAGAATATTTAGGTTCAGATCCATTAACAGGAGCAATGCATATTGCCATCAAAGATCCGGTAAGTAATGTGACAATTCCATATCCGTTACCAATTGATTACGATGAAACGGTACCATCACCAGAAGGAACTGGACCAGATGGAGACACATGGATTAATGATGACGATCCTAGAATTCCGTTGAATATCAGAATGCTCAACAATTTCATTAACTACATTAATGAAAATGACGATGCAATCGAATGTACGTTTACGATAGGAAATGCAATCAAGCCGCAAAGCTATGCATACTCTGTAGTCTTAACGAACTTGAAACCGCAAAAACTGTACACAGCATTAATTTATAATGCCTTTGAGACAGAAAGTAATGATGTGGTGTCGAGTGAACAAGTACACAATTACGTATTCCAAACGTCACGTTATCAAAACTTTGAAGCACAAGTAAACAGCTATATGTTAATTGATGAAGATGATTCAGCGAATAACAGACAAGCGGTCTTCAATGTAGCACTTCCAAACCTAACAACAGATGATATCAATACGGCATATAACATTGTAGATGGAAATCCAGATGCAAACAGTGATGCCTTAGAAACACAATATCTAGATGTCTTTGACAGGTTGTTAGAAGGTGTATTAGGAATGAATCCGCTAGATCCAGCAGTCAATACAGAATTCAACAAAATTCTTGATGGCGACGGAAAGGTAATAGCAATTTTGATCCGAAATCCAGAACCTTTCAATATTCCTAAAATTCCAATTGAGCAAATCAATGGACAAGAAGAAATATTTGAAGAAGGAAGTACCGTTGGATATCGAGGCGCAATACGTGTATTTGACAAAGTAACAGATCAAGATGATGATGCTTACAAAGTGTTATACTCAAAGGACTATTCACAAGCACTTATCATGCATGACAGTAAGCAAATCACTGCGGAAACGCTGAGCTTCAAATTCAGATACTTGATTTGGGACGTAAATAAATATGTAATTGATGATACTGCAAGAGCCGAAGATATCGTGCTGACACAGTAACAAAAAAATAAAATTGACAGTTAAAAAAATAATAAGATGGCATTAAGTAATGACTTTTTTATAAAGAAAATCAAAGTAAACAATAGCTATGCTAGTGTGAGCTTCATAGGAGAAGTCGATGGATTTTTCTACTGGGGCACGAGATCATCTGTAAGTACAAATAATTTAACGCTTATAAAAACCAATAGTAACTTAGAACTCATCTCTGTAAAAACATATGCAAACGGAGAAATAAGTTATGGATTTCTAAAAAGTATTGTACGAACAGCAAATGGAGATCGATTGATAGCAGGATTTTATCATAATATCAATGCAGAGCAAAGCGATAAATATTGCATCATAAAATTAGATGATGATGACAATATGATATGGTTCAAAACATACGAACACGAACCTAATTTATACGATTCATACAAAGTTGAACTCAAACCAAATGGCCCAAACTATTTGGTTTGGGCCAACAACCTGTTCTTTACCGTAAATGACAACGGAAACGTGCTTAAGAGTGTAGTAGAAACCTCTTCAAGAAGCGTGCAAGATGTAGTTACAGACGGTAGTGGACAAGCAGTTGTTGTTGGAAACGGAAGTACGTTTCCTGGTGGAAGACGTGGCGTTGTATCCTTAGCAAAACTAAACGGAGATTTGGTGGCTACCGAAAATGTAGAATACTCTACAGCATTTGTGCCGTCAGGACCGTATGGAGTTGGAACTGCAGCATTTGAAAACACTGGAACATTATTAAGTTCAGGAAATATTGGAGATAGAATTTTCTTCTTGTCTTTCCCGTACAGTAGCGCATTTCCACAAGCAACAAGCGCCATGTGGTTTGATGACGATGCTAATTACAGTTCGCAACTATTCAATATTGATGATGGATATTACCGTCTAAATATTGATAGAACAACGACACCAAGTTCAACAATTGTACAAAAATTTGGCTTCAATAGAGCGATGCAATGGTCAAAAACAATTGACCAAATGAATTTGCATCCAGAAACTTTTTATGCATTGAATGATGCATTAATGTTTATTCCTTTTGGAGTTGGATACGACAATGATGTGTGGGACAATAGATCGGTTATAAAAGCAGATACAGAATTAGATGAAAATACCTGTATTCGTGTAAATCGTAATAGCAATATTACACTGACAAAAGAAAGTTTAATTCGTGAAACTGGAAGTTTTGCATTTGAAACTGTAGCACTCGGACAACAATCGTATGAAGCTACAGAAGTTACAAATACAAACAATGAAGTTACCGAATTGTGTATGGCAACGCCTGAACCAGATTTGGAAAACAGTATGATTATGGCGAATCCTACCGCAATTCCAGCGGACGGAAACAGTACGTCAACAATCACGGTGCAACTCAAAGATGCAGATGGAAATAACATCACTACAGGAGGAGCAATTGTAGATATTACAACCACAGCAGGAACCATTACTGCTCCGGTTGATAACAATGATGGAACGTATACGTCTATTTTACAATCCACAAGTGTGGAAGAAATTGCATTGACAAGTTTTACGCTTAATGGAGCACAAAGTTCACAAATTGCACCTGTAGAATTCTATATCTCGAGTGATTGTTATTTTACAAGTTCATTCAGAAGCAATGGTGCATTTGATGGGAATAGTTCTGTGTGCAAACTCGGAAGCAATCGTATTCTAACAGTTGGCGGAAACGGAAACGGCGGCGTTGTTACATTACTAACAGATAATGGCGATATCGTATGGCGTAAGCATTTAGTGCTTGTGGAAAGAAGCTTAGGATTATCATCTGTAGCAGCATGTCCAGATGGACAAAGTGCCATTGTAATTGGACATTACGCAACAGGACAAACTAACAGAGTACATTTAGTAGTTTTCAGAATTGACATCACAGGAACTATTGTGTGGTCTAAATTGTTATACTCTCCAAATACCAGATTCAGTACAGGAATTAAAGCTCTTGAATACAGTAATGGTTCACAAAAATACCTGATTACTGCTTGGTTCAATCAAGCTGGTTTACAGGACGATATGGAGTTGTATAAGCTTGATGAAAACGGAAACATGATCAGTTCCAGAAAAGTAACAGGTGTTTCTGACGAGCAAATTATGGGCGTAGTAACGACACCTTTCGGATTTACGATTTTAGGTTCTGCGACAACGCCTGCTAGTCAAACTGTTCGACATGGAATTGTACTGTCTTTCAATGATAACTTAGGACTCAATTGGGGAAAACGTTTAGGAAATGGAAGTTTTCTTTACACTACTGGAGCTTTGTCAACATCTACAACGTCAGATAGTTATGTTGTTGCTGGTCTTTATGATAATACAAACAAACTATTCATCAGTAACTTTAACAATGCACTAAACTCGTATACTGTTAAAACTACAAATCTTGGTGCTACAACAGATAAACTGAGTACGTCGATACGATTGGTAGATGGTCCAAGCAATACTTTTTATTGTATTGCAAATTACAATACGGATCGCGCAGCAGAAGTTATCAAGTTTGACGATCAGTTGAATGAATTGTGGAGAAAAAAGCTAGACTTTGCAAGTAAAAATAGCATCAGTCAGTTACTAAATGACGCAAACCAACAATTATATGTAGTTGGAGGAATTGTGGGAACGAATTCGGCATATTTAGCGAAAACGAATTTAGAATTACAAAACTGTATCTCTGAAAATGTTGCAACGACTCCGTATGCACAAGATACGTTCACCACAGCCGATTTTACGCCTACTCTTGGTGACTTACAACATACATTTCAAAACACTTCTATCAATGTAGCAGATTTAGCTGCTGAACGTAATGATTACTGTAGTGAAAATTGTAACACAACCTCAATTCCACCAAGTGAACATACGGCAATTCAGTCACCTAATTTCTACTTGCAAGCTGCCGGATCAACAGGGAACGATGGTAGTGCGCAAGGAATTCATACACGTTGGGTTTTTTCAGGAGCTATAGGAGAAAAGCACTTGCCAAAAGGAAACTATGCAACAAACACGAACAACTTCAACAAAGAAGATGACTTTGTACGTGTGTATAGAACAGCTTATAATAAAGTAACAAAAACGATTGACTTTTCAGTGACGCCAAACATTGTAGATGATGCCAATGGTTTATGGATTTATAACATCGAAGGGAAAGATTTCCATGTATATTTTAGAAATCAAGTAAAATATACGCAAGTTCGTTCAGTCATCAATCCAGCTACGAATTCACTAGGATTCATGCAAAACTATGGCAGCGAATTGGTGGAAATAGAAAGCAAACGACACTTATTTTTTGCAGTAGAAGCAACAGTAAGTTCGTCAGCTTCCAACAGTTCCTTACAAACGGAAACGCTTTCGGTATCTACAAACACGTTGATTGCACTGAAAAAAGCAACCAACAGAAAAACGTTTGCTAGTACAGCCTTGCAAAATGTACGATTGTTATGCGAAAATGGACGTTCATTCAGAAGTATCGGAACAAACACATACTTGACAGAAGTTCGTGTAGAATTGTACGGTGACTTTATTGAAAATGCCAATGAAAGTGAAGCTTGGACGCCAATGGGAAGTTATGCGTTGACACTTGATGACAATGTTGCATTACAACAATTAGAACCATCGACAAACTTGGTAAATGGAAACTGGCCAAGATTTAATGATGATGCTACCGTAAATATTGCCAACTATGTGGACAAATGGAATGTAGTGGAAGCAGATGTACATGATAGAAACTTAAAACAAGTTGTTGAAAAATACATCAATTTAAGTGATGATATCAACAATCCAAAAGCTATTGAAGAAATTCCTGTAGATGAAAACATTGTTGTAGAAGGGGAAGATGATATCATGGAAATTTCAAATCTCGACATGCTAAATATTGCGTCATATGACTATCACATGGCACGTATGTTAGGATTAGGATTCTTAGATACAGCATCACAATTACAACAAGGTGAGTTTGTATACATTGCAGAATATGTAACCTTTGGAGACTTAGAAGACGGACAAGGCGCTCGCGAAGTACAACACTTAAGTATGAGTTTGCCAACAGCTACTTCTGACGAACGTTTGCCTTTGCCAATTTCATTAGAAGAAGTAGTTCCAGGAGCATTTTTTGGAACAGAAACAAGCGAACCTTCAAGCATTACAGATGTGGATGGATATACGCACGATGGTAAAAAACGCTATGTAACATTATACGCAGAGCAAATTCCAGACGATGTATACAATCCAACATTCTATGCAGAAAGTACGGAGTTTGAATCAAAGGAATACACCATTCCAATCTACGCAGGATTAGAGTACAGAAAGCAACGTGAAGGTCAGCCAGATCCTAATGTTTGGGAGAAACCAGAAATTTCACATGACAAGCGTTACTTACACTTAGATACAACGGTTTCAAATGCATCCGAACGTTATGAGGCGTTTCCAATTACATTGCCAGAAGTTGGACAGCCAATTTTTGTTCACAAGCAAATTATCAGCGGAACGCATTATTATGGTTCATACGGAATTAACTGGTTCTCTAGAGCGACAGACAGTCCTACGGAAGTGTCTATTGTAACAGCATTACAACCAACAAATCCGTTATTGCCGCCGTCAAACATTCAGCCGCATCTCATTCAGAAAGAGCAACCATTATTGTTGACTTCAGCAGAAGAGCAAGCGCGTTATGATGCCATTACGGATACTGATAAAACCTTGGCAAGAATCTCGTTCGATTACCATTCGTATCAAGAATTGATTGACTATTCTGTGTCAGCAGATTCAGCCATTACAGATGCACAATTGGTAAGTGATACAACGTCTATTTTTGACGATGCCGATGAAATCTTTGCAGAAGATATTGACATCTTTTTCAGAAATGAAATGCCAAACAATATCTCAGGGCAAGTAACCAATGTTGAAGATGATCCTACTAATAATTTGGTTTCTATCGTTACGGTTGATGAATACTATTTATCAAGTGTTGATCAAACATTAACACCAAACATTCCAAATGGTTTAGAGTCAAATTATCATGGAGGTGTTTTCATTATTGGTGAACAACAACACATTATTCATGAAGTAATTCAAACTACTGGTTTCCCACAATTTAAAGTATATAAAAAGGAAATTAGTGATGCATTGGTAGATGATATTCCAGCACCAGATGCAGATGAATTACAAGCAATTCAAATTACAAATGATGGTATTTTCATGGCGATTGAAAACATGCAAACGCCAGCAAGTTGGGGAACGCCAAATCCACAACCATTAGAAGTACAAGTAGGCGATAATTGGCCAATTCATCGTGAAGTTGTCATGATACAAGGTGATGATGGCGAATTGGAACGTCACTTAGAAAAAACACGTGGAATTTGGTCAGATCCAACAAACAATCATACCACAATTACTAAAGTAGATGAAGTTCTTGATGTAGATGCAAATGGTGATCCGATTATGGGACACAACGGAATGTACAATATTACGTTCCATGGCATTGTACTCGATCAGCATGCGCAATACAGTACCAACAGTGATTCTGTAGAATGGTACCGAGGAATTGTACGTGTACATACACAAGACTATCCAGATGGGAAGCGTAAAGTATTGAAAGTGGCAAAAATTCTCAACATTGTCAATCCAGGCGATACAGGAACTCCAAGCGATGTACAAGTACTAGCTTTTGATCCTTTATTCTCTGTCGATCCTGACTATAATTCAATTCAATTTGGAACAAATGTTTCGGTAAACTTCTATCCAGGATACAAAGTGTACTTATATAAAAATCAAACCTATGGTTTAACGGCTGCAAATCTGTTACCTGGCGATGATGAAGAAGTACGCAATTCAATTATTGGTTTACGAAGTCATGATACTGACAATCCGTATTATTCGAATATCAGTATTCCGAAAATCATGTTTGCACAAAAAATTGTGGAAGCAATGCAACCAGAACAACCAAGTGGTGCTAAATATGCGACACGACCAGATTTCTTTGGACGTTCTACATATACAATCACGACGGAATACCAGCACAAACCGCATGGTGTATTGTTCTATAGAGCTAATGACGAAGCAATTTTAAATGCATTGTATGAGAAAGAAACGGTTCGTGAAATCAGGGAAGAGCTCAAAATTCTGGGGGGAAATAATGAGCAATATTTCGCAAATCGTTGGGAGAATTTCTTAGACTTTACAACGTTGCAAGCAGAAGGCGATTATAGATATTATCCGCCAGTAGATGTATCACCAGACCATTACAAATTTCCAAATCCTAATAAGGTAGCATTATTTGAATGGGCAAATAGCATCATTGACCGAATTAATGATAATACGGCATTTCCGCCACCGCAACCTGTAACAAGATTTGTAGATGATCCGCTAGCATCAAATACAGATGTTGGAAACATTGCAGTAGGAGATCCACGATTAATAGGCTTTGTAAAAGGAGTTATTTTCAATGCATTTGTACCGCTGACAAAAGTGCCAGTAGTATATGCATACATTAATGGTCCAGATCACAAGCCGGTCAATAAAAAGCAAGTGTTGCGTGATGAAAATGGTAGTGTATTAATGCCTACCGATCCAGCATTTGAAATGGCGCCAATGATGAAAACCACAAGTACAAGTCCGCACACAACTCAATTTACAGACTTTAACTTGGATGGAACATCAAATAACATCTATTTCTATGCAGCGCGTGAATTAAGTTCGCAAATGAAGCTAGGGGAATTTAGTACCGCATTAGGACCAATTAAATTGGTAACCTCAAATGCACCAGAAGCTCCAGAAGTGAAACGAATCATGCCAGTATTAGAAAATGTTATTACAGGAACGCCGTCACAAATTCAATTGGAAATCAATGCGTATCCAGAAATTCAAGACATCAAAAAAGTGAATATTTACAGAGCGTTTAACAAATTAGATGCACAATCTATTCGTACAATGACGCTAGTAGATTCAGTAGATGTCGATGCTGCAGGATTGCAAGGAAATGAGTTATGGAAAGTATATGATGATTTCGCTGACTTGGATGAAGTTCCGTACGGTGACGGATTATTCTACCGATTGACAGTGTCAAGACAGATAGAATACTCGGAAGCTGATTACGGTACCAATTCGCCACAAGTAGTCACAGATTACGCTCCATCACAAGCTTCAAAAATTGTAGCAAGTATGATGGTAGAAGTGGCAAATCCGCCAGCACCAACATTGAAATACATTGCGGAGCCAATTGCAACAAATGGAGATATTGATCAAATAGCATTGCAGTGGGAAAAAACATGTTACAAAGGAACCTATCACTTGTACAAAATGAATGCACAAGGAAACTGGGTGAAAATTCATGAAGTAACCACCAATGAATCAGAAATTTTCGTCTTACTTGAAGATACTACATTACAAAATCATAGTCTCTCAACACAAGACGCCAATGGAAAGATTGTATATCACCATTTCAAAGTTGTGGCACAAAACACATCTGGAATGCAAAGTACGGAAGAAAACATATTAACAATACCAAACGAAGACAATTGGATTGACATCGGAGGTATTGGAGATATGGTCATCGGAACCACATTTACAACAAGATAACACATCTTAGAACTCGCTTAAGCCGGAACTGCTTGAACAAAAAAGTGAAAGTTTAAGCGAGTTTAAAAAAATAATACACATAAAAAAATTAGATCATGGCAGAAAAAAATAGAACAGAGCTAAAATCATATTTTGAAACAGGAGATCGTCCAACACAAGATGAATTTGGAGATCTTATTGACAGCGCAGTCAATAAAGGGCAAGACAAAGCAAATTTAACGGAAGCATTAACTACAAACGATACAAAGTATATTACGCCAAAAACGGCAAATCATATCGTAGATACTTCAGTGCCAAATGCCACAATTTCCACCAGAGGAAAAGTAGAATTGGCAACCTTGGCAGAAGTAACTACAGGAACAGATGCGAGTAGAGTAGTAACACCACAAGGCGCAAAGCGTGCCGCAGAAATCCATGCGCCTGTAACGAGCGTAAATGGACAAACTGGAGCAATTACGCTTGATGTTAATGACGGAACAACAGTAGGAAGTGTGCGAAATGGGATTGTGAAGTATTTTACAACATCGAACTCAACCTTACCTATTTTCCACTTAAAATTGCCATATAGAGTAGATACAGATAATAAAATGTTTCACTTAAAAGCAACAGGATATTCGTATGGTTCGTCAGATATTATTGATGTAACTTGGGTTGGATATTGTTATACAAACGGATCAGGACTGAACAGATTGCGAAATACAAAAACAGGTATTTTAAATTCTACAGGAGTTACTGCAGGACAGTATATTGGTTCGGACGATCATATTTATTTATGGTTTAAAACACCTTCAACTTACTTTACAACTTTTAGAGTAGACAGCATGCGTGTTGGTAATGGAACCTTACTGGAAGAAGGCGATGTTGAAATGATTATGAGCTTGGATGCTACATTATAGTATTTAGCGCAGATATTTAATAAAAAAAGCAGTTGTGATTTCACAACTGCTTTTCTGTTTAGTGGAAAAATATAAATGATTACTTTTTCTTTTTAGTCTCAATAATGATAACTCCATTTTTTCCTTTCTTTCCATACTTTTCTTTTGCCGATTTTCCTTTCAATACGGACATTGTAGCAATGTTGTCAGCATCTAACTTTGTGAATTTCTTATACGACATTTCTTTTCCGTCCACAATAATTAGCGGCTTCTCTTTGCTGTTAGAATTATTGAAAACGATTTTACTGCCTTGATTCTTAACAATTTTCACCTCTACTTCTTCCTCATCGTCGTCGTTATCGTCATCGTCGTCTGAAGAATACGCATAAATATAGGTGCCTCCATTTCCATCACCTTTTTTAATTTCAACTTCTTCTTCAATAATTTCATCTGGCGAAACTTCTTTCCCATTAATGATTATGATATCTTTTCCATCTTTCTTTCTAATGTTGATGGTTTTTACATCGTCTTTCTGAATCCAAGTCTTTGTAGTTCCGTCTTTAGAGTTTGTAAATTTAGAACGTACTATAACTTTCTTTCCATCATGATCATGATCTTCATCGTGGTCTTTATGAATTTCATAAGTAAACGCATTGCTGTGACCTATATGTTTGTCTGAACTGATAATAAGCGTACCATCTTTTTTTCCGACTTTAATTGTTGGAATTGGCTTTTCTTCACTAGTTTCAAATGTTGCACTAGCTTCAGCACCAGCTTTATCTTTTAAATCAATTTTGATAGCTACAATTTCATTTTTACTATTGAATTTTTTAATGTCATAACGCATAGTAATGTCATAGCTTTTCAACATCTTTTGAATCGCTTTAATTTCTTTAACCGTAGTATTTTTATCAATAGTTACGAGTACATCACCATAAGTGTTTTCAATAAAAGTATTCTCTGTATTTGTAGCTTTAGAAGCACTCACTTCTTTTGCAATTACTTCTGTGTTGAACATAAATACAAAAGCGATAAGCATTGGTATGATAAATGCCTGTTTCCAACGATTTATCTGTGTAGATTGTGTTTTTTGTAACATAACGATTCGTTTTTTGATTAATGAATTATAAAAATTGTTTGTAAGCGCAGGACAAAATGTATTGCCAGACACTTTTAATAAGGTTAATTGATATTCTTTTTTAGAAGGCGTTTGCTTAATGGCAGCGCTGTCTGCTAAAAACTCTAAATTTTGTAGCATGAATTTTTTGTGTAACCATGCAAAAGGATTGAACCAAAAGAAAATACAGTACAATTTCGATACAAAAACATCGATAGAGTGTAACTGACGACTATGTGCTTGCTCATGCTTTAAAATAGCTTCTAACTCTGTACTTGAGTACAATTCAGGATTGTATACGATATAATTAAAGAATGAAAAAGGAGAGATGGAAATATTGGTTTCTATATAAATATAATGTCTGTCTCTTTTGGCAAAAGTCGATTTCCAAAGCAATCGGAACAATGAAAAAAGCTCCAATAAAAACTTACAAAAGAAGAAAACAACACCAGCTACATAGGTGTAAAATAAAATACCTGTCCAGGAAATACCAGAATCTACTATTGGTGTGTCTCCAGTTGCATCAATAAAAGTACCAGAAAGTCCATCGGCAATCGCAGGAATTTCAATATATCGTGTGATGACTAAGAAAGGTAAAGTCAACGAAATCAGCATTCCAATCAACAAGAAAAAACGATTTTCTCGAAAAAAAGTTTCGCTGCGCAGCACCAAAAAGTATACGCCTAAAAATAGCAATAAAACGCCGGTGCTTTTCAAAAAATACATAACTAACTCGTCCATTATTGTTCTTTTTCTATCAGGTTAATAATCTCTTTCAAATCCTCAACGCTAATCTTTTCCTCTTTAGCAAAAAAGGAAACCACGTTTTTATAAGAATCATTAAAATAATGCTGAATTGCAGAAGCCATATACTTTGTTCGATACGCTTCTTTTGTAACAATAGGGAAATATTGATGTGTGTTTCCGTATGCTTGATGACCTACATATCCTTTTTCTTCTAAATTTCTAACAATGGTAGATAAAGTATTGTAATGCGGTTTTTTAGTTTTAATCTCTGCCATGACATCTTTTACAAAAGCTTTTTCGAGCTTCCATATAATGTGCATGATTTCTTCTTCTTTATTTGTCAATTTTTGCATAATAGAATTCAAATTGATGTGATACAAAATTAATTTCAATACAAATATAAACTAAAAAAACAGTTATGCAACTATAAAAATAGTTAAGTAACGAATTTTATAGTTTATTTAACAATGTGAATCATGTAAAAAACAAACAATATTACTGAAGAAAATAAGTGTTACACTGTTATATAACGTTATCTTAGGCGTATTAGAAAGATGAAAAATTAAGTAGCTATTTTATAAAACATTCCTAAATTGTAGGAACAAATACAGAATTTACTTTTTGTCAGAAGTCAATACCATTATAAGATAGGTGAACATGAAAAAAATATATATCATCTTTGTTTTATGCTGCTTTTTCAACAATGTCTGCGGACAGCATAACGAGTCTATTGTTATTGGAAAAACAGACAGCATATATTCCAAAGTATTAAATGAAACTAGAGAAATATGGATTCATGTGCCAGATGGTATTTATGACGGTAGCTTGCAAAAGAAAAAATATCCAGTACTTTATTTATTAGATGGAAACTCTCATTTTCATGCTGTAGTGGGAATGATCAACCAATTAAGTCCAACAAACGGAGATGCTATTTGTCCCAAAATGATCATCGTTGGAATTTTAAATACGAATAGAACAAGAGATTTGACACCTACAAAGCCAACAGAAAAACAGTCAAATGTAAGTCGTGATAAAATGGAGAATTCGGGTGGAGGCAAAGCATTTATGTCATTTATTGAAACAGAGTTAATTCCGTACATAGATTCAAAATATAAAACAGAATCCTATCGGATGTTTATTGGACATTCACTTGGCGGATTAACCGTGATGAACACATTCATACACAAACCTGAATTATTTAATGCTTATGTTGCCATTGATCCTTCTATGTGGTGGAACAATAAAAATCTACTGCGCAAAATTAAGCAAACAAAGTTTGATGAAAAATATAGCAACACATCACTATTTTTGGCAATCGCCAATACTATGAGCAAAGAAATGGATACGATCAAAGTAAAAAAAGACACTACGGATGCTACCCAACATATTAGAGCTATTTTAGAATTAAATGCTGTGCTAAATAAAGATACTTTGCATAATGTATCGTATAAAGGAAAATACTATAAAGATGATTCGCACAGTTCTATACCGCTCATTGCAACCTATGATGCCTTGCGCCATATATTTGGTTTCTACAGAATGCATATTACCAAGCGAGACTTAATGAATCCGAAAAACGATGTTTTAGGTGAGATAAAAAAATATTACCAACGACTATCCAAAGAATTTAAAAGAGACATAAAACCGAAACAATACTATATTGAAGATTTGGCATATCAGCTTATCGAAATGAAACAATTCAAAAAAGCCGAAGCATTTTTAAAACTAAATGTAGCAAATTATCCAGAAGATTTTTATGTGTATAGTTCGCTCGCAGATTTTTATATAGAAATAGGAAACAAAGAAAAAGCGATTGAAAATTTTAAAAAATCAAATGCTGTCCATAAAAATTCCTATGCAACGGAACAATTGCAAAAAATAGAAAAACAATAAAATAAAATCCTGTAGCATTTAATCAGGAATCTGGAAGAAGAGATAATTTTTTCATTCTTCATTTTCTTCTAACTCAGGAATAGATGTTACACATGTAAAAGGAAATAGTATCTTCGCAAAAAATATTTTTTAATGGAAAACATATTGTATGTCCTTGGAGGTTTAGTGCTATTGGTTTTAGGAGGAGAATTTCTTGTCAGAGCATCAGTAGGACTGTCTTTTAAATTGAACATATCTAAAATGGTGATTGGACTTACCGTGGTATCTTTTGCTACGTCTGCACCCGAATTATTAGTAAGTATCAACGCTGCTATAAACGATTCGCCAGCAATTGCCATCAACAATGTCATTGGTTCAAATATTGCCAATATTGGTTTGGTTTTAGGAATTACCGCAATCATTGGTCCCATGGCGGTCAACAATACCTTCTATAAACTTACCTGGCCTGCATTGATGTTATTTTCATTAATTATCTATTACTTTCTGTGGACAGATAGTTTACTAGCGCGATGGGAAGGAATTTTACTGCTCATAGCTCTCATAGTATTTTTAGTAATATTACTTCGTTCGGCGCAAAAAAATAAAGATGATATTGATGTAGAAGAAGTAGACGATGCAGCAGCGACCATTTCTTATGGTAAAATTTTTCTGTGGTTAGCCATTGGTGGAGCAGCATTATATTTTGGTTCAGAATTTTTAGTAGATGGCGCCAAAGCGGTTGCACAAAACATGGGTGTAAGTGAAGGTGTTATTTCCATTACCATGATTGCTATTGGAACCAGTGTGCCAGAATTAGCAGCTTCTATCATAGCAGCAATAAAGAAAGAAAAAGCCATCTCTTTAGGAAACTTAATAGGTTCTAACATCTTTAATATTGCTTCTGTATTAGGAATTACATCTGTCATTACAGAAATTCCTGTGATAGAACCCCAAATATTAGCAAGAGACATTTTTTGGATGCTTGGTTTTGCTTTTATTCTCTATCCGTTTGCGTATGTTCCTAGAAAATTTGGAATCGATCGTTACGAAGGTGTTTTACTATTTATTGGCTATATAGTCTTTATTTACTTGGTTTTTTAAGCAAGAAAACGATTGTTTTTTGTAGTAACCTTTTATGAAAGCTCATTTACTTTAGTATGAATACTCTCTTTTATGAGGCTTCTTAGTTATATGTCTAACTAAAAAATTTCATTAATGAAGAAAAAAATCTTAAATCATTCCACCTTAATAAAAGGTCAATCTCAAATTTAAAAACTACAGAATTAACCAAAGGAGGAGCACTTCCACCAAGTAATAGATTATGTAGTGATACCTGTCCAACTAAAGGAAGATGTCTCAATAGTTATTGTGTACGGTGCGATCTTACGAGTGCGTGTTCTAAATGGTGCTCAAAATTTTGCGATTAAAAAATAGAAGCCCAATATTGCATACTTTGAAGCGAACTTCGGTTCGCTTTTTTTATGATGTATTGGGTAATGAATTTTTGTTTTTGCCCCATATAGATATAAAACATAAAATTTATATATAATGAAAAAACGAAATCTAAGTATCTTAAAACTCCACAAAAAAGTAATCTCAAACGTAAATTTTAAAAATGTAAATGGAGGAATTAACGGAAAGCCATATAGTAAAAGTCCTGACCCAAAAACGGTAGACAAACATGCGTGTATCCTAGAAGATTACCACTCATAAGAACATAAAACAAAAAAAGAGCTTACAAAACGTAAGCTCTTTTTATATATTTTAAAATCCAAACTAACTAATATCAGCAGATTTTACAGTCTTAATAATTCTTCCAGCAATCTTATAAGGATCACCATTAGAAGCTGGTCTTCTATCTTCTAACCAACCTTTCCATCCTTTTTCTACTGTAATAATAGGAATACGGATAGAAGCTCCACGGTCAGAAATACCATAGCTAAAGTCATTGATAGAAGCTGTTTCGTGATCTCCTGTCAAACGTTGGTCGTTAAACTCACCGTATACAGCAATATGCTCTTTTACCACAGGTCTAAATGCTTCACAGATTTTTTCATATACTTCTTGACTTCCACAAGTTCTCAACGTAGTGTTAGAGAAGTTTGCGTGCATACCAGAACCATTCCAGTCCATATCTTTTCCTAATGGCTTAGGGTGATATTCAATATAGTATCCGTACTTTTCTGTTAAACGATCTAATAAATAACGTGCAACCCAAATTTCGTCTCCAGCTTTCTTAGCACCTTTTGCAAACAATTGAAATTCCCATTGTCCAGAAGCAACCTCTTGGTTAATTCCTTCAAAATTCAATCCAGCATCAATACATAAATCAGCATGCTCTTCTACTAAATCTCTTCCGTGTGTGTTTTTTCCACCAACAGAACAGTAGTACATACCTTGTGGAGCAGGATAACCACCAATAGGGAAACCTAAAGGCAATTGAGTTTTTGTATCCATAATGAAATACTCTTGCTCAAATCCAAACCAGAAATCGTTGTCTTCATCTTCAATCGTTGCTCTACCGTTAGATACGTGTGGCGTACCATCAGCATTTAAAACTTCTGTCATTACTAAATATCCATCTCTTCTTGCAGGATCAGGATAAATAGCTACAGGCTTTAATAAACAATCTGAAGATCCACCTTCTGCTTGTCTTGTAGATGAACCATCGAAAGACCAAATTGGACAATCTTCTAATTTTCCACTAAAATCTTCTTCGACTTTAGTCTTACTTCTCATATTTTGCGTTGGAAAATATCCATCCAACCAGATGTACTCTAATTTAGATTTGCTCATAGTAATTGAAATTCACATTAATAAATTCGAAGGCAAATATAATTGAAATTTGAAAACAACCTATCAAAAAGCAAGGTTAAGTTTATGTAAATTATTAAATACTTATTAACAGCCCCTATTTTTTTAGGGGTAAATAAAATTTGATATAAAAAATGCGTCAAAATTGATATATTTGTAAAAAAATAAGATATGTCTACACTCAGATTTGATGCTTTAAAGGAAACATTAAACAGAAAACCTGTTGAAATTCAAGAAAAAGGACGTCGTTCAGAAATATTTGGACAAAATGTTTTTAACGAACATGCCATGTTGCAACATCTCACGAAAGGTGCGTATCAAAGTGTCATGAATGCTATTGAGTTTGGAACTAAAATCGATAGAAAGATTGCCGATCACATTTCTACAGGAATGAAAGAATGGGCCATTAGTAAAGGAGCGACACATTATACACATTGGTTTCAACCTTTAACAGGTGCCACTGCAGAAAAACATGATGCCTTTTTTGAAACGATCGGAAGTGGTCGTGCCATGGAAAAATTTGGAGGTGGACAATTGGTACAGCAAGAACCTGATGCATCAAGTTTTCCTAATGGAGGAATTCGAAATACATTTGAAGCACGTGGATATACCGCTTGGGATCCAACATCGCCTGCTTTTATATATGGTACAACTTTGTGTATTCCCACAGTATTTGTAGCGTATACCGGAGAAGCATTGGACAACAAAGCCCCTTTATTACGAGCTTTGCAAGCAGTAGACCAAGCTGCCACAGCAGTTTGTAAATATTTTGATAAGAATGTATCTAAAGTAAATGCTTCGTTAGGTTGGGAGCAAGAATATTTCTTAATTGATGCGGCTTTGGCGGCAGCTAGACCCGATATTACCCTTACGGGAAGAACCTTATTAGGACATTCTCCTGCAAAGGGACAACAATTAGATGATCATTATTTTGGATCTATTCCGAATAGAGTCATGAATTTTATGCGCGATTTGGAAAACGAATGCATGTTACTTGGAATTCCCGTAAAAACACGTCATAATGAAGTCGCACCAAATCAATTCGAATTAGCGCCTATTTTCGAAGAAGCCAATTTAGCGGTAGATCACAATTCCTTATTAATGGATGTGATGGAAAAAGTATCGCAACGTCATCAATTCAAAGTGCTATTTCACGAAAAACCATTTGCAGGCATCAATGGTTCTGGAAAACATAACAACTGGTCTTTGGCAACCAATACAGGCGTTAACTTATTGAGTCCGGGGAAAACACCAATGAAAAATTTACAATTCCTCACGTTTTTTGTAAACACCATCAAAGCAGTTCATAATAATGAAGAATTGATTAGAGCGTCGATTGCAAGTGCCAGTAATGATCATCGTTTAGGAGCCAATGAAGCACCGCCAGCCATTATTTCGGTATTTATAGGTTCGCAATTATCGGCAGTATTGGATGAATTGGAAAATGTAACGAAAGGGAAATTATCGCCACAAGAAAAAACAGACTTAAAACTCAATATAGTTGGTAAAATTCCAGAGATTTTATTAGACAATACAGATAGAAACAGAACATCACCATTTGCTTTCACAGGAAATAAATTTGAATTACGCGCTGTAGGTTCGTGGTCAAACTGTGCAGGTCCAATGACCGTATTAAATACTATTATCGCGAAGCAATTAAAAGATTTTAAAGTTGAGGTAGATGCGTTGGTAGATGAAAAAGGATTAAAGAAAGATGAAGCCGTTTTTAATATTTTACGAGAATATATAAAAGACTCCAAGAAGATACGTTTTGAAGGTAACGGTTATGGAGAAGCTTGGGAAAAAGAAGCAGCCAAACGCGGTTTAAGCAACAACAAAACTACGCCTGAAGCTTTGAAAGCACAAGTTTCTAAAAAAGTAGTTGACTTGTATGAAGAAATGAACGTGATGAGCAAGGTAGAAGTAGAAGCACGTCATGAAATAGAATTAGAAGAATATATTTTACGCATTCAAATAGAAAGTAGAGTGTTGGGAGATATTGCCCGTAATCATGTGATTCCGACTGCAATTGGCTATCAAAATACCTTGATTGAAAATGTAAGCGGACTGAAAGAGATTTTCGGAAAAGACTTTAAAAAACTAGCTGCGGAACAAATTGATTTGATAGAGAAAATTTCGGGACATATTGCAGGAATCAATTCCAAAGTAAATGAAATGATTGAAGAGCGTAAAAAAGCAAACAAACTCAGCGGACAAAAAGCTGCGGAATCTTATTGCAATAAAGTAAAACCATATTTTGAAGAAATTCGTTATCACTGTGATAAATTAGAATTGCTAGTGGATGACAATGTGTGGCCACTGGTTAAATATAGAGAGTTGTTGTTTACGAGATAGATTTGTTAGACTTCTTAGATTTTTAGATACGGCTTTGCCTGTTAGACGCGCTTTGCTTTTAGAATTTTAGACACGCTGCGCTTTTGGTATTTTGGTATTGGTTTGTTCTTAGTGCTTTGATATTCTTAGCGTCACTTCGAGTGGTTTTTCGGAATAAAATGAAGAAAAATTGTATCGAGAAGTACTATGAAATTATAAATGTAAAATGCTAAATTTTAAATGTAAAAGTTGTATTTCGATACGTCATTACGAGGAGTTGCGACGAAATAATCTGCTTCTAAGAAATAGATTACTACACGTTTTTTCAAAACGCTTGCAAAGACGATTCAAATAACAAATCAATACTTCGACAAACTCAACACAAACAAATCAACAAAAAGACAAATCAATAAGAAAAACAAAAAAGTGAACCTGAAAACCAAAAGAACCAATTCCAAAAATCAAGACTTTATAAACTTGGTCAAAGAACTCGATGCATTTCTAAGCATCCGAAATGGTGAAAGTGACGAATTTTACAGTCAATTCAATGGTTTGGAAGCGTTACATCATACCATTGTATTGTATTTAAATGACGAACCTATTGGTTGTGGCGCAATTAAGCAATTCAACGAAAATACGGTTGAGGTCAAGCGTATGTATGTAAGTCAGAAACTTCAAGGGAAAAACTTAGGCATCACTATTTTAACCGAACTCGAAACTTGGGCAAAAGAATTAGGAAACTCAAGTTGTGTACTGGAAACTGGAACAATGTTGCCTGAAGCCATTCGTTTTTACGAGAAAAATAAGTATCAACGCATTCCAAATTACGAACCCTATATTGGCGCGTCGGAAAGTGTGTGTTTTGAGAAACATTTGTAAAATTAATATCCTTTAGACTTTAGGTGTTTTTGATACGCATCAGTAAGTTTCTGTGCTCTCTTTTTGATATCGTCTTGTACGCTTTGTGGTAAGGTTTTAATTTTTACCGTATTGAAAACATCCGTATCCAACTTGAAACAAATAGTATAGGCTAATTTCGGATTTATGTTATATAAACTATGAAAATAATTAGTCATTTTTTTAGTTAATTCGCTACTCGACAACTTATCTTTATTGACTTTGTACAATTCATGAAAATAATTGGCTACACATTCTGAGTCGTTATTGCAGGCATTAACCTTGCTTTTTTCAGCAGTAGAAAAAGTGTTGAAGTTTGAGGTTGAATTTGAACTTGAACTCGAAGTTGAGGTCGAATTCGAAGTTGAGGTCGAATTCGAAGTTGAGCTTGTCTTGTTAGTATTAGTGGTTGTTGTTCCTTGAAACTTCCCGTTCGCCCAGTTTCCAGCATCATAGCGCGTTTTATTGTAATACATCACACCTTTTCCGTGGTATTGTCCATTTAAATATTCGCCCATGTAAAAATTGTGCTCAGACCATGTATAACTTCCAAGTCCGTTATATTCTCCATTACTAAATTCTCCAATATAATAGGTGCCATTGCTGAAATCTATTTTTCCAAAACCGCTTCGCTTGCCATTACTAAATGTACCAAAATAGAAAGCACCATTACTATATTTATATACACCAATACCGTTGGTGCAGTTTCCAAGCATACAACCCGTTTCGCCATTATATTTAAGCAATTGTTTCGAAACAACTTTTTTATTTTTGAATATGAGTTTGTAAGTTTCTTTCTTTTTAGAGTCGTTTGCAAACCCTTTTGTTAGGTTTTTGTCATAGAAATACACCGTATTTTTGCCATCATATTCATAGGTAAACGCATCATTTTTGTCAAAAGAGCCTGCATAGCTAGAAAATACAGCATCTTTTACATTAGCACTTTCAATGAGTATAGCACCATTTGGTTGTCCGTTGGTATAAAATCCTTTTGCTACTTTTCCGCTAGATGCATATTTGAATTCTCCGTATCCATTATCACAATCGCCACGCAAGCAAGTTCCTGAACGTTTGGCTACAGTATTGGTATTGGTAGTTGTGGTTTCTCCTGCGTCATACGTTTTGAAATCTAAGGCAGGATAAACAGTGAAATTTTTTACATTTTTATAATTGTTTAAAACAACTTTCTCAGGTTCGTTTTCTCCTTGGTAAAACACATCAATATTATTAGGAGCATATTTATACAAACTGCTTTTTTGAATGATAGCACCATTACTCTTAAAGACAACTACTGATCCATTTGTTTTTTTAAACCAATATCCATGAGTGGTTTCCACATCCACTTTTTTTGCAGCATAAGTTTTGTTGATTTTTGCCTGTTTAAAATTTTCTAATTTATACAACTGATTGTTATCTTGGTTGAAAGCCAAAATATGATCTCCCATATAACTCAACATTGCTTTTTGTACAGGTTTATTATTTATATACAAATAGAAATTATCTTCTTTTACCTTTTTCCAAGTCGCAATTTGAGCATCTGAACCTGAATCAGCTTCCATTGCTCTTACTTTCTTTCGGAGTGCTACTAAATCATTCTCAACTTTTGTAATGTCTGTAGTTCCTGTCACTTTACCATTACTATAGGTGATTTGACGCAATGTAGGTTGGCCATAGCTTGGAATTCCTCTAGCTATACTCATATCTAAAAGACGCATTTGAATAATCCAGTTGCCATAGGTATCATATGTATAAGCATAATTGTATGCTGTATAATTGCCATCACTTTTTTTAGTTTCTTTAGAAAATTGGAGATCTCCCTTGGAATTGTATTTTTTGACAGTGATATAATACTCACTTTCTAGTTTCGTAACTTTTCCTTGATCGTTATATGAATACAAACTTTCTGAAGGTTCACTAGAATTATATCCTAAAACTTTCTTTTTAACAAGATTATTTTCGATAAAAATTTTCTGACTTGATTGACCGCTGATTACATATCCATCCGCTGTTTTCTTATAGATTTCCTTAACTGCTGGACCATTCTCTTTAAACGAAATAGTACGCACAAAGTCGTTATCTCCTTCATAAAAATAGTTTTCAAAACGATTCCCATACAATCCGCCTTCCGTCCAATGTTTCTTGAGTCGCCCTTGCGAGTCATAGTTATAATGATATTTAGTCGTTTTTACCTTTCTGGTGATTTGGGATGCTTTTACTTTTTTAAGTTTTGTATCAAACTCAGTAACACTTTCCAATGTAAGTTCGGTTGTAAATTCAGTATTTCCTCTAGATTTTCTTTGATCGTATTGTTTCTTATTCAACTTTACAGGAATAATATTGCCTTTTCCAATCTTCAAACCATAATCTTCTTCAATCTCATGCATTGGGAAACCTAAGTCTATATTGCGTACTTTTTTGGCTACATATGGTTTTTTACCCAAAATAAGTTCATCATACAATTGCTGTCTAGCTTGTAAAAGTGCAGTTTTGATATTTTGACTTTCAGGAGTTTTTCCACCTGTAATATCTCCATTGCTGTATTTTATTTCTCGTAAATAAAAGTTAAAACGACTTCCATACAATCCTTTAGTTCCTGTTGATAATGTATAGGCGATAATCCAGTTTCCATAGCTGTCATAAACGTATTTGTAATGTTTTGTATAATTTTTTGTGACTTCTTTTTCTATTAAATTATGCTCATTGTGATGGAAAGCGTATTTACTTGTTTCACTTTGTTGCAATACTAAAAAACCTTGGTCGTTATAACTATAAGAATCTGTGTACGTTTTGTTAGCACTTTTGTTGAATGTGACTTGTTTGTTAACCAAACCATTTTTGAAATGATACGTTGTGTTTCCATTGGCAAAATTATACGACAAGGTATTGGTTTTGTAAGTGTATTTCTTAGTTTCTACTTTTCCAGATCCTTTGAATACACTTTCTTTGATAAGACCATTTTTATAAAAACTATATTCGTTGATTTCATTATTAGCATCCAATTTTCCAGCATTAGAAGATTTGCTAGTGCTACTTTTTAGCATTCCTTTTTCATCATACGAATAGTAAAAATAGAAAGCATTGGGCTTTCCAAAGGCATTTTGAAATTTATTAATGTTACTAGTTACTTTGTTGCCTTCAAAAGTGAGTGTTCTTGTACTGTAATCTTTTTTTAGATAGCTGAAACTTTTACTTTCAAATCCAAAACCAACATCTATAAACGTAGATTTAATAACAATTTCCGGTTTTATATTCCCTTTAACTTTTAGATTAAAGTCTTTTATCAAATCGGTATTTGGAATTTGAAGAATATCTTTTTGCGTTTTTACTTGTTGAGCAAAAGAAAATGTTAGACTGCAACAGAAAAAAAGGAGGAAAAAACGTTTCATGAGTATTACTTTATAAATTACTTTACAAAAGTGTTAAATACTCAAAAGTGAAAACATTCGGCAGATGACGTATTTTTATATGTAGCACTTAAGAAACCTGTTATTTGAGAAAAGAAATGCGATCCGAAGATCGCATCATTCTTTTAAATAGAACCTTCTTCAGACGGATAGCTAGCACCGTTCCTAATTGGCGGTTTGGGTTTTGGGCATCTAGCAGGATCATTAGAAGTACAAAGGTCTCCACAAGATTTACAAGTGTCTATATTAGGACATGTTTGACATGTGTTACCTATAACGGTAGTATTCCCTTCAGCGCCTCCTACTACTGCATTAAAATTCAATTTAGAAATTAACTTTTTGTTCAGATTCAACGAACTAAAATTCTTTTTTTTCATGAGTATATGTTTTAAAAATTAATACTACTAAAGGAAGGCATAAAGCATATGAAATGGAAGAATAGCAATTGGCGCTTTATAAATGGTAAATAAAAAAAGTAACTTTTTACATCAAAAACAAGACATTCCAACTAACGTGCGAAATACTTAAAAGTGAAAAATATATTACAGTTCTCTCGTTTTTATATACTACTCAAATAACCTGTTATAAGAAGAAAAAAGCGATCCGAAGATCGCAGTATTCTTTTTAAATAGAACCTTCTTCAGACGGATAGCTAGCCCCGTTTCTAATTGGCGGTTCTGGTTTTGGACATCTAGCATCATCAGAAGTACAAAGGTCTCCACAAACAGATGCACAAGTTGCACAAGTGTTTATATTAAGGCATGTTTGACAGCTATTATCTATAATACTAGTATTCCCTTCAGCGCCTCCTACTAATGTATTGAAATTCAATTTAGAGACTAATTTTTTGTTCAGATGTAACGAACTAAAATTCTTTTTTTCATGAGTATATGTTTTTAAAATTAATACTACTAAAGGAAGACATAAAGCATATGAAATGGAAGAATAGCAATTGACGATTTATAAATGGTAAACAAAACTGAGATTTCTTATGTGAAATGAAAGAGATATAAACTTAAGAAAAGGATCATTAGGAGCAATTGTTAGATAAAAACAATAAAAAAAGCTTTCACAGAAAATAAAATTTAAACAATAAAAGTATATTTGCAGCACAACACAACAACTATGAGTCAAGAAGTATCAAAACGCTATGCAATGCGCGGCGTTTCTGCATCAAAAGAAGATGTACACAACGCCATTAAAAACATTGATAAGGGTTTATTTCCGAAAGCTTTCTGTAAAATTGTTCCCGATTATTTAACCAATGATGAGGAATATTGCCTAATCATGCATGCCGATGGCGCAGGAACAAAATCGTCACTTGCATATATGTACTGGAAAGAAACAGGCGACTTGTCTGTTTGGAAAGGAATTGCACAAGACGCGTTGATTATGAATATTGACGATTTGTTGTGTGTAGGAGCTACCGATAATATCATGTTGTCTTCTACGATAGGAAGAAACAAAAATGCCATTCCTGGCGAAGTGATTTCTGCCATTATCAACGGAAGTGAAGAATTGATTCAAGAATTGAAAGAATTTGGCGTAACCATTCATTCTACAGGAGGAGAAACGGCAGATGTTGGAGATTTGGTGCGTACGATTATTGTAGATTCTACCGTAACAGCTCGTATGAAACGAAAAGATGTTATTGACAATGCAAACATTAAAGAAGGTGATGTTATTGTTGGGTTGGCTTCTTTTGGACAAGCTACGTATGAGAAATCATATAATGGCGGAATGGGAAGTAACGGATTGACATCTGCACGTCATGATGTATTTCATAAATATCTAGCCGAAAAATATCCTGAAAGTTTTGACAATGCAGTACCAAGTGATTTGGTGTATTCTGGAAATACAAAATTAACGGATGCTGTGGCAGATTCACCGATTGATGCTGGACAATTAGTTTTATCGCCAACACGTACCTATGCACCGATTATCAAAAGTATCTTAGACAAATACACTTCGGAGCAAATTCATGGAATGGTACACTGTAGTGGAGGCGCACAAACCAAAATATTACACTTCGTAGATAACGTACATATTATCAAAGACAATATGTTTGAAATTCCACCACTTTTCAAATTGATTCAAGAGCAATCGAACACAGATTGGAAAGAAATGTATCAGGTTTTTAACTGTGGACATCGTATGGAAATATATGTTTCTCCGGAAATTGCCGAAGATATCATTGCCATTTCAAAATCATACAACGTAGCTGCACAAATTGTAGGTAGAGTAGAAGCTTCAGAAAGTAAAAAGTTGACGATTAAGAGTACTTACGGGACTTTTAAGTATAATTAAAATTTTGTATATCTCAGTCGTCAGATCGAGTGAAATTTTAGGATAAAATTTAGTATCGAGATCTCTTATGAAGTTTATGTGTTTATCAGTGCTTCTCGATACAATTTTTCTTCATGATATTACGAAAAATCACTCGAAGTGACAGTGCAGTATGTAATTTTGAAACTAGAATTTTATTTAAGATGTTCTAACTTATTCTTAGCAGCAAACTCCGAAAACTCACGCAACAACAATTTCAATTTCGGATTGATAAATTGTTCGCAAAACGGTTTCTTCGGATTGGAATAGTAATAATTGGTAATTTCCTCGCGCGAAGCTTTAAAAGAAACAAAAGGCAATACTTGTGTGATAAGTATCTCTTCAAAATTGGCTTGTAACTCCGCTAAAATTTTAGAAACTTCTTGTTGCTGCGGTTGATCGTAATAATAAATGGCAGAACGATATTTCTTCCGCATAGAATGTTGTACGGTCGATTTATGTGTGTGCAAATGAATTTCTACGAGAACTTTCAAAGGAATTATCGTTGGATCAAACTGTACAATCACAGCTTCAGAAAACGTGTCATTTTCTTCATTAGATTGTACCCAACCTTGCGCAACATCTTGTACACCAATTAAGGATTGAAACACAGCTTCTGTACACCAATGACAACCTCCGCCAAGAGCAACTTTTTGAATCATATACAAAAATAAACAAATGAACTTGAGTTGTCTGAAATGTACATGAAATTCAGTTTGAAATCATGAAAATTATTTTTATGTATTTGATTATTAATAACTTATGTTTTAACAGTTTAATTGTGAAAAAACCGACGCTATGTCGGAAATGTGATAGCATTATGCGGTATTGTTACATGCTTACAGAGAAATTGCAACTACTTTTATCTTCGTAAACTTTAGTTTCAGTGATGTCTCACACTAAAATTAGTATTGAATTATAAATAAGCCTACGTAAACAAACATTTTATGAACCAATACTAAAATTATGATAAGGGCAAATTTCACAAAAACAAAACTAATACTACGTGTTACACAAGTATGTGTGGTGATATGTAGTGCGCAACTATTTTTGAAAAATAGTATGAATTCCAGTGTTTCTCAATTACGTTTAACATCATTAAAGAACGAGAACATATGAAGAATATACTGATAACCATGGTCTTTTTAGCTAGTTCTTTTTCTGTAAAAGCACAAGTAAAAGATAGTATTGTAGACGCGTTAAAATCTCAAATAGAAAAAGCAGCAACAGATTCCATACGATTATCGCTCAAAGCAGATTTGGGAAATCGGCTTGCATTTTTTGATCGATCAATTGCTAAAGAAGTACATTTGGAAGTTGAAAAAGAACTCGATGACAAAGGATATACAAGTCTTTACTATCAACAACTAAAAGCAGAAGTATTGTACAGTCTGTCTAGTATGCATTCCAATCTTGGCGAGAATTCGGAAGCACTTCGCTATGCTAATAAAGGTTTTGAACTTGCCGCATCGATCAATTATCATAGAATTTCCGGAAAATGTATCAGTAATATAGGAAGTGTTTACAAAAAAATGAACGACTTTGATAAGGCAAAACTGTATTACAGACGCGCTTTAGAAATACAAAAAAAGGACACCGTTGCCAGAGGACGTGTAATATCTTACAATCGTTTGGGAGCATTGTATGTGGAAGAAAAAAAGTATGATTCTGCAATTTATTACTTTCACAAAGCCTTGGCAGTTCCTAAGATTACTAAAAAATATCAAATACGAGTTCGTACAAATATTGCCAATACATATATTAAAGAGCACAGATACGACATTGCAGAACAAAAAATAATTGAAAACTTAGCATTTTTAAATACTACAGGACTCTATCAACATTTGTCTAATAACCATTTAAGTCTTGCGAAAGTATACCACAAAAAGGCAGCATATTGCAAAGCAACTTCGCATATAGATAGTGCCATTGTACATGCAAAAAAAATACGTTCTCACTTATTATTAAAATGGTCTTACTCCAGAAAAGCAGAAATTATGCACGACAGTAAAGACTATGCAGCTTCGCGTGAAGCATTCTTACTGTATGATAAATACAAGGATTCGCTGATTAGTGAGAGTAGAACTAAAAGATTGGCAGACTTAGAATACGCGTATCAATTCAAAAAAGAAAAACAACTTGCTGCGGTTCATTTAAAAAATGAATCTACCAAAAAACAACTCTATTTTGCGTTGATATTTGTAGTATTATTATTCGCACTATTATCAATATATATTATTGTAAAACGGAAAGAACGAAAAATTGCCTTGGCTGAAAACGAACTCAAATTAAAAGAAATTGAGAAGTTAAAGGCAGATTTAGTATTGGCCAATCGTGAAAATGAGTTGAAAAAAGTTGTGGTAGAAAATTCGATTACGGAAGAAGTACTCAACAGAACCTTAGATGACATTAAAGAAATTATTACGTTTGAAAATGAAGGAGAACGAAAAAGCGCATTAAAATCTTTATCTGCAGTATTACTTTCTGAAAAAACATCAAAAAGTTCCACATCTAGTTTGCAAAATTATTTAGATGAGGTGAGTATGGACTTCAAAGTATTATTAGATACTCATTTTACAGAATTGAAAGCGCGTGAAAAAGAATTATTGTGTATGATGAAATTAGGATTGAGTTCCACAGAAATTAGTAAACTCTTCAACACAACTTTAGCTTCTATTAAGTCTTCAAGATATCGAATTCGTAAAAAATTAGGTTTAGAATCTAGCGATGATATCATCGCATTTTTAGAAAATACAACACTTCAAATATGAATCCCTAAGAAGCCATTTTTCTAATCTCCCGAATAAAGTCATAAATATATTGTTTATGACTTTTTTTATGCTTTAAAATGCTTTAGAAATGCTGAAAATCAATAATTTATGTTTTTGATACCCTTTTGATACCTGCTAAAACTTGTAACAAATCCGACATAGATTTTTCTTTGTTTACGATTAAAAAATCAAAAATTGAGAAGCGCTATATACATCGTTTCAATTCAAACTTTTTAAGTCCGCATTTACCAGAAAACTAAATATTGAATACCATGAAAAAAATAATAACAATCATCCTATACATAAACATCATTTGTTTGGGAATTACAATGAGTAGTGCGCAGACTACAAATCCAGAAGGTGGCGGTTTCATTTTTACCATTGACGGGATAGAATATGAAGCTATCAGTTTTGATCCTAATGAGGTGTCACTTTTTTTTGCAGATCCAGAAGGAGCATATACAGTGCCAAGTGCTGTAACATTTCAAGGCGTAACGTATAGTGTTGTAGAAATTGGTAACTCAGCTTTTTTTGAAACTTTTATCACAAGTATCACGCTTCCAGCTACTATTAGAGAACTAAAATCTTTTGCTTTTGAGTCTTCAACAATCGCACAAGTAACTGCCTTGGGCACTACGCCACCAATTCTAGAGTCTTTTACTTTTGATGATCGTAGCGCTATTTCGTTAACAGTTCCTGCAGGAAGTGAGGATGCTTATTTAAGTAACGGCTGGACAGGTTTTGCAACGATTAACGGAATTAATCCAAATTTTGAAGTAAACAATATCACATACAGTATCAATTCGCTAACAGGTAATACCGTAAGTGTCATTGATAGTTCTATTACAGGAACTGGTGTAACCATTCCTACTACAGTTACATTTAACAGTACAACGTATACCATTACTGAAATTACGGTTGATGCATTTAAAGGTAATCAATTAACGAGTGTTGGTATTCCTAGTACAGTTACTAAAATTGGTGATAGTGCTTTTGAAAATAATCAATTAACGAGTGTTACCATACCTAGCTTAGTCACTACATTAGGAAGGAGAGCCTTTAGCAATAATCAACTTACTAGTGTCGTATTTCCTGCAAACTTAACAGAAATAGGAGAGCGTTGCTTTGAAAATAACCTATTAGAGAGCATAGACATTCCAACGGGAATTACATTTTTAGATTTCAGAGTTTTTCATAATAATAATTTAACGAGTGTTACCATTCCTGCCAATGTTACAACTATTGGTCTCTCAGCATTTACAGAAAATCCCATTACAACTATAGATGTATTGGCTACTACACCACCAAGTGTCACGACAATTTCCTTTGACAATGAAGGAACAATAGCTGTAACGGTTCCAACAGGAACAGAAGCGGCATATCAGGCAGCAGGTTGGGATATGTTTGGTTCTATAAATGGAATTATTCAATTTTCTGTTGGTGCTACGTTTACCGAAAATAACTTTAGTTATGAAGTTACATCCTTAAATCCAAATGAAGTTGAAATTACAGGAGGAACCAATATTCCGCAAAATTTAGTAATTGACGCTAATGTAACTACACAAGGAACCAATTTTAGCATAGTTAAAATTGCGCAAAGCGCTTTTGAAAATAAAAATTTGACAAGTGTACAGCTTCCAAATACTCTAAGAGTTATAAGAAATTTTGCCTTTCAAAGCAACCAAATCACGAGCCTGACCATTCCTGCAAGCGTTACAAATATTGACTTTAGAGCGTTTCGATTGAACCAAATCGGAAGTGTAGTAATTCCCAATACGGTAACCTCGTTAGGAAATGGTGCTTTTGAATTGAATAACTTATCGAGTTTGACTATTTCCGAAAATCTAACAGCAATTCAACAACATACCTTTAGAAGCAATCAATTAACATCAGTCACGATTCCTGCGGGCATCACTTTTATTGGTGAATCGGCTTTTAGAGATAATCCATTAACGACGGTTTCTTCTTTAAATCCCAATCCTCCAAATGTTGTTGGAAATAATTTTTTTACAAACAGACAAAATATTGCATTGACCGTTCCTACGGATACAGAATTATCTTATTTAATCAATGGCTGGACAGGTTTTGCGTCTATCAACGGAGAAGATCCAGCTTTTTTCAATGAATTTGAAGTTGCAAATATTACATACAAAATTAACAGCCTGAATCCGAATGAAGTTGAAACTGTTGATACCTCAATTACAGGCGAACTCATCCTCCCAAGTACTATAAATGATGGCTTAGAAAACTTTACAGTAACAAGAATAGGAACAGATTCCTTTAGTAATAATCAACTCATCTCTGTAACCATACCAGCTTCGGTTACTAATATTAATGGGAGAGCTTTTCGAAATAATCCTCTTAGAAATATCATCCTAGAAGGTTTTACTCCACCAACGATTAACAATCAAGCAAATGGTAACAATACATTTACCGATCGTTCTAATATTGATGTATTTGTGAGAGCAGGAAACGTTCAATCGTATATTAATGGTGGTTGGACAGGTTTTAAATCAGTCAATGGAGCTTCAAAAGCAATTTTATTAAAAGTGTATTTACAAGGCGCGAGTTTAAACCCAAATACAAATGAAGAAACGCTTATGCGAGACGATTTACGTATCGCAAATCTCATTCCAACCACAAGTCCGTATGCAGATGCAGCAACAGTAAATACAACTGTTTTTGATGTGACAGGAGAAGATGCCATTGTGGATTGGGTTTTTATTGAATTGCGTGATGCAGATAACAATACAAACGTTTTAGAAAGTGCTTCAGCTTTACTACAACGCGATGGCGATATTGTAAATACGGATGGTGTAAGTCCATTTACATTTACTTCACAACTTGATGATTATTTTATTGCTATAAAACACCGAAATCACTTAGGAATTATGTTGGCGAATGCAAAGCGATTATCTTCTGTCATAACGATTATTGACTTTGCAGAAGCCAACAATCCAATCACGTTTGGAAACAATACACAAACAGACGCAGGAATGCCAGCAAACACTTTAGGAATGTGGTCTGGCAATGTAAATGGAGACAGCATTGTACAGTATCAAGGAGGAACGCCAGATGCTACAGCAATTTTGTCAGCCGCTTTAAATGATCCTGGAAACTTTCTAAACTTTTCCACATTTATCATCAATGGTTATACTGACAATGATGTAAATATGAGCGGTACTACACAATACGAAGGCGGAGTTGCAGACTCACCATTGATCCTACAAAACGTATTAGCACATCCAGGGAACTTCTTAAACTTTAGCACTTTTCAAATACCAGAACAATTACCAGAAAACTAAATATCATGAAAAAAATAATCATTACCATACTATTGCTTTGTGTTGCAACAACATGTTTTGCACAAACATTTACCGTTGATGGATTTAATTATAACGTCATTTCAACCAACCCAAACGAAGTTGAGGTTACAGGAGGAACCGATGGCAGCAGTCCGCTTACTTTTCGAAGCACTGTAAACGATAATGGAATTACGTATACCGTAACTACCATTGGTAGTTCTGCTTACAGAAATGGTGCGAGTAATGTTGTTTTACCAAATACCATTACAACGATTAAATTTCGAGCATTTAGAGATAATGGCGGATTAACGAGCATTACGCTTCCGGCAAGTGTGACTTCTGTTGGAGGAGAAGCTTTTTTTGGTGGCGGATTAAATGAAATTATTGCTGAAGGAACGCTACCAGCTAGTATTAGTAACAGTTCCTTTGGAACACGCACGAATGTAGATTTAATAGTTCCAAATGGTTTAGAGGAAACATATCGCCAAGCAGGTTGGACAGGTTTTAATACAGTGAATGGAGAAATTCCGATAGGAGGTTCTTTTAATGTAGGCGATTTACGCTATAGAGTCACTTCACAAAATCCGCTAGAAGTTGAAGTTGCGGGACGTTTAAATGGAATTGTTGATGTGGTAATGCCAGAATCAGTTGTAGAACCACAATTTGGCGATACGTATGCTGTTACTGGTGTAGGGTTTAGAGCGTTTAGAAATGCAGGAATCAATAGTGTTGTGTTTTCAAATACAATAGAAACGATAAAAAACGAAGCTTTCGAAATTAATAATTTAACGACTATTACACTTCCAGCTTCTGTTACTACAATTGGAAATGAAGCGTTCCGAGATAATCCGCTTACAGAAGTAATTTCACAAGCAGTCGCAGCGCCTACAATAGAAACACTCAGTATTAGAGATAGAGGAAACATTCCGCTAACAGTGCCAAGCGGATCGGAAGCAGCGTATGTAAATGGCGGTTGGACAGATTTCTTTTCTATTAATGGAACACCTTTTATTGGTTCTGATTTTTCTACGGATGGATTTAATTATAGAATCAATGGTGTGAATCCTAATACGGTTGAATTACGAGGAGGAACAGTTGATGCTGATGCTGTATTACCGTCTACAACTACAAAAAATGGAATTACATTTACGGTTACGGTTATTGGATTTCGCGCCTTTAGGGGAAGAAACTTAAACAGTGTAATATTACCAACGAATTTGGAATTGATTGGTACAGAGGCTTTTGAAATTAATAACTTAACAACTATTACATTGCCAGCATCTTTAACAACAATTGCCAATGAAGCTTTCAATACGAATAATTTACTTGTGGAAGTAATTTCACAAGCTGTAATTGCTCCTACAATCGAAACAACTAGTATCACAAATCGTGGAAATATTAGTTTAACAATACCTAATGGTTCGGAAGCGGCGTATGTAAATGGCGGTTGGACAGGTTTCTTTGCGATTAATGGAACACCTTTTATTGGCTCTGATTTTTCTGTGGATGGATTCAATTATAGAATTAACGGTGTCAATCCCAATACGGTTGAGCTAAGAGGTGGCGGAAGTGGCACGGATTTAGTATTACCTTCTACAACCACTAAAAACAGTATTTCATTTACCGTAACAGCTATTGGATTTCGTGCTTTTAGAAGTAGAAATCTAAATAGCGTTGTGCTTCCAACCAATGTAGAAGTGATTGGTGAAGATTCTTTTGAAGCTAACAACCTGATTTCTATCACATTTCCTGCTTCTGTATCTGCGATTAATGAAGGAGCTTTTTTGAATAACGATTTAACACAAATTACCTTTAATTCTGGTCCAGAAACTATTGGAAATGATGCTTTTCGAAATAATCAACTAACAAGTCTCGCTATTCCAAATGGAACAATTACTATTGGTGAGAGTGCTTTTATAAACAATCAATTAAGCACAATTTCTATTCCTAGAAGTGTAGATCTTATTGATCGCGAAGCTTTTCGTAACAATCAAATCAGTAATCTAACAATTCCAACAGGTGTTATTACCATTGGTAGAGGCGCTTTTAGAGATAATAGTTTGATGATGGTTGTATTACCAAATACCGTAGAAACGATTGATACAGATGCTTTCTTAGACAATCAAATTACAAGTGTGAATCTTCCTAGTAATTTAACAACACTTGGTTCATCTGTGTTTAGAAACAATCAATTGACAAGTATTGTCATTCCTGATGGTGTAACAGTCATCAACTCGCAAACATTTCGAAATAATAATTTACAAAGTGTAACGCTTCCTGCGAATTTGCAATCTATTAAAAGTGATTCATTTCGTGATAATGAAATTACAAGTATTAGTTTTCCAGCTAGTTTAGTAGAATTACAAGGATTTTCTTTTCGTAATAATCAATTGACAAGTGTGACCATTCCGACAACTATTTCAACAATTGAAGTAAATACTTTTAGTGAAAATCTTTTAACAACTATTACCATTCCTTCAAATATTCAAACTATAGGTGTTGAAGCTTTTAATAGCAATCCATTAAACTCAATTACAGCAGACAGTGCTACGCCAGCAACTATTGAATCAAATAGTTTTGGTGGACGAAGTGCCATTAACTTGTCTATCATTCCAAACCAGCAATCGGTCATTGATGATTATACAGCAGCAGGTTGGACAGGTTTTGCATCTGTAAATGGCGAATTTCAACTAGGTGCTCGATTTACAGAAGGTGATTTACAATACGAAGTGATTGCCGTAAATCCAAACGAGGTAACTGTATTGGACATTGCAAATGGATTACAAAATCAAAATATTGTCATCCCAGCTACCGTTACAGAATCATTTAGTGGAACTACATTTAACGTCACTGAAATTATAGATAGTGCGTTTCAAAATACAGGAATTACTTCCGTAGTTATTGGAGCCAATATTACATCAATAGGAAGCAATGCTTTTATAGGAACATCACTTACTACTATGGATGTACTAGCAACCACGCCACCAACAATTGTAGCTTCGAGCTTGGGTGATAGATCCGTAATTAATTTAACCATTCCAAGCGGAACTGAAACGGCGTATACAAATGCAGGTTGGACAGGATTTTTAACTGTAAATGGTCAACTGTCAGATGGAGTTATTGGCACAACATTTATTGATGGAGGAATAACGTATGAAATCACTTCGCTCAATCCAAATGAAGTAGCTGTAGATGGTGGTTCTGTAACAGGAGATTTGGTGATTCCTGAACAAGTTACTTTTAACACAACTACATTCTCAGTAACAGGTGTCAATGCTAGTGCTTTTCAAAATGATGACATTACGAGTGTCACACTTCCAGCAACTATAACTGCTATTGGTGCCAATGCTTTTAATACAACAAGTTTGGAAGAAGTCATTGCCTTAGGAACGACTCCAGCTACGATTGAAACCAATTCTTTTGGCGAAAATGAAAACATAAGTCTGACGATTCCTAATGGAACAGAAACGACGTATGAAAACGCAGGTTGGACAGGTTTCTTCTCGGTAAACGGAAATGGTATTGCTATTGGAAATAGATTTACTGTAAATGGTATTCGCTATGAAATTCTCACACTTTCACCAAATACACTCAGTGCAGTTGCGAGAAACGGTGATGTACCGAATGGAGACTTTATTTTCCCAGAACTCTTATCAAAAGGCGGATTGGATTTTATAATTACTACTATTGGAAACTCTGCTTTTAGAAACAGAAGTGTACGTACTATAAGTTTACCAAGTACCTTAACTACAATTGAATTTAGAGGATTTCGAAATAATATCAACTTACTAAGTGTAACTATTCCTGCAGGTGTAACCTCAATTGGTTCAGAAGCTTTTTTCATCACTGGTTTAACAGAAATTATTTCAGAAAGTGTAAATCCAGCAACTGTAAATGGTGGAACTTTTGGCGATAGAACGAAAACAGATTTATTTATCCCACAAGGAACAAGACAAATTTATTTAAATGCAGGTTGGACAGGTTTTAAATCGATTATAGAACAAGGAACCGTGATTGTAGAACCGAAAGTATTTTTACAAGGAGCAGCTTTAAGTCCAAATACAGGAGAAGAAGACCTAATGCGAGACGATTTGCGTGTAGCAGGAATCATTCCAACGACTTCTCCGTATGCAGATGGCATTACATGCAATGCATCTGTATTCAACAAAACTGGAAACGACGCTATTGTCGATTGGGTTTTTGTAGAATTACGAGATGCTTCAAATAATACAACCGTTGTAGAAAGTAGATCAGCATTATTACAACGTGACGGAGATATTGTAGATGTAAACGGACTTGGAATTTTACAATTTACAGCACCAGTAGACAATTATTTTGTAGCAATTACACATAGAAACCACCTTGGAATCATGACGAGTACAGTATTGCAACTAGATGGAAGTCGTGTAAATATAGATTTTACGGATGCAACCAACCAAATAACTTTTGGAGTCAATGCGCAAACAGCTGCAGGAATGCCAGTCGATACTGTAGGAATGTGGTCTGGAAATGTAAATGGAGACATTATTGTACAATATTTAGGCGCAACACCAGATACGACAGCTATCTTATCAGCCGCTTTAAACGATCCAGGAAACTTTTTGAACTTTTCCACATTTATCATCAACGGATATAATGACAATGATGTAAATATGAGTGGTACTACACAATACGAAGGCGGATCAGCAGATTCACCACTCATCTTACAAAACGTACTAGCACATCCAGGGAACTTTTTAAACTTTAGTACTTTTCAAATACAAGAACAATTACCAGAAAACTAATTATCAGAAAACTAAATATGAATATTATGAACAAAATTACCTTTACCAACATTTGTATGGCAATTTATTGCCTGTTTACACTACAAGTAAATGCGCAAGATGGCTATACGTATACACTAATTGACAATGGAAATTATAGTTTTTCAATTGGAGCCGTACCGAATGCAAGCGCATCTAATTTTGCTACATCTGTGCAGAGTTATGGATTTACAATTATTGTCCCAGATGGAGTCACAGCAACAGTAACATCTTCTTTAGGCGGAGCAGCGAGTGCTACTTTTTTTGATGGAACTAATGTAGCACAACCAACACTGGATGGCTATTTAATTACAGAAACCTTAGGAAGTCCGGCTTCATTGCCAGCACCATCTGCTGGAACAACAGCGCCTATGGTTACGATTCAAATAAATGGTTCGCCAACAAGCGGAATTTTAGAAATATTAGCAAACGATTCTGCCTTAGCAACAACGGTAACACCTTTAAAAAGCTTCATGCAAGCAGATATGATTGATGATGGATCGGCTGCATTTGCCAATGTGGTAGATCCAAATGCTTCTGGATTATCAGGAACGTCTACGTTTGATTTTTCAACACTTTCGGTAGCTGACAAACAACTTGAAAACTTTTCGGTCTATCCAAATCCAGCAGTAGATATGGTAACGATTAAAAGTGCAGAAACGCCAATTATTAAAGTAGAAGTATATACCATAAATGGACAATTGATACTATCGAAAAAAAATAATTTAGAACGTATAAATGTGAGCCATCTACAGAGTGGAATGTATCTTATGAAATTATACAGTAATGATGCCAGTAAAACAGTAAAACTAACCCGAAAATAGTAGTAAACTCAAAACTAAGTACGTACTACTTTCAAAATTGACGGCAAGCAAACAATTGCAAATAATTTTTGTGTAAAAATGAAGTTGAATGTCATTTTTTATGTAAATTTTAAGTATTAAATTTTGTCATAGAAGTTTATTTATTAATATGGTTTATTAATTAGTTGCTAAGCTAACCGCATTTTGACTTTTAAATGAATAGAATTCAATAGAAGTATGATTCCTAAAATACAATATACAAAAAGTGGTAATCTAAATATTGCCTATCAAGTATTTGGCAATGGACCTATTGACTTGGTCTATATTCCGGGCTGGATTTCCAATATTGATTGGATGTGGGCTTGTCCAGAATTGGTTGACTTTTTTCAGGAATTAAGCAAAGTAGTACGTATTATTCTTTTTGATAAAAGAGGTACAGGACTTTCAGATCGTATTGTAGAACTTTCTACACTGGAAGAACGCATGGAAGATATCAAAGCCGTTATGGATGCTACGAATTCTAAAAAAGCCATTCTTTTTGGACATTCAGAAGGCGGAAGCGTTTCGGCTTTATTCAGCGCCACCTATCCAAATCGAGTGATTGCGTTGATCACTTTTGGAATTTTTGCAAAACGTAGATATTCAGAAGATTATCCTTGGGCGCCAACCGACGAAGAACGCCAAAAGGTGTATGATATGATTGAACACAATTGGGGAAGTGGTGAAATGAACTTAGAATCGCTCGTTCCTTCCAAAGCCAATGACAGACAGTTTATGAATTGGTTGGCAAGTTACTTCCGATCTGGCGCAAGTCCTAGAGCAGCAATGAAACTTACCAAAATGAACACGCAGGTAAACATCATTGATATTCTGAGTTATATAAAAGTGCCAACGTTATTGATGCAGCGTACCAATGATATTGATGTAAAAATTGAAGAAGGAAAATTTATTGCAGCACGTATCAAAGGTTCCAAATTTGTAGAGTTTGATGGAAACGATCATCTTTTTTGGGCAGGAAATACTCAAGAAGTACTATCGGAAATGAAAACATTCATTCGAGAACTTCCTTCATCTGATGGTAGTTACAAAAAAAGACTGTCCACCATTTTATTCGGACACATTATTACAGCTTCTAACTTTAGCATACCATCACAAATACTAGAAAAAGTTGTCACTCAAAACGGAGGTACCATTGTCAATTATGACAAAAAGTTTTTTACAGTTGCTTTTGAAGTGCCTAGCAAAGCGATCACAGCAGGAATAAGCTTACTCAATGATTTTAAGGCAAAAGAAATTCCTTTTTCAGCAGGAATTTACATGAAAGAAAGTGCCAAAAATCACGATGATCCTTTAAATGAAAGAGACAATTATATGATTGCGTCTATTTTATCACTCATAAAACCGAATAAAATTTTAGTGACACAAGCCATCAAACATTTACTTTCGGGAGTTGCCTTCAATTTTTCAAAAGAAACATCAATACTAACCTACAAAACGCACAAACTTTGTAAACTGTATCATGTTACGGATAAATCAAATACAGACGAAAAAATATCGTTCCCTTATGGCTTCTCTAAATACGATTCATTTTTAGAAGATGTTCTCAAAATCATTAATGAACATATAGACAATAATGCGTTTGGTGTAGAAATGTTAACGAAAGAAACGGGCGTAAGTGAACGAAAATTACAACGACGAATCAAAGAGACAACAAGCAAGTCACCAAGTCAATTAATAATGTTTGTTCGACTGAATAAAGCCAGAACAGCATTATTGAACAACAATGAAACAGTTGCCGAAATTGCATTTAAATTTGGATTTTCGAGTCCATCGTATTTTTCAAAATGTTTCAAAAAAGAATTCGGAATACGACCTACGGAAGTATTCAACTCAAAGTAGTATTTTGCAGTTATTTGACGTTTGTAAATGTTGAAGCTGCTTGTAAAAAAGCGTCATAATGTCGGAAAAATACTAGTAAAAAACGGTATCGTTACAGTCAAAAGAACAAAAGAATCATACTTTTACTTTGTAAACTGCCATTTGCACTAAAAATAGAAGCATTCGCCGCAAAGGTACTGTAAACACTGAAAAAGAATAACAACAAAAAAGAAGGTGAAAGTTCCTTTTTAAGGCTAATATTTCCGTTTCAAGGGATTTATTTAGGAGTTATAGGCAAAACCGTTGTTTATTTATAACACTTCTAAATGATTCGTGAAGATTGTATAAATGTAGCTAATAGGTTAAATTTCATAACAAATTAGTTAAATAGGAAACCTGCAAGAAAGCGTTTGATTTGGAAAAAGTATCATAAACGTAAATTAAGAATTAAATTTAAAACAATGTATCGAAAATTAACTTTAGTAACTATGTCGTTAATTGTTGTCACACTTTACAACTGTACAACAAATACCATTGACGAAGGTGACATTACAGATTTGCCGCCAATTGTTGAGGTGGTCACGTATGATGATGATGTAGCATCTATTATCAACACAAATTGTGTAGGTTGCCATAGTGGACCTAATGCAAATGCAGGATTGCAGCTTACGGGCTATGCCAATGTAAGAGCTGCCGCAGAACAAGGAAACTTATTGAATCGTGTAAACAACGCTTCAAATCCAATGCCTCCATCAGGACAACTTCCTCCAGAAACACGTCAAATTATTGACCAATGGGTTGCTGATGGATATCTAGAAAACTAAAAAAACACCTAATAAAACAATACATAAACAATATGAAAAAAATACTATACATGTGCATGTTTCTAGCGGTCGGAACCGTTGCAGCACAAAAATATTACACAAAAACCGGAGAAACAGATTTTAAAGCTTCTGTAGCAGCATTTGAGCCTGTAGAAGCAAAAAGCAATAGTACTACGGCTCTTTTAAAATCAGACTCAGGTGAATTTGCAGCGTTATTATTTATCAAATCATTTCACTTCAAAGTGGCGTTGATGGAAGAACACTTTAATGAAAACTACATGGATTCTGATAAGTTTCCAAAAGCTACATTCAAAGGGAAATTAGAAGGTTTCAATATGTCTGACTTATCAAGTACAGCCAAAGAATACAAACTATCTGGAGTCTTAACAGTAAGAGGAGAAACTAAAAACGTTTCAACAACAGCCAACATATCTAAAGATGGAGACAAAATAATAGTAACATCGGCGCTTTCTGTAAAACCACAAGAATTTGGAATTGAAATTCCAAGTATTGTACGCGAAAAAATAGCAAAAGAAATTAACATCACCATGAATTATGAGCTTGTCGAAAAAAAGTAAAAAAAGAATAATTATTGCCCTAGTAGCCATCGCTGCTGTACTTGTTGGTGGATACTTCTACCTATACCAATCGCATCAATCCATTAATGATATGGAAGTCGCTTTTAAAGGAAACTCACAAGAGTTTTTAACCAAAATAGAAGCCAATGCAGATGAATGGACTACAGGAGGTAATAAAGTAGTTGAACTCACAGGTGTCATTAGTGGAAAAGACCTAAAAGGTGTTACCGTAAACGGAAGCATCTATTTCCAATTGGAAGAAGGAACAAAAACTGATGCCTTAAAAGAAGGACAAAAAATTAATATAAAGGGTAGAATTATCGGGTATGATGAAATCCTAGAAGAATTGAAACTTGACAAAGCAATCATTCTTAAAAAATAACATAAATGAAACACTATTATATACTAGCATTATGCTGTTTGTTCAGCATAGGATTGCAGGCACAAGATGATTTACTAGACGAGTTGGAAGGTGAAGCAACGCCAGAAACATTTGAATCACCTGCATTCAAAGCCATGAAAATTGGTAACTTACAATCGACAAAAGTAGGAGCAAAAGGAGACTTTTATTTATATGTATCGCACCGATTTGGAACTTTAGATGATGGATTGTCTACGTTTTTCGGATTTGACAATGCAAACACAAAAATTCAATTGGTATACGGACTTTTTGAAGGTTGGCAGTTTGGAGTAAGTAGAGAATCTTTACGACAAACCTACGCGCTTTCTACAAAAATGAAAATAAAAAGTCAATCAGATAATTTTCCTGTAAATCTTGTAGGATACGCTACAGCGAATATAAACACGCAAGTGCGAAAAGATCGTTTCCCGTTCTTAACATTTTCAGATCGTTTAAGCTATACAACGCAGTTATTAATTTCACGTCGATTCAATAATAACTTTTCGTTTGAACTAGCGCCATCATATGTGCGTCATAACTTAACACTAGAAGCAGCTCAAAAGCACGATCAATTTGCCATGGGAGCAGGAGGACGTTTAAAAATAAGCAAACGTATGTCTATCAACATGGACTATGTGTACAATTTCAGTAGAGCAGATGGAACAGCGTTTAGAAATCCGTTGACCATTGGTGTAGATATTGAAACTGGAGGACACGTATTTCAATTGCTATTCTCCAATGCACAATCAACTAACGAACCAGGATTCTTGAGCTATGCTGAAGGCGATTGGGGAGATGGAGATATTTTCTTCGGATTTAATATTGTGCGTGTATTTTAATCACAAAACATTCAAAAAAAATACAAAAGGCTTTCAATACTATTTGAAAGCCTTTTTTTAATCTGTAAAAAAAGCTCTTAGCATACAAATGTTGGACATGCAGTCGATTGACAAGCTACTGTTATGCATGTGAAAGAATCACAGTCAAAAGTTGGTAAAACGCAATCAAATGTGTCATAACAAGCAAAAACTGTGACGCAAAAATTAGTGCCGCCACCAACAATGTCATTTGTGTTTAATTGAGAAACTTTTGACTTAGAAAGTTGAAGCTTTTTCAATGATACTTTTTGTTTTTTCATGATTATAATTTTAAGTTGAATACTTCTCAAAACTAGCAAAATGTAACAGCTAAATAAAGAAATCAAAACATTACTGTATAGATGGTATAAAAATGAAAATAGTTGGTATAAAAAAGGCTCTCAGATACCTGAAAGCCTTTAAAAATGTTGTTAAAAATTGTATGCTTAGTAGCACTGAATCCCTGGAGGGCAAACAGAATCTGAATTACACCCAATATTAGATCCACATCCATTTGTTGGAGGAGGACATCCGTTTGTTGGACAATTTTGTGTTTGTGGAGGGCAATTTACTGTGATACATCCATTAGTTGGGTTACAGCCAAAATCAGTAAAACATGGTTCTGCAGTTCCTGTCCAAGACTGGAATCCACCAGTTGTCCATCCACTAGTTCCTCCTGTTAAATTGTCCGATTCTAAAGAAGCTACTCTAGACTTTTTTAAAGCCAATTGTCTTAAATTTACTTGCTTTTTTTTCATGATATATAAGTTTGTGGTTAACGACACAAAAATAATAAGAAGTTATAGGTTTCATCGATGGCAAGTCCGTAATAAAAGTAGGTTCTCAAAACAATATTAAACAAAAAAGCTTCCAGAATTTCTGAAAGCTTTCGTTTGTATTTTTATGTAAAAAAGGTCTAGTAACAATATACTCCTGGAGGACATACTGAGTGAGAATTACATAAAAGTGTTGCTGGTGGACAATTTTGTGTCGCTGGTGGACAACCATTTGTTGGACAATTTTGCGTTTGTGGTGGGCAACCTGCTGTTGGACAAGCATTTGTTTGGTTACACCCAAAAATTGTTCCACAACCATAATCAGAAAAACATGGTTCTGCTGTCCCTGTCCATGATATGAATCCTCCAGTAACACTGTTTGACTCTAAAGAAGCTACTCTAGACTTTTTTAAAGCTAGTTGTTTCAAATTTACTTTCTTTTTTTTCATGATATATAAGTTTTTAGTTAAACTATAAAACTACTAAGAAACTGTAAACTTTTTCGATGGAAATTCCGTAAAAATGGTAATGTTTGCTAGAAAGAATATAGTATTACTTTCTGTTGGAAATTAAGTAGTTATGTGTTTTTTTTTGATTCAGAATGCAGGTTCTGGTGTTTTACAATCATATGTTTTTGGAGCATTAATTTCGAAGTAAGATAAGTCTGTATAAATAAACAGAAATTTGATACATTCGTATACATGTTTTAGAAGTCTAGGAGAAAACTACAAACAATCAATAAAAATTGTAAATTTGCAAACCTGAAAAGAGAAGTTACATGTTAGAAAAGTTACAAATAGTAAAGCAGCGTTTTGATGAGGTGAATGATTTAATCATTCAACCAGACATTATTTCTGATCAAAAAAGATACGTACAACTAAACAAAGAATATAAAGATCTTAAGATACTTGTTGAAAAAAGAGAAGTATACAAAGAACTTGTAGATAATATTGCTGAGGCAGAAGAAATTATTTCAGATGGAAGTGATGCTGAAATGGTAGAAATGGCTAAAATGCAATTGGATGAAGCGAAAGAAGCTTTGCCAATACTAGAAGAAGAAATCAAATTCTTATTAATTCCGAAAGACCCTGAAGATAGTAAGAATGTCGTTGTTGAAGTTCGTGCCGGAACTGGTGGAGATGAAGCTAGTATTTTTGCAGGAGATTTACACCGTATGTATACAAAATACTGTGAAGGTCGCGGCTGGAATGTAAGTGTTGTAGATTATAGCGAAGGAACTTCAGGTGGATTTAAAGAAATTATTTTTGAAGTATCTGGTGAAGATGTTTACGGAACTATGAAGTTTGAAGCTGGTGTACATCGTGTACAACGTGTACCACAAACGGAAACTCAAGGTCGTGTACACACAAGTGCAGCTACCGTAATGGTATTGCCAGAAGCCGAAGAATTTGATGTAGAATTAGATATGAACGATGTTCGTATTGAACGTACCACATCTACAGGTCCAGGAGGACAATCGGTTAATACAACGTATTCTGCAATTCGTTTACATCACGGACCATCAGGATTGGTAGTAAGTTGTCAAGATCAAAAATCGTCACACAAAAACTTAGAAAAGGCCTTAAAAGTATTGCGTTCTCGTTTATACGAAAAGGAATTGGAGAAAAAGTTAGCTGCCGATTCTGCACGTCGTAAAAGCATGGTTTCTTCAGGAGACAGAAGTGCTAAAATTAGAACATATAACTACCCGCAAGGACGTGTAACCGATCACAGAATTGGATTAACATTATACGATTTATCAAACATTATCAACGGAGACATCCAAAAGATCTTGGACGAATTGATGCTTGTAGAGAACACGCAGAAACTCAAGGAGTCAAGTGAACTTTGATATAGTTGTTAGTTTTTTTGGTCTTAGGTCTTAGATTTTAGGTCTTGGCCTTTAGATGAAAACCTATCGTATACTTGAATTTGTAGAAAATACCCTCGAAATGCTCTAATATTTAAATTATTATTAGAAATTTTCGAAAACTAGAAATATGGAATGATGCTATTGAGGTAGTAACAATAGTTTACAAATTAATAAAAAAGTTGCCAAATACTGAAAAGTTTGGTTTGTATTCGCAACTTTCAAGAGCTGTAATATCAATTCCTTCTAATATAGCAGAAGGTTGTGCAAAAGACTCACAGAAAGAATTTATTAGGTTTTTAAAAATAAGCTTAGGATCTTCTTTTGAAGTAGAAACACAAATTATTATATGTATAGAACTTGGTTATTTTACTAAGGATGAAGGAGAGTCAATTATAGAAAAGATTAATATTTTACAAAAAAGAATTAATGCTTTGACAAAGTACGCAAGAACCCAAATATCCAAAGCCTAAAACCCAAGACCCAAAACCCAACACCAAAAAATGACAACAACACAACTAATTGCAGAAATTCACAAAAAGAAATCGTTTTTATGCATTGGATTGGATGTAGATTTAGAGAAGATTCCAGCATTCTTATTGGAAACAGACGATCCGATTTTTGAATTTAACAAAGCAATTATTGACGCAACGCACCATTTAGCAGTAGCATACAAACCAAATATAGCGTTTTATGAAGCTTACGGAATCAAAGGTTGGAAAGCGTTGGAAAAAACAATTCAGTATCTAAATACAAATCATCCAGAAATTTTCACCATTGCCGATGCAAAACGTGGAGATATTGGAAATACTTCAAACATGTATGCGAAAGCCTTTTTTGAAGACTTGGCATTCGATTCCATTACAATAGCGCCATATATGGGGAAAGATTCTGTAGAACCTTTTCTAGCTTTTGAAGGTAAGCATACCATTCTATTGGCATTGACTTCAAATCAAGGTGCATTTGATTTTCAAACAAAAATGATAGATGACAAAGAAGTTTACAAACATGTATTAGAGATTTCTAAAACGTGGGAAAATAGTAAAAACTTAATGTATGTGGTTGGTGCAACCAAAGCTTCATTTTTAGGAGAAATTCGTGAAATTATTCCAGAAAGCTTTTTATTAGTTCCTGGTGTGGGCGCTCAAGGCGGGAATTTACAAGAAGTTTGCAAATATGGAATGACAGAAAACGTTGGACTTTTAATCAATTCTTCTCGCGGAATTATATATGCTTCCAACGGAGACGATTTTGCTTCAGCAGCAGCGAACAAAGCACAAGAATTACAATCGCAAATGGAAACAATTTTAAATTCCTAAATCATTTTAGCTTGATGGAATTTACAGACCAAATGCAACGACAATTTACGTTAGAAAAAACACCAAAACGAATCATTTCGTTGGTGCCATCGCAAACGGAGTTGTTGTATGATTTAGGTTTGGAAGATAGCATTGTAGGTATTACAAAGTTTTGTGTGCATCCGTATCACTTAAAAAGTACCAAAACGATTGTCGGCGGTACAAAGAACATCAAAATTGATAAAATAAAAGAACTGCAGCCAGACATCATTCTTTGTAACAAAGAAGAAAACACAAAAGAAATTGTAACTCAATTAGAAGCGTTATTTCCTGTACATGTTTCAGACGTAAAAAACATTTCCGAATCGTTGGAAATGATTACACAATACGGAACAATGTTTAAATGCAATACAGAAGCTTCAAAAATCAATGATAAAATTGAATATCATTTAAAAGATTTTCAGCATTTTGTACAGGACATTCCTGTGCAAAAAGTAGCATACTTTATCTGGCGTAAACCGTGGATGGTTGCTGGACAGGATACATTTATCAATTACTTGCTAAAACTGTGCAAGTTTGAAAACATTTACGAATCGCACGGAAGATATCCAGAAGTAGAACTAAAAAAAATACGTTTGCAAGGCGATCCAGATATTGTCATGTTATCTTCTGAACCCTATCCGTTTAAAGAAGAACATGCGTTTGAAATTGGAAGATGTACACATCATGCAAAAACAGTATTTGTAGATGGTGAATATTTTAGTTGGTATGGTTCGCGGCTAGCCAAAGCTTTTGATTATTTCAAGCTACTTCACAAAAGATTGCAATAAAAAAATCGGGCAATGAAACCCGATTTTCTATTTTTTAACTAACCCAAAAATGTTGTAGTAGATTATTACAACACTGCAAATATAAGTGGAAAACCTAGACTTGTATGTTAAGAGAATATTAGAAATTGATTAAAAAATGTTAAGAATTGTAAAAGTTTACCAATTGATTATCAGTTGAAAAAATGTTTTTTTATAAAATCATCAAAATTTATGGTATCTTCAATAGTACAAATCAATTCCCTCTATTATGAAAAAAATACTCATCATTTGTATTGCATTATTCTCTTATACAGTAACCGCTCAACAAAGCAAATGCGCGTGTTGTACTGAAAATCATCAAGCTTTTGACTTTTGGATAGGAACATGGAAAGTCACCAATGCAGATGGTACATTTGCAGGAAAAAATACCATCACAAAAATAGAAGACAACTGTGTATTGCGTGAAAATTGGACAAGTGCTAAATCTAATTACACAGGAACGAGTTATAATTTCTACAACGCTCAAAAAAAGCAATGGGAACAAATCTGGATCGACAATCAAGGAGGCAATTTGCATCTAAAAGGAAATAGAGTAGGAAACCAAATGATTTTAATTAGTGATGAAGTACTATCTCCAAAAGGGCAAAAATATGTAAACAGAGTTACGTGGACATTGAACGAAAATGGTTCTGTACGCCAGCATTGGGAAACTTCCGGAGATCAAAAAACATGGAAAACGGTATTTGATGGTTTATATGTGAAAGAAGAATAAACTTTAAAATTATCACCAAAACTACTTCCAAATATATCTATAGTTCAACTATGTTATAGAGTTTAACACGTTGTTATTGAGTTTTTTGGATGGTAATGCATTCTTTAATTTTTTATCTTTAGGTATATGAATTAAAAACTTATAACCATGAAAAAAAAGAATTTAAAGTCATTAAAATTAAACAAAAGATCCATTTCTAATTTTAATGATGTCAAAGGAAGTTCAAATCAAACAGGACTGAGTCCATGTGAATTTACACCAACTTATTATTGCGATTATATGACAAATCCAGATGGTATGTGTTTACCTGTCAGATTGTAAATATGTTCCATCATCAAACATTGCATGCAGCGGACTTAGGTTCGCTTTTTTTAATTGTACTTTTTCTGTAGAAATAGTATTTATCCTTTTCCTAATTGTACAGCTTCTTGCATAGCTTGATAGCGTTTTCTCCAGGCAGCTCGATCTTTGTTTAAATGATCGTCAATATGAACAGGATCTTTCGTGTTGAAATTTCCGCCCCAACGCAATTCCGGATCGTCAATGATTAAGCTTAAAAAGTATTTTACCGGATCGTCAACGTTTGGATATTTTGTCAATACTTTAGAATTGGCCCATTTTCCATTTCCATATTGTAAATTCATATCAATTCCGTGTCCTGCCAAATGGTTTGAAAACGTAGCGGGCTTTACAATGGCACCATGCACATTGGTCGTAGTTCTGAATGAACTTGTTATGTATACAAAAACATTGGCTTGCTTTGCGTAACCATTAATTTTTTCGAGTGCTGGTACAAACTGTACATCTGCTCTGCAAGGTTTTCCAGAAAAATTAGAAGCTTCAAACAGTACTAAAGGCGATTTTTTGTTCGGTAAATTTTTAGAAGCCAAATCACTCCATTTACTTCCGTAATATTGATTAATATCTTTTAAAAACTGATTGATTAATGGTCGTGTTAACAAATCGCCATCCGATTGAATTCCATGATCGCTTGCATATTTCATCACAGCGTTTCGCGTGCTATTTCCGTAAAAACCATCGGCACCAAACTTTGCAAAATTCAATTGTTCTCCATAACCTTCTGTATTTAGAAATACTTGAATTGCGGTAATGCTCATCTTCGTTCCTTTAGAAATATATTTTTTAGTACGCAAATCGGAAGTATGTATTTGCCACAATACGTACATTTCAGGTAGAAAATCGTGTCGTTGTAATATCAACTTTGCCAAATCATCCGTAACAGCATCTCCTTGACTATGATGTCCGTTTCTTTTCGCAAAAGCGGCTACAGCTGCGGTAGTAGCTCTTCCATAATCACCGTCGGCTTGGTAATTATCCCATTTCAACTCTTTTCGAAAACCCAATTCGAAAAGCGTTCGTTGCAAATCAGTGATTAAAACTTTATCGTTTGATCCTCTAAATAAGGACTGATTGATATTTCCTTTTTTTAACGCTGCTTCGAGCAAATTTGAACATTCCATGGTAATAGCTTTTTTTCGTGATAACAAAGTACTAAAAATTAAGCAGAGCGGAAAAGGGGGAAAACACGGAGTTTATTAATTATCTTAAATCATCAATAAATCCACTTGCAGCACCAGATCTTTTGGGTCTATTCTGTTTCCTTAAAACACCTGTAAGTCTGTCAAACTGTGCTCTGGTTACTTTCCCTTTTCTCCATTTGTATTGTCTTGCAAGCTTAAAAGCATACTTATTATAATTTGGATGACTTCCACCACCTTTTATATGATGCATTTTTCCTTTATCCAAATGTTTTAAACGTAAATGGTTCGTTCTGCGTCTTCCAGAAGGTAGCATCATTCCATTCACAGCGCTATTTGCCCAAGCTTTAGGGATTCCGTAATCTCTACATACTTGTGCCGGAATTAAATGTTGTGCTTCTCGTCCGCGTTTCCATCTTTTAAAGGCAACTCCTTTTATTCTTTTTCCGCCACCTCTTTTAAAACGTTCTCTTGCCAATTTTGCAGAATCTCCATATTTAGGACCTCTGACCAATTGAACTACTTGTCGTTGAACAATTTGATTGTTATATTTTTGTTGATATAATTTTTTCTGAACGATGGAAGATGCTCTATTATCTACCAACTGAAAAACAGGCTTTGTAGTTCCTTTTTTAGGAACACTATGTGCCGCAGAAAGCTGTTTCTTCTGTACAGTAGTTTCAAGATGTCTTTGCATAGAAAGTTCTCTTTGGTAGTTAATTTCAATAGAAATTTAGAGAATAATTTGCAAGAAGTGAACATTCAGAGAGTAAAATAAGTACGCTGTCTACGAATTGTATATGCTTTGGAAGAATTTAACTCATTATAACCTTGATGTGCGATTAGTCATAAGGTATAAATTGACTTTTAAAACGAATCAATTTGCTTACTTTTTGTAAGCTTAAAAATACATTCTACATAAAAAACCACAACCATCACCAAAAATGGAATTGCAGAAATAGTGGTTTGCCTTTGAAACTCAACCATCTCTGTTAACGCGATAAGTAATGGAATTGTAACGAGCAGCGGCGCTATTAATAATAGCCACAATTTAGTACCTGAAACTGTTTTCAATCCTAAGAATAAAAAGAGTAATTGCCCAGTTAGCACCACTAAAAAGGGCAGAAAATTTATAAAGTCGCCACGTTGTATTATTTCGGGAAGGTTGAGAAATATAAAAAATTCAAACAAAACCCATGGACCACCAACATGTCTTCCGTACACCATAAAAAAGAAGGAAGAAACGATAAGGGCGAGAAAAATCCAACGACTGATTCGTAGTTTCATGCGCTTTATTTCAAGTCGGCGAGTAATTTCAATGCTTTTTCTACATCTCCTTCTGCTACATGTAAATCAACGGTGCCACCTAAAATTCCAGCGTGTGCGGTATCCATTTTATTGATTTCAAAGTAATTAATTCCTGCCTGATGCAAGATGTTTTTAGCATCCATAATATCTATTTGAACATTGCTTGTATATATCCGTACGTTTTCCATAAAGTAAAATTAATAGTAATACTATCAATATACGAAATTATAGTTGATTTTGCTAGGTTTTTGTCTGGATTTTGGGAAAGATTTGTGAGTTAAAACTTTTAATGACTCTATAACTTAATTGACGAATATCCATAAAAAAACACCATCACAAAATCAAAATTTCATCATGGTGTTTCTATATATTTTAAACAACTGTCACATCGAGCGCAGTCGAGATGGGAACAAATTAATCCTGTAAAGCAAAAACTTTTCTCAACAAATCAGTTGTTCTTGAACCTACTTTGTTACGAATTTCTTTCTCTTCAACAGCAATCATTCTATAAACACCTTTCAAAGCTTCAGTAGTTACATAATCCGTTAAATCTGGATTTACCTTATTTACAAAAGGAATTTTATTATAATTATTGATCAAATTTGCCCAAATACGATCAGCACCAACCTTTCCAAAAGAATTCTGAATTACAGGTTGAAACTTACCATACAAAGCACTTGTTGTTTTTCCTTCCAAATACTGAGTAGCGGCATTATCTTGTCCTAATAAAATATTTTTAGCATCTGCAAACGTAATGTCTTTTACTGCGTTTACAAAAATTGGAGTTGCTTCTTTTACGGCATCTTCAGCAGCTCTATTCAGCATTTTAATTCCATCATCTGCTAAACTTCCCAAACCAACATCACGCAAAGCTTTGTCTACTTTTTGCAATTCTTGCGGCATCAAAATCTTTACAAGGCTATTGCCATAAAAACCGTCTTTAATGGTCAATTTTGACACTTGTTTCTCAATTCCAAAGTCCAATGCCTGACGTAATCCTGCTGCAATATCAGCATTTCCTAGTGTTCCACCTTGTGGCAATTGGCTCACAACTTGCTGTAATTCTGCGCAAGAATTTAACATCAATAATCCAACAAAAGCAATAATGATTTTTTTCATGAGTGTATATTTAAGATTTTTAGACTGTGAAAAAGTACAAAAGGTTTAATCGATTCCAAAATTGTACTCCGCAAAAATACACGAATAATTAAAAGGAAGCATCTATTCGAGTTGAAAATTAGCGCACATATGTTTCAATAAAAAACAATATCTTACTAAAAAAATGCAAAATGAAGCAAAGTCTTTCCTACTACATTACAAAAGCTGTTCTAAAACTAAAAGGCATCAAAAAAACGTTCAGTCAAGATCCAGTGAATGTGAAAAAAATACGGAAAGAAGATGTGTTTGTACCCAAAGGTAGTTTTTACAAAAAGAATGTTACACGAGAATTTCAAATAGAAAAAACTTCCATCACAGAAATAAAAACCCAACATTCAAAAGATACGTTGCTGATGTACATTCACGGCGGCGCTTTTATTTCAGGACCTGCAAAACATCATTGGGATTCGCTTAAAACCATAGCAAAAGAAACAAATTGTATAATTTGGATGTGTAAGTATCCAAAAGCTCCGGAACATAACATCACTGAAATATCACAAAACATTGATGCTGTATATAAGGAAGCATTACAAAAATATCCAGCCGATCAAATAATACTTATGGGCGATTCTGTTGGCGGCACATTAATTACAGCGCTGACACAAAGATTGCGCAACGAAAAAGTCGCACTGCCTCAAAAAATTATGCTTATTTGCCCAGTAATGGATTCAACATTGCAAAATCCAGACATTGAAAAAGTAGATAAAATTGATCCTATGTTATCTAAAGCAGGGATATTGAGTGCTAAAAAAATGTGTGCAGGAGATGAAGGTTTACACAATGTAATGATTTCACCATTAAACGGGAATTTTGAAGGATTTCCTAAAACGATTTTATGTGTAGCAGCACATGATATCATGTATCCAGATCAATTATTGACCGTTGATAAAATGAAAAAAGCAAAGGTAGATTTGGAGTTAATAGAAGGTAAAAACATGCCGCATATTTGGCCATTATTACCAGTAATGAAAGAAGCAAAAGTTGCATTGCAATTACTAATTGAAAAAATAAAGGAGTAAATTTTTATGTTTTTTAAAAAGTCACACAGTAAAAAAAATAGCAATCACAAAGTTTGGTTGTTACTCACGACTTTATTTTTGTGGAGTTGTCAAGAAGAAGTAAAAGAAACAAAAAGCACTATAACGCAAGATTCGCAATATCTCACAGTCTTAGGAACGGCGCAAGATGCAGGTTATCCACAAATCAATTGTCAAAAATCGTGTTGTCAACCGTATCACGAAGGAAACGTAGAAAAAAAGTTGATTTCTTGTTTGGGTTTAATTGATCTCGAAGCAAAGAAAAAATGGTTATTTGATGCCACACCCGATATCGCACAGCAAATTCAAAACCTTTCCAAACAGCTAGAAACGACAACGGTAATTGACGGCGTTTTTCTAACGCATGCGCATATCGGTCATTATACAGGACTCATGTATTTTGGGCGCGAAGCTATGGGCGCAACACAAGTTCCAGTGTATGCAATGCCTAAAATGAAAACCTATTTGGAAAACAATGGACCTTGGAGTCAATTAGTTTCTTTAGAAAATATTAGTCTAAAAAACTTAACGCACAACACTTCCGTAGAATTGACAAACGGACTCCAAATAACGCCTTTTTTAGTACCACATCGTGACGAATTCTCAGAAACGGTCGGTTACAAAATCGAAGGAAAACACAAATCAGCATTATTCATTCCAGATATTAACAAATGGCAATTGTGGGAAAAAGACATTGTAGCTGAGGTAAAAAAAGTCGATTATGCATTTTTAGATGCAACCTTCTTCAAAGAAGGAGAAATTCCAAGACCGATGAGCGAAGTGCCGCATCCGTTTATTGTTGAAACCGCAAAACTCTTTGAAAATGAAGAGCAAGCCACAAAAAACAAAATCATTTTCATTCATTTCAATCATTCAAATCCTGCATTGCAAAAATCCAATCGATTAAAAGACAGTTTACAAAACAAAGGTTTCCAATTTGCAGAAGAAGGAATGCGCGTCGGACTCTAAAAATTCACACACTCCATTTCTTATATATTTCTTAAAAAATGTCCGTTTTTTTTGAATAATCCGTAAATTGCAGCCCTAAAATAGATACTTCATTACAGATGGAACAAGCGCAACCCTACAAACCGACCTATAAAGTACGAATCGTAACTGCTGCATCACTTTTTGATGGACATGACGCAGCCATCAATATCATGCGAAGAATTATTCAATCTACAGGCGTAGAAGTAATTCACTTAGGACATGACAGAAGTGTTGAAGAAGTAGTAAATACTGCGATTCAAGAAGATGCCAATGCAATTGCCATGACTTCGTATCAAGGAGGACACAATGAGTACTTTAAATATATGTACGATTTGTTACAAGAAAGAGGTGCAGGACACATCAAAATATTTGGTGGCGGTGGCGGTGTAATCCTTCCAGAAGAAATTAAAGATTTAATGGAGTATGGAATTACACGTATCTATTCACCAGATGATGGACGTGAAATGGGATTACAAGGAATGATCAACGATTTGGTGCAAAAATCTGATTTCGCTATTGGAGATTCACTAAATGGAGAAGTGAATGTTTTACACGAAAAAAATCCAAAAGCCATTGCACGTGTCATTTCTTCGGCAGAAAACTTTCCAGAAATAGCGAAAGATGCCTTAGATAAAATTCACGAAAAAAATAAAACATCACATACACCAGTGCTCGGAATTACAGGAACTGGTGGTGCAGGGAAATCAAGTTTAGTAGACGAATTAGTTCGTCGCTTCTTAATAGACTTTCCAGAAAAAACAATTGGATTAATCTCGGTTGATCCATCAAAACGAAAAACAGGTGGCGCATTGCTTGGAGATCGTATTCGTATGAATGCAATCAACTCACCAAGAGTATACATGCGTAGTTTGGCAACACGTCAGTCGAACTTAGCACTTTCTAAATATGTAAACGAAGCGGTTCAAGTATTAAAAGCTGCCGAATATGATTTGATCATTCTAGAAACCTCTGGAATTGGACAATCGGATACGGAAATTATGGAGCACAGTGATGTGGCTTTATATGTAATGACACCAGAATTTGGAGCAGCAACACAGTTGGAAAAAATTGACATGCTTGATTTTGCCGATTTAGTTGCCATCAACAAATTTGACAAAAGAGGTTCGTTAGACGCTTTGCGCGATGTAAAAAAGCAATACATGCGTAATAACAATTTGTGGGACATTCCGCAAGATCAATTGCCAGTATACGGAACCATTGCTTCGCAGTTCAACGATCCAGGAATGAACACGTTGTACAAAGCGGTGATGGACAAGTTGGTAGAAAAAACAGAAGCAGATTTACAATCGACTTCAAAGATTTCTAGTGAAATGAGCGAAAAGATTTTCGTTATTCCACCATCAAGAACACGTTATTTATCTGAGATCGCAGAAAGTAATAGAGCGTACGACAAAAAAGCAGATGCACAAGTTGAAGTTGCGCAAAAACTATACGGAATCTATAAAACAATCGGATCTGTTTCAAATGTAAAATCACACGAAGTAGAAAGATCGTTCATGTCTAAAACTGGCTTGGATGAAAACATTATTTTAGAACGATTGGACAGCGAATCGGATATCGAATTGGTAAAATTATTACTCAAAGAGTTCGATCGCGTCAAGCTAAACCTAGATCCATACAACTGGGAAATCATCAACGGTTGGAACGATAAAGTAAACAAATACAAAGATCCGATCTACACGTTTAAAGTACGTGACAAAGAGATCAAAATCAATACACATACAGAATCCTTATCACACGTACAAATACCAAAAGTTGCCTTGCCAAAGTATCAAGCTTGGGGAGACATTTTAAAATGGTGTTTGCAAGAAAATGTACCAGGAGAATTTCCATACACATCAGGATTGTATCCTTTCAAACGTACCGGAGAAGATCCAGCACGTATGTTTGCCGGAGAAGGTGGACCAGAACGTACCAATAAGCGTTTCCATTACGTAAGTCAAGGAATGCCTGCAAAACGTTTATCTACGGCATTTGATAGTGTAACTTTATACGGAAATGATCCAGATTTACGACCAGATATTTATGGTAAAATTGGAAATGCAGGAGTTTCTATCTGTTGTTTAGATGATGCTAAAAAACTATATTCTGGTTTTGATTTAGCACATAAAATGACATCGGTAAGTATGACAATTAATGGTCCGGCGCCTATGTTATTAGGTTTCTTTATGAATGCAGCTATCGATCAGCAATGTGAGATATATATTAAAGAAAACGAATTAGAAGCTGAGGTAGAAGCAAAAATTGCTGAAATCTACAAAGGAAAAGAACGTCCACAATACAATGGCGATTTGCCAGAAGGAAATGACGGATTAGGTTTGATGCTTTTGGGTGTTACTGGAGATCAAGTATTGCCAGCAGAAATCTATGAAGACATCAAAGTGAAAACCATTGCACAAGTTCGTGGAACGGTGCAAGCAGATATCTTAAAAGAAGATCAAGCACAAAATACGTGTATCTTCTCTACAGAATTTGCCTTGCGTTTGATGGGAGACGTACAAGAATATTTCATTGAAAACAATGTACGTAACTTCTATTCGGTATCTATTTCTGGATATCATATCGCGGAAGCTGGTGCCAATCCAATCACACAGTTAGCCTTAACGTTATCAAACGGATTTACGTATGTGGAGTACTATTTAAGTAGAGGAATGGACATCAATAAATTTGGTCCAAACTTATCATTCTTCTTCTCAAACGGAATTGATCCAGAATATTCGGTAATCGGTCGTGTAGCACGTAAAATTTGGTCAAAAGCCTTAAAACATAAATACGGAGCCAATGCAAGAGCACAAATGTTGAAATATCACATTCAAACTTCTGGACGTAGTTTACACGCTCAGGAAATTGACTTCAACGATATTCGTACAACCTTGCAAGCTTTATATGCCATCTATGACAACTGTAACTCGTTGCATACCAATGCGTATGATGAAGCGATTACGACACCAACGGAAGAATCGGTTCGTAGAGCAATGGCAATTCAGTTGATCATCAACAAAGAATTAGGATTGGCGAAAAACGAAAATCCAATTCAAGGTTCGTTCATCATTGAAGAATTGACAGATTTAGTTGAAGAAGCTGTTTTAACAGAATTTGACAGAATTACAGAACGTGGCGGTGTATTAGGAGCGATGGAAACGATGTACCAACGTTCTAAAATTCAGGAAGAAAGTTTATACTACGAAACCTTAAAGCACAACGGACAATTCCCAATTATTGGCGTAAATACCTTCTTGAGTAGTAAAGGTTCGCCAACGGTAGTGCCAAAAGAAGTGATACGTGCGACAGAAGAAGAAAAACAATATCAAATCAAGATTCTTGAAAATCTACACAGCGCGCATGACACAGAAGGTTTGTTATACGATTTACAATTAAAAGCTGTCAATAACGAAAACATATTTGAAGCCTTAATGAACGTTTGTAAAGTATGTTCGTTAGGTCAAATCACAGCAGCTTTATTTGAAGTGGGAGGACAATATCGAAGAAATATGTAGTTATTTCTACAACAATCATGATAAAAAGCATATTAGTATACTTCTATATTAATATGCTTTTTTTATGAACAAACCTCAAATTTTATACTGTTTTTCAAATCCTCAAAATCCTTATAAATAGGTATTGATTCAGAAATCAATTCATGATAGCTTTAAAATGATTTTGTACGGTGCGAAATGAACTCTCAATAATCGTTAAGAACATTGTTTTTAATTACATGTTGGTTGTATGGTTTCCCGTAATGAAATGTAATGTTTTATGTATATACATTATCTATAAAATTTCATTGCATTAAATCAAATAAGTTATTAATTTAAAAATGATGGTTTATGATCAAAAAAACTCTTTTTACACACATTAAAAATAGCGGAAGAACCTTAGCAATTGCTAAGTCAGGTGACGAAGCTTTAGGACCTCTAAAACATCTACCAGGAACGTGGAAAAATACAGAAGCACTGAATGGTAGAGGTTGGAATATGATTGCTGTACCATTTGCAGATGGAAAATTTGGGTATCGATTATTACTAAATCAGTACAATGAAACATTGGTTTTTAAAACTGTAGATAAAGGAGTTCCAAATCGAGGAATTCCTACGAATACAGATGGAACAGATGGTGATCAATTTTTAGTAGCCTTAGATTATTCACAAACAATAGAGCAAATAATAGCTGATGATTTCCCAAAAAGTGGATTGGCAGGAAAACCCAAATTAAAAATACATCATGAACCAGGCTTATGGTTACATATGTTGAATAAGACCACAAATAAACTAGATATTGCTCGACTAGCAACAGTTCCACACGGCGATTCTGTACTGGCTTTAGGGAGAAGTGATTCCAAAACAGGTAAACCTATCATTCCTAAAATTAGTGGTCTGCCTATTGGGTTAAAGAATCCAACACTTAGTAATAAGTATTTAGAACCTTATAAACATTTCAAAGATAATTTATTTCAAGGTGTATTTAATCCTGTAAGTCCTAATGATTTATTAGTTGAGGCTAATAAAGGAGTTAACATAAGAAAAACTACCATACTGGATGTAGACTCAAAAATTGAAACAGGAGGCGTCATCAATATTCCTTTCATAACAAAACAGGCTAATGCAACGGAAATGACTTCTACTTTTTGGATTCAAGAATTAAGAGAATTAGATGACAATGGAAAACCCAAATTAAGACTACAATACACACAAACTGTATTTTTAGACTTTTTTAAAAGAACTGACGGAGTTCCGGGACTCATTAGATGGCCACATGTAAGTATCAATACTTTAGAAAAAGTGTCCGATTAAAACATCCTTTTTTGGATTAGAAGTTTTTGAAAAAATCAAAGAAATATGTAGTAAATCTAGAAGAACTTTCTGTCATTTTTGATAAAGATAAAAAACGGCAATACGTTCCAAACAAAATATATAATACCAAAAATGTATGAATCATGTCGGTTCATACATTTTTTATTTATATCTATCTGTAAACAAAGTATTTTCATCCTCGTAAACTAAAAATAGTGGCAAATTACATGAGGGCAAAATTACTTTTCTTTGGAATATTCCTAAGTACTGTTATGTATACTTATGGACAAGTTCCAGCAAACAATGACTGTGCAAATGCAGAAATTATCTCTGTAACTACTACAAATGCCATATTAGTAAGTTTTAATAATGGCATGGCAACACAAAGTTTGTTAAGTAGTTGCGATACTGCTGCTACCACTTATCCAGATGTTTGGTACGAATTTACCATGCCTGTTAACGGAAACATTCGAATAACGGGTGTGAATGGCTTAGATGGTTTTTCCTTATACAATACCTGTGGTGGCGCTGAAATAGGCTGTTTTTATGATGATGGATTTTTCTTTAACCTTTCAACAGGAACCTATAAACTCCGTGCAACAAGTACTTTAGCTCAAGCTGGTGCAGATAGTTTTAGCATTCAAGCTTTTGAAACGATTGCTAATGATGAATGTGCTACAGCAGAAGTGATTACCGATGATATTACGACACTACGATCTATCAGTTTTGATAACAGAGCCGCTACCGAAAGTTTGGACGCAAGTTGCGATACAGCAAGCAATATCTATTTAGATGTTTGGTATGAATTTACCATGCCAGTGAATGGCAATCTACTCATCTCAGGAGTAAATAGTCTAGATTTGTTTACATTATATGACGCTTGTGGAGGTAATGAAATTGCCTGTTCATCAGACGATACTTTTTTCTATAATCTTTCCACAGGAACGTATACGCTTAGAGCATACAGTCGATCTATTCATGCTTCTGCAGATAATTTTAATATCCAAGCCTTTGAAACGGTAGCGAATGATGAATGTGCTACAGCAGAAGTTATTACAGACGATATTACCACTGAAAGAATCATTGCTTTTGACAATAGAGCCGCTACCGAAAGTCTACAGGCAAGCTGCGATAATATAAACAATACGTATTTAGATGTTTGGTATGAATTTACAATGCCAATCAATGGAAATTTTCAAATAACAGGTGTAAACAGTTTAGATGCGTTTACCTTATATGATAGTTGTGGCGGTTCAGAAATAATATGTACTACCGACGATACATTTGTCTACAATCTCACTGTAGGAACTTACTATTTAAGAGCGTATAGTAGAGCAATTTACGCTTCTTCTGATAGCTTCCGAATTCAAGCTTTTGAAACAGTCGCGAATGATGAATGCGCTACTGCAGAAGTGATTATGGATGATATTACCACGCTAAGAACCATCAATTTTGACAATAGAAATGCTACCGAAAGTTTAGAAGCAAGTTGCGATACGGCAAGCAATACCTATTTAGATGTTTGGTATGAATTTACGATGCCAGTCAATGGAAATTTATACATCTCAGGCGTCAATGGTTTAGATCGTTTTACGCTATATGACAGTTGCGGAGGTTCAGAAATTATATGTTTCGATAATGATACATTTGTATACAACTTAACTACAGGAACCTATTTCTTAAGAGCATACAGTCTAGCTATATATGCTTCCGCAGATAGTTTCAATATACAAGCTTTTGAGACAGCTGCAAATGACGAATGTGCTACTGCAGAAGTCATAATGGATGATATTACTACAGAAACAACTATTAATTATGATAACCGTGCTGCTACCGAAAGTTTAGAAGCGAGCTGTGATACGGCTGGTAATGCCTATTTAGATGTTTGGTATGAATTTACCATGCCAGTCAATGGAAACGTTCGAATTACAGGTGTTAGCAGTTTAGATCGTTTTACAATATATGATAGTTGTGGCGGAACAGAAATTGTATGTTCCAATAATGATACCTATACTTATGATTTAACCGCAGGAACCTATTTGTTAAGAGCCTACAGTTTATCCATATACGCTTCCGCAGAGAGTTTCAATATCAGAGCGTTTGAAATATTACCGAACGATGATTGTGCAAATGCAGAAACGATTTCAATCGCAGGTATTGGTGTGTGTGGGACACAAAATGTTACAGTCGACCTCAGAGGTGCTACAGAAACAACTATAACAGACATCGGAAGTTGTTTTAATAGTTTACAAACTTGGTTAGATGCTTGGTATTCTTTTGAAGCACCAATTACAGGAAACATATCGCTTACAAGCACAAATTTTAGTAACACCTTTGCCGTATACGAATCTTGCGGCGGAACAGAAGTTGCTTGTTTTACAGACGATGGTGTCATACCTGTCGTATTCGGAAATACCTATTACATACAAGTTGCCAAGTCAGAGATATTAGCAAATGAAGTTACATTTTGCTTGGAAGGAACACCAGCAATTGCAGCAGGAACACCAGGAATATGTGAAACCATACCAACGATTGAAATTTCAACAACACAAGGAAATACCGACGAATGGGTTCCCATTTATGATGCATCTGGCGATATTGTCGCTGCTATCGATGCCAACGGAAACGATTTAGGAAACGTAAGTACAACTTTATTCATTGAAAATGCTGATACAAGAGACTTCTCTGGGCAACCGTATTCACGGCGAGAAGTCTCTATCAGTACCACAAATGCGCCATCAACCAATGTAAATGTACGCTTGTACACACTTGGTGATGAGGTAGATGATTTAATTCTAGCAGATAGTAATCTCTCAAATATTTCAGGGTTAGAACTCATGAAAGTAGCAGGAAATACCTGTACTGCGGGTTATGTTTCTGGAGGAGATTTTATCAATGCAACAGGCGTTTCATATTTGGATAACGATTACTATGTACAATTTTCAACCAATTCATTTTCGGTTTTCTATCCAACATCAACAAACTTAAGTGAAACTTTAAGCGTTCCATCCATAGAAAATAACATATTAGGTGTCACAATTGCGCCAACTGTTACGGATGGAATCATATATATAAAAGCAGATACATCTCTTACAGATGTTACTGTAAATGTGTTTGATATTACGGGAAGAAATATCTATCAAGGAAATTTTGAAACCATCAATCAAACACAACAATTTGTGAATCTTGGCGGATATACGTCTGGTGTGTATTTTATGAAAATTACGCATCAAGACGCACAATTGACAAAAAGAATCATATTAAAATAGTTAGTAGTATGATACTTTTACAAAAGCAGTGTCACTAAGCGTTTTTTAGTCTTTACGCCGCGTGACACTGTTTTTATCTTATAAAACAAAAAACTATAATTTACTTTTTCTTACCTGAGATTTGTCTGATTACTTTTTCAAAATCACTCAAGCTTGCTGTAATATTATTGTTCTCTATCGTCTGATTCATAATTTTTAAAGCTTCTTCTGGGTTTGTCTCTAACATTGCTTTTACAGCAACAGTTGTCGCCGCGTTTTGCAGCATGTATAATTGTTGTTGTTGACTCACCATGTTTAGCATTGCTAAAGATGCAGCTTCTACAAGTGCTTGGTTTGCGATCAACTCTAAATTATCGTTGTCTGCGCTTTTTAAAAGTGTATTAATAGATTTAATAGCATCTTCTATTTGATTGTTTATATTTACTGAACTCATATTAATTTCGGATTAAAGATTGTACACATACTGATATTGTAGCATTATATGCTATTTCTGTTTGTCCCTGAGTACTCACTGAATTTTCATAAAGAAGTCCCAAAGAATGTGCTGCGGTTTGGTAAACATTTCCAATTGCCATTGCAGGTGTTTCTGAAACTACTTTTACATTTGTTTGTGTAACCGCATCTGTTATTTGGGATGATGTTACTATCTTTTCTTCTGGTGTTGTCTTTTTTGATGTTGCCATAATGAATTATTTTTTGATTTGATGGGTTATGATAATTTATCCTTTGCTGTAGTATCAGCTTTTGTATGAATGTCTCCAAGCAAATGTCTTACGCAGGTAGAAGTTACCGTAGTAGATAAAATATTTACTTTTTGCTGATTTAAGGCAGCGCTTTCCATTGCCATAGAAAGTGCATGAGATAAAGTTTGAAAAGACATTGATGATGATACTGTAGGAGCAGATGCTTGTAAGATCATATTTTCCTCTATCACAGAATCTAAAATTTTGGTATCCACACTATTAGTTTGTGCTTTCATATACATATTATTTAAAATTATGAACTTAAATATATGTAATAGCCCATCATTCAGGCAACGATATAAAGAGTTTCGTTACTGAGAAGAATAAAATCACGTAGTACTACCTGATTGTATTAAGAAGAATTACTAAAGTAAATACAACGGTACTTTTTATTTTAAACGCTTAAAAACATATCCTGCTTTTTCTGCGCCCCAAACATGTTCGTCATTGGAGTCAAATCCGCGGTCCCAACTTTCAATCACATTTGCTTTAACGGTTACTTCAGAAGTTGCATAACTAGCACCACGCATAGTACTTTTACAATCTTTTTCGTTTGTGCTTCCGGTGTAGAAATCACCTTTTTTCTCTAAAATAACAGCACAGCCTTCACGTTCTTTCAACATAGAAGTATCAAACTGATCAAAGTAGGTTGGAGTTTTCCACTTACCAACAGCTTCTTTTGGGTTTTCTAAGGTGTAAACTTTACTTGAAAATTTACCATTTTCTAACTTTTCTAGTTGATACACACGTTGGCGATACGGTTTATTTTGATTGCTATTCAAGGCTTGTTCTACATATAACCAATGTCCATCTTTAGAAGTCCAAATAGGATACATGTGCAAGGAAATATTATAATAACTATCGTCAGCAGTAGCTTGTTCGCTACTATCAAACGAACCTGTCATCAATGTTTGTAATGCATTCAATTCATCTGCAGTACTTACAGATTTATAACTATCGCAACTTGAAATAGTTAAACAAAATAGCGTAATCATTGCGTATATAAGCGAATTTTTCATGTGTCGGTGTATTAGGGTGTTTTAAGATCGATATGTGGTAAATGTAGAAAATATAGGCTAGTTTTCAAACTTACATAGGAGATAGTTTGGAAAACGCAAAATGTTAAAAATAAAATGCTTATTTGAGTTGATTTCTCATAGAAATGAAACACATGAATACAAAGAGTAAAAAAGCGAACCGAAGTTCGCTTTTCAAAATTAACCTTTTCGACAATCAATAACATCAATAGAAAAACAAATGTTACATTCACTGTATCTCAAAGTTTTATGAGCAAGTCCTCCTACAGCATTGTTTAAATTAGAAATTGTTTTTTTGGTTAGTTTGATTAACTTTTTACTTTTCATGATATAAATTTTGTTGGTTTATGATAAGCAGTTCAAGAAAAGGAAAAGCGTTACCCAACATGATCGTAAATAAAGAAAAGAAAAACACAAAATGTTAAAATCAAGTATGCTTGCTATTAATTCTGTAACTTTAAAAAAAGTATAATGTATGCGTGGTATATTCTTCTTTCTATTGAATTTTTATGTGCTTGTCGGACTAGCGCAAACGAATCATTTTGAAAAGGGGAAAATTTTAAATTCACTTCCTGTACAAAACAGCTCGGAAACCTATGCAGTGTATCTTCCAACATCGTTTGATGAAACCAAACTTTCTGCCGTTGTCTTTATCTTTGATCCGAGTGCATATGGCGCTAATGGAATGAAAACTTTTATCACTTCCGCAGAAAAATTTAATTACATCTTAATCGCTTCCAACAATACAAAAAATGGAGTGGCGTATGAAACCAATTTTGCGATTACCAATCGTTTGTTTGCAACGGTATTTTCCACATTCAAAATAGACGAGAAACAAATTTATGCAGCAGGTTTTTCAGGCGGATCTCGTTTGGCAACTGCTATTGCTGCTTTGACTGAAAAAATACAAGGTGTTGTGGCTTGTGGTGCAGGTTTAGCCATCAATAAATCATTTACACCTAAAAAAGAAATGTTCTCTTTTGTAGGTTTGGTCGGTGATGAAGATATGAATTACCAAGAAATGTTTAACACCAAAGCATTGCTAGATAAATTCAATGTAGATAACGAATTGTTTGTGTATAATGATACGCATCGATGGCCGCCAAGTGAACAAATAGAACGTGCTTTTGGTTGGTTGGAAATACAAGCGTATAAAAAGAATATTAAAAGTGTTGATTCTCAGTTTGTACAATCGTTCTTTGAAACACAGTATGCCATTGCAGATTCGCTCGTAATTCATAACAAATTCAGATCGGTTCAAGAATACGAAAGTATCATTAAAAACTTTGCATCGTACTTTGAACTCAAAGCAACACAACAAAAACTTGATGGCATTAAAAAATCTCCTGAATATAAAAGTCAAGTCGAACAACGAGCAACATACATCAAAGAAGAAAATGAATTGTATGAAAAGTTCTCAAAAGTCTATTCAAATGACATCTTAGCAGCAAAATCTGACGATAATTTTCAATGGTGGCGTAAGGAATTGAGGCGACTCAATATAGACATTGAAAATGCCAAAGCGACACCAAGAGGAAAAATGCTCAAGCGTTTAAAATATTCCATCTTTGCAGGCGCGTATGAGTCATCTATGGGATACATCTATGCAGAAAAGTATCAACATGCGTTGTACTGTGATCAGTTGTTAGTGTATTTTAATCCCGAACAAGCGTATTGGTATTTTAGAGTAGCACAAAGCTATGCACGTAACGACGATTTTAAACACACCATTCGAAATCTTAAAAAGGCAAAAGAACTTGGTTTGCAACGTTTTCAAGCCATTCAGCAATCACCATTATTTGCCAAATTCAAACAAAAGAAAAAATTTAAAAAACTTTTTGAAGAAGAATCTAAATAACCTTTTATTGAATAGCAAGTAACGGAAAGTACTTTAACTCAACGAAAAGAATCATTCACGTATTGCGTATTTGAATTAGGCGATTGTCTGTTAAATTTGAATAAAAAAACGATGAGCAAATTCATAATATGTATAATACTTCTTTTTACTTTTCAGACTGTAATAGGACAAAATAATTGTGGAAATTTTAAAAGTTATGAAGATTATCAAAACTGGATAAAGGGAATCGGAGAGTTGAAACCAGAAGACCGCAAAATTAAGATAATTCAACGAATTGAGTGTGAGCAGAAATCTGAGCAAAATGATATTGACTTTCAGCTTAGAATTTTAACTGATCGATATAGATTTTTCAATGCGCATGAAATTCCTATTGAAAGAAATGTAATATTTAAGTTAGTTCCAGCTAATGCGTACAAGATTGGATATTCGCTATGTAAATCTGACATAGATCCTTCTATATGTGATTTAGGTTATGTATTCATTGACAAATTTGAAAAACTTATTCTTAACGAGATTAAACAACTGAAAAACATTCGTGTAAAAAGAAGAAAAGGAAAAATAATACTCAAAATTGAATCTGAAATTGAAAGTAATATTGATATGTATGTTTCGGGATTTTTAAAAAAGAATTGCACGAGACTTATAATGGAAGCAAAATTTAAAAAAGGAAATAACAAAATAGTAATCAGAAGAAGTAATGTACTTCAATACATTGAGCTAAATCTAGAAGGAAATAAGCTGCTGATTTTAATATAAATAATCTAACCTAAGCATGTTAAAAGCCCTTACCTGTCTTCAGTAGAAGCCACCTCTCTTAAATCACGAATACATCTTTTCAATATAACTTGAAGGTGTATCATTCATTAAGGACTTAAAGGTTTTATTAAATGTTGATTTTGAATTAAATCCAGCGTCCATAGCAATAGAAAGTAAGGTTTGTTTTTTATGTTCTCCAGCTTCAATTTTTTCAATGAACGTTTTTATTCTATATTCATTAATATATTCATAAAACGTTTTTTCATACACAGAATTCAACAACCACGATACATTATTCGCGGAAGTATCTAATCGTTTGGCAAGCATTTTCAAACTTAAATCGGAATTCATAAAAATTTGTTCTTCTTCAATAAGTACCTGTAATTTCTTTTTTATTTCTATAGTTTCCTTCTCGGTCAACCGATCTCTGGTAGGCGCTTTTTTCTTTATAGGTAATCGTACAATTTCAGGCTGTGTTAAGCTAAAATAACCAACTATAAAAAGGAAAATAGTGATGCAAATCCAAATCAGTTTATAACTGATGATGGAATTATAATTTTCCAACGCATAGGTATTAAATATTCCGTAAGACCAGCAAACAGCAATTAGGAAAATTCCAATTAAAACAAAGGTGATATATCGAGAAATTTGACGTGTATACAAACTTGTATTTTCCATGCTTTTAATGTGTTTTATAATTTTATAGGATAAATAACAGTATACAATAATTGAAATGACACCCGTAAGTTCCATCGCTAAAAAAGCATAAAACATAATGGGTTTATAGGTCAATGCAACATATTCTTCTGTAGTAATAGAAAATGTCCATAAAAAATAAATAAACAATAGGAGTGAAGGTATATAATGTTTAAATGATAACTTATTTTTTGAATGCTCTCTAAAAACTAGCGCTTTAAAATACATGTACAAAAAAGGACCAAATAAATACATGGTACATTCTGTCAAAATGGAACTTCGCCAAAACAGTAAAGAATTTAATTGATAGCTTAGCATTTCTCTAGTAAAAATAGCTGTTGAAAATCCTATAACGATCATCAGTATTCTATTTGCTTTTTTATTTTTTCGTGAAATAAAATACAAAGAAACCATTAAGAATATACCTTGAACAATTCCAGAAAATAATATAAGATCTAAGAAAGTAAATGTCATTTTTTTTTTAACTAAATATAATTAGAAATCACGCTGAAAAGTCTTAAAAAAATGATAACAGATGGAATTTCGATTAAAATATTGGCAGATGCTCTTCAACCCCTTTTTATTAAAGAAAAGACAAACTTTAAAAGTTACATGCAATTTATAAATTTGTAATACTACTCGAGTACATATGTGTACAAATACACATGTTTTGACCATTTATCAATTACTGAGCAAGAGTCCATCGCTATTTTTTGAAGGAGTTTGTAAAACAATGTCTCTATGTATACAAACAAACGTTTGTGTGAGTTATGAGACGATTTTGAGTAGTTCATTTCATAGTTTCGTTTAAACATTAATTTTTTAAAACTATTATTATGAAAAAGCAAAAAGTTAAAAACCTGTCGTTAAGTAAAAAAACAGTATCTAAAATCAATGAATTAGATCAATTAGTAGGAGGAACAGGAACAATGTCTACAGTTCCAGGTTGTGCTAGCGGGAGCGAAGTAAGCGCCGTTATTCGATGTATGGAAGAATTTACACAAGGATGTAGTCCATCTTTCTTAAATCAATGTCCAACAACTGTGAATACAGCACCAGGATATTGCTGGTAGTTTTCGTTTTTGATTGTAAAAACATGAAAAGAGAGGAATATCATTTGATATTCCTTTTTCTATTTTAGAATAGCATATGTTCAAACTTAGATGCAATTTATAAATTCCATTAGATACTACTCATAAATGTATGCAAACGCACGTATTCGCTCGTAAAAAAACGACGTAACTAAGCGTATTCTTTTACATTGTCTCTATTATAAATCAAAACATTTTAATTATGAAAAAAAGAGAAGTTAAAAGTCTTAGGTTAAGTAAAAAACTAGTTTCAAATCTTACGAATAATGCCATCAAAGGAGGCGGAAGTGGGTATCCAATGTGTGTTACTAATGGTTGCCCAACAATTACTTTGGTAGAAGCATGTTCAAATCACATGTGCGATTCTCGTTTAGGAGGTTGTCCATCGTATTACTGTATCGCAGGAGAAGAATAGCATGTGTTATTTTTAGTCGTTGATAATTAAAAAGGAATATCATTTGATATTCCTTTTTCAATTTAATATTTTAAAACTATGTAAAACCAAAAATTTAAAATCATGAAAAAACAAACTATTAAAAATTTAACATTCAAGAAAAACACGATTTCTTCATTCAAAATTATGGAACAATTAAAAGGAGGAAATACTTCGCATACAAGCTGTTTGTGTATAGACACCGTATGCGAATGTGAATTAGAAAAAACAGTTGGTTAAAATTTATCTGCAATTCTGAATTTATTTTTTGATATAAATTCTTCTTATGATGATCATAAAAATAAAACATGAATTTGGGTTATTTTTTATAGTTTACTTGTGAGAAATTTAATATTTCTGTTCGTAATTTAGTTTCAATCAAAAAAATGTAATTATGAAAAAGCAAAAAGTTAAAAATCTATCATTAAGTAAAAAAACAGTGTCAAAAATCAATGAATTAAACCAAGTAGTTGGTGGAACAGGAACCATGTCTACAGTTCCAGGTTGTGCTAGTGACAGCGAAGTAAGTGCCATTATTCTGTGTATGGAAGACTTTACATTAGGTTGTAGTCCATCGTTCTTGCGTCAATGTCCAAATACAAAAGATACAGATCCACAGTATTGTTGGTAGTTTCTTGTTTTTGATAGTAAAAGCGTGAAAAGAAAGGAATATCGAAGGGTATTCCTTTTTCAATTTAGTATTTTAGACATAAGTATAACCAAAAACTTAAATCATGAAAAAACCAACCATTAAAAATTTAGCTTTTAAGAAACGTATTATTTCTTCATTGAGTGTTACAGAGCAATTAAAAGGAGGTAAAGATACATCTCAAACGAGCTGCTGGTGTAATATGACTGAATGTGCTTGCGAAGCGGGAGATACATTCAACTAAGAAGTATGTACTAAAAATTATTTGAAAAGGAATACCAATGGGTGTTCCTTTTTTATTATTTTGTAAATTGAAATAAATAAATATTCAAATTATGAAGAAAAAGATTAATAAACGTTTAATTTTTAAAAAACGTACAGTCTCTAAATTAGAGATTCTTGATCAGATAAGAGGAGGAAATAACTCAGAAACAAGTTGTTTATGTCAAGAAACTGTATGTGAATGCAAGCCAGAAATTACATCTAATATGGTTTGTTAAATTAAAAGCTAGGTAATATGACTGAATGTGATTGCGAAGCAGGAGATACATTCAACTAAGAAGTATGTACTAAAAAATTATTTGAAAAGGAATACCAATGGGTGTTCCTTTTTTATGAGAAGAGAAACAATCAAAAAAGTAGAAAGCGACCTCTCGATCGCTTCATTGCGTGAATTATTAGTCTGTACATTGACCATCCATACAACAACCTCTGCCATCTGGCGAATTCGGATTATCGTAACATGGACATCCATCACTACTTGGTGTGCATGTAAAAATGTTACATCCTCCAAAACTTCCTTTTACTGAAGATTGTTCAGATTTGTTCAATCGCTTTACGCCTTCAACATTTAAAATTGATTTCAACATGATTATATAATTTTTGGTTAATAATTTATAAGTTAAATAGATTTAAGATGAGTTGATTACGGGAATGCCATATTTTCCTTTTTTAAATTTTACTACATCAATTTTAAGGAGAAGATTTTTGTCAAACACAGTACTTATTTCTAAGTACATTTCAATTCTTTAAAAAATAAGTACCTTTAAAACATCAATCAATTCCTAAAATATGTACGCGCATATAGATTCTTTTGTAACCGCATTGGTTTGCTTGCTCACTGCGTTTGTCATTCAACGTATTTATGACAAAGAGCGAAAACAGCAAAATCCTACGACCATTAGCGGAATTAAATGGTTTGGATTGGCAATTTTTGCATGGGGAATTGGCGCGCTCGTTACCTTAGTCGCTACAAAATATTTTGAAATCTCTCCACAAGTCAAATGGTTGGTATATTGGGGCGTTTTTATCTCGTTGATCAATTCGCTATTCATCTTACTATCCTTACCATCTATAGAACACCAAAGCAAACGAAATATGATTGTACAACTTGTACAGCGTTTTTCCATCAAGGAATTTGTCATGCTGTATAGTGGTATTTTCAGCATGATTGCTTTTGTATTTATCGCAACTTCATATACAAATCCAGATATCAGCAGCAGTTTTATTTGGCTTATTGACATTCCAATTTCATTAGTAGTGGCATTGGCTTTATTATATGAATTGAATAGTGCTTTCATAAATCGAAACATGCGGTTCATGTATTTGCCCTGCTTTTCGTTGTTCGTGTTGATCATCATTGCGGTTTCTCACAGAATCATTCCGTATGAATTGGTTCAAGAATTCATCAGTTTATCCAATTGGAGTTTGTTCGGAATCATTACGGCAATTTCCTTTAAATTTATCTTCATTTTACTATTTTCAATTTTATTATATAGCTGGAAATTTCTTTCGGAAAAAGAACAACAGCAATCAGAATTTGTCATGTTGGAAGCAGAACGTAATACTTTACAGCTTGAAAATGAAAAACTGCAAATCGCCAATGAAAGTCATATTGATACCATTCAATCCTTGACAAAAAAACTCAAAAAACAAGAGCAGAAAGTTTCTAAAATGCAAGAAGCGTCTAAAATCATACTCTCCGATCGACAAAAAGAAGTCTTAGCAAACTTGGGCATTTGTGGCGAAAAAAAATCATACACAGAAATTGCGGAAGCCATGCACATAAGTGTAGACGGTTTTCAGGCACATATCTATCAAATCAAAAAAATATTGAACATTAGTGGTTCGGACGGAAAAGAACAACTCATCGCGTACGCTACAGAAAATAAACTCCTCGAATACGCAACCATTGCATGTAAATAGTATAAATACTCTTTAAAACGGATGAAAATAATTGACGAAATCATTGCGCAACTCAATGAAATTCAACAAGGTAAAATTTGGATTGGAAGTTCGTATCAAAGCAAACTTTCTACAATAGATGATAGTTTAGTATTTACAAGACCAATGGAAAACCTTCACAGTATCGCAGAAATCATTTCCCATCTAACCTTGTGGAGAAAAGAAGCCATTCTAAAAATAAAAACCGGAACAGGAAGTAAAACAGATGATTGCGAAGAAAATTGGCTTCCCAACGAAAAATTAAAACTGAAAGGTTGGCTTTCCATAAAATCCGAATATGATGATACGCTCACAGAATTGATCTACTTATTAAAAGAAAAAGAAGATGCGTTTCTTCAAGAAGAATATTACGATACGGACTTTAAAGGAAAGTATCCCTACCGTTTTTTAATCAATGGAATGTTGCATCACGACATATATCATTTAGGACAACTCGGAATCATTATCAAGTATTTAAAAAAGTAATAAAAAGCATACTTAACCCAATACTTAACTACTACACAAATTAAAAACAGCACTGCGTAACCTTTTGTAATACAGTACATAATTTCATCTTCGTACCAATCAAAAAAACGAACAGATGAAATCAGTACACGTATTATTTTTGAGCATGTTGTTGCCGTTAGTAACACTTGCGCAAGACACTCCAACCTCACTGGACGAACGAATCAACGAAAATTTTAAAAATGCTACAAGTTGGTTTACAGATGCCATTTTTGCTGAAATTCCCATCACAGGCGAAGTCGGAATTCCTTGGGTACTTATTGTATTGATGATAGGAGCGAGCTATTTTACGATCTACTTTAAACTCATCAATGTCCGCGGATTTTTCACAGCAATAAAAGTGGTTAAAGGTGATTATGACGAATTAGAGAATGATCAAAAAGTGGAGGTTTCTTCCTCCGTTTCAGCAGCTCAAGCCGGAGAAGTATCACACTTTCAAGCACTCACAGCAGCTTTATCGGCTACTGTCGGACTCGGAAATATTGCCGGAGTTGCCATTGCACTTTCCATTGGCGGTCCAGGAGCAACTTTTTGGATGATTTTAGTCGGATTCTTAGGAATGGCTTCCAAATTTGTCGAATGTACCTTAGGTGTAAAATACCGTGAAGTTGACGAAAATGGAGTCGTGTATGGCGGACCAATGTATTATTTACGCAAAGGATTACACGAAAAAGGATTCAAACGTTTGGGGAAAATATTAGCCGTTGTATTTGCTATTATGTGTATTGGCGGATCTTTTGGAGGCGGAAACATGTTTCAAGTCAATCAAGCTTTTCAATTATTTCAATACGTAACTGGCGGAACGGAAAGCATTTTTTATGGAAAAGGTTGGCTTTTCGGAATCATCATGGCAACGTTTGTTGGAATTGTGATCATTGGTGGAATTAAAAAAATAGCAAACGTCACGGACAAAATCGTCCCTTTAATGGTCGCAACCTATGTCATTGCTATTGTCATCATTTTGGGAATTAACTATGAAAGCATTCCAGCGGCATTCAGCGAAATTTTTAATGGAGCATTTAGTTATGAAGGTGTTGCTGGCGGATTTATTGGTGTGATGATTCAAGGTTTCAAACGTGCTGCTTTTTCCAACGAAGCAGGAATAGGTTCGTCGTCCATTGCACATGCTGCGGTAAAAACCAATTACGCTGCTAGCGAAGGTTTAGTAGCATTGCTAGAACCATTTATTGATACTGTGGTCGTTTGTACCATGACGGCATTGGTGCTCATCATTACAGGGCAAATTGCTGTAGGAACCGAAGTTTCCTATGAACAAGGAGCGATCTTAACCTCAAATGCGCTAGAAAGTGGAATTTCGTGGTTTCCGTATGTATTAACTGTTGCGGTGATACTATTTGCGTTTTCTTCGATGATTTCTTGGTCATATTACGGACATCAAGCGTGGTCGTATTTATTTGGAAGAAGTAAAAAAGCAGAATACATCTACAAAACCATCTTCTGTATTTTTGTCATCATTGGTGCGGCAGCGAGTTTACAAGCTGTTGTTGACTTTGCAGATGCGATGGTTTTCTCCATGATGGTTTCTAATATGATTGGTTTATACTTACTTACGCCCAAAGTCAAAGAAGAATTGCAACGATATAGAAAAGCCATTTGTGACAAGAAAGTTAAAATTAATGATCTATAAGTTGTAACAAATGTTCATATTTAGCATCATATCATAAAAACATACTGAAAATGATCATTACAACAACAGAAAAAGTACCCAACAGAGAAATTAGTGAAATATTAGGAGTTGCTAGAGGTAGCACCGTAAGAGCCAGAAGCATTGGAAGAGATATTTTTGCAGGATTCAAAAACATAATTGGAGGAGAAATTGAAGAATATTCAAAACTACAAGCGCAATCTAGAGAACAAGCTTTACACAGAATGAAACAAGATGCACAACGACTTGGAGCGGATGCTATTGTAAATGTTAGAATGACAACATCGATGGTAATGCAAGGTGCTTCTGAAATTTTGGCGTATGGAACTGCTGTTAGATTTAAATAATATGGACACACTCGTTACATTTATACTAAGTCTTCACGGACTCATTTGGGGAACCGTTATCGGCATTTTTATATATCTTATCAGAAGACGAATTCGAATCAAAGAAACTGAAGAATTTGAACAGCGCGATAATTAGACTTCATAAAGCATTCAAAAGATGAAAATCATCCGAATTAAAATTTTCTTTTAAAAAATGCATCTTTTTGAAGCATTTTCCGTCTACTGTGTGAATTTAAAAAACATACAATGGAAAATCATACAAACTGTACGTGTAACTGTGTAAGTTGCAAAAAAGGACAATGCAATCAATGTACTTGTGAAAACTGTACCTGTGTAAATTGTAATTGCTAAAATATGTATAAGATTGTCTTGGGAAAACTTCGTATCTTTCTAAGACAATCTTGCTGATTAGAAAAAAAGAAGAAATGACGACTACAGAAGTTTGGGAATGTTATGCAGATGATGTAAAACGCTTCATCATGAGTAAAGTGAAAGATGCTCAAATTACAGATGATTTGGTTCAAGAAGTGTTTTTAAAAGTACATGCTAAATTAGCAACCGTATCCGAGGAAAGTAAAGTAAAATCATGGTTGTTAAGTGTTAGTAGAAATACTGTATTAGACTATTTTCGTATATCAAATAAAGAAGTTCCTTTAAACAAAGAAGAAACTATTATTTCCACAGAAGAATATGCACATTCAGAAAAAGATTGCTTGCCTGGAATTATTAAAAATCTACCTAAAAAATACAGAGATCCATTATTCTTATCAGATATCAAAGGCATCAAACAAGCAGCAATTGCAGCACAATTAAAACTTCCATTGGCAACTGTAAAATCACAAATTCAACGCGGTCGAAAACTCATTGTACAAGGCTATATGGATTGTTGCGATTACAAACTAAACGATCAAGGTTTTCTCGTAGGAGAAGTCAAAGAAAAAACACAGTGTAAAGTCTGTAGTTAGTACAATGTTAGACTTTAATATCTTTTCAAAATCCTCAAATTCAAAAACATAATTCGTAGGTTGTGCTCATAAATTTTCAAGAAATTATTTTCAAATTTTAAGAAAGCTTTAGGGGAAAATTGTATTTTAGGCGGACAACAACCCGACTCATTATGAAGTATATTCACAAACTCGTATTCAAATCAATTGATGTTTCTATAGTGGCTATTTTCCGAATTTTTTTCGGAATGTTTATGACCTATCAAATGATTTACTATTATGAAATTGACTATACGTTTCAGTTTATATTTGGTCCCGAAGTCTTATTTCCATATCAAGGATTAGAATTTTTACAACCATTCTCACTAGGCTTTTTAAAGGTAATTCATGCTGGGCTTTTGATTTCAGCAATCCTAATTACACTTGGGTTTTTGTACCGATATGCGATGATATTTTTCTTTGTAGGATTTTCATACTTTTCGTTTATAGACAAAACTTTGTACAACAATCATATCTATCTGATTGCCTTAATTGCTTTTGTGATGATATTTATGAATGCGGACAGAAAGTACAGTCTTCGAGTAAAATTTTCTAAAAAACCATTGTCAAAACTCGTTCCTGCTTGGCAACAAAACATCCTTATTTTTCTGCTTTCTGTAGTGTACTTTTATGGAGGAATTTCAAAACTATCTCCAAATTGGTTAGATAGTAATCTTGTAGGATATACCATTGATCAAGCGCAAAGCAGTGTATTGACAAATCTTTTCCCAAAGGAAACGCTCATTATGTTAATCAAATATGGCGGACTCATATTTGACTTAAGCATTGCTTTTATATTATTGAACAAAAGAACACGACTCTTTGGAGTAATCCTCGTGGTTATATTTAGTTATACGAATAATTCTATTCTATTTGATGATATTGGAATCTTTCCGTTCTTCATGATTTGTGCGACGATTCTATTTTTTGACAGTAAAAAAGTCGGAAACTATGTTGATGGTATTTTTATGAGTAAATCAACAGAAAATTCAGAAGAGCAGGAAGCTGTTTTGGATCAGAATGAAAGTCCTAAATTCAAAAAACTAACATTAATTTGTATTTTCTTATTTGTTGCATTTCAGCTAGTATTTCCTTTGAGACATCACTTTTTAACCACAAACCCTGAATGGACAGGAATAGCGCAAAAGTTTTCTTGGCGAATGAAAATGCAATCCAGAAACGTAACACAGTTCACGATGTCTTTGGTAGATCGTGCTACTTCTCAAAGATATAATTTAGATGGAACCACATTTGTAACGCGAAATCAATTCATGCACATGCCAGAAGATCCGTATACTTTTGTGCACTTAGCGAAATATATCAGTAAAAAACTATACTTAGAACAAGGTTTGGTAAATCCGATTATAAAAGCTGATTTGCAGGTTGAGTTTAATGGAATGCCAACACAACACATGCTTGATCCGAGAATTGATTTGACAAAAATGGACGAAGATCAATTTTCTGACAATCAATGGATTTCAGAATTTAAAGGATATCAATAAAGAAACCTAAAACCCAAAACCTAAAACCCAAAACCCAAAACCAAAGACCCAAAACCCTATTTAATAACCGTATGTGGATAACCATCCAAAGTCCAGTCGATCACCAAACCGCCGGCAAGACTTTTGGCAATTTCTTTTCCATACAAATGTTCACACAAGTACAAAGCTGCTTCAAAAGATTTGGCGCCACCAGCCGAAGTAATATACTTTCCGTCATGCACAAACAAGGTATTATCTCTAATATCTAACTTTGGAAACATTTCGCGCATCTTCGGAATATCACTTGGAAACGTGGTAGAAGCTACATGATCTAACAATCCAGCTTTTGCCAGGACAAACGCGCCATCACAATGCGATGTTATGAATGTTGCTTCTTTATCCACTTTCTGAACAAAAGCAATCATTTTTTCATCTTCCAAATCAGTATCTAAATGATGTTCGGCACTTGGTACAACTAGAATATCAATCTTGGGCAACTCATCTTTCAAATAATTATAATCAGGCAAAATTCGCATGCCTTCAAAGGTTGTAATTGGTGCATCTGTATTAGCGACTGTAAACACATTCATCGCTTTAATATTCTCACGGAAAATAGTATGTTGAAAAATATCAAAAGGCGCTGTCAATTCAGTATTGAACACACCATCCATAATTAAAAAACCTACATTATAACGATTCGGTTCCAGTTTAGGAAATTGCTTCTTAACCGTACTTTCTTTTTCTGTTTTTGTAGTTGTAACAGGCGTTTCTTGTGTTTCTTTCGTTTCACAGCTAACAATACAAAGTGCAAACGTTAAAATAGTTAGGATTCTTCTCATTGTGATCTAATAGCGATTAATAATTTGTAAATTTAGACATTAAAAAATTACGAACTACAACCAAATGAAATGAACTTGCTAATATTTTGATGAAAACTCAAAGTATTGTTTGTGAATTCCATCTAAAAAAACTTAAAAAGAAAAAGATTACAGATGAAAACCTTTTTTAAAATTACTTTAGTCCTTGCCTTTTTATGTACTTCCTGTACAAAAACTTCCAAAAAAGATGCAGCTGCAAAAGTGAACGATACCTATGTGCAAGAGCATTATAACAAGCAAGAAGTTACCATAGAAATGCGTGATGGAATTAAATTGCATACCACGATTTATTCTCCAAAAGATACCAGTCAAAAATATCCTATTTTAATGATGCGTACACCTTATAGCTGCAAGCCGTATGGTGAAGATAAGTTTCGAAAAAAGATCGGACCTAATCTGCATTTAATGAAAGAAGGAAATATTATTGTCTATCAAGATGTGCGTGGTCGTTGGATGAGTGAAGGTGTGTATGATAACATGCGTGCGTATATTCCAAACAAAACAGATAATACGCAAGTTGATGAGTCGTCAGATACGTTTGATACCATTGATTGGTTGGTGAAAAATGTAGAAAATAATAATGGAAGAGTAGGAACGTGGGGAATTTCATATCCAGGATATTACTCAACCTATTCTACGATTGATGCGCATCCAGCTTTAAAAGCAGCTTCACCACAAGCGTGTATTGGTGATTTCTTTTTTGATGATTTTCATCACAACGGAGCCTTTTTATTAAGTTATTTTAGAGCGGTTTCTTTATTTGGAACGATCAAAGATGTACCGAAAGATTCTGCTTGGTACAAGCTACCAGACTTAGGAACAAAAGATCAATATCAGTTCTTTTTAGATGCGGGACCATTGAGTAATTTGAACAGTTATTTTGAATATGAAAAGTTAGACAATGTAATTGTCTCCAAATCCGATCAAGTAGATGATGTTTTTTGGAAAGAAATTATAGATCATCCAAACTACGACAGTGTATGGAAACCAAAAGGATTGATTCAGAATTTAAAAAATATCAAACCGTTTGTAGCGACGATGATTGTTGGAGGACTGTTTGATGCAGAAGATTTATACGGACCTTTTGAAACCTATAAAACCATTGAAAAGTACAATCCAGACAACTACAATACAATGGTTTTTGGACCTTGGGATCATGGAAGATGGGCAAGTAGTAATGTGAAAAATTTTGTGGGGAATTATTACTTTGGAGATTCAATTTCGCTAAACTTTCAGCGTGATGTTGAGACAAAATTCTTTAACCATTTCTTAAAAGGTGATGGAAGTAAAAATTCAGGATTGCCAGAAGCTTATGTGTTTGATACTGGAAAGAAATCGTGGAGTAGTTATGATAGTTGGCCACCAGCAAATGTTGCTAAAGAAGACATGTATTTGAATGCTGATCAAGAATTATCTACGGCGAAAAAAGGAGATACAAAAGAAGTATTTGTAAGTGATTTGAAGCGACCTGTTCCGTATTCAGAAGATATTAAAACAGTGTTTACACCACGAAAGTATATGACAGACGATCAACGATTTGCAGCGCGTCGTCCTGATGTATTGATCTTTGAAACGGAAGTGTTGGAAGAAGATTATACCTTGGCAGGTGACATTCTAGCAAAATTGCAAGTGGCTACAACAGGAACGGATGCTGATTGGATTGTAAAAGTTGTAGATGTACATCCACATGATGCAGAAGAGCAAGAAGAAGGCATGCAAGACCATTTGGCTATGAGTAACTATCATTTAATGGTGCGTAGTGAAGTAATGCGTGGACGTTTCCGTAACAGTTTTGAATATCCAGAACCGTTTGTGCCAAATCAAAAAACGGCTGTAAATATTAAGTTACAAGATGTATATCATACGTTTAAAAAAGGACACAAAGTGCAAATTCAAGTGCAAAGTACGTGGTTTCCACTTATTGATTTGAATCCGCAAACATTTGTGCCGAATATATACAAAGCCAAAGAAGAAGATTTCAAAAATCAAACACATACGATTTTCAACGATTCTAAGATTGAGTTTACGGTTTTGAAGTAGTTTATAGATTTGTTAGATACAATCGCTGGCGCGGGTTTCCAACTCATGCCATAACAAACAATACAAAACAAAAAAATCAGCTGTAAAAGCTGATTTTTTTTGTATCTATTTCGAAGCAAATAACTTCACATCTTCTTCGGAGACTTCTTTTCCTCCAAGAATGATTAAACGTTCTATTACATTTCGTAGTTCTCTAATATTTCCTGTCCAATCGTATTCTTGTAATAATTTGACGGCTTTGTCAGAGAATTTTTTTGGAGCATTTCCTTGATCACTGGCAATTTTACCAGCAAAATGATTGATCAATAACGGAATGTCTTCTCTACGATCATTTAACGCAGGAACTTTGATTAAAATTACGGCCAATCTGTGATATAAATCTTCACGGAATTTTCCATCTTCAATTTCTTTCTTCAAATTCTTATTGGTTGCCGCAACCACACGAACATTCACTTTAATATCTTTATCGCTACCAACGCGTTGTACTCTGCTTTCTTGCAATGCACGTAATACTTTGGCTTGTGCCGATAAGCTCATATCTCCAATCTCATCTAAGAAAATTGTTCCGCCATTGGCAGCTTCAAACTTTCCAGCTCTGTCTTTATTAGCACTCGTAAAAGCTCCTTTTACATGACCGAATAATTCACTTTCAATCAATTCACTAGGAATCGCTGCACAGTTTACTTCAATCATCGGACCTTTACTACGATCACTCTTCTGGTGCAACCAATGTGATACTAATTCTTTTCCAGTCCCATTAGGTCCTGTAATTAAAACACGCGCATCTGTTGGTGCTACTTTTTCTATAATATCTTTAATCTGTTCAATAGCATCAGAATTACCAATCATTTCGTAATTCTTACTGACTTTCTTTTTCAATCGTTTGTTTTCAACAACCAATTCTTTTCTATCAAGTGCATTGCGAACGGTATTCAATAGTCGATTCAAATCTGGCGGCTTTGAAATATAGTCAAAGGCTCCAATTCTCATGGTATTTACGGCTGTGTCCAAATCGCCATGTCCAGAAATCATCACAAAAGGAGTTTCAGGCTTTATCTTTTTGGCTGCTTCCAATACTTCAACACCATCCATTTTTGGCATTTTTATATCGCAAAGAACCAAGTCATAATCATCTTTCTTTACCATTTCAATTCCTGCCAAACCATCTTCGGCTTGTGACACTTCATAGGTGTCATTTTCTTCGGATAAGATTTTTACTAATACTCTACGAATGGCTGATTCGTCTTCTATTACTAATATTTTAGGCATATTATTCTATTTTTGAATCATAAACATGTACTTCTCGTTGCGGAAATGGAATGCTTATATTATTTTCATTAAATGTCTTGTACACTTTGTATCGCAATCTACTCTGAACTTCTGGCAAATGAAAGCTATCACCAATATAAAAATACAACCTGAATTTCAAAGCACTATCACCAAAATCTTCAAAAAAGATTTGAGGTTTAGGATCATTTAAAATAGCAGGATCTTGAACTGCAATTCCAAAGAGTAACGCTTTTACTAAATCAACATCCGTACCATACGCAACTCCAACATTAATTGATTCTCGAGTTCGTACGTCATTTTGTGTCCAATTGTATAAAATTTCGTTTAAAAACTTATGATTGGGAATGACAAGAATTTTTTCATCATGCGTAACGGCTTTGGTCGTTCGGAGTCCAACTTGTGTAACCTTTCCAATCTTTTTATCAATCTCAATGACATCATTCACCATGACAGTTTTGTCAACTAGAATAAAAATTCCAGAAATAATATCCTGAAATAGTTTTTGCATTCCAAGTCCAATACCTACAAATAAAGCAGTAGAGGCAGCCAATAATGCTGTGATATGAATACCAGAAGCATCCAGCGATGTTATAATGGCAATGGAAAATATAAAATACTTTAAAAAGGTAAAGACCGTTTTAAAACGGTTTTTACCATCTTCCTCCAATCTTTTAGATACTGCAATTCGAGCAAACTTAAGAATAAAATGGGTAGCAATTAATACTATAACAAGTGTTAAAACAACTTGCACAGTGATGGTAATTTCTCCATGCTTGTAAATTAAAATTTCTAAAAACCCATCATTTTCATTCATAACGCTAGTATTTCAACCACTTGAATATTTCTTTGTAGCTTGGCTTTTTTCCGTACATTAAAATACCAACACGGTAAATTTTTGATGCAAACCAAACAGTTCCTGCAAAGGTAATATACAAAATTACGATTGAAATTAACTGTTCTCCTATACCAACACCAAACGGAATTCGCATCAACATCACTACAGGCGATGTAAATGGAAGGTATGAAAATACAGTAGCCACAGTTCCATGCGGATCTTCTAATACCGTAAATCCACCAACATATACGGCTAAAATGAGCGGCATTAGTATTGGCATCATAAATTGCTGTGTATCCGTTTCGTTGTCTACAGCCGCACCAATAGCAGCATATAAAGAACTATACAGTAAATATCCTCCAATAAAAAAGATAAAGAACGCGACCATTAAGTTTACAATAGGTAAACTGCTAATAATATGTGAGATAAGTATTTGAATGTCAATATTTGCTCCTTGTGCTATTAATTCTTGTTGTTGTGCCGTTTGCGCACTCATAAGGTCAAAACCGAATACAAGTCCCAGAATCACAACAATGGTTCCTCCAAGTACAATCCACATTAAAAACTGGGTAATTCCAGCTAAGGAAGTTCCAATAATTTTCCCCATCAATAATTGAATGGGTTTTACAGAGGAAATGATAATTTCAATAATACGATTTGTCTTTTCTTCAATCACACTACGCATAATCATATTTCCGTAGATGATGATGAACATGAATAGTAGATATCCAGCCGCAAAACCGAATCCGAGTTTGGAATAGTTGATGAGTTTTGAGGTGCGTTCTCCCGAAAATGTTTCTTGCCCAATGGCGACTTGCATTTTGGATTTTTTCACCAAATCAATATTTACATTGTTTTGTAATAAGGTTTCTTCGGTGAGTTTTTCAGAGAGTCTACGTTCTAATTTTGAAATAAAATTTTGAGAAGGTGAATCTTCCGAATAGAATTTTATTTGCTGTGCAATTGCTTCTGTGGAAGCCATTTGACGAATATGTAACAATCCGTATTGCTCAGCTTCTTGTACCTGCTTTTTAGCTTCTTCTAAAGAAATTCCTTTGAGGAAGATATATTTTGTGTTGGCATCTTTATCGTTAGCTTCAGCTTGGAATACTTGCGAAATTTTCCCAGTTTCATCCAAAATAGAAATGGTACGTTGTTTATTGTTGTTCAATTGCGTCAAATACACAATCAACGTAATAAGTCCGATGAAAATTAAAGGACTTAAAAAAGTCATTAAAATAAACGACTTGTTTCTAACTTTCGTTAGATATTCTCTTTTGATAATTAGCGGTAAATGGTTCATGTCTAATTATTATTTTCTACGGTTTGAATAAATATATCGTTGACACTTGGAATGACTTCTACAAAGTGATTGACTTGTCCTTGCGAAGTTAAATACGAAAGCAAATCGTTAGAAGTATCGCCGTTTTTAAGTTTGATATTGAGTTTTAAATCGTCATCGATAGATTTAAAATCAGCATCAGTCAATTCAAACTTTTCGTTCAGTACCGATCGTAATTGTTGATTGTTTACTCCAGCAATTCCAACTTGATATGTATTGCTTTTGTATTGACGTTTTACATCTGTAAGTTTTCCGTCTAATACTTTATTTGATTTGTGAATCAACGCAATATGATCGCAGAGTTCTTCTACAGATTCCATTCTGTGCGTAGAAAAGATTACGGTAGCGCCATCATCGCGTAATTGTAAAATTTCGTCTTTAATTCGGTTTGCATTAATTGGATCGAATCCGCTAAACGGTTCATCAAAAATTAATAACTTCGGTTGATGCAACACGGTAACTACAAACTGAATTTTCTGCGCCATCCCTTTTGATAATTCTTGAATCTTCTTGTTCCACCAATCTGAAATTTCAAATTTTTCGAACCAATATTTCAAGCGCATTTTTGCTTCCGATTTGCTCAATCCTTTCAATTGCGCTAAATACAGTGCTTGTTCGCCAACTTTCATTGATTTATACAAACCACGTTCTTCTGGCATATAACCAATGTCTCTAATATGAAATTGTTGCAGTGCTTCGCCATCGAGCAGTACTTGCCCAGCATCTGGCGCAGTAATTTGATTAATGATTCGGATGAGTGAGGTTTTTCCAGCTCCGTTGGGTCCTAGAAGTCCGAAGATACTTCCTTTAGGTACGTCAATAGAAACTTTATTTAATGCGGTATACTCACCATACTTTTTTACGACGTCTTTCGCCTGAAGAATTGAACTCATGAAAAGTTTTTTGTATAAGTAACGATCTTGTACGTTTTGTTACAAAATGAATATAAAAATTGATATACTTTTTTGGGACTCTGCTTTTCAGCGGAGTTAATTTGATTTACGATTTGAAGTATGCCTTGGTAGGTTTCTTTCAATTAAATCATACCAAATATAAAACAAAACCCACCCTTAATATGATCAAGGATGGGAAAAAATTGCTATGAAAAAGAAAAAATTACTAGCTGGTTTCAGCCAGTAACTTATCAAAGATAGTTTTTTTTTCGTAATACCAAAAGAATTACGAAAACATGTCTTTGACTTTTTCAAAAAATGATTTATCGCTCTTCTCTGGATTTGGTACAAAATTTTCCTCTTTTGCCATTTTTTCGAAGAAGTTTTTCTGTTCTTTTGTCAATGTTTTTGGCGTCCAAACGTTGATGTGCACTAGCAAATCACCTTTTCCGTATCCGTTGATGCTCGGAATTCCTTTTCCGCGCAAGCGTAATATTTTTCCAGACTGAACTCCCGATTCTACTTTGATTCGAACTTTTCCAGTTACCGTGTCAATTTCTTTAGAACTTCCTAAAGCTGCTTCTGAAAAGCTGATGTACAGGTCGTAATGTAAATTATCGCCTTCACGTTTTAAGAATTCGTGTTCTTTTTCTTCAATAACGACTAATAAGTCTCCAGAAATTCCATTTCCAGGTGCTTCATTTCCTTTTCCAGAAACTTTTAACTGCATTCCTTCTACAACTCCCGCAGGAATTTTGATAGAAACCGTTTCTTCCTCAGACTTCATTCCTTGTCCATCTGCTCCCGCAGGACGTTTGTCAATTATTTGTCCAGCACCACTACAAGTACTACATGTAGTAGACGTTTGCATTCTTCCCAAAATTGTATTGGTAATGCGTGTCATTTGTCCTGAACCATTACAGGTATTACATGTTTTATAACTTACACCAGGTGCTTGTACTTTTCTGCGAACTTTTACCTTTTTCTCAACGCCATTTGCAATTTCTTCTAAGGTAAGTTTCAAACGAATTTTTAGGCTACTTCCTTTTACACGACGTTGTCTTCCACCGCCGCCGCCGAATCCACCACCGAATCCGCCGCCAAAGCCGCCTCCGAAAATATCACCAAACTGACTAAAAATATCGTCCATGTTCATGCCACCGCCAAAACCGCCGCCGCCAAAGCCGCCGCCATTTTCAAATGCTGCATGACCATATTGATCATAACGTGCGCGTTTGTTGTCGTCGCTTAATATTTCATAGGCTTCTGCTGCTTTCTTAAACATTTCTTCCGCTTCCTTATCATCAGGATTTTTGTCAGGATGATATTGAATGGCTTTTTTGCGGTATGCTTTTTTAATTTCAGCTGCCGAAGCACCTTTGCTAATACCTAATATTTCGTAATAATCTTGTTTCATCTTGTTTCAACTTGTGTTAAAAGATCGTTTTGTAGCTGGGAAAACGTTAAACGTTTATTGTCCTACCACTACTTTTGGGTAACGGATGACTTTGTCACCTAACGTATATCCTTTTTCAAGGACATCAATGATTTTTCCTTTCATATCATCTGATGGAGCAGGAATTTGTGTCACGGCTTCATGATCTTCTGCGTCGAATGTATCACCAGCTTCTACTTTTACTTCCGCTAAACCTTTTGATTTTAGTGCTTCTCGTAGCTTGTTGCTAATCAATTCAACACCTTTTTTAAGTTCTTCCGCTTCTGCTTTGTTGATTTCAATCAATGCTCTGTCAAAATCGTCTAAAACTGGCAACATGGCAACTACAACGTCTTTTCCTGCTGTTTTAAACAGTTCAACACGTTCTTTGCTTGTTCTTTTCTTATAGTTTTCAAATTCGGCAAATAGACGTAAAAACTTGTCTTTTTCCTTTGCCAATTCTTCTTGTAATTTTTCTTCTGCAGAAACTTCTTCTACTGTGTTTTCAGTTGTTTCAGCTGCTTTTGCCTCTTGTTGTACAGCTTCCGCTTGTACTTCTGGCTGCTCATTTTCTACTGTATTATCCTTTTTTTTGCTCATGGTATATGTCCAAAAAATTTTTATTATTTGCTTTTTAGATGGCAAAAGTACTGCCATTTATGATAAAATGTCAAAATGTCACAAAAATATTTTCTGTAGTTTCCATCTTTAAAATGTAATAGTATTTGTAATTTTACAATTAGACTTTTATAAATTATAAATAACAATAGATGAAAAGAAAATTTTTAGGTTTGATTGCTTTTGTTGCCGTAGCAGTTTTGACGGTTTCTTGTGGAGAAAAGAAGAATGAAACAAAAGCGGAAGATGCAAAAACAGAAAAGAAAATTACTTCAGAAGCTGTAAAGTATAAAGTAGATACTGAAAAAACAGTAGTGACTTGGAAAGGTTCAAAAGTGATTGGCGGAAGTCATAATGGAACAATGAAAGTATCGGAAGGTACTTTTGCTGTGAAAGACGGAAAGCTAGAAAGTGGAAATTTTCTTATTGATATTAATTCTTTGACAGTGTTAGATATTCCGGCAGATGATAACGGAAATGCTAGTTTGAAAAAGCATTTGTTATCTAAAGATTTCTTTGAATCGGAAGTATATGGAAGTGCCGCTTTTTCAGTAACAGGAATCAGTGAAAAAGATGGAAAAACAATGATTGAAGGGAATTTGTCATTAAAAGGAGTAAAGAAAAATATTTCTTTCCCAGCAAAAGTAAGTGTAGAAGGAAATACAGCGACAATTGTTAGTGAAGTATTTACCATCAATCGTACAGATTTTGGAATGAAATATGGTTCTTCTTCGTTTACAGATACTTTAAAAAATAAAGCAATTAGTGATGACGTTGAGTTGTCTGTAAGTGTAGTTGCTACAAAATAAAACGTAACTAAATATAGTGTAAGGTAAACCGACTTCGTGTCGGTTTATTTTTTGTATATAAATTAAGTAAGGAAAGTTACAAAGGGAAACTAATAGAAAGGTTTTATCAATTTTGATTTATAATCATTCATACAGCTTTTCATTATAGAAACGGATTTCCTTTTTTACGCAATATGTTCAAATAGTGTTCGCAAAGCGAATTGATTTCTTCTAAGTTTTCAGCATAAAATAATTTAAAAATAGCTGCAGTATCACAACTTACGCCTAAAACATAACCCGTTGGGAATTTTTTTAATGTTACAGCCGATTCCGTTGCAATATCTTCTTCCTTCATCAGTACAGGAAATTCTGTTGCATCTCCAGCAAGGTTGAATGCTTCTGCTTCTGTGATTTCTTTGATGGGATTCATGAAATATGCTTTTTTAAGATATTAATTAAAGAAAGTTACTGAGTGAAATTTAGCAATATTTAGTCATAACAATTCAAATAATTTATTGTCATGCCAAATAATCCAAACTTCTTGATTTGCTACTCCATATCCATTTTTAAAGCTTTTGTCGATCCAAAAAGCTGCTAGTTTTAGATCTTTTTTTACACCATCTCCATAAAAATAATTCAGTCCTAAATGGTATTGAGCTCGTGCATTACCTTGTTCGGCACTTTTTCTGTACCAATTTGTGGCTTTTTTTAAATTGATTGAAATTGCTTCAGAGTTGGTGTTTTTTCGTGAATTTCTATTACCTGGTAATTTATCTATTTCATTAAATTCAAATGACCGTTTTTCATACCAATACGCATATTTTTTATATACCTTTGAAGGAAATTTATCGTCAAAAATAAATCCCAATTTGTACTGTGCAAGATGATTGCCTTGTTGTGCACTTTTCTCTAACCAATACAGTGATTTGTTGTTATTTTGTTTAGTTATCCATCCATTATAGTAGATTAAGCCTAATTGATATTGACTAAAATCGTCGCCTTTTTCTGCTTTTAGTTTAATGGTTAGAAATGTATCGTCAGTTTGTCCAATTGCTAGTTGTCCAATTAGGATATAAAAAATGAAAAGGAATTTAGATTTCATTGAAAGTAGATGAATTTTATTTTTTAAGCAAGTCTTCCAAAGAAGGTCTTAGAGTTGGAAAGTTGAATTGGAAACCAGTTTTTTCTATTCTTTCTGCATTTACTTGCTGACTCGAAAAGAGTAGTGTACTCATTTCACCCAACATCAATTTCATTACAAATTTGGGTATGTTTGGTAAAAAGAATGGTTTTTTTAAGACACTTGCTATTTCTTTGGTCAAGAGTTTGTTGGTGGTTGGATTTGGACCAACTCCATTGTAAATTCCTGTGATATTTTGTGTCAATACATACAAATACATACGAGCAATATCATCAATGTGAATCCATGATTGCCACTGTTTTCCTGAACCTACAGCGGCACCAACTCCATATTTTACAGGTTTTATCATTTCGACTAAAGCGCCGCCTTTTTTTGAAAGCACGATGCCCGTTCTGAGAATAGTTACAGGAATTTCTAAAGATTTGAATTGATTGGCATGTAATTCCCATTGTTTGACAACTTTGCCCAAAAAATCATCAGATTCAGCTTCGGTATCTTCTTTATAATTTTCAGTAAGTGAACTTGGATAAATGGCAATTCCGGAAGCGGAAATATAATGTTTTATCGTATGATTTTTTGTGTTGCGAAGCAATTTGAATAATACGTTTGCTGTATCGACACGACTGCTCACAATTTCTTGTTTGTAGGTTTCTGTCCAGCGTTTGGCAATATTAGCTCCTGAAAGATTCACAATAGCATCAACACCTTCTAAACAAGCTTCATCGATTTCACCTTGAGTTGGATTCCAATAAAACCCTTTGTAGTTTTCAGATTGCTCAATTTTGCTTTTACGTGTCGTTAAGTAATGCACTTCATGATTTTCTTGCAAACATAAGTTTGTAAGTGCTGAACCAATTAATCCTGTTGCGCCACAGATAAGTATTCGCATAGCAATTGTTTTTCTTTTCACTGTAAAAATACGGTAAAAAGAACAGATGAAGGTAATTAGCTGCGATTTTGGTATTAAAAATTATATCATTTTGTAGCGCGAAGCATCTCTCGTTTGCCTGGCGGACCTGGAAGTCGCTCTACTTGAAAACCTACTTCTTGCATGGCACGACGTACACTTCCTTTGGCTGCGTACGTGACTAAAACACCGTTGTTTTGTAATGCATTGTACATTTTTTGAAAGATGTCAACGGTCCACAATTCAGGTTGTACACGGGCACCAAAAGCGTCAAAATAGATAAGATTGAAAGCTTCTTGATCGTTGATTTGATCAAAGAATTGTTGCCTTTTGGTTAGGTTGAAGTCTTCTGTGAGTACCTTTTTTGTTTCCCAATCGCAAGCATGCATGGAATCAAAAATAGAAGCTTCAGTAGCTGCTTTTAGTTCTGAAATATAATTTAACTGCGAAATTTCTGCGGAAGCGACAGGATAGGCTTCCACACCAATATAGTTAATGGAGAAGTTATGTTTTTTAGCTTCTAAATAGGTCATAAAAGCATTCAATCCTGTGCCAAATCCAATTTCTAGAATATGAATTTGTTCAGGATTGAACGTATTTTTTGTGTGATGAAGCCCTGTTTTTATAAAAACGTGCTCCGCTTCTTGAATAGCACCATGTGTAGAATGATATTGTTCATTCCAATCTTCCAGATGAATTGTGGTAGATCCGTCTCCTGTGGTGATAATTTTGCGTTTCAAGCTTATTTTTTCAGCAATACACCATCCGCTACAAACGAAAGTGTCTTTTTAGGTGCTGTGATTTTAGCAATTTCTTCGGCAGATTTACCAGCATCTTCTGCATAATGCTTTAATTCGTCTACAGAAGTTTCTTGAACAAATGCTTTTCCATTTACAATGACTTCTCCTTTTGCATCAAGTGGCATAAAGAATCCGTAATCTTTAAATTTCACCATTACTTCTTTTTCCTCTCCTAAATCTAAACGCATCCAACATCCTTTCTTAGAACATACAGAATTGATATTTGAAGTAAATTTTACATTGACTGTATCACCAACTTTTAGACTGTTATATTTTTCATTGATTTGTGCTGTTGTCAACACATCTTTTGCGTCAATTTTTTCACCAAAAGAAGCATATGCTAGTTGAGGAGTTTTTGTTTCTTGTGGCTTTTCGGCTGTCTTTTCGTTTGTTTTCGCGTCTTTACATGCAATTATGGTAGCCGCTGCGAATATTAAAAATACAATTTTCTTCATTTTTATTAAATATTTCTTAAAATTATCGAGGTTTTGTTATGAATAATTAATTTTACGAACCAATTTTTGTTGAAAACTAAGATTCTTTTAAAGTTAATTATTTGTACCTTTGCACAAAATTAAGAATTATATGATGAGTGACCTTTCTATTGATATAAAAATTTCCAAAGTTTCTGAGAGTAAAATCCAAAATGTTGATTTTGACAATTTAGCATTTGGAAAAGTTTTTACAGATCACATGTTTGTATGTGACTATATTGACGGAGCATGGCAAACGCCAGAAATTCTTCCTTACCAGCCACTTACAATTGATCCTTCGGCTCGTGTGTTTCATTATGGACAAGCTGTTTTTGAAGGTATGAAAGCTTTTAAAGATGCACAAGATAAGATTTGGATGTTTCGTCCAGAAGATAATTTTGATCGTATCAATAAGTCATCACATCGTATGGCAATTCCGCATTTTCCAAAAGAGTTTTTCTTTAAAGGATTGACAACGTTGTTAAAAATGGAAAAGGATTGGATTCAGAAAGGAAAAGGAAACTCATTATACATTCGTCCATTTGTGATTGCTACAGAACCGGCAATTTCTGCTTCACCATCGAATAGTTATAAGTTTATGATTATTTGTTCGCCAGCACAATCGTATTATGCAGGTGAAGTAAAAGTATTGTTTGCAGAGAAGTTTAGTAGAGCTGCTGATGGTGGTGTTGGATATGCAAAAGCCGCAGGAAACTATGGTGCGCAGTTTTATCCAACAAGTTTAGCGCATGCAAAAGGATATCAGCAAATTATTTGGACAGACGCTAGTACGCATGAATATTTGGAAGAAGCTGGTACGATGAATATTTTCTTTAGAGTAGGAGATACTTTGTTGACAGCGCCAAATAATGATCGTATTTTGGATGGAATTACGCGTAAGAGTGTGATTCAATTGGCAGAAGACAATGGAATTAAGGTTGAGGTACGTCGTGTGACTGTTGCAGAGATTAAAGAGGCAGCTCGTAACGGATCATTGAAAGAGATTTTTGGAGCAGGAACAGCGGCAGTGATCAATCCGATTGCAGGATTTGAGCATGCAGGTGACGAGTTTGAGTTGCCAAAATTAGACGATTCGTATGCAACATTTTTCAAAGAAAAATTAATGAATATTCAATACAATGTTTCTGAAGATCCGCATGGTTGGAGATTTGAAGTGTAGACTACTTAGATTGTTAGAATATTAGACTATTTAGAAAATTAGATTTCACTTCGACTTAGTTTCGTGTGAAACGTAGATAATCAGATATAAAAAAAGTGACTTCCATCGAAGTCACTTTTTTGTTTTATAAGAGTACATATATTCTTTGAAATATCTCAATTCTCAATACTAATAGCTCACTACTATAATAAGTCAATACTACTTTTGTAAAATCTTAGCGATGTCTGGTTTAAAATAATTAGGACCTTTGAGAACTTTTCCATCTTCTCGATAAATAGGTTTTCCGTCTTCTCCAAGTTTGCTCATATTACTGCGTTGAATTTCTTCGAAAACTTCGGTAATCTTTTCTTGCATTCCATGTTCTATGATGGTTCCACAAAGAATATATAACATGTCGCCTAATGCATCTGCAACTTCTACTAAATCATTGTTTTGTGCAGCTTCTAAATATTCTTCATTTTCTTCTTTCATGAGGTTAAAACGCAGCATGTTTCTAGCTTCTCCGATATCGGCAGTTGGTGTATGTTTAATTCCCAAACCAAATGCTTCATGAAATTCTGTAACGGCTTCTATTCTTCTTTTCAAATCGTATTATTTTAGTTAGAACGAGTTCATAATTATGATTCGAAATATACTTGATTATTTAGCGCATTTTTTAGGGAATTGGATTTTATTTTGAAACTTTTATTAACAACCTTTCCGGTTTAATTCGTAATTTTGCCAAAAAATAATACGCTTTATGCCTTTTTCTACTGGTCAACTTATTTTTGCCGCTTTTTTTGTAATTGTTTTTGCCGCAGTTATGATTTATGCATATCGAAAAGATATCAAGCTTCACAAGCGTTATTACAAAGGAAGTTTAAAGGTTTTAGCTGTTTTTATTCTCTTCATTATCACGATTGTAGTGATTAAAAAATTCATTGTTTCTTAATTTTAGTTTGTATTCTACCCTGCATTTTTTTAAATTGTAAGAAAACTAACTAAAAACCACCATAATATAAATACGTTTATTACCGTTTTTTCAGTAATAGGATTCCCAAATCGTTGAAATTTATATTCGGCGCATATAGTTTGTTTGTAATTTTAAGACCCTTACATATGATTACAGTCGCTATTGCAGAAGATCATCAAGCACTTATTGATGGTATTATTTCGTATTTGGAATACGAGGAAGATATTACAATTGTTGGACATGCTAACGATGGAGAAGCTTTACTCAAGATTGTTAGGCATAAACAACCCAAAGTTGTGATTTGTGACATTCGAATGCCAAAAATGGATGGTATTGTTGCCACGCGTCATATAAAAAAAGAATTCCCGCATATCAATGTATTGACCTTTACGATGTACGATCAGGATAAAGCTGTAGAACAAATGTTAGCGGCTGGAGCGACAGGTTATATTTTGAAGAACTCACCTTTAAAAGTGGTCTTGGAAGCTATTCACACACTTGCGGATAATAAGACGTACTATGATGCCAAGTTAAACATTGATCAAATTTCTAAGAACAGTTCGAAATCTATTTTATCGAGACGCGAAAAGGAAATTTTGGCACTCATTGCGCAGCGAAAAACTTCACAAGAAATTGCAGACTTACTTTTCATTTCGAAATCAACGATAGATACACATCGTAAAAACATGATTCAGAAGCTCAACTTAAAAGGCGCCAATGAGTTATTGGGCTATGCGATAGAGCAGAAATATGCTTTTTAGGGTGGTCGTTTTGTGAGAATACCTATGTTTGGGTATGGTGGAGTGGGTGGAATTTTGGGAGATTTGTAGTGTAAAATAACAATTATGAGCAAAATTGAATTATCAGAAGCTGAAGACGCCTTAGATGAATACGCTTTGAATTTATTAGAAAAGAATGATGTATATGAATACATTGCAATAAAAGAAGATCAGACTAGTGGTTATGTATTTGAAATAGGTATGAAAAGAAGAGGGTTGAGACCTATGTCACGCCCAATCATTCCTAATAATAAGTATGTTAGGAGTCTATATAAAGGGGTTTTACTTTCAGATTACATACCAGTTCCAAAATCATATGTGCCTAAAAGGAATATTTGTTTTTTTGAAGAAAGGCATTTTCTAGATAAAAAAATAAGAGTTCATTTTGAATATAATTATCTCAACGAGGTTAAAGCCTTAAAAGAAGTGAGTGTAGAAAAAAGAGTCTCTTATGAAGACTATGATGATTTCGAACTCAAAATACAACCAGGAAATACAATTGCAGATAATCTTTCGCTTGGAGGTACTTTAGGTTTAGTTTTTAAACTTAAAAAGTTTGAGAATAGATATTTTGGGTTATCAAATTCACATGTATTAAATTCAACGAATAAGAAAAAGAAATTATTTAAAATAAAAACACATTATCCTTTTTTTAGTAGAGAAGGAAGGAATAAAGTTGGTTCTCTATTTTGGAGTGAGTATTCAGATTATTTAGATGCTGCAATTGTAATTTTTCACAATGATGCTCATGAAAGATTAGAACTTAATAATAAGTGTAACTTTAATATTGATATAGAAATTGGAGAGCCAGTTTTTGGTAAACAAATTGGAATATGTGGCGCAGATACACAAATTTCTTATGATGTAACAAGAAATAAAAAACACATTTATTCTACAAATGCATATGTTAAAATCCATAATTCATCAGGAGAAAAGATTTATAAAAATCAAATAATGATTGATCATTTTACTACTAATGGAGATTCAGGATCAGTCATCATTGATAATTCAGGAAAAATCATTGGTTTACTTATAGGTAGCAGTATAGGCCATAAGAAATTTTCTATTGCAAATAATATTAACAAAATATTTAATCATTCTTTTGAAAAACCACAAAAAGTCTTTTTAGATAATAAAGAGTCTTTTTTTGTAGAGTCTTTTGAATTAGCATAAATTATTAACTAAAAATAAATAAACTTATGAGTGTAGTATTTCCAAAATTTCATCTAGGTCTTTTTAAAGAACAATCAAGAAAAGAATTATTTTTTGAAGATGAAGATTTATTAATAATGATAGAATATGATTTTGATGCAAGTGATAATATTGATAGTATAGAGTTTTCTCTTAAAAGTAAAAATCAGAGAACTTATAGTATTATAAATGTTAACCCTTGTTATGATCAATTCAAAGTTAATGTTATTTATTATGTTATTCATTTTTTAGTAGAAGATGATAACCCTAATATTGAAAATAGTTTTACAGCTAAAAACCCTACACATATACCAGATATAAATCTTACTTCTGATGATAAAAGAGGTTTAGCAATATTTAGGTTTAGTTTCCATACAAATCCAAATTATGATGATCCCTGTTCAATTTCAGAAGAGCAACCAGAAACCAAAGACGGAGCAATCATAGTTAGCATATGAAATGAAATTACTTTTACATATAAAAAAAACGATTTTACCAGCATTTTTACTAATTGCTGGTTTTTGTGTTTCTCAGAACAGCTTGTTAGATTCATTATCAAACAATTTTGGAAAACTGTCAATTACTGATGTTCGTGAATTATTAACTCAAATAGATACTTTGCAAATAAAATCTTACGATAAAGCGCTTTGGTATTTCTATTCGGGATTAAATTATCGTAAAAATGATCAGCACGATTTGGGATTTAAAGATTTACTAACGGCTGAAAAACAATTTACTTCAATAGACAGCATAAAAGACGCAGCAGATACTAATTATGAAATAATTGTGCTGATATCACATCAAGGAAAAAATAAAGTAGATACGACCCCTTTCTTAGATAAATATATAGCGTTTGCTCAATCTCAAGATAATCCATTGATTCTTGCCAGAGCTTATTCTAGAATTGCGGTTAATTATATGAAAGTAGATAGCTTTCAAAAATCACAAGAATACTATCTAAAAACATTTGATCAAATCAAAAAAATCAAAAAAGATACTATTAGAGAAGTAAGTGATGCAAAAATAAAACTTAATTACGGATCTTTATATAGAACTGTATCTAAAGAAAATGGAGGAGAGAAAGAATACGATTCAGCATTGTATTTTTATAAGAAAGCTATGCCAATTTTTCTTAAATATAAATTGAGTAATGATATTGCCACTACGTTTAGTAATATAGCATATACATATTTTGGAAAAAAAGAATTTAATAAAGCAATCGTTTATTATAAAAAAGCTGACTCTATATCTTTAATTGATAATATCAGCAAAACAAAACTCATTTTTTATAAAAATATGGTGGAAGCTTATGACAGTTTGAAAGATTATAAAAATGAAGTTTTTTATCTAAAAGAAGTTCTTAAATTAGCTGATAGTATAAATGATAGAGAGCAAGATAAAGTAATTTCAGAATTAAATGAACGTTATCAAAATGTAGAATTAAAAGCAGAAAATCTTGAAGAAAAAGCAAGAGCATCTAAAAAGAATACACAACTAATTGTATCACTTTTTATCCTAGCCCTAGTAATCATCTCAGCATATCTCATCCAAAAAAATACTCGTAAAAAACAACTCCTTGCCGAACAAGCCAAAGACCTAGAAGCACAAAAAGTATCTACCTTACTCAAAGAGCAAGAACTCGCAAGTATTGATGCCATGATTGAAGGTCAGGAAAAAGAACGGAAACGGATCGCAGAAGACTTGCATGACGATTTAGGAGCCTTGATGGCAACCATCAATTTACATTTGGAGAATGTAGGTTCAGAAAACAGTCCGAATGCATTGAATAAAACAAAAACACTATTGGGAGAAGCGTATGACAAAATACGAAACATCTCACATGCCAAAAATGCAGGCGTCATTGCAAATGAAGGATTGTTAGTTGCTGTAAAAAACATGGCTTCAAAGATTAACAATGCCAATACAATTGATGTAGAAGTCATAGCGCCCGAACTGAAAAACCGATTGGAAAACTCCTTAGAATTATCATTATTCCGAACCATTCAAGAATTACTGGCCAATGTTATCAAACATGCAGAAGCCACCAAAGCCACGATTCAATTGACGCAATTTGATGAAAGCTTAAACATTATCGTGGAAGACAATGGAAAAGGTTTTGACGCTAGTACGATCAAAGAAAACGGAATTGGATTGAGCAATATTAAAAAGCGTGTTGCACATTTGGAAGGAACACTTTCTATCGATAGCACGCTCAAACGAGGAACGACAATCGTGATTGATATTCCATTAAAATCATAATTACTGCAAACACAAAAATACCTACAAATGTGTATTTTTTGTATGACATAAAAGCGCTACATTTATAAATATTAAACTACAATCATTATTTATTATGAAACCATTTTTACTCGCTTTTATAGGTTTTTTTTGTATGCTATCAGTTTCAGCACAAGAAACTACTGTAACTGAAAATCCTTTTGAGAAAAAATTAAAGGAAAAACAAGAGTTAGTTTATACATTAATAGATGATAAAGAAGAATTTGACAGGGAAACTGCAGTATTAGAAGTTGAGCTTGCTAAGTTAACTGATGAAGAAAAAATTGAAGAGGCAAAAGAGAACATAAAAAATCGTAAAGAGACTTCTTCTGAAAAGAATAGCGATATTATAAATGCTTGCAAAGACTACACTAAATACCGCGAATATGTAGAAGAGTATGAAGATATTTCAGAAGAAATACTAAATAAATATAAGGCTAGAGTCTGTGAATTATACAAAGAAGAAAAAGAAGAACTCGATCCAGAAAAATTTATCATCGTTGGCGATAATGATCCTGTAAAAGCCGATAGCCTATTTAGTAATGCCAGCGCCAGACAAGTATTGTCGAATGTATTTAGTATTGACAGTAAAACGAATTTAGGAACCTTTGAAATTCCTGGAGATAATTCTTTTATCACATTTTATATAAAAGAAAATACTGATTTTTCTGAATTGTTTGCAGAGAAACCTTATGCTGTAAGTATACGACAAAAGAAAATCGAAAAAGGAAAAGAAGGAGAAAAAGAAGAAGAAACAGTAGCTATTGAATCACAACAAGGACTTAATTTTGTTCACGCAATACCAGAAGGTGCCTTATTCAAATCAATTCAAATAGAATTACGGGAAGGTGGAATTGTAGACACACGCTTAGTATTAAAATCTGTAGATGGAAAGTTTGAATTTTATTTTGAAGGAGTAACTCCTGTTAGTATTTTAAACTATACGCGAAAAGTCAAAAAAAGCTTTTTACAATATTCTCATAATGTGAGCTTGGATGGTAAAGGTGTGTATAATGAAAATGCACTTAAGAATTTGTTAGTAAGATATACAGATGTACTGGATTATCACCCAAATGCGGGAAGCAATTATGTGCCAGATGATGTTTCGTATACATTTCCATCTAAAAATGATGATGATGAAGCCAAAGAAACAGGAAGGCGCTCATATCAAGTTATCAATGACAATCATTTACAGCATGTATTAGATTTAAGAACGTATACAGATTTGCTTGGTTTGTTTGGCGATGAAGCTAACGGATTGTTTCAAATAGAAGGAAGAGCAGAATTTTTTATTCATCCGTTCAATGTACGCAGAGAAGCATTTTATTATCTGAAGAAAATAACGCCGTATGTACGTTATTCTAGACTTGATGAAGACAATGACTTTTTACAAGCAACGATGCCAGATATGGACAATCCAAATCCAAATCCTGCAGAGCCAGATAACTTTTTCTTTAATGATAGCAAGTTAGATTTACTCGAACGATCAAACCTAGAAATGGGTGTGGATATGAATGTGATTAATTTCAGATTATTCAAAGAATCACCATTTTGGACTTCGTTATATGTTCCTTTCAGTTACAATGTCACAAAAGTGCGAACAGATGCTAGTGTTGATAATAATGACGCCAATTTTAAAACCTTAGGACTTGGTGTGGGACTCAATTTTGAAATACGTCGTTTTAATAATTTCGGATTGAATTTTGGATACGAACTCAAAGGCTATTCCTTTATTGGAGATTATGCCGAATTCAATTTATCAGAACCTGGTTATATGCGAACGCAAGCCGTAAAAGCTGAAATTTTCTATTATCCAGGACTTGACAAATCGAACTCTATATTCTTGCGCATGCGAAGCATTAGAGACATCAGTTCTGGCAATGGAGATTCCTTCTTTCAATTGCAAGTTGGATATCGATTTACACTTGGAGTTGGTGCGATAAAAGCGAGGTAATACATCATTTTATTATTTTTTCTGGCAATTTTTGTGAATTAGCTGCGTTATTAGGTCATATCACGACTTTTTTAAATAGACTACGTAAGGAAAAGCAAAACTACATTCACAATCTAAAACAGAAAAATAATGAAAAAACTCTCACTTCTTGTATGTGTGTTGGGATTGCTATGTAGTTGCAGCAGTAATGATGATAATGATACGCAACCAGGTTATTCGATCGAAATTAAAAATATTGAAACCTTAGTCGCAGAAAGCAAAATCAAAGTATCTTTTAAACTCACAGATGAAAACGGTATTGGTGTGTCCAATCAAACCGACAGCGATTTTAATTTATATGAAAGAGCCATCAGCGATGGAGAAACCGAACAACTCATCGATCCAACGGAAGCACCGCGACTCATTGTGCCAAATCCTCAAAATTATCGGTATGCAACCATGATTGTAATGGATTTGAGCGGAAGTGTTATTGATGAAATTGAAAACATAAAAAGTGCCGCAACGCTATATGTTTCCAACTTATTTAGTGAAATAAATAGTGGCGCGTTAGAAGTCGCTATTTATTATTTTGATGGAAGAGAACAACTGCAAGAATTGATTGGTTTCTCAACGTCAAGTCAAAACATAATTGCAGCTATTGCAGGCATGAACCAAAATTTACAGCAAGATATTTCTACCAATTTGTATGGAGCTGTAGTACAAAGTTGCGAACGAATGCAGGCTAAAAAACTAGAAATTCAAAACGATCCGAATACAAATATTTGGTCGTCTTCAATGGTATTTTTCTCTGATGGACAAAATCAAGATTTCTTCAATAATAGAAACGATATGAATGCGAGCATTAACGCTACTGTAAGCAATACAGGTTTTTATGTCATTGGAGCTGGAAACAATGTAGATGCTAGAGTCATTGCAGATATTGGACGTAACGGACAATTTTTAATCGATAATTATTCACAATTAACCACAGGACTAAATAGTGTGCTAGATGTTATCAGAAGAGAAGCGAATAGCAACTACGAACTTGAAATTTGCACTGCCAAAAGTGGAACGAATGTAGCTTTTAGATTGGAATCGATAGGAACACCAACAAGTGGAGGTACAGGAAGTTACGATACCAATGGTTTTACAGGAAATAACTGTACGATTAATTAATTTCAAAGTATGAATCGATTAGCATTAGACATTTGTCAATTCGAGCGCAGTCGAGAATAGCTACGAACTAAATATTTTGATTTGACACTAAACTTCTAAAGAAGTAAACTCAAAAGTAGTCCCGTTGAACAATCCTTTATCACTAAGTTTTAACGACGGGATTACTAACAATGCCATAAACGACAAGGTCATATACGGAGCGCGCAATGTACTGCCCATTTCTTTGGCCAATTTGTCTAACTCAGCATATTCTTGACCAATTTCCCAGCCAGTTTTTGCACTCATAATTCCTGCAACAGGTAAGGAAACTACCTTTTCAGTCGTGTCAGAAACGGCGCAAATTCCACCTTTATTAGCAATCAAAAGATTCACGGCTTTGCAGATAGCTTCGTCCGAAACACCAACAGCGATAATATTGTGAGAATCATGTCCTACGGAAGAAGCAATGGCACCTTCTTTCAATCCGAAATTTTTAATAAACGCCATCGCAGGCGCATCGTTTTGATAACGATTGACAACGGTCATTTTTAAAATATCTTCAGAAGTATTCGACACTAAATTTCCATCTTTTGCCAAACTATCCAAAATCAATTCGTTTGTGACCAATTCACCATCTAAAGCTTCAATAACGCGAATTTTACTTTTCGTGGCTTTGACTTGAAAATCAACCACATTTTTTGGAGAAGTATTAAAATTATTCAGAATTTCAAACGGCACGCTGTCTATGTGCGACGTTCCGTTGGATGCAACTCGGATACCATTAATGTAGGTTTCAACAACTTTGAAAGTTGTCAAATCTTCTAGTACGGCAAAATCGGCAACATCATCTATTTGTAATTGTCCAACATCCAATTTATAATGCTTCACCGGATTCACACAGGCAACTTGCAATACTTTAAAAACATCATTTCCTTTGGCTACGGCGCGAGCGCACAATTCGTTAATATGACTCACTAGTAAATCATCAGGATGTTTGTCATCAGAACAAAACATCATATGCTCATAATGTGCATCCAACAACGGAATCAAGGCTTCAAAATTTTTGGCAGCGCTTCCTTCACGAATAATCACTTTCATTCCTTTTTGAAGTTTTTCCAAAGCTTCGTCATGCGTAAAACATTCGTGATCGGTAGAAATTCCAGCAGCAATATATTTTGAAATATCGTCGCCACGTAATCCCGGAGCGTGTCCATCTACAGGTTTATCAAAATGTTTTGCCCAAGCAATCTTTTTCATCACTTCTTCATCATCAAACAAAACGCCCGGATAATTCATCATTTCCGCCAAATATTTAATCTCTGGTTTTGCTAATAGTTCTTTAATATCGTTAGCATTAATCACAGCACCAGCCGATTCAAAGCTCGTTGCAGGAACACAAGAAGGCGCTCCAAAATTGAACTTAAACGGTACTTTTTGTCCATTCTCAATCATAAACTCCACACCAGCTTTTCCCAAAACATTGGCAATCTCATGCGGATCGGAAACGGTAGCAACAGTTCCATGTAAAACCGCCAAACGCGCAAACTCCGAAGGAACCAACATCGAACTTTCAATATGAATATGCGCATCTACAAAGCCAGGAATAATAAAGGTTTCCACATCATGATCTTTTTCAATGATGTTTGTAATCTTTCCATTGGTTACGTGAATTTCACCTTTATAAATTCGTCTATTCGCAATATCTACGATGTTTCCTTGTGTGATCATGAGTATTTATGGTATAAAAAAGGATGCACGAATGCACCCTTTTTAAATTTTATGTAAATATAGTTTTAAATTTTAGTTCTTGTCAGTTAAGAAACTATAATTCTTAGCATAGTATAACATTTGGTTGTCAAATGCTGCTGGTTGCATGATTTTAATATTTGTAATTTCTCCTTTGTCATTTGCTTCTGGAGTTAATACAGGATTCGCAAAACCTTTGTACGGCTTCGATTTAAACGCTTCATTACGTTTCAATACTTCTGCATGTATTGTTTGATCTACTTTTACTCCATATCCTTCTACCAAAGCTTTTGCAGCTTCAAAATCTCCTTCTGATTTGATACGTTGTGTTTCACGTAATAATTGACCAAATAAGTCACGTAATTTTGTATAATCGTTAATGTTAAAGTATGTCTTTCCATCACGTGTTACTTTTTCAATTACGTTATCTTTTGCACCTTTTTCAAAAACCCATGCAGAAACCCATTGTCTGTTAACCATGTGATCTTCTTCTACATCATCACCAAGATTCAAACGAATTAACTGTGTCATTAAACCGTTTCTGATATAACCATCATAAGCAGCTTTTCCAACTCCTTCTGTATCTGGAACTAAACCAAGTTCTTTTAGTTTTGGATCCATTAAATAGTACAATCCAACTAAATCAGCTCTTCCTTCTTCCATCGTAGAAGCGTAGTTCTTTAAGGTTTCTTTTGGTTGCCCAATTCCTTTGTTTATTTGACCAGAAGCATGTCCAATTACTTCGTGTAAAGCAGTATGTAACTTGTCAGCTAATTTTCCATATTTTTCTTCTAATTGAAATTCTTCATCATCATGAACAAATTCTTTCAATCTTCCTGATCCGCCCATTTGCGCATACGCGTTGATGATATTTCCTAAAGAAACAGATTTAGAACCGTGCTTTTGACGAATCCAGTTGTTGTTTGGTAAGTTGACACCAATTGGCGTACTTGGCGAAGCATCTCCAGCTTCTCCAGCAACATTTACAGTTTTATACGAAACTCCAACTACATTTTTCTTTTTGTGACTTTCAATTAAAGGTGAATTATCTTCAAACCATTGTGCATTTTCAGACAATACAGCCATTTTCTTTGACATGTCAAAATCTTTGATTTCCACGATAGTTTCGTATGAACCTCTATATCCTTTTGGATCGTTATATACTTCGATAAATCCGTTAATCCAGTCAATATTTCCTTCTGTTGAGGTTGCCCAAGAAATACAGTATTTATCCCAAGTATCTAAACTTCCTGTTTTGTAATATTCAATTAATAATCCTAAAGTTTCTGCTTGTTTTTCATTCTCAGCAACTCCTTTAGCTTTTTCTAACCAATAAATAATTTTATCAATGGCAGCTCCGTACATTCCGCCAGATTTCCATACTTTCTCTACTAATTTTCCGTTTTCACGAACTAACTTAGAGTTCAATCCAGCTTCAATTGGCTCTTCATCAGAACCTTTGTAGGCAGTTTTGTAAAACTCTTCTACATCTGCACTCGTAATATCTGGCCCGTAAAAGTTGATTGCAGAAACCAATACGTTATCTACATCAGCTTTTTTATTTACCTTCTTAGTGTCTTTATCGTTGAAGATTACATCAAAAGCTTCTCCTTTAAGTTCAGTTTTTGTATCCGCTAATAAACTGTTTAAGTATTCTTTTGAAAAACCTGCTGGTAATTTATCATTTGAGTAGTGATGGTGAATTCCGTTCGAAAACCAAACACGTTTCAAATATGTTTCAAAAGCTTTCCAATCATCAGTAGTTTTGTCACCACTATAATTCACATATACATTTTCCAATGCTTTACGGATAGTTAAATTATGGCGATAGTTTTGATCCCACATAATATCTCTTCCAGAAAGTCCTGCTTGTGTTAAATAATATACAAGTTTCTTTTCTTTCAATGTCAATTCGTTAAATCCAGGGATTTCATATCGTATAACGGCTACATCTTCAAATTCATCTACACCAAATTCCATTTTTCCGTTTTCGGCTACTTCAATAAATTTTGGTTCATAAGGATCTACCTTTACTTTTTCTTTGGCTTCTTCTGCACAAGAAAATAGCATTCCTGCCGCTAAGGCCAATCCTGCAATTGATTTTAATTTCATTTGTTCGTTTTTAGTGTTTTAGTATTGGTCAACTATAAAATTCAAACTTCTCAATATCATGTGATTATGATTTCATGTTGAATTCTACAACTGTTTTTTGGGTTTTAGAATTTCTTTTAAACGAAAGCGATCACTTTACAGTGCAACTTTCCAATTCCCACAAATGTAATCAATTCAATAAAACATTAAAAATTTGTACATTAGCAATACTAACTAATACACCGAAACAATATGAAAATTTTAAAGTATGTACTGCTATTGCTGCTTGTAGTCCTTGTGGCAGGCGCAATTTTTGTAGCTACAAGACCTGATAGTTTTGAAGTGACAAGAAGCAAAGTGATAAAAGCTCCAGCTGCGGTAATTTTTAATAACGTTAGCGATTTTAGAAATTGGGAAGCTTGGAATCCTTGGATGGAAAAGGACACAACGATTAAGGCTACTTATCCTGAGCAAACTGCTGGTATTGGAGGCGCTTACAGTTGGACAGGAAAAGAAGGTGGAGGAAGTATGAAAAATATTGCCATGGTGGCAAATAAATCGTTAGAACAAGAATTAAAGTTTGATGATTTTGACGCAAGTAAAGTTACATGGCAACTGGAAGAAGTTGAAGATGGCACCAAAGTAACTTGGGCTATGAAAGGAGAAAACTTAGGTTTCTTTTTCAAAGGAATTTTAGCTCTTAATGGAGGAATGGACAATATGGTTGGAGGAGATTATGAAAAAGGATTAGAAAACCTCGATAAAGTAATTGCAGAACATATGAAAAATAATCCTCCGCAACCATCATTTCGATTGAGCGATGTGAGTCAAGAAGATAGTGAAGCGCAACAATTCATTGGATATCATCAAAAAACAACGACAGATGCTGCTATCGAAGAAATGACAAAATTATTTATGACCTACATGCCAAAAGCAGGAATGTATGCTGCAACTCATCAATTAGAGAATTATACACCTGGTTCTTTACACTTAAAATGGGATGAAGAAACCAAAGAAGCTGAATTTTATATAGGTCTTTTAGTTGGAAATCAAGATGTATTGCCTAAGTCTGATATGACAATTAAAAAAATTGATGCTGGGAAAGTTATCAAGATTTCAAAATTTGGACCGTATGGAATTGGAGATATGGAAGCGCATCTAAAGATAGCTGCATATATGTCTGAAAACAAATTAGTGCAAGCTGGACCATCTTGGGAATTATATGTAAATGATCCTGACAAAGTTAAACCTGAAAATGTACAAACAGATATTTATTATCCAGTAAAACCAGCGGAGTAAATAACTATAAACCTATTTTAAAGATTGTCTAAACAGTATGCAATGCCTACTTTTAGACAATCTTTTTATCTTTAAACAAACATGAAACAACTCTTTTTAGTTTTCCTTGGTGGCGGATTTGGAAGTACATTGCGATTTCTATTGGGGAAATTCCTTAATAATGCTTCTACAGGAATTCCGTATGGAACCTTTGCAGCCAATATTTTAGGAAGTTTGTTGATCGGAATTATTTTGGGAATGGCAGCAAAAAACCAAAGCATCAGCGAAGAGTATACCTTATTGTTAGCCACAGGATTTTGCGGTGGTTTTACCACATTTTCTACGTTTGCCTACGAAAACCATGTCTTTTTAAAAACCGGAGACTTTATGACATTTGCTTTGTATACCATTGCAAGTTTTGTTATTGGATTTGCAGCAGTATTTTTAGGAATATACTTGGTAAAACATCTTTAAATTAATGTTTGTCAAAAGCCTTTACACCAGCTTTAATTTCTGTTTTTAGAAAGTTTACCCTTGGCGGGATTGGACATGAATACTTATCATTATAAGCACAGTACGGATTGTACGCTTTATTAAAATCAATTTCAATGGTATTGCCAATCGGAATCTCTAGATCAATATAGCGTCCGCCACCATAGCTAGCAAAACCGTTTGTTTCATCAGTAAAAGGAAGAAAAAGATAATCTTTATATTCATCTTGTTTCATTGACTCTTGGTTTCTGTATACTTCTAATGAAAACTCTTTTCCTTTCAGTGTAAACGTAGCAATTCCGAAACGTCTGTATTCTGGCGTTCTTTCTTTGGTCGTTGGCATTTTGAAAACAGGCGAATTTGGTGTTGTTGTAAAAGTTGCGTTCACTCTATACGTATCATCCACAGGGAAAAAATCCAAACCTTCAAATGTTTTTAAATCTTTTTCTTTTAAAGGAGAAGAAGAAGCATCTTTATAATCCGCATTTAGTTTTTGTTGAAACTCAGTTTCTCCAATTACTGCTTTTTTCTTTTCAGAACAACTTACATTCAATAATAAAACACACAAAAACAGGAACATATTTTTCATCGGTATGGATCAGATTTAGTTAAAAGTATAGAATAGTCTATTTGTACCAAAAATACAATTTGTCTTCAAAAATAGAAGATTTTTATTTTTTGTATCCATTTTTTATGTAGTTTTGAATCAAATAATAGAAATAATGACAATTACCACAGTAAATAAGTATGTACAAAGATCTTCTTGTGAAAGGAGTCTGGACACTTATATATTGTGCTGATATAGATATCATATATAACAATTATAAAAAGTCCGACTTCACAGTCGGACTTTTTATTTTTAATCAAATCCCAAATCAAAAACAACCAATATTAATCAATCAAATATTATCAATTATGAAAAAAATGTACACCAACTACATTGATTCATTCAAAGGATTATCAAAAGAAATATGGTTTCTATCGTTCATTTCATTGGTGAACAGAGCAGGAACAATGGTCATTCCGTTTTTGTCTTTATATCTTAAAAAGGATATGGGACTTTCTGAAACCGATATAGGCTCAATTTTTGCCTTTTTTGGTCTTGGTTCCGTTATTGGATCGTGGCTAGGAGGAAAATTAACAGATATCTTCGGATTTTATAAAGTGATGATAATAAGCCTTTTCTTAACAGGATTGTGTTTTATCTCATTACAATATATCCATTCATTTTGGGGATTCTGTATAGGTATTTTGGTGACCATGTCGATTGCAGATACATTTAGACCTGCAATTTTTGTAGCTATAAAAGCTTATAGCAAACCTGATAATCAAACAAGATCTGTGGGTTTAATTCGATTAGCTATAAACGCAGGAATGGGAATTGGCCCAACTTTAGCGGGACTCATTATTGTAATTAATGGCTATGGATTATTATTTTGGATTGATGGTATAACTTGTATTACAGCCATATTACTATTCAGTTATTTAGTAAAAGATCCAAAAGTAAAACCATCAGAAGTACGTAGTAAGCAAGAAAACTTAGATAAAAATGCTGCATACAAAGATTTTTCTTTCTGGATTCACTCTTTTATTTGTTTTCTTTTTGGAATGGCCTTTTTTCAGTTATTTACAACGATACCACTATATTATGATGAAATATTCTATTTAGATGAATTTAAAATCGGAATTATTTTATTTCTTAATGTAGCAATAATTGTAGTTTTTGAAATGCCACTTCTTAATTATTTAGAAAAACAAAAAATTCCATTTACTAAGTACATCACAATGTCTTGTGTTTTGCTTGCGTTGAGTTTTTTGGTATTGTATCAAAACTTTTGGATTGGAATTTTAATTGTAAGTATCGTTCTTATGACCTTAAGTGAAATGTTAGGTTTTCCTTATACGAACAGATTTGCTCTTGATAGAGCAAAAGAAGGCGTTGAAGGTAGTTATATGGCTATGTATGCGATGGCGTTTTCAATTGCACATATTTTTAGTCCAAAAATAGGGTTAGAAATAGTGAATAAATTTGGATACCAAATCAATTGGCTAGTTGCAGGAATGTATGGAGTTATTGCAATATTATTAGCCATTTGGCTGCATAAAAGAACCCAAAAAGGATTATAATGAGGTCATATTTTACCAATAAAGAAATAGTATGAATTTAAATCAAGTGACGATTTCGTCAACCGATGTTGCCAAAGCAACTGAATTTTATAAAAAACTAGGATTGCGTCTCATTGTAGACGCACTTCCTAGATATGTGCGTTTTGAATGTCCCGATGGTGATGCTACGTTTTCCATTCATCATGTGGAAGAAGTTGCTGAAAATAGTAATATTACCTTGTATTTTGAAGATGAAAATCTAGATGAAACAGTAACATCATTACAAGGAAAAGGAATTGAATTTACAAGTTTACCAGAAGACAAATCATGGAACTGGCGTGAAGCACATCTTAAAGATTTGGATGGACATCGCTTGATCTTATTCAAAGCTGGTGAAGATCGAAAAAATCCGCCTTGGAGAGTTGATGATTAACGATTGTTAATTTGTTTTTTTGTTGATTTGACAAATCATTAATTGTTTCAAACAAAACTCAAGGTTTACTAAGAAACAGGCTACCACGTCGTAAACTCCTCGTAGTGACGTTTTGTTAGCGTATTAGTTTGTATGAAAAGTGATTCCAAAATACTAAAAGCAAACCGTTTCCAAGAACAAAACGATCTAATGCGAAGCAAATCTAACAATCCAAAAGCAACGCGCGTCTAAGAGCGTATGCAAGTCTAACAATCTAACAGCAAAGCACGTCTACAATTAAATTCCAAATTTTACACTAATTCCAGTTTGTAAATCAGGGTTGTTGTTTACAGTAAAATCTTGTTGGATATAAAAAGAAGTTGAAATTTTTCGTGTAAACGTATATACAAATGTCCAGTAATTAGTATCGCGATATAAATGACGTGTTCCGTGTCCCCATGAATTAAAAGAATCTTCATCACGTACATAAATATTATAATCGTCTTCGTCTTTTTGATGTAAACTAGTCTGTAAATAATAATCTAAACCAAAAGAATGATAGGTTTTTCCTTTAGAAACAAAGGTGTATTCTGCATTTACTCCAAAGCTTCCGATAAAGTCATTCGTTCCAAAATCGAAATTATCACTTTGTAAATCGACGGCATTTTTTCGAAGCAAATTAGCACCCAAACCGACTAACACAAAATTACGATCGTTGATGTCAAACTGTTTTACACCAGCTGCAGAAGCGCCAAAATCCATAGACATATTGTATTTAGAAAGATTGGTTCCCATATGCGCTCCTAGATTGAAATAGATTTTTTTATCGTTCAAAAAAGTAGGATAGTAGTAATAATGTGTTTCAATTCCAGCAGTTAAAAAATCGCCATTCCCAAGATCAAACGTTCTGCCATTACGATCGGTATATAAAAATTTCGCTTTGTCCAATCCAAAAACACGTCTGTCAAAAGGATCATCGCCACCAGCTACATTATCATGAAAAAACTCAATAAAACGATCGGTTGTCAATGCCGAAAAGGGAAACTTTCCATTGGTTAATACAAACGCTCTTAATCCAACAATTAATTCTTGATTTTTTGTAGTCGGAATGGTCAAATTAGCTCGTAATCCTTTGATAACTCCATCCGTTTCAATCTCAAAATAGCCAGCATCTAGTGTTTCTTCATCTACAAAATACTGTCTGCTAAACCATTCAATATTGCTCATTTCTCTTCGGATGGCAGGATCGTTTGGAATATATGTTTTCACATTTGGTCCCCAAACATTTCCGCTTTCAAGCGCTACATCGATTTCCATTCGGCGAGAAGCTTTCAACTTAAAATTATGATTCAATCGTGAAATAAAAACACCAAACGGATTGGTAGAGAGAATACTAGGTTTAGAAATTCCGTTTTTGCCATACGCAGGAATTGAATCTTGATCGCTTTGCGCAAACAAAGATAAACTCAGGCTCAAAAAGAAAATAAATGCTAAATTTTGCTTATTCATGATGCAATACTAATAATTTGAAGCAGCTAAACTACAAAAAAAGTGAAGTACAATCCGTATATTTATCCTTCAAAGAAAAATAGTAATAGATGAAGCATTTTGATACCAATACTTTTAAAATCACTGATCCAGTAAGAATAAGTGATTTATCTACTGAATTTGATTTAGGAGAATCTAAAAAAGAAATCAAAAAAGAGCTGGAAGATCTTCGAGAAGATTTAGGGAAGCTGCAAGATACGTTATACGCACATGGAAAATATGGTGTATTGATTTGTATACAAGGTATGGATACCGCAGGAAAAGATAGCATGATTCGTGAGGTCTTTAAAGATTTTAATACACGTGGAATTGTGGTGCATAGTTTTAAAGTGCCCACAGAATTGGAATTAAAGCACGATTATTTGTGGAGACATTATATCGCATTGCCAGCAAGAGGAAAATTTTCTATTTTTAATAGAACACATTATGAAAATGTATTAGTAACACGTGTGCATCCGTATTATATTATGGGAGAAAATATTCCCGGTGTAGAATCCGTTGAAGATATAAATGATGAATTTTGGGCAAAACGTTTTGAGCAAATCAACAATTTTGAAAAGCACATTGCTGAAAATGGAACGATTATCTTTAAGTTTTTCTTGAACCTTTCAAAAGATGAACAAAAAAACAGATTGCTTCGCCGTTTAGAGCTCAAAGAAAAGAATTGGAAGTTTTCACCAGGTGATTTAAAAGAGCGAAAGCTTTGGGATAAATACCAAGAATGTTACGAAGACGCTTTAAATAGAACAAGTAAACCACATGCACCTTGGTTTGCAATTCCAGCAGATGACAAACCTACAGCACGTTATATCGTAGCAAAAATTATCTATGATACTTTACAAGAATATACTGATATTGATGAACCTGAATTGGACGATGATATCAAAGCAAATCTGGAAGAATATAAAAAACAATTAGAATCTGAATAAAAGTTAATAGTATTTAATATGAAGAAATTTTTAGTATTAATATTTCTAGCAAGCGCCATTAGTTTTGCGCAAAGCAATGATGAAAAGCAACTTAAAAAAGTATACTCAACTTCATTACTTAATGGACAGAGTTATGCGTGGCTAGATCATTTATCAAATGAAATTGGCGGACGACTTTCGGGCTCCACCAATGCCGCAAAAGCAGTACAATACACGAAAGCAGAATTGGAAAAATTAGGCTTAGATAAAGTGTGGTTGCAAGAAGTAATGGTGCCACATTGGGAACGCGGTCAAGCAGAAGAAGCCTATATTATGAATGGTTCGGAAAGAATAAAAGTACCCATTTGTGCTTTAGGGGGTTCTGTGGCAACGCGATTTGGTGGAGAAGAAGCCGAGATTATAGAAGTACAAGGTTTGGAAGATTTAGCAGCACTTGGTGAAGAAAAAATCAAAGGAAAAATTGTATTCTACAATCGTCCAATGCAAGCAGACGTCATCAGTACGTTTCAAGCGTATGGCGGTTGTGTTGATCAGCGTTATGGTGGCGCAAAAGAAGCCTTAAAATACGGAGCTGTTGGAGTTGTAGTACGTTCTATGAGTTTGCGTTTGGATGATTATCCACACACAGGAAGTATGAGTTATGGAGATGTTGCTGTGGAAGATCGAATTCCTGCGGCAGCGATTAGTACGAATGGTGCAGAATTGTTGAGTGCGAAACTTAAGAAGAATCCAAAACTGACGTTTTCATTTACCATGCATTGCAAGCAATTTAATGATGCAGTATCACACAATGTCATTGGTGAAATTACAGGAAGTGAGTTTCCGAATGAAATTATCATTGTTGGAGGACATTTAGATTCTTGGGATTTAGGAGATGGTTCGCATGATGATGGTGCTGGTGTTGTACAAAGTATGGAAGTATTGCGTTTGATGAAAGAAACAGGATACAAACCAAAAAGAACAATTAGAGTCGTTTTATTTATGAATGAAGAAAACGGATTGCGCGGCGGACGCAAATATGCCGAAGTTGCCAAAGAAAAAGGTGAGAAGCACATATTTGCACTCGAAAGTGATGCAGGCGGATTTACGCCAAGAGGATTTTCTTTTGATTGTTCGGATGGAAATTTTGCACAAGTAGAAAGCTGGCGAAAACTTTTCAAACCTTATCTAATTCACTATTTTGAAAAAGGTGGAAGTGGTGCTGATATTGGCCCATTAAAAGACAATCAAATTGTATTGGCTGGTTTACGACCAGATTCACAGCGTTATTTTGATCACCATCACGCAGCGAACGATACCTTTGACGCAGTTAACAAACGTGAATTGGAATTGGGTGCAGCCACCATGACTTCATTAGTCTATTTATTTGATAAATACGGAACTGTAAAAGAGAAGAAGATTAAAGGATAGTTTTCTTATATATATACTAAAAGAGCCGTTTCAATTTGTTTTGAGACGGTTTTTATCTTTGGAAACAATATATAAATGCTATTGTTTGTCACAGTTTGTAACTAAGGAATTACAAAGGTTAATATTTAAAGATAATCCATTACCGCAATCTCCCGTACAATTTCCTTCTGTGCAATTCCAATTACTTTGAAAAGGAGTGCAGCCATCAGAACAGCCCGTTGTACAGCCTCCTCGGGTAAAACCACCAGTAACACTTTCTTGATTTAAATTAGAAATATTTTTCTTTTGTAAACGCAATCCACGTAGATTCTTTTTTTTCATTTTGATACATTTTAAATGATTAATAATAATCTAAAACTAGACAAAAAATATGCATAAATAAAGAGGTTGTAATTGCAATTTATAAATTGATACTTCAATAAAAACACAAGAAGAAAATAAAGTACGCTAGTCTTCAAAAACAAAAAGCGACACTTGGTAAAGGTGCCGCTTTTATTTTTTTAGCATTGTAATTAAACAATATCGATCAATTAATCTTCATGATCTAATGGACATCCTATGAATAGAGAATTTCCACCACCACAATTTCCTGTACAATTTCCTCTTGTACAATTCCATGCTGTTTGAATTGGTGTGCAACCATCGGTACATCCTATTGTACAACGTCCTGCAGTAAATCCTCCAGTTACTTTTTCTTGTCCTACGCTAGAAATGTTTTTCTTGTTTAATTTCAATCCTTTTAAATTCTTTTTTTTCATAATAATAGTTTTAATGGTTAATACTTGAATCAAAACTATGCAAAGTCATTAGCGTAAAAAAAGTCAGATTCTTAAGATTTATGAATTTCGATTTAAGATTTATAAATTTTAAATAAAAAAAATAGCTGAGGTAGGTAGTTGTAATTAACTGATAAACAATGTGTAAAAGGCACTTTTTTATTTTTGCATGCAATGCATACAATCAGTTTTCCTCTTTTCAGTTGTTGTTATATTAAAACCTCCGAATAACTGATAGATTTATTTCAATGTTTTTATGTAAATATTTGATATTAAGTGTGTTTTAAAATTTTATGTAGTAAGGTATATTTCTGTGAAATTCCTTTTAAAGAAGTAAATAACTGGTAAAAAAAGAGTAAAGTTTTATCGGGAGATACTATAATGATAAGCTTTGTAAGAATAAAGTTGTATATTTAAGTAAATCGTATTGTTATGAAAGAATTAAATCAAATAACACGTTTGATGGTATTTGTTCTTATTTTTTTATTCCCTAATACATGTGTCTTTGGACACAACCTAGATACCCCTATCCATCAAACGGAGTTTACAAAGTTAACGGAAACTGCGTCAAAGAAATCACCCTATTTCTATGATGTAGCCAGCCAAAAATTGAAACCTAGTTCTATAGATAGTATTCCTATTTATAAAGAACTAGCATTGCAACATGCACGAAATCGTGACCTGGAGCAAATGACGGTATGTATAGATGCATATATAAAGAAAAGCCATGATGTAAACTTTGTTCACGCGAGTGAATTTAGAGCATTTAAACATGAAGCACCTTTTCAAGAAGTATTTAAAAAGTATAGTTTGAATTTTACCGCATTCAATCTGTTCTATTTATTTTCAGCATTGATAGGATTCTTTATTGCGATTGTTATGAACTTTAAGCGGAATAAAAATAGAAACGCCATTATATTTATAAGCGTTTTTATATTGATACGCTCACTGTTTATATTGCACTTGTTTCTATACGATTCTAATTTGAAATACAGATTTCCGCATGCCTTATTCATGTCAACGCTATTTGTATTTGTAGATGGACCCTTGCTATATTTCTATTTTAAAAGTATTACCAAGAAATATATATTTAAAAAACAGCATCTATTACATCTTATTCCTACGATTGTAATTATGTTAGTGTTGCTTCCTATAATAGTACTTTCAGAAGAAGAAAAATTAAAAGTAATGCTAGACACAAGCACTATTGACTATAAATCATTTTTGCCTCCAATGGTATTTGTGAAGTTGACTTTGCTTTTTGGATATGGCTATTTTGTGTTTAAAATGTACTACAAAGACATTCGAAACAATCCTAAAATTAGTGCACGTGTACAAAAATGGCAACGAAATTTAGTAGGACTCATTACATTATATATAGTAAGTTTTACATTCTATTGTTTAACAGTAATTCGTATCATTCCTAAAAGTGAATATTTATATCATTTTCAAATATGGGTCATGACTTCTATGGTATTGTATATAGGTTATATGGCATATATTCAACCAAAAGTGATCACCAATAGTTATGTGATTAGAATTAATAGTAAATATAGAAACTCAGGTTTGACAGTCAGTTTATCTCATGAGCTAAAAGAACAGCTTTTGTATTTATTAAATGAAGAAAAGATTTATAAACAAAATGATATCAACTTAGAAAGACTTTCTAAAATGCTAAATACCACAAGGCACAATACGTCTCAAGTGATCAATGAGCATTTTGAATTGAACTTTTTCGAACTCATTAATCAATATCGAATTACGGAAGCATCTCAAATATTGAAAGATGATGTGCATCATAACTTAAACATTATTGATGTTGCCTATGAAGTTGGATTCAATAATAAAGTGACGTTCAATAAATCGTTTAAAAAGCATTTTTCGCAAACACCTTCACAATATGTAAAAATGTTTCGTGTAGCGTAAATTTTGTTCAGATATAATAAATAAGGACTTTCAATAGTATGTTGAAGGTTCTTTTTTTGCTTATAAATTGAATTTCGATCTAACTTTTTGCCAAAATGAATGATTATTTTCAACAGAAAGTTTCTGAATTGACTCCGCAATTTTGTTTATCAATCCTTCTTCGTGATCCCAAAAATAAATTTCATCGGTCAAAATTCCATCTCCATTATGAGTTAATATGATTTGATTTCCAGATCCATCAGATCCAATAGCTACGGCATTTTCAGGAAAACCATTCCATTCACGAGCATTATGAGTTTCGAGTACAATATGATTGCAAGTTCGACTGATTCTTTTTCGATCAGATTTATCAAAAAAAGGATACAATTCAAACTCATGTTTGCGTATAATTAATTCTCCACCATTTACTTCCATCATTCTATTTTTAAACTTGGTAGGAAATACCACATTTAACTCTGATTCAGTTTGTAGTATATATTCTTCTTCAACATGAAAAGGCATTTTTATCTCTTTTAGGTTTCGATCGTATTAAAACTACAGCAATCTTACTTTATATCAAAACCATCTGAAGCATTCACAAGTAAAATTGAGGTAAACTTTCTTCGGTAAAGGTAACGTCTATAGGGATTCCCCAAAAAACACAAAGGATGTAGTTCTTTTATGAAAGCGAAAAAAGTAGCGTGAATTCTTTATGCAATCTTTAAAACTGTATTCCCGCACGTATTAAAATCAAATGAGTACGTATAAACTTCACATCACTTTTTTAGCCTTTAAAAAGAATACTAACTAAAAAAGTTATTTAAATGAAAAAGAATTACATCACAATGCTTTTGCTATTGCTGTTTAATGTCAGTATAGTATTAGCGCAAGAAAAAAATGTTACAGGTAACATTGTAGATGACAATGGAACTCCATTACTAGGAGTTACGGTTCTTGTGAAAGGAACTACTACCGGAACACAAACCGATTTTGATGGAAATTACAGCATCAGTTGTAAAAATGGAGACATATTAGTGTTTTCTTATGTAGGATTTAAAACGAAAGAAGAAGTCGTAACAGATGCATCTGTGATCAATGTCACTTTACAAGAAGATGTTACGTCATTAAGTGAAGTATTAATTGTTGGATATGGTAAATCTAGTAAAGTTGATAATACGGGAGCCATTACAAAAATTAAACCCGAACAGTTAGATAATGTGCCTGTAGCTTCTATACAAGAAGCACTTTCAGGGAAAGCTTCTGGTGTTTTTATAGAAAGTCAAAGTGGTAAAATTGATGGCGCTGTCAAGGTAAGAATTCGTGGAACCAACTCTATTGGAGGAAATAACGAACCTTTATATGTAGTAGATGGTTTGGTGATTGCAGGCGGAACTAGAGACATCAATTTTAATAATGTAGAATCGTTAGAAGTACTTAAAGATGCTGCAGCAACTGCTATTTATGGATCAAGAGGCGCTAATGGAGTGATTCTAATTACGACAAAAAAAGGAAAACAAGGAGAAACCAGATTCAATATTGATTTTCAAAATGGTACCAGCGAACCTACAAATCTAAGAGATTATATGAATGCAGCGCAATACCGAGACTTTTTCAGAGTTGCCGCCGTAAATTCATTTGGAGATAATACAGGAAACTTCTTTGCAGATACCATTCTTGGCGACTTATCACAAGGACAAGACGTAGATACTGACTGGCAAGATTTAGCCTTTAGAAATGCCAAATTATTACAATTTAGTATTGGCGCTTCGGGCGGAACTGAAAAAAGCAGATTTTATACGAATCTATCTTACGATCATCAAGAAGGAATTTTGATTGGAAACGATTTAAAAAAATTGAACGGAATTCTAAATTATGAACATACCGTAAGTGATCGTATGCGCATCGGAATTAGCGCAACACTGAGTCGATTGGAAACCAATACAGTTGCAGGCGATAATGCATTTGCAACGCCAATACAATTAGTGGCACAAGCACCAATTTCCCCGATTAGAAATGAAAATGGAGATTTAATTCGCTATGATCAAGTCGGAAGCATCATTAGTGGGTATTACAGTGCTTTGATTGAAGATGCCAACTCTACAAGAAACAATACGTCCGATAGAATTTTGGCAAATATATATGGAGATTATCAATTGAACGATTGGTTGAACATTCGTGGAGAAATCGGATTGGATCGAGGTTCACGAAAAGCATTTGCATTTCAAAATTCAAACACACAAGGAAATGAAGTTACAGGAGGATTTGGATCAACTACGATCACAAAGTTTCAAACATTCTCCCCAAAAATTTATGCTACTATTGATAAAACATTCAATGATATTCACGATATAAATGTAGTCTTAGGAACTGAAGCGCAAAAAACAAGAACTGAAATCGCAGGTGGAAGCGCCACAGGATTCATCTCAGGATTGGATCAAACTGGAACTGGAGCAGTGCCTACAGCCGTATTAGGTTCTCAAGCAGATAACGGATTTTACTCTTATTTTGGAAGATTAACGTATAAATTGAACAATAAATATATTGTAGGATTTACAGGAAGATATGATAAAAGTTCAGCTTTTGATGAAGGTGTATTTTTTCCAGCAATTTCTGGAGCTTGGAAAATTTCTGAAGAATCATTCTTAAAAGGTTCAAAAACACTTAGTTTTATGAAATTGAGAAGTAGCTACGGAATCAGCGGAAATAACTTTAACGGATTCCCTAGTTTGGCTTTATTCTCTCCAGTAGCGTATAATAAATTGGCAGGATTGTCGCCAACACAATTGGCAAACAATGATTTATCCTGGGAAACGACTTCTACGTTTGATGTTGGTTTAGAATTAGGGTTTTTAGACAACAGAATCAATCTTGAACTCAACTATTACAACAAGCAAACAAAAGACTTAATTCAAAGAAGACCTATTGATGCTACTTCTGGTTTTACAGGGTTTTCGGCAAATGTTGGAAACATAGAAAACAAAGGATTTGAAATTACCTTAAATACTGTAAATGTAGATAGTGAGGATTTTAAATGGGAAACGAATGTCAATTTTGCTAAAAACGAAAACAAAGTCACAAAACTGATTAACGGGCAACCAATTTTAAGTACCAACGATAGCTACATGAATGCGCTTATTGAAGGAGAACCTATCGGTGTATTTTATGGAAGAGAATATGCAGGTGTCGATCCCAACAATGGAGATGCATTATATTTTCTGAATGATGGTTCTGGCGATACAACAAATGATCCAAATGCTGCAAACTTTAAAGTATTAGGAAGTCCAAATCCAGACTGGGTTGCAGGAATCAGCAATCGATTTCAATATAAAAATTTCGATCTTAATTTTCTATTCAATATCGTACAAGGAAACAAAATTCACAGAGCTGCTGACGGATTCATGGTTGGAGGAGATTTTATAGACAATCAATTGGCTAGCGAATTAAACTACTGGACACCAGAAAATCCAAACACAGATATTCCGCAACCAAGACTAGTAGGAGGAAACGGAACTGCATCATCAAGTAGATTTTTACAAGATGGTTCGTATATACGATTAAAAACTATCTCTTTAGGCTACAATTTCAGTCCAAAACTATTAGAAAAAATAAAGTTGACAGACTTGCGAATCTATGTAACAGGACAAAACCTATTAACATTCACCAAATATGATGGATGGGATCCAGAAGTAAGTACAGACTTTTTAGCAAATGGAAGTAATGTATTTCAGGGTGTAGACTTCTATTCAGCACCGCAAGCAAAAACAGTAACACTAGGAGTAAAAGTTGGATTTTAAAACATAAGAAGATGAAACAGATAAAAAATAAATATATAAACTATTTCATGGTCATCATTGCATATCTATCATTTTCATGTGAAGATTATGTAGAGGTAGAACCTTTAAATACACTAAGCGCAAGCAGTGCATTAAATAGTAACGAAAAAGTAATTGGAGCGCTGAACGGCGTGTACAATACAATGTCAAGTACAGCTTTACTTGGAGGCGATTTAATTTTTGTCCCTGAATTATTAGCTGCAGATGGAAGAATAACATTTGGCGGAACCTTCAATGATCCACGTCAAATTATAAACAAACAAATACTAACAACAAACAGTAGAGTCAATAACATATTTAATGTAGGTTACAGTACTATAAACAGGGCAAATTTAGTGCTAGAAGCTATTGATGTTGTTAATGAAGCAGATCGAGATAGAGTAGAAGGCGAAGCACTTTTTGCAAGAGCACTCATTCACTTCGAATTGGTAAAACTATTCGCAAAACCATACAGTGATGGCAATGCAAGTACCAATTTAGGAATTGTACTCAAAACAGAAGCAAGTCCTTTTAATGGAGGCGATATTGCTTCCGATTGTAATGCAAGAAGCACGGTAGAACAAGTATACGATAGAGTCTTAGCAGATTTAACAGCAGCAAGCACATTAGTTCCATCCAACAATGGAATATATGCAAACAAAGCAACTGTAAATGCAGTATTGGCAAGAGTATATTTACAAACGGGCAACTATGCAGGCGCCAGAGATGCTGCAAACAATGCTATCAATGATTCAGGAGCAAGTCTTGTTCCTACTTACAGATTTGCTTTTGCACAAGATGCAAATACGTCCGAAGATATCTTTTCAATACAAGTATCAGAAATTGATGGAGTAAACGGAATGAATACTTTTTGGGCACCAAGTGTACAAGGAGGAAGAGGTGATGTACGAATCACGGATCCTTTTACCAATTTCTTAACCTCTCAAAACAGAGGACTAAATGCAAATTCAAATGTGGCTATGATTATAGGAAACTATACAACCAAATGGTACAATCAATTTGGAAATGTACAAATGGTACGATTGCCAGAACTACTATTAACAAGAGCAGAAGCAAACTTAGAACTGGGAACTTCGGTTGGAGCAACACCACAACAAGATTTAGATGCTGTGCGAACCAGAGTTGGATTGCCTAGTATAGCTGCTACCATTAATAGTGTATTGACGGAAAGAATCTCTGAATTAGCTTTTGAAGGACAATATTTGCATGATTTCAAAAGAAGACAATTCACCATTGAAGGCTTTTCTTTTGATGCGAATGAATTGGTATTACCGATTCCGCAAAATCAAATCAATGCGTGTCCAGACACACAACAAAATGCTGGATATTAAGCCTTCGTGATGTATTAGTAGTTCTTTACAGATGATGAAGTTTAATAAAAGGACAACAATATTGATTACTGCAGAACTGCTAATGCATACTTAGGTTAAAGAAACATTATTTAGTTTTTTTAGTTAGAACGTCTCTTCTGGGGTAATAATAAAGAGGCGTTCTTAAAAAATAAGGCTTTCAAATTTTGAAAGCCTTATTCATATATAATGTATAGTTTCTATAATCTATATAATAAAGAGATTGAGATACTTCTATATAATATCGCTAGGACTTCTCAATACTCAATTCTCAATACTTATTTACAACCTATTCAAAATAACTAAACGTTTCTCCGTCTTTAATCGTTAACAATGTTTCATAAATCAAACGAATTACATTCTCAACATCATTTTTATGTACAGTTTCTACAGTAGTATGCATATAACGTAGCGGAAGCGAAATCAACGCAGAAGGAACACCACCATTACTATAAGCAAAAGCATCTGTATCGGTTCCTGTAGAACGACTAGAAGCCATACGTTGAAAAGGAATATTCTTCTTTTCGGCTGTTTCTATGATTCGTTCACGTAATTTATTCTGTACAGCAGGCGCATACGAAATCACAGGTCCATCGCCCATTTTTGTCTCACCTTGCGTCTTCTTATTAATCATTGGAGTTGTAGTATCGTGGCAAACATCCGTCACAATGGCAACATCTGGCTGAATGGTTTGTGTAATCATTTCAGCACCACGCAAACCAATTTCTTCTTGTACAGAATTTGTAACATACAATCCAAAAGGCAACTTCACCTTATTTTCATGTAACAAACGAGCTACTTCAGCAATCATAAATCCACCCGCTCTATTATCAATAGCTCTACAAACAAACTTATCCTTATTCAAAACATGGAATTCATCTGGATACGTAATCACGCAACCTACATGTACACCTAATGCTTCAACTTCTTTCTTATTAGTGCATCCAACATCGATAAAAATATTGTCCATTTTTGGAGGTTCTTCTTTAGCTCTATTTCTTGTATGAATAGCTGGCCAACCAAAAACTCCTTTAACAATTCCTTTCTTAGTATGAATATTTACCCATTTAGAAGGCGCAATCTGATGATCACTTCCTCCATTTCGAATCACATATAGCAATCCGTTATCAGTAATATAATTTACATACCACGAAATCTCATCAGCATGACCTTCAATCACAACCTTATATTTTGCTTTCGGATTAATAACTCCGACAGCAGTTCCATAAGAATCAGTAATAAATTCGTCTACATAAGGTTTCAAATAATCCATCCAAATCTTCTGTCCATTCCATTCGTAACCTGTTGGAGCTGCATTATTCAAATATTTTTCTAAAAAAGTCATTGACTTTTTATTAATAATTTTCTTTTTTGCCATAAATTTTAAATTAATTCAAACGAAAATAATAATATTAAAACAGATTTTATAGTTATAACAGAACGAATTATTACATTTGATATAAAATTGAAAGAATTTTTAATAGCCCCATGAAAAAGATAAGTCTTATCATATTATTAATTTCTTTTGTGAGTCAAGCACAAATTTTTACGCAAGACACTACAAAAGTGGAGCAATATCTCATTGAAGGCGATACCATTGCACGCACTGCTATAGAATTAGATGAGGTACTTGTGCTAAACAAATTAAAATTCGCTTCAAAAGAAGAACGCATTCGCTATCTAATTCTACGAAGAAAAACACTCAAAGTATATCCATATGCTACATTAGCGGCAGAGCGTTTACTGAAACTAAATGAGCGACTCAACAAAATAGATTCCAAATCAAAACGTAGAAAATACACAAGAAGAGTACAAAAGTTCATTGAAGATGAACTAACAGCTAAACTAAAAAAGCTCACCAAAACGGAAGGGCAAATACTGGTAAAACTAATTCATCGACAAACGGGTGAAACGGCATTCAAATTAGTAAAGCGATTACGAAGTGGCTGGAAAGCCTTCTGGTACAATGCTACAGCAAATCTATTTGACATCTCATTAAAAAAAGAATTCAAACCAGATTCCAATCATGAAGATTACCTTATAGAAGACATTCTTCAAAGGGCATTCAATAACAATCAGTTAAAAAGGCAACCATCAGCCTTACCATTTTCCTATATTGAATTAACAGACAAATGGTCTGGGAAAACACAAAAAAAGAAATAGTCTTCGTTCTTTTCTATAATAGATTAAAGTTCCAACCCCCAACCCCCAACCCCCAACCCCCAACACCAAAGACCTAACACCAAAGACCAAAGACCAAAGACCTAATGGGTTTTCCCTTTGTCTTTTTAAATAAAATACAAAGGGTCACGCTTTCGCCAGTCGCTCTCACTATATAGTATATAGATATATAGTGTGATACAATCTACTAAGTAAAGTAAAAGCAAGGTCACTAAGCGTAGCCGAAGTGAGGAGCTTCAACAATGCCT